>NZ_HE978599.1:3355-5249 GCF_000312025.1 Peptoniphilus timonensis JC401 | reverse complement strand
TATAAAAAAACAGTTGACAGATAAAGATCAAGATGATAATATATAGAAGTTGTCACTTGAGACAGCAAACAAATTACTGTGAAAGTTAAGTAAAAACAATTTAAAAAAATTGTAAAAATTACTTGACAAAGAAAAAACACGGTAGTATAATAAACAAGCTACTTCAAAAGAGTAGCAATGAAACATGATAATTAAATAGTGTGAAGATAGAAAAGATTCGTAATGAATCACACAAATTTCGTGATTAGAATCACAGATTCTTAATAATAAGAATCACAAGCAAACCAGATATTCGTTTAGTTTTTTGAAAACTAATGAGTCATACAAATTTTTAATTGAGAGTTTGATCCTGGCTCAGGACGAACGCTGGCGGCGCGCTTAACACATGCAAGTCGAGCGATGAAACTTTGACAGATCCCTTCGGGGTGAAGATAAAGTGGATTAGCGGCGGACGGGTGAGTAACACGTGAGTAACCTGCCTCGGACATTGGGATAGCCTCGGGAAACCGGGATTAATACCAAATGAAATCAAAAGTGCACATGCACCAATGATCAAAACTCCGGTGGTCTGAGATGGACTCGCGTCCCATTAGCTAGTTGGTAGGGTAACGGCCTACCAAGGCGACGATGGGTAGCCGGCCTGAGAGGGTGAACGGCCACATTGGAACTGAGAAACGGTCCAAACTCCTACGGGAGGCAGCAGTGGGGAATATTGCACAATGGAGGGAACTCTGATGCAGCGACGCCGCGTGAACGAAGAAGGCTTTCGAGTCGTAAAGTTCTTTTATATGGGAAGATAATGACGGTACCATAAGAAAAAGCCCCGGCTAACTACGTGCCAGCAGCCGCGGTAATACGTAGGGGGCTAGCGTTGTCCGGAATCACTGGGCGTAAAGGGTTCGCAGGCGGAAATGCAAGTCAGATGTAAAAGGCAGTAGCTTAACTACTGTAAGCATTTGAAACTGTATATCTTGAGAAGAGTAGAGGTAAGTGGAATTTTTAGTGTAGCGGTGAAATGCGTAGATATTAAAAAGAATACCGGTGGCGAAGGCGACTTACTGGGCTCATTCTGACGCTGAGGAACGAAAGCGTGGGTAGCAAACAGGATTAGATACCCTGGTAGTCCACGCTGTAAACGATGAGTGCTAGGTATCGGAAGAATTCGGTGCCGCAGTTAACACATTAAGCACTCCGCCTGGGGAGTACGTGCGCAAGCATGAAACTCAAAGGAATTGACGGGGACCCGCACAAGCAGCGGAGCATGTGGTTTAATTCGAAGCAACGCGAAGAACCTTACCAGGGCTTGACATATAGAGGACCTACTTAGAGATAAGTACTCTTCTTCGGAAGCCTCTATACAGGTGGTGCATGGTTGTCGTCAGCTCGTGTCGTGAGATGTTGGGTTAAGTCCCGCAACGAGCGCAACCCCTATCTTTAGTTACCAGCATTTTGGATGGGGACTCTAAAGAGACTGCCGATGATAAATCGGAGGAAGGTGGGGATGACGTCAAATCATCATGCCCTATATGCCCTGGGCTACACACGTGCTACAATGGAAGGTACAAAGGGAAGCAAGATAGTGATATTAAGCAAACCTCAAAAAGCCTTTCTCAGTTCGGATTGTACTCTGCAACTCGAGTACATGAAGATGGAGTTGCTAGTAATCGCAGATCAGAATGCTGCGGTGAATGCGTTCCCGGGTCTTGTACACACCGCCCGTCACACCATGGAAGCTTGTAATACCCGAAGCCTGCGAGCGAACCTTATGGGAGCAGCAGTCGAAGGTAGGATAGGTGACTGGGGTGAAGTCGTAACAAGGTAGCCGTATCGGAAGGTGCGGCTGGATCACCTCCTTTCTAAGGAAAAAAATCTTCACACTATTTTAATTATATAT
>NZ_HE978599.1:0-3077 GCF_000312025.1 Peptoniphilus timonensis JC401 | reverse complement strand
GAACCATAACAACTTAAAAACTAATCAAAATTTCTTAAACAAAACAATTAAACTGGAAATAAACAGAAATGTTTATTAACAAAGGTCAAGTTAAAAAGAGCACTAGGTGAATGCCTAGGCACCAAGAGGCGAAGAAGGACGTGACAAGCTGCGAAAAGCTGCGGGAAGGAGCAAATATCCAATGACCCGTAGATATCCGAATGGGGAAACCCACCGTAAGGTATCCTATAGCCAATCCATAACTATAGGAGGCGAACCAGGTGAACTGAAACATCTAAGTAACCTGAGGAAAAGAAAGAAAACTCGATTCCCTAAGTAGCGGCGAGCGAACGGGGAAGAGCCCGAAGTGTAAAAAGAGACAATAGCCAGCCGAATAATCTGGGAAGACTAACCAAAGAAGGTAACAGTCCTGTAGGCGAAAGCGAAGATATCCGACACAAAAGAGTACCACGGAACACGAGAAATTCAGTGGGAATATGGGGGGACCACCCCCTAAGGCTAAATACTACTTGGTGACCGATAGCGAACAAGTACCGTGAGGGAAAGGTGAAAAGAACCCCGAGAGGGGAGTGAAATAGAATCTGAAACCTAGTGTTTACAAGCAGCGAAAGTGGTAAACATCACGATCGTGTACTTTTTGTAGAACGGGCCAGCGAGTTACGATTATTAGCAAGGTTAAGCATTACAGATGCGGAGCCGAAGCGAAAGCGAGTCTAAATAGGGCGAAAGTTAGTAGTTGTAGACCCGAAACCGTGTGATCTATCCATGAGCAGAGTGAAGTTGAAGTAAAATTCAATGGAGGCTCGAACCGGGTAACGTTTAAAAGTTATCGGATGACTTGTGGATAGGGGTGAAAAGCCAAACGAACACGGAGATAGCTGGTTCTCCTCGAAATAGCTTTAGGGCTAGCCTCTAGTTAGAGTGAAAAGGGGGTAGAGCACTGATTGGTCAAGGGGCATGCATATGTTACCAAGACCTATCAAACTCCGAATACCATATCATGAACTAGGGAGTCAGACTATGTGGGATGAGCTTCATAGTCGAAAGGGAAAGAGCCCAGACCATCAGCTAAGGTCCCAAAATTATAGTTAAGTGGGAAAGGATGTGGAGTTACTGAGACAACTAGGATGTTGGCTTAGAAGCAGCCACTCATTTAAAGAGTGCGTAATAGCTCACTAGTCAAGTGACTCTGCGCCGAAGATAACCGGGGCTAAACTATATACCGAAGCTATGGAACGTCTAACGTTGGTAGAGGAGCAATGTATGAAGGACGAAGCAGAAGTCGTAAGGCACTGTGGACATCATACAAGAGAGAATGCTGGCATGAGTAGCGAGAGGTGAGTGAGAATCTCACCCGTCGAAAACCCAAGGATTCCTGAGCAAGGCTCGTCCACTCAGGGTAAGTCGGGACCTAAGGCGAGGCTGAAAAGCGTAGTCGATGGACAACAGGTTGAAATTCCTGTACCGATACAATCATTAAAGGAAGTGGGGACGCAGAAGGATAATAAGAGCGCCCAGTTGGTGAGGCGTGCAAGCGCAAAGTCTGGAAAGTAGGCAAATCCGCTTTCCGAGAAGGATGAAGCGTAATGCGGATCGAAAACAAGTAGAGAAGCTTATGACTCCACACTGCCGAGAAAAGCCACTACTAGAGAAGTATCGCCCGTACCGTAAACCGACACAGGTAGGTGAGGAGAGAATCCTAAGACGAGCGGAAAAACCTTTGTTAAGGAACTCGGCAAAATGACCCCGTAACTTCGGGAGAAGGGGAGCCTCTGTAAAAGGGGGCCGCAGTGAAAAGGCCCAAGCGACTGTTTACCAAAAACACAAGTTTCTGCTAAGTCGAAAGACGAAGTATAGGAGCTGACACCTGCCCGGTGCTGGAAGGTTAAGGGAAAAAGTTAGCGCAAGCGAAGCTTAGAACTGAAGCCCCAGTAAACGGCGGCCGTAACTATAACGGTCCTAAGGTAGCGAAATTCCTTGTCGGGTAAGTTCCGACCCGCACGAAAGGTGTAACGATTTGGGCACTGTCTCAACAAAGGATCCGGTGAAATTGTAGTAGCGGTAAAGATGCCGCTTACCCACGACAGGACGGAAAGACCCCGTGGAGCTTTACTGTAGGCTGAGATTGAATTTTGGGATTAAATGTACAGGATAGGTGGGAGACAGAGAATTAGGTACGCCAGTATCTAAGGAGTCGCCATTGGGATACCACTCTTTTAATGCTAGAATTCTAACCTAACCCCATGAACCTGGGGAAGGGACACTCTCAGTTGGACAGTTTGACTGGGGCGGTCGCCTCCGAAAGAGTAACGGAGGCGTTCAAAGGTTCCCTCAGCACGGATGGAAATCGTGCGAAGAGTATAAAGGCAGAAGGGAGCTTAACTGCGAGACCAACAAGTCGAGCAGATGCGAAAGCAGGACTTAGTGATCCGGTGGTACCGAGTGGAAGGGCCATCGCTCAACGGATAAAAGCTACCCCGGGGATAACAGGCTTATCTCCCCCAAGAGTCCACATCGACGGGGAGGTTTGGCACCTCGATGTCGGCTCGTCTCATCCTGGGGCTGAAGTAGGTCCCAAGGGTTGGGCTGTTCGCCCATTAAAGAGGCACGCGAGCTGGGTTCAGAACGTCGCGAGACAGTTCGGTCCCTATCCGTCGTGGGCGTAGGAAATTTGAGAGGAGCTGTCCTTAGTACGAGAGGACCGGGATGGACAAACCGCTGGTGAACCAGTTGTACTGCCAAGTGCATAGCTGGGAAGCTAAGTTTGGAAGGGATAAGAGCTGAAGGCATCTAAGCCCGAAGCCCCCCTCGAGATGAGATTTCCCTCGAAAGATAAGACCCCTTGAAGAAAACGAGGTAGATAGGCTCAAGGTGTAAGCACAGTAATGTGTTCAGCTAGCGAGTACTAATAGGTCGAAGAATTGACCAAGAGAGTTAAAGGAAGATTAGTTTTTAAGTGAAATCTGGTGAGAATAGGACAATGGACACACCTGTAACCATACCGAACACAGAAGTTAAGCATTAGTCCGCTGATGGTACTTGGTTGGCAACGACCTGGGAGAGTAAGTTATCGCCAG
>NZ_HE978598.1:90789-92156 GCF_000312025.1 Peptoniphilus timonensis JC401 | reverse complement strand
AAAAAAACAACTAAAATAAACATAGCAAACAAAACCCCTAGGGGTTTTGCGAAATTTTCCTGTTTTCCCATGATTACTTACAAGCAAACATAATTCTTTTTCTAAACAAATTAAAATTTTTCATACCAAAACAATTCCTTTTTAACGTCTTTATCTTAGTATGAGTTCCTTCAAGTGGACCATTAGACCAAGAATAATCAAAAGAATTACATATCTCATCAAACCAGTTATTAAAAGCAGTGATGCAAGCTTTAAATTCTTTTAAATTAGATTTTCTTATCCATTCTCTTAAAGATTTAGCTGCTCTAACTATATTGGATTGAGTAAGAACATATTGGTAGAACAGTTCCTTTAACCTATAGGCCAACTTCAAATCATTGCTTAAATCAAGCATTAGAGAAACTTCTTTAGCTTGTTCAGATGTTAGTTTAGAAGCAGGTTTTGTAAGTAGGCTCCTACTTTTCTTAAAATACTTTCTAATCTTAGAAGAAATATCTTTTTGAATTCTCTTTCTAACATTTTCTAAAGCCCATGAAACTTGTCTGATAAAATGATATCTATCAACAATATGAATAGAATTCTTAAAGAATCTATTCTTAACAGATTTAAAGGTATTGGACATATCAGTTACAAAAAACTTAACACTTTGTCTCTCTTTATTAGGAATATTTTTAAAAGTAGCTGAACAAAAAGTTCTTATCCCTATTAGGCAAAATATCAATGACAGAGTGCTTATAACCATTTAGAAGAGAAGTCTGATACTTAAAACCTCCGCTATCTCCCTTAAACTCACTTGTGCCCTATGGGTATCTATACACAAAACACTTGAGAGCCTATCTCTCGAAACACTTAGATAACTTAAAATTCTTAATACAGTATTAGAAGAAACATTATACCTTTTGGCAATAGAAGAGCTAGAATGAAGTTCATTAAATTCAGCAAAAATAGCAAAAACAAGCCTATTAGTCATAGTGTGACCCTTAGCAATAAAATCAAGTTCTCTTTCAAAACGACAGCCACAAGACTTGCAATCATACCTTGTCTTCTTTAAATGAATAAAACAATTCTTTCCATGAATATGAGTATCCTTAATCTTTTGAATCCTATGATCATGAACCCAAATCCTTTTAGAACCACAGTGAGGACAAGTATCCATCTTTTTAACAGAAGCGTGGATATGAACAAAGTAATTATCCTCATAAAAGCTATCAAAAATTACATCTTTAAATCATGTTATTATTATTTTGCACTTATATGCACCTCCTAGCTTAGTTTTTAGCTATTTTAAGTTTAGGACTAAATGCGTATAAGTGCAATTTTTTTGCATAAAAATATCTGTTAGAGATTTACTCCCCAACAGATATTAT
>NZ_HE978598.1:58042-90444 GCF_000312025.1 Peptoniphilus timonensis JC401 | reverse complement strand
AGAGCCCTTTTTTTGTAAAGTAAAAATGGCTGCCTCTTGACAGCCATAAATTTTTATAATAATTTTATTTAATTTCTTTTAAAACTTTCTTTAAGTGTTCATAAACTCTATTAGTTGATGAAATTGAAAGAGTTTCTTTTTGAGAGTGGGCACCAGTGATATTTGGTCCAATGGAAACAATGTCAAGTTCTCTATTTTTTGTGAAGAAAACTCCGCATTCAAGTCCACCGTGAGTAAATTCTTCTTCCATAGAAGTTCCACTAAGTTCTTTATAAATTCTTTCTACAAGTTCTCTAAAGTCAGATTCTTCTCTGTATTCCCATTCAGGATATGGATTTATAAATTCAGCTTCTGCGCCGTAATTTTTTACAATGTCTAGATAAATATTTCCAAATTCTTCTGAAAGAGAAGAGCTTGCAAATCTAAGGGAAACGAAAACTTCTATTGCATCATTAACTTTTTTTGCAATTGCAAGATTTGATGAAGATTCCAATACTTTTTTCTCTTCATTAATGAAAGTGTGTGGTCCAGTTGGAAGTTCAAGTAAATATTTTGCAAGTTTTTCAGTGGATTCTGCTGTTAGAACTCTTCCCTGGTGAGAAGTTTTTTCACACTCAATAGTAAGTTCACCAGCAACATCCTTGAATTTTTCTTTTACAAATTTTATTGCTTCATCAAGAGATTTTTCATCAGCAACAAGACTTACTTTTCCCTCTCTAGGTATTGCATTTTGCTTTGTTCCACAGTCTATATCAATTAATTTTGCATTATCAACTTTATTTAAGATTTCTGCAATTACTTTAATCATATTGCCCCTGTTGTTGGCAATTTCCATACCAGAGTGTCCACCTAAAAATCCGTGAAGATTGATTTTAAAGGCATCGCCAGAATAATCTTCTTCTTGGAATTTAAATTTAGATTTAAGAAGTTTTCCACCTGCAGATGAAACTGTTAGTATTCCTTCTTCTTCTGAGTCAATATTGATTAAATATTTACCTTCAAGGTATTTTGCATCAAGGTCTTTTGCCCCGTGCATGTCAGTTTCTTCTGATACAGTTACAATAATTTTAAGAGGTCCATGTTCTTCTTCAGCAAGGGCAAGTGACATGGCAACACCAATACCATCATCGGCACCAAGTGTTGTGTCGTTGGCGTGAAGAAAGTCTCCTTCAGTGATTAATTCTATTGGATCAGTTTCAAAATTGTGTTTTGAATCTTTTCCCTTTTCACAAACCATGTCCATGTGACCTTGTAAAATTACCTTTGGTTTATCTTCCATGCCCTTTGTAGCAGGAACTTCCATTATAATATTTAGGCTTTCATCTTGGACAACTTCGTAACCTTTTTCTTCTCCAAATTTTTTTAGAAAATCAGAAACTTCTTTTTCATTGCCAGATTCTCTTGGAATTTGTGATAATTTTTCAAAATAATCAAATACTTTTTTTGTTTCTAAATTCATATTAACCTCACTTTATAATAACTTTGTGGTAAACTTTTTTACCCTTTCTTATGATAATTTCTCCATCTTTAAAGTCGTCTATTGTAAGTTCAAGTTTAGGATCAGCAATTTTTTCATCATCAATAGAAACTCCACCTTGATTTATAAGTCTTCTTCCTTCAGAGTTTGTTTTTATAAGTCCAAGTTTTGTCATAAGATTTAAAATTCCAACAGGTTCTTGGAACTTTTCCTTGTCAAATTCTGTTGCAGGAATATCTTCAGATGCCTTGTCGCCACCAAAAAGTGAATGGGATGCATCGAGAGCAGCCTTTGCAGCTTCTTCGCCGTGAATATCTTTTACAACTTCGTAAGCAAGCACTTCTTTTGCCTTATTTATTTCTGCACCTTCCAATTTTTCGTATTCAGCAATTTTATCTAGAGGAAGCATAGTAAGAAGCTTCATAAATTTAATTACATCTCTATCGTCACAGTTTCTTAGGTATTGGAACATTTCGTATGGAGTGGTTTTCTTTGGATCAAGCCAAATTGCTCCAGCCATTGTTTTACCCATTTTTTATACCAGCAGCAGTTGTTAGAAGTTTAAAAGTCATGGCATAAACTTTGTCGTTTTCAAGTTTTCTAACAAGTTCATAACCACCAAGGATATTTGACCATTGATCTGATCCTCCCACTTCTAATTTACAGTGGTGCTTTCTATATAAATATAAGAAGTCGTAAGATTGCATTAACATATAAGAAAATTCAAAGAAAGTTAGTCCTTGTTCCATTCTGTTTTTGTAGCAATCGAATTGTAACATCCTGTTTACAGAGAAGTGAACACCAATTTCTCTTACAAATTCTAAGAAATTTAATTTTAAAAGCCAATCAGCATTGTTTTCAATATAACCCTTGCCATCAGAAAAATCTAAGAAATTAGAAATTTGTTCTTTAAATCTGGAAGCATTGTAGTTTATAGTTTCTCTATCCATAAGAGTTCTCATGTCGCTTTTGCCAGATGGATCTCCAATAGTTGTAGTTCCACCACCAAGTAGCGCTATTGGAATGTGACCTGCATTTTGCATGTGTTGCATTACCCTAATTTGGATAAAGTGACCAAGAGTTAGAGAATCGGCTGTTGCATCAAAACCAACATAAAAAGTAACGGCTTCTTTGCCAAGCATTTCTCTTAGCTCATCTTCATAGGTACATTGATCTAAGTAACCTCTCTCGCTTAAAATATCATATACATTTTCCATAAATTCCTCCAAAAAAATAAAAAGGGCCCCAGGAACGAAAGGACGCATTCGTGGTACCACCTTTCTTCGCCGAGGCCTCAAAGATTAAAAAGACTCCAATATTGTAATTCAGCTTTCGCCTACTGTATATCTTCAACGTCAAATATTCATACTATTTATGATATAATAATCGAAAATAAAAAAAATGTCAATGGTGATAGCATGCTTGGTATAGATATAGTTGAAGTAAATCGAATAAAAAAGTTAATGGATAAAAATGAAAACTTTCTAAATAAAGTTTTTAACGAAGATGAAATAGAAAGAATAAAAAAAAGAAAAGTCCCCTATGAAAGAGCAGCAGGGATTTTTGCAGCAAAAGAAGCAATTGCAAAAGCTTGCGCTAAGGGATTTGGAGAGCTAGCTTTTAAAGATATAAAAATAAAATATATAGGAGATATTCCTTATGGGGAAGTTTTTGCAAAAAAATTTGAACTTTCTATTAGTCATGAGAGAAATTATGCAGTAGCTGTTGCGAGATTATGTGGAGAAAAAATTGTGGAAAAAGAAATAAGTATAGATAGAGAAATGAAGTCCCTTTGGAAAAATAGAGATGATTTTGGACACAAGGGAGATTTTGGAAAAATTGGAATTATTGGTGGATCTATGGGCATGACTGGTTCTTCTTTTTTATCCTCAAATGCTTCTATAAAAGCAGGAGCTGGTCTTGTCTATAATATTGTGCCAAGAGAAATTTTTGAAATAATGTCCATAAAATTTGTTGAGCCAATAGCAAAAAGCTTTGATGATTTAAATGAAATGGAGGAATTTTTAAAGGGACTTGACACAATTGCCATGGGACCAGGCATGGGTCTTGGTGCTTATGCAAAAGAAGTATTTGAAAGGACAATAAAAATAGATAAAAAACTTTTAATAGACGCAGATGGACTAAATCTTTTGTCCAAAAAATTAAATTTATTGGAAGAAAGAAAGGATTTTTCAACAATACTTACTCCTCATGAAGGTGAATTTGCAAGATTAAGTGGCTTATCCCTAGATGAAATAAAAAATAATCGTGAAAAACTTGCAGTGGAATTTGCCAAAAAACACAAGATAATATTAGTTCTAAAGGGTCATGAAACAATAGTTACAGATGGAGAAAATATTTATATAAATGAAACTGGAAACTCTGGCATGGCAACAGGTGGATCAGGGGATGTCTTGACTGGAATAATTTCTGCATTTATGAAAAATTATAGTCTTTATGACGCAGCAAGACTTGGAGTTTATGTTCATGGACTTTCTGGAGATATTTATGCAGACAAAAATTCTAAGACAAGTTTGAGGGCCAGAGACTTAATAGAAAACCTAAGCACAGTATTTAAAAATTTTGAAAAAAATAAATTTGTTTTTTTTTTGATTTATAATAAAATTAAAGTAAGGTAACCCGAGCTCTGATTAAATATTTACATGTAAATATTAAAAGAATCGAAAATTAATTTATTATAAAAGTGAAGGTAGATGAAGAAATTTTATGAAATCATATCCATTTAAAGTCCATGCCTTTTGGCAGATCCTAAACATTTTTGTCCTAATTACAATGTCAGAGTCTGTCAAAAATCATAGAGATCCAATAATTGTAGCCTTGCCCGGTTTGTTGGCTCTTGTTTTAAATTTGATTTGGATAAAAAAAGAAAGAGACAATTGGAGCAAGGGATACAAGATAGCCATGGGTATTTATGTAGTAGTTTTAATTTTATTTACAATTAGTATGGTTAGGATGTCAATGTAAGGGAGTTATTATGTTTAAAAATAGAAAAATACTTTTTATAATTTTATTTGCCCTAGATATTTTTTATACATATCTTGCACTCACTGGAGTGGCAGAATTTTTTCACAGGTTTAGAGGGCCAATCTATGTACAAGTTCTTTGGTTTGTAGTAGTTTTTGCACCGGCAATTGTTCACTACCTACCAGGAGGAACAAAATATAATTTAAAGGAAACAATGAAATATACCATTCCTTTATTTGTTATGATTGCAATAAATTTTGTAATGCCAATGTACTTGTAATAAATTTATTAAAAATAATTGCATTCTAAATGAAAATAACAAGAAGAAATGTGATAGAATAGTATAAAGGTTGCTCATAGATCAATCTTTTAAATCTCTCTCTCGCCTTAAAAGGTGAATATTATGATGATAAAAAGAGGGGACATATTCTATGCCGACCTGTCTCCAGTCATTGGATCTGAACAGGGAGGAGTAAGGCCCGTAGTTGTTGTTCAAAATGACATTGGAAACAAGTATTCGCCTACTATAATTGTAGCTGCAATAACATCTCAACTTAACAAGGCGAAGTTACCAACCCATGTTAATGTAAAAGCTAAAGACGTTCCACTGCCAAAGAATTCTGTAATTCTTCTAGAGCAGCTTAGGACAATCGACAAAAAAAGGTTGAGAGAGAAAATCGGTAGGTTCGACAAGGATGTTATGCAAGAGGTGGATGCGGCAATAAGAGTTAGCTTGGCGATAAAATAATTGAGCAACATACATATTGACTATCTCGCAAGAGGTAGTCTTTTTTTGTAATTATTTTTAAATAAAATAAGGTCAATATTATTTTTTAATTTTATATATCCGCTTTTTTAGATTTTATGGGATATTTCTATATAGAAATGGAGTTGTCTATGTGATAAACTTATTATCGGAGAGATTTATGGAAAAAGTAAAGATTTTTGGAGTTGAAATTTTTAATATTGATAATTCTCAGTGTGAGAAGATTTTAAGAGAATTTTTACATGGAGATTCTCTTAAAAAGATTTATACACCTAATACAGAAATTGTAATGGCTGCCAAGAGAGATGAGGATTTAAAAAATCTTGTGAACTCTGGTGATTTAGTCCTTGCAGATGGTATTGGCTTAATCTATGCATCTAAAATGAGAAATAAACCCTTAAAGGAAAGAGTCACAGGTTACGATACTTCTATTAAATTACTTGAGCTTGCTGATGAAATGGGTCTTAATTTATATTTCTTAGGTGGCAAGGAAGGTGTTGCAAGAGATGCAGCAAAAGCTGTTAATGAAAAGTATAAGAATCTCACAGTGAAGGGATTTCACAATGGTTATTTCAATTCCAAGCTAGATGGAGAAAAATCTAGCGAAGAAGAAAAGATAATTGAAGAAATAAATTCTAAGGATATTGATATTGTCTTTGTTGGTTTTGGCTTTCCTCGTCAGGAAAAGTGGATTGATGCTTGGAAAGACGATTTAAAGGCAAAAGTTATTATTGGAAATGGTGGAGTCTTAGATATTTTATCGGGAAGAGCAAATAGAGCGCCTGATATTTTTATTAAGCTTGGTCTTGAATGGCTTTATAGGCTTATAAAAAATCCTTCTAGGATAAAAAGGCAAATTGATTTGCCAAAATTTTTGTTGGCTGTAATGAAAGATAAAAATTCAATTGAGTGAGGAGTGGAATTTTGAATATCGAAAATAAAGCGGTTAATACTATAAGAATGCTGTCTGTTGACCAAATTGAAAATGCTAATTCAGGTCACCCAGGTTTACCTCTTGGTGCGGCACCAATGGCATATTCTCTTTTTAAGAATCATTTAGTGAGAGATTCTAAAGATTTAGATTGGAAAAATAGGGATAGATTTATCCTTTCTGCAGGACATGGTTCGGCTCTTTTATATTCACTTTTTTACCTATTTGATTATGGTTTAAGTCTTGACGATTTAAAAAACTTTAGACAACTTGACTCTAAGACACCAGGTCACCCAGAGTTTGGACATACAAAAGGTGTTGAAGCAACAACTGGACCTCTTGGTCAAGGTATAGCAATGGCAGTGGGTATGGCTATTGCAGAAGAAAAACTTGCTGCACTTTATAATAAAGAAGATTTAAAACTAGTTGATCACTATACTTATGCTCTAGTGGGTGATGGATGCCTAATGGAAGGTATTTCTAACGAAGCATCATCTCTTGCTGGCACATTAAAATTAAATAAGCTAATTGTGCTTTATGATTCAAATAAGATTTCCATTGAAGGCTCAACTGATCTTGCCTTCTCAGAAAATGTTCGTCAAAGATATGAAGCTCTTGGTTGGGACACTTTCTTAGTAGAAGATGGAAATAATCTAGAAGAAATAAATAAAAAAATTGAAGAAGCGAAAAAATCAGAAAGACCTGCTCTTATAGAAGTTAAGACAAAAATAGGCTATGGATCACCAAGAGAAGACTCTGCCAAGGCTCATGGCGAACCTCTTGGAAAGGAAGACAGAAAATCAACTCGTGAATTCTTTGAACTTCCAGATGAAGACTTTTATATTTCAGAAGATGTAAAAGAACACTTCAAAAATTTAGTTGAAGAAAACACAAGAAAAGCCAATGAAAAGAAAAAAATCGAAGAAGAATATAAAAAGAAATATCCTCAAGAATATGAAGATTATTTAAAGTCTTTTAAAAGAGAAAAGAAAGAATTGCTAGAAGAATCTTACTACGATTCCTTTACAAAAGACATGGCAACTCGTGCCATTTCTGGAGAAGTTTTAAATAAAATTGCAAAAGATAACATCCACATATTTGGAGGATCAGCAGATCTTGGTCCATCAAATAAGACTATGTTAAAGGGAGAAGAATATTTCTCAGCTGACAATAGATCTGGCAGAAACTTAACTTTTGGTGTTCGTGAAAATGCCATGGGTGCAATTACAAATGGAATGCTTCTTCACGGAGGATTAAGAACTTATGCAGCTACATTCTTAGTTTTCAGCGACTACTTAAAACCAACAATTAGACTTGCAGCTCTTATGAATATTCCTAATGTTTATATCTTCACTCACGACTCCATTGGAGTTGGAGAAGATGGTCCAACACACGAACCTATTGAACATCTTGCAATGTTAAGATCTATCCCTGGAGTAATAGTTTTAAGACCTGCCGATGGACGTGAAACTGCAGCAGCCCTAAACCTTGCCTTTAATTCAAAGAACACACCAATTGTTCTTGCACTATCAAGACAAAATCTTCCACAACTTGAAAACTCATCAAGAGAAGTAAATAAGGGTGCTTATATAATTAAAAAAGAAGAAGGAGAACTGGAAAAAATTGTAATAGCAACAGGTTCAGAAGTTTCTCTTGCACTAGAAGCAGCAGAAGGACTAAAGGGAGTGCGTGTAGTTTCAATGCCTTCTATGGAACTTTTCGATGCACAATCTTCTGAATACAAGGAAAAGATTCTTCCATCAAATATAACAAAGAGAATTTCCCTTGAAGCACTTTCTTCCTTTGGATGGCACAAATACATTGGCATGAAGGGTATGGCAATATCAATTGATACCTTTGGTGCTAGTGGAAAGGGATCAGAAGTCTTTGAAAGATTTGGATTTACCAAAGAAAATATAAAAAGAAAAATTCAAGAATTTTAATAGAATATAGAAGAGGAGGGCGACCTCCTTTTTTAATATAAATTTTTATTTGCAGTTTTAGATTTGAATTTTTTAAAATTTTAATGACTTATAATAAATTTTAGGACATCAATAGTTTGGATAATTATTTTTATAATATATAAAATTTACTAGATTGGAGGGTAGGAATGAAACTTATAAAAGAAAAGAAATGGGCAATAGTCTTTTCACTATTGGCAATGTTACTTTGGGGATCTGCTATTCCTCTTATTAAACTAACCTATATTCATGCCAATATCTTGCCAGACGATCCAGGTGGGAAAATTTTTATTGCAGGAATAAGGTTTTTTATGGGAGGACTTTTGACCTTCATCTATTTTTTTCTTTTCAACAAGGAAGAAGTGAAGAGGGAAAATGTAAATTTTAAATTTATTTTAATTATTGGATTGTTGCAGACATGTTTGCAGTATGGTTTTTACTATATTGGACTCTCCAACACTTTGGGGTCTCTTACTGCAGTTATTCAGTCGTCAAATGCTTTTATCACAGTTTTGTTTTCCGTTCTCTTAATTAGTGATGAGAAACTTACTAAGATAAAGGTCGTAGCCTTACTTGTTGGTTCAATTGGTTTACTTATAACAAATTTAAACTCACAGGGAAGCTTTCACTTTAAGTTTACTGGCGAAGGTTTTGTCTTAATTGCCCAAACAGTTAATGCCCTATCTAGCGTCCTCATAAGAAAGTATGCTAGGAACTTAAATGGATTTCTTCTAACTGGTTCACAATTTTCCCTTGGAGCTTTGCCACTTATAATTATTGGGGCATTGACAAAGACTTCTACTGTAAACTACGACTTCCTTTTATTCTTAATGTTATCTTATGGAGCTTTTATATCAGCAACGGCCTTCACAACTTGGACCTTTGTCCTTCAAAATCACAGCTCCAGTGAGTTTGGAATTTACAAACTATTTATTCCAATTTTTGGGACAATTTTATCTATTCTTGTACTTGGAGAAGAGCTAACTATGAATATAATCTTGGGATTATTTTTCGTTCTTTTTGGGGCAATAATTTTAAACAAAAAAATCTTATAAATAGGGGGCAAAGCCCTCTTTTTTTATGCCATTTAAATGCAAAAGTAAAAGTATAAATGTTATAATGAAATCGGGAGTGGTATTTTGAAAATTAAAAAAAATCACGCAATTATTTTATTATTACTTGTAATTTTTATAGGATTTATATATTTTAATCATAAAAACTTTTCTAAAGACAGAACCATTGTAAGACTCAAGGGTGTAAGTGTTAATGAACCAATTCAGGATTTTAGCATTTCATCAAAGTCTGTATTTTTGTGGGCTGATCCAGTTTTATATATCACAGACAAGGAAGGCAATATTGTCAAAAAAATTCAAAGAGAAGATGAAAATATAGAAGCTTTTTTTGCAAATAATTATGCTTTTCTTTATGAAAAAGATTTGGGTAAGGTTCACATGTATTCAGAGATGGGAGAACTTTTATCTACCACTGATGTCAAAGGAGATATCTTTAATATTTCTTATGAAAATGCCAACATAATTTTTCACATAATAGATGAAAAAAATGAAATTTTGTACTTAATGGGCAATGATTCAACTCTTACAGAAATTTATAAAACTGGAAATCAAATTTTAACTCACGATGTTGTAGATGATAAAAATCTTTCAGTTGCAGAAATAAAAAATGATGCATCAGGTTACAGTTCTCTTATTTACAATTTGAATAAGGGTGAAAAGAAAAGTCAGGTCTTAAATCATGAAATAGTAATGTTTTTAAAAAAAGATAAGAGATCTCTTTTGGCACTTACAGACAAGTCTATTTACAGGTTTATGAATTCAGGCACAAAATATGAAGACAAGGTTCCAAATATTTCCGATATCTTAGTTGAAGGCAAAAAAACTTATCTTCTACATTCAGGGATAATTACAGAGTACAATTATATTTTAAAACCAGGAGAAAAAAAGATAATCGCAGCTAATGTCAACAAGATGGAAAATATCTCTGGTTCAATTTACGTATATGGACCTAGTGATGTTGGTGGAGAAATTGGAAAATCAGGAGAATTTTACACAAGGCTTGGATATTCTCTTGACAAGATAAAGATAAATGGACTTCTTATTGGAGCCCTTAGAAATGGCGACTTGAGTTTGTACTCAGTTGTAAATTCAAATACGACAAGAGAAGAAGATAGTAAAATAGAAACAACTTACAAAGAGGTGTAATAGTGAATATAGATAAAAATACAGGAGCAGTAGCAGACGAGGCGGATAGAGCCCTTAGATCTACCTTTGGTGGACTGGAATCTTGGGAAAGGCTTCTTGTAGTTGCCCTTGTAATTATTGGAACTTGTATAATTTTAAAGCTTATAGATTCTTTTATAAATAAACAGTTAAATTCTGAAAAAATAATGGAAAAAGGATCTTACAATAGGATCGTCACAGTTACAAATTTAATAAGACGTGCCATAAAAGTAGTTTTAATTTTTATTGGAGTGACAATAGTAATGAGTGTCTTTAACATTTCCATAGCTCCAATTATTGCAACTCTTGGAGTATTTTCACTGGCAATAGGTGTTGGGGCTCAAAGTCTTGTTAAGGATTTTATAAATGGATTTTTTATTATTTTTGAAGATCAATATTCTGTTGGAGATTTAATCGAAATAGGAGAAATCGAGGGCATAGTGGAAGATTTAGGACTTAGGGTCACAAAAATTCGCGACTTTGATAAAATACTTCACGTTATTCCCAATAGCAATATTTCCATTGTTTCCAATAAAGAAAGAGCTAACATAAGAACCAAAATTGAATTTTATTTGGATAACTCATGTGATCCCGACTTTGTAGAAGAAAAAATAAAAGCTTCTATTGAGAAATATAGGGACCACAAAGACATGGTAATGGGACCAAATTTTTGGGGAGTTACAGAAAATGGAAAAGACGCATATAAAATGGCTCTTGTATATTACACAAGACAAGGTCATCAATACGATCTTGAGTATGCTCTTAGATCAGAAATTTTAAGAACAATGCAAAGAGAAAATATTAAATCTCCTATGATTAGGAATAAATTTATAAAAGGAGAAGATAAAGATGCTTTACTATGAATTAGGTGATATAGTTACCCTAAAAAAAGGACATCCCTGCGGAGAAAACAAATGGGAAATAGCAAGAAAGGGTGCAGATATGAAATTAAAGTGCCTAGGTTGTGATAGAGTTGTTTGGATGAGCCGCATGGATTTTGAAAAAAGAGTGAGAAAAATATTAGAAGGAGAAAAATTTGTAAGTATAGTCCATCATAAAAAAGAGGGTGAATAAAATGGACGTGAAAGAAGTTTACGCAGCCAAAGAAAGACTTGAAGGTCATATCAAAAAAACACCTGTAGTTTATGCACCAAATCTTGGCGATGATATTTATTTAAAAGTTGAAGTTCTTCAAGATACAGGATCCTTTAAACTTAGAGGAGCCTATAATAAAATTGCAACCCTATCTGATGAAGAAGCAGAAAGAGGGGTTGTTGCTTGTTCTGCAGGAAATCACGCCCAAGGTGTTGCAAAATCAGCAAGCGAGAGGGGAATAAGATCTGTAATCTGTATGCCTTATCACGCTCCGCTATCAAAAGTAAAAGCAACGAAAAGTTATGGAGCTGAAGTAAAATTAATAAAAGATTCCTTTGACGATGCAGCTGCTTATGCAAAAAAATTATCAGAAGAAGAAGGCTACACCTTTATAGCTCCCTTTGATGATGAAAAAATTATTGCAGGACAAGGAACAGTTGCCTTAGAAATCCTAGAAGAAGTAAAAGATATTGACATAATAGTTGTCCCAATAGGCGGTGGAGGACTAATTTCAGGCGTTGCCCTTGTAGCAAAATCAATAAATCCAGATATAAAAATAATAGGAGTTCAAACACAAATTTCTCCATCTATGTATGAATCAGTAAAAGAAGGAAAAATTTTGACTGTCAAAGGTGGCTCTACAATAGCTGATGGAATTGCAGTAAAAACCCCAGGCAAAATTACATATGAGCTAGTAAAAAAATATGTAGATGAAATAGTTCTAGTGACAGAAGGAGAAATCTCTTCAGCAATATTAACCCTTCTTGAAGAAAACAAAATAATAACAGAAGGTGCAGCAGCATCAACAGTGGCAGCCTTAATGTATAAAAAATTCAGTCACAAGGGCAAAAAAGTTTGTTGCATTTTATCTGGAGGAAACATAGACGTTACAAGAGTTTCAAAAGTTATAGAAAAGGGACTCTATAAAACTAATAGACGCATGGAACTTAGAATAAAACTAAATGATCAGCCCGGTCAAATATCTAGAGTCTCAGAAATTTTGGAAAAAGAAGGAGCAAACATAGTCCAAATTGGACAAAATATAGACTTAGTTGGAGACACAATAGATTCCATGATAGTTAGCGTTATAATTGATACAAAAGGAAAAGATCACCAAGATCAAATTTTGACAGCACTAAATCAACATGCCTATATATATAAAGCGAGATATAATGACGCCCAATTCTAATTAAAATTTTAAATTATAAAAATTATCAAAATGATTTTATAAATAACAATAAGAATTGACATTAATTTGAATCGGTGCTATTATAATAAAAAATAACTCAATAGAGGGAAGAGTATCCTTTTTGACTGATTAAAGAGAGCTTCGTTTGGTGAGAGAAGTAGAGGAAGATTTGGAGAACATGGTCCGTCTTGAGGGTCTATCGATATTTAGATAGGCACGGGAGCGCCCGTTATAGCGATAGAGTATGATAGTACTTGAAGAGTCTTTTACTGTGAAGTGAAAGAGAATTAAGGTGGTAACACGAACTAGCTTTCGTCCTTTGTGGGGCGGAAGCTTTTTTTATTGTTTTCCTTCCTCAAGTACAAATAAAAAAGAGGAGAATAGAAATGCCATTAATAATACCTAGAGATTTAATTGTTGAAGAAGTTTTAGAAAGAGAAAATATTTTTACAATGAGGGATTCTTCTGCTAAAGAGCAGGACATAAGACCTCTTAATATTGCTATTGTAAATTTGATGCCCAAAAAAGAGGAGACAGAACTTCAACTTTTGAGGATGTTATCAAATACTGCCCTTCAAATTAATATCGACCTTGTGAGAATGGAATCTTACAATCCAAATAACAGCGATGCTAAAAGATTGAAGTCTTTTTATAAAACTTATGATGATATAAAAAATAATAAGTACGATGCAATGATTATAACTGGTGCTCCAATTGAGACCCTAGCTTATGAAAAAATTAAGTATTGGGATGAACTAAGGACAATTTTTGAATTTGCAAAGAAAAATGTTTATTCTACAATGTTTATTTGTTGGTCTGCCCAAGCTGCTCTATATCATTATTATAAAATCAATCACAAGTTAAGTGATGGCAAAATTTTTGGGGTTTTTGAATTTGATAAGTTAAAGGAAAATAAAATTATTAAGGGTTTTGATGATACTTTTTTGATTCCAACATCAAGACACACTTATGTTGATCCTGAAGATCTTGAAGATGTTTCTGATTTGGAAGTTCTTGCAGCAAGACCTGATACTGGAGTTGCCCTAGCTACAACTAAGGACAATAGATTTGTCTTTAATTTTGGTCACTGGGAATACGACAAGGACACTCTTCACAATGAATATATAAGGGATCTTTCTCAAGGTAAAAAAATAAGCCCGCCCATAAATTATTATGAGGACAATGATCCTAAGAAAGATATAAAAATCAGATGGAGATCTGCTGGTAATTTATTTTTCTCCAACTGGCTAAATTACTGTGTTTATCAAGAAACTCCTTTTGCTATTGAAAGTATTGAAGGTAAGTCTGTTTCTAAATTTGGTGGAAGCTCTTTAAAGGATGCAGGTCAATTTGCAAAAGTCAAAAAAATTATTTTCTCTAAAGAGGACAGAGATGTCATAGTTGTATCAGCACCTGGAAGAAGATTTAAGGAAGATACAAAAATTACTGACGAGTTAATTTCTCTAGCGAATAAAAATTTGAGGATCCAAGAGCTTCATGAAATTATTAAATCTCTAGAAGAAGAATTAGAAATCCAAAGTCTTGGTCGTGACAGTCAACTTGAGAAAATTAAAAACAGATTTTTATCTATTGCTGAAGATTTAAATTTGGAAGAGTTTTGGGACGATGAATTAAAATTCGTCTTTGATGAAATAAAAAATTCTAGAGATAAGGATTTTATTGTAAGCAGGGGAGAATATTTAAATGCAAAACTTTTGTCAAAATATTTAAATTATGATTTTATTGATGCAAAGGATCTTATAATCTTTGATGAAAGGGGACAGGTTGATCTTTATAAATCAAAAGAAGCAATAAAAAATCACATAGGTGAAAATAAAAAGGCAGTTGTGCCAGGATTTTATGGAAGTGATAAGGAAGGTGACATTGTTACTTTTACAAGAGGTGGCAGCGACTACACCGGAAGTCTTATTGCCTATGCTCTTGATTCAAAAGTTTATGAAAATTGGACAGATGTAAATGGAATAATGACATCAGATCCTAATAGGAATCCAGATGCCAAGACAATTGACAAGCTTAGCTACACAGAGTTAAAGGAAATAATTGAGAGTGGAGCAGAAGTTTATCAAGGCGACGCCATAAACCCTGTTGCTAAGAAAAATATTACAATTAAAATTTTAAATACAAATAATCCAGAAAATCATGGGACAATTATCAAGGATTAAAAATAAAGCCAGGGATTACTCCTTGGCTTTTTAAAATGCATAATTTTTTAAGTTTCTTCTATATAAAAATATAAAAATAATGGTAGTAGAATTAGAAATAATAGTAGTGAAATTAAAAAATTAAATTTCCTTATTTTTTAACTTCTCAGCAATTTCCTCTGCCTTCTTTTTATCATCAGCAGAAAATGTTGGGTATTTTGGATTCATTTTTTCTATTGTTTCAATTAATGCAAGAGTTGCAATTTTTCTTGAAAGCCAAGGATTATCTGCTGGAAGAACATACCAAGGTGCAAGATCTGTGGAAGTATTATTTAGCATTTCTTCAAAAGCAACTTGATACTTATCCCAGTTTTTTCTGTCATCTAGGTCTGAGAAAGAAAATTCTGCATTTTTCTTTGGATTTTCAATTCTTTCTAGAAGTCTTTTTCTCTGTTCATCTTTTGAAACGTGAAAATAGAATTTTAATATTTTGAAACCATTGTCAGTTAAATATTCTTCAAAGTTATTTATGTGTTTGTATCTTTTTTTCCAAAGATTTTCATCGGTTTTAATTTCTTCAGGGAGATGGTCTAGGCTGTCATAGATTTTAGGAGATATGATATCCTCGTAGTAAGATCTATTTAGTATTGCAATTTCACCTCTTTTAGGCAGTCCTTTGTGCATTCTCCAAAGATAATCGTGAGCATTTTCTTCGTCAGTTGGCTTTCCATAAGAAGTGTTTTTTAGTCCTTGTGGAGTTAAGTTTGAAAAGATGTATTTTATAATTTCATCCTTTCCTGCCGCATCAATTGCTTGAAGGACAACTAAAATTCCTTGTTTGGATTCAGCAAAAAGTTTTTCGTGAAGTTCTCTTAGTTTTGGAACAAGTTCGCTATACAATTCATCTTTTATGTCTGAATCTTTTTCTTTACTCAAAATTTTCTCATCTAAATTTTCAATTGCAATTTTTTCGCCAATAATTTTATATTTATCTGTAATCATTTTTTCTCCTTATTAATAGATTTTATATAATAATGATAGCTTATATAAGAATCTTATGCAAATAAAAAGGACCTGCCTTAGCAAGTCCTTTGAGAGAAAACTTCTTATAGAGATTCTACAATCTTTTCTGTTAAATCAATAACTCTTTCAGTGTAGCCCCATTCGTTGTCGTACCAAGAAATTAATTTAACCATTTTTCCATTAACTGTTGTAAGAAGTGAGTCAAAAATAGAAGAGTGAGTGTTTCCAATGATATCAGAAGAAACAAGTTCGTCTTCAGAATATTCAAGTATTCCCTTTAATTCATTTTCGGATGCTTTTTTGATAGCTGCATTGATTTCTTCTACTGTAGCTTCTTTTTCAAGTTCGAAAGTAACATCAACAAGTGATCCAGTTGGAACAGGAACTCTTAGGGCAAAACCTGTTAAAATTCCGTCAACTTCTGGAATAACTTTTCCAACAGCTTTTGCTGCACCAGTTGAAGTAGGTATAATATTTTCTGCACCCATTCTTGCACGTCTCATGTCCTTTTTGTGAACACCATCGTGAATATTTTGGTCATTTGTATAAGCGTGAACAGTGGACATAAGTCCTTTCTTGATACCAAAGTTTTCAAGAATAACTTTAGTTACTGGAGCAAGACAGTTTGTTGTACAAGATGCATTGGAAATAATATCATCTTTTTCTGGATCGTATTTGTCGTCATTTACTCCCATAACAACTGTAAGCATATTGCCCTTTCCAGGAGAAGTTAAGACAACTTTTTTTGCACCACTTTCTAGGTGACCTCTTGCTTTTTCTTCATCTTTGAAGGCGCCAGATGAATCGATTACAACATCAACTCCAAGTTCTTTCCAGTTCATTTGATCAGGAGTTTTTGATTCAACAAAAGTAACTTTTTTGCCGTTAATAATCATTCCGTCATCAGTAAATTCAATTTCTCCTGGGAACTTTCTATAAATTGAGTCAAATTTAAAAAGGTGAGTTCTTTCTTTTAAAGTTTTTTCTAAATTTCTAACGGCTACATGAGTAATGTCAAAATTAACATCATCTCTTAGTGCCCAAATTCTAAGAGCATCTCTACCAATTCTTCCAAATCCCATTATGCCAACATTTTTTTTCATAAAAACCTCCATTGTTCATTGCATTCTTACATTCATTATAACACAAGTAGAAAAAAGTGAAATTCAAAAATTATTGTGATAATATAGGGAAAAAGGAAGTAAAAATATGAACAGCGGAATAAGTAGAGAAGATGCTTTAAAACTTTTAAAAGATTACAACAAGGAAGAATTTCATTTGAGACACGCTCTTACTCTTGAAAATGTTATGGGATACTTTGCAGAAGAGTTTGACAAAGAAAATGTAGAATTTTGGGAAATTGCAGGTCTTCTTCACGATGTAGACTATGAAAAATATCCAGAAGAGCACTTGAAAAATACTCCAGAGATTTTAAAGCTTCTGGTGGAAGTGATGAATTAATCCATGCAATTTTATCACACGGTTCTGGAATTTGTTCTGATGTTGAGCCAGAACTTTTTATGGAGAAAGTTCTCTTTGCAACAGATGAACTAACTGGTCTTATTTATGCGGCATCACTTATGAGACCGTCTAAAAGCACCAAGGATATGAATTTAAAAAGTGTTAAGAAAAAGTTTAAGGACAAAAAATTTGCGGAAGGCTGCTCTCGAGAAGTTATAAAAAAAGGAGCAGAAAATTTAGATTGGCAATTAGATGATTTAATAAAAAGAACTCTAAAGGCAATGCAAGATAGAGAAGATATTATAGAAGAAAACTTAAAAAAGGAAACTAGCTTCTAAAAAATGCCAAAAATCGTATAAATTCGTTGATTAGCAAGCCTTCCTGTGTTAGAATCTATATGTTATAGAAATTTAAGGGAGGTATAAGTTTGCAAACTTTATTATCTATTGTAATTATTGTTGCTAGCATAATTGTAATTAGTGTAGTTGCACAAATGGAATCTGAACAAGCTGGTCTTGGAACTCTTCAAGGCGAAGAAACTAGCATGTGGGGATCACACAAAGGTTCAAGTAAGAAAGACATCCAAAACAAAATTGTGATCATTTCAAGCATCGTTTTTGCACTTGCACTTATTATTTTAGCTGCGATTTAATTAAAAATTTAGGGAAGAGTTTTTCCCAGAGTAATCATTTAGGATTGTAGTTTTTACTGCTGCAATCTAATTAAAATTTAAGGAGGATTAGAGAATGAATATGTTATATCTAGCTCCTATCGTCGGCGTTTTGGCACTTTTATTTGCTTTTTACAAGGCAAGCTTCGTGTCAAGGCAAGATGCTGGTAATGAAAGAATGAAAGAAATTTCTTCTTACATTTCAGAAGGAGCCATGGCATTCTTAACAAGAGAATATAAAGCCCTTGTTGTTTTTGTCATTGTACTTGCAATTATTTTGGCAGTAGGACTTAAATCAATCCCAACTGCTATTTGTTTCGTAGTAGGAGCTATCTTTTCAGTAGCTGCTGGTTATGTTGGTATGAAGGTTGCTACAAGAGCAAACGTTAGAACAACTAACGCAGCATGGAAGGGTGGCCTAGGTAAAGCCCTTGACGTTGCCTTTTCTGGTGGAGTTGTAATGGGAATGTGCGTTGTTGGTCTAGGAATTATTGGTATTACTGGCGCATATTTCTTAACAGGTGGACAAACTGAAATTATTACAGGATTTTCACTTGGAGCATCATCTATTGCACTTTTCGCAAGAGTTGGTGGTGGTATCTACACTAAGGCAGCAGACGTTGGAGCTGACCTTGTAGGTAAAGTTGAAGCTGGTATTCCAGAAGACGATCCAAGAAACCCTGCAGTTATCGCTGATAACGTAGGAGATAATGTTGGGGACGTTGCTGGAATGGGAGCTGACTTATTTGAATCTTACGTTGGAGCACTTCTTTCAGTTATAACTCTTGGGGTTGTAGCTTATGGAGAAGAAGGTGTTATTTTCGGTATTCTTGTTGCAACAATTGGTATTTTAGCATCAATTGTAGCTGCTTTCTTTGTAAAGGGAGATAAGAATCCACAAAAAGCTCTTAACGCAGGTGAATATGTAGCAGCTGGCGTTACAATGATTGCTTCAGCACTTCTATCAAACTACATCTTTGGAAGTTTTTCACCTTTTGCACCAGTTATCATTGGTATTGCAGTTGGTCTAATAATTTCTAAATTTACAGAATATTACACAGCTGATGATTATGCACCAGTTAAGAGAATTGGAGCTGAATCAGAAACTGGTTCTTCAACAAATATTATTGCTGGACTTTCTGTTGGTATGATGTCAACAGTTGGACCTATCATTGTTATTGCAATTGGTATTATTGCATCTTACCTTGGAGCAGGCGGAAACGTTGATCCAATCGTAGGACTTTACGGAATTTCACTAGCAGCTGTTGGTATGCTTTCAACAACTGGTATGACTATTGCCGTTGATGCTTATGGACCAATCGCAGATAACGCTGGTGGTATTGCAGAAATGTGCGAACTACCAGAAGAAGTTCGTGATATCACAGACTCACTTGACTCTGTTGGTAATACAACAGCAGCTATAGGAAAGGGATTTGCAATTGGATCTGCAGCACTTACTGCACTTGCACTTTTCGTTTCTTACATTAACGCTACTGGACTTAGTGGAATTGATATTTCTAAACCAGAAGTTATTGCTGCAACATTCGTTGGTGGTATGCTTCCATTTGCCTTCTCTGCACTTACTATGTCAGCAGTAGGTAATGCAGCATCTGAAATGATTGACGAAGTAAGAAGACAATTTAGAGAAATTCCTGGAATCATGGAAGGTAAAGCTACTCCTGAATATGCAACTTGTGTTGATATTTCAACAGGTGCTGCTTTAAAACAAATGATAGTACCAGGACTAATCGCTGTAATTGTTCCAATACTTGTAGGTCTACTACTTGGTACTGAAGCACTAGGTGGACTTCAAGCAGGAGCTCTTGTAACAGGCGTACTAATGGCAATCTTTATGTCAAACGCTGGTGGAGCTTGGGACAACGCTAAAAAATACATCGAAGGTGGAGCTCACGGTGGTAAAGGTTCAGAAGCTCACAAGGCAGCTGTAACTGGAGATACTGTTGGTGACCCATTTAAAGATACATCAGGACCTTCTCTTAATATTCTAATTAAACTTATAACTGTTGTATCCCTTGTATTCGCACCACTATTTGTTCAATACGGCGGACTATTCCTATAAAAAAACAAATCTGTTAGAGAGAAATCTCTAGCAGATTTTTTATTGCAAACTATATTAACTTTTATGGACTCTGTCATCTTTATATGACAGAGTTTTTTATAAATAATAAATTTGACAAGGAAAAAAAGTTTTATATAATTTACTTATATAAAATGATAAAATATTTGGATATTTTTAACGGAGGTATTATTGATGCGAAAAAAATTTGGAATAGTTTTGGCAATCATTTTATCTTTATCATTGTTAATATACTTTTGTGGAAAAACAAATAAGGACAAATTAAATAATAAGAATAATTCCAATGTTATGAGTGAAGAAGTAAAAGCAAATATTATCAATAAAAATTCCCGTGACCTTTATAGAGACGTAATGATAAGTCAAGATAATGACTTTTATGGAAGAAAGATGAATAGCCAGTTTTCTTTTACATTATTACTGGATAAAGATAATAAGATAAAATTCCAAGACCCTAAAAATTATGAAATTAATTTTAGGCTATTGGAAGATGAAAATATTAGAGAATTTTATGAATATAAAATTCTTTCAGAAGATTTTGAATTGGCTAAAGACTATAAGGGTATAGAACACTTTAGCTTTTATCTCACTTATTCTATAAGAGAAGATATGGGAAAATCAGAAAATAATGGACCAGAGATTTATAGCTTACATGGTGAAATAAATTTAGAAGATATATAAATACTCATCTTAGAAATAAGGTGGGTTTTTTAATTGAAAAAACCACTAGCCTTAACTAGTGGTTGTGATTTAAATTTTTAGCAATCTGTTGGGTCTAATAGGTTATTTAAAGTCTTTACATGAACTCCAGTTGCATTCTTTGGAAGATAGCCTGATTTTTTACTTCTATAAGCTGTTGCTGCTATGTCTAGATGAACCCAAGGCGTATTTTCTTTTACGAACTCACCAACAAAAAGTCCTGCTGTAACAGAGCCTGCTTGACTACCAGATGTGTTTTTAATGTCAGCAACTTCTGATTTGTTTAATTTCTTGTAGCCTTCATCATAAGGGAAGGCCCAGATTTTTTCTCCAGATAATTTTCCTGCTTCAAGGACTTCCTTGTAGAAGTCTTGGTTATTTGTAACTGCACCTGTGTAGACTTCTCCAAGGGCAATTGTAACCGCGCCAGTAAGTGTAGCAAGGTCAATAATTTTTTCTGCTCCAAGGTCATTTGTGGCATAATGAACTGCATCGGCAAGGGTAATTCTTCCCTCAGCGTCAGTATTTGCAACTTCAATTGTAAGTCCCTTCATGGAGTCAATTACATCTCCTGACTTGTAAGATGATCCAGAAATCATATTTTCACAAGCTGCTACTACTCCAACTATATTTGTCTTAGCCTGTTCTTTGCAAGGGCATAGATTGTACCAATAACTGTGCCTGCACCACCCATATCGCAGTGCATGTAATTTATGCCAGCTGCAGATTTGATGTTGTAACCACCAGAGTCGTAAGTTAGTCCCTTTCAAACAAGGGCAACTTTTTCTGTGTCGACATTTTTGTATTCCATAACAATAAGTCTTGGGCGGTTACTTGCACCTGCTGCAACTCTTAAAAAGGCCTTCATGCCAATTTTTTCGATTTCATCTTCTTCATAAATTGTAACCTTAACGCCAGCTACTTCTAATTTTTCTTTAGTAATATTAGCAAGAGTTTCTGGATAAATTACATTGGCTCTTTCGTTTACTAGGTCTCTTGCAAGGAAAACTCCATCCATAATATTTTCCATTTTATTTAAGCCGGCGCGAAGTTTTTCTTCTGGACCTTTAAAGGCAGTGTAGTTGACGGTTATTTCAAAGTCAGCCTTCTTTTCCTTTACGTCAGTCTTCTTTGTGAATTCATATTCACCTTGGCGAAGTCCTTCATAAGCTGCCATAATAGTTTTTTTGTTGCACATACCAAGGTCTGGCATTTTTATTTCAACTTCGTGTTCTTCATTTTTTCTTAAAATATTTCCAAGTTCAAAGAAAAGATTTCTCACATCTTCAAGATTTATTTCATCTTCTCCAAGTCCCATAAAAATTTCTGATTCTTCAAGAAAGCTAGGAAGGTATAGACTTTCTTTGAACTTATAAGAAAATTTTTTCTTTTCTAAATAATCTTTAATTTCACTTGGAAGTTCTTCATCTTTTTTTACAAAGTGGACTTTTAGTCCCCCTTCTTTATACAAATTAAATTTAATCATATTTCACCTCTACTTCAATTATACATGAGAATCGCAAAAGTTCTAATTAATAAAAGTATAAAAATAATCCAATCACATTACTATTTTTTCGTGATAAATTATGATAATATTAAATTATAGAATTTTAACATCAATTTAGACTTAAACTTCTGAATTGGTGTTTTTTGGGTGGTGTAAAAATGACAAGAGAGTTTAAAGCGTCCATAATGTTATTTGTAACAGCAATTATTTGGGGACTTGCCTTCGTGGCACAGACAGCGGGAATGGAACACTTGGGGCCCCTTTCTTTTACTGCAGCAAGGTCTTTTGTTGCAGTGGTATTTTTATATTTTACCTTAATATTTTTTAGGAAAAAATCAAAATCCTTTAGGGAAGAAAAATTTGACATGAAGAGGACAATTGTTGGAGGAAGTATTTGTGGAATAGTTTTTACTATTGCCATTAATCTTCAACAGTTTTCCCTAATATACACGACAGCTGCCAAGGCAAGTTTTTTGACAGCCCTATACATAGTTTTTATTCCAATTCTTAGTTTATTTTTGGGGAAGAAGCCTAGCATAAAATTAGTTTTTTGCATTTTTCTTGCTATGATAGGAACTTATCTTCTCTCTATAAAGGGAGATTTTCACATGAATAAGGGAGATATAATTGTAATTTTATCTGCTCTTGTTTTTGCCATACACATTTTAATTATGACAAATTTTTCTAAGGGAACAAATGTAGTTTTGGTTTCCATGATTCAGTTTGCCATCTGTGGAATTACTTCTCTAATTGGAGCCTTTATATTTGAAGATGTTAGTATGGATGCAATTTTAAAATCCTATTTAACTATTTTATATGTAGGGATTTTATCATCTGGAGTTGGTTTTACTATTCAGCTTTTGGCACTAAAAGATTTAGATCCAGTTATAGCTTCTATGATAAGTTCACTAGAATCAGTTTTTGGCGCTCTCTTTGGCTGGCTTCTTCTTTCACAAGAGATGTCAGAAAGAGAAATATTTGGAGCTATAATAATTTTTGGGGCGACACTACTTGCCCAAGTTCCCATAGAAAGCTTTTTTAGAAAAAAACTAAAAAAATCTTAAAATTTCACAATATATATAATTTGATTAAAAAAATTTCACAATCCTATTGTATAATTGTGGGGAGGTGAAGATATGTCACTATTTGAAAAACTTTTCCAAAAAGCAGGAAAAAAGATAATTACAATCGACGGAGAATATGGCAGCGGTGCAAATGAAATTGCCAAAAAAGTTGCTGATAAATTAAATTACGAATTTTTTGATGAAAAATTAATAGAGCTAATGAGCCTTGAAAAAAAGGTAAAGCCTGAAGAAATAAAAAAAGATGACTCCTTTTTACAGGGAACTATCTACGATTTATATAGACAAAATTATTCCTATTCCCAAGAGGATATTGCAACTAATGATGCAGCTTTTCTACTAGATTCAAAAATTATTAGGGAAATTGCAAAAAGCAAAAAAGCAGTTATCTTTGGCAAGTGTGGTGATTTTGTCTTGGAAGATTTCCCAAAATTGTCTGTCTTTATTTACGCTTCCAAGGAGTTTGAAGAAGAGAGAATTTTAAATACTTACAATATAAAAAAAGATAAACTTGAAATAAAGATGACTCGTGAAAACAACAGACGAGCCAACCATTACAGCAGAAACACTGGAAGAGTTTGGGGAGATGCACATAACTATGACATTTCAATAAATTCATCCTCCTTTGACTTTGAAAGCATAGCAAATTTAATTGTAGAGATGTCACAAAATAGAAAGTAAAAAAACCTGGCGAAAGTCAGGATTTTTTATTGGAAAAATTTATAAAAAATTTACACTATCTTTAAATAAATTATATATTTCATAGAAAAACACTTTGTAAAATAAAGGAAAAAGAGAAAATTTTGAAAATTTTAAGACTTGCAACCATGAGTTTACAAATTGACAAGCACTATTTATGGATTGCCACCATAAATTTTTATAAAATTTACTCAGAAAAGGAGGTAAGACTATGATTTTAGCAGACAAAATTATAAATCTTAGGAAGAAAAATGCTTGGTCACAAGAAGAACTTGCAGAAAAACTTGGTGTAAGTAGACAATCTATTTCAAAATATGAAAGTGCCCAGTCAGTTCCTGATATGGAAAAAATTTTAAAACTTAGCAGAATATTTGGAGTTACAACAGACTATCTGATTAAAGATGAAATTGAAGACCCTGAGTTTTTAGATGAGGACTTTGAGGAGGACAAAAAACTTATAAAGCTTAGCATGGAAGAAGCCAATGAATATCTAGATTTAAAAGAAGTTTCTGGCAGAAATATTGCTCTTGGAGTTTCTCTTTGTGTAATTTCGCCTATATTTTTATTACTTTCATCACAAGCTTATGAGAGCAATCTTATACCATTTTCAGAAAATGTAGTAGATGGAATCTCTCTTATAGTTTTAATCTTATTTATAATTGTAGCTATAGGTATATTTATAAGCGAGTCTATGAAATTAAAAAAATATGAATTTATAGAAAATGAAGACATAGACACAGCTTATGGTGTTGATGGAATGGCAAGAGAAAGGAAAGAGAGCTTCCACGATTGTTATGTGAAAAACAATATAATTGGAGTTTTGCTATTGGTGGCATCGGTTATTCCAATTTTTGTTGGAATGATTATCTCAGTGGAAGATATGACCATGATGATTTCAGTGGTTATCATGCTTCTTCTTATAGCTGTGGGGGTGAATATTTTGGTTAGAGTAAATATTTATATGAACTCTATTAATGCAATATTGGAAGAGGGAGATTTCAGAAGAAGAAATAAAAAGTTAAAGAGGAGAATCGAACCCTTTTTTGGAATTTATTGGATTGCAGCAACTGCAATCTATGTAGCCTATTCTTTTTTGACGAACAATTGGGATAGATCTTGGATTATTTGGCCTATTGTAGGCATATCTTTTCCAATTTATAATCTAATCTTAAAACTTATTTTCGAGCCCAAGATAAAAAATTAAAAGGTATATGCAAGAAGATTTTGTTTTACTTAGAATCATCAATTCTTTATCCATCAATTGGGTACAAATTAAATATGCTTAAATAGATGGTGATAAAATGAAAAAAGATGATTTAATAGTTGAGAAAGTTGTAAAAAATGTTGGTCTTATTTATTTTAATAGGCCCGATAAAATAAATGCCCTTAATTTAAAGATGGTAAGGGATATAAGTAAGATCCTAAAAAAATGGGAAGAGGATGACAATATAAAAGCAGTCCTTCTTGACAGCAAATCTCACAAGGGATTTTGCTCTGGTGGTGATTTAGTTCATCTTTATAAGGACTTCATCATAAATGATGATTGTAATGATAAGGACGAGCTCTTCGTAGAAGAATTTGAACTAGACAAGTATGTTGAAACTTATAAAAAACCTATAGTATCCTATTGGAAGGGAATAGTTATGGGTGGTGGAGTTGGCATCAGTATAAACTCTGACTTTATCATTTGTGACGAGACTGTAAAATGGGCGATGCCAGAAACTGACCTTGGTTTTGTTCCTGATGTAGGTGTGGGGAAATTTATTTCTAGCTTGCCACAATCCCTTGGCCAATATGTAGGACTTTGTGGTGGACTATTAGAATCTCCTGACTTGATAAAACATGGACTTGCCAATCTTTATATTGATTCAAAGGATTATGAAAAGATAAGAGAAAAGTTTTTTGAATTATCCGAGACTTATTCTAGTCATGAATTAATCGAGAAGCTAAGAGAAGAAGCAGAAAAATATAAAAAAGAAAGTCATGAGACTTTTGTTTGGAAAAATAGAGACAAAATAGAAAAATATTTCTGTGAGGATAGCTTAGGAGAAATTTATAAAATTCTAGAAGAGAATAGGGAAGATGAATTTGCAAGAGATATTTTAAAAGACCTGAAATCTAAATCTCAATTTAGTTTGGATCTCCAATTTGAAAAATATTTTGTGGGCAAGAACTTGTCCTACCCAGAAACTGTGGACCTAGATTTAAAAATTTTAAAATACTGCCTAAAAATGGGTGAGATGGAAGAAGGAATAAGGTCTAAGATGATAGACAAGGATAATGATCCAGATTGGAAGTATAAGAACTTGGAAGATGTAAAAGACAAAGATATAAAAAAATTATTAGCTATTTAAAATAAAAAGGGCATTCATTTTGAATACCCTTTTTTTATTTCAAATTTTCGTCTTTTATGATCTTTATTTCGTATTTGCTTAAAATTGTGTCGCCTATAAGAGTTTCCTCGATTGCTTTTTTAGCTTCTTCATCAGCTTCTTTTAGAAGACCTCTTTTTATTGCCTTATCTTCCACTTCTTTCTTTTGGTCCTTAGAAAAATTATTGTAATCTTCAATGTCAATTTTATTAAAAATAGATTCTCTTTCGTCAAAAACTTTTAGAGAGTCCTCATAAATTTCGTGACTTAAAATTTTTGAAGCTGGAATTTTTATTTCAATACTTTTATCTTTTAGCTTAACTTCCATTTTTTCCAGGTCAACTCCTGCATGGATAACTCCATCATAGGAAACAATGAATTTTTTGATGTAAAGGGAACTATGTAGCCATAAAAAAGTATTTTGATTTTCAAATTGTCCCATATTTGTGTAGTAATATTTAAGACTTGTCAGTTCTCTTACATTAATTAATTTATTAAAAATTAAAGTTGATGTAATTTCTGGCTCCATTTCATTTTTCATAGATTTTTTTCCTGCAAAAAAAGTGGAGAAAAGTCCAATTACGACTAAGAAGAGTAAAATAATTTTCTTATTAATTTTTTTCATTAATTACCTCCAATCTAAACTCGTGATTTATTAATACCACAATAAATTTTTTTCTAAAGCTTGTCAAGTAGATAAAAAAGCTAAATAAGATTTATTATTTTATTTTACAATCACAAGTTCTTTGATATAATTAATCTAAAAGATATGGAGGAAGATGTTATGGACGATGGCGCCTTGTGGGCTAAGCTCATTTTAATAGCAATACTTACAAGCATTAACGCATTTTTTGCGTCAGCTGAAATGGCAATGGTTTCAGTAAACAACAACAAGATAAAAGAATTGGCAGAAGAAGGAGACAAGAGGGCAAAAACCCTTTTATCATTATCACAAGATCAAACTAGATTTTTGTCAACTATCCAAGTTGCAATAACTTTGGCAGGATTTTTCTCATCTGGATCTGCAGCCACTTCTATTTCAAAAGTTTTTGGAGAATTTTTAAGAGGATACGGGATACCTTACGGTAGCACTGTGGCATTTATTTTGGTGACACTTTTTCTATCTTATATCACCCTTGTTTTTGGCGAACTTGTGCCAAAGAGAATTGCTCTACAAAATTCAGAGAAAGTTGCCCTTAAAGCAAGTAATGTAATTGCTTTTGCGTCAAAAATATTTTATCCCTTTGTCAAACTGTTGTCTTTATCAACAGTCTTAGTTTTAAAAATCATGGGAAAATATTCTGAAGATGTTGAAGAGAAAATTTCAGAAGAAGAACTAAAATCATATATAAAAGTTTCAACACAACAGGGAGTTATAAATTCAGCTGGCGAAGAAATGATAGTAAATATAATGGATTTTGATGACAAACTTGCCTATGAAATTATGACACCAAGGACTTCAATTTATATGTTGGACTATGACGAATTTACAACAGAAACAGTAACAGAAGTTTTGAAAAATGGCTATTCAAGGATGCCTGTTTATAGAGAAAATACAGATAACATCCTGGGAACAGTTTATATTAAGGATCTTTTTGTAGAATATGCAAAAAATAATTATGAATCTATAAATTTAGATAACTGTATAAAAGCACCATATTATGTGCCAGAAACTAAAAAAATTGACATGCTTTTAAAAGAATTGCAAGCATCAAAAAACTATGTGGCAATTTTAATTGACGAGTACGGTGGTTTCTCTGGCATGGTTACTGTAGAAGATATAGTAGAAGAAATTGTCGGAGAAATTGAAGACGAATACGACAAGGAAGATCACAATGTTGAAAAAATTGCTGAAAATGAATATATAGTTGATGGATCCATGGACATAGAAGACATAAACGATGCACTTGGAGTTTCACTTTATTCAGAAAACCATGAAACAATTTCTGGACTTATAATCGAAAAACTTGGCTTTATCCCCAGATGAAAAACAAAAGAAAAAATTAAGTGTAAAGGCATCTGGATGTATATTGACAGAACTTGCAGTTGCTGAAAAGAGAATAATAAAGGCCAGCATCAAGGTTATACCAGAAGAACAAGAAGAAGCAAAAAGAGAATACAAAGAATTTAATTCATAAAAATATTAACAGGTCCTTGTGACCTGTTTTTTGATAAAATTTTTTAATTAAGCTTTAGGTAAACAAAAGAAGCAAAAATAAAAATTTATAAGTGAAATTCTTTAGAAAACAAGAAGAATAAGAATAAATGCTAGTTTTAATTAATATTATATTATAAAAAAGGGCAAAAAAATTGCCGAGACTATCTCGGCGAGTAAAAGGAATTTAATCAAAAAGTGTATTAAATAATCTGTTACTAGTTTAACATAGTAGTATGAATATGACAATAAAAAATTTAAAAAATTAAAAAAATTAGAGGGAATTTTTCCCTCTAAAATGTAAAACTAGATTAAATTTTATTTTTGTTGTGATAATTCTTGTGCTTTTACGATAAATGTTTTATAAAGATTTAAAGCATCTTCATTGTTATCTTCAATTATTAATGCTTCAGGATGAAATTGTAGTCCTAAATAATATGTCTTTTCAGTTCTAGTAATTGCTTCAATTGTTCCATCAGGAGCCTTTGCCAAAATGTCTAAGTTATTTCCAAGGTCCTTAATTGCTTGGTGATGCCAAGAGTTAACTTCAACTTTGCCTGACTTTCCAAATCCTTCAGCTAAAATATTGTCTGGTAAAACTTCAATATCGTGTTTTACGAAAACTTTTCTTTCAGGATCTCTATGAACAATATCAGTAGGTTTTTGAACAATTATATCTTGATACAAAGTTCCTCCTGATAAAATATTAGTAAGTTGCATTCCTCTGCAAGTGGCAAGTGTTGGCTTGTCTTCTTCTAATAAAGCGTTAAGTAAAAATACGTCAGACTTATCTCTTCTTGGGTTAATGTCTTCTAATGTTGGAATTGGTTCTTCCTTGTAAAGTGCAGGGTTTAAATCGTCTCCACCAGTTACAACAACACCTTGAACTTCACTAATTTCTTTTTTAGCTTGATCAAGTGATTTCATTTCTTTCAAGAAAACAACTTTTGCTCCAGCTTTTCTTAGTGCGTCTGCATACATTTGTGTATCAATGTCTACTTTGTCTTTGGAGTCTTTGTCTACTTCATCTGTTGACCAAGAAATTCCTATTACTGGTGCGTTCTTATCTTCTTTTTTTGAGCAAGCTGTAAATGTTAACAGTGCTATTAATAAAAGACTGATGAAAATAATAATATTTTTTTGTTGTTCTTTCTCATGATATGCTCCTCTTCTAAATATTATTTTTCTAGCTTTACAAATTAAGTATATCGTTTTCACAAAAACCAATCAAGAATTTTTTAAAAAAATAAAAAAATAAATTAGCAGACTACTTGCAAGAGTGCTAATGATGTTGTATAATGAAATAGTCAAAGATAGTCAAAATTATTTTTGACATAGCTTTTTAATTTAAATTGATTTCACATAAAGAAAAAGTGAAATAAAATATTTAATTTAAATGAGAAAATAATCAATTTAATTCACATTTATTTATGTTGTAATTATTTTTAATGGGATATAAATAATTTGAGATTAAATGTTTAAATATATGAGGAGGTTAAAATTTGAAATACAAAGATTATTATGAAATCCTTGGAGTTTCTAAAGATGCAGATGATAAGGAGATAAAGAGCGCTTATAGGAAGCTTGCGAAAAAATATCACCCTGATCTTCATCGAGGAGATGATGCTACGGCAGAAAAGTTTAAGGAAGTTTCAGAGGCTTATGAGGTTTTATCTGATAAGGATAAGAGAAATAAATATGATAAATTTGGATCTAATTATGATTTTTCATCTGGATATGACTTTGACCCTTCTCAATATGGTTACACTTATACCACAGGAGGAAGTGGAGCAGATTTTTCTGATTTCTTTGAAACGATTTTTGGTTCATCTAAATCAGGCGGCAACTTCTCTGGTGGTTTCAATATAAATGACATCTTTGGAGATTTCTCTTCTAAGGGAAGGGGAAAGTCCAATAAAAAGGCGAGAAATAAATTTGAGTCAGAACTTTCTATTTCCATAAAAGAAGCCTATGAAGGTGTGACTAAAAATGTTTCTTTGACTTACAAACAAGAGGAATATGATATTGCTGTTAAAATTCCTGCTGGAATAACAAGCAATAAGAAAGTCAAGGTAAAGGGAGAAAAGTTTGGTCTTCCAGGCGATATTTTATTTAAGATAAATATTCGCGATGAAAAAAATCTTTCTCTTGATGGCCTTGATATTATTAAGACAGAAAATATTTATCCTTGGGAAGCAGCTCTTGGTACTACAAAGACTGTTGAAACTTTAAAGGGAAAATTAAAGTTAAAAGTTCCAAAAGATTTTGTCGGTGGAAACAAGATGAGAATTCCTTCAAAGGGATTCAAGGATTTAAAGGGAAATGTTGGAGATTTATATGTGATCTTTAATATTGTAAATCCTAAAGAATTATCCGAGGAACAAGAAAAATTATATAAAGAATTAGAAAAAATAAGCAAATAATATTTAATATAGATTAATTATGAATGAGGTGTTTTTATGAATTTTGACAAATTTACTCAAAAATCCCTTGAAGCCGTTCAAGGCGCATACAATACTGCGAAGGAATACGGCAATCCAGAGGTAAAAGAAATTCACATCAACTACGCCCTTTTAAATGACAAGGAAGGCCTTATACCTAGGGTCTTGACATATATGGACAAAAATCCTGAAATGATTAAAAGTGACATTTTAAAGGTAATTGAAAGACTTCCAAAGCAATCAGGCGCAGAAGTTTATGCTGATTCTTCCTATAGAGAACTCTTCCAAAAGGCAGAGGGATTTATGAAGAAAATGGGAGATGATTTCCTTTCAGTTGAACATATTTACCTTGGACTTTTGAATATGAAGGGGACAGATTCTTCTTCAATTTTTAACAAAAATAAAATTGATGCAGATGGATTTTTAAATGCTCTTAAAAAAATTAGGGGTAACCAACACGTCACTACTGATAATCCAGAGGGAACTTATGATGCCCTTAAAAAATATGGTCAAGATTTAACTGAGCTTGCAAGAGATGGAAAGCTTGATCCAGTTATTGGTCGTGATGAAGAAGTTAGAAATGTAATTAGGATTCTTTCTCGTAGGACTAAAAACAATCCAGTTTTAATTGGTCCTCCTGGAGTTGGTAAGACGGCCATTGCTGGTGGACTTGCTCAAAGAATTGTTTCTGAAGATGTGCCAGAGGGTCTAAAAAATAAAACTGTTTTTTCTCTTGATATGGGAGCTCTTATAGCAGGTGCAAAATATCGTGGAGAATTTGAAGAAAGACTAAAGGCCGTTCTAAATGAAGTGAAAAAATCTGAAGGAGATATAATTCTTTTTATAGATGAAATTCACAATATTGTGGGAGCAGGCAAAACTGATGGCGCAATGGACGCATCTAACTTATTAAAACCAATGCTTGCTCGTGGAGAACTTCACGCAATTGGTGCTACAACTCTTGACGAATACAGAAAGTATATAGAAAAAGATCCCGCTCTTGAAAGAAGATTTCAAAAGGTAATGGTAAAGGAACCAAGTGTTGAAGATACTATTGCCATACTTCGTGGATTAAAAGATAAATATGAAATTTATCATGGAATTAGAATTGCTGATCCAGCAGTTATTGCTGCAGCAACTTTATCTGATAGATATATTACTGACAGGTTCTTGCCAGATAAGGCAATTGATTTGATGGACGAAGCTTGTGCAATGCTTAGGACAGAAATTGACTCTATGCCAACAGAAATTGATGAAGTGAGAAGAAGAATTTTGCAACTTGAAATTGAAAATCAAGCCCTTAAAAAGGAAACTGATGAAGCAAGTGCAGAAAGACTTAAAAAACTTCAAGTAGAACTTTCTGAAGAAAAAGCTGAATTTGATAGATTAAAATCA
>NZ_HE978598.1:9134-57705 GCF_000312025.1 Peptoniphilus timonensis JC401 | reverse complement strand
TGAATTTGATAGATTAAAATCAAAATGGGAAGCAGAAAAGAAAGAACTTGACTCAACAAAGGACATAAAGAAAAAAATTGAAGATACAAATCATGCAATTGAAGAAGCTGAGAGAAATTATGACCTTGAAAAACTTTCTGAATTGAAATATGGCACTCTTCCAAAATTAAAAGAAGAGCTTGCAAATAGAGAAAAATCTAAAAAAGATGAATCTTCTATGGTAAAAGAAGAAGTCACAGAAGATGAAATAGCTTATGTTGTAAGCAGATGGACTGGAATTCCAGTAGAAAAATTAAATAAAACTGAAAGAGAAAAACTTTTAAACTTAGAAGACATTCTTCACAAGAGAGTTATTGGTCAAGACAAGGCAATAGAACTTGTGTCTGATGCAGTCCTAAGAGCTAGAGCTGGTTTAAAGGACAGAAACAAACCAATAGGTTCCTTTATTTTCTTGGGACCAACCGGTGTAGGTAAGACTGAAACAGCAAAGGCACTTACAGAAACACTTTTTGATGATGAGAGAAATTTGATAAGAATAGATATGTCTGAGTATATGGAAAAACACTCTGTATCTAGACTTGTGGGATCTCCTCCAGGATATGTTGGCTACGATGAAGGCGGACAACTCACTGAAGCAGTTAGGAGAAAACCATATTCAGTTATCTTATTTGATGAAATTGAAAAGGCTCATCCAGATGTCTTTAACATTCTTTTGCAAGTACTTGATGACGGTAGACTTACTGACAATCAAGGTAGGACTGTTGATTTTAAAAATACAGTTATAATCATGACATCAAATATTGGATCTCACTTCTTAATAGACGGCATTGACGAAGAAGGAAAAATTAAAGAAGATGCAAGAAATAATGTTATGAGTGACCTCCGCGGATCTTTTAGACCAGAATTTTTAAATAGGGTCGACGAAATTGTATTGTTCAAGCCTCTTCAAAGAAGTGAAATTTATGGAATCATCAAGCAAAGTGTGAGAGAAGTTGAAAGAAAACTTGATGATCGAGATATCAAGATTGAAGTTACAGACAGAGCTTTGGACTTTATCTTAAATGCATCTTTCAGTCCTCAATATGGAGCAAGACCAGTTAAGAGATATATTTCTCATGCTCTTGAAACAAAAATTTCTAAGATGATAATAAAAGGCGACGTCATGGACGGGGACACAATTTTAGTCGGTGTAGAAGCAGACGACTTGTTTGTTAAAGTTAAATAAAATATGGGACTTGCTTAGGCAGGTCCTTTTTAATGAAAATCTTTATTTCTCATTTATTACAAATTGTTAAGAAAATGTTAAATTAGCTAGTTAACTACAAATTATCACTTTTTTATCACAAATAGGATTTAAACTCAGTAACATAGTATGAAATAGGAGAATATTTTATATTTTAATTAGGAGGAAAATTATGAAACCATATAGTAAGAAATATTTAACACTTGCACTTGCAGGAGTTTTAGCAGCATCAATTCCAGTATCTGCTTTCGCAAATAATGAAGGTACAGAAACAGATAAAAAACCAGGTTCTTCAGTGACAGATACAAATGAAAAAAATAAACAAACAGACGCTGAAAAAGCTTTAGAAGAAGCTGAAAAAGCTAGGGAAGCTGCAGAAAAGAAAGCAAAAGAAGAAAAAGAAGCAAAAGAAAAAGCTGAAAAAGAATTAGAAAAATATAAAAAAGACCAAGAAAAGGAAAAAGAAGAAAATAGAAGAAGATATGAAAAACTAAGCCTTAGAAATGTAAGATACGATGGAACTTATATCAAGGGCGAAACTTCAGCTGATGCAAAAATTTATGTTAGAGATGACTATTATAGAGAATTTAGAAACTCTAAATATATTGGAAGAGCTGATAAAGACGGAGATTTCTCTTTTAAATACGACATCAAGGAAGGTAAGAGCGTAATAATTTACGCTGAAAATGAATACGGATATTCAAAAGATGTAGAAGTTAAAAACGACAACTACAAGGACATCAAAGGATCAAAAATAGATGCAACTGATCTTAGACTTATGGGTAGAACTTTGAGCGGATTTATTAAAAATCATCCTTTTGAAAATATAAGAGTTTATATGGATGGCGAACTACTTGGAAGCTTTAGAACTGACAAAAACTCATACTTCACAGTTGTTTTAAGTGAAAGTATAAGAGAAAGAGAACTTGATGATTTAAGATTCTACACTGATTCTAAAAAAGTAGAAAATAAAAAGCTTAAAGTTACAGAAGCTCTTGCAGGACAAAAACTTGTAAAGGGTACTGCAAACACTGGTGACGAAATCACAGTTTACGATGCATCTGGAAAGAAAATCAGTACAACTGCTGTAAATAATGCTGGAGTATTTACTGCTTTCTTAGATAGAGCCCTAATCTATGGCGAAACTATAAAAGTTGAAGCTAAAGACAAGGACAAAGAAGTAAGTAAAATTGATTACAAAGTTACAAGAAATGAAGTTGAACAAGTTAAGGCAATCTCATATATCAAGGGATATCCTGATGGAACATTTAAACCTCAAGATAATGTTACAAGAGCAGAAGCAGCTCAAATGTTTGCTACACTTTTAAATGGTGGAACTAACTTTGGAACAAGCTCAATGACAAAATTCTCTGATGCAAATGACGATTGGTATTCTAAAGCAATCAACTATGTTGTTGCAAAGAATTTAATTTCTGGTTACCCTAATGGAACATTTAAACCAAATGAAAGCATCACAAGAGCGGAATTTGCACAAATGATTTCTGGATATGTTAAGAACGAAAAGAATTCTTCTTCTGACTTCCAAGATGTTAAAGATCACTGGGCAAAAGACGCAATTGACAAACTTTATGGAAACAAAAATGTAAGTGGTTATCCAGATGGAAGCTTTAAACCAAATGCAAAAATAACAAGAGCAGAAGCTGTTACAATCCTAAACTCTGTATTTAACAGAAATACAAACAAAAATTCACTTAACAATGTGAACACTTCATCACTAAACAAATTCTCTGATGTTAGTGAAGGATTCTGGGCTTACTACAACATTCTTGATGCAGCAAACACTCACGATAGAGAAAGACTAAACTCAACTTCTGACGTTGACATGTGGAAATAAGTTTATAATATAACTTTAAAGGCTCCCTTTTGGGAGTCTTTTTTTGTATTTATAAAATTTTTGGATTTTTAATCCTGTGAAAACACAAAAAGCAAATAAATTTATAGAAAATGTCACAAAAATTAAAATTGTCCTTGACTTTTATAAATCTCCTATATATAATTGATGAAACAATTAAATAAATTGTATTGAAAAATACGATAGAGGCGCGAACTTTATCAGTAATCTCTTTGAGCAAGACCATGCAGTGACAAGAGATGAAAGGAAAATTCGCCGAAGTATATTATTGGTTATAAATAATATGCTGGGCATGCAGAGAATATTTGCATGACTGTCACAAATATGTGGGGAGCTATCTAAGGTTAAATACTTTGTCTTATTTTTAGACATTTTTAACAGTTTGGTTTTCCAGACTGTTTTTTTATTACTTTTTGATAGTTACCGAAGAATTTTACGGAGGTATATCATGAATTTAAGAAAGAATGTAGCAAGATTTTTACTAGTAGGCGCTTTAGCAAGCACAATGCTTTTAACAGGATGTAATTCAAAGGGAGATGGAGCAGCAGCACCAGCTGATTCTGATACTTTAAGAGTTGGAATGGAATGTGACTACGCACCTTTTAACTGGACACAAACTAGTGAAGAAAATGGATACAAAATTGCATCTGGTGGTTATGCAGGTGGATATGATGTTGAAATAGCAAAGAAAATTGCTGACTCTATGGACAAAAATTTGGAAATTGTAAAAACTGAATGGAATGGACTTACTCCAGCAATAACTTCTGGAAAGATTGACCTAATTATAGCAGGCATGAGTCCAACAGCAGAAAGAAGAGAAACTCTTGACTTTTCAAATACTTATTACACATCAGATCTTGTAATTGTAGTTAAAAAAGATGGAGCTTATTCCAATGCAAGTAGCCTAAAAGATTTTGCAGGTGCAAATATAACTGGTCAACTTAACACTTTCCACTATGAAGTAATTGACCAAATTGAAGGTGTAAATAAATCTACTGCCCTAGAAACTTTCCCAGCAATGATAGTTGCCATTAGAAGTGGAAAAATTGATGGATATGTTTCTGAAAGACCAGGGGCTTTATCAGCAGTTGCTGCAAATGACGACTTAACTTTTGTAGCCTTTGAAGAAGGCAAGGGATTTGAAACTTCGGTTGATGACACTTCAATTTCAGTTGGAGTTAAGAAAGGAAATACTGAACTTTTAGAAAAGGTAAATGACGCACTTTCAAAAATTTCTGAAGAAGAAAGACAAAGTATAATGGAAGAAGCTGTGGTTAACCAACCACTAGGCGAATAAGATAAGGCTGGGAGATAAAAGATGCCAAGTAGTTTTTTCGGATGGATAGGATTTTTATTAAAAGAATATGGTCCCCTTTTTGTTGAGGGGACTATAAACACAATTATAATTGCCGTTGTGGGTACATTAATTGGTTTTTTAATAGGTCTTTTAATTGCAATAGTTAGAACCACAAAAGTAAATAAAAAATCTTCAGCTTTTAAAAGACTTGGACTTAAAATTTTAAATGCCATAATAACAATTTATATTCAAGTCATAAGAGGAACACCAATGATGGTACAAGCCATGATGTTTTACTATGGTTCTCTACAATATTTTAATTTAAATATGGCAGCCATGCCTTCAGCTTTAATAATAGTTTCAGTAAACACTGGAGCTTATATGGCAGAAATCATAAGAGGTGGAATTATTTCAATTGACAAGGGACAAACAGAAGGAGCTCTTTCCATTGGAATGACACACTGGCAAACAATGACAGAAGTTGTCCTTCCACAAGCTATTAGAAATATAATCCCATCAGTTGGAAATGAATTTATTGTAAATATAAAGGACTCATCAGTTTTAAATGTAATTTCTGTTTCAGAATTATTTTTCATTTCAAAGTCAGCTGCAGGTACTTATCTAAGATATTTCGAAGTTTTCTTTATAACAGCTTTGATTTATTTAGTATTAACTGTAAGTGTGAGCCAAATTATGAAACTTATTGAAAAGAAACTAGATGGAGATGGAACTTATAAAATTTATGGATCTCAATCAACAGCAGAAGTTATAGAAGTCAAGGAAGAGGTGTGAGATGACTAGCATTTTTGAAATAGAAAATTTACACAAAAGTTTTGGAGCAAATGAAGTTTTAAAGGGAATAAATTTCAAAGTTCAAAAGGGCGAAGTTGTTTCAATAATTGGATCATCTGGATCAGGAAAATCAACTCTTTTAAGATGTATTAACCTCTTGGAAGAACCAGACTCTGGAGAAATAAGATATCATGGAGAAAATATCTTAGAAAATATTTCTTCTATAAATAATTATAGAACCAATGTGGGAATGGTTTTTCAATCCTTTAATCTTTTTAACAATATGACTGTTCTTGAAAACTGCGTCATTGGACAAGTAAAAGTCCTAAAAAAATCTCGTGAAGAGGCAGTAAAAGTTGCCGACAAATTTTTAGAAAAAGTAGGCATGTATCCATTCAGAGATGCAAGACCAACATCACTATCTGGTGGACAAAAGCAAAGAGTTGCAATTGCAAGATCTCTTGCTATGAACCCAGAAGTCCTTCTTTTCGATGAGCCAACATCAGCTCTTGACCCTGAGATGGTTAATGAAGTTTTAAATGTAATGAGGGAATTGGCAGATGAAGGACTTACTATGCTTGTTGTAACACATGAAATGGGTTTTGCAAGAGACGTTTCCAATAGAGTTCTCTTTATGGACAAGGGAGTCATAGCAGAAGACGAAGACTCAAAGGAATTTTTCTCAAATCCAAAAACTGAGAGGGCGAGAGAATTCTTATCTATGGTTTTATAAGGATTTTATAAATTTTTCTTTTAATAAATTTTAAAGACTCGAGAGGGTCTTTATTTTTTGCCCAAAAAAAGCAGCCCTTTAAGGCTGCAAAAAATTAATATGAAATTATTACCAAATTTCAAGCAAGTTTTGCATAAATAAGCTCATAAAAATTATGCCTATCCAACATAGAGCTCCTTCAATTATTGCCTTGCCACCTTGAGAAATTAATTTCTTAATATCTGTATTAAGGCCAATTGCTGTCATTGCCATAATTATAAAAAACTTAGACAAAAACTTCATTGCTGACAAGAAAGTATTAGACAGTGGAAGTAAACTTGTCAAAATTGATGCAAGTAGGAAAAATAAAACAAAAGTTGGAAAAGTTTTTAAGATGCTAACTTTTTTAGTGTTTTCCTTTGATTTTATTATTCCAAGAACTAAAGTTATTGGGATAATAGCAAGAGTTCTAGTTAATTTTACAATAGTTGCATAATTTAGAGCAGTGTCGTCATTAAACATTGTTGACCAAGTTCCAGACGCTGCAACGACTGAAGAAGTATCGTTAATAGCAGTGCCTGCCCACATGCCAAAACCTGTGTGAGTCATGCCAAGCTTTACCCCAAGTGTGGGGAAAATTAAAGCTGCGATAATATTAAACAAAAATATTACAGAAATAGAAGTCGCAACATCTTCATCCTTTGCATCAATTACAGGAGCAGTTGCGGCAATGGCAGAGCCTCCACAAATTGACGAACCAACTCCAATTAGAGTTGCAATATTAGAATCGATCTTTAAAAATTTTGCTGCAAGATAAGAAATAATAAGGGCAGTAGAAATTGTGGATAAAATTATTAAAAGAGATGACTTTCCAACGACAATTACTTCCCTGAGATTTAAACCAAAACCCAAAAGAATTACGGCATATTGTAAAATCTTTTTTGATGTAAACTTAATTCCAGCTTCGAGTGAATTTGGTCTATTGAAATTATTTAAAATAAGGCCAAGTAAAATCCCAAAGACAGGTCCACCAACTACTGGGAATTTTTTGCCCAAGAAGTAGGCAAAAACAGCAATAAAAGCAGAAAAAATTATGCCACTTAAATAACTTTTTTTCATAAAAACCTCCTATGTAAATAAAAACATCTTCAAATATTTTAAGAAACAATTACTTATTATACATCAATATTATAAATTTGGCTTTAAAAATCTATTTTTTCTTCCCAAAAGTAAGTTAAAGTTGATAAATTAGACCCTTGAAATTGATTTTATAGGCGACTTCAGTTATAATTATTCTAATATATATAGAAAATTATCGGAATATTGACAGATTTTGCCAAGACCTTATCCCATTGGATTGGGTTTTTTATGGAGGTTTTATGAGTAATAAAAAATTTTATGTGACAACGCCAATCTATTATCCAAGTGATAATCTTCACATTGGTCACACTTATTGCACTGTTGCAGTTGACTGTGTTAAGAGATTTAAAAAAATGCAAGGATATGATGTTTTCTTTACTACTGGTACTGATGAACACGGTCAAAAGATAGAAGATAAGGCTAAAGAATTTGGCATGGAGCCAAAGGAATATGTTGATGGAATAGTCAAAAATATCAAAAAACTTTGGTCTATTATGGATATTGATTACGATTATTTTGTGAGATCTACTGATAAAGACCACGAAGAAGATGTTAAAAATATTTTCCAAAAGCTTTATGACAAGGGAGATATTTATAAGGGCGAATATGAAGGATATTATTGTAAACCTTGCGAATCTTTCTGGACTGAAGCTCAATTAGAAGAAGGCCACACTTGCCCTGACTGTGGAAGACCAACTGAACTAACTCACGAAGAATCTTACTTCTTTAGACTTTCAAAATACAAGGACAGACTTTTAAAATATTATGAAGATCACCCAGAATTTATTGAACCTGCCTTTAGAAAAAATGAAATGGTTAGAAACTTCTTCGAAGGCGAAGGCGGACTTGAAGATCTTTCTGTTTCAAGATCAACTTTCGATTGGGGAGTAAAAGTTCCCTTTGATTCTAAGCACGTTGTTTATGTTTGGATTGATGCTCTAACTTGCTACTTGACAGCGATTGGTTATGGAAGCGATGAAAATAAATTTAAGGATTATTGGCCAGCAGGTGTTCATTTTGTTGGAAAGGAAATTATTAGATTCCACGTTATTATATGGCCAGCTCTTTTAATGGCACTTGATTTGCCACTTCCAGAAAAGGTATTTGGTCATGGCTGGATTTTATTTGATAACGACAAGATGAGCAAGTCTAAGGGAAATGTTATTTATCCTGAACCAATTATAAAACTTTACGGCGTTGACGCCCTTAAATATTTCTTGTTACGTGAATTCTCCTTTGGATCTGATGGATCTTTTAACATAGAAAAATTCATGCAAAGACTTAACTCTGACCTTGCAAATGATCTTGGAAATTTACTTTCAAGAACTGTTTCCATGATTTCTAAATATAATGATGGCATTATAAAGGATATGGGAATAAGAGAAGATGTCGACGATGATTTAGAAAATCTTGCAGTTTCTGTTGTCGACGAAGTTGAAAAGGCAATGGAACATTATGAATTTTCTGTGGCTTTAGAAGCAATTTGGAAACTTATTAGAAGAACTAACAAGTATGTTGATGAAACTGAACCTTGGAAATTGGCAAAAGATGAAGATAAAAAAGACAGACTAAATACTGTTTTATATAATTTGGCAGAAAGTCTTAGAATTGTTTCTGTATTAATTTATCCATTTATAAAGGAAACATCTCTAAAAATAAGAGAACAACTTGGTCTTGATGATAATATAAATTGGGAAGATTCAAGAGTTTTTGGACTCCTTCCTGATGAAACTAAGGTACAAAAGGGAGAAGTTATCTTCCCAAGGCTTGATATTGATGCTGAAATTGAAAAGTTCAATGAAGAAAATACAGCTCTTCTAAAATCAAGAACTATGACAGATAAAAAGGATAAAGAAGATATAAAAGAAGAAATTACAATAGAAGATTTTGATAAACTTGATATTAGGGTTGCTGAAGTCCTTGATGTAGAAGATCATCCAAATGCTGACAAATTATTTGTACTAAAATTAAAAGTTGGAGATATGGATAGACAAGTCGTTTCTGGAATCAAAAACTATTACAAAAAAGAAGATTTAATTGGCAAGAAAGTCCTAATGATTGTTAACTTAAAATCAATTAAGTTAAGAGGAGTAGAATCCAAGGGAATGATCCTTGCTGCAGCAGATGATGAAGATAATTTAAGCCTTGCATCAACTTTAGCTGATATTAAATCAGGAGCAAAGATTAGTTAAATTTAGTTAGGAGAAAAGATGATAGATTCACATGTACACTTAGATGATCCTGCCTTTGATGAAGATAGGGGAAGTCTTATAAAGAGTCTAGCTGAAAATGGAATAGAACTCGTTATTAATAATTCTTCTGATCTAGCCTCTTCAGAAAGGTCAGTAGAACTTGCAAATAAATATGAAAATATCTACGCAGCTATAGGAGTCCATCCTCACGAAGCTGATTCTTATAATGAAGAAGTGGAAAAAAGACTTATAGAACTTTCTAAAAATAAAAAAGTTCTTGCTATTGGAGAAATTGGACTAGATTATTACTATGACAATTCTCCTAGGGATGTTCAAAAAGAAGTCTTTAAAAAACAAATTGAGATTGCAGCAAGGCTTGGCAAAAATATTGTGATTCACTCACGTGATGCAGCAAAGGACACTTTTGATATTTTAAAAGAAGCTCATGAAAAATATGACTTCACTGCTCTTATTCATTGTTTTTCACAATCAGTAGAAATGATGGAAGAGTACATGAAGATGGGAGACTACATTGCACTTGGTGGTGCAGTTACTTTTAAAAATTCAAAGACTCCAAAGGAAGTTGCGAAAGTTGTTCCATTAGATAGGCTTCTTCTTGAAACTGACTGTCCTTATATGACTCCAGTCCCTTATAGGGGCAAGAGAAATGAACCAAAACTTGTGAAGTTTACTTGCCAATATATTGCTGATTTAAGACAGACTGATCCAGCTGAAATAGAAAAAGTGACAGCAGAAAATACAAAGAGGTTTTTTGGAATATGAAAATGACAATTAAAGAAGTAATTGTCGCAGAGGGTCGTGATGATGAAATTGCCATAAAAAAGGCAGTTGATGCAGAAATTATAACCACTCACGGCTTTGCTTTTGGAAGAAAGTTAATAAATCTCTTAAAGGAAATGGATAAGAAGAAGGGAATAATAATTTTTACGGATTCTGACTACATGGGTTCTCAAATTAGAAAGAGGATTGCTGATGAAATCCCTTCTGCAAAACATGCCTACCTTTCTCAAAGTGTATCCACAAAACATGGAGATATTGGTGTTGAAAATGCCTCTCCAGAAGAAATCTTAAAAGCACTAAAAGCAGCTAGAGCAACAAAGACAGAAATGTCTTCGGAATTTACTATGGCTGATTTAATAGAAAATAGATTAATAAATTTTGATGATTCAAAAAATAGAAGAGAAATGCTTTCGGAAATCCTAAAAATAGGATATGGAAATGGTAAAAAGACTCTTCACAAATTAAATTCCTTTGGCATAAGCAGGGAAGAATTTGATGAAGCGATGAAGGAAGTGAACTCCCATAGATAGATTATATAAACCCAGCAAACTTTCAGAGGTTCTTTCAAAGTACGGCTTTAGATTTACAAAATCTCTGGGACAAAACTTTTTAATAGATGGAAATATAGTTAGAAAAATTGCTGATGCGGCTGAAGTAAATGAAAATGATAACATTCTTGAGATTGGTCCTGGTGTTGGAACCATGACAGAAGAACTTGCCTTACGCGCAAAAAAAGTCTTGGCAGTTGAAATTGATGAGAAATTAAGAGAACTTCACAAGGAAACTTTAAATATGGATAATGTTAAAGTTATTTATGGCGACTTTCTCGACCTAGATTTAAAAAAATTGACAGAAGAAGAATTTGGGGATGAGCCATTTAAAGTTGTGGCAAATCTTCCCTATTATGTGACTACGCCAATAATAGAAAAATTAATTTTATCTAAAGTGAATTTAATTTCAATTACTGTAATGGTTCAAAAGGAAGTTGCAAAAAGACTTGCAGCCAAGCCGGGAAATAAGGACTATGGATCTTTATCTGTTTTTATAAATTATTACACAGATTGTAATTACAAATTTCAAGTACCAAGTTCAGTATTTATACCAAAGCCAAATGTTGACTCAGCAGTTGTCAACCTAAAGATGAAAGAAAGAGAAGATCTTGATACAGACTTCTTATTTAAAATAGTTAGGGCAGCCTTTACTACTAGGAGAAAAACTCTAGTAAATTCTTTTTCAAATTCAAAACTTCCTTATACAAAGGATGATATAAAAAGAGCTCTTGAATTAAGCGGAATTGATGGAAGTAGAAGGGCGGAAACCTTAACTTTAGAAGAATTTATAATTTTAAGTGTAAATTTTAAAAGTGTGGGGTAATGAAATAATGAAGGGAAATTTTATAGATGATATTCCTGAAAAAGTTCAAAAGGATATATCAAACTTTAATGAAAAAGAAAATTTAATAGAAAACTTATCCCAAATTTTCAAGGCCCTGTCAGATCCAACTAGAATAAAAATAATTTATGCTCTAATGAATGGGTCCCTTTGTGTTTCTGATATTTCAGAATTATTAGATATGAGTCAGTCATCTATATCTCACCAACTTGCCCTACTTAGATCACAAAATCTAATTAAGGTAAAAAGGCGTGGGAGAAGGGCATATTATTCCCTAGATGATGAGCACGTCCTATGTATATTTAAGGATGGACTAGAACACGCAGAGCACAAGTTGTAAGATTTATAAAAGTATATTATCTATTTTGTAAATTTTATCTATAAAACAAAGAAGTAGTCTTAAATTATTTGATTTTTTTAAGAGTTGGAGTATAATAAAAAGACAATGAGGAGGAAATAAAATGAGTAAAGTAACAGTATATACAAGCAACACTTGCCCTTATTGCACAATGGCAAAAGATTATCTAAAAGAAAGAGAAGTATCTTTCGAAGAAAAAAACGTACAAACTGATAAGGAAGCAAGACAAGAATTAATGGCAATGGGATACACAGGTGTTCCAGTAATTTGCGTTGATGATGAACAAATCGTTGGCTTTGACAAAAATAGATTAGACGAACTATTAAAATAATTGTTTAAAAAATGAGATAAAGATAGATGCTTTTTGGCATCTATTTTTTTTGGGGAGAGAAGATGGATTTATTTTCAGTATTTTTAGTAGGCCTTGGACTTTCAATGGACGCCTTTGCAGCAGCTGTTTGTAAGGGACTTGCAATAAAGAAAAACTTTTTAGAAAAATCTCTTGTTATTGCCCTTTTCTTTGGAGTTTTTCAAGGTCTAATGCCCTACATAGGTTATCTTTTGGGTTCGATTTTTGCAGAAAAACTTCAAGCAATTGACCATTGGATCGCTTTTATCCTTCTTGGTATAATTGGAATAAATATGATAAGGGAAGCAAGAGATAAAACTTGTCCAATAGAAGAAGATAGGCTTGATATAAAAAATTTATTTGTACTTGCCATTGCAACATCTATTGACGCTTTGGCAGTTGGGGTTTCCTTTGCCTTCTTAGAAATAAAAATATCACTAGCAGTTTTAGTTATAGGATTTACAACTTTTACAATATCCTTTGTTGGAGTTCAAATAGGAAAGTTTTTTGGAATAGCCTTAAAAGACAAGGCACAAATCACTGGTGGAATAATATTAATTCTTTTAGGTGTAAAAATATTAGTTGAACATTTGGGTTTGCTCCCTTTTTAGTTTCTTTCAATAATTTTAAGAATTTAAAATTCCTACTATATTAAAAGATAATCTGTACGAATAAAAACTTCCAGAATTTATTTTTGGGAAGTTTTTTTATATAAATGCTTTATAAAATAAAAATTAAGTGTGAAAAATTTTTTAAATTTTAAAATAGTTAATTGATATTATAACTTTACAAAAAGATAAGTCATCTTAGGATTTTATTTGAAAAAGGTAAATAAAATATTTGAATTTTCATATAGTCAAAGATTTTGCCTCAAAAATTAAAATTTAATAAAAAATAAAATATTATTAAATCTTTTTTTAACAAATGTAATCAATAGTTAAAAATAATTAAAATTTGTTTATTTGGAAGATTTTATTAAAAAGGCTTTCCTTTATTTTGCCCATATTTTAATGTATAATTAGTTTGCAAAAGATTTTGATTAATTGACGTTACATATTGTTTTTAATTGAATTAATTTTAGGTCTTTGTTATAATATTCTTAAAAGCTGGAATGGATTCCGTAATATGAAATCACGTGGGGAGGTGTGATAATGTTAGGAGATGTTAGTCTTACCATGAGCGAGGCTTTTGGAGTGGCATTGACAGGTTTGTGTGTTGTATTCTTGGCTCTTATATCTTTGTTAATAGCAATTGTTATTATTACTAAAGTAGTAGGAGCAATTCAAGGTAAAGAAGACCCAGCAAAGGCAAATGCAAGTCAAGCGAAAAAGTCTTCACCGAAAGCAGCACCAGTTGATAATTCAATGGACCCTGCACTTTTAGCAGCAATAGTTGGAGCGATCAGCATGCAAGAAAGATCAAGAGTTGAAAGTTTTAGAATCGTATCTATAAACGAAAAGAAATAAATTATTTAAATTATTCTATTATTTATGAAAAGGAGAAATTAATGAAGTATCAAGTTAAAGTAGATGGAAAAGTTTTTGAAGTAGAAGTTGAAAAAGTTGGCGGAGGATATGCATCTCTTACACCAGCATCATTAACAGCAGCACCAGCAGCAGCACCTGCAGCAGCTCCTCAAGCAGCTCCTGCACCTCAAGCAGCACCTGCACCTGCAGCACCAGCTCCTCAAGCAGCAGCTCCTGCACCAGCAGCAGCACCTGCAGCATCAGGCGGATCTGGAGATGTAGTTGCACCAATGCCAGGAACTGTTCTTAAAGTAAATGTAAACAATGGAGACACAGTAGCATCAGGAGATGTAATTCTTATTCTTGAAGCTATGAAGATGGAAAACGAAATCGTAGCTCCATGTGCAGGTAAAGTAACACTTAATGTAAAAGCGGGAGAAACTGTAGATACTGACGCATTACTAGCAAGTGTTGAATAATAGGGAGGTCAAAAACATATGTTAATTGAAACATTACAGGGAATACTCGCCGAATCAGGGTTCGCATCCTTGCAATGGCAAAATGTCGTAATGTTTATCGTATCCTTCATATTAATTTATCTAGCAGTTAAAAAAGAATACGAACCACTATTACTTCTTCCTATTGCATTCGGTATGCTTCTTAGAAACTTACCGCTAACAGGCTTAATGGATGTAGCAGACCCTTGGCAATCATCAGGTGTTCTAGCTATTATGTATAACGGTGTTAAGTCAAACTTATTCCCATGTCTAATTTTCATGGGTGTTGGTACTATGACTGACTTTGGTCCACTTATTGCTAATCCAATTTCACTTATTTTAGGATCAGCTGCACAATTTGGTATTTATGTTGCCTTTATTGTTGCAATAGCTTTAGGATTCTCAGGACCAGAAGCAGCTTCAATTGCTATTATCGGTGGAGCAGACGGCCCAACAGCTATCTTTACTACATCACAATTAGCACCACACTTACTTGCACCAATTGCAGTAGCAGCTTATTCATACATGGCACTTATTCCAATGATTCAACCGCCAATTATGAAGGCACTTACTACTGAAAAAGAAAGAACTACAGTTATGACATCACTAAGAAAAGTATCTAAACTAGAAAAAGTTATTTTCCCAGTTGTAGTTGTACTTTTCACATCACTACTTCTTCCAGATGTAGCACCACTTCTTGGTATGCTTATGCTTGGAAACCTATTTAAGGAATCAGGAGTAGTTAATAGATTATCAGACACTGCTCAAAATGCTCTTATGAACATTGTTACTATCATGCTTGGTGTAACAGTTGGAGCAACTGCAGACGGAACAACTTTCCTACAACCAGCAACAATTAAAATCATTGCTCTTGGTTTAATGGCATTCTGTTTTGCAACAGCAGGCGGTGTTATTTTTGGAAAAATTTTATATGTAGCAACAGGTGGAAAAATTAATCCACTAATTGGATCAGCTGGTGTATCAGCAGTACCAATGGCAGCGCGTGTTTCACAAGTTGAAGGTAGAAAATACAATCCTACAAACTTCTTACTAATGCACGCAATGGGACCTAACGTTGCGGGAGTTATTGGCTCAGCCGTAGCAGCAGGTGTATTCTTAATTCTATTTAGTCATTAATTCATTCAGCTCCATTGTGAGCTGAATATTTATGCAATCAAGTTATATATTGAACAATAAGGAGGTTTTAACTTGAGTAAAGTAATGAATCTTAAAGACGCCATAGCAAAATATGTTGAAAATGGCGACGTAATATCTCTTGGGGGATTTACAACTAACAGAAAGCCTTACGCAGCAGTAAACGAAATCTTACGTCAAGGACAAAAAGATTTTATCGTTGAAGCAGGACCTGCAGGAGGAGATTGGGACACATTAATTGGAGCTGGCAGAGTAAAAGCATACATAAATTGCTACACTGCTAACTCAGGATATACAAACGTATCTAGAAGATTTAGAGCAGCAATTGAAAAGGGAGAACTTCTAATGGAAGACTACTCTCAAGACGTTGAAATGCAAAGAATTCACGCAGCTGCACTTGGACTTCCATATCTACCATGTAGATTAATGATGGGTTCTGGTCTAGTTGATGAATGGGGTATCTCTAAAGAAGAAAGACAAAAAATCGACAAACTTCCAAATGACAAATTCATCTATGTTGAAAACCCATTCAAAGAAGGAGAAAAACTTGTTGCAGCACCAGTTCCAGAAATTGACACTGCAATAATTCACGTACAAATGGCTGCTCCAGATGGAACTACAAGAATTCTTGGAAACACATTCCACGATGTTGACATTGCAATTGCAGCTAAAAAAGTTATCGTAACTTGCGAAGAACTTGTAAGTGATGAATACATTAAAAACTTTGATGCAGCTGACAACAAAATTCCAGGATTCTGTGTTGATGCAGTAGTTCACGCACCATTTGGAGCTCACCCTTCACAATGTTATGACTATTATGACTACGATGCTGATTTCTACAAAATGTACAATGTTAAATCAAAGACAGAAGAAGATTTCAATGCATTCCTAGACGAATGGGTATACGGAGTTGACGATCACGAATCATACCTAAACAAACTTGGTGCTACAAGACTTATAGGACTTAGAAATGTTCCAGGATTTGGATACGCAACAGACGTACTAAAGAAGGGAGAAGAAAAATAATGGCTAGATACGATAATTACACTAATAAAGAAATGCAAGCAGTTACAATTGCAAGACAAATTAAAGATGGTCAAATCGCAATTGTAGGTACAGGACTACCACTAATTGGTGCTTCTCTTGCAAAAGCAGTTTATGCTCCTAACTGTTACCTAATCGTAGAATCAGGACTTATGGACTGTGACCCAATCGAAGTTCCAAGATCAGTTGGTGACAACAGATTTATGGCACACTGTGGTGTTCACTGGACAAATGCAACTTACGTTGGATTCCAAGCTAACGAATGGAGACACGACAAAAAGAGAATGATCGCATTTATCGGTGGAGCTCAAATCGACCCATACGGAAATGTTAACTCTACAGTAATCGGTGACTACCACCACCCTAAGACAAGATTCACAGGATCTGGTGGAGCTAACGGTATTGCAACTTATGTAAACACAATTATCATGATGCAACACGAAAAGAGAAGATTTATAGAAAAAGTTGACTATATTACTTCTCCAGGTTGGATCGACGGCCCTGGTGGAAGAACTAGAGTAGGTATTCCTGAAAATGTTGGACCACAAATGGTTGTAACTGATAAAGGTATCTTAAAATTTGATGAAGATACTAAGAAAATGTATCTTGCAGGATACTATCCTTCTTCATCACCAGAAGATGTTCTTGAAAACACTGGATTTGATCTTGATGTATCTCGTGCAGTTGAACTTGAAGAACCAGATGAAGATGTTATTAAACTAATAAGAGAAGAAATCGACCCAGGCGAAGCTTTTATAAAGAGACCTGTTGAAGAATAATAGTAAATAGATAGATAGAAAAATAGGAGGACAAATGACTCAATATTCACTTTCTTCATATTTCCAAAATATGAAGACTATTGGGAATCCTTTGAGGGCAGTAGACGAAGATAACTTCAATCAACTAAGAGAAGTTGAAGAAGAAATCAGAGAGTTTGCTGAAAAAGCTCTTGCTGCTGGAAAACCAGATGCAAAAGTAAATGAACGTGGCGAAATGACCGCACTTCAAAGAATTGCTGAACTTATCGACGAAGGTACTTGGTGCCCACTAAATACAATTTATAACCCTGGTGACAATGATCACGGAACAACTGGTGTTGTTAAGGGACTTGCAAAAGTTGATGACAGATGGGTTTACATCGTTGCATCAGATAACAAGAAACTTGCAGGTGCATGGATTGCAGGACAAGCTGATGACCTTCTAAGAGCATCAGATACAGCTGAAAGACTTAGAATTCCACTAGTTTATATACTAAACTGTTCAGGTGTAAAACTTGATGAACAAGAAAAAGTATATCCAAACAGACGTGGTGGCGGTACTCCATTCTACAGAAACTCAAGACTTAACCAATGTGGAGTTCCTGTAATTGTTGGTATTTATGGTACTAACCCAGCTGGTGGTGGATACCACTCAATTTCACCTACAATTATAATTGCACATAAAGATGCAAACATGGCTGTTGGTGGAGCTGGAATCCTTGGCGGTATGAATCCTAAGGGATATATCGACGAAGAAGGAGCAAATCAAATAGCAGATCAAACTGCTAACGCTAAGAAAACTACTCCTCCAGGATCAGTTGGAGTTCACTTTGCTCAAACTGGTTTCATGAGAGAATGTTATGTTGAAGAAGAAGGCGTACTTGAAGGTATTAGAAAATATCTTTCTATGCTTCCAAAATTTGATAGAGAATTCTTTAGAGTAGATGATCCAAAGAATCCACTATATGATCCTAACGACATGTATTCTTTAATTCCACTTAACGGTAAAAAAGCTTATGATGTTTATGATGTAATCGCAAGACTTTTTGACGGTTCAGAATTCATGGAATACAAAAAAGGATACGGTAGAGAAATGGTAACTGGTCTTGCTAAAGTTAACGGACTTTTAGTTGGTGTTGTAGCTAACGTTCAAGGTCTATTAATGGGCTATCCAGAATACTACAATGATCCAAAACACATCTCAATTGGTGGTAAACTTTATAGACAAGGTCTTATAAAGATGAATGAATTCGTAACACTTTGTGCTAGAGATAGACTTCCTATAGTATGGTTACAAGATACTACTGGTATCGACGTTGGTGACGATGCTGAAAAGGCAGAACTACTAGGACTTGGTCAATCACTTATTTATTCAATCCAAAACTCTGATCTTCCACAAATGGAAATTACAATGAGAAAAGGTACTGCAGCAGCTCACTATGTACTTGGTGGACCTCAAGGTAATGACACTAACGCATTCTCACTTGGAACTGCAGCAACTGAAATCAACGTAATGAATGGGGAAACAGCAGCTACTGCAATGTACTCTAGAAGACTTGCAAAAGATAAAAAAGCTGGAAAAGATCTTCAACCTACTATTGACAAGATGAACGACTTGATTCAAGATTATGCAGAAAAATCAAAACCATTCTCTTGTGCTAAGTATGGTCTAGTAGATGAAATTGTAAATATGAATCTTTGGAGAAACTATATTATTGCTTTCACTGAAAGTGCTTACCAAGATCCAGATTCTATTTGTCCAGTTCATCAAATGCTTACTCCAAGAATTATTAGAGATTACGATAGACTAAATAATATTAAATAATATAAAAAATATGACAATTTATTGGATAATCTCAAAAGGATTATCCAATATTTTTGCATATGACAATATGCCTTACTATAAGTAAAAAATAATATTTATTTTATTATAATAGTAAAGTCTCAAGCCCTTAGAATCCTTGAAAATTCGGCTTTCAAGCCTCTAGTGATTTTGACAAAGATACATAATTATAGTAGAATTAAGAAGAGTAAGATATTAATGTTAAAATTAAAGAGGAGATTGTATGGCAGAAGCTATTTATACAATGGGCGTCGATATTGGTTCGACTGCCTCAAAGAGTATTATTTTAAAGGATGGCAAGGAAATTATCTCAAGCTCCTGTATTGATGTTGGAGCTGGAACAAGTGGTCCATCAAGAACAATTAAAGAAACTCTTGAGAGTGCTAACTTGACAAGAGAGGACATAGCCTATGTTATGGCAACTGGATATGGCAGAACTTCACTAGAAGAAGCAGATTTCCAAATGTCTGAACTTTCATGTCACGCTAAGGGTGCGTACTTCTTATTCCCAAATGTACGTACAATCATTGATATCGGTGGACAAGATGCCAAGGCTCTAAAAATTGGAGATAATGGTATGCTTGAAAACTTTGTTATGAATGATAAGTGTGCCGCAGGTACTGGAAGGTTCTTAGATGTAATCGCAAAAGTTCTTGAAGTAGATGTTTCCAAGCTAGAAGAATTAGACAAACTGTCTACTAAAGACGTTAGTATTTCTTCTACTTGCACTGTTTTTGCTGAATCAGAAGTTATTTCACAACTCGCAAGTGGAACGAAGATTGAAGATATAGTTAAGGGGATTCACCAATCAATTGCCGCAAGAGTAGGTTCTCTTGCAAAGAGGGTTGGTTTAAATGACGACATAGTATTTACAGGTGGTGTTGCTTTAAACGAGGGTATGGTTAGAGCTCTCGAAGATAATACAGGACACAAGATCCACACTTCACCTTTATGTCAACTAAATGGTGCTCTTGGAGCAGCGCTATTTGGATATCAAAAATGTAAATTGGAAAAATTAAAAGATAAAAAGGCTAATGCATAATTTATTTTAGGAGGTAAACTATGGCTGAAAAAATTCAAAAAATACCTGGTAAGAAACCAAGACCAATCGAAGGAAACATTCCTGCAGCTCAAGCGTTAAGAAATGTAGTAGATAGAGTTTACGGAGCAGCATGGGATGCTAAAAAAAGAGGAGAACTAGTTGGATGGTCATCATCTAAATTCCCTATTGAACTTGCAAAGGCATTTGGACTACACGCAGTATATCCAGAAAACCACGCAGCAACAACTGCAGCTAAAAAAGACGGTTTAAGACTTTGTCAAACAGCTGAAGATATGGGATACGACAACGACATTTGTGGTTATGCAAGAATTTCACTTGCTTATGCAGCTGGAGAACCAACTGACTCAAGAAAGATGCCACAACCAGACTTCGTACTTTGCTGTAACAACATCTGTAACATGATGACTAAATGGTATGAAAACATTGCAAGAATGCACGATATTCCAATGATTATGATTGATATTCCATTCCAAAATACAGTTGATGTACCAGAAGAAAAAGTTGATTACTTAATGGGACAATTCGAATACGCTATTCACCAACTTGAAAAACTTACTGGTAAGAAATTTGATGAAAAGAAATTCGAAGAAGCTTGTCAAATTGCTAACAGAACTGCAGCAGCATGGCTTAAAGCATGTTCTTACATGGCTTATGAACCATCTCCACTTTCTGGATTTGACCTATTTAACCACATGGCAGACATTGTAGCTGCAAGATGTGAAATTGATGCAGCAGAAGGATTTGAACTTCTAGCAGCAGAATATGAACAATCAGTTAAGGAAGGAACTTCTACTTGGGAATACCCAGAAGAACACAGAATCCTATTTGAAGGTATACCTTGCTGGCCAGGACTAAGAAACCTATTTGAACCATTAAAACAAAATGGTGTTAACGTAACTGCAGTAGTATATGCACCTGCTTTCGGTTTCCAATACACAACTGTTAGAGAAATGGCTGCAGCTTACTGTAAAGCACCTTGTTCAGTATGTATCGAAGACGGTGTTGAATGGAGAGAAACAATGGCTAAAGAAAACGGAGTTTCTGGAGCACTTGTTAACTACAATAGATCTTGTAAACCATGGTCAGGAGCAATGCCTGAAATCGAAAGAAGATGGAGAGAAGACCTTGATATTCCAGTAGTTCACTTTGACGGTGACCAAGCTGACGAAAGAAACTTCTCTCAAGAACAATACAAGACAAGAGTTCAAGGTTTAGTAGAAATTATGAACGAAAGAAAAGCAGACAGACTTGCTAAGGGCGAAGATGTTTACACTAATTTCGAAAACACTAAAGAAACTGACTGGTCTAAGACTACAATTTAATAGGGGTGCAAAATGACTGATATAAAAGAATTATTAAAAGAATTTAAACATATAGCAGAAAACGGAAGAGAACAAATTGACAAGTACCTTGCTGAAGGTAAAAAAGTTGTCGGTGTATTCCCTTACTATGCACCTGAAGAAATTATCTATGCAGGTGGACTAGTACCTTACGGAGTTTGGGGAGGACAAGGTCCAATTGATAAGGCTAAAGAATATTTCCCAACATTCTACTATTCACTAGCTCTTAGATGTCTAGAAATGGGTCTTGACGGATCACTAGACGGACTTAGCGCATCAATGATTACAACTCTTGATGATACACTAAGACCATTCTCTCAAAACTACAAAGTTTCTGTAGGTAGAGAAATCCCAATGATTTTCTTAAACCACGCACAACACAGAAAAGAAGACTTTGGTAAAACTTACAATGCAAAAATCTTTAAACAAGCTGCAGAAAGATTAGAAGAAATTTGTGATGTTAAAATCACTGACGAAAATCTAAAGAAAGCTTTCGAAGTATATAACGAAAACAGAGCTCTAAAGAGAGAATTTGTTAAATTATGTGGTGACTACTCTAAGACAATTAAAGCATCTGATAGATGTAACGTTCTTAAAGCTTCTTTCCACATGCTTAAAGATGAACACAACAAGATGCTAAAAGAACTTATTGAAGCTCTTAAAGCAATGCCAAAAGAAGAATGCAATGGACCAAGAGTAGTAACTTCTGGTATCATCACTGACAACCCAGCACTTCTTGAAGTTCTTGACAACTTCAACATCTGTGTAGTTGCAGATGACGTTGCAAGTGAATCAAGAGGATTCAAAGTTGACGTTGATACTTCTATTGAAGATCCATACATGGCTCTTGCTGATCAATTTGCAAGAATGGACGAAGATCCAATTCTTTACGATCCAGATATTTGGAAGAGACCAAAATATGTTGTTGACCTAGCTCTTGATAACGATGCTGACGGATGTCTTCTATTCATGATGACATTTAACGATACAGAAGAAATGGAATATCCATCATTAAAACAAGCTTACGAAAAAGCTGGTATTCCACTAATTAAGATGGGTTATGACCAACAAATGACTGACTTTGGTCAAGCTAAAACTCAACTTGAAACATTTAACGAAATGGTTCAACTTAATAGAATGTAATAAAAATATAAATTTTAGGCGCCGAGGAGTCGGCGTCTTTTTTATGCCTAAAAATAGTAGGAGATTTTCTGATATAATAATCTTTAGAAGTTAATAAAATATTTTATAAAAATATAAAGCTAAAAGAAATTTAAAAGTTTAAGTAAAATTAATTTATATATTATAAAAAATAAGGAGAAAAACTTATGGAGATTTTAATTTTAAGGGAAGAAGATATTTTAAAAGCAGTTGATATAAAAGATATTATTGAAGCTGACAAAGAAGCTCTAAAATCTTATAGCCAAGGGAAATCCGATATTCCTCTTAGAACTGTTATTGATGTTGATAAAGAAAGTTCTAGCACTGCAATTTTTATGCCTGGTTTTATTAAAGATAAAAATGCTCTTGGCATGAAAATAATTGATATCTATCCACAAAATATTGAAAAAGGACTTGTAAGTGCACCTTCCACAATGATTTTAATAGATAGGGCAAATGGTTTTGTTAAAGCTATTTTAGACGGAACAGTTTTGACGAGATTAAGAACAGGAGCAGTTTCTGGAGCTGCAACAGAACTTTTATCTAATAAAGATGCTAAAGAATTTTTATTAATAGGGACTGGAGGACAAGCTGCGACACAATTAGAAGCAGTCCTTGCAGTTAGAAAAATCAAGAAGGCCTATGTGTATGATATAAATTTTAAAAGGGCAGAAACTTTTGCAAAAGAAATGGATGAAAAATTAAAAAAATATGGAGCAAAAATTCTTCCTGTAAATGATATGGATAAGATATTGGGTCAAGTAGATATCATAACAACAGTTACTACTTCTAAAAAAGCAGTCTTCAATGGAAATAAAGTAAAAAGAGGAGTCCATATAAATAGTGTTGGATCTTATAGGCCGGATATGCAAGAAACACCTGCTGAATTTATTGTAAGAGCTGATAAAATTTTTACAGATACAAATGAAGGTGTAATAAAAGAAGCTGGTGATGTAATAATTCCTATAAAAGAGGGAAAAATTAAAGAAGAAAAAATTTCTCACGAGCTGGGCAATCTTATTTTGGGAGAGGAAGTTGGAAGAGAATCAAAAGATGAGATAACTTGGTTTAAGACAGTTGGTTTTGCCGGTCTTGATCTAGTTGCGGCAGAGCGAATTTATGAACTTGCCCTTGAAAAGGAAATAGGTAGAAAAATAGAGATGTAAAATTATATATTTCTTTATAAAACTGTCAGGCTTGGCAGTTTTTTATTTTGAATAAAGTTAAAATTTTTAGAAAATTTAATAAAAGCCAGTAGGAATTTATTAAAAAAAGTATAAGAGATTAGTAAATTTAAAAGGTAAAAATTTAAAAATAATAAAAATAGGCAATAAAAAACTGTTGCCCTAAGACAACAGTTAAAAATATAAATTTTAGTCTTCTTTAACAACAGTGTTTTCTTCGAAAGCTCTGTGATCAAGTTTTTCTATACCAGCTGGTACGTTAACTTCACGGATGTTGTTCTTTCTGAAAGCATACATGTCGATTTCCTTGATGTTTTTAGGTAAGTTGATTTCAGTAAGGTTGTTCTTGTAGAAAGCACTTACTCCAATGAATTCAACTGTATCAGGAATTGCAATTTCACCAATTTGGTTTAGTGAGAATGCATTGTCGCCGATGTATTCTAGATCTTCTGGTAACTTAACATCAGTTAATTTGTTTCTGTAGAATGCGTAAGCATCAATCTTTTTGATTCCATCAGGAATTTCAACTTCTGTAAGATTGTTAACTCCAAAAGCTTCGTAGTGAATTTCTTCAACAGTTTCAGGAATTACAACAGAGTTAAGTTTTCTTCTAAAGAAGCATTGTTCTCCAATAACTCTAATCTTTGTTCCGTCAGGTCCTTCAGTAGGCACTACCATATCAAATAATTCTTCATTCTTGATTTTGTCTTTGCCCTTTCTTGTCATTCCCTTTAGAACATCGCCATCAAATATAAAATCATCAAACTCCCAAGGTTTTTCCATAATATGTACGTCCTCCCCCTAATTAAAATTTTTCTTAAATACATTATAACATAAGGACAAAGAATTATAAAGGAAGCTTGCAAAATGGGAAAAGTATGAACACTTTTTATGATTAAAATAATCTTTTTTACTAAAAGTGTGATTAAAATAAAATATGTTACGAAATATAAATTATAAACGCTTTAATTGGGTAACATATTTATAAGGAGATATATAAAAAGTGTCAACAATATGTAAAATTTTAAATATTTTTGGGGAAAAGGTAATCATTATTTGACTATATTGTCATTTATTGTTATAACTTAATAAAGCAAAAGTTTTGAGAATACTTGTGGAATAGTATTAAAGAAATTAGTGGATGATATTTAAGAGGAGGAAAAAAATGTATAATAATAATTTTTTTGAAGATATGATGGAGATGCAGAAAAATATATTTGAAAAGCAAAAGGAAGCTTATGGCAAATTCATGGATTCTTTTAATTTAGGAGATTATAATCCTTTTGCTGCAAATATGTTCACAAATAATTTTAAAAATCCAATGGAATTTTTTAACAATTACACAGAAATGAATAAAAAGTTTGAAGAAAACTTTAGAGAATTCTTTGCACAAGTTCCAGGATACCAAGATTCTATTGAATCTTACAAGAAAAATATGGACTTCTTGAATAAGCTTTATCTTGCTTATGGTGATTTTTTATAAGGACCTAGATCTTGTAGCTGCACAAAACAAATTAATTGAACTTTTTGAACTTTATAGCGATGAGTTAGTTGAAATGTCTAAAAAGTATTTTTATAAATTAATTCCAGACAGTTATTACAGAGTTCTAGAAAACTTTAATTTGGAAAAATTTATTAGACCAGCTATAGAAAATTCTAAGAAATCTATTGATTTTTATGAAAATGCCATAAAAAATAGACCAGAACTTTTAGTGGCTGATGTAAAAGAATTTTATCAAGGAATTTTGGACAAGATTTATGAAATGCCAACTATTGGCATAAGCCCTGAAGAAAAGGAAAAATCTAAGAGAGAATTACAAAATTATCTAGACCTTGAACTTAAACTTTTAGACTTTAATTTATTCCTTGAAAAGAAAAATCAAGAGACAGCATTAAAGGCACAAAGAGCTTATATAGAAGGGCTTGAAACAGAAGCTTCTTTAGAAGATTTTGCAGATTTCTATAGATTCTATATGAATAACTTTGAAAAAGCTTATAAGGAACTTGTAAATTCTAATGAATACAAAGAAAAGGTTCAAGAAATTTTAGATGTAGTTGAAAAAATAAGCTTTCTTACAAAGAAAAACTTGCAGAAAGATTGGCAGATTTTCCAATAGCAACAGCTAAAGATGCAGAAGAATTTATGACTGAAGTTCAAGAACTTTCTAAAGAATTTGCAGATGAAAAGAAAGCTAAATCAAGTCTAGAAAGAAAGATTACAAAGATAAAGACTGATTCTGAAAAAGAAATCAAGGCTCTTAAAGATGAAATTACACAATTAAAAGAAGAAAATCAAAAAGTAAAAGAAGATGAATCTCTTAAAAAAGAAATTGAAGAATTAAGAAAAGAATTAACTCTTCTAAAAAATGAAATGAAGAAAAGTAAATAAATAATAAATAAGAATTTTTCAAAAAAGTCTGTGGCTTATCCTGCAGACTTTTTTATTTTGATATTTTAACTATCTAAAACAAAATATTTATCGAAAAACGATAAATATTTATTGTAATTCATTAAATAGTTCTATATAATAAAAGAAAAGGAGGATCTTATGAAATCTTTTAGAGTTAAATTTATTGGTGGACTTTTAGTATTTGCAATTATTATTTTAATGAGTCTTTCCTATGGACTCATTAAGGCTTCAAATTTCATGGCTAAACTTTATCCCATGTTTATGAACATGAAATATCCAATGTTATTTTTGTGTGAAGCTATTATAATTGCTTTAATCATAGCAATTTTATTTGGGCTCTTTGCCCTTAAAAAATATGGAGAAGATAAGCTTTTTGATACAAATATGTTATTTGATCTTCAACTAGTTGCACTTTCTTTTATTGGAATTTTTTTACTGTCAATCCTTGCAATTATTTATACAAATTTTAACCTAGATGGATCTATAACAAATCTTATTTTTATTGGGCTTGGAATCTTGGCAATGTTAGTTGGACAAATTTTTCTTCTTTTAGCTGATCTCATTAAGGAAGGAATTGTCTTAAAAGAAGAAAATGATCTTACGATTTGAGGTAGATTATGGGAAAAATAATTGTGGATTTGGATATAGAACTTGCAAAAAATAAAATGACATTGACTGAATTATCTGAAGAAGTAGGCATTACTATTGCCAATCTTTCTATTTTAAAAACTAATAAGGCAAAGGCTATAAGATTTTCTACTCTTTCGGAAATCTGTAGGGTTTTAAATTGTGATGTTGGAGATATTTTAAGGTATCAAGGTGATGAAGATGACTGATAAAAAATTTAAGAGAATTTTAATTGCAATGTTTATAATTTTTCTTGCAGCAATTCCAGTCTTGTTTTTGTTATCTGACAATAGGGATCAGTCTGTCAAAGAAGTGGAAAATGAATTTGGCATAAGATTTCCTAAATCTGTAAAGAGAATTAGAGAACTTTATAAGGAGCCAAGTTTTCACGGAGATGGCGAGGCGGCAGTTTTATTTTCTTTTGATAAAAATGATAGTGAAGAGATAAAAAAGTCTTTAAAAGATTATTATGTTGAAAAGGATGAAAATAAATTATCCCAAATAGAAACTTGTTACTTACAAGTTAAAAAGAGAGGCTTTGACCCTTCTCTTGATTTAAAAAATGAAATTTATTTTAAACCGACTTCGGAATATGTTTTTGCAGGAATGTATGGAAATTTTGTTGCCCTAATACTTGATGAAGATAGGGGAGAAATTTTATATTTAGAATGGGATACTTAATAAAAGTAAAATTGATAAAGAAAATCAAATAGAAAACAAAGAAAAAGACCGAAAAAGGTCTTTTTTTAGTGCCTAAAAGAGAAAAAACTTTCGCTAAGTAAAATATTAAAAATAAGATTTTTGAAGTTTTAAATCAATTATGAGGGGTAATTTTTATATGAGAGCTTTATATGATACATTAAAGTAAAATAAGGAGTGTAAAATGACTAAACCAAATATTAATTTAGATAAAAAGTATGGCCTATTTATTGGTGGAGAATTTGTTGAAAGTGAAAGTGGAGAAAGCTTAGATGTATTTTGTCCAGCTGATGGCGAAAAATTATCATCCATAGCCCAAGCATCAGAAAAAGATGTAGACAATGCAGTTAAGGCTGCTTGGGAAGGCTTCAAGGAATACAAAAAGACTAATAGATATGAAAGAGCAAAAATCCTAAACAAGATTGCTGATATTATCGATGAAAATGCAGACCATCTTGCAATGGTTGAAACTCTTGATAACGGTAAACCAATTAGAGAAACAAGAAATATTGATATTCCTCTAGCATCAGAACACTTTAGATATTTTGCTGGAGCAATCCTAGCTGAAGAAGGAACTGCCAATGCTATTGACGAAAATACTCTATCCATTGTTCTTCGTGAACCTCTTGGAGTTGTTGGACAAATTATTCCATGGAACTTCCCATTCTTAATGGCAGCTTGGAAACTTTCTCCAGCTCTTGCAGCAGGAGATGCAGTTGTTATTAAACCATCTTCAACTACTTCATTATCTCTACTTGAACTTATGAAGTTAATAAAAGACGTTGTTCCAAAGGGAGTTATCAATGTTGTTACAGGATCTGGTTCTAAATCTGGAGAATATTTACAACACCATGAAGGACTTTCAAAACTTGCTTTCACTGGTTCAACTGAAGTTGGCTATAAAATTGCAAGTGCTGCAGCAGAAAAATTAATTCCTGCTACTTTAGAACTTGGCGGAAAGTCAGCTAATATATTCTTCGATGATTGCGATATGGATCTTGCACTTGATGGACTTGCTATGGGAATTTTATTTAACCAAGGTCAAGTATGTTGTGCAGGTTCAAGAGTTTTTGTTCACGAAAATATTTACGACGAATTTGTTGAAAAGGCAATTGAAAAATTCAAGAATATAAAAGTTGGTCTACCTTGGGAAGAAGACACTCAAGTTGGAGCACAAGTAAATAAATCACAAACTGAAAAAGTTCTTGGTTATGTAGAAGTTGCAAGAAAAGAAGGAGCAACTATTGCTGTTGGTGGCGAAAAAGCTACAAAGAATGGCACAGAAAATGGTTACTTCACAATGCCAACTCTTATTACAAATGCTGACAACAATATGAAGGTTGCAAGAGATGAAATCTTTGGACCAGTTGCAGTTGTAATTAAGTTCAAGGACGAAGATGAAGTTATTAAGTTGGCAAATGATTCTGATTATGGTCTTGCAGGTGCTGTTTGGACAAAGGACATCAACAAGGCAATTAGAGTTGCAAGAGGAATCGAAACAGGAAGAGTTTGGGTTAACACTTATAACCAACTTCCAGCAGGCGCACCATTTGGCGGCTACAAGAAATCAGGTATTGGAAGAGAAAACCACAAGATGATGCTTGATGCTTATTCACAAGTTAAGAATATTTTCATTAACACTTCTGAAAAAGCTTCAGGACTTTACTAATTAATTAAAAATAAATATAAAAATTTAAAATAAGAAAAGGGCTAATAGTTTTTACTACTAGCCCTTTTACATTTTCAAAAATAAATTTCAAATATAATTTAAGAATTATTAAATTTTAAATTACATACCCATGCCCATTTTTGTAGCAATGTCCAAGAATTTTGTAATTATTAGTGCATTTGTAAAGTTTGAAATAAAACCACCAATTACTGGAACAACAAAGAAGGCAAGTTTAGAAAATCTATATTTGTCACAAACTGTTTTCATTGTAGTCATTGAAACTGGAACAGCTCCTGTTGAGAATCCAAGGTGACCTACAGTCATAACAGCTGCATCGTAATTCTTGCCAAGTAGCCTAAATGTCAAGAAGTATGTGAATGCTAGAACAAGAACAACTTGAGCAAGAAGAAGTACAATAAGTTGAGGTCCTAGGTCTGCTAGTTGCCACAATTTCATACTTACAATTGACATAGAAACAAAGAGTGCAAGAGAAAAATCTCCAACAGTATCAATTGCTTCAAGAAGTGAATCTTCGGCTCTTCCAGTCTTGTCTAAAAATACTCTTACAAGAATTCCACCAAGCATACAACAAACGTGAATTGGAATGTTTGCTCCAGTTTTTTGAAGACCTAAGAAAACTAATTGACCAATACCACAAGCAAGAACCAACATATTGACAGAAGAAACCACAGTTTTCTTGTTCATCATTACAGTTTTTGCAGTATCTACAATTGTTGTAGCTTGATTGTCAAGTTCTGGATTTTCAAAGCCAAATCTTCTGACAATAAAGTTACCATAAGGTCCACCAATAAGAGAACCAGCAATAAGACCAAAAGTAGCAGATGCAATTGCAACTTCCATTGCAGCAGATTGACCAGCATCAACAGCTATTGGTGCAAAACTTGCAGCATTTCCGTGTCCACCTGTCATTGGTATTGAACCAGTCATCATAGAGATAAGTGGGTGAACATGCAGTAAGTTACCAACACCTAGTGCTACTGCATTTTGACAAGCAGCAAGTATGGCAGCCAAAGCTGCAAAAATAACTACAAGCTTTCCACCTTTTTTCAAAAGTGAAAGGCTGGCTGCAGCTCCACTGGCAGCAAAGAATAAGCAGTAAAATAAAGTGTTAACTGTTTTGAAATCAAAGTTTGGTTCCATAACTCCTGCATAGTATAAAAGCATTGTTATAATAGAAACAATAGTGCCGCCTATTACTGCTGAAGGCAGACAGTACTTAACTAGGACAGGGAATTTTTTTCTCAGGAAATCTCCCAAGTAAATGGCTAATACGCCGAGAAGTAGAGTTTCGAACATGCCGAACTCAATTACCGTTCTTTCCATCTTTTTTCCTCCTGAAATTTTCTATTAATATTGTTATAAATATTAACTAATTTATTATAAATGATAATAACTCGCAAGTCAAAAGAGAAGGGCAAATAAAATTTTAAAAATTTTAAAAAATAGCACTTGTATATTGTGAAAAAAGAAAACTTTCATATAATACTATACAAAAGTACAAAAAGATATCTAAATGTGATAAAATAAAAATATTAATAATAACTATAAGAAGAAATAAGAATTTATAAAACAGGAGTGATATCATGACAATAGTAAAACCATCAACCCTTCCAGGTTTTATGGAACTACTTCCAAAGGATCAAATTCTCTTTAATGAGATGAAAGACATAATAAGAAAGAATTTTGAAAAACACGGCTTTTTGCCAATAGATACTCCAGTTATAGAAAAATCTGAAGTCCTACTAGCAAAGGGCGGTGGAGAAACTGAAAAGCAAATTTACAGATTTTCAAAGGGCGACACAGACATGAGTCTTAGATTTGACCTAACAGTTCCTCTAGCAAGATATACTGTAGAACACATGAACGATTTATCTTTCCCTTTTAAAAGATATCAAATAGGAAAGGTATATAGAGGAGAAAAAGCTCAAAAAGGACGTTTTAGAGAATTTTACCAATGTGATATTGACACAATTGGTATGGGAGAATTATCCCTAGTAAATGATGCAGAATTTCCAGTTGTAATTTTCCACACTTTTAAAGATTTAGGATTCACAGACTTTACAATTCACCTAAATAATAGAAAGATTTTAAAGGGATTTTTTGCCTCACTTGGCATCGAAGACTCAATGAATGTTTTGAGAACTGTGGATAAACTCGACAAGATTGGCGAAGAAAGTGTCCTAGAAGAATTATCTGAATCTGGAGTTGACAAGGCTTCTGGAGAAAAAATTCTAGAATTTATAAAAATCGGTGGATCTGTGGATGAAATCCTAGAGCAACTTAGAGATTTAAATATAGAAAATGAAATCTTCCTTGAAGGACTTGACGAAATTACTCAAGTTGTTGGCTACATGAGAGATTTTGGCATAGATGAAGACTCATTTGACATTGACCTAAAAATAGCTAGAGGTCTTGATTATTATACAGGAACAGTTTACGAAACTACTCTTGATAATTATCCAAAAATTGGTTCAGTTTGCTCTGGTGGTAGATACGAAGATCTTGCAAGTTATTACACAGACAAAACTCTTCCAGGAGTTGGAATTTCCATTGGACTTTCTAGGCTTTTCTACCAATTAAATGAAGCAAAAATTATTTCTAGTGAAGAAAAATCTCTAGTTGATCTTTTGATAATACCTATGGATGACTGTCTTTCTGATGGTATTAAACTTCTCAGCGAATTAAGAGAAAAAGGAGTAAAAGTTTCAGTTTATACAGAATTTGCAAAACTTAAAAAGAAATTTAAGTATGCAGACCAAACAAAGGTAGACTATGTAATAGTACTTGGCGAAGAAGAAATTAAGTCAAGAAAGTATAGTTTGAAGGATATGAAGACTGGAGATCAGGAAGAAGTAACTTTCGATGAATTAGTTGAAAGATTCAAGAAATAAGTGCGAGTCACAAGTCTAATACTCATTAATAAGTAGTATTAGACTTGTGTCCTGCATAAGCTTCTTCATCAGTTCAGCCATCGCTGGGCTCGGCTTCACTGTGAAGACCACTCCAATAGCAACTCGTTGCTATTGTCGTTACCATTAAAAAAAATGACCTATAAACTTTGAAAATATCGGTTTATAGGTCATTTTATGTTGCACTTTTTTTTATTTAAGATTAAAATAGGATAGAAACATGAAGAAATGAGATGAGATTTTTGAAAAGAGAAGATATTAGAAATATTGCAATTATTGCCCACGTTGACCACGGCAAAACTACTTTAGTTGATGCCCTACTAAGACAATCAGGTATTTTTAGGGACAATCAAAAGGTTAATGAAAGGGTAATGGATTCTAACGACATTGAAAAGGAAAGAGGAATCACTATTCTTTCTAAAAACACTGCCGTGAATCACAATGGTGTAAAGATTAATATTATTGACACACCAGGACACGCCGACTTTGGTGGCGAAGTTGAACGTGTTTTAAAAATGGTAAATGGTGTTGTTTTATTAGTAGATGCCTTTGAAGGACCAATGCCTCAAACGAAATTTGTTTTAAAGAAATCCTTTGAACTTAATCTTCCAGTTATTGTCTGCATAAATAAGGTAGACAGACCAGAAGCAAGACCACTTGATGTTGTAGACGAAGTTCTTGATTTATTTATTGAACTTGGTGCTGACGATGATGTTCTTGAATGTCCTTTTGTTTTTGCATCTGCAAAACAAGGCATTGCAGCACTAGACTTAGACGACAAGATGGAAAATATGGACCCACTTTTTGAAACTATTATCAAATATATTCCAAGTCCAGAACAAAGAGATGACGAACCCTTTAAACTTTTAATTTCTACAATTGACTACAATGAATATATTGGAAGAATCGGTATTGGTAAAATCGAACAAGGTGTAATTAAAGAAAATGACAAACTTGTTAGAGTTAATAAAGAATTGCCAGATTTCCAAGAAAACATTAAAATTGCACAAATTTATGAATTTGAAGGTCTAGACAGAGTTGAGGTAGATTCATCAAGGTCAGGTTCTATCGTTGCCGTAACTGGTATTGAGGACATAAATATTGGAGATACTATTACTTCAACAGAAGATACAGAAGCTCTTGAATTTGTAAAAATTTCTGAGCCGACTATATCTATGAACTTCTCTGTAAATGATTCACCTTTTGCAGGAAGAGTAGGAAAGTTTTTAACTTCAAGACAAATCAAGGCAAGATTAAATAAAGAACTTCAAACTGATGTTGGACTTAGAGTAGAAGAAACTGACACTACTGACTCCTTCAAGGTAAGTGGTAGAGGAGAACTTCACCTTTCAGTTTTAATAGAAAACATGAGACGTGAAGGTTATGAATTCCAAGTTTCTAAACCACAAGTTTTATATAAATATGATGAAAATGGCAAAAAACTTGAACCAACTGAAAGAGTAACAATTGATGTTGACAATGTTTATGCAGGTTCTGTTATAGAAAAGCTTGGTAGAAGAAAAGGTGAACTTGTAAATATAGTTGAACCAAATGGTGGTTATCAAAGACTTGAATTTATAATTCCATCAAGGGGACTTATTGGTTATAGAACTGAATTTATGACTGACACTAAGGGTTCTGGAATCCTAAATTCTATTTTTGAATCTTATGTACCATTTAAAGGAGATATTCCAAGAAGAGTTAATGCTTCCATAGTTTCCTTTGACACAGGAACAGCTTCAGCTTATGGACTTAACAATGCCCAAGAACGTGGAACTCTATTTGTTGTTCCAGGAGAAGATGTTTACGAAGGACAAGTTGTTGGCGAATCTCCAAAGGGAGTAGAAATCGAAGTTTCTGTTACAAAATCAAAGAAACAAACAAATGTAAGAGCATCTGGCTCTGATGAAGCTCTTAGACTTTCTCCAGCAAGAAAAATGAGTCTTGAAGAAGCTCTTGAATTTATTGAAGATGATGAGTTAATAGAAATCACACCTAATGAATTTAGACTTAGAAAGAAAATCTTAAATTCACAAACAAGATATAAATCAAAGAAAAATAAATAATTTTAATTGAGGAGAAGAAGATGTTAAGTGCATATTTTGGGATGTTTAAAAACTTCGCCCAAGTTTATTCAATATTATTTATAATAAATGTATTAGTATCCACTTTTATAATTTTATTTGACAACAAGAAGCCAATATCCACTCTTTTGTGGGTAATGGCAATTAACTTCTTGCCTCTTATAGGTTTTATCCTCTATATTTTCATAGGACAAGACATATCAAAATCTAGGATATTTAGTGGAAAGAGTAAAAAAGATGAACTCCTTAGCAAGGAATCTAAGGCTCAATTAAGAGAATTAAAAAATAAAGATTTTAGATTTTCTAACAAGAGGACATCTAATTATCTAGATATGGTAGAGATGTTTAACAAGGCAGAAAATGAAATGCTCTACACTGACAACAAGATAAAAATTTATAATGACGGTGTGGAAAAATTTGATGCCCTATTTGAAGATTTAAAAAAAGCTAAGCACACTATCTATGTGCAATACTATATTTTTAAATCAGATGGAATTTCCGCTGAATTTATGAATATACTAAAGTCAAAGGCCAAAGATGGTCTTGACGTTTACTTATTAGTAGATGGTATGGGTGTTAGGAAAATGAAACTTAGGGATAGAAAGTCCCTAAAAGAAGCTGGAGTTAAATTTGCAATATTTTTCCCAGGAATTATAGATAAAGTTAACACTCACATGAACTACAGAAACCACAGGAAAATCGTAGTAATAGACAAGAGAATTGCTTACGTTGGCGGATTTAATGTTGGCGATGAATATATATCCAAGGGACCTATGGGTTATTGGAGAGATACTCACCTAAGAATTGAAGGACCAGCAGTCAATGGACTAGCTTGGAGATTTTTCTTAGACTTTAAATTTGCATCTGATGCACACACAAAGGGATTCACAACTGAAATCTTTGATGAAATAGATGATGGAGTAGATATAAATATAGTTACCAGTGGACCAGACACAAAGGCAGATTCCATAAGAAATGGATATGAAAAACTTATAACTTCTGCCAGAAAGGAACTTTATATCCAAACTCCTTACTTTGTACCAGATGAAGGACTTTTTAAAGCAATAAAAGTTGCTGCCCTAAGTGGTGTTGATGTAAATATTATGTTTCCTGCAAAAAAAGATCATCCCTTTGTTCACTGGGCTTCACTTTCCTTTTTAGGAGAATTAATAAGATGGGGAGCTCATGTTTACCAATACGAAGGAGGTTTTCTTCACACAAAAATTGTTATATCAGATGACTACTTATCAAGCGTTGGTACAGCAAATTTTGACATAAGATCCTTTGAACTTAACTTTGAAGTCAATGCCTTCTTGTATGATGAAGAATTAAATAAAAAATTAAAGGATGACTTTAAAAAAGATTTGGAAAAATGCACAGAGATAACTAAAGAAATGTATACCAATAGATCTAGGATAACAAAAATAAAAGAATCCTTCTCAAGACTTTTGTCACCACTTTTATAATGGATATAGAAATAAACAGAAAAAAGATAAAGAGCCTTCGAATAAAAGTAGAAGATGGTATAATTAAAGTATCAGCTCCAAGAAGTATTAGCGAAAGAAAAATAAATAACTTTATCGAGGAAAACCTCGAAACAATAGAGAAACTAAAAGAAGATGACAAGAGAAGAAGACGCTACAAAAATCACTTATTTGGAGAAAAAGTGAACTTTACATCAGAAGAAGATCTGGAAAAAATTTATAGAAGAGAATTAAAAAAAGTCTTAGATGAAATTTTTCCAAAATACGAAGCCATGACAGGGCTTTATGCCAATTCCTATGAAATTCGGAAGATGAAAGTGAGATGGGGAACTTGCTATCCAAAGAGGGGAGATATAAAAATAAATCTCTATTTGGCAGAGAGACCCTATGAGCAAATCGAAGCAGTAGTCTTGCATGAACTTCTTCATCTAAAACACTTAAAGCACAACAAGAAATTTTTAAGTGCTTGCAAGAAGTTCATGGCAAATTATGAAGAAATTGAAAGAGAATTAAAGACCTAGGTGATAAAATGAAAAAAGCTTTAAAAATTTTGGGAATAGTGGTATTAATCCTTGTCCTTATGAAACTTTTTAATATTTCCATATTTATTGGAAATCAAAAAATCGACAGACATCTCATATTAAATGGAATAAGAAATTTCAACCTAGGAGATCTTTTTGACAAAGTTTCAAGATTTGCAGAGGAAATAGCGGGCGGTATAAGAAGAGCTGTAAATAGTTTATAAAAAATAAAATTAGAAAAGCACGCCAGTCGTGCTTTATTTTTTTGGAAAAAGTAAGGATTTAATGTGATATAATTATTTAGTAATTAGAATTAAGGTGATTATATGAATTTAACTTTTATTATTCTGGGCTGTGTCGTGCCTGGACTTATGACAGGGGTTGGTGCAATCCCTATATTTTTTGCAAAGAATGTGAGCCAAAAGGTGCTAGATGTACTACTCGCAGCAGCTGCTGGAGTAATGCTCTCTGCAACTTGCTTTTCACTAATTATACCGAGTCTTGAAGCAGGAAGTGGCAAGATGGGAGTAATAGTTACAGGTCTTGGAATTTTTTGCGGAGCACTTATGCTTGATTTAATAGATAAGTATGCACCTCATGAGCATTTAATTGACAAGAAACATGAAGGAGTGGATGTAAAAAATCTTTCCAAAATTTGGCTCTTTGTAATAGCAATAGCAATCCACAATTTTCCAGAAGGACTTGCCACTGGAGTTGGCTTTGGTGGAGAAAATATGTCCAATGGACTTTCAGTTGCCTTTGGTATAGCATTACAAAATATGCCAGAAGGACTTGCCGTTGCCCTTGCCCTTGTGAGGGAAGGTTACTCTCGCAAAAAAGGTTTTATAATAGCAACACTTACTGGACTTGTTGAACCCATTGGAGCCTTTTTGGGAGTTTGGCTTGTGTCAATATTCTCATCAACACTTGGATTTATACTTGCCCTAGCAGGAGGAGCAATGCTTTTTGTAATAAGCGATGAAATTATTCCAGAAACTCACTCCAATGGTTACGAGAGAGCCGCGACTTATGGAGTCATCTTTGGATTTATCCTAATGATGTTTTTAGATTCTTTAATATAAGAAAGAGAACTTGCCGACCTGGCAAGTTTTTTTATATATTTATATATAAATGATTTTTAATGTTGAAAAGAAAATGTAAGAGTGATATATTCATGTTATAAACAAAAAAGGACTTGACAAGTTATGAATAGAATTTTTAAAATCAAGACAGACAGACAGACAGACAGACAGACAGACAGACAGACAGACAGACAACTACAAGTGTATATTCAGGCGAAAGGATAATTTCGTCTTATTTGAATATAAATTTTTATGAGCAAGAAAATTTGGCTATTTAATAGCTTTATTTTCTTGCTCTTTTTGATTTTTTAATAAAAGGAGGTTTAAAGTGAAAAAAATAATTAAAAAATCATTGAGCTTATTTTTAGCTCTAGTAATGTTAGTTGGCATTATGCCTTTCAATGTCTTTGCTGAGGAGTCAAGAAAGGTAGAAATTCAATTTGGTAATATTGAAGATGCGAAATTCGAAGAACAAAATAAAGTTGGCTTTACTGCTGATAAGGACAATTTAGACGTAAACACATTTCTGCAAATAACTGAAGACAAAGACGAAACAAATGTACTCAAGATAATGAGTGATGAGTTTAACTCTGGAGGAATTTTAGGATTTTATTATAAAAAAATATTGGTAAAGTCATGAATATTTGGGTTCCAGATCCTTGGAGTGACGAAGATGACAAAAAATTAGAAGAAATGTTTAAAGGTGATATTTCAAAGGAATTTGCTTTTGAAAAAGAACAATTGAATAAAGCAAAAGAAAAATGGGATCAAACAGACTGGAATCTTGAAAATTCTTATTATGAACTTAAAGTTAAGTTACCTAAAAATATGGAATTTAACAAAGATGAAATTACAGCTAAGTGGTCCAATAATGAATCTCTTAAAAAGGTATATGATCCACAAGATTTAATTATAGAAGGAAATACTCTTATATTTAGGGCTAAATTCAAAACATTAAAATCAGATATAGCTTTGAATTTAGATGGTGAAATTAGGAACGAAGATATTTTAAATGTAGACATTCCAATGACAATTCATTATAAAAAAGGCGACACAATTATGGATTATGTTCCAGAAGTTGAACAAAATTTAAGATTAGTTGATAAATCCAAAGCAATTCAAGCAGATGGAAAAGGAATCCTTAGCTTATTTAATGAATTATATCCGATGGATTTATCTGATTTTCCAGAAGAACTTGGTGGTTTTCCAGTAAATCAAAAACTAGATGGAGATATTTTAGGAAATAAAACTGAAACTGAAAGTAATAATTATTTTTCAATTAACAAAGATGAAAAGTTCGATGTTACTACAAAATTAAATGTTCAAAAAATCAAAGATACAGTTTCAAATCCAGCTAGTGTTGTTGGTTTTGAAGATGCTGAATTAAAGTTTAATGAACACCCAATTTTTAGATTTTGGCCAGCACTTGATTTAGGAAGTGTATTTTCATGTACTTTAAGATTTCCAAAAGAAATCATAGTTCCTGAAGATATAAATGAATCTTCACTAGAATTACTTGGATCACAAAATGTTTATTACATTTCAAAAGTTGAAAGAAGTACTGATCCTGAAACTGGAGAAACTTTGCTAAAAATAGAAATGCCTTTGACAGAAGAAGCAAAGAAAATGATGCCTTCTATCTATGACCTTAGCAATACTGTTTTAAAAGTGGATTCTAATTTTTATATAAATATTCCTGGACTAAAGTTATCTGATGAAGCTGTTTATGGAGAAAAATACACTGTAAAAGGACAACTAGGTGGAAAGGTATTTTTCAGAACTATTACAGATGTAGACGATTGGGTAGCTTCTGAATATAAAGACGAATTGCGTGAAAAATTTGGTGAAGATGTTGTAGTACAAGATGATACTTGGAAAAATGTTACCCACTTTAATGAAGAAGATCCAAATGTCAATGAGGCAATTGATTATATGTTAGATAAACATCCAGAAATATTTGGAGAAGTTATACCAAATCTTTTAAATGATTCACAACTAAGAAGAAAATATGACACAAATATATATTCTCTTTTTGTAAATTGGAAAGCTATCCAAGAAGAAGGTGGAAGGGATTTTCTTTATTCACAAGAAGGTGGAGATTTAGAAGATATAACATTTACAGTATTATGCTCTAAGAAAGCGGAACCTACACCAGAACCAGAACCTACTCCAATTCCTGAACCTGAGATTAAACCACAACTAAAGATTCACGAATATACTCCAACTTATCCAGTTTACGCATCTGTTGACAAAAAAGAAGTTGAAACTAAAGAAGTTATTAACACTCATGATCAATACATCTTCGGATATCCAGATGATACTATTAGACCTGATGGAGATATGACAAGAGCAGAAGCAATTGCAGTAGTTGCAAGACTTCAAAAACTTGATTTAAGCGACAAGTCTTCTAAGATTTATAAAGACACTAAGGCAGATATGTGGTACAATGGCGCTATCAACGCTGCCTTTAAAGCTGGTTACTTGTTAGAAAAAGAAGGCGAAAATGTTAGACCTAACGACAAGATCACTAGAGCAGAACTTGCTGAGTTAATTAGTCATATTGACAAGAAAAACAATACAGTTGCTCCATTTGATGATGTGAAAGGTCACAAATTTGAAGCTGCAATTAACCAAGCTTATGGCAATGAAAGAATTAAGGGTTATCCTGATGGAACTTTCAAACCAGACAATACTATTACAAGAGCAGAAGTTGCTACAATGTTAAATAAATTGTATGAAAGATACCCTGACAAGAATTTCATTGATGCAAATCAAGATACAGTTCACAATTACAAAGACATGTCTTATAAGGGACATTGGGGTTATTATGAACTTGTTGAAGCTTACCACAGCCACACTTATCTAAGATTAAAGGATAATATGGAAGAATGGAAAGATATAATCAAATAATTTAATAAATGGTAAAAGAAAGGACTCCCATGAGTCCTTTTTTGTTTGCCTTAGCTAAATTTTCAATATTTGTAAGATGAAAGTCGTGAAAGGAAAAAACTTGATTTAATAAATTTAATTTAATAAAAACTTCACTTGTGGTAGGGGTGGTTATTTATTATCCTGAAGGCCCTGTAGATTTGCTCCATGAGGATCACTCGCATAAGTTTGTGAGGGAAGGTCATCTTGGAGAAGCTTAGCTTGTAGTTTGCTCTTTGTAAAACTTCATCAGATAGTCCTAGACTTCCTCCAATTACAAAAGTTATATTTGAGTGACCGTCAATCATAAGATTATTAATTTTATCTGCAAAAGCTAAAGAGTCAAGGCTCTTTCCCTCAATGGCAAGGGCAATTACATAGGCATCGTCTTTTATCTTTGACAAAATCTTTTCGCCCTCAGTGTTTTTTACCTTCTCCATGTCTTTTTCTGATAAATTTTCGGGGCAGGGTTCGTCCATAATTTCAAAAATGCTTAAATCTGCGTAAGACTTAAGCATTTTTTTGTACTCATTTATGGCATCTTTAAAATAAGATTCCTTGATTTTTCCAAGTACGATTAAATTAATATTTGTCATATTAGCTTAATTTTTTAACTTCTTCAAGAGCCTTGTCAAAGTTAACATCATTAGTTACTTCAGGAACATATTCAACGTAAGCAACTTTTCCATCTCTATCAACAATTACAACGCCACGAGCAAGAAGTTGTAATTCTTTCATCATGAAGCCAAATTTTTGTCCGAATTCCTTGTATCTGTAGTCAGAAACAATGTCTGCATTGTCGATTCCCTTAACTGAACAGAATCTTTCTTGTGCAAAAGGTAAATCAACAGTTACAGTAACAATTTTCACATCATCAGATAATTTTGTAGCTTCTTCGTTAAAAGTTGTAGCTTGAAGAGCACAAACTGGTGTATCAATAGATGGTGCAACTGAATAAACTACGATTTTTCCCTTTAAATCTTCTGAATTAAAATCAGATAAATCTTTATTAACTGCTTTAAAAGATGGAGCCATATCTCCAACTTTGATTTCTTTACCTTCTAGATTTACTTTATCTCCGCCAAATGTTATATCCATTGTAATTACCTCCAAAAAATATTTACTTTAATTTACACTATATTTATATCCAAATATTTATAATTTTAACAAGGGATTGCAATAAAATTTCATCTTAATTAAAATATAAGTAAGAAAACTTTTGTGAATTAAAGGAATTGAAGGAGGAGGGAAATATGAAAAAGTATTTAAAAATTTTATTATTAATTTTTATGATAGGAATAATTTTGTCGGCTTGCACAGGCAAGAACCAAGGTCTTCCAGATAAGAAAATTAGCGAAATAAATTGGACTTTAGATAGTATGATAAATACAGATGACGGAGAAAAGTTAAGTAACGATGTGGCTATCAAATTTGGAGATAAAAATTTTGTCATGATTGATAGGACTAATGCCATGGACTTTACTGGAACTTATGAATTAAAAAAGGCTGGGACTGGTTACCAAGTATATATGAAGTTTGATGACTTTGAAGAACCTATCATTGCTGGATATGGAATGAAAATTGAGAAGGACAAGGATTCTGTGCCAAACTTAGTTTTTGATTTTATGGAAAGGACATATTCTTTTATCGGCGAATATAAGGATAAATAAAATATTATCTAGATAAAAACATTATTGTCGTAATAGGAAGGAGCTATTATTTGAAAAAATATATAAATTTTTTAATATCATTATTCTTATTTCCAATGTTAAATCTAATCTTCATAAAAGTTCTTGGATACATCAATGGGAGAATTCAAGCGACCTTTGACATAAAATATATGATTATCTTAGATATTGTAAAAATTTTAATGATTTTATTTTGGGTTTTATGCTTGCTTATTATTTTAATTTTTCATGCAAACTACCGAAAAAGACTCTTGGAATATTTTTATTAATTGAAATTTTTATACTTGCAATTTATATAGTCATAAAAAAATATTATTTGCAAGAAAATTTTGTCTACCTTTATGATTTTAATGCCTTGTATTTTTTCTTGCTTATAGGAGAAAATATTTTTTTGTTTTTACATAAAAATCATGAATTAAAATCATGAATTATAGTAAAGATTTACACTCTATTATTTAAGGAGTTAGAAACTACTAGTTAAGAAAGATACTATATTTTTATGAGGGAGGAAAAATGATATATATTTTAAAAACGTGCATATACCTATTCTTAAATTTCTTATTAGTAATTATAATTGGACATAATATTAATGGAAATAATTCTGATTTAATTATTTCTATGTATATTTTTATTGTAATTGTTTTTGTTGTTCTCAATGAAAAGTTAAATAATATTTTAGAAAAACTTGATAATTTAGAAAAATCAAAAAGTGATAAAAATGATGAAAGAATTGAAAAATAAATTTTAAAAAAAGTGATGTGTAGAGTAGATTTACTTATCTTGCATATCAGCTTTTTTTAAAATTAAAACTCATAAAAAAGGCTCTTCTCACAATGAAAAGAGCCTTGTTTTTGTCTTAAATATTTTATTTATTTTTAATAAAAATTTCTTACATTAACTTTGAAACATTTCTTGCATAGGCAATTGGGTCTTTTATGTCTAGACCTGCAACAAGTCTTGCTCCGTCATATAATAATTCAGTGTAAGTTTTAAATTCTTCGGAAGATTCGTCCATTTCTTTTAATTTCTTTACAGCAGGGTGCTTTGGATTTATTTCTAGAACCTTGTCAGCCTTAAAGCCCCCATTGTTTGGCATATGGCTTAGGGTTTTTTTCCATTTCAATGGAGATTTCGCCCTTGCTTGAAAGATAAGCTGCGTCATCTTTTAAGTTTGGGTTTTCTCTTATTGATGAAACTTCGCCAGTTAAAATGTCTTTCATTTTCTTGATATAATCGCCAAGATTTTTTTCGTCTTCTTCTTTTACTTCATCAGTTTCAGAAATTGACTTAAACTTTTTGTCGTCATATTCTTCTAGCATTTTGATGACAAATTCATCAATTGGATCTGTTAGAGCAAGTACTTCTAGGTCTTCGTCAATAAAGTGTTTGATTTGTGGAAGATCCTTGATACTTTCTATAGAATTTCCATTTGCATAATAAATAAAGTCTTGGTCTGGCTTCATTTCTTTTCTATATTCATTGAAAGTTGCATCTTCTCTTTTTGTTGTGGCAAAAATAAATAGGTCTTTTAATTTGTCTTTGTCAGCACCATAATTTTCATAAGCACCGGATTTTAGACTAATTCCAAAGTTTTTAAAGAATTCTCTGTATTTTTCTCTGTCATTCTTTAAGATTTTTGCAAGTTCATCTAAGATTTTCTTTTCTATATTTTTCTTAATTAATTGTAATTCACGAGTTTTTTGTAGCATTTCACGAGAGATATTTAGGGAAATATCTTCAGAATCAACAACACCCTTTACGAAGTTTAAATAATCTGGAAGAAGGTCTTCACATTTTTCCATAATTAGAACTCCATTGGAATAAAGTTCAAGTCCGCCTTTTTTATCTGGATTTAAGAAATCAAAAGGTCTTCTTGATGGAATGTATAGAATTGCCTTAAAGGAAATCATTCCTTCTACAGAAATGTGGATGTGGGCAAGAGGATCTTCAAAGCCAAAGTGTCTTTGTCTAAAGAAGTTGTTGTAGTCCTCATCTTTTAATTCATTTTTATTTTTTCTCCACATAGGAACAGATGAGTTAAGCACATCGTCTTCTCTATAGGATTCAAATTTTGGATCTTCTTCTGTTGCATCAGCTGCTGGTCTTTTCTTTTCCACTTCCATTTTAATTGGATAGGAGATGTAATTGGAGTAGTGGCTCACAAGATCTCTTATCTTGTATTCATCAAGGAATTCGTCATAATTTTCTTCTTCAGTATTTTCCTTTAAGTGTAGACTTATAATAGTTCCGTGATTTTCTTTTTTGGCGTCTTCTATAGAGTAACCATCTGCACCCTTGGATTTCCAAAGATGAGCTAGGTCTTCTTTATAAGATTTAGTTAAGACAGAAATTTCATCTGCAACCATAAAGGCAGAGTAAAAACCTACCCCAAATTGACCAATTATTTCATGATCAGCGTCTTTTTTATTTAAATTTTTAAAATCAAGAGAGCCAGATTTTGCTATTGTACCTAAATTTTCCACAAGTTCATCTTCAGTCATTCCAAGACCACCATCTTCAATAGTGATAGTTCTATTTTCCTTATTTGGAGTGATTCTAATAAAATAATCTTCGTGGTTAAACTTAACATCCTCATTGTTTAGGGCAATATAATACATCTTGTCCATTGCATCAGATGCGTTTGATATAAGTTCTCTTAAAAATATTTCTTTATTTGTGTAAATGGAATTTATCATTAAATCCATTAATCTTTCAGTTTCAGCATTGTATTTTTTATTTTGCATATAATCACCTTTCTTCGTTAGCACTCGAATTGTGCATCTGCTAATAATATATATCTTTTTATGCCAATAGTCAAATCTTTAATAAAAATATTTTTGATTTTTATTTAGCCTAAAATTCTTATTAAAATTGTATAAAATATTTAAGAGATTTTAAGCTTTTAGGAAAATGTTACATTTCTGATTAAATACAGAAAAACTATTGATTTAATAATTGCACTTTAATATAATAATGTCATAAGATAAATACCAAGCATTGAGATTATGACTTGGGATAATTGCATTAATAAATATATATAACTAAGGAGGAAGAAATGAAGAAGAGTAGAAAAAATAAGCTGCAAAGTTTTTTTAAACAAGGAATTTGTGGACTTTTAGCTTTTATGATGCTAATAACAGCCTTTCCTTTACAAGCTTTAGCAGCAGATTTAAATTATGACAAAACAACAATAACTTCTCAGCAGAATTTAAACAAAGAACCTGTGACAATAAAAAAAGGCAGAGGGAAAGAGTGCAGAAGATATTGTTAAAAATCCGGATATGCCAAAACTTTATACCATGCGTGCAGACTATAAATTGCCAAGAAATGATGAAGAAGTCATTGGCTATCAACCCTATATTGCTACTGTTGGTGATGATGAATATACATATACTGACTTAGACGGCAATGAGGATCAAAAAGTTTTGACAGATGAAGAAAAATCTAAGATAGATAAAATAATAGATTTGCCAGGTATTGATGGATATACTTCGCCTACAAAAAGCTTTCATGTAAATTACAAATACATTAAAGACAATGCCTTAAAGGGAAACTTGGATGTCAATGAATACATTGGAAGACATCCATATCTTTATAAGGCAAAACGCGGAACAATAAATATAAAACACACTTTCCAAATGTTAGAAAATCGTGATGAATATGGTTTGAGAGATGGAGATAATAAATTTATTTACACAACTCAAAACGGCCTTACAGGAACTTCTGTCACTATAAAAGCCTTAGACGGAGAACAAATTAAAGGCTATGTTCCTGAAGTCAATGTCCTTACAACCCAAGTTCCACAAAATTCAAATGATTTTGAAATAGAAATGCGTTACAACCGCGCTATTTATGATGTGAATTTTGATTCCAATGGTGGAACTGATTTGCCAGGAATGACTCTCATCTATGGACAAACAATTCCAAAATTAAATTTTGATATTAAAAAGGCAGGTTCAGAGTTACAAGGTTGGAAGGCAGATAAAGATATAACTTATACAGATGCTGATGGCAATAAGAAGACTCTTCCTAAAGATACTCTTATTACAAAAGAAGATTTTGAAGCAGGTGGAAAATTCCAAGATGGCATAAAATATGCCATGCCTGCAGAAAGTCTTACTTTTACTGCTCAGTGGACTGAAAATAAGACAGCTGAATATGTTATCCAATTTTGGACTGAAAAACCAGATTATGATGATAAAGATGACACCCTTCCTTTGCGTGATCGTTACGACTTTATCGGTGCAAGAAGAATAGATAATGCCGAAACAGGTTCTACTCCAGACCTTACTGATTTGGATATACATGGAATTACCTTCCCGGACCTAAATGACGGACGATTGGAAAAGGCTCAAGATAACAAAGAAGAATTTGAAAGATATTATTTTTTAAATGAAGACTTGACTAAAAAGCAAAACGCATCCGAAAAAGATCCTACAGTTCAAAAATCCGTTCTATCAACAGGAGAAACTGTCTATAACGTCTACTACGACCGCAGAGTCTATACCCTTTACTTTACAGCAGCTAATGAAGAGGGATGGGATCCATCGTCTAGCTATTGGCCTACTTTAACAAGAAATGGACAAGTCATAGGAAAAGAAGGATCTCCTTATAAAGTAGATGCTCGCTTCAACCAAAGTTTAGATAAAATATGGCCAAGGGATGAGGAAATTTCAGGTCTTCCAACAGCTAGTGGTGCAGAGGGTGTAGACATGGGTCCAATAGGCTGGACAATTAATGTTAATGAACCGGGAGAACTAATTTTTCGTGACACGCCGCCTTATCGCTTAAGTGCGGAAGATTTTATCGACAGTGAAGATGTAAAGGATTTAGGACTGGGTCACGGAGATAAAATACCCCTAGGAGAAAATCAAACAGAAGATAGGGAAAAATATGAGATTTCTCTGGCAGCGACATCCTGGGATGAGTCCGTTGTCCACCACATTGATATTATAAAAGACGATTTCGAGGGCAAGGAGCAAATAGATTATGATCTTTCCTATTGGAAGAGTGACACCAATGCTTTCTATGCTTTCATTTTGCCTAACCTTCAAGGCTTTACCCTTAAACAAGAGACAAGGGAAGCAGAATGGGTATTTGTTAAGCCAAAAGGTAGATTTGATAAATCTTTTGATGAATTAAATGCAGAGAGAAATGCAAAGACACCTTTTAGAAGTGACGCCGACAAGATAGAATACATCGACAAATTTCCTTGGGGTACAAAATCCTTTGAGGGGAGAAATGCTTATAATTTTGCAAACTATTCTCGTAACAAGTATAAATTAAAATTAAATAACGACCCTAAGATAGTAAAAAATGACAGCGAATATGGTGCAGGTAATATTTTAGATGTGCCTTATGAATTCCCATTAAAGGATTTGGAATTAGATACAAAAAATGCACCCAAAAAACCAGATTGGGTACCAGAGGATTGGAGCTTCTTAGGCTGGGCACTTGATCCTGCAGGTGAAAACTTGGTAAAAGACGGCAAGGAAACAAAACTTCATTACGACCAAGTGCTTTACGCTAAGTGGGGAGAACCAGAAACTATTTGGAAGGTAAAATTTGATCCAAATGGTGGAAGTTTAAGAAACTTAAGCACAGAAAATATTACAAATGAATCTAAAAAACTTGAAATAGATGGAGTAAGTCACACATATCCAGAAAAAGTAGATGGTGAATCCAACACCTTTAATCTTGTCCACAAGATGACTTTAAAAGAACCTAAAGATGCCAACAACAATATTATTGAACCAACAAGACCTGGCTACAACTTTGCTGGTTGGGAATTTGTAAAATACACAAAAGATGAAAATGGAATTGACACCAAAACTGAAGATACAAGTTATAAGGACTTGTATAAAGTACCTGAAATGTATCACTTTGGAAATAAAGTTGTATCTAATGTTCATCTTAGAGCAATTTGGAACAAACAAGACCTAATAACAGTTGAATCTATACATCACTTCTTAAATTTGAATTATGAGGAAGAATCTAAAGAAATACAAAATCTTTATAACAGAAGGGTTGGATCTTATACAACAGGTCTTGCAAGTAGACAGGGTGACAAATATTTGCTAGTTCCACAAGCTGAGTGGGATGCACTTTATAATGCAAATTCAGATTATAAAACTTATAAGGATGAAACTAATAGAGATAACTCCTACAACCAAATTTTAAGAGTTGAGCCAGAAAAAGTTCATGACCCTGAAACAGGGGATTTAGTTGATAATCCTAAGGAAAAGAACAATCGCTTTGAATTTTTCTACAAGCCATTTAAAGAAAGAGTTTACCAAGTAAATTATCTTGATGAAAGAGGAAAAGCAGAAGTTGAAGCCTTTATGGAAAAGGCTAAAGCTGCTTATCAAGAAATAAAAAATGATACTTCCAAAACTCCAGAAGAAAAGAGCAAGGCGTATAAAGAACTTCTTTCAAAGAATAAAGAAGAATTTTCAAAGATAAAAGAAAAATATGCCGTTATTCCTAGTGAAACAGTGGTAAATGGCAAGCGTCACTATGATGCTAGAAACTACAGAAAAATTCCTGGTTGGGTTCTAAATGACAAACCACAACAACAATTATTCTTCGATATCTTTGAAGATACAGATACTTTTGCTGGCATAAATGAAACTGGACTTGATGAAATTAATTTCTTCTACAAGGACGTAAGAATTATTGAAGTTAAGGACAAGGATGATCCTATTCCAGATGGATATAAGAGAGTTACTTTTATTGCAGATAAGGGTGGTTCTTTTACAGATGACAAAGACAATCCAGTTGATAAACTTT
>NZ_HE978598.1:0-8787 GCF_000312025.1 Peptoniphilus timonensis JC401 | reverse complement strand
TACTTTTATTGCAGATAAGGGTGGTTCTTTTACAGATGACAAAGACAATCCAGTTGATAAACTTTATTATGATGTAATAGTTGGTCTAAAATCAGATAATCTTCCTGTTCCAGAAAAATTAAAAGATAATGAAACAAAAGAAGAAGGCAAGTATTACATCACAGCAGACAATGGAAAGAAATTTATTAAATGGGACAATGAAAAACTTTTAAATAGCAACACTATCATAGACAAGGACTACACATTTACAGCTTATTTCGATTGGTCAGGTGTAAAGGTAAATGAACTTGTGAGAACAGAATCCTACAAGGATCCTGATGGAAATTGGACAAATGATTTTGTTCCGACAATTGATGAATTAAAAGCTCAAGTTAAGTGGGTTAATAAAGATGGCACTGTAAGTGACTTGCCAGCAGATGCTACAGTAACACTAGTTGATGACGCTGGAAATCCGCTTACTCAAGATGACATTTATAAAAAAGTAAAAGAAATGAATAGGTCCGACACAGAAGAACTTGTAAGGACAGAAATCTTTAAGGCAAAAGTTACTTTTAAGGGAAATCAAGCAGATAAAGAAGTTGACATTCCTGTAAAAATTTATAAAAACCGATATGAAGCTTTGACAAGTGGTGGGAAACCAGAAATTTTGAGCAAGGCTGAAAATAAAACTGCTGTAGACGGTGGACTGAAAGAAATTCTAGAAGACACTGAATCAAAATCATATGTAAAAGTAACTGTTGCTCCAACTGGTAATTTAAATTCCAAGGACAATAAAGTTTACTATGTAAATCCAAAAGCTTGGGTGGAAATTCCAGAAATTGAACTGACAGATGATGAAAAAGCTGCTTTAGGTTTTACAAATTGGACAGCTGATAAGAAGGAACAAAATGAAAAGCAGGAAGAAAATGGAATATATGACTTTGCTAAACGTCACAAATTTACTGAAGATACAATAATTTCACCGGGCTTTTCAAAAGATGTAGTTCCTCAAAATGGAGAAGACAAACCAAAAGTTCCAGATAGCTTTGTTAAAGTTATTGTGAAAACGACAGATAAGGCAACAGATGAAACAGCTTTTGAAAGAACTTTCTGGGTTAATCCAACAAAAGAAGTTACTATTCCAGTAGTAGATCCAAGAGGTAAGGAAAACCAAGAAGTTGAAATTGATGGACTTGGAAAGAAAAATGTTAATTATATCTTTAAAGAATGGCAAAAAGTACAAACTGGGGATACTGATGATAATCTAACAGATGTAAAACCGCCAGTAAAAATTGACTTAACTAAGAACCAATACACTGACAAGGTAACTATTATTGAAGCAGCTTATAAAAAATCAATTCAAGCTGAAAAAATTGATGATCCACTAAATACAAATAAGTTAGACATACCACAAGATAAAAAAATTACAGATGAAGATTTAATTTCTAAGATTACAGCTCAAGAAGGTAAAGAAATTGATTCAATTACAGTAATTGAAAATCCTGACACATCAGAACCAGGATCAAAAGAAGCAAAAGTAATAGTTAAATATAAGGATGGATCAAGTCAAGGAACTACTGATAGTCCAGTTGTAATTCCAGTAGAGGTTCACAAAAAAATAATTCCAGAACTTGTTCCTGGTCAAAAACCAGAAGGAGCTATGGATAATTATGTGAAAGTAGTTTTCAAGGCTGGTGAAGGCGGAACATTAAGGGGCGACACAGTCTACTATGTATCGCCAGAAGTTGAAGTTGATATGAATGAATCAGCTAATAAAATTACAAAAAATCCAAATATTGGCTACACTTCAAATGGTGGAAATTGGTCGCCAGAAATAAAATCTGAAATGATTACAGCTGAAAAGACTTATACTTTTAACTTTGTTAAGTCTGATGACGTAATTGAAAAGAATGATGATCCTAGCCAAGTTATTCCTGATGGTTACGTAACAGTAATTTTTAGATCTGATGAAAATGGTAAGCTTGAGGGAAATGTCACAGAAAAAACTTATTTTGTAAATCCTAAAGCAGGAATCAAGCTTGTTGAATTAGAAGAAGGTCAAACAGCTGGAGATAAAGAACTTGTAGTTCCAAAAACTATTCCTAATGAAGGTTTTGAATTTGCTTATTGGTCTGAATCCTTAGATTTGACTAATTCAATCAAAGGTAATAGAGAATATGTTGCTCACTTTACAAAAGGTCAAGTTACATTGACTTATGATGCAGGTGGTGCGACAGGAACTGTACCTGACCCAGAATCCACAAACATTGGTGGAAGAATAAATCTTTCTTATCCAAGAGGATTAAGTAATGGTAGTAAAAACTTTATAGGTTGGATGATTGATGGAAGATTATACCAAGCAGGAAGTCCATTAACTTTAACAGATAATAAAATTGCTGTGGCTCAATGGACAGAAGATATTTATCCAGCAGATGAAGATGGAAATAAGACAGAAGATACACCTGAAAATTATGTTAAGGTTACTCTTGTTCCAACAGAAAAGGCGACAGATTCTGCTAATAAGATTTATTATGTAAACCCAGATAAATACCTTACAATTCCAGCAGAAGATCCTACAGTAAACAATGAGTATCAAGAAAAGGGATATAGTTTTTCAAATTGGGATAAATCTTTATTTGGAAAATTCACACAAGAAACAATAATTACTGCTAGATACAAAATATCTTCTAGTCCAATTACACCATTAGAACCTGACGCAGGAATTGTAGAAACAAGGGTTGGAATTGAACCTAAGGAAAATAACTATAAGGACAAAATTACCCCTCCTACTGGAAAGACGATTGAAAGTGTTGAAATAATTGAAAAACCAGATGTAAGTCAAGAGGGTGTAAGTAAGGCTAAACTTAATGTAATCTATACTGATGGATCTTCTAGCGAGGTTGATGTTACAGTTGTAGTTTATGGAAAGATACCAGAAAAACCTGATTATCCTGATTATCCAGATATACCAGATTATCCATCTTATCCAGAATATCCAGACAGACCTTATATACCAATGTATCCTGAAGTGAGATACGAAACAATTATTCAAGAAAAGATTGTTAAGGTTCCTGTACCTATTTCTGACAACTACTTCAAAGAAGTAAGGTATATGCAAGGATTCAAAAAAGAATTTAGACCTAATGATGGGCTTATTCGTGCTGAGGCTGCGCAAATTCTTGCAAACGCACTTGTTGAAGACGGCTACAAGTACAATCCTGACTTCAAGCTTCCTTACAAGGACATTGGAGAAGCTTGGTACACTAGAGCAGTTAAAATTGTTACAGAAGCCAATGTTTTTGAAGGTTATGATGATGGAAACTTTAAGCCACAAGGTAAAATCACAAGAAATGAATGGATTGCAACTTTAAAGAGATTCCAAGAATTAAATGATCTTGATGGCAATCACATGAATTTAAAAGAAGGTCACTGGGCAAGTAAAGAAATCGAAGCAGCATATAATGAAGGTTGGTTAAAGATTTATTCTGATGGACTTGCAAAATATGAAGGAGATAAATTTATACCAAGAGAAGAAGTTGCTGCAGTTTCTAATAAAGCTTTCAAGAGGACACTAGATAAGACTTATATTAGAAATAACGAAAAGAGTTTAATAACTTATAAGGATGTCAATAGAAATATGTGGTCTTACGAAGATATTCTTTGTGCAAGTAACACTTTCTTGAACAAGAAAGATTTATATAGGGCACACTGGATCAACGAAGACAATAATACATTTAATATTGATACAAGAGATTTTGAAATTGTAAAGGCAAAATTTCAAAGAAATCCTAGATAAGTAAAAGTGAATAAAGAAAAAGTGGAGGGCGAAAGCCTTCCATTTTTTTGGATTTATAAGTTCTATTAAGATAAAAATTTTATAAAAGTTATAGGAAATAAAATAAAACCACAAGAATTTTAGACTTCTTTGTGGTTTTATTGAACTTATATAAAATTTATTTTTCAAAAATTATTGTGATTATAAAATTTAAATTATTGTGGGATATATTTTTTGTTTTCTTTTCCCAAAACGTGTTGTGCCATAGTTGATACAACTGTGTAAACTAAAATTGATGCCAAGTTGGCAGTTACAGAATCGTGGTCAAATCTTGGAGATACCTCTGCAATGTCAAAGCTAACTGGCTTTCCAGTTGAGAATACGTGTTTTAATAGCAAGATTACTTTTTCTGGGTCAACACCAAGAGCTTGTGGTGCAGAAACACCAGGTGCATAGGAAGATGTGAAGCAGTCCATGCAAATTGTCACATAAAGGTGATCTTGTTCGTGGATATATTCATCTAGATTGTGGACAATTTCAAAGAAGTTGCCGTTTATTAAATCTTTTCCAAGAACATATTTTACTCCTAAATCTTCAGCTGTTCTAAAAAGTGCAAGAGTGTTGGAGTGTTTTTGAATTCCCATTACATAGTAGGCATATTCAGTTCCCTTTTCTTGTGTGTAATCTGCAATTTGTCTAAACATTGTGCCACTTGTTCCATTTCCCTTTTCATAAGGTCTAAGGTCAAAGTGAGCATCAAAATTTAAAATGCCAAGTTTTTTGTCTTCTTTATCATCAAGGTAAGTTGAAATTCCCTTGTAGTGACCAAAGGCAGTTTCGTGACCACCACCTAAGACTAGTGGGAATAAATTTAATTCCAAAACTCTTTTTACAGCCTTTGCTAGTTCGTCTTGGCTTGATTCAAGAGTTGTGAATTTACTTGTGACATTTCCGCAGTCAAAAATCTTTACTTCTTTGGAAAATTGACAAGGAAGTTTTGCAAGTTCCTTTCTAATGGCAGCAGGACCTGCGGCAGCACCAAATCTTCCCTTGTTTAGTTCAATTCCTTGGTCAGATTCAAATCCTATGATGCCAAATCCCAACTTTCCTTCAAAAGGACTTAGACTTTCATCATTTAAATCAAGTGCTTCAACCCATTGATGCCATCTAAAAGATTCATAATCATTTTCGTCGTCAATTCTTCCTGACCATATTCCCATTTCTTGTGGACTGTAATAATTTATCATTTTACACCTCAGTTTACTTTATTCTTTGGACTTTTCCCATCTTTAAAATCAATTAAGTTGTCCCTTGCATTTTCGCCCATCTCAAGTCTTGCTTCAAAAGTTGCATTTCCAAGATGAGGAGCGAGAATTACATTATCAAGGTCTACTAATTTTTTATTTACCCTAGGTTCGTCTTCATAAACATCAAGGGCAGCGCCTGCGATTTTATTTTCTATTAGAGCATCTGCGAGAGCCTCTTCATCAACAATAGGACCTCTTGACGCATTTATTAATATAGCAGATTTTTTCATCATTTCAAGTTCTTTTTTGGAGATCATGTGGTGAAGTTCAGGGACATAGGCAGTGTGTAAACTTAAAAAGTCTGAAGATTTAATTACATCATCTTTTTCCATATATTCAAGACCAAATTCTTTTTCAAAATCTTCTTTTCTTGTGCGGGAATAATAAATTACCTTCATTTCAAAGGCTCTCGCCCTCTTGGCAAGATTTTTACCTATGTTTCCAAGACCAATTATACCAAGAGTCTTGCCCTTTAGTTGACTTCCAAGATAAAAAGTTGGTCTCCAACCATAAAATTCTCCTGCCCTTGTGACTTTATCGCCTGAAACAATCTTCCTTGCAGCGGCAAGCATAAGACCAAAGGCAAGTTCTGCAGTTGATACAGCAGAGGCAGGAGCAGGTGCGTTTGTAACAACAATTCCTTTTTCTCTTGCATAAGCTATATCTATATTGTCAAAACCAGCACCATAATTTGCAATTATTTTTAAATTATCAGCAGCATCAATTACGTCTTTATCGATTTTATCTGATAAGGGACAGAGAAGGGCGTCTTGATCCTTAATTTTTTCTATAATTTCTTCTTTTTTAAGGGGAAGGTTGGAGTCGTGATATCTTATATCAAAATTTTTGTCTAGTTCATCGTAAATTTTTTCTGGAATATTACTTGTAATTAATAATTTCACAAAATCACCTCGTTAATTTTATTTTAACATATTTAAGAAATATATTAAAAGATGATAAAAATTCTATAAAGGGGAAAAGTTTAGGATTATCAAACAATCGTTACAAAAAATAATATAAAAGAAAAAAGAAACAGGAAAACGTATTGACTAAAAAACAAGCGAATGTTATATTAAGCTAAAGGAGAGGAGATGTTTCCAATGTTCATATTATATTAATAAAAGAGATTAGTGTAGACATAGCTTTTATTAATAAAAAGGAGATTATGATGAAAAAAATTATTATTTTGATGTGTATTCTATTATTGGCACCAAGTACTATATTTGCTAAAAGTACAGAAAATAAAGGATCAACAAAAGTTCAACTTGATTTACTAAACGTTGAGTTACCTTATCCAAGGGAAGAAATAAACATAGTATATGAGAATGATCTGCGACATGTAACTGCTAAAATTTATGACAAGTCTACCAATGAATTGTTGGAAGAATATACAGAAACAAAAGAAGTGAAAGAAATAGGATTTTATAGGGCTAATTCTGATTATGTGTATAGGACACTTGTAGGTGTGAAGAGATATGGACCGACAAGTGTTAGAGTAGTTGCTAGAGTTAAAGTATATGTATGGGGAACTACCGGTACTTTTGTTCAAATATCAGAAGTTCAAGATAAATATTCTCTCCCTGGGGATAGTGGAAGGTATAGTCTTGAGGGTGATAGAGTGTATTTGAACAGTTCTCTTCCTTCAAGAAGTATAGAATTAAATGCTGTTGGTAATATTGTAATTGAAAGTGTAAAATCTTCAGGATTTGATGTAGAATTATTAGAGTCAGTTGGATTTTCTGTAACAAAATCAGAAAATTGGTTTGCTAGAAAATTTTATAACTTCAACATAACCTTAGGGGTATAGCATTTTATGCATAGAGATAGCCTTGAATGAGTAAAAACATAATTATGGAAAAAATTTATAAAGTATTAAAATATTTTTTATATTTAATTAGTTCGATAGTAATGATGCTATTTGGAAGTCGTGGATTAGGTTTTGATTCTATAATTTATTTTATAAATCATATTACATGGAAAATCACAGGAGATATAAGTCAAAGCGTAAAGTATTTAACTTTTTTTCAAATTGTTGAAAATATAATAAGTCTTATTGGTTTAACTTTATTTATCTATACTATTACAAATATATTATTACTGTTAAGAGAAAAAAATGATATTTAAGAAGTTGGGAATTTTCCTAACTTCTTTTTTATACTTCAAAAATCTTATAATCTCCTATATAATATGTAAAGTTAAGAGGTGATTAAGTGCAAAACAATGAAAACAAACTGGGGACTATGTCAATTCCAAAACTTTTATTTCAAGTGTCCTTTCCCATTGTAATTTCCATGTTTATCCAGTCCATGTATAACTTGGTGGACTCCTATTATATTGGAAAGATTAATGAAGAGGCCTTTACAGCTATTTCCATTGCCTTTCCCATCCAAAATATAATGATAGGAATTGGAGTTGGAACAGGAGTTGGTATGAGTTCTTTAATATCTAGATACTTGGGAGAAAAGAATTTTAAGGGTGCCAATGAAACGGCAGAAAACGGTCTGAGCCTTGCCCTATTATATGGGATTTTTCTTTTAATCTTATCAAGATTTTTACCAAGGCCCTTTTTGTCTGCACAAACTACAGATCAAAATATAATAAATTATGGTGTGGACTATCTACAAATTGTAATGGGTCTTTCCATGGGACTTTTCACCCAAATATTTTTAGAGAGGACTCTTCAATCAACAGGTAGGACAGTTTTCACCATGCTCACTCAACTAACTGGAGCGATATTAAATATTGTCCTTGATCCAATTTTTATATTTGGTTATTTTGGAATGCCAGCCATGGGCGTCAAGGGCGCAGCAGTTGCCACAGTAACGGGACAAATTATTGGTGCAATCTTTGGTAGCTTTTTGCAACACAAATTTAATCCAGAAATTACTATTAAAAAGCCATCTCTTAGTCCAAAAATTATAAAGGCAATTTATGTTGTGGGCGTGCCATCCATGATTACAATAACAATTCAGTCCTTTACTATTTATCTTTTAAATAAAATGCTATCAGAAATTTCTACATCTGCCATAGCAGCTCTTGGAGCATATTTCAAGGTTCAGTCCTTTGTCTTTATGCCAATTTTTGGTATAAACAATGGTCTTGTCCCAATAATTGCCTATAACTATGGAGCAAAAAATAAAGATAGGATAAAAAAATCAATTAAACTTGCCTTTACAACAGTAATAGTAATGACTTTAATTGTGTCAGTACTTATTATTTCTTTCCCAAGACAAATCCTAGGAATTTTCTCTGCTTCAGGAAAGATGCTTGAAATTGGAATACCAATGCTTAGAATTTGTGCCTTGTCCTATGTATTTGCAGGTATATCAATAGTGGGAACAAGTATTTTTCAAGCCTTTGGCAATGGAATCTTGGCACTACTAGATTCTATCCTAAGACAAATTATTGTCCTTTTGCCAGTAGCCTACATTGCCATTAGGTTTTTTACAGTCAACGAAATCTGGTGGGGATATGTAATTGCAGAATTTGCATCAGTACTTTTTATATCATATTTTATGAATACCTTTGTGAGAAGAAAAATGGAAGCAATTTAAGGCTTAAAAAGTGCCTTAAATGTTGAAAAAAAATCCAATATGAGGTATTATGAACTTAATTTAAAAATCCAGGAGGAATATAATGGGAAAAGCAAAATTTGAAAGAAATAAACCACATGTAAACATTGGAACAATTGGTCACGTTGACCACGGTAAAACAACTCTTACAGCA
>NZ_HE978597.1:119206-134659 GCF_000312025.1 Peptoniphilus timonensis JC401 | reverse complement strand
TGGAAATACAGAAGACGGAATAAACCAACAAATAGAATGGAATAAACACAACAAACAAGTAAGTATCTCTCTAAATAGATAAATACAACAAAAGATTGGAAGTAGAGTAAAATCTACTTCCTCTTTCTGTTATAGAAATAGTATTTTTAAAAAATTAATCAAATAATTAAAAATTAAGTTATTTAATATAAAGAGGAAGGTGGTGAAAATGGAAGTTTACATAAAAGTTAAATTTTTTAAAAAAATATATGAAAAAGAAAATTTTAAAATTTATCTTTTTGACATAGAAGACGAAAATGATGAAAATCTTCCTTGTGAAGCAAAAAAGACAAAAATTTGTATTCTTGATAATTCATTTTTAATTACCAATAATCCACCTAAATTAAATAGAAAAATAGAATTAAAAGCCGAAATAAAATGGTCTAATAAATATAAAAATTATCAGTTATTAGCAAAAAGCTTTAAATATATAGACTTAGATGTGGATTTATATCTTGATCCATGTTTTAATGTTTTTTCTAAAAATGTTAGAAAAAAATTATATAGTGATTATAAAGATAAACTACAATTTTTTAAAGAAAACCCTAAAGATTTATTAGAAATAAAAGGTATAGGAGAAAAATCTTTAGAAAAATTTAAAAAAGAATTGTTAAAAGAAAAAGAAAACAAGGCAATTCAAAAATATTTAATTAAATTTGCTCAAATAGGAATTGGACCAGCTAAATCAAAGAAAATAATAGACTATTTCATAGAATTAGAAACAGAAAAATCTGTAGATATAGACAATTATTTCAAGAGGTTTATAGAAAACCCATATTCATTCGTAAATAAAATAAATGGATTTACTTTTGAAAATGCAGATATTGCAGGAATGAATTTAGGATTTAAATTAGAAGATAAAAAAAGAATAGAGGCAGGGCTTTCAAATGTTTTGCTATTAGAACTATATATGAGAGGAAACTGTTATTTAACAGAAGATATATTTATTGAAAGATCTAGTAAACTTTTGAGGATAAAATCATTAACTATTAAACAGTACATGATAGATAACGCTGAATTATATGGAATAGAAAGAATAAGATCAAAAAAAGAAATTAGGTACTACTTAAAATTTATATATACAAAAGAGATTTCTATTGCCAAGAAAATAAGCGAGATATTATCCGATAGAGGACTAGGGAATGAAAAAAATTTAATGAAATATTGGGATTTAGCTTTTAGTAAGGATGGTATTTTATCAGAGAAACAAAAGGAAGCTGTTAGATCAACTATTGAAAACAACATAACAATTATTACTGGTGGTGCAGGAACAGGAAAAACAACTGTTACAAAAAATATTTTAAAGCTATATAAAGATTATGTCATTTATGTTGGTTCTCCAACAGGAAAGGCCACTCAAAAGATTGAATCCGTTACAGAAAGAGAATCTTATATGGTTAAAAATATTTGCTATGGAACAATTCATAGATTATTAAAATGTCAATGGAAAGGAGAAAAAAGTAAACTTGAATTTGAGTTTAATGAATATAATCCATTACCAGCAGAAGTTCTTATAATAGATGAGTTTTCTATGATTGATTTAAATCTTATGGGGCATTTAATAGAGGCACTTCACAATAATACGAAAATAATTTTTATTGGCGATATAAATCAATTACCTTCAGTAGGTGCAGGAAGCGTTTTAAGAGATTTAATAAATTCTAATAAAATAAATACACAATATTTAACAGAGAATTTTAGACAAGCTAATGGAGAAGAGATAGTTCAAAATGCTAATGACATAAATAAAGGAATATTTCCAAAAAGATTTAAAGAAAATGTATTTATGTATTATTACTACAATAATAACAAAGACAGAGAGAAAGCAATTATTGATTTTATTAAAAGAAATGTAGAAAAAAATCCAGATACTCAAATTGTAACTTTTTATAAAAAGCATACTTTAGGATCAATTAATTTAAATAGAGAAATACAAAATATCATTAATCCTAGTAGTATAGAAAAAAAAGAACTAATTCATAATAATGTGTGTTTTAGAGTAGGTGATAAAGTAATGCAAATAAAAAACAATTATGAAAATGAAGTTTTTAACGGAACATTTGGAGAAATTATTGATATTAATTTAGATGACGAGTGTCTATATATAGATTTTGAAAATTCTAAAGAAACTAAAGAATACTATAAAGAAGATTTTAAGGAATTAGAACTTGCTTATGCAATTACTACTCATAAGGCTCAAGGATCAGAATTTGACAATATTTTAATACCAATAATTGGATATGGTGGATTTTTTAATAATAGTTTTTTGACAAGAAATCTTTTATACACAGCGATAACTAGAGGGAAAAAGTCAGTTACCCTTATTGGTGATAGAGAAGCAAAATTATTAAAGTTTATGGTAGATAATACTTATATTGAAGAAAGAAATACTTCATTAGATGAGAGAATAATTGAAGAATATAAACCAAAAGCAAAAAAAGAAAAGAAAGAAACTAAAAAGTTTAAAGAAGAAAAATCTGAAGCAGAGATATTTTTAGAAGAAAATCAAGTTTCTTTGTTTTAGAAAAGGAGAAAAATAATGAAGCTAAAATGAAAAAAATGTGGAAATGAAGAATTATTTTATATAAAGGAAAATTTTTCAGGATGTGCTGAACTGTGTGTAGATTCTGCTGGAGAACTAACAAATTATAATGAATCAGCTTATGATGATGCTAATTATACGCTTAAAAGCGTTTATTATTATTGTTGTGAATGTGATGAAAAAGTAGCAAAAATACCTGAAGAAAAAAGATATTAAAAAGAAAAAGAAGGTTTTGTGGAATTTTCAAAGACAGTTGAAATTTCGAAAGGACATAAAAATTGACAAATAAAAAATTAGAATATATTTTAGAAGAAAATATAAAGGGAGAAAACCTAGAATTAGTAAAAGAAAGGTATGGAGAAGCAAATCTAAAAAACATAAGAATACTAAAAATTGGTAAAACCAAATATATATACGACAGGAGAAAAATAACCATAACAGCAGAACTCATTTCAAATCTAAGTGATCTAAATTTAAAGAGAAGTCCAATATTTTTAGAAATGCGTAATGGAGGACTGATGTTTTCTTGAAAAAGGTTCTAAAATATCTTCCTTTGTTCTTGGCTATTTTTCTAATAATATTTTTGTCTTATACAATATATAACACACCAAAAATAGACTTTCAAAAAGAATTTGAAAATAGAAAATCTGAAGGAGCTAAAATAATAAATACAAGAGGAGAGATTGAATATTATTTTTATCCAAACCGAGAATATGTAGAAAGAGACGATATACCAGAGGATTTAGTTGAAATCCTTTTAAATATAGAAGATAAGAATTTTTATAAACATGGAGGCATTAATATTAAAAGTATTTTAGCCTCTATAATTCAAAATGCAAAAAGTATGAAGATTGTTAGAGGTGGATCTACAATAGACCAGCAACTAATTAAAAATTTGTATTTGACTAATGAGAAAAGCATTAGTAGAAAAATAAAAGAAGCGTATCTTGCGATTAAGATAAATAAAGAATTAACTAAAGACGAAATTTTAGAAATGTATATCAATAAAGTTTGGCTAGGGCATGATATTTATGGATTTTCAAATGGAGCGAAATTTTATTTTAATAAAGATTTAAAAGAATTAAATAAGGCTGAAATGAGCTTACTTGTAGGAACTTTAAACGCTCCTTCTAAATATAAACCCTTTAAACTACTTAGAAAAAATATTTACACAGAAGATTATTTAATTAAAGATAACATTGAAATAAATAATAAATTATATAAATGCGTATATAATAGCAATGTAGAAAATAAATTAAAAATTATATATAAGTCTTTATTAGACAATAAAGTAATTGATATTGACGAGTATGAAAAACTGCTAAAATTTGATATAAAAAGTTCTTTAAAATATCAAGAAAAAGAGAAAATAAACAATGATTTAAATATTGTAAAAGAAGACATTATTGAAAATGTAATGAAAGAAAAAACCTTTCATATAAAGAAACAATAGGTTATTTAAAAAATAATAATTTGATTTTTACATCAACAATAGATAACAACTTACAAGAAATATTACATCAAAATATTGATAATATTGTCGATAAATATTTTGCCTATAATAATATAAAAGAAATAGCTGATATTAATTTTTCTAAAAACAAAAACATACTAGATGCTAAAAATAATATAACAAACATAAAAAAATCAGATTTATTTAAAAATGAAAAGGTATTTTTATATCCAAGTGAATATGAAGAAACAGCATATAATGAAATTAAGTTAACTAATAACGACAAAATCCAGATTTTAGATAATGGAATAAAATTTAGAGATTACTATTCAATTGACAATGGTTTTAAGTTACATAGGTTTGAACCCTTGTATTTTAAAAAAGGAGAATATTATAAAAAGGGAGATTCTATATATATAAAAGATAAAAGCCAAATAAAAAGCAATATAAATATAGATGAAGATGGTTATCTATATTTTGATTCAGAAGAATTGGTATATGACAAAATAGGACAAACACAACCACAAATAGCAGGAATAGTCATAGACAATAAAACAAATAAAATTATTGCCACAATTAATGGTAGAAAAATTGAAGAAAACTTTTTAAATAGAAGTAAAATGCCGAGACAAGTAGGTTCAGTTATAAAACCTATATCTGTCTATTTGCCTAGTCTAGATAATGGCAAAAATATAAATGATTATGTAATAGATAAGCCTTATACCACAAAAGATGGTTATAGTCCAAGAAATTGGTATAAAGGATATAGAGGAAGAATGACAATAGAAGAATCCCTAGCCGAATCAGTTAATGTTACAACAGTAAAATTAGCAGAAGAACTGGGAATAGACACAATAAAATCTCATTTAGAAAAATTAGGGTTAATATATGAAGATGACACCTTTATTGAATCTGAAGAAAATCAATTGAGAAATGATGAAAACTATTCAGCTCTTGCTTTAGGTGGTTTAACTTATGGTTTTAGTCCTAGAGATATAATAAGTTCATATACTGTGTTTCCACAAGAAGGTTATTTTGAAAAAGCTAAATCTTTTAATGAATCTAAGGAAAATAGAGAGAAATTATTTAGAAAAAAATGTTATAGATGGTATTGATCAAATGCTAAAAACTGCTACAAAAAGAAATTTTTCAAAATATGCTTATGGAATAGAAGAGCTTAGGGGAAAAACAGGAACAACTAATGATATTAGAGATCTTTGGTATATAGGATATAACGATAATTTTACTGTTGGTATTTGGATGGGCTTTGACAATCAGGCAATAAGTTTTAAAGAAAGTAATGGCAGTATTGTTAAAGTTTATAAAGAAATTTTTAATATAGTTGAAGCTAATTATAAGAAGTAGTTAAAATGCTACTTCTTATTTTTTGAAAAAATTTTTCTTAATAATAAGCCTTTTTCAGCAGTTTACAAATTACAAAACAAAAGGGTTATTTGAATTGTTTAAACATTTGGCTTCATTTATAAAATAAAGTAAGTTAATATTAAAAATCTAACAATAAAAATCTCAATTTTTTTTATTTTTTAGGTATGTTCTTATTGATTAGAAATAGAAGGGGGAAATTTATGACAAGTCTTTTTAAGGCATCTTCTGTAAATGATGTTAAATATCCCTTATATCACATAACTTCTGGAATATTAGTACAAACAAGTTGTTATTTATCGCAAGTATACGCTCATATATTTAATCAACTTAAAGACAAAATTCCTTTATATGTAGAAGACATAGAAGATGAAATAAAAGAAGTAGATTTAAAAGTCAACTTAAATAATCAAGAAGAAATTTATTATAACAATATAAATTATTATTTAAGACAAGGTTTAGAAGCATTAAATTATAATGTTGATATTCACGATAAAGGATTTGACATACTTAACGATATTTCGCCTAGAACTTTAATACTTTTGACAGGTGAGGCTATAAAAAAATCCTTAAAAGATACAGAACTTACTCTAGCAACTCAAAGAGAAATTGAGAGACAAAGAGAAAGAAATGAAAAAATGCAAGAAGTTGAAATTGATATTGATGAGATAGGAGAAGATTTAGAATTATGACAAATGAAAAGAAAACTTTAAATCTTCTCGATGTAAATAAAGAAGATCTTGATACAAGTCTAAAAAATATTGAAATTTTTTTAGATATTTTTGATTATACAAATAAAGTCTTTTTTTCAGAAAAAACTCTTTTAATAAACAATGATGAAATAAAAAATTTAGATAAAGAATTTGATATAAAAAAAGATTACAAATTTTTATCTATTATATCTAAAAGAATTGATTTAGTTTTTGAAAGAATAATAAAAGATAGACAAATATTTAGTAAAGAATTGAAAAAGACTAACGGAAAAATAAAGGAATTTAAGGAAAAAGAAAAAAATAAACCTGATAGAATTTCTACTGAAGAAAGAAAAATTTATGATGACAACTTAAAAAAAGCTGAACAAATCAAGAAAAACATTGAAAAATGGAGAAACTTTTCTAAAATTTGTAAACCTGATAAAGAAACCCTCTGTAAAGAATTGGAACAACTAAGGGATAGGTTAAATAATAAAAATTATAACAACTATCATAGTCCAGTCAATAAGGAATTTATAAATAATTATCAAAAATATTTTTCAGGATTAAGTTTTATTAAAACAGAAATAAACTTATACGATAAGTATGAAAAAATAGATCTATCTGAAGAAAAAAACAATAGATTAAAAAAATTATCAACTGAATTATTGGATGATGTTTTATTAATAAATAGGAAAATTTCCATACAAGATAACAAAATAAAAGCAGAGAAAAATAAAAACGGAAAATATAATTTAACCATAGCTTTTAGATATTATGCACAAAACTTTTCAGAATTTTTAGAATTTTTGTCAAGCCAAAAAATGGAAGATAAATATAATGATTATCTTGAAAAAAGTAAACATTTTGAAGTTTTAGAAAATCTTAATAATTTTTTTATTAACTTTGGTAGTGATTCTTTTTTCAGGGATGAACCAATGAATTATGTTCTTTTAAATCAGTTAAAAGAAGAAATAAAGGGAGTTTTATATTATAAAAAAGGTAAGATATCTGCAAATGATTTGAAAACAAAATTTAATATAACAACTGAAGAAACTGTTCAAGAAATAAAAAAAGATTCAAAACAAAAAGAAGTTGTTAAAAAATTCTGGAAAAAAATTCCACTAAAAGGACTTCTTTTAATTTCGGTAATTTTATCAATAATAGCTTTTATTTCAGTTAATTCTTTAACAGGGCATTTATTTGTTGGTGAAAAAACTTTAAGAGGTACTAGTCTTTATAAAAATCCTTTCCTTGCCATTTTACCAAGTAACACCCATATATATTTTGAACCATTACCTATAAGCCTAGGATGTGGAATTGGAATATTCCCAATTATTTGGTATTTCTATTATATTTTCAAAAGAAGAAATTATCTTATTGGAAAAGAACATGGTTCTGCTAAATGGATAGATTCTGAAACCTTAGCAAATCTTATAGAAACAGATGAAGTAACGTATAAAAACAATATGATTTTTGGCAAAGAAATAGGAATGAGTTTAAATGATAGGAAAACCAGAAGAAATAATAACCTCTTAATATTTGGAGGATCTGGTACAGGTAAAACAAGATTTGAAGTAAAACCAAACTTATTGCAAGCCCATTCTAATTATGTAGTAACGGATCCTAAAGGCGATTTATTACATGAAACAGGATATTTTTTTGAAAAAGAAGGTTATAGAATTAGAGTTTTGAATTTAATAGATATGGCAAACTCTGATGGATATAATTTCTTTGAATATTTGCCAAACAATAAACCAGATAAAATTCAATCTGAAATAGAAAAACTTGTAACAAATATAATGAAAAATGCAGGAAACAATGAAGGTGGAAAGTCAGCTCCAAAAGATGAGTTTTGGGATAATGCCACTTCATTATTACTTTCAGCAATTTTTTATTATGTAAAAGTTCATATAAAAGATCCAGCTGAACAAAACTTAACTAAAGTGGCCGAACTTCTTCTTATGGCTAACCCAGATCAAAGTAATAAAGCTGAACTAGATGAAGTATTTAAAGAAATAGAAGAAAAAGAAGGAAAACAAGATCCTTGTGTTAAGTTATATAAATCATATAAACTTGCAGGCGAAAAAACTCTTCAATCTATTAATATTTCAGCTGTAACTAAATTATCAAAATTCTTTATTAAAGAAATTCAAGAATTAACTGCAAAAGATGAAATAAATCTTAGAGAATTTGCAAACCCAGATTCTAAAATGATTTTGTATGTAATTATTTCTGATACAGATTCATCTTTTAATTTTCTCGTAGCTATGTTATATCAACAACTTTTTGATGTGCTTTTTGAGGAAGCAAGAAAAAGAGGAGGAAGACTTCCTGTTCCACTTAGAATGTTGCTTGATGAATTTGCCAATATTGGTAAAATCCCAAACTTTGAATCTATAATTTCCGTAGTTCGTTCTAGGAATATTTCTGTAGCCCCTATATTCCAATCTTTGGCCCAAGTAAAAAATTCTTATGATAAGGCCGCAGATGTCATTTTAGATAACTGTGATACATGGATTTTTTTAGGAGGACAATCAACTGATACGACTAAAGAAATGTCAGGTAAAATTGGAAAAACTACAATAGATTTATCTATTGGAAATAGAACTTATTCAAGAGAAGGTTCATATTCTGAATCTAACTCCCTTATTCAAAGAGACTTAATGATGAGTGATGAACTTTCTAAAATGAGTGATGATGACCTAATAGTTTTAATAAGAGGATATGATTCGTACAAAGGACCAAAATTTATTCTTGAAGAACACCCTAATTACAAATTTTTAGAGGATGCTAATAAAAATTTATATTATATTCCACCTAAAACTGGTAATCCAGCAAAAATAAATATAGAACTTAGAGACTATATTATGCAACAGTATAGGAAAAGACCTAATTTATCTAAAAACATTTCTCCAAACGAAGTTTTACAACAAAGAGATGAATTTGTAGAGGAATACGAATCAAAAACAGATTCAGAAAAATCCATGGAAAAAATAAGCAGATTGACATCAATTGTTAATAAGAAAACAGTCATAAAAATGAAAGAATCTCAAAAAGAAATTGACGAATATTTAGAAGCTAGTGAAAGGGTTATGGAAGAATGGAGAAATGAAGAAATTGATTTAGATGAAAAAAGAAAATTTGAAGAAGCAATTAACGAAGAAATCAATCGTGAAAATAATGAAAATAAAAATCTTTTAGAAGAAGATCAACAAAATATTAAAAATGATATGGAAGAGAGTGAAAATATCGTAGGAGATTTTGAATATATAGAAGAAGACTTAACAGGAGATTTAGATATTGATGGATTTTAAAAAAAGTTTAAAAAAAGCTAAAGAAGATACAAAATCTAGAAAAATGATTCTTTATACAAAAAATAATCCTTATTTAAAAAGTCAAAATTTAGAACTAAAAGATTCCTTTAAAAACAAGTCAAGAAAGTCAGTAAAATCATTTCGGGATTGGATATAAAGGAAATTTAAAAAAATCTCAATTTTTTAAAATTTTAAGGTATTTATCATTTGTCAGACATAAGTGTAAAGAAATAAAGAAAAATTCAATTTTCCAAATTTTAAAAATTATTTCTTTATTTAAGTAATTATTAATGTAGAAAGTTTTGTTTTTATAACTACTATATTTAGTAGTTAATAGGAAGGGAGATATTAAATTGAAGAATAATAAGAAAAAAATAGCAACATTAGCTTTAACGGCTACAATGTTAGCACAAACAGCAGTACCAACTGTAGCTTTTGCACAGGAGGAAATCACAAATAATGATTTTGCAATAACCAATGAAAGCGAAACAGAAAAAAAAGAAGATTTAGATTTTTCAAAGTTAGACAAATATTTAGGAGAATATGGTTCATCTTCTGAAATTGATCCATTTACTTCTAATTATCCCGAATATGATTTTAAAATTTATTTAGGACTTTATTTTAAGGAAACAGGTAAAAATACCGATGTAACACCTCCTAGAGATGCAACACAAGAAGATTTAGATAATTTATATAATGAAATTTTATCTGCAAGAAGAAATGAAATTATACTTCCAGCACTTGAAATGAATTATCCAGATAGCGAACTTCTAAGAGAAGGAAGAGGGGTAACAGAAGCTGAACTAGAAGATTATGTTAATAGAGCCGATAGTTTCTTCGAAAGCGAAGGAGTAAATCCAAAAGATATTGTTGATGGTAAGATTAAACCAGAAGAGCCAGACCAACCATCTGATCCTTCTGAAGAAGATAAAAATGATGAAATTGCTGATGAATTTATGAATCTTATAAAAGATGAAGAATCTAATAAAAAGTTTTTAGAAAACCTTGCAGAAAGACAAGAAGAATTTGAAGCCTTATTGAAAGAACATAAGGAAAAGGAAAACCAAGAACAAGAGTTAACTCTTTCAGTTAATGACATGACCTTAAATAAAGGTGATAAAGAAAAAATTAAAGTAGACAACCCTGAAGAAGCTAATCTAACTTTTGACATTTATGAAAATCAAGATGGTGTAATTACTCTTGAAGACGATACAGTTGAAGCCTTAAAAGAAGGAACTGCAAAAGTAATTGTTAAAGGAAATAAAGAAGGTTTTAAAGAAAAAGTTGTAGTTTCAACAATTACTGTAAAAGAAGAAAAAGGAGAAGATAAAAAAACTCTTTCTATTACAGTTCATAACCTTGAACTTACTGTAGGTGAAGAAGGTCAAATTAAAGTAGATAACCCTCAAAATGCAACTCTTGCTTTTGAACTTCTTGATAAAGAAAATGATGTAATTTCACTTGATGAAAGCAAAGTTAAGGGTTTAAAGAAAGGAACTCAACAAGTTAAAGTTATTGCCACTTTAAAAGATGATAAGGACACTCTTTCAACTGAATCTCTTGCAACAGTAACAGTTAAGGAAAAAGAAGTAACCGAAGAAAAAGATCTTGAAACTATTAAGAAAGATTTTATAAAAGAATTAAAAAAATTAGAAAATCTTTCAGAGGATAGAAAAGAGTTCTACGAAAAAGCAATTAACGATGCTAAAGATAAAGAAAAAGCAAAAGAACAATTTGATTTGGCAAAAAAAGAAGATGACTTTAAGAAAAAAGAAATTGAAAAAGTTAACGACATTAAGAATCTTTCAGATGAAAAGAAGAAAGAATTAATTAAAGATATTAAAGAAGCTGAAACTGACAAGGAAGTAGAAAAGCTTGTAAACAAGGCAAAAGACCTTAATGAAGAAGCTGAAGATATTTCATTGACTACTAAAGTTGTTTATGATAAGAAAGACAAAGAAAAGGCAACCCTTGAAATTGAAACTATTAAGCCTACTGACAAAAAGAAAGTAACAGTGAAAGTTACTTCTGAAGATAAGGATGTAAAACTTGACTACGAAAAAGAAGTAGACAAGGATGGTAAGGCATCTATTGAAGTTAAGAGACTAAAAAAAGATTATAGAATCAATGTAAAAGTAATTGTTAAAGAAGATGGTAAAGACACTTTAACTAAGAATAAATCCGTAAAAATTCAAAAGCAAGATGCTAATGTACTTGAATTTGATGTTAAGGATATTAAGCTAACTAAAAAGTCTGACGATAGATATGAATTAACATTTACAGTAAAAGATGCTCCAAAGGACATGAAAATTGAAGTAAATGGAAACAATGTAAAATATAACATTGATAAAGACGGAAATGCCAAAGTTATTTATGACCTTAGAGATTTAAAAAATGATACTAAAGTTAAACTAAAAATAACTGCTGACGGATATAAAGAATACACTTATGAAAAAGAAGTAAAAGATATTAAAGAAGTAAAAAGCTTTAACCAATATGTTGTTGGCTATCCAGATGGAACTTTTGGTCCAGAAAGAAATATTACAAGAGCAGAAGCTGTTGCAATGTTTACAAGACTTGTAAGAGGTAAGGTAGAAACCACTCCAAGAACTACTAGATATTCAGATTCAAATAATCAATGGTATTCTGATTCTTTAAATTATGCAACTGAAAAAGGATATATTAGTGGATATACTAATGGAAAATTTAACCCTAACGCTAACATGACTAGGGAAGAGTTTGCTCAAATGATTTCTAAATATGTATCTGAAAACGTAAAGAAAGCAGAAGGCAATACTTTAATATCATTTAAAGATGTATCTGATAAACACTGGTCTAAATCAGCAATTCAAGATGCACTTGAAAGAGGTATTATTAAGGGATATGAAGACGGAACATTTAGAGGAGACAAAGACATTACAAGAGCAGAAGCTGTAAGAATGTTAAATCGAACATTTGACAGAAAAACTACAGAAAAATCTATTACAAAGGACATTGATGCTAAGAAGCTTAATATGTTTAAAGATGTTAGTCCTAAACACTGGGCTTTCTATGAAATATTAGATGCTTCAAATACACACAAGGCAAATGTAACTGATAGCAATAGAACTTGGTCTAAATAATTAGATGATTAAATAGGGGTGACAATAGTCATCCCTTATTTTTTTTAGGAGATATATATGTTAAAACTTAAAAAATTAGAAATAACTAATGATGAACCTTTATGTATAAGCTTTTATGGAAAATTAAAAAAAGAAACCGATATATTAAACAAACCACCTTACGATTTTGCAAATAGAAAAGAAAATATATGTTGTGAATCGCCAATTGAAGAAATGTGTTTTGAAACAAAAAATGAAGAAAAAATAGATAAAATAATGTTTTATTTTTTCGAAAATTGTGATGAAGGTAAATCACCTCAATCTTTATGGGAAACAAGTAAAGGGTTAGGATATAAATCCCTTTTATTAGATTATAAAGACGAACAAGAAAAATTTGATGATATCTGTGATTGTTTATTAGCTATATTAAATAAAAACCTAGAAGTTGAAAGACAATATATTGCAAGCATTGAAGTAGCATACCCTGATAATTGGCATGTAGTTTATGAAAGTTCTAAATAATATTTTTATAATTTTTGTTTCTTTATTTTTAGCATTAACAATATTTTTGTTTGCTACTAAACCTAATATTCACAATGAAGAAAAAAAGATTTCAAAAGTAGTAGAAGATGTAAAGACAAACGAAGATATTAAAAATTTAAAAGCTAAGTACCCTGATATTTATGGAAAAATCTACTTTAATAGTTTGCCAAACATTAATTATCCCTTAGTTATGACAGATAATCCCAAAACTTATTTATATAGCGATTTAGATAAAAAATATAATGGAGTAGGTATTCCTTTTGTCTATCCAAAAAAAAATGAAAATTCTGATTTTAAAGTGATTTATGCACATGCATTTACTTCGAAAAAACCATACATGTTTACAGATTTATATAAACTACTAGATATTGATTTCTATAATAAAGATCCCTTTTTCTATATTAAAACCGAACATTCTAATAAAAAATATTTAATTGTCGGAGCTTTCCAAATTGATACTGCTAAAGATAAATTTTATTTTCATAAAGATATTTTTAAAAATACAGATGAAAAAGAAAAATGGTATGAAGAAGTAAAAAAAGAATGTCTTTTAAAATTAATAGACAACCAGATTTTGAAAATGAAATAGTCACTTTAGTGACTTGTACCACAGATACAGTTGGTGGTAGCAAAAGAATAGTCATAATAGGAGAAAATATTAATTAAATTTTTAAAAAATCTAAAAAAATAGAAATATTAAGGTATATTCTTGATGTAATAAAATTTTATTGAAGGAGGGTAGAGGGAATAGGTCAATTTGTTAAAAAACTTTTTTAAGTTTTTTGTTGTAACTATTTTTTAATAAAGAAGGGAGGAAGAATAGATAAACAATCTATTCGACTAAATATAATGAGTAAAAATAAGAATAAACTAAGAAGAACACTAGCCTTAACGGCATCAGTGGCAATAATGGGAACTAGTATTCCGTTTAATGTATTGGCAGAAGGTTTAAACGATTATAATAATCAAGAAATATCTATCAATTCCTTATCAGCGACACGTTCTCAATATGTCCACAAATGGAAAAAGTATGCTTTAGATAAAGAAGAAAAAATCAATTTCAAAGTATTTAATGAATACAATCGAGATGAGCTTGAAAGTTATAAAGAATATTACAAAAACAAATTTGGAGATGGCAATACAAGATATGACGAATTAGTTATAGGTGGTTCAGTTGACATTGAAAATGCATTTGAAGGAGCTTTTCATACTAATTTAGGATATTTCAATAGCCTTGAAGATTTAAAAAATGAAAATCTTAGTTATGCAACTTCTTCTTATGATTTAAGACAAAAAGATAGTTTTTGGGCCCAAATCGGAGGATGGCACGATTATTCTCGTGGATTTGATTTTTATTTAAAGGGAGTCGACAGCCGTCCAATGTCAGAAGAACTTGAATACCGTTTAATTTTCCATAAAATAGAACCATCTGATTATAATAAAAGAGGCGGAGATATAATTGAAATGGCTGTTGGAGAAAAAACTACAATTGATGTTAAAGGTTCATATATAGAAACTGTTACATCTGATAATGAATTTCCATATCCAAACAGTGGGAAACAAGGTGGATATTGGTATGAATATATAGGTTCTGAAAAAATATCAACAGATGCCGATGATTACAATTACGATAATACTCCGATTATAACTGATAAAAAACCAACAGATGATGAAATAAAAGATGTATTAGATTTGCCAGATGGAGCAAGCACCGAAACAAAAGAAGTCCCTAATAGAAGGGAATATACTCCAGAATTAAAAAAACTACAAGTCAAACGAAATGATAAAGTAGACTTAACTTCCGCAATAGTTAATAAGCCACAGGATATCATCGCAAAAGAAGTTGAAGGAGTAGACACAGGAGAATCTGGCGAAAAAACAGGAAAAATTTCTACAACAATTCCTCAAGAGGAAAAAGAGATTAAAGTTAAAATTACATTCAAAGATAATTCAACAAAAGAGTTAACTGTACCATTAATTTATACAGCAAGAACTGCAAACTATAATGTAGTTGTTGACGTTATTGATTTAGATGCTGATAAATTTAATCCATTAGTAGAAACATTAGAAGCATTTAAAAATGAGGATATTATTTTGGAAAAATATAAATCTGCAATTAAAAACTTGTCAGATAGTAATGCCTCAAAAGTTGAAATTAAAACACCTGCTGATACATCCGAAATAGGCGATAAAAAAGCAGTTGTAGAAGTAACATTCCCAGACGGATCAACAAAAGAAGTCGAAATACCAGTAAAAGTAGTTGAAAAAGCAGGAACAATAACACCAGTTCCAGAAATCAACAAAGACGATATAGAAAAAGAAGTAGTTCCTTGGGGTGGAGAAGTAGACTTAACAGACAACATTAAGAACCTACCAGAAGGAG
>NZ_HE978597.1:117175-119186 GCF_000312025.1 Peptoniphilus timonensis JC401 | reverse complement strand
TTGATTTTTCAGCAGTTCCATAATGAATAATTCTAGGCTTCATAGGCTTAATAATCTCAGAAGATTTTTCAATTTTAGAATTTTCTTTTCCATCTACAAATTGAACATCATAAATTATTTTTTTACTACCCGCTTCTCCTTCTTGGATTACTTTTTCTTTACCTTTAAGCATATTATCATCGGCAACTCTTTCTTCTTCAATGGGAATTTCTACAACCTCTTCCCTGTCTTCATGGGTGATTTTATATAATTCAGAAAAAGAACTTCCTGATGAAACTTTTAATTTTCCACTTACGTTATATTTTATTCTTTTTATCTCTTCACCATTTTGCTTAATTACAAGCTCTGCGAAAGGTATGTTATAGCTACCGTCTTCATTAATTTTTGTAATATCTTTTAAAGTGATTGCTTCTTTGTATTTATGTTCAAATCTAGGGTTTATTTTCTTAAAAATCAACTCGCCAATAGCAAATCCTGATATTTTACTTCTTTTATCGTCTCCCACACTATTATAATTGAAGGTAATATCACCATTATTTGACTGAAAATCGAAAATTCGCCCTTTAAATCCTTCTTCATCTATTTTATTTTTATCAGTTTTAAAAAAATGTGTATCAAAAGATTTGAGTTTTCAACAATCTCTCTGCTTTTATATTTTATAATGAAATTATTTTTAGTTGTGGTTTTTACTATAACACCATTGTCGCTAATTGCTTCTTTTTCATTAATCTTGGCAAATTCAGAATCATTGTCGAATGAAAAATTTTCTTTATTTAAAATAAAATTGTATTCAAGAGGATTTTCTCCTTCAATATAATTATTTGAAAAAGGTATTGTAGCCAATAAAATAAACTGATTTGGGTTTAGAATAAATGTTTTGTTTTCTGATATTAACTCATAAGTTTTATTTATATCTGAATAAATTTTTAAATCATCTACATTGTTTACTTTTACAGAACCTTCAGTGGTTTTCCCTTTATTAAATGTGACTATAGGTTCATCTTGTTCCACTTTTGCGTTCAAAACAGGCACATTCGCTTTTCCTATTTGAATTAACCCATTAGAGTTTTTTGCATTAATATCTAGAGGTAGTTTTTCCCCAGTTTTTTTAGTATATAAATCTGATTCCGTATGTTGAATATCCATAATAACGCTATATCTTATAGATTTTACATTATCTGAAACATTTTCAATTGAAACTCTTTGACTTTTTACCCAACCAATTTCTTCATTATCTTCCTGTCCCTTTAAACTAGCCCTAATCGAATCAACTATCCAATTTTTATAATTAGGATTATATGAAATTTTAGATTCAGTTAATTTAATTTTATTTAAGATTTCCTCCTCTGTTTTTAAATCTTTTAATTCTTCTTTGTTAATGTCAAAATATCTTATCTTCGGCATTATATAGAACATCGTATCTGAAGTTGTGTTCGTTTCGCCCTCGATTTTTAATACATAGTCATTTTGATTTTTGTTGTTTGGATCTTTAGCAACTTTTACAGATGTTATTCTGTTAAATTTACCCTGAGCTTTTTCTTCATCTGTAGCTAAATCCACCCCACCTTCCAAAACAGATTCTGGAACATCATTAAACAATGCATATCTTGGGTCATCACTAATAGCTTTAACAGCTTCTTCGGGTTTTTCTTCAGACATCTCTAATTTCTCATTTTCCCCAGGTGCATCTTCCTTAATACTAGTTGCGTTGTTATTTGCAACAATTTCTTTTGTCACAGCCTTTTCTAACTCACCATTAGCCAACACATTAAATGGAATACTAGTTCCCATTATTGCCACTGATGCCGTTAAGGCTAATGTTCTTCTTAGTTTATTCTTATTTTTACTCATTATATTTAGTTGAATAGATTACCTATCTATTCTTCCTCCCTTCTTTATTAAAAAATAGTTACAACAAAAAAACTTAAAAAAGTTTTTTTAACAAATTGACCTATTCCCACTACCCTCCTTCAATAAAGTTTTATTACATCAGGAATATACCTTAATATTT
>NZ_HE978597.1:98691-116889 GCF_000312025.1 Peptoniphilus timonensis JC401 | reverse complement strand
CTTCCTCCCTTCTTTATTAAAAAATAGTTACAACAAAAAACTTAAAAAAGTTTTTTAACAAATTGACCTATTCCCACTACCCTCCTTCAATAAAGTTTTATTACATCAGGAATATACCTTAATATTTCTATTTTTTTTGCATTTTTAATAATTCTTTTAGCTTTTTCGTAATTTTTTATTTCTTTTTGGTATGTTCTTAAAAATTTAGAAAACTAAAAGAAGGGAGAAAATAAATGGATAAAAAAATTTAACTTATTCAAAAAAATTGATATTGGAAGTGTAATTTTAGCAGATATAAATTACAGAGCAAAAAGACCTTGCCATTATGCAAGACCTTACGTTGTTTTAGATAAAAATGATAATAGAGCTATTCTTGTTCCATGCTCATCTATAGAGGGTAAAGAAAATAAATATAATAAATATGATAGTAATTTGACCCTTAATCATTCTACTATTCCTCCCCTCGAAAAAGATAGTTTTATACAACTAAATAATATGAAAATAATTGATCTTAAAGAATTAAAAAAATATCCACAATTATCAAATGGCAAAAAAATAAATCCTTTGGACTTGCAAAATATAAAAGATAATTTGAGAAATTATCTAATAAATGAAAATAGATCTGGTAATTCTCATTACCTTGATCCTAAATATAACAATTTTGATAACGTTTTAAAAACGCTTTTGGAAGACACTAAAGGAACATATTTTACAAGTGATGATGTAATGAAAAAATCCTATGGTTATGTAAAAGATAAAAAAGAAAAGATAGCAAAAATAGAGAAGTTTTTCTTTATAGGCCTATGAATAAACCACCTACAGAAAATAGCATAGATTTTACAGAAAAAGAAAAAAATAGAGGAAGAAGTTTAGATGAATAACCAAGAAGAGAATAATATATCCATTAATAAACAAGAAAAAACAAAAGCCCAGATTATGAGAGAGCTTGCACTTAAAAGACATAGACAAAAAGTTCAAGAAAAAATTCTCCAAGAACGAGAAAAAATGGCAAAAATTGAAGAGGAAAATAGAAAATATAGAGAAGCTAAAAACAAAGAAGAACTAAAAACAAAAGATGTTCTTTATTTATCTGAAAAAAATTTTATCTCATCTGATAATATCAATAACTCTCTTTTAAAAAAAGTTAAAACTAATGAAATGGAAGAATTAGTAAAGAAGAAACTTAAAAATCAGAATCTTTCAGATATTGCTAAAGTTGAATACGAAATACCTGTAAAAAAAGATTTAGAAAGAAAAAAGAAATTTAAAAAAATCGAAAAAGAAAAGAAAAAGAAAAAAGAAGTTAACTTTTACGAAAAATACATCAAACCTAAAATTCAAGCAAATTTGAAATCTCATTAGATATAATCAATCCATTATTTAAGGTATTTCACATTTAAGGAGATGGTATTTTGAAAAGAGAAAAAAAAATATTCTTTTTTATTCTTTTGTTTCTTGTTATTTTTTTTATTTTAATGAATTTTACAAAGTTTAAACCAACTTATAAAGAAATAAAAAATATAGAAAGTGGAATTAACGAAATGAATTTAAACGAGAGTATAAATAAAGATAAAAAACTCTTAGAATCTCATAAAATTTTTAATGAACTAAGTCCAGAAGAAACTATTAAAAATTTTATAAAAGCATATAATAATTCAAATATTCAAGCTGTTAAGTATATAAAACCCATCCCAGATTTTTTTAGATTTGATTATTATAATACAGATGTTTTAAATTCATATAAAAAAACAAATCAAGAAAAAGTTGCTATTGAAGCAACTAAGTCTAGAATTTTTAAAAACTATTATATATATAACCTTGTAAAAGATATAGATCTAAATAATTATTCGATTAAATTATTAACTAACGAAAAAAATATAAAATTTACTCTGTAGAAGTTGAATATATAAATTTAACTAAAAATATAAAAGATGTTTCTGAACTTTTATACAAGGAAGAAGATACTGCTTCTTTTTAAAGTTTTTAAAAGAAAATGCTACTAGGAAAAAAGAAACCATAAATATATATGTAGAAAATGATCCTCAACTAGGATATAGAATAGATTTATCAAACAAAGAAAATTATAATTTAATATCTGTTTTATCTGGTGGATTGTCAGATTTTACTTTAAAATAAGCGTTTTATGAATGCTTATTTTTTTTGCAATAAAAAAAGGTGCAACACAATAAGTTACACCAAGAGTTCCATTTAATATTCTTTTATATTATATCACATTAAGTGTGACACTTCACGATCATTTTTATCTCTTGATTTATCTTTGTCTAAATCTAGCATAGCATCAAATAAAAAGTTTACTTCTTCATAATTAATTTCATTATGATTATATTCTTTTTCATCAACAATATGTTCATCGTTTAACAAGTTACTCTTAGTATCTTTTACATCCATTACATCAAATAATGACATTTGTGGATCTAATGTTCCAAACTTATCTTTAAATTCTCCTGCTCTAAGTTTTTCACAATATTCAATATAATCTAAATTGGTCTTCCATTCAGCCTTCATTGGCAAATTATATAATTCAAACAATCCTTGTTTCCAAGATTCAGGGAAAGGGGCTTTGTTTTCACTAATCCTATTTTCACCTAGTAGTTCAAATTTATCATCCAAAACATTTGCCATTTTTTTGTCCTTTATTTCTAATGCTAAATCCAGGCCTTCTTTATCTTTTATATTTTTTATTTTAGAATCTAAGAAATTATTTAAATCGTTCATTTCTTTTATTATAAAGCTCACATCTTTTGCATTTTCATTAAGTCTAAAATACGCTTGTGTATTAGCTAAGGCAATTTTTTTAATGTCTTTTTCAATTTTCATTGCATGAAAAGATTGAGCCTTTGGAGATTTGTCTCTATAATTTCTAGCTTCTTTAATGTGTTTGTTTAGACAATCATCAAGTTCATTTAGATCTTTTACTTTTTCAAGATCTTGATATAAATTATGATCTAAAGATTTCATCCCATCTTTTCCAAAAGTTTTTTCCCTATTACTTTTAAAGGATTTAAGAACTTGTCTTTTTTTTGCTTCAAGATAAGTTGATTCTTTTATCTTGTTTATTTCATCAGGAGTTAATGAATTTACCAACATATCCCCTGTTGATGGATCCCTATCTATTGTATATTCTTTTACATTCATCCAAGCAAAATTTCCAGCATCTGATGATTGAATCATAGCTTCTGTATTAAAGAATTTATCCAAATTATTGACAAAATCTTTTATAGTTTGTTGTTCTTCCATGTTTTCTAGAATATCTTTTGAGTTGTCTGATACTAATTCTCCTATTGTTGTTTCTCTTCCATCACTAGAAACATTCTTATCTAAGTAAACATTGTCTTGCATTTCTAATGCTTTACCATGTTTTAACATAGATTCTTTATCAAATTTTATTTTATTTTTTCTATGGCTATTTTCGTGTTTTTTCTCCATGTGTTTTGCAATTTTTTCATAATCATTGCCATACATTTGCTGTGCTTGTTTAAAATCACTATTAATTTCAGTTTGAACTGAAGTCATACCTTTCGCCATTTGATCGGAACGAATAAGTGAATAAATAGCTTTGTCAATATTTGAGTTCAAGTACATATTTAATTTTTGATTATTAAGAAGTCTTTTATATTGTTCGGGAGAAGCATTATCAATTATGTCATCGCCATGTTTGTCTCTTAACAACTTGTCAAAGTCGTATTTATCACCAAAATCATAATTAGGATCAAAATTTTGAGCTATATCATTTAGTTTTGTATAAACGTCTATAAAAACATCCCAATTTTCTTTACCTTCTTTTTCAAAATGGCTCATATTTTTGGAAACCTTACCCATAATTACATTTTGTAAATCTCCCTGTTCCATTTCTTGTGCCATTACTAAACTAGGTAAAGGAACATTATCTAAATCCCAATTGTTTGCTTTTAAAGAAAGATTTATATCTATTAATTCTCCTTCAGATATAACCTTTGGTCTGTTGTCAATTAAATCTTCTATTTGTTTTGTTTTTGTTCCACCATTATTTACGGAATCAAGCACATCTAAATTAGTAAAATGTTTGCCAAACTCATCTACTCTTGCTAATTTTAAATTGTCTTGTATATAATCCCATAAATCATCACTTAAAGCATAGTTTTTTTGAGATCTGTTTATTATAGGTAGCACATTTTTTTCGTTAAGGTCTTCAATGCCATATTTCCTTATATTCCTCTCCTTATCTAAGAAAAGAGATTCATTATTATTTTTATTGTTCATAATAAACTCCTCTTTATCGAAATTATCTTTCGACATTAATATCTTTAGTGTTTTTCTCTTTATTGTCTAAATTTTTTTCTATTGATAATAATTTTTCAATATCTAATAACTTATTATCTAAAAAATTCTCTGTTTTTTGCAAAACATCTGTCAAATCACTTAGTTTGTTATACTTGTCATTGTGAAAATGGATAAATTCTTTTTCTAAATAAATATTTTCATTACCCATCAATTCATTTTTAGACTTTTTCCATTTGTTAATATCATTTTTTAAAGAATTTAGTTCTTTTTTGCTTAATTTGCTCAAATCTCTTGATAAATTTAAGGATTTATAATCTTTAGATAAATCGCTTCTACCCTGCGTTAAAATATTATCTATTTTTTTATCACGAACAAGTCTTCTTACTGATCTTAAATCTTTTTTAGTATCCTCAAAATTTTTTACTAAATTAAGAGAATCTTTATTTAAAAAATCTCCTTCGTGATCTTTAAATACTTCATTCAAATTCTTTGTTACATCATCTAAACTTTCTAAAGATTTTTCTGCTATTCTAACTTTTTGAGAATAGAGTTCATAAGCCCTATCTTCTTGTTCAGGTGATAATTTACCATCGGTTTCAATAAAAATATCAGCTATTTGATCATTAAGATCTAACATTTCTTTTTCTACCTTTTCATAATCCTTAGCTTTTTCAGCAAAAACTTTGGCTACTTCATTTGAAAAATCCTTAGATCTGTTTAATTCTGCTTTTGTAAAGCCTTTATTTTTATCTCTTTCATAGATTTGTTCAGCTTTTTTTAAATTCTTTATAGCATCTCTATCGTGGTCTTCCAGATAGTTTGGATTTTCAATAAATGGTTCTTGTTTTATTTTTTTACCTATCCCTCTCATTATTATTCTTTTCTGGCTCTGTTTTTTTCAGGTCTTGTTCTCTAGCAAAACCATTCATGAAATATTTGTATTTCATTTCTTCCATTGCCATTCTCTTGTTCATGAGTGCATGCTGTTGTTGAAATTCAACTAACCTTGCAATACTTTGGAGCATTATATTTGCAGTTTGCAATAACTGATTGACAGCTTGATTGGCCTCGTCTGACATAATATCTCCTCCTTTTAACAATTGTTCTTCTTTGGTTTTAAAATTTCATATTATTTTTTTTAATTTGTAAACCAGAAAAACAAATATTTTTCTATAATTAAGTCTAACACAATAATTCAAAAAGAACAATAGTTTACATTTTACAAAGATAATATTTTAAAATCTGTAATACTGTATTTTTCAAGGCTATAATGGTTTACATAAATTGTATTGCAAAAAATACAATAATTTGCTTTGATTTTCTTAATAATTAAATATTTTTTGGTATGTATTTATCTAGGAAGTGATTAAATGAAAAAAATGATTATAATCTTATTGGCTATTACTTTTTTAATACCAACTACTACTTTTGCTAAAAACATGGAAAATACAAAGCTTAATTCCATTGAGGTAAAAAAAATACAAAAATTAATTGATACTAATATAATTAATGGAAGAAAAGATAAAAATAAAATTTCTTATGATCTTGATAAAACCATTACAAGAGCTGAATTTGCAAAAATAATAATTTCGTTTTTAAAATTGGATATTAATGATTACAAATATCTAGAAGCAAAGTCTACTGACATTAACAAAGATCATTGGGCTTATAATTATATAGCCCTAATGACAAATTTAAAAAATAAAAAATCAGGGCAATATATTATGCAAGGTTATCCCAATAATACATTTAAACCTGATAGTCCAATTACCTTTGCAGAGGCTTCAACTATACTAGTTAAATTGACAAAAAATAATTTAAAGGATGATTTAATAATTGAAAGTGAATATCCAAAAAACTTTTTAAGGTGGGCCAATAGGGAAAATATTTTTAAAGACATTGATGAAAATTTGATATCAAATTATGATGAATACATTTTAAGAAAAGATGCTTTCAATTTATTGTATAATGCATTTTACAGAAGTAACTAAACATGTTACTTCTTTTTTTATTATATATGTAACTTTTTGTAGATTTAAGGTACATATTATATACAGATTAATATCTGTATATTGTGTTCCTGTTTTAATGTTTTGTGAATGTATTTATTTACACTTAAAACTGTGGACTTATATATAAATTATCTGTATAATTAAATTAATAACGGAGGTTTTCTATGATAATTACATGTATTAATCAAAAAGGTGGTGTTGGCAAGACGACAACTGCCGATACAATAATGTCTTATTTAAAAACACAAAATATTCCTGCACTAGCAGTAGATTTAGACCCACAAGCTAATCTAACAACTGCATTTCAAGCAAATATGAGTGATTCTATTATGGATGCTTTTTCAGGAGAATTTGATATAGATAATTTGATTACTCATACAGAAAAGGGAGATATAATTACATCAAGCAACAGACTTCGTGATGCTGGTGAAGTTCTTTCTAAAACAGGTAGAGAATTCAAATTAAAAAAATTCTAGATAAAGTGCGTGAAAAAATAAACTACGAATATATAATAATCGACACACCACCATCTTTGGATATTCTTACTATTAATGCACTTACTGCAACAGATAAGGTGGTTGTAGTTGCACAAGCTGACGTATATTCTATTTCAGGACTTGATAAACTCAATGAAGCGATAGAGCTTGTTAAAGAATACACTAATGAAAATATAAAAATTGATGGAATATTAATTACTAGATATAACTCTAGAACTAATCTCTCAAAAGATATATTTCAAACTTTTGAAGATATAGCTAAACAAATTGGTACTAGGGTATATACGACCCCAATTAGAGAAACAATTAAAATTAAAGAGGTTCAAGCAAGACAAGGAAATATTTTTGAATTATATCCTAAAGAAAATGTCACAAAAGATTATTTAAGTTTTGTTGAAGAGTTGTTAAAATAGGAGGATAAAATGACGAATAAAAAAGATATGGCTTCTTCTGTTTCTGATTCTTTAAGAAATAAATTCTTTACAGGAACTAATGTCAATGAAGAAGAATCGCAAATAGACAATAAAAAGGAAACAAAAAAAGAAAACAAAAGTACAAATACAAGGAAATCAAAAAAATCTTCTGGAGATGTTCTAACTTCATCATTTCAAATTAAAAAAATAAAAACAAAGGAAATAAAGTTAGATTAAATCTGGTATTAACAAAAGATCAATCAGATAAATTAAAAAAACTTTCTAAAGAAACAGGATATACGATGTCAGGTTTTATAGGGGAACTCATAGACCAAATAGATTTTTAAAAATGCGAGGATTGCCTCGCTTTTTTAATGATTTTTTAGTTATTTTAGTTTTGATATTCTAATAGCACATAAGTATTGATTTTTAAATGAAAAGAGAGACTCGAGTTAACGAGTCTCCCCAATATTTGACATAGAGCCTTTTAGTTTAACTAGTTATACATGAAATATACTTTTTATCTAACACCTAGAAAAACAAATTTGCCACCAGATGCTATTTTAAAGTCACCTCTACCCAACCATAAAGTTCCTATATCATAAGGTTGGCGAAAAATATTGTGAGCTGTAGTGTCGCTATCAACATGATCTCTTACAGGGAAATTGGCACCTTCAATAAAATTAGTATTTAAACTGTGAATATATCCTTGACCGTATCTATCAGAATAAGCACCCGTTAAATCACTTTGATATCCACCATAAGCGGTCCCCATATCACCAACATTAAATCCCACTTTGTATCTAAAGCTATCAGCAATTCTTCTTTCTCCATTTGCTAAGAGATTTATTCTTTCCTTTGGTAAAGCTAATACATCCTTTGAGATATTATTATCATCATTAGATTGTGGATAGTTAACAGTTACTATCAGACCATCATAATCATTATAGGAATTACGGGATAAAGTAGAATCAAAATCATTTTCAAGAAGCTCTCTGCATTTTGAATCTAATATTTTGTCTATCTCTTCAATAGATTTATCACCAAAAATTTTTGATTGATCCTTTAATGAATAACCAACAGTAACAATTTTCTCTACTTTAGGATTTTCTGTAGTTTTTTCTTGAGCTAACGCTATGCAAGGTACACTGATTAAAACCATTAATAAAAAATAGAAAAATTTTTTCATAATATACCTCCAATAAAATTTTAAATATAATTAACCTATTTAAATTCTTTAAACATTGGAATCATCTCCTAAAACATTAAAAAATTTTTCAAATTCTAACACACAAAATTATGAATTTACTTTTAAATTTTTCATAAATTTTTCCAATTTGTGGAATTCTTCTTCACTATTTTTAATGTCATCTAAACTTTTATTACACTGAGCAGATAAAATTTCATTTGCCATTTCTTTATCAATAGCAAAAAGTAAACCTGTTTTATTTTTGAAATTTATATTATTGGCATTTGTTAAGCTCATTAAATAAATCCCATTTACAACATAAGGCTTCATATTGGTATTAAAATAATCTATATTGTTGTCAAAAGTTATATTAATAGTTTTATCTTTTATTTCTATTTTGTAAGAGTCCTTGTTATCCCAATCCAATTGATTTATTATTTTTTCAACATTTTCCTTGTGGCTTAAATCAGTTTTTAAAGAATATAGATTAGTCTCTGAGCAAGCAATTGTAAAAACTAAAAGAAATGTTAAAATAAAAATTTTTTTAATCATATAATATTCCTTTGATAAAAAACTTATTAATTTATTTGATTAAATTATAACACTTTCATAGATTGCTGTCGAGTTTTTTTAAGTTACTCAAATAATCAAATAACCTGAAATTAATTTCAGGTTATACTTGACTTTTGTTAGCAGGTTTTGATGAAAAAAAGACTATACTCAACAGTAAAGTCTTTTACATTTCTATTCCAAATGGTTCTTCTTCTATTTTTGTTATTGCTGTTACTAAGTAGTTTGTTTGATTAACTTTAAGAACAGTTTTAACTATGCCCTTAATCATTTCGTTTTCAACATAGGTTCTTTCGATTTTATCTTTATCCTGGCATATTTCAAATATAATACTGCCAATACAATTTTCTTCATCAAATAAATATATATCTACTGCAAACTCCGACTGTAAAAATTGATTTATATATTCAGCCTGTTCTTCTTCTAGGCTTTCAATTTGATTTTTGTGTTCATAATCATTTAATCTTTTTTTAAATTTTTGTTATCTATATTTTCCACTTCTCTAAGCATTGCTGGAATAACTGGATAAAAATTTCCAAATTCTGTTCCAAAAGCAATTCTAAAATCTTTAAAATATGCAGCTGAATAATTTTCTTTATTAATTTTTAAAAGATTTAATATTCGTTCCTTACTTTGTAGTAGTTCAAAAAACTTTATTTTTGCAAAAAAATTGTCTCCATTTGGTGTGTTCTGAAGTTTATATGATTCCCTATCAGAACTATATTCAAGTGTTAAAAGCCCATAATCTTCAAATATGCTTTTCTTTTTTTTCTCTAAAAAAGATTTTATTATCAAGCTATAACATATTTCTTTTGTGATATCATTTAAAAAAGTATTTATAGCCTCTAGTTCATTAACTTTTAAATCCTTAATAAAATCAAAGGAAAGCTTTATTGCTTCACTTTCATAATCTTTATAATTAATCTCTGCCTTAATAAATTCATCAGCATAAATAGCAACAAATGTTGAAGGTAATATTATCTCTTCTCTACTTACTAAAAATAAAATTTTATTACATTTGAGTTTTTCATAAAGAATATCGGTTTCTACACCTTCATCAAAACTAAAATTAAGGTTGAGATCAGAAATATTTTGCAAGATCATAGCTCTGGACCTCCGTATTTCTCAATTGGAAAATCGTCTGTTAAGCTTTTATCTTTTAAAACATCTAAACTTTCTCTACTTAATCTATCTTGTTCTTTTATATCTCTGTCTAATACCTTTTCAAGAGAATCTATTTCAATTTTTCTGTTTTGATACATTTCATCATCAATAATTATATTAAAATCTTTAAGAATATCTTCACTTTTTAAGCTATATTGTGGACCCTCTTTTAAAATGTTCATAACTTCATTTTTATCTAAGTCAAACAATTTATTATTTAAATTATTTTGTCTTGATTCAATTTTATTATACATTTCACTAGCTTCTTCTATTGAAATCATATTTATCATGGCAAGTAAATCAACAGGGTTAGTTTTTATACTATCCCCTACTTCATAGAAGTTTGGACTTTTTAGGTCTATCAAATCATTTATTTTAAGAGAATCTTTTGTTAACTCTATTTTTGCTATATTTTTACTTTCAAATACTAAATCTAGCAAATTTAATTCCTTTTCAAGTGAATAGTTTTTTAACAAATTCAACTTATCTTCTGTTGGTATTGATGATTCAAATATTTCTAATCTTTTGTTTAATTTTTCTTTATCCTTATATTCTCTATTCATCATTACCTCCTAATAAAATTGTTTTATTTTTTCTATCTTGTTCGATAAAATCTTCTATATCAGTATTTTCATACATTGATTGTTTATTCATATTGGTAATTTCTTCTAAAATTAAATCTATAAGAATATATTCTTTTTTCAATCTAATATTTTTAATTTTAAATAAACTTAAATATGCATCGCTAATAATTTTAAGACCATAATCAATAGTTTCTATTTCCTCTTGCAATAATATTTTTTGTTGTTCTGTTAATCCATAGTTTTCAATTTTTTCCTTTATTTTATTTTGCTTAATCTTTTCTTTTTTATACATTTGTCTGAAACAATCTAATCTATTGACCCATTTCTCGTTTAAATATAAATAGAAAAAATCCTTTATGGAATCATAGCTATAAAATGGAAATTCACTTATTTTATACTTTTCTAAAGCTTCTTTATTTAATTTTTTTTGAAATTCGATTAGAAATAAATTGTCACTATAAATATAATTTAATAATTTTTGATTAATATCAGGATTTGATTCTAATATTTTTTCAATCAAAATATTTCTCGTTTTTTTATTAATATTTCTATTGAAGTCAAAATCTATTTCATTTATTTTTATTTGTTCTACAAAAGCGTCTAAATGTTCAAATATTGTAACCTGTTCTAAGAATTGATGTAAATTTCTATTTCTCTCTTTTTTTACACGTTTAATAATGTCATATTCTTCATCGTTTCCTATATAATCTTCTTCAACGTATATTGGACTTTTTTCTTCAGTCCAGTCATTATATAGAAAATATATTTTTTTCTTAAATTCTTTAGGATTAGTATAAATCAAAAATTGACTAGAATTATCTAATTCTAATTTATCTGATTTATTGCTAGAGGCTACTAATATAGTGGGCTGAATGGATTCAAAACCTTCTATTCCAAACTTTTTTGCTACTTCTAAAGCCTCTTTGTTATATTCTAATCTTGTTTTATTAAATACATAGCCTTCTTCATAATTATTTAAATTTTTAAAAATATTACTAAGGGTTTTTGATGAGATATTAAATATAGCTCTATTTAAAGAATTAAGTTCCATTAACTCGGCCCAAGATGATTCTGATCTTTCGTTCTTATCTTCTTCTTTTAAAGATACAAAGGCTATTGAATAAAATTCCCTTCTTTCACTATCATTAATATACTTTCCGTCTATAATAAGTCTATTATCTCTAAATAAAAGATTTTGATTTTTAGGTCCTGGAATTGCTAAAAATTCTTTTGGTAATATTGGAAATACTTTTGAATTTTTTAAGTTTTTCCCCTCAACAAAAGATGATTGAATTATTTCATAACTATAAGTAGAATAAAAAACTGCTATCTCATCGTCTATAATTTCCTGTCTTTTTTCTTTTAAATATTTATCTCTTTCATCAATAATTTTTACGTGTCCGTTTTCTATTTCTCTTAAAGCATTAAGAGCTAATTCATCCATTATTGGATTATTTATATTTTTTATATTGAAATACATTGGGTTAATATAATTTTCTATATTAAGGTTTTTGTTTATTTTTTCAAATATATTTAAATTCTTAGGCATAGCAAAAAGACCTAAATTAGATAGGTATGAGGTGTTCTTTGGTTCATCATACACACTTTCCAATTCGCCAAATGATAGAAGCATTTTATATTCAAGCAAAAATTTATTTAAACTGTTCATATAATAAATGTCATGAGTATCTACATAAATCTTTATATCTCTCTCTTTGAAAATTTCAAGTAAATTTAAGAATTGATCGAAGTTATTGTTCTTTTCCAAATATTTTCTTGCATCTACAATAAAGCTTTCGTTTTTAATCAAATCCTTGCTTGCTTTACTTACAAACAAGTCATAGTCATATATAAAATAACTTTTTATCTCATCCTGAATATTCAAAGTTTCAATATTTATTAAGACTTCTTCTGCATCAAAATCATTGCCAACAGATTCTTCTGTAGATAGATTAATTTCATCAAAATCGACTTTTTTTTCAGTTTGCTTTAATTGAATATTCAAAGTAGGTTCCAATTTTTTTTCTTCAACAATTTTCATTAATTTTTCTTTACTAGCCATTGAGTTTTCTTGAAAAATTTTAAAAGCTGTCTTTTTTTCAGAAATATTTAAATCTTTTCTATATTTTGGTGTTTTTATAAATTTTGCATATTCCATTAATGTAGAATAGATGGTTTTAAAAAGTTCGAAAGATTGTTCATATAAAGAAATTGCATCTTTTTTTTGATTAAATTTCTATTAACTTCAATTTCTCTTTTCACTAGCTTTTCGGAGAAAAATGAAAGATCATTTCCTAAAACACTAAAAATTTTTCTTGATGTTATTATAAATAAATTTTCGTATAAAGATTCCTTAGAATTAATTATTTCATTATAAATCGTGTTAATAAATTCAAATAGCTTTTTATCGTTCTCCACTTCATTTGAATATATATCTAATAATTCTAAAAATGTTCCATAATCAATTTGTATTCTAGGTGTTTTTTTATTGCTAAAATCTTCTTTCCTTCCACCGACAAATTCTACCTTGTCATTTTCTATTTTTATATTCTTAACAATACTATTTACGTTTCCCAATGCGTAACTGTTTGATTCTATTGCTAATTTTTTAAAGATGGGTAAAAAAATCCATTGTTTGAGGTTACTTCAAAATATCTTTCAAGACTCCCCTTTGTTTCCTTTTTCAGACTCATTTCTCAACTCCAAACTATTTCGAACATAATCTTCGAGCCTTTTATTTATGTCCTCAACTTTATTTAAAGTTTCTTCAGTTGGATCAGCTTCTTTTACTTCCTTTAGTAATCTTCTCATTCTTTCAAGGTTCTGAAAACTACATATCCCTTCTGGATAGCCAAATTCATATTTTAAAGCATCTAGCAAATATCCATCTTTAAAATATATAAGCCTATTAAATTCTGTCATATTTTTTGATGTGAAGGTATTAAATCCATCTACTTGTGGAAGTAAATTGTCTGCATCATAAAGATAACTTTGCCAATTTGCGTTCTCTAATTCTTTTCTTATTTTTTTAGATCTTTCTATAAATTCCAATCTTTTTTCATCCTTTCTATAAACTTTAATCCTTCTTCTTCAGTCATTCCTTCTAGTTCTTTCTTAGCCCAAGGTATAGCAAATTCTTTAAAATATAACCCTTTAACTACTGGATATAAATTTATAGCTCTGGCCCAAATATTTCCAGAAGCTTTACAATCTACTAAATATTTAAATAAGTCTGAATATTCTTTAAAATACACTATTTTTATTAGTTCTCCATTTTCTATAATTGCAAATTTTCTAAGACTTTTTAATATTTTTTCCTTTAAATTTTTATCGTTTTCTGTTTCTGCAATTAAATCCTCTTCTTCTATTGCGTACAAATAGTTCAAAAGATAATTTGCAGCTCTTACGATATCTTTTCCTTTTTTTGATTCAGAATTTTGCATCACAACCATTTTCTCCTTTACAAAATTTTATTTTCCTCGATGATGACATTAATACATATAAAGTTGCTGTTAGTATTATTATATATGAAATCAGGCTCATTGTGTTTACAAGTTTTAGGTTTAAAATCTTGATTTTTAAAGCACTAAGCTTATTTATTCCAAATAAAATTACAAATAATACTACAAATTTTATATTTTCCTTTTTAAATTCATATATATCCTTTATTGATTTATATATTTTATCTTGTATGGCTATATTTTTGTCTTTTAAATTGTAATAAACAAAAGATGTAAAATATATAGGTAATATGATTAAAATATAAAATGTTATTAGTGAATTATTTGAACTTTTGTCTTTTGAAAAAAATTCAAATAAAAATGTATATATAACAAATTGCATAAAAATCTTGATAAGAGAATACAAAAAATCTACTTTATTAATGTTTTGGGTTAAGTAATATATTTCAACTAAATTAAATATAAAAAAATAACTTAATAATATTAAGAAGTTTTTAGTTATTAAAAAAAAGATTGTAAGAATAGATAAAACAAAAAGCATGAGATATATAAATACTTTTTGTTCTTCGCTTTTTTTATTGTTATTAGTGTTTATATTTTCACTCATGCTTTCACCTTGTTTTTTAAATTTCTAAATCTAATTTATTCTCTATTTCTAATGGAATATCATCTAATATATTGCCGTCTCTGTTTTGATCTTCTGGCAATATGTGTCTAGCATAAATTCCAAGTGCTATAGCCTCTTTATCATTAAATCTATCTCCTGAAGAATTTATAGAATATGGATTCATTCCCCTACTTATTTCTTCAATATCAGTTATTCCGTCACGATCAGTATCTCTCAAATAATCTTTTTCTTTAAATTGTTCAAAAAGATTGTGTTCCGAAAACCCATACATTTCTATTTTCTTTTTCTTCATTTTTTCAAGATAATCTCTATTGGATTTTCTTGTCATGATTACTCTGGGATTATCCTGATCTTTATAAAAAGTAAAGGGATTAAACTCTATAAGTTCTTGTGCTTTTTCTTCTTTTGTTTTTAAGTTGCCATTAAATTCTTTAATTTGATATAAATTGGCCTTATCTCTCATAAGCTCGTAAAGCTTATCAATAGAATCTTCATCGTATATTTTTTTATTCAATATCTCTTTTTCATAATTTCTTTCTAATTCGCTTATGCTTGTACCTTCTATTTCAAGGTTATAATTATCCATAAGAGCTTCTTTGGTTAGTCCACAGTAAATTGATCGCATCTTTCTTTCAAAGTCTTTTTGTCTGTGCATTGCTTTTCTAAGACTCATTGTTTTTCTCCTCTCCTCTAAAAAAATTTTTTGAAAATATTGCAACTGGATTATTGTAATAACCTTCATTTTTTGGATGTTTGTATTTTTTCACTACAAATTTACAAAAATTATTTATTAGAACTTCATTTCCATTACAAATCTCATGCCTTATAAAATCCGTAAATTCTTTTATAATTCTATCTGCTTCGTCTATTGTTATGTCAATATTTGTCTGATTATAAACAATATCTTGCATTTTCCTTTTAAGTTGTTTGCTTCCAATTATGTTTTCTTTCAAAAAAATCACTCCAAAATTAACTTAACTATAACATTCAAAGCTATACACACTAGAAAACCTACTACAAAACTTATATAGTGCCTTTTATTGCTAATATTTTTCTTTTTATTTTCTGATACTACTTTTAAATATATAAAGGCTGTTAAAAGAAAATAGGTAATCCAAATTAAATTTTGAACTAAATTTAACGTCACTTCTTTAGAAAAAAGAAAAATTGACAAAATTGATAAAACAAAAAGTCCTCCAATTACAAGTGCTATTTCTTGTAAATCGCTTAGTTGTTCAGAAAAAATAATATTTAATTTTCTTAAAAATTCTTCGATTTTATTAAGCATATTAAACTCCTATTTCAAATTTGTCGGTTTCTTGTTTTTGCTCTAGATTAATATTGCTATTTGTTGTTTTTTCTTCAGAAGGATTAATGTTTTCATTTTCTGTTGTTGTTTCAGTTGCCTTTGCAACTCCTTCATCTGTTTTATTATCTGTATTTTCTTCTGGCTTTACAGGCTTATCTTTTTCCATATATCCTTTTGTAACAAATACGATTGAATCATCTTTTGCGATTTCATTTAAATCATATTTTTTGTTTCTTTCCATAATCTGGATATTTGGACCTTGCGATTTATCAGAAAAACTAAATATCAAATAACCATCAAAGTTTTCAGATGTTTTATACAAAGATTTGTCAATGTCTTTGCCTATTTCATGAACTCCAGAGAGCAATTTTTCTTTTACAGTTGTAGATGGATTTTCTAGCCTTGATACAATAACATTATCAATTCTTATGTAGTCTCCTTTTTTTAAGTTAACTATATAAAAATTATCAAAAGTTTTTTCGTAGTTTTCTCCGTCTCTAATTATTTTATAGTAACCACTATTTTTATTAGGTACTTCTAAAAGATAATAACCTTCTTTAAAATCCATACCAACTGTATAATCTTCTCTAATTTTTTTCTTGTTTCCTTTGTTTATAATATAGTCTCCATCAAATGGTGATTTGAAATCTTCTTCATCCTGATTTGTTTCTGTAACTGCAATTTTAGGAGCTGGACTACCATCAAATTTATGCCTTTCTATAGTTCCAGAAACTATACTGCCATTTCCTATTATGTCAGGTTTTTCTGGTTCTTTTTCTTCTTTACACGCAGTCAATGATATTAAACAAAAGGTCAATATTGAAAGCTTAATAACTTTCTTCATGGTTATCTCCATCCTTAGAATTTTTTTCATCAACAGAGATGTCGCCAATTAATTCAGAAATTTCTTTTTCTGCATCGGCAAATTGATTAAAGTCTTTGATTTGAAGATTTTTTTATAATTTTTTCTGCAAAAGATTTTTTTATTTCATCTTCTTTGTCTTTTATTTTTTGATTAATGTCTTGTAAAAAAAGCTTATGTTCTTCTTTTTTTGCTTCTCTTTTTTCAATTAATTTTTCTCGTTCTTCTTGAAGCTTTTTTGTTGATTTCAATATACCACCTCATTATTTTTTGCTATTTTTAAGTTTTTTAATTTCTGTAAGGTTATATACAGAGAAAGCAATCAATGACATTATTAAAATTCCTGTTACTATGTTTATTGTTTTTAATTCTTCTTTATCATTTAAACCAGTTTTTATTAAATTTGTGGTATTCTCTCCTTTTGCATTTACATTATTTCCATCTCTAACAATTGTTGTTTGATCGTCAGTAATTACTGCATCTGTTGATGAAAAAGTAACAGTTGAATTTGAATATTTGTCGTTTACAGATAGGTTTGCTGATTTTATATCGCCAGACTTAAAATAATAAAGACCAGGTTTTACTTTATTTAAAACTAACTCTCCATTAGATTTTGATTCTGCTTTAGTTATAAGTTTATCTTGATAAGCATCATAAATTTCATATTCGACTTTTGAATTTGCTTGATTCTTTAAAGTGATTTTATTGTACTCAACAACAAAAGTCATTTGAGCATTTTGTTTATCTTCGTTTACATTAACTTCTAACATTTGCCCTGCTCTATAGGTTTCAGGTACTGATAAAATTTTCATCACATAAGATCCTCTTTTTATTCCGTTAAGCTTAACAAATCCTTCATCGTTAGATTGGGCTTTTCCTAAACTTGTATCGCCATTTAAAAGCTCTACAGAGACACCTTTTACTATCGTTCCTTCGGCATTTGTCAGTTTTATTGAAATGTTATATGTTTGTTCACTTTGATTATCAACACTGTCGGTAGTAGGACTTGTTACCCCTCCACCAGTAGTATTTACACTATCTCCACTTGGAACAGTTACATATTCAATTCTAGGAACTTGTTCCTGAACTACTTTTTGTTGATTATTTTGAGTTTTTTGTTCTTGATGAGTTTTTTGTTTTTGATGGTTTTCTGTAATCTTTTGAGGTTCTTTTTCTGTTTTAATATCTGCTGTATTTTCTGTATTTTTGAATTTTTCTTCAAAAGCAT
>NZ_HE978597.1:76957-98318 GCF_000312025.1 Peptoniphilus timonensis JC401 | reverse complement strand
AATTAGAAAATGATTTTTCGTATGAAGAATTATTGATAAACTTTTCTTCAAAAGCATTTTCTAAATTACTTTCAGCAGAATTTGCAAAAACTGGGCTTATATTTGCAGATAGCAATATTCCTGCTAATGTTAAATATGTTAATTTGCTTTTCAAATTATCACTCCTATAATTAAAAATTTAGATATTTCCTTACCTTATCTTCGTCATAACCTACAATAAAGCCTCCTTCTAATTCTAGAACTGGCACTACTGGTATTTTATTTTTTAGCAGATAGGCTATATATTTTTCTCTTTCTGGATCAAGGGCTAAATTTATTATTTTAACCTCATCCCTTGAAAAACTTATTAGCTCTTTCATTTTTTCACAAAAAGGACAATGTGTTGTAATATATAATTTTTTCAAAAGCCTCTTCTCCTTTCTAAAGCTTTTATGTCATTTTGAAAAACATACCCCACAAAATTAATTTTTTGAGATTTTTCAATATTTTTTTCAAATTTAAAAATATAAAAGAAATTATATGTTTTTAAATAAAATTTTTCGTCTAATCTGATTTTGTCTAAAAACTAAATACCTTAAATTGACAAAAAGAAATAATTCTAAAAAAATCATTTCTTGACTATACCTTATTCTGTTTTCCAAAATAAAAAAACTGTGTATTTTGTAAACCACAGTTTAAAACTCTTATAAAAAAATCTCTCACAATATACTATATTAATATAATAATATTTACTTTTTCTCTTGCCAATTTAGTTTTATTCCTTTTAGTTAGTTTTAATATCTTTTAGAGGACTGGCACCTATTTAAATTTCAACACTTTCAGATGCCTTTGGACACTTTTTTGGGAACTCTTGGACACCTTTTTGGGAGTTTTTAATTTCTCTCTTCTTGGTTGTTTTTTTATAATTAAAATTTATTTTAAAATTTTAATTCATTTATCAATTTTAAGATATTTAATATAGTTATGCTGTATTTGTTATTTAATTCTTATTTTTACTTTTATATATATTTTTTAATTTTTAAGGTACTCAATATTTAAGTTTGGAATAAGGAGTTGTTTGTGTGGAAAAAGAAAAAACATAATAGTGAAATTTAGAAATGACTTTAATTCAGTTACCCTTAAAAATTTTACAGCTAATGAATTAAACTTATTGTTGGCCATTTCTTCAAAGGTCTTAAATGCAGGTACTAGCGAAGTTGAATTTTCATTTATAGAATTAAAGAAAATGATTAAATTAAATAAAAATTATACAAACGAAGAGTTTGCTGAAGAAATAATTAGTGTTAATAGGAAACTTTTAATGCTAAATTTTGAATTAACAAACGAGGCTAATGATGTAATACAGTTTGCTCTTTTTAATACTTTTATAACAAGTAAATCCAGAAAAACCCTTACAGTTTCTGTTAACTCTCGTTTTGAATTTTTATTAAATGATTTAACGGCCAATTTCACAAAATTTGAATTAGAAGAATTTGTAGCTATAAAAAATATTTATGCTAAAGAGTGTTATAGGCGATTAAAACAATTTAGATCTACAGGTTATTGGAGAGTTAGCTTTGAAAACTTTAGAGAAATCTTAGATATACCCAAAGGATATAGAACTTGTCATGTTAACGATAAGGTCTTAAAGCCTATAAAAAGAGAGTTGTCTATTTATTTTGGCAATTTAAATATTATTAAAATAAAATCAAATGAAGCTGGCAATCCTATTACCCATTTGGAATTTTTATTTGATAAAGAGAAATAATTTTAGATTTTTTGGTATGTATCATAAAACATGTTTAAATATGTTTAACAATTTATTGTAAAGGAGTTTTTATTTTGAAATTTTTTAACGCTATTTTAATAGTTGCACTTTGGGGAATCCCAATAGCTATGTTATTGTTTTTAACTAAAAAAGGAAGATTAAAAAAATATGATAAGTTTATTGTTCCAGCATTTATATTTCTTGTTATTGGAATGGTTATTCATCTTTTATTTGGTATAGGTATATTGGGTGGAAAAGAAAAAAAAGTTATGCCTATAGAAGAATCAAAAATCCAAACGGATGCTGATAGGATTGAGGAAAGTAAAAAAGAAACAGAAAAAACTAATTCTTTATCAGCAGAAGACAAAAAACAACTTGGTTTCTCCCCTACTATATCACCAGATGAATTATCAAAGAGCTTGTCAGCTGATCCTTCAAAAAGATATATTATTTATGATGAGGATATTTATTCTTTGAGAACTGTAACTAAAGAAACACTTGAAGAAAGAAAAAATAAGCCTGACGAAAAAATTGAAGATCCTTTTGTTTATGGAAAAGGAAAACTAAATGGAAAGCCTGTATATTATTTCAGAGAAGAATCTAAAAATAGTTCTTCAGACGAAGGGTTAGGTAACGTAAAAGCATATCCAGAAGATATAGTAGTTATTAATCACATATCTGATTCATATACACCTAGCTTGACAAAAACATATAAGGTTATTCAAACAGCTAACAGTATAATTAAACAATTAATCAAAGTTTCTGCAAATATTCCAGAAAATTCAGTAATGGAAGATTATTAATCTAAACCTTATATAATTTTCATTAAATTTAAGTAATATCTTATTTGAGGAGTGATTGATATGTTAAGAATAGCTGATTGGGGTTTTGTATATACTTCAAATGGTAAAAAGAAGTTTATAACTTTCAAACAATATATGGTTCAAGAAAATTTTAATTTTTCAGATCTAAATATCGGTTATATTAGTGAATATATGAAGTTTTATGCGTACATTGATAAAGTGAGTGGTAAAATATCATACTTTTCAAGAAAAAGACCTTCGCCTGAAAGTAAAGAAATTTTTAATCTTTTTAAAAAGGGAATTTGGGATGAAGGACAGTTTTTCGAAATTAAGTTTTTAAATAATCTTGTAAGTTCTAATAAGTCTATGGATGTAGATTTTTACAACGATAATAATGGTTATAGACTTCTTATAGGTCGAAAAACCACGAAAGATTTTAAAATTAAAAAATTAACAGAAAAAGATAAAAAAAGTGTAATAGCTTATTTTAAAAACAATGAAGAATCTGATTGTGAGAAATTTTTAACTAAATAAGGTTTGGTGATAAATTGAAACTTGTGATTTGTGAAAAATCTTCTCTGGCAAAAAACTTTGCTAATGCAGTAAATGCAACTAAAAAAGGTAAAATTTATATGAATAAAGACTATGTGGTGACTAATGCAGTAGGTCACCTCTTGTCTTTAAAGTCTGTTAAAGAATATAATCCTGCCTATGATAAATGGAAAGATATTCCCCTCCCCTTTGTTCCAGATGAATTTGAATATACTGTTTCAGAAAAAACTAGAAATCAATACAACTTGATACTTGATGTCTTAGATGATTTTAATTTTGATTCAATAATTCATCTTGGTGATGCTGATAGAGAAGGTCAATTAATTATTGACAATATTTTAGATTCTGTTCATAATTCGCTTCCTGTTAAAAGGTTGTGGCTACCTGCTCAAACAAAAGATGATATTTTGGCTGGTTTAAATTCAATGAAAGACAATAATGAGTATGAGCTTTTACATGACGAAGGTGTTACTAGAACATATATGGACTGGCTTTTAGGAATAAATTTAACAGTTTTTTTATCCGTAAAAACTAACAATAAATTTATTGTTGGAAGAGTTCCAATTCCTATTGTCAAAAGAGTATATGATAGGGATAAGGAAATTGAAGATTTTAAACCAGAAAAATTCTTCGAACTAATTCAAAAAATCGAAAAAGATGATAAATTTTTTAATTTAAATTATCCAGAAAAGTTTTTTGAAGAAAATCTTGCTGATAATAAATTAAGTGAACTTAATTCACTTGGTAATTTAGTTGTTTCAGATGTTCAAAGTAAGATAAAAACTAGAAAAAGACCTAAACTTTTCTCTTTAGATAAATTACAAAAGAAGTTAAATAATCTTTATTCTTTTGATTTCAAAAAATCTTTAGATATAATTCAAAAACTGTATGAGGAAGGTTACCTCTCATATCCTAGAACAGATAGTGAATTTTTAACTGAAAGTGAATATGAAAAAACTAAAAACATAATGAATATGATTTCTGAAAAATATGGAGATGTTTTTTTAGTAAGTTTAGACAAAGAAACTTTTAATGATAGCAAGGTTGAATCTCACTCTGCTGTAACAGTAACAAATAAGTTTCCTTCTAATTTGTCTGATGATGAGGAAAGGGTATATAAAGCTGTTTTGGATAGAATGAAAGCTCATTTTTGCAAGGAAGAAATGCAAATTAAAGAAACTATTTATACTCTTTATCTTGGAAATTATGAATTTAAGGTTTCTGGCGAAGTTATATTTCAAGAAGGCTTTTCTAAAATAATGAAAAAGTAAAAATAAAAGAAGAGTTGCCGATTTTAGAAAAAGGCGAAGAGTTTCCAGCTGATTTTCAAAAAATAGAAAAAATGACTAGCCCTCCTAAAAAAATAACAGAAGCTACCCTTTTTGATTATTTGGCTGATCCAGTTAGATATGATAAGGAACTCAACAAAAAGTACAACGAAGCCATAGAAGGCAAAATAAAGCTACTTAAAGATTCAGATGATGAATTGGACTTAGAAAGACCTGAAAAGGGTCTACAAATAGGAACACAAGCTTCTAGAACTAATATATTTGAAAATACTATTAAGTATGGTTACATTTCAAAAAATGGTAAAACTCTTTCAATTACAAAAAAAGGAGAAAATTTAATAAACATTTTAGATGAAATGTCTATAAATCTTTATGCTTCTAAATCTGTTGAGTTTGAATCCATGCTTATTGATGTGAAAACAGGCAAAATGACTGTAGATGATTCTGTAAAAAGTATTGTAAAAGATTTAAATAATATAATAAATGGTGCTAAAGATATAAGCTTTGGCAATAAATATTCTAACGCAAAAATAAAATCTAAATTAATAGGAGATTGCCCTAAATGTGGAAAACATGTTTTTGCAATAAAAGCTAAAAATGGATATATTTATAAATGCGAAAATAATGAATGTAATTTTATATTTTATTCTAAACAAAAAAGATTTAACGATATTATAAATATTTCAGTAAAAGATGCTCAAAAACTTTTGCAAGGTAAAAATATTTTAGCTAATTTGACTAATAAAGAAGGTAAAAAATATGATGCATTTTTAAAATTAAATGCTGGTGAAAAATATGTTAATTTTGATTTTGACGGATTCCCAAAAAATAAAAAAATAGAAGTATTAGGTACTTGTCCTGATTGTGGAAAAAAAGTATTAGCCCTTCCTATGAAGAAAGGTGGAACTTTCTTTATTTGTGAAAATAAAGAAAGTTGTGATTTTAGATTTTCAACTAAGTTTATGTATTTTGGTGATCCAGTAAATATATCTTTAGAGCAAGCGAAAGATTTACTCGAAGGTAAATCAATTAAAGTAGAACTTCATACAGTATCTGGTAAAAAATATGTTGCTGAAGTAAAAATGGTCTTTAATAATGGTTATGCTAATTTAGAAAAAATTAGAAATAAGTAAACATATTTGTATTTACACAATTAATAATATATAATCCTCTTATAAATCATAGGAGGATTCTTTTTATGTTCTTTATAACTTTTCTTGTTACTTTAATAATTGATATTTCGACTAATGTTGCTATTGTTATAAGCGAAATTGGTAAATCCATTTTACCATTTTTGTTTTCAGGCATTAAAGATATTGTTACTTTTATTTTTAAGAAACATAAATAATAAATTATATTTTTATGTTTCTTAAAGTGTATACAGTTGTGCTTTATTTCTGCATGTTTTTATGTTTATTTATCTGTATTCAAATACTTTTTTTATGCGTTTTTCTTTGTTTGTTATATGTTTACATAAAATTCATTATTATATGTCTTGTTGTTTTTTCTACAAGACTTTTTTTATTTTTAAATTAATTATTTTATAATTTTTGTTTTTAATTGGCAAAAAATAAATATCTTTTTTATATTTTTTTAATAACTACAATCTCTACATCCCCCATCATTAATATATTTTTTAAGATATAAATATATTTGTTAAAAGTAAATATTTCTGTATTATTTGTTTATATTTTAAGATATAATAGTATGTATAATATTGAGTTTATTTATATGTTTATATTTATGTTATAAATAACATAAATTACCGAACATTTTAATGCTAATTTATAGTTTACAAATTTTGAGTTCTATATATTTTTTCTTACGATTAAGGTATTAATAATTTAGAAGAAATCATAAGAAATATATTAAGAAGGAGATAATAATATGGAAAACATGGAAATTAGAAATAGGTTAAATAATTTAGACGCAAGACTAAAAAGAATCGAAAATATTTTTTCACCACAAAATAAAAATACTAATTTAAATGTTCTAGGCGATGCTAAAGTTAAGAGAATCAATTCAACTATAAGAATTAAAAATGTCAAGCTTGTTTATCCTACCTTAACTCAAAAAGAAATTGAATCTTCTGCTAATTCCCCATCAACTTTAGTTGTGATTCCTAATGATAATGAAATTTTAGAGGAAATATCAAAAGCATATAAATCTGCGTATGAATATGGTATAACTTCTGGAAAATTTAATGCTAATTTTACTTTTGAGCAACTAAAATCTAATAGAAAAGAAAGTGTGTTTATGGATGGTGCTAAATTTATTAGTGAACAAAAACCAGAAATACAAGAGTTTCTTTCTGAAGTAATTGATAAAGGTCTTTTAATGAGAAATGTTAAGGTTGGAGTGGATGAAAATAATAATTACAATATTGTTTTAAGAGATTCCAAAGGTAATCTTCTAAATAAAAATGACAAACTATCAACTGGTGATATAGGAGAAATTGTTATAAATTTTTATCCTTATAACTACAAAAATAAATTAGGTGTAAGTAGATACATTCAAGGTTTTATTGTTAAAGAATCTAAAGCTAATTTTAAAAGTCTTTTTATATAAGGGAGGCAATTTATGAGAAATACTGATTATGATGAAAGACCACAAGATATAATGTCACTAATTAAATCAAAAGGATATAGTGCAATAGCAGTTGCTTCAATTCTGGGTCTGTCAAGAAACGCTGTATATAAGTGGAAATACAAAGGTCACATTAGTAGTAAAAATATAGATGCCCTTGCTGATCTTTTAGAAGAAGATCCTGCATATATAAAGAGTTTAATTAAACATGATGAAAGAATTAGATAGGGTCTATTCCCTATCTTTTTGTTATAATAATATAAGGTGATATTATGGATTTTGAAGAATTGTTTTTACAAATTAAAGTAGATGAAGAAACTGAAAATTATATAAAAAATATGGTGAAACAATTAAAAATAAATCCTGATTTAATCTTTTTTATATATCAGCAATTAAATATCAACAATATTCCTGCTAAGTTAAGTTATGTTACAAATCTTGCCGAAAATCTATCTAAACAAGGCTTTTATAACAAAGACATGGCATTATATTACTTTAATGAAAAAAGCCAAAATAAGAGCAAACCAGTAACTTTTAATGTAATAAAAGCTAAAATTGAATCTGGGTTTAAAAGAAAACTTTCAAAAACTGAAGAAAACAAATTAAAAAGAATAAGATTTGATTATAATATCCCCTACTCCCTACTTCTTTATGCAATAGATATAGCACTAAATGGCAATCACCTAAGCATTTCATATATAGAAGGTATTATTAGAAGATTAAAAAGAAATAATATTAATAATATGGATGATTTAATTACATTTATAGCACTAGGAAAAAAGTTAAAAACATAGAAGGGTTTTACCCTTCCATGTTTGTTAGTGCATTTGCATAGTCGTTCATAAGTGCATAGAGAAAATAACTTTCAAAGTTAATAGCCTCTCTATTTCTTACATAATTATAATTATATCTTAAATATTCAAAAATTATAAATTGATCTGTAAAATCTAGATTTTTTAGAGATTCGTAAATTTCTCTTTTTGAATCTAAAATTGATATAACTAAGTCTGTATAATATCTCCAATCAAATTTTCTATGTTCTTTTAATGGTTTCACGTTAGAAAATAAGGTTTCTTTGTCAAAATCATAATTATATACATATTTTGGACTGCTTACTAAATTATCAGCATTATCTTTTATTTGTTTCTTGTCAATATAAGTAAACTCTATTCTGTTTATGCTTCTACCTTTATATAGTTTTTTATAGGTTATATAAATTGTATCTGTGTTTTTTTCATTTACTTCTTCTACTGCTGGTTTTATAGCCCTTCTTTCAAGTGAATTAAAATCTTTATATTTATTAGGATCAAGGATCCCTAATAACTTTCTTAGTTCTACAACTGTATATGTAACTTTACCTATTGGAGCTTTGAATTTTTCAGAAGAAATCAGCTCGTATATTCTTATAGAATATTGACTTTTCATTCTAATAACATCTTTTAAAGCGTATTGAGTATATCCTGTTTTAAGCCTACCTAATTGTTCTTTACAAAGTCTAGTTAATTCTAGGGTTAAAATTCCATTTTCATATCGTGCATAAGAAAATAATGGAGCAAGTTCCCAATTAAGCTCCCCTGTTCTTTCATTTGGCAAATTCATTTCTATAGTTGATTTAGCCATGACTGTAGCTAGTTCTTTTAAATAGGCAGAATTTAGTTTTTTTACTCCCAATTGATTTTCAAGCTCTGAAACAGAAATAGACCAAAAATTTCTATCTCTTTCATTAACAAACCTATCCCCCTCTATATCGGTTAACTCATCAAAAGATGATGCCACAAGAAGCAATATTTTTTGAGCATTTAAAGACCAGGACATTCTTGATCTTATAAGAGGGTTTCCTTTTCTAACTAGTGAGGTTTCATCCCATAACGTAAGTTGGTCTGCCCCTATATCTGTTCCTATGTCTAACATTCCATCTGTAGCTCCATCTGTATAATCATCAGTGAATGGATCCAGTTCAAAAAATTCATATTTATCAAAATTTTTATTTGTTTTTTTACTCATTTATTTCACCAAAATTTATCTCCTACATATTTGTTCTTTAAAAAAATAAAAACTACATTTATGTGCTATTTATTTATAGGCTGATTATATCAATTAAATTTTAATTAAGCAAAAAACTTGTAAACCTAGTAACTGTGACATTTTTAGCCTAAAACCTACAAATTTATTCTTTTTTATTGATTTTTTAATCATTTATTTTATAAACCTTATTAATTAGCTATTTAAATTAATACAAATCACAAATTTGTTTTTATATGAACATTTTTGTAGGAATTAATAATAATTATGTCGGAATACCTCATATTTTTGTAGCATATCGTCACAAAAATGTAGGTGTTAAATGTGTTTTTTTATTAAATATTTTTATAATTATTTTTTTATTTATTAGACTTACGTTGTTTAAACAAGTTTATTACTTATTTTTAAAGTATGAACATTTTTGTAGGTCTAATTATATTTTTCTAAGCATAAAAATGTAGGTTATGGAATAAATTTGTAGGATTAAGAACAAATATGTTGGTTAACTTGTAAACTTATTATCTAAGACACTGATATTATCAATACTTTTATCGAATATAAATTGGAAATATTTATTGTTGGTTTTGGAATAATTTTGTAGGACTTCAATTTCTTTTAATAAAAAAGTTGGTTTAAAAATTTTTTATATATAAATAAAAGATTTATTTATATCAAACGGAACAAAAAAGTTGTTTTTAGAATAAATTTGTCGGTCTTGGAATAAATATGTTGGTTTAAATGATAATTATGTTTGCAAACAAATAATAAAAGTTAGTTAATTGCATAATTTTGATCTTATCAGTACAAATATGTTGGTCTTAGGATAAAAATGTCAGCTTAGAGTTGATTTTTGTTGTGATGTTGTATGTATATGTTGTTATTTTAAATAAATATGTAGTTACAAAGAATAATTATGTTGGTTTTCAAGATATATTGTGTTGGTTTAAAAGCCTGTAAAGCCGTAAACAAGTGATCTAGAACTTCCTTAATATTAATTATAATATAAAAGTTAAGATATAAATGTTTTTTATCTGTTCTATATAAAATAAAAATATTTTGTAATTTGTAAACCAGATAAAATGATTGATTATATATTTCTGAAATAACTAATTAATTTTTATATTAAGTTATTTATTAAATAAAAGGTAGTGAAAGGAGGAATATGTTTATGTTAAGTCAGATATTCTATTTATTATTAATTTCAATTATTTTACTTGTTTTTCTAATAAGATATATATATAAATCTCAAAAAAACGAAAATTTAGGATATATTCAAAAAGAGGACTTTAACTCCAACATTTTTGTTCCTATTGAAGAATATAACGAGCCTTTTTTTAAAAATCTTAATTTTAAAGAAGCTTTTTTCCATTTTTCAGGATTAGATTCTTTAGGAAGAGCAGGAATAGCTAATGCTGTTATTGACAAGATAATGATTAATTCATTATATAAAGCAGATTCTAGAAAATTTGAACATATTCCTTATAGACCAACAGGTTTTAATCAAAGAGAATATGAGGAAATTAATGGTGGTTATTTATATAATCGTTGTCATCTTATTGGTTATCAGCTTATTTCTAATAATGATGTTAGAAATTTAATAACAGGTACAAGGGATTTTAATATAAATGGAATGTTACCAATTGAAAATGCTATATTCGAATTTATTAAAAATGAAGACGGAATTGTTAAATATGAAGTTACCCCAGATTTTAGAAAGGATGAGTTAGTTGCTCGTGGTGTATACATAAAAGCAGTTGGTCTTGTTGGAAAAGAAATAAGATTAAAAATTAATGTATATATAAAAAACATACAAAAAGAAATAAAAATTGACTACAAAACAGGGGCTTCAAGAAAGGAATAAAGTTAATTGCAGAACAAAATAAAAATAAAAAAATCAGTATTAATAATGTCATGTTTATCTGTTTTATCAATGTTTAGTATACAAACGGATGCAAAAATTGCTAAAGATTCTTATACTTTAACAAAGAAAATAGAAAATAATGAGCTAAATAAGGTCACAATTAATAACAATGGTGAATATTTATTTGTAAATACTAAGCACAATAAAGTAGGGGATATATTAAAAGATGCAGGAATTGAAGTATCTGAAAAAGATGTTGTAGAACCAAAAGTTAACGAAAAATTAGTGTTCAATAGTTTTTTTGAAGACGTTATAAATATAACAAAATATGAAAAAGAAAATTTTTCAAAACTTGTGGAAATACCTTATGAAATTGTAGAAATAGAAAATGACACTTTAAAGGTAGGAGAGAGGAAAATAAAACAAAAGGGATTTGTTGGTATCAAAAAAGTTACTGGAGAAAATATAATAGCTAATGGTGAAGTTTTTTCTAATTCAGAATTAGACTATGAAACAATAACAGAGCCTATAAAAGAAATAGTGGAAATAGGAACAAAGCAAAACCATGTTCTAAGCTATGATCCATTTACTCCTTCAGGATTAACAGAAGAAGAGTTTGAAAAATTAAAACCTGGCTTAGGAAAAGCATTATATGATATGGAACAAGATTCAGGTGTTAATGGGATATTTTGTTTGGCCGTAGGTCACATTGAATCCTCTTGGAAACATCAATCAGCTCCAAATAATTTCTGGGGAATAAAAAAGACTGCAACAACATATAAATCTTGGTCTAATCCTTATGAGGCTATTATTGGATTTGGAAGATATATGTCTGGGAGAGGCCTATATAATAATAAAAATATAAGTCAAATATCTAAAATATACTGTCCTCCGAATAGTTATAACTGGGCGAATGGTGTAATTAAGTATATGAATCAATACAATGAAAAAATAAGTGCTTGGAGGTAATATTATGATTATGGATTTGCAAAATATTTTAAAAAAATTTACAGAATTGAAAGTTGAAGAAGATGTTTTAAAAGAAAGATCTAGACAAATAATAAACGAAAAGAAAAAACTTTTAGATGAATTAAAAAATATAAGTAAAGTTGATATAACCAGAAGAATGGATGAATTACTGCCATATTATATAGAATATGAATTTTTGCAAAAGAATTTAAAAGAGGCAGAAGAAATAGAATCTATTACAGATACATTTACAGATAATTATGAAGATACAAAAGAAGAAAAAAATACTTATAATAATCAGGAAAATATATCATTTAGTGAAGAACAACGTGAACATGACGACCAAAATATTATAAGCAATAATAATTTACATGAAATTATAGCTAATGAATCAGAATATGAAGAAGATATAAAAGCAGAAAATAATACAGAAATAAATACTCATAATAAAGTTGTTAATAATACTGACAACAGTAATCTTAAAGATAATTATAATAATGAAGAATCTAACGAATTAGTACAAGTTGATGAAGATGAATATATGAATGAATCAGAAAATACTGAAGATAACAATTTAGATGAAGATGATACTAAACATAATTCCGACAATTTTAAAGAAGACGAAAAAGAAGATTACAAAGAAGATAATGATACTGAAATAAAAACAGAATTAAATGAAGAAACAAATGATGATTATAATACAGATAACACGCAAGAAACAACAGAATATAAAACAGATAATTATGAAGACGAAGATACAGAAATAGAACCAGTAAAAAAACAGAAAAGATTGTTTAAAGAATTGAGTTTAGACGAAAAGAAACAATATTTATTGTCTACCATTAATTCTTATAGAAGCAAAGTTGAAGAAATTATGGAATATTGGAATCAGAAGGATAATCCTGATTTAAAAAATAAAGGTCTTTTAATGATTAGAGATTTAAGATTAACAAAATCTCTAATATATTCTGAAGAGGATCAAATGATTATTGAAGATATAGATAATGAAACTATTAATGAAGTATTGGTTAAACTAAAAAATATAAAGGGTGATATTCAAAGTTATATCTTTGAAAAAGAAGAAGAAGATATAAATAATAAATTTGAGAACTAATTTAAGTAGAGATTTATTCTCTACTTTTTTATTTATTTTGAACAAAGATTTGAAACAATTGGTTATTTTCTGAATATAATTAAATTTAATTTTAAGTTATTAATATTGTAAGTAAGACAGTAATTAAGATAAAGATAAAATATATTATAGCTATGTTAAATAAATTGGAGTGGTTATATGAAAAATGAAGATATGAATTTTGAAGAAGCTAAAGAATATATATTTGCATGTGTTAGTAATCTTGCACTTACCGAAAGCAAAATTAGAAGTATTTTTGACGGAAAAGATTATTTGGAACAATTAATTAAAGAGACAAAAAGAAGATTTAAAACATTTAAATCTGATGAGTTTGAAGTTTATTATGAGAAATATTATGGGCTAGATCAATTACTTGCTGTTTCACTTGATTTGCCAATCACTCAAAGGTTTTATAACGATTATTTACAACATGTTTATGAAACAAGAAATGAAGAAGAAATTGATAACTTTTGGAATTTTCAAAAAATAAACAAGTTGTCTCATGGTGAATACAACAGAATACTAGGGGAGCTATTAAGAGAAAAAAATAATATCCGTTTTGATGTTGATATTCTCTAAGAAGGAGGCTTTTTAGTGTTAATAAAAAACAATTTAAAAAATTTTAATAATGCTTTAGATATTTGGAATGAAAGTAATTTAGCTGTGAGGATTTATTTAAATATTCTTACAGGAGAAATTATGTGTTTTCAGTACGAAAATTTAAATTCTTGGGAAGTCTTTAATTCAGACAGTATAAAGGAAATAATGACAAGACCTGGAATAGATGTAAATGACGATCCTTTTGAATATATTCTTGATGAGAATGAGTTTTTAGATGCTATTAATTATAGTTTAGGACTTACAAATACAGATGATTATATTTTACTTAAATATGTTAAAAAAAATAATAAATTAAAGAAAAGAGATTTAGATAATTTAGAAATGCTGTTTTTATATGAGGAGTGAAAAAATGATTAAGAATAAAAAAATAAGTTTAGATGATGTTAAAAAAAATAGTGAAGAAGAAAAAATGCTAAAAGCAATAGAAAATTCCAGACTTCCTTATGATGTTTCTAACTGGTTTTTAGAAAAAATAAATTTTTATAATTGGAATGGAAATTTAGATAATCCAAAAGCTATAGAAAGAATCAATAAAATATTTGATGAAAATATTTATAGATTTTATGATGATTTTACAAGAGATTTCAAAAAAATGTATAAAGATAAAATTTTTAAATTATTTTCAGAAGAAACAAAAAAAATCTTATTTAGGAAGATAAATAAGGTATATATGGTGATAGAAACAATTTTATATGAAGATATGAAAAGGAGGGTTTTATCCGAAATTAATTTTCAGATGGGGGTCGCTGATTATATATCAGAAGATGTTTTAGATAATATAGTTACAAAAGTTTCAAAAGATTATCAAGATAGAATTAATTTAGTTAATTCTGGTAGTGATCTATATTTAAACTACCCTAAAACTTTGAAGATTTATTTTAAAGGATATCTTTTTTCAAATTACATGCGTATAGCCCTATATAATTCACCTGATATTTTTTGCTGGTATAAAGAGGGATGGGGTCTTATGACATGGATATATAAAATTAATGGTTCAGGAAATAACAAAGAAATTGAGCCAGCTTTCTTTGTTAATTTATACGAAGCTTTTATTAAGGCAAATAATAAAAAGAGTTTTTTTGAATTTATGAAAAAAGAAAAAGAAATTGAAGAATCCCAACTAAAGAAAATTGAATTCCTTGAAAATGCACGAAAATATTTAGAAAAAGGAGGCAATGATACTATTGAATTTTGATTTTTTTTATAACTATCAAAAAGAAAAGGCCTTAGCCATATATAAGGCTTACTTAAATGAAGGCAAAAATAACAAGTTATTTTTTTTAGAATATGATCGAGATATAATTAAAGAAATATTTGATGATTTGAATAAATTCAAAGAAGGAGAACTTAATTTAGAAGAAATTAAAAATAAATACTCTTATTTAGAATATGGTGGAATTGATTATTTTATACAAAGTTATTATAACTTTGAAGAGGAGGTTGAAGAAAATTAAAAGATCTCATTTTAGAATGTTTATAGCTTTTATTGCTCTATTTACTTTAACAGGCTGTTCTTCAAATAAAAGTAAAGAAAAATTAGACTTTTTTATACCAGATGAATATCCAGAATATTCAACAAATATTTTATATGATGTTGGTGAAAATATATGGTATCAAGGAGAAATTATAAAAGTTGCTAAAGATAGTGAAAATTTTAATGGTAAATTTTTGGTAAAAGGTGATGTAATAATTGAAACCAAAGATTATGAAGGTCACCAGCATGATTTATACATGCAAAAATTAAAAGAAAAGGGAGCTTTTGAAGATGGATCAGCACTTCAAAATGATGAATATTATTTTGATTCTTCTTATGGGGATGTTCAGTTATATTTTTCTAACGAAGGGGTAACCACTTTGGATAAATTTAAGAACTCTTATAAAAAGGGAAGGAAGGATATCACTTATATTAAAACAAATTTACCTAATATAGATAAATTAAAACCAGGAGACATTATAAAAGGATATGGAAAAACTGGTGGATTTTATGTTCAAAACGAAGTTTCTGAATACTCAATTCAAGAAATTGACACAAAGATGGCCGAAATAACAAAATCAGATAAATTTTAAGAAAGAGACAAGACTCTTTCTTTTTTTGTTTTATAAATGAATTTTCTAAAAATACAAAAATAAAAAATTTTTAAGCTACTTCTTGTTTAAGATATAAATTTTAAAAGACAAGAGGTGTAATGTATTTATGGAAAGAAAATTTAAATTAATATTTGGATTAACAGTTTTATTAGGAATCACCCAGCCGACTTTTGCTAAGGAAATGAGGCTGGTTGATTCTGGTTCGTTATATAATAAAGAAACAAAAAAAATAGTGTTTCCACAAGATAAAAAAATATTTGAAGTAAATGATGCAAATAAAGATTCTTCTTGGGATGGGTATAATGTCGAATATAAAGGGAAGAAATATTTTATAAATTCTTATGATTTAATAGAACCTGAATTATATGATAGGTATATACATGAGAATAAAGTTAAAGTAGAATTTTCTACAAATAATGATATATATAATTATGTTAATTTTTATAACTCCAATCAATACATAGAAAACATTGTTGATAACTTCTGCCCTGAAGGTAATACAGATTTAGAACAATTAAAAGAAGTCATGATTGAATTAAAAAAATTAAATTTAAGGTATGCTTGGAGTGATGACATAAGTCAATGGGATAGCATACAATATGGTTATTCAGCCTGCCATGGAATAGCTTATCTTCAAAAGCTTCTTTTAGACAAGACTAACGTGGAATATAGAGTTGTATTAGAAAGACCAGTAAATTATATAAAAGAAATTGAAGATCCTGTTTCACCTGCACATATATTTTTAGAAGTAAAAATTGACGATAATTGGTATGCAGTAGATGCAACTCAATTATTAAGAAAAGAAAATAGCAAAGAAGAAATGACTTATTATGATGTTCAAAAAGCTATTGACTTTATGATGTCAAATATATTGAAATCAAAAGTTGATTATACAAAAAGATCTCAAGGATTTTTTGACATAGCAATAAATCCAGAATATCCTGATGTTATAAGCAGAGTTTCTGGAACATATAAACGAAATAAAAAAATAAAAGATGATGGTTTTAATGCCTGGTTTTCAAGTAAAACTTTAAATCAATTTAAAAAAGAAATGTAGAACTTTTACTAGATAAATGGTTTAAATAGGCAAAAGAAAAAAACATTTTGTGGTTTATTAGAAGAGTTAAGAAAATAAAAAACTCAATATATAAAAAGCGAATATTAAGATACTTATTATGTGTAAGAGATAGGAATAATAAAATATAAAACAAAAAGAAAAGGAGAATTGATTATGAATAACGTAAGTTTAGTAGGTAGAATAGTTAGGGATTTAGAGCTTAGATACACTCAAAATGGTAAAGCATTTGCGAGATTTACGCTTGCTGTTGATAAGAGTTTATCCAAGGAAAAGAGAGCAGAACTTGAAAATAATGGTAGACCAACTGCTAACTTTATATCATGCGTTGTATGGGGTAAATTAGCAGAAAATATGGCAAATTACACAGGTAAGGGTAGTTTAGTTGCAGTTTCTGGTGAAATTGAAACAGGTTCATATCAAAATAAAGAGGGAAACACAGTTTATACAACTGATGTAAGAGTTGGCAATGTTCAATTCTTAGATACAAGAAAAAATAACGACCAAGGTAACCAAAACAATAACCAAGGTCAAGGTAATCAAGTAAATCAAAATAATAATCAACAAGATTTTAATAATCAACAAAGTTATGAAGACTTTTCAAATGAAGGATTTTTCCCAATGGATAATGACGATATTCCATTTTAAGATTAAGCCTAGAAATAGGCTTTTTCTTATTATTTATTTATAAATTTAAGGGAGTTGTGATATACTTATTGTAATATGTAAACGAAACTAAAATATAAAAAAGAAGGAGTGAAAAATATGGAACAAAAAATGGAACAAAGAATAAATTTAGCTTTTAACATACTTTTATTAATACTTTTATCAGTATCAATAGGAGTAAGAAAAGGAATAGCGATATTTTTAATAGTATCAATTATTTTAGACCCATTAATGCAAAGATTTGTACTTTGGAAGACATTAAAATCTGGTGTTATTTTTTGGCTTGTTAGTATAATTTTATTGGAGTTAATGTTAGGAGCGTTTGGAATACATATCAAAGGCATTTTTATGTATCTAGTTTTTTTCGCTTCTTTTATAGGTGCGTATAGATTTCATAAAATGGCCGAATCAAATGACTTTTACGAAAATAGATTTAATGAAATGGGAAATTATGATAATTCATTTGATTCCAGAGAAGATTTTTATAGTCCAAACAAATCAAATGATGATATAAATGATTATAAAAATTCTTCACAACATCAGTATGAAGAAAATTTGAATGGAGACAATCAAAGACCTTTATGATTAAATTGACAAAAGAATATATAGATTATCCTCAGAATAATTTCTGAGGATTTTTATTTTATTTAAAAATTATATAAAAGCCTGCCGCCAAGGGTTACAAATTACAAAAATAATTTGGTGCAGTTTTTTCAATTCTTATTTAATAAGTTTCTATATAATATTCTTTTAATTTAAGTTATTTATTATGTGTAAGAAATAATTAAGTATGTAGAGAAAGGAAGAAATGTTATGGAAATATTTTTAGATTTTTTGTTATACTTATTAATAATAGGTGCGTGTACGATATATGCTTTATATAAATATACAAAAGAAGTAAATATCGAAAAATCAGAAAGATTTGAAAAAGAAGTATTGATGTTAATAGAAGATGTTGAAAAGAAACAAAAAACTGAACAATTTATTGAAAATTGGCTAAATATTTCAAAAGAAATATAATGTATGTATATTTATCTGTATAATGATACAAATATAACTGTATTATTATACAGATAATATTATGTCTATAACAAGTATAATTAAACACATTAAAGGAGTGTTATCATGAATAAAATATTAAAGAAAATAAGTACAGCTATTGCTTTGTCAAGTGTTTTAATCACACCTGTGTTTGCAGATAGTATTAAAATCGTTATAAATAATAATGAAATAGAAACACCTGATGCCCCTTATATTAAAGAAGAAAGAACTTTAGTGCCATTAAGGCTTATTTCAGAAAATCTTGGAATTAATGTAGATTGGGATAATAAAAACAGGCAGGCAGTTCTTAAAAAAGATTCTGACGATATTCTTTTTGCCGATTCAAAAAGACTATTATTTAGTTAATGGAGAAAAAATTTCGACAGAAATTTCAGGAGAAATTAAAAATGATAGGACATTTGTACCTGTTAGATTAATCGCTGAATTATTTGGTAGAGATGTTAAATGGGATAATAATACTAAAAAAGTTTTAATAAATGATAAAAATCAAGAATCAACAATTAAAGCAAATAATACTTTTGAAAAAGCTAAAGTTTTAAGAGTTATAGATGGAGATACCATTGAAATAGATAGAGGTAACGGAAAAGAAAAAGTTAGATTTATTTTAGTTGATACTCCTGAAACAGTTCATCCTAAAAAAGGTGTTCAATTTTTTGGAAAAGAAGCTTCAAATTTTACTAAATCTAATTTAACAGGAAAAACCATCTATCTTCAAAAAGATATTTCTGAAACAGATAGATATGGAAGGCTTTTAAGATATATTTGGACTGAAAGACCTTCATCAGACAATCCTAGTAATGATGAAATAAGAGCAAAGTGCTTTAATGCTATTCTTCTTTCTGGTGGATATGCTAATGTTGCGACTTTTCCACCAGATATTAAATACGTTGATTTATTTAGAAATATAGAAAAAGAAGCTAGAGACAATGGAGCTGGGTTATGGTCTGGTAATTCTGAAAATAACAATATAGTTGAAATTGATAATCCAAAGAACAATAATGTAGAAATGAATAATACCATTGTAAATGGAAATCCAAAGGATAAAGCATATAAATATTCTAATGGAAGAATTATAGGAAATAAAAATTCTCATATATTTCATGTTCCAAGTGGTAGAGATTATAAAAAGGTTTCATTGAAAAATGCAGTGTTTTTTGATTCACCTAGTGAGGCTATAAGTGCTGGTTATAGACAAGCAAAAAATTAATTTGAAAAGTTCTAAAATAATTAAATATAAATGTTCAAAAAAAGAGGCTTCTGTGTTGGTTCAGAAGTCTCTTTTTTAAAAGAGAAAAGAATGAATAGAACAATTGAATACAAAGTTGATGAAATATTCAATTGATCATTTAGAACATACCACATATTCATATATTTTTAAGAAAAGTTTTTTTATTTGAAAATGTTTTTTTATTTTTTTAAGGTATTTCTTATTTAAGAATATAACTTAAAGGGGTGAGAAATTTTGAGTTACAATTTTAAAGTAAAAGGTGATAAAAAAATATATCCTTGATAGGTAAAAATATTATAGTTACAAATCATTTTACAAGTCGATGGAAAGAAAGGATATTAAATAATGACGTAAATGAGAAAAAAGCACTGATAGATGTAGAAAAAAATTAGCTTATGCTACTTATTTAAAAAATTTAACAGACGATTATTATATATTTTTTGATTATTTAGTAATAGCTGAAGAGTGTGAAAATAAGGTTTATTTAATTACAGTTTTAGGAGAAACAAAAAATTGTAAAAGATTAATATCATACTTAATAACTAATGGTGGCGAAAAATTAAGTCATGATATAAAAAAATATGGGAAAATACCAATTATTTAGGAGGAGTTTATGAAAAATATTAATTATGTTAGTCCGTATGTTTTGGAAAAAGGAAGAGAAAGTGATTCGGGATATGATTTGAGACTTCAATCTATAAAAGATAAAGAAGCGAATACAATTGGGAGCCTTGAAACAGTATTGATTCATACAGGCTTATATTTGGAACTTCCTGACGATATTGAAGTTCAGGTAAGACCTAAGTCAAGTTTATCTTCAAAGGGTCTCCTAGTCCATTTTGGAACAGTAGACAGTGGATATAGGGGAGAAGTGTTGGTTGCTATGACTAATTTAAACAATGGTGAAGTAGAGCTTGAAGATAATAGAAAAATTGCACAAATTGTTTTTAATAAAAAAACTGATGTTAAATTAGATAAAGTTGAAGTTATTAACAAAGAAACAGACAGAGGAGAAGGTGGATTTGGTTCTACTGGTAAGTTTTAGTTCAAGTATTATTAAATTATAAAGGAGGAGTAAGAATGGAATCAAAATGTTAAATTGTTTTACTAAGCGTTAATTTTTATAGAAAGTAGGTTTGCCTATGAGTAATTTCATAGAAGGTATGTATACTATTGTCTTTTGTTTGGCTTTTCTTTGGGGCGTGAAAATTTTGTTGGATTCTGGAAAAAAATAAATTTAAAAAAATTGCAAAAATTTTAAAATTTAAGGTATATATCTAAATGGAATGATAAATAGTTTTTATACGCTTAATTTTTATCACTCCAAAAAAGTTTCGTTTAATATTTGGAAAGTCTCCCTTGCAACTAATTTTGCTTGGGAGATTTTCATTTTTGTTTTAAATAGGCAAAAGAATAAATAAAAGTCAAAAAATATTCTTAAACAAGGAATGTTACTTTAAGTTTTTTATAATTTGTAAACTGGAGATTAAAACCCAATATATTAATTTGAGATTTTAAGATACTTATTATTTACAAGAAAAAAATAATAAAATATAAAACAAAAGGAAAAGGAGAATTGATTATGAATAACGTAAGTTTAGTAGGTAGAATAGTTAGAGATTTAGAGCTTAGATACACTCAAAATGGTAAAGCATTTGCG
>NZ_HE978597.1:75097-76594 GCF_000312025.1 Peptoniphilus timonensis JC401 | reverse complement strand
CAATGTTCAATTCTTAGATACAAGAAAAAATAGCGACCAAGGGAACCAAAACAATAACCAAGGTCAAAATGCACCAGTAAATAATGCACCAACTTATGATGAACAGTTTTCAGATGAAGGATTTTTCCCAATGGATAGTGACAATATTCCATTTTAAGATTAAGCCTAGAAATAGGCTTTTTCTTAAAATATAAATGCTGATTTAATTTATATTTTAAGATATAATATTTTCATATTTGGAGTTGGAGGTATATTTATGGTTATTTTAAATGTAAATGGTGAACAGTTTTTATTAGAAAGCGATAAAAAATTAACTGTTGATGATAAAAATTATATTGAAGCTATTTGTACTTATTTTTATGATGAGGATAATGAATGGTATGATAAAATTTATGATATGTCTGTTTATGATATAGCAGAATTATTCCAGAAATCAGTTAAAGATGAAATGGGAATTAGTTTAAAGTTTATGCCAATAGATTTGGAAGTTTCAATAAATGAAGATTAATGCAAAAATTTAAAATGCAATATTCTCTTTAATAAGTCTATTTGTAGACTTATTTTTTTTATATTTGATATAATATTTTTAGATTTTATCGAATGTGTTTTAAGTGAAAGGAGGATATTATGGCAAATGTTATTGATGCTATAATAAATTTAATAAAAAATCCTGTTATACAATTAAATTCTAAAAGCGATTATGTTAGAAATAGAGCGAATAATATGGGGGAAGCACTTGAAGAATACATAAAAGATTTATTTGCTGAAACTATAGAAGAAAAAGATTTACAGAAGAGGATTGCAAAACACAGTGAAATTTTTTCTTATTCAGGAAATCAAAATAATCCTCCAGATTTTATGTTAAGAAATGGAGATGCAGTAGAAGTAAAAAAAATAGAAAGCAAAGGATCTTCTCTGGCTCTAAATTCATCATATCCAAAACATAAGCTTTTTGCAGATAGTCTTATGATTACAAAAAACTGTAGAGAATGTGAAGATTGGAAAGAAAAAGATATCATATATACAGTAGGTGTTGTTGGAAAAGATAAAAAAACCTTGGAATCTTTAGCTTTTGTTTATGGTGAAGACTATTGTGCAAGCAAAGAAATATACGAAAAAATAAAACAAAAATTGAAGAAGGAATCATTACTATACCTGATGTAGAATTTTGTGAAACAAAAGAATTGGGTAGAGTAAATAGAGTTGATCCTTTGGGTATAACTTATTTAAGAATAAGAGGTATGTGGGGAATAGAAAATCCTTTTAAAGCTTTTGAATATATTTACAGCAGAGATTATAATTTTGATTTTAATTTTATGGCGATTATCAATGAGAAAAAGTGGAAAGAGATGGAAAACACTTCTGAATTAGAAAGTTTAATAAGGAATACAGAAAACGCAGGGTTTTCTAAAGAAAAAATCAAAAATCCAGATAATCCAGCAGAATTAAAAGATGTTTATTTAATTACTTATAAAAGAAATGGTGAAAAGATTGAGT
>NZ_HE978597.1:59071-74780 GCF_000312025.1 Peptoniphilus timonensis JC401 | reverse complement strand
AATTAGCTTATTTTCAGGTGCAGGAGGTTTAGATCTTGGCTTTAAAAAAGCAGGATTTAATATAAGTGTTGCAAATGAATTTGATAAAACTATATGGAAAACTTTTGAAAAAAATCATAATACTAGACTTTTAAAAGGTGATATTTCTAAAATTCCGTCTGATGATTTCCCAAAATGTGATGGAATAATTGGAGGACCTCCTTGTCAGTCTTGGAGTGAGGCAGGAGCATTAAAGGGAATTGATGACCCTAGAGGGCAATTATTCTTTGAATATATAAGAGTATTAAAAGATAAAAAGCCTAAGTTTTTTTTAGCTGAAAATGTTAAAGGTATGATGGCTAAAAGACATAATGAAGCTGTGGAAAATATAGTTTCTCAATTTGAAGATGCTGGTTATGATGTATTTATTCATTTATTAAACGCAAGTGATTATGGTGTACCACAAGATAGAAAAAGAGTTTTTTATGTTGGTTTTCGCAAAGATTTAGGTGTAGTTTTTAATAATCCACCAGAGCCTTATGATTATAAATTAACCTTAAAAGATGCTATTTATGATTTAAGAAATAATGTGATTCCTGCTAGAGATAAAAATAAAACAAATGGCGATAAATGTAAATATCCTAACCATGAATATTTTATAGGCAGTTTTTCACCTATTTTTATGAGCAGGAATAGAGTAAGAGGATGGAATGAACAGGCCTTTACAGTACAAGCTTCTGGTAGGCAATGCCAATTGCACCCACAAGCTCCTAAAATGATAAAGGTAGAAAAAAATAAGCAAGAATTTGTAAAAGGGAAAGAAAATTTATACAGAAGATTATCTGTAAGAGAATGTGCAAGAATACAAGGATTTCCAGACGACTTTAAATTCTATTATGATGGTTTAAATAATGGATATAAAATGATTGGTAATGCAGTTCCTATTAATTTGGCCTACGAAATTGCTAAATCAATTAAAAACCTTTTGGAAAATTGTTAATATTTTTTTTGATTAAGGTATTTGTTATAAAAGATTTTAAAATAAGGAGAATTGATTATGGATAGAAAAGTAGAATATATCGAAATACTAACTGAAAAATTAAATATTAGCGAGTTTTTAGCTGATGATTTTTTAAATGCTTATGAATCATTTTATGAAAATACATTTAATAAAGAATTTAATGAAGTTTTAGATTTAAATAATTTAACCGATTTTGAAATTTTTAAGGTTCTATTAAAAGACGAAGGAGTTTTTTATTCCATAACCCTTGATTTGAGTGATCTTTTATTAAGAAGCTATGTTGGGGATAAGCTGGTCGATACAGAGTTCTTTGAATCTTTTGAAGAATTGATTGATTTTCTTTATGTATCTGATTATGAAGCAATGATGGATTATAACAGCAAAATTAGTGAAGAAATACAAAAACAATCCAAAAAATAATTTTTAAATCATAAAATTTTTAAAAATTAAGGTATATATTATATGACCGATGTATTCCTTTTTATAATATTTTTAACATCGGTCGGATTTTCTTTTTTTATCCTTGAAGACCCCTATATTATAATTATAGGGGTCTTCTTTTTTTACCAATTTTCAAAAACTGTAAATTTCTACTCTTGGATTAAGGTATATCTTATCCAAGAGTAGAAAATATTGATTTAAAAAATATAATAATAAAATATGATTTCTCCAACTATAATATTCCGACTAAAATATAAACTATAAATAAAGATTATTTATTTATCTGTAAGTTAAATTCTTACTATCTAAAACATTTAACTTTTATTAAAACAAATTATTTATTTCATGAAATCAAATAATCTAAAATTTTAATTAGGCAAATACACAAACATAAATATCAGTTTTCTACTCTTTAAATAAATTAAACCCTTGTAGTAAATAATTCTACAAGGGTTTTTAATATATTTTTTTTAGTTTTTAAGTTATTTATTAATTACAAAGATAAATGTGAGGTGTAAATATTATGACAAAAGATTTAATTAATATTGAAGATGTGGAAATCACAGAAGAAAAATATGAAGAAAGAAAGCCTTGGAAAATAGAAAATTTAGGTGGAGCTGATTGGTGTTTTAGGAAAATTAAAGAAGTTGAAGATAATATTGACGAACAAATAAAATATGCTAAAGCTGAAATTGAAAGATATGAAGAATATATAAATAAACTAGAAAAAGAAAAAGAAGATAAAACTAATTTTTTCAAATATAAACTTCAAGAATATCTAATAGAAAGGCAAAAAGAAGATCCAAATTTTAAATTAAAGACAATGGTAGGTACTGCTAATTTTAAAAATAAAACAACTTGGGATTATGGTAACGAAAATAAACTTATCGAATTTTTAGAAAACCATGATTTAAAAGATTTTGTAAGGGTTAAAGAAAGTAAGGAGATAAATAAGTCTGAACTTAAAAAGAATTTGGTGGTATTAGAAGATGGTATAGTTACAGATTCTAACGGTCAAATTATTGAAGGAATAATGGTAAATAAGGAAAAAGAATTTTTTATAAAGATTAATTAAATAGAGTTAGAGGTATGAAATGTTTAAAGGAATAAAAAAATTTTATAGAAAAGTAAGAAAATGGTACAGAAAAGGTATCAAGGCAAAGAGGTTATATGTAAAAATATCCTTATTAATGGGTACATTGGCTGTCTTTTTGCCAATTATAACAAAGGTAATTAACAGAGTGTTTGCTTTTGTGAAATAGAATAATATTTGGAATACTGTTGTTTTTGGTTTTAAACAACAGTATTCTTTTTGTTTAAATATATTTTTTCTTTATTTTAAGTTACTTATTATCTAAGAATAATAGAGAGGAGCAATGATTGTGTTAACGAAGAAACTAACTGTTGGCGAAATTTTAAAAAAAGAAAATATAAAAATTGTTGAAAATTCTCATTATGTGCTAACCTATGGAGAAATTGATCCATATTCAGTGGATTTAGATTTTGACTATGGAAATTATAAAAGTTAAAAAACTACAAAGCAAACTATCAAATATAGAAATAGACTTTTCAGTTTATAAGGATAATAAACTTGTATTGGATTGTGTATCTGATAGTAAAATTAGAAAATATATTGAAAAAATTGTTAAACCTTATAAGGGTTACAGATATTGAGGTGCTAAAATGCTAGAAAAATATAAGGAAAATATAATCAAGGGAATAGAATTTGAAAAAAATAACAAATTTTTTAAAGAATATGATGAGGAGTGTGTTGTTGGTTTATTAACGGATATTATAAGACAAGGTATTTCTTCTGACGAAGTTATTCTTGCTAAAAGAAAATTAAGACCTTGTTTAGCATTACTAACTATTGTAGACAAGAATTTAGATTATAGGTTATTAGTTGAAAAAACAGATAATACTAAAGAAAAGATAGATTTAGTTTACTTTTCTATAAACACGTTATCCTTAATTAGAGAAAAAAGTTATAAGGTGGCTTTTATAAATATTCTTCAAATGCTTTATTCTTTAGGATTAGATGATGATAATCTTTTGTTTTCTAATTTTGAAGATAATGTTCTTGAAGATTATATAGCAATTTGCGTTTATGATCCTTATCCGTATATAGACGCTAGTTTAGATTTATTGATAAATGCATTTTTTTATTCAGAAAATCGAGAGGAATTTAATAATGCCAATTTAGATGATAAGTTAACCTTTTCATGCGTAATATCTTCAGTTTCTTATGCTTATAAAATAACAGATAATTGCACAGATAGTATTACAGAAGTAAACGAACAAATCATTAAAGATTATTATCCACTTTTAACTAAACCTTTAAATATTATGATAGAAAAAAATTTAAAAAAGATAACAAAAGACATTATACACTTTTAAATTTATTTGGTAGAGATGTAGATGTTTCAGAATATCTTTATGCTTATTATTACAGAAATATTTGGTCTGTTTATGATTATCCTCCTACTTATGAGGAATTTGCAGAAAATAATTTAAGTTCAAAAGAATTTGTAGAAAGTTTAACTGATAAAATTATATAATTTGTGTTTTAATTATTGGTGTATTCCAGAAGAAATATTTAATATATTTTTGAATGGTCTACATGACAAATTATCCTTGTGAGTAATCGCAGGGATTTTTTTAATTTTCTATATAATTTTTTTCTGTATTAAGTTATTTCATATTTAGAAAATATAAAAGGAGAATTAATATGGATCATATATTATGGGTTATTTTTGGAATAAGTGTAACAAGTATAATTATATCTGGCATTTGTCTTTATGTTAATCTACATATTTCTAAAAGCATTGAAGAAGATAGAAGTTTAGATTTAGAGAAAACTCAAAACTAATAGAAATTAATAGTAAATAGGTGATTACATGAAAACTAAAAATATTTTTTATAATTTGTATCAAATATTAATTGAAAATTTTAGAAAGTATGTGTATTTAGTCGTTCCGTTAATATTTTTTGGAATTTTAAAAATTCTTAATTTTAATATTATTTTTAATATTGATGAGTATTTTAGAGAGTTTTATTTTTTTAATATTTTATTAATTTGTTTGTTATTTTTTTATTATTTAAAATTAAAAAAATTGCCTCAAAACAAGTTTTTGCAATTATTGAAATCTAGTGGATATATGAGAGTAATTAATAAAACAATATTTTTTGGGATGTTTTTGTTAATTACAACAATCATACTAAGTTTGTTATATGGAAATTGTGAATTTATTGTTTATATATTATTATTTGGAGTTTTAGAGGTGGTAGTCAGCAGTTTTCATTTTTATAAAATTTTAAAATATTATTATAAATCTAAGTAAGTAAAATAGGAGGGTTATATGTTAATCAATGTTAAAAATTTTGTAGAAAACACAGATTTTAAAAGTTTTTTAGATGATATTTTTGGAGAGGTGGGTTTTTATTATATTGATTTTGTTTTTGACGAAATGGAAAATACAAAAAGTTTTTATTTAAAAATATTTTTAAATAGTAAAATTAAGATTGAGAATTTTAATTATATTAAATTCTTAAATCACTCAAAAGATTTTGAAAAAATAATAAGTAAATTTTCACATAATGATAGATATGGAGAAATGCTAATTCCCAAATATAAGATAGAGGTTCATTATTCTAAAGATAATACTTTAAATAGTGATGATTTTTATGATGATGCCTGGGATGAATATCCTTTTAACATTTTTTCAAGTGAAGTTTTAAATGGTATAGACTCTTTATATATTAGTGCTGAAGAAGAGAAGGAAGAATATATTCTAAATATTGCTTCAGAAGGCAATATTTATGAAGATTTCAATTCTTTTTACGATATTACTGGAACATTAAGGTTTGTAAATGACAGATATCAAGCAATCAGTTTTTATAAAGAAGAAAATTTAGGAAAGGTTATACCTAAAAAACAAAAATACTTCTTGCCGATTTATCAAAAAAAACAGAGGGTTTGTTTGGTGTTGTAATTCCTCACGAAAAAGTGCTTGCATCTAAAAATGAATACGAAGAGTTTTTAACAAATTTAAAAAATTATGTAAATAAGGATAATATAAAAAATATTTTTAAAGATCTTTTAAAAAATGCTTTTAATTATACTATAAGCCCTTATTTGGTGTATAACGAACAAGAAGGCTTAGAAGTTAGGTATTATATCGAAGGATATAATTTTAATTGGAACTCTATAAATAGAGAGGTTTTAAAAGATAAAGGTAATATTAACGCTTCTAGTTATATGCTAGATAAAAGTGAAATGGGATATTTAAACAGAGATTCTTATCATAGAAATGAAATTTTGTCAGGTATTGTTAATTTATATGGAGATGTTTTATTAGAAACATTAGATGAATGTATAAATTTCGGAGAACAAATGAAATATGGTAGAAAGAATTTTTTCAATATGTTTAGATAAAGGCTTAATAAAAGATATTGTAGTTGTTGGGGATTATTCATATTTTGTGAATAAGAATAAGGAAGTAATTGTTTCAATTAAAAACAAATCTCTTAAAGATCAAAATCTTTTCATGAAAGAAGTAAACAGTATTATTTTGTCTTTAAATTAAATTATTTTGAAAGGAAAGATGTTTTTGAGAGTATTAATGTCGATTAAGCCAGAATATGTTGAGAAAATATTTAATGGAAATAAAAAATTTGAATATAGAAAGACTATTTTTACAAATCTTAATGTTAAAACGATTGTAATATATGCAACAAGACCTTGTGGAAAGGTTGTTGGTGAGTTTAATATTAAAAATATTTTTTGCAATAATCCTGAAATTCTTTGGAAGAATACTAAAGATTATTCTGGAGTTAGTAAGAAATATTTTAACAAGTATTTTGAAGGAAGAGAAAGGGGGTTCGCAATAGAAATTGGAGAAATTATTAAGTATGACGAGCCTTTAACTTTAAAAGAATTTAATGGAAAAATAAAAACTCCTCCACAATCTTTTTTCTACATCAAATAGTTTATTTAGTACCTTTGCAGGTGCTTTTTAATTGGCAAAAATAAAAAACACAAAAATACTTTTAGATTTTAGTTTACAATTTTAAAGAAGTTATCTGTAATATTGTGTTTTTGTTTTCTATATAATCTCATCTTCTTTTAAGCTATTTATTAATTGTAAGAGATAACAAGAAATAATAACAAAAAGGAGTAAATATTATGCGTAAAATAGCTGTGTTAGGAAAATGTGGAGCAGGTAAAGATACATTTAGCGATTATTTAGTTAATAAACACAACTTTGAAAAAATATATTTTGCTGAACCACTTTACGAAATTTGTGAAAAATATTTTGGAATGAAATCAAAAAATAGAGAATTGCTTCAAGATGTTGGTGGTGCAATGAGGGGAGTTAATCCTAAAGTATTTGTAAATATTTTAGAAAATAAGATTAAGGAATTAGAAAAAGATTATGACATAGTTGTTTCTGATGTTAGGCAATTAAATGAATTTCAAATGTTAGAAGATAATATTAAAATTAATGAAGAATATATTGAAAGAATGGAAAATAATATTGCTGAAACAGGTTGCAACGAAGTTTTAAAAAATAATAAAGATATTATTCTCATAAATAATGATAAAAACAAAGACGAATTTTATAAAAGAATTAACGAAAATATAATAAATGCCTTAAAATAGGCATTTATTTCCGTAATTTGTAAACCAGATGAAAAAATCTTTTATTTATAATTTGAATTTTTTAAATATGGGAGTAAATTTTACTAATATAACTTACAAATACAAATAATTTTTTATAATATTTTTTGTATTTTATAATAAAACATAGAACAAAAATTCGGAATATATGTTTACATTTTAAATAAAATGAACTATAATTTAAACATACATTTAAAAGGAGAAAATTAATATGAAAGAAAAACCAAGAGTTTCATTTTTAAATCATTCGATGTTAACTGAACTTCCTATACTAAAAGTTCAAGATAATGGTAGTACAAGTAAAACTATAAGGATTCTAGGCTCTAATTCGCACGATACATACATTTTAGGTAAAGATGGTGGTCTTCACTATTATAATCTACAATGTAGCGAAGGAACCGAATATGGTGGCTATGAGTTCGTTGTAGAAAAAGATCCTGATGGATATATGGATTGTTTTGAAACTGCTAATTTCCTTGAACTAATGGATATAGATGCCAAGCGACTTAATATTTTAGATGATGATGAATATATAAAGTTAAAAGAAGAGTTAGCAAAAGTCTTTGTAAAAGCCTTAGATAAAAAAGATCAAGAGTTTGAAGAATTAATTCAACAAATTATTAAGGATTATCAAGAATAAAAAAGGTTTTTCTCAATATTCAGTTTTATTCTTTTTTAAAGTATAACAAATGTGCAATAGAAATGACTTTGAACCTCCTTTTTTGTTTACGGCATTTCTTTTGCACTACTTCACAAAATTTTATTTTCCTCGTGTTAATTCACGAGGTCATTTTTTGATCTAAATTGGCAAAGTTACATAAAAGTCTTCGTTACATTCGCATTGTGTATTTTGTAAACTGGAAGCTGGAACTTAATATATTAATTTCAAATTTTAAGCTATTTATTAATTAGAAAAAAAACATATAAATAAGTGTTTTAAAAAAGTAAATGTAGTAAAATGTAGAAAAGGAGGAGATAGTATGGAATATATTTTTTTCAATAAAAATACACCAGTGTTTTCTTTTGAAATGATTCATGGAAAAGTTATAAAAATTTTAAAAATTTTCAATCCAGAGTTTAGACCTATCCAGGTACAATTCAACAAAAAACAGAATAAAATTGAAAAGAGTAGTTTCGAACATTTTCTAAAGGGAAGAAGAATTCCTGATACAAGACAAGATAAGGATAGACTTCTAGAAAATCTTAAAGGGAAATCTCTATATGAACTAAGTTTAGCTTATTATGGTCTATCTCTTTCAGATCAATATTGGATAAGAAATAAAAATGATAACATAGAATGGAAGGATATTAATTTTTTCCAAAACGAGTTTTCAGAAGATATGGGGTTATTTATGTTTGGTAAATCTAGTGGTTCGTTTTCGTTAAAAACCCCAAATAATACTTCAGATGGTTGGCTAAAAAAAGCTTGGATTTTAGAAAAAAACAAGAGAGTTCTTGTTAAAGGTTCATCAAGTCCTTTTTATCAAGAAGCATTTAATGAAAAAAATAGCCTATCAAATTTCAAAAATTCTAAAGATTAATCATGTAAAATATGAAATAAAAGAAATTGGAAATAAATCTTATTCAGTTTGTGAAAATTTTATTAACGAAAACACAGAACTTGTTCCAGTTAATGCGATTATTCAAAGTGTTCAAAAACCAAATCATTTATCCATGTATAATTTTGTAATAAATGAATTGGAAAAATTAGAAATTCATGATGCTAAGGAAAAAATTAATGAAATGCTATTTCTTGATTATATAATATTTAACGAAGATAGACATTTTAACAATTTTGGGTTTATAAGAAATGTGGAAACACTAAAGGCTGAAGGAATGGCTCCAATTTTCGATTCAGGAACTAGTCTATTTTATAATACACTTGATACAGCTATAAAATCTGCTAATCCAGAAGTTAAGCCTTTTTATGGGGAAAGAAAGAGACAATTTGAATTAATAAAAGGTTGTGTAAATAAAAAAATAGATATAGATAAAATTCAAAGAATAATTATTGATGTGCTTTCAGAAAGTCGTTATTTAGAAGAGTTTGCACCAAAAAGAAAAGATATAATATCAGAAAGGATAAAAAATAGTATTCTAGAAGTTTAATATTTTATCAACAAAAATCAGTAAGCACCTTTTTAGGTGCTTTTTTTAATATATTTTTAAGTTTTTTAAAAATTCTATATAATATTTCTTAATTTTAAGTTACTTATTAATTAGAGTAAGTAAACGAATTGTTTAAATAATTATTTTTAAAATAATGGGGGAAATTGTGAATTATGAAGCTAAAGAAGTAGCAAAATTTATTGTAAATTATTCTAACAGTAAGGGAAAGTTTGTAAATAATACTATGGTAAATATAATACTTTATTATCTTCAAGGGTTTTCTTATATTTGTTACAACGAACCTCTTTTTCAAGACGATTTTCAGGCTTGGGGATATGGCCCGAGAATCCCAGAAGTGTATACTCTTTTTTCCATGTTTGGACTAGAGAGAATAAGACCATATAATACTGTTTTGGATCTTATTTGTTACAAGAAAGTAGAAAACATTGATTACAGGGATGGGTTCAACGAAAGGATTGCTGACTTTTTAGAAGTTAACGTAACTAATCTTCTACAATATACTTCACAAGAACTTGTGGCATCCACTTGGAAGAAGGGAACGGCATGGGAGAAAATATACGAAGATGGAAGAAAAAATGTAATACCTAAATCTGTTATAAAAAAATATTTTATTTCTACAATGAAAGGGTGTTAAAATAATGGTTGAAATTTGGAACGACTATACAGACCAAGAGGATAGAGAAGAAATAAAAAAGACTTTAGAAGCCTTTAATAGGGTAATTAATGATTTACTAATGCTAAATGATCAGGAATATATTTGCAATATTCTTCAGTCTAGTTCTGCGATTAAAGAAAAATATAGAAAATTTATCAGAACTTATGGAGATTTAGCTGAACTTTCTATGGAGTTTGAAATTATGAGAAATATCCTTTTTGGATCAAACCTAGATTGGGAAGAAATAAGTAAAACTTTGTAAAAATTAGCATAATCAGGTGCTTTTTGTTGGATGACCTATGTCTATTAATTTTAAACTGGCAAGAAAAAATAAAAAACTATTCTAGGTTCTCTAAATTAGAACAAACCCAATATAAAGTGTTATTCTTTTAAGTTACTTATTATTTACAAGAAAGAAACAAATAATAAATAACAATAAGGAGATTTTGATTATGAAAAAATTTGATAATAAGAAAGAATATACAAAAATTGCTGAAAAATTAATTGAATTGTTAAAATCTGATGAAATAAATACAAGTGAATGGGTTAAGGGTTTTAAAGGTTTTTATAACCCTACAACTAATAAAGAATATACTGGTAAAAACATTGTAATTTTAATGCTATCTCAAATGCTTAACAATTATGAAGATAATAGGTTCTTAACTTTTAATCAAATTAAAAAGCTAGACCTAACTTTAAAAAAGGTTCAAAGGGTACTTGCTTAAATTACCTAAACACTTATAGAACAGATTTAAAGAGGAATTTAACAAGAGAAGAACTTTTAGACAGAGAATTAATTATAGAACTTGAAGATAAAAAACTGCTAAAGACTTATAAAAAATACTTCACAGTTTTCAATGGAGATGATATTGAAGGACTTGAAGAACAAAAAGCTATAACAATTAATATCAATAAAGATTTAGATTTAAATCAAATTGCAAAAAATGTAGGAGTTAATTTTGAAAATAAAACTATAAATACTGCACATTATAATTTAGATAAAGATTGTATTTATCTTCCTAACCTATATCAAGTTGAAACTTCTTTTGAAGATTACGCTTTAACTTTCTTTCACGAACTAACACACGCAACAGGAAGTGAAAATAGACTTAACAGAAAGTTAGGACAATATGGACTAGATGAAGAATTACATTCAACAGAAGAATTAGTCGCTGAAATGGGTTCTATAATTCTTGCAAGGTACTTCAATATAGAAGTAAATGAAGATTTATACAAAAACTTTCTAATCTATATAAAAAGTTGGTTAAACAACATTGAAGAAGATAAAAAGCTTGAAGTCTTAGCAGGTGCTATTGAAAAATCGGTACAAGCTACTACTTATATAATTAACAAAAATAGGGAAGTTGAAGTAGAAAAGGTTGCCTAAAGGTAGCCTTTTTCTTAATTTTAAATTGGCAAGGATCATATAAAAAATAGTTTTAAGTTGTGTAATTTGTAAATTGGAAGCTGGAACTCAATATATTATGAATCCTTTTTAAGTTACTTGTTATTTACAAGAAAGAAACTAATAAGAGCAAAAAAGGAGCAATATTTATGAGTTATGAAAAATGCACAACTTTAGCAGTTAATACAAAAAAAGAAGAAATAAGGATTACTTCTTATTGTAGCAATGTTCAGCCACCTACACCATACAAATGGACTGTAGACGGAGAAAATCTTAGAGATAAGATTAAAAATCTTTTAGATATGTATATAGGTGGTTCATTATATCTTATGCCTTCAAATAATACTAATACAGCCTTTGCTTTAAGGTTAACTAGAGATTATTTTGAAGTTTTAACAAATGAAAAAATAAATTTTGGAGATTGTTCTTTTTATGATATGGTAAAGCCTTTTAAAAATTCCTTAAATAGTAATTCTTTTTCCCTTGCAATATCAAGAAAATTTAGCAGATATTTAAAAGGAAAAATTCAGAAGAAAAACCGAAACTTTAAAAAGCTTAAAGGCCTATAAAGATTATGTAGAAAGTTTTGAAAGTTATTATAATTTTTATAATAAAGAAATAGTTGAAAGATTAATTGATTTTTTCTTAAAGGTTTTAAATAAGGATTATAACAAAGTGTTTGATGAAAAAAGATTTACAACGTATTTAGAGTATGATGGAAGAGTTTATACAAGAATTAGGGTTAAGCCTACAAAATACGGACACAAATTTATAGAGGATTATGAGTATAAGAATTTAAAGGGTGCTTATTATTCTAATCTTGAAGCTTATGGGTTTACAACTAAGGTTCAAACTGATACTTGTGATGTTATGGAAAATCTTGAAGTTTTACAAATGATTTCAGGTATTTCTGATAATGAAAAAGAAAAATATCAAGAAGTTTATGCAAGTCTTGTGCAAAAATTAAAAAATAGTGAAGATAATATGTTAGAAGAAGTTAAAAATAATCAAAGGGAGTTGGCATAAGCCAGCTTTTTTTGTTACATACAAGTTTTGTAATTTGTAAACTGGAATTTAAAACTCAATATATTAATTTCAATTTTTAAGTTACTTATTAATTGTAAGAGAGAGAAACAATAAGGGGGATATGAAAAATGTTAAAAAAATTGTATTTTGTTGAAAAAGAATTTGAAAATGGCGAGCTTGATGTACCATTTCTTCTAACAAAAAATCAGCTAATGGAAATTGCAAGAGAGTATGATGAAGATATTGATGAAGAGGTCTTGATTGACGCTTTAACAAACACTTTTGGATATACAATTACAGAGGTAAAAACACTGGAGGATTTTTTCTGAAGTTTTTATTCGTTTAAAAGAAGGTTATATGAATTTTTAAAGGGGTTAAATATGAGAGATAAAGATTGTTATTGTCATGTTTGCGACAAAGAATTTAATTCTCTTGGAATTGCAAGACATAGAGCAATGCATAGAGATAAAAAAGAAGATTGTAAAATAACTTATAAGAATGGCGAAATTATTAATCATAGGTTTAACAAAAAAACAAAGAAAAAATAAATTATGAAACAATTAGATTTAACAAAACAAGAATTACTTGTTGAAGAACTTGTAGATGAATTAAAAGAACTTTATTCTCTGGAGGAACCCTTACCAGATATGGCAGAAGCAGAAAAATTCGAAGATTTACAAAAATACATTGACATGGTTGATTTGTTAGCTTCAAAGATTGACTATAACGAGTATATGTTTGAATATATGAAACTTGCTGGAGTTAATGAGGATAAGTTTGATGAATTTTTTCAAGATTTAGTTTTTAGTGAAGTCATTTAATAAGGAGGTGTTCTCTCCTTATTTTTAACTTGGCAGAAGATTAGAAAAAAATGAAAAAGTCTTTTTTAGGTATACAAATTACACAGATAGAACTCAATATATTACGAAGTCCTTTTAAGTTACTTATTATTTACAAGAGAGAAAGAAATAATAAAACAAAAAGGAGAGATTAATTATGACTTACGGAATTAATTTAGTAGATAATAAAGGGATTTTAACAGACTATATTGAAGAAATGGGTTTAGATAGAAAAAAAGCAGAAATTATTTCAAAGAATACTTCTATCGTTAGTGATGATTATATGGACTATCTAATTGAGGATTGTTTTACTGCAAGCGAAGATGAAATTCAATTTTTCTATGATGAAGATTTTTCTTCTGTTGTGGAATGCTTAAATCAAATATATGATGAAATCTTAGAAATTTTTCTTTCAAAATATGGAACAACTTCTCTATATTGCACAGATGAATTCAAGGGTTTAGCAATTTGGGTTTGTTAATTAAAAGGAGAATTAAATTATGAAAAATCAAGAAAGATTATTTAATAAAAAATTACAAGAAGTTAAATTTTTTTCTAAAACGCTCAAAATATTTTAAAACTTAGGGTATATATACTATACAAGCAATATTTTTTGGTTATTTTAGATGTTGCCTAGGGGTTCAAAAACCTGGATATAAATAAATATTTTTCTTTATTTTCCTCAAATCTTGAACTTCATAATTATTCCTGGAAAAGTCCTTATATTAACATAGGGGCTTTTTCTATTTATAAGGTTTGTAGTTTTGAAATATTTGCATTTAAAAGCAATTTTTGAAAAACGTCAAATTTTTTTTAAACTTAGGATATATATTATATGGCTGAAGATGTTCGGATGCCCTATAATATCTTCAGTTCAATATTTTTATGCATAATTTTTATAGAAATACCTCTTGTAAAAAAAAGAGTCCTGTGTCTTTAATTTATGGCACAGGATTTCTTTTGTTTGAATATAATATGTTTTTGCTTTAAGGTATATATTATTTACAAGGACAGGGGGAGTTTTCCTTTTTTGTTGTTCGGTAATATATAAATTTGTTTCTCAATACGTTTCCCTTGTCCTATATCCTATTCTTTATAGTATAGGATATTTTTTTATGTTTAGAGTTATGAGTTTGATCTTTAAATTGGACAAGAGATTAAATAAAAAACCATTACATTTGACTTGTGTAATTTGTAAACTTGTGACTGAAACTCAATATATTAATTTTAAATTTTAAGATACTTATTAATTGTAAGAAACAGAGAAATAAAAGAACAAAAGAAAAGGGGAATGATTATGTTTGGTTTTGAAATTACTGCTGATTTAAAGAAAAAGGTTGAAATGGATATTTTTAATTATATGGATAATAATTCATTTGATTATTCTTGTTCATTTTTAGAAAAAGAGTTCGGAATTACTTCTGATATGCTTTTTTACAGTGGAAAAGAAATACCAATAGCTTTTAATGAAGATACAGATATTGAAAAAACTGATTATATAATGATGGTGACTAAGAGTAAATTTTATGGTCATTACATGGAATACTATATATATTTCTTTAATGAAGATGAAATACCTAGAATGTGCGAACTTGAAAAGTCTTTTAGTGAAGATGAGATTAAATTCATGGAAATTGAAGAAGATTATTACGATGAGTTAGAAATGGCTTAAATCTAAACACCCAATTAGTTGGGTGTTTAGATTGGCAAAGGAAAAAAGGTAAACGACCTTTTCTCTTTGGGTTACAAATTACAAAGTATTTTTTTCTATGTAATAGTTTCTTCTTTTAAGTCATTTATTAGTTGTAAGAGAGAACAATAAAAGATACAAAAAGGAGAATGAATTATGCAAAGAGAAACACAAGTTAAAGAAGCAATAAAAAGAATGAATTTACTAAACATCTTCAAACCTACTATAAAAGAATTTGAAGATGAGGGAAAAATTTCAAAATCTATAATGGGTGGTCTTTATTGGCTAGATGATGAAGATATAAAAAGGGTTAAGGAATTTGAAGAAAAATTTAATGCTGTTGTATACAATGTAATTGAATGTGATACTGAATTTGGTAGATTACAAAATCTTTTATATGTATCAGAAAATCAAGAAGAATGGGAATACGACATACAAGATATAAAAGATGGAATGGTTTTTTCTTATGTATATAATCTTGATGTGCCAGATTTTTCAGAATTTGGAAGTATTGGAATTAGAAATTTTGATGGTGGACTTTTAAGGGTTGCTTAATAGGGGGATAATACCCCTTATTTTTTATATTTTAAATTGACAAAAAAATTAATAGAAATTAAACAGTATCAGTAAATATACAACGTTACTTTTGATTTTTTAAACTTGTAAACTGGAGATTAAAACCCAATATATTAATTTGAGATTTTAAGATACTTATTATTTGTAAGAAAGAAATAATAAAATATAAAACACAAAGGAGATATGATTATGAATAATGCAAGTTTAGTAGGTAGAATAGTTAGAGATTTAGAACTTAGATATACTCAAAATGGTAAAGCTTTTACT
>NZ_HE978597.1:55882-58588 GCF_000312025.1 Peptoniphilus timonensis JC401 | reverse complement strand
AAATGTTCAATTCTTAGATACAAGAAAAAATAACGACCAAGGTAACCAAAACAATAACCAAGGTCAAAATGCACCAACTTATGATGAACAGTTTTCAGATGAAGGATTTTTCCCAATGGATAATGACGATATTCCATTTTAAGATTAAGCCTAGAAATAGGCTTTTTCTTCATATATTTTAAATTGGAAGAGAATGAATAGAAAATAAACAGTATCAGCAAATATGCAATGTTACTTTTAATTTTTTAAACTTGTAAATTACAAGACAAGGCTCTATATATTAATTTTAAACTTTAAGTTACTTATTAATTGTAAGAATGAAGGATATAAAAAATAAAAAAATTAGTAAAAAAGAATTTGACGAGTTTTTTTTAAGATTTAGTTTTTAGTGAATTTTTTTAAAGAAAAGGAGAATGAATTATGGGGAAAAGACACATGCTGGAAATTAGAAGAGGGCAAGGATTAATCTATTGTACAAAATTATTTAACGATGGGTTTAATCCAGGTAAAGAGTTTTATAAAAATTTGAAGATTGACATTAATGTGATAAATGGTAAATCATGTGAATTTGAGGTTGATTTCACACAACTACTGTTGTCGTGGTGGAGAGTTGTAGTTCATGTTACTGATGAGGCAGATTTAGCAAAATATATCGAAACAAGACTCATGGTGAATGACACACATTCTTCTCAATTAGAATCTTTGCGTGACACAATGATTTATGATTTTTTTTATGACTATAATTCTTTAATGGATTATAGTTCTCCATTCGAACCCAACAGACTGGACTCAAAATATAAAGCTTATTTAGTTATTTCTTAGTTAATTGTTTCAAGGGATCTTCAAATATACAGTGTTGCCTTTAACTTTTGTAATTTGTAAATCAAACTTTGAAGTCTTATATAATTCAATCGACTTTTAAGTTACTTATTAATTGTAAGAGGAAACAAAAGATAATAACAAAAAGGAGTATGTGTTATGTTTAGGGTCGAAATTAAAGAAGTTAAAAAAATCAACAAGGATAATTTATTTCGAAGAAAACATATTTTTCATTTTAGTAATATGATTGAAGTAAATGATTTCTTAAATAGTCTTCAAGACGATTATAGTTTTATAAATGACGGAAAAAATAAATTCTCATATTTTGATTATAAGGAAAATTGTATGATGAGGGTTTCCGTTCATTCTTGTAGAAATACTGATATTCCAAAACTGAAAGAAAAAGAAGTATGGCTTAAACTTTATTCTAATATACGATGTTTAGAACAGTCAGCTATTTTTGAATTTTGTGATTTAGATAATTTAAAAAAATTTATTGAAAGAAGAGTAAAAATGGGAAATTATGAAGAGTTCCCTATGAAAGAGATAGGTCTTACTTACTTCATAAATAAATATGGTGATGTTGTTTATGCAAAGAGAGCCTAGAAATAGGCTTTTTCTTCTTTTTAATATGTTATTTTGTCAATTTAAGATACTTATTATTTGTAAGAAGTTTTAATCATTACAAAAAAGGGTGTTAAAATTTTTATCTAGTTAGTGGGGGTTAACCTCACTTTTTTTATTTGCTATATAATTTCATCTTCAATTAAGCTATTTATTATTTACAAGAAAGAAAGAAATAATTAATAGAGAGGAGAATAAAATGAATAGAGAAAGTTTTGTAAAATTAACTGATAACGATACTGGAGAAAATATTTTTATAAGAAAGAAAGATATTGTTATTGTTGCTCCATTAACAGAAGATATTCTTCATAAGAACGATTATAACTATACAGATAAGTATGATAAGGAAACAATTTTTACTGGTATTCAAACACAATACGGAATAGTTCATGTGAAAGAAAAAACAGATGAAGTTATGAATAGGATCTTTAGATAAAAGGGGATATTATGCTATTTGAAGAAACTAGAAAAGTAGTTGAGGTTTCAAAAAAAGACTTTTTAAATATTATTCAAAATTCTGGTGTTTATAACTTTTTAAATAACGTAGATTTCAACACAATTAAAGGCTACGACAGGTTCGAACAAAGGACAGAAATATATAGGATAGTGCTTAACATGTTAAAGGAATACTTTTACGATAAAAGCTTAGGCATTGTTTCTTATGGCGATAATTATTCAGCTAATGGTATTGGTAATAATTCTAGAAAGCCTATTTACTTAACTGAAGATAATGCTAAATATTCATTAGGTTATATTAGTGTCATGGCAGGAATTTTCCCAGAAATAAACATTACATTTCAAGATAATGATTTAGAAAAAGTTTTACCTATAATTGAAAGACATGGTTATCAAGGTGTTAGATAATAGTTTGCCTTTATATAATATAAATAACTCGTCTACCATGTTGTAGGAGGAGTTCTCAAAAAGCGTTCTCGACCTTAGAGAGCGTTTTTAGTTTGTAATAATTATGTACTTGATCTTAGGTGGTTGGAAGATGACTAACCACCTTTTAAATTGGCAAAACTAAATAAACAGGGTGGTGGTTTTTTCCTGGCACAAATCTCAATATATTCATTTGGCTATTTAAGTTACTTATTATCTACAAGAGAGAAAAAAAAACAATAAGGAGAATGAATTATGAGAAAAGAAGATAAATTACAAGAAGTTAAAAACATGATTGTTGATTACTTAAATGATGAGTTTGAATATGAGATGGACTATGAAGATTTTGATAAAGAATATCCTAACCTAGAAAGTATTGGT
>NZ_HE978597.1:50540-55623 GCF_000312025.1 Peptoniphilus timonensis JC401 | reverse complement strand
CTTATACTACAACAGAAGATGGAGAACATGAAATTCAAGCTGAATATGATTTGATTAATTTTAGAAGAAATACATTCGTTGACGGAGAACTTGCTAATGCCATTGATTTTAGAAAAGATAATGCAGAGGTTGAGGCTTTAGAATTAATTATACAAGATTTGATGTTTGCTGATTTCAGTTACTTTACAGAAATTGATGAAGAAGATTTAAATACAATTAAAGAATTAGAAAGAATTTGTATTAATTGATTATTTAAGGAGTAAAAAATGAGTAAATATTTAGAACTTTTTGAGATTGTAAAAGATGATGATTATTCTGATGATATTTTTAATTCTTGTATAATGACAGAGGGCGAATTATATGAGTTTGCAGAAGTTGAAGATTATGATAGCGTTGATTTAGAAGATGTTTGTAATATTTTGTGGGATAAGGGATATAAAGTATATAATTTGAGAAAATCCTATCCAGAAGCTTTTACGTTATAAAAAAAGGGGGTTTCAATTTGGATAAATTTTTATTAATGGATTATTTGGAATTAAATGATTATTTGATGGATTTTGAAGAATATAGGGAAATGAATTTTGAGGATAAGTCCACTGTTTGTATATTGGTATATAATGATTATAGTCAGTTTGCATTGTTAAAAGATATATATCTTATTTCAGATTATGTTATTGATGAAAGAGAGGGTATAGAATATATAATAAATTCTTTGAATTAATTTTAAAAAAATGTGAAAAGTTTTAAGATTTAAGGTATATTATAAATGTAGTAACAAATATTTTTTATCTTTTTATTTGCTACTATGAGTTTCTTTTAATGTTCTAGAAATCCTCTTATAGTTTATTGCTATAGGGGGATTTCTTCTTTATTAGTAAAATTTGAAAGGGAAATTAATTTTTACTTCAAATAGATAAAATGTATGTTTTAAGCTTGTAACAAAAAAATAAAAACTCAATATAATTATTTATTCTTTTAAGTTATTTATTATCTACAAGAGAGAGAAACAAATAACAAAACAAAAAGGAGATTTTATTATGAGTATTAAAGTAAATGAAAGATTAATTGAAGCTGTTGAATTGATTGAATATGAAGATTTAAGAAGATTAGTTAACAATCTTTGCTGGGAAGACATGGAGGCCGTTCTTCTTGCAAATGGAGCAATTAATTATCGTATTGAAGATGAAATTGTTGCCAATTTACCTTTAAAGGAGTCTTATTGGATAGATACTCTAATGGATTGGGGCATTTATGATGAAAATTTGAATTCTGTTAAGGAAAATATAGATGAAGATATTGTTAAAGATTTTATTGAAAATTGTTTTAAGGTTTCTTTTTTAGAATCCTAAGGAGGCTATATGAGTAATATTTATGAAGCAACTAATTATTCTGATGATGATTTTGAAAAGGATTATAAGGAGTATAAGAAAACTATGGGAAAAATGTTTGATGAGTACAAGAAGTATGTTAATGAACATTCAAAAGAGGAAATTAGAAAAGAAACTATTATGTGGTTAGAAAATACCAGGGCTTCTGGTGCTTTTGAAAATCAGGCTGAAAATAATATGAATTTCAATGATTTAAGTGATGATGAAATAGACTGGTATTTTGAAGAGTGGGTTTTTCCTGAAAAGTTTAATAGTGATAATTTTTAGTGAGGGAGTAAATGAGGGTTAAATAAGGGTTTAACTCTCATTTTTTGGTTTTAGCTAAAAAGGCTTTTATTCTGGATATTTTTCATATTATATTACATTCTTAATATTTACAATATAATTTGATCTTCTATTAAGTTATTTATTATTAAAGAAAATAATATAATGGGGGTGTAATTTTGAAAGAAATTTTTAAATGTAATGTTCGAGGTCATTTTGTTGATTCTAAACAAGATATTTTGAGAAATATTTTTATTGATAATTCTATTGGAGAAAAAAGGGTTAAAGATAATGGTTTTACTTTTGTCGAAAAATTCCCATATATTTATAAAAAAGTTATTAAGAATATTGCTTATTTTAGACCAGAGCCGAATAATCCAAAAGATCCTAATGCAATAGCTGTTTTTGTTTTGGGTGAAGGTCATATTGGTTACATTCCTAAAGAAGATACTTTTAAATTAAGAGAGGTTATGGATTTTAAAAAGAGATATAAAACTAAGCTTATCTTATATCAAGGTGTTAAAAGAAATGGTTTTAAATACAATTTTTCAGAAGTTTATGCTGATTTCATTATTTATCAATAGTTAATATAGATTAAATTTTTTTGATATTTTATTGGCAAAGAATAAACAGAAAAGGAATAGTATCAATAAATATGCAATGTTACTTTAGGTTGATGTAATATGTAAACCTGAAACAAAAACTACAATATATCAATTTCAAATTTTAAGATACTTATTATCTGTAAGAAAGAGAAATAATAAAATAAACAATAATTAAAAAGGAGAAATGATTATGTATAAGGAAATGTATGAAGAATATCAAAAATATTTAAATGAACACACACAAGAAGAAATTAGAAAAGAAACTATTATGTGGTTAGAAAATAAAAGGAATTCTGGTGGATTTGAAAATAAACCTGAAAATAATATGAACTTTAACGAATTAACTGACGATGAAATTGATAAGTATTTTAAGGAATTAGTATTTCCTGATAATTACAATAGAACTTTATTGTTCTTGTTTAATTCATATATGAGATAATTTAATGATTGTTTAATAAGAGAAGAATAACATCTTCTCTTATTTTTTTCTTTTCTATATATTATTTTCTTATTTTAAGTTATTTATTATCTACAAGAGAGAGAACAATAAGGATAATAAAAAGGAGAAATGAATTATGATAACTAATAGGGTAAATTGCTGTTACGAATGTAGTAGAAGAATGTTAGGTTGTCATTCTAAATGCTCTGATTATGCTGAATTTAGAAAAGAAATAAATAGAATAAATGAAAAAAAAGAAATGTTTAGAAAAGCTGAATCTTTAAGATTTAAGATTTCTTATGTTAAAGATGTTGTGATTTGATTAAGGAGTTAGTTTTATGTTTGAATATAATATTGGATTGATTTTAAATGATTTAGTCGACCAAGCCGTTGAAATTTTTGGTTACGATGTTGAACCTACTGAAGAAGAGGTTTGGGAAATTGCAAGAACGTTTGAAGAGGCTCCTTCTTTTACTAATATTTTTTTAGAAATGTTTTTTGAAAAATTAGCTGAAGAATTTTGGAAGCTTGATAAATCTTTAGAATTTGACTGGTCTATAAATGGAAATGCTTCCTATATCAATTATAGGTTTAATACTTCTGATGATTTTAATGCTTTAACAGATATAGATTTATATGATTTTTTAAATCGTATAAAGAATAATGCTATAATTTAATGATGTTAAAAAAATTCTCACTATTTGATGGGAATTTTTTTGTATATAAAGTAATTTTTGAAAATTAAAAATTTTTCATCTTATTAAGGTATATTAAATTCAAGAGTAGAAAAGAAAAAAATTTGATAAAATTAATCAGTCCAATTAGTTAGTCAGTTTTAGAAAACCGTTATAAAAATCTTTTTAGTTTCGTTTAAGATATTAAAATACAAGCCTTAGTTTCGTATATAAAAGTAAAATAATTTCTTTTCTACTTTTTAATATAAAGTCTTTGTATTTCTTACAAAGGCTTTTTTTCATTTCAATATATTTTTATATAACTTTAAGGTATTTATTATCTACAAGGACAGAGAAAAGATTTCCTTTTTGTTGTTCGATAATATATATAATTAATTTCTCAATAATTTTCTTTGTCCTATATCCTATGTGAAAAACATAGGATATTTTTTTGTCTTTAATAGGCAAGATATTAGATCACATTTGGGTTTAAGTTTAATATAATTTCATCTTATTTTAAGTTATTTATTATTTACAAGAGAGAGAACAATAAGGATAAAAGGAGATTAAATATGACAACTATTCAAAGTATAAAAGAAACTAATAAGGCTATTGTAATTAATGCTAAAAATACAAATTTCATTTTTTCAATTGATGTTTTAGATTATAGGTTTACTGTAATTGAAAAATTAAATAAGCTTATTGGGTTGGTTTTAAAAAATAAGACTAAAGCAAATACTGAAAAAATTAAAAAATTAGTTTGTGAAATTTATTCTGATTTCGTTATTTGTAATGTTATAGAAAAAGGCGACCTTGATTATTCACTTGAAGTTGCTCTTAAAACTTATAGTAGCAAGCCAACTGATAAAGAGGATTTGATTTGCTCTTTACTTTCAGTTTGTCAAAGCATAAATACAACTGTTGGTGTGAATAAAGAAGAACCTAAGATTTTTTCAAGGTATGATTACACTACAAGAGCAATTGACATTCTTATGAGAATTTGTCAAGTTTATAATCTGGATTTTAAAGAAGTTATATTAGGTGATTAAGGATAGATTAAAATTCTATCCTTTTTTTTGAATTGGCAAAAAATTAAATAAATTTTCCATAGTTTTTCTATATATCTTTTAGTCCTTTTAAGTTACTTATTATTTACAAGAGAGAGAATAAAAAGGATAAAAGGAGAATTAATTATGAGAGTTTATGAAGTTGAAGCAGATGTTAAACATAATTTAGAAATAGAAATTAGAGAGTACATGGAAAATAATTTTCCTAATTATGGCGAATTTTGTATTTTAGAAAAAGAAGCTGGTTTAACTGATGATTTGCTTTTTGCAACTGATAGAGAGATAGATTTAGATTTTTATGATTATGAACCTACTGATTATATAATGATGATTGAACGCACTCATTTTCAAGGACACTATCAAAGATTTGAAATTTTCTTTTTTAATAAAGATGAAATTGAAATGGTTGAAAAACTTCAAGCTTCATTTAACGCTGATGAAATAAAATACATGGAGATTGAAGAAGAAGAGTATGAGGATATAAACGAGGGAATTTTTAATCAAAGAGATTTTATATAGTTTTATAATTCTTGCAGGCAAATCCTGCAAGAATTTTTTTAATTGGCATAGAAAAAAAATAAAGGTTAATGGCCCTTGCCTGTGGGTTACAAATTACAAAGTGTTTTTCTAGTGTAATCATTTCTTC
>NZ_HE978597.1:47621-50310 GCF_000312025.1 Peptoniphilus timonensis JC401 | reverse complement strand
AATTTAGCTGTTGATAGAAACGTTTTAATTCCTTTATTAAACGATAAAGAAAAGTTTGATTTTGAAATTCAAGAAGAGCAAGGTTTTACAACTAATCAAGTAATTTTTTATAATTATTTAATTAAGGTTCGTTCTTCTGATGAGTTTAAAAAAATTAAAGAAGATGAGGCTGAACTTGAAAAAAGATATCTTGATTTTATGGATTCTATATTTAAGAAATATGCTAATTAAGGGGGTTAAATATGATTGTTGATGATTTGCTTTATTGTAGTTTAAACATTGTAAATGAAAAGGGTTCAACAGTTGGAACTCAATTTATTGTAGGTATTGATACAGAAAAAGAGATTTTAAATGTTTTTTGTGAAGAAAATCCTGGTACTTCAAAGTTTTATGATTTGCCTTTTACCTATCTTGGGTTCATTGATAGGGAAATAGACGGCTCTTTTGTTAAACTTGTTAGACACAGAAAAGCAACGATTGAGAAAAAAATAAATATATATAATTTTTATTTAAATAAGTATAAGGGGGTGTAGTATTTTAAGGTATTTATTATTTGCAAGAAGATTTTATAGTTGTTGTTTAAAATTTTGGCATATTTTACAATAATTTCGCTTTAATTTCTTCTTGCTTTTATTTTTTGAATTGGCAAAGAAAAATAAAAAATTAAATGTCTTTTTTTGTGGGTTACAAATTACAAAGTATTTTTTTCTATGTAATAGTTTCTTCTTTTAAGTTATTTATTATCTACAAGAGAGAGAAACAAATAACAAAACAAAAAGGAGATTTGATTATGAAAAATACTACTTATAATGGATACAAAAATTATAATACTTGGAATATTGCTCTTTGGATTAGCAACAATTATAACCTTTATAATTTAGCTGTTGATTTCATGAATAACTTTAAGGGTCAAGCACCTTATAAGAAGTTCATCGAGTTTTTAGAATTATCAAATTCTAAAACACCAGATAATGTTAAATACATTGATAACAAGTTAAGTTATAGAGAACTTAATAGTTTCATGAGAGATTTAATCTAAAATTAAATTCCCCCTTAATAGGGGGTTGGGTTTATAAAAAATTATAGAGAGGAGTTTTATTTATGTTTAACATTAATATTTTATTAGACGAGGTTAAAAATCAATTTATTAATTGTTTAGAAAATTTTGACAAAACTTATGCTTTTTTGGTTGAGGTTGCTTTTGGTGGTTATCATTTCAGCGAAGAAGAGGCCGTTAATCTTTTAAAGGCTTTAGGAAAGGATAAGGTTGTTGATTGGGTTGTTGATTTTGAAAGTGTTGGCTTTAGCGAGGTTACAACTGATTTAAATAATCCTTTTAAACTTGTGAATAGTTTTTTCTATGAGTTGGGAGAGACTCTTTTATACGGCAACGAAGAACTTTATAATCTTTACGAATTTAATTCTGAAGAGATGGCAACTAAAGAAATGAATGATAAGTTTATTAAAATTATTAAAGGAATTAAAAGTTTTTAATTCCTTATTTTTTTAATTTTTTTGAATTGGCAAAAGAAAAATAAGGATCTGGAAAAAATCTTTTCTCTAGATATACAAATTACACAAAACCCAATATATTATTTAGTCCTTTTAAGTTATTTATTATCTACAAGAGAGAGAAACAAATAATAAAACAAAAAGGAGATTTGATTATGAGAACTGATTTACAATTATTAGAAGAAAGAGTTAACAAGGCTTATGATTATTTAATGGAAGTTTATAGAGCTTATGCTAGGGGAGAAGATGAAGATTTTTATGAAGAGTATGATTTAGATAATCTTTGGGATTATATAACTGATTCTTATGATTTAGAATATACTAAAACACTTCAAGGCGATTTTAGAGGTTGCCGTTTAGCGATTGCTCTTGGTGGTCCTAACATTTACATTGATACACAAGAAAACAGGTTAGAGGGCTACTGGGGTGGTACAAAGTTTTATAAAGAGTTTGAATCTTGGGATGTTTGTAATGAAATTGATGATATAGTTGAAGAATTAGTTAGTTATCAATAAGGGGGTTATTCCCTCTAACATTTAAGGGGGGTTTAATATGTTATTTGATAATGATTTTATGTTTTATGATTTTATGTTTTGTGATTGTTTAGATGATGATTTTTTATTATTCAATAGATTTTTTTCTGATGAGAATAATAGAAATGATGTTGATGTTGTTGATGATATTTCTGAAAATTATTCAAATTCTTTTAAGGAATCTTTAGATGATTCTTTTGATTATTGATTTTAAAGTGAGGTATTTTATGATTACTATTAAGGATATTTACAATTTAATTGCTAATAAGGTTATGGTGGAAGATGATTCGCCTTATGGGGGTAAGTCTTTTGATGATGAAACTTATTCTGATTTTATTTTTGAAAATAATATTTCTTTAAGTTCTTCTTTAGATTATTTTGATAAGATTTTAAAAGAATCTGGTTTTGTTCCTGTTAGTGAATGTTTTAATTTTGATTTTATTTAAGGGTTGAGTAAAAGTCGACCCTTATTTTTAAATTGCCAAGAATTTTAAATTGGCAAAGAAAAATAAAAAGTAAATGTCTTTTTTTGTGGGTTACAAATTACAAAGTATTTTTTTCTATGTAATAGTTTCTTCTTTTAAGTTATTTATTATTTACAAGAGAGAAAACAAGGTTACTAAAAAGGAGAAATGATTATGAAA
>NZ_HE978597.1:38886-47134 GCF_000312025.1 Peptoniphilus timonensis JC401 | reverse complement strand
AATTTTAAAATTGAAATTCGTGAAACTTTATCTAGAGAAATTGAGGTTAAGGCTGATTCTTATGAAGAGGCTTTGGAAAAAATAAAGGATGCTTATTTTGATGAAGAGATTGTTTTATATGCTGATGATTTTTCTCGTGCTGAATTTTTAGAGGTATAATTTTTGATTTATGTAATTTTTGTTTAAGGTTTTGATATTTTAGTTTTACGGCTTTAAAGGCAGTTTCATTCTTCTTTTTAGCTGATGCTTTAGAGGTAGCAGGGTCTTCTCTTTAGCTGTTATTATTAAAATATTTTAACCTTTTTTCTTTTTTATGGTAATTGTTTTTATGGTTTATTTTTGATGGTTCTTGGATGGTTCCCGAAGATGGTTGCATGATGTGGTTCCGATATATACTATATACACTAAATATTTATCAAATATTTATCTATCTAAAATCTCACAAATATTTAGTGTCAAAAGACAGACATATAAAAGCTTGTAAGAAACAGATAAAAAGTTATTTTCTTTTGTTTTTGTATATATTCATAAATATTAGATTTAAAAAGACACAGTTAGGTAATAATCAAAATAAAAAAATAAGGGAATAATCCCTTATTTTAATATCTATCTTTCAAAGTTTAGGTTTCTATTACTGTGGTTTTGTATTAATAATTTTTTATCTAGACTATCTAAAAAGCCCATGTCTTTCTTTAGTTCGCCTATTCCATTTTTTATTCTAGCTGTTTTAAAATGATTTTCTTCTTTGTTATTTTCAATAGTTGTTTTACCTTTTATAAATTCATAATCAGACAAATCATCATTATAAGTAAAAACTGAAAGAGGATAATCTTTTAAAATTTTATCTTTATTTTTTAAATCATTTATTATATCATCTGTATTAACTTTTTTACTATTTCCTTCATCAGTGTTTAAATTCCTAATATATACATTAGAGTTATTTTTGTAATTTATTTCATTATTTTCTTTATAATTTTCTGAATAAATATTGTCTGTTATTAATGTTCCGTCTGAATATAGTTCATTAATATCTTCAATTAAAAAACCCTTGTATCTATCTGAATGATTAAATTCTTTTGGACTTTTTAATTGTTCTACATCGAATTTTTGATTTTTTAAATCTAAGTCTATTTTGAAAAATGCATCTTTTATAGAATCTTTTTCTTCCTTTCTAAACTGAACTAAAAATGATCCAGTATTTAATTTATCAAGTAAGGCAACGGAATCTGATTTAACTAAATTGTATGGGTTATAATTAGCTTTAAAATTATAACCAGCATCCATTTGTAATAAATCTTTTAATGAAACATAGCTTATATAATTTTTACCTTTATGATCTTCAGCCTTTAATTGAAAAATAGGTTTTTCGTTTATTTTATTCAAAATGTCTTTTAATTTTTCACGAGTTAGAGGAGTTTCTTTTTTTAATTCTTCTTTGTTGTTTCTCATTTTTAATCCATCCTTTAAACTGTTTTTACTTATATAATCACTTGCTGTCTTAGAAATATTTTGATTTCTTTTTTGATTTTCAAGTTGGTTTTATTTTTTTTCACGTTTTTTTCTATTTTTTTATTTGGTATTTTTGTTTTGATTTATTTGTTTCAATTTTTGGTTTTTCAATAGAATTTTTTGAAGATATTTTATTTAAATCTTTATTTTGAATTTTAGTTTTTTCATTTTCTTTTTCTAAATTAGTGTCTTTAATAATTGGTTTGTCTTTTCTAAATTTAGGAGCAATAATTTTATTATAAAAACCGATGTTATTATTTCTCTTTAAATAACTATCAATTTTATCTTTTGTCAATCCAGTTTCTTCAGAAATTTCATCTAATATTTTTTCAAAATGTTTATCTTTTACTTTATAAATTGAATCATAATTTTTATTTATGTAGCATTTTTTCATGCTGGTAAAAGATAAGTTAGCACCTTTGTTTATTAGATCTCTTACATTTCTTCCCATAACTAGGAAGTCATTAAAATCTTTAGCAATTTTAATTTCATCTTTGTTTTTTGAATCGGGTTCTGCAATGCCTAGTCTTATTGCTTCATTATATGAACTGTTGTCTAACATATTATATGGATAAGATAAATTAGGTATATGCTTAAAATGTTCAATATAAGTTTTAACTGCATCCATTCCTGCTCTATCATTATCCATTGCAAGTGTAATATCATTTATATCAACATTTAAATTTTTCAAAGAATCCTCAACTGCTTTAATTAGATTTCCAGTTCCACCAATACCAATAATTCCATAATTAATATTTTCTTTATTTTTTAAAACTTCGTCTAAACTCATGGCATCAATTGCACCTTCAACAAAAAATAAAGTGTCAATTTTTTTATCTTTATTTTTTATATATTCAAAAGGAGCAAAATTATCACCAGATTTGTTATATTTAAAATTTCTTTTATTTTCTTTGTCAAAGTTTTTTATTTCAGCAGTATAAATCTTATTATCTTTTGTACCTAAAAATGCAATGCCATCTTTACCATCCCATAATTTTACAGATAACAATGAATCTTTGTATTTGTTTATAGTGTCATCTGATAATTTTCTAACGTTTTTTAAATATTTCCAAGCTGGTTCGTTAGGTGTCATTTTTTTAGCATCATAAGTGTAATTTTTTAATATACCTATTCTTTGATTCTTGTCATTTGGATCAGATTCGATTTTTTTAGACATGACATTTAATTTATAAATTTGTTCATTAGTCTTAGGATCTTTTCTAAATTTATTTAATTTAAATTCTCTATTTTTTTCGTTATAAGTTTTTTCATCACCTAATATTTTTATTTCTTTATGTTGAGAATTGTTTCGAATTAAATCTTTTTTGTTTTTGCTTTTTAATTGTGAAATCTTATCTTTATTATTTTGTTTAGCTTTTTCAAAAACTTTATCTAAAAGTTTATTCATAGTTAAACCATAATCTTTTATTAAGTTGTCTACAGCTTTTTCTCTAATAGAATTATCGTTTTTCATCCCATTAGTTGCAGTTCCATTAGAATCAAGATAAATTTGAAAGTCTATTATATTTAATGCAGAAAACCCAGTCGAATAATCTTTAAAACCATATCCACTTTTAGAAATTTTTGATTTAAATAAACTAATAGCTCCACTTTTACTAGCTCTCATATCACGATCAGATGTTGAACCTTTTTTATCCCAGTTATATCCTGATTCTTCGGTTCTTGTTTTTAAATCAGGAAAAGTGCTGGAATTGGCAATATAGTAATATACATTTCTTTTTTGAGCTTCTGATAAATCTGACATTGATTCATATTTTTTTCCCATTGTATTTCTCCTTTCTTAAATAATCGTTATAAAGAAAATACCGTAAAAAGCATTTTTTTTACGTTAAATCAAAAAATAGAAGTTGATTTAAGGTATATTTTCAATAAATAAAAGAAAGGAGATTTTTAATGCAAACAATAATTTTATTAATTCTTGTTATTTTAGAATCTTTAGGTGCTGTATATATATTAGAGCAAGAAGAGGTAATACATCCTATAGCGAGAGTTACTGATTTCTTTGATAGACAAAAGAATGGCATCAAAGATGACGATATTTCTGAAGTAGATAATCTTCAAAATCAAAAATTCGAAGAGGAAGAACAAAAAGCTAAAGAAGAAGAAGATAAAAAAATGCACGAAAAGATGGATGAAACAAAGAAAAAATTAGACCAAGAAGTAGAAACAGAATTTGATGATTTTGAAATTGATGAAGATATTTTTAAAGATCAAAAAGAGTATATGAATATTAAATGATTGACAGTTTACCAATTTATCAAAACAAAAATAATCTCCAAAGAGAAGCCTATAATTTTGTAATGCAATACGTCAAGAAAGAAGAATTGAATAAAGTAACAGATATCTTTGCAGGAACAGCTTCTTTATCAATTCCTTTTTTTAGACATGCTAATGAAATTTTATTAAATGATAAATATAAGTTTTTATATTATTATTTGTCGTTTTACACCAAATTATTTAAAGGCGATTTAGGAGTTGAGCTTAAATATGCTTTTGAAACAATTAAAAACATCGAATTATATAAAGGTAATATCTATGAGTGGTATTCTCATAGTGAAAAAACATGTTTTTTTGGTAAAAATGATGCAATAAAAATTGATTCTATACATAAATATCTTTATGAAAGTAAAGACATTTATAACCAGGAAATTTACGATTTTTTATATGGTAATTTTATTTACTGCGTTTATCAAGCAAGCAATATAAAAAATGGATATTTTTATACTAAATCGAAAAAAACAGTGGCAAATGATAATGTTTTTAATTTCAAACTTTTAAAAACTAATAATTATTTTACAAATAAAAATATTAAAGTTTTTAATTATGATTCAAAAGATTTTATTAAATTATTTAGTGGTGATCTTTTAATTATTGATCCACCTATAAAAAGAAAATATCTAAATCTTTATTATCCATTGGAATATTTAGCACAAAATCCTTTTTAAAGGAGTTCAGAATCTTTATTATGAAGATGAATATGCTTATTTTAATAAAAAATATATGGAATCCTTAATAGGATTAATAAATCGTGCAGATTACAAATATGTATTTTTATACTTAGAAGATAGGATTTATAATTCTTTTCCCAAATTATTCTTTGAATTATATATTTGTCATAAAATTAAGTTAAAAAAAGGTTATTTTGTGTTGTTAGAGAAAATTTAGTTTTTTCTAACAACATTTTGTTTATTAAGTAATTTTAATAATGGAGGTGTTGGATATAGAGAAATTATTTTATGAAGATTTAAAACAAAAAAGTTAATGATTTTTTTAGATCATGTAAAAGAACAAAGCATGCTTAGAAGTAATATTAATACAGGGGTCGATGTACTTGAAGACGAAGACATTTTTTATGAAAAAAGCCTATTTCTAAGTGGTCTGTTTATAAACTTGGAATAAACAAAGAATTGTTTTTGAAGCTTTGTGAGTGGTCTACAAATCATCAAAATAAGTATTTAGATGAACTTAGAAATATAAATATAAAGAGAATGTCTAAATATTTAAAGATAGTAGAAAAAAATAATAAGACATTAAGGAGTTTCAAAGGACAATATACACTTGAAGAATACAAGGACATATTTTTTCTTATGGATAGTTTAGAAAATGATCCCTTATATAACGAAATTTTTAATAAAATTCTTAAATATATAGAGAATGAAGAAGTTAAAATTAGATATTCAAATAGAATTGATTTTAACAAATATAATTATGGCAATGTATATGAAATTTTAAAATATGAATATATGCAAGAAGCTATTTATAGAAACATTTCTTATAATTTTTTAGATGAAGATAAAGGCGTATTTTTGATTCCTAAAATCTGGTTTCTATTTCTTTATCCTAATTTTGATAAGGGAGTAGAAGATTTTATTAAGTTTTATCCTAATCTTTATGTGGAAATTAATAAAAGTCTAAAATTAGTAAATAACTTATCAAGATTTAGCAATAAGGAGATATATAGTAATGTTCAAAAATATGAGTTTCACTAAATTTTGTTTGATAATTTCTATTTATTTTATTTTACTTATAACTATAAAAAATAATGTTTTTAGTATTTTTGTAGTTAATGGAGATTCCATGATGCCTAATATAAAAAACAAAGATATAAAAATAGTTAATAAGATGACAAAAAAATATAAAAGAGGGGATATTGTTATAGCTAAAGATAATAAAGATAAGCTTTTGCTTATAAAAAGAGTGGTTGGTTTGCCAGGAGAAAAAATAGATATTCTTGAAGAAGATGTATACATTAATAATAAAAAACTAGATGAACCATACTTAGATAAAGAATATACAAGTAATGATTATTATATTAGAAATATAAAGTTAAAAGAAGATGAATACTATCTTATGGGAGATAACAGGTCTGATTCAATGGATAGTAGAGAGCTAGGTCCTTTAAAAAATAAAGATATTGTTGGGAGGTGTTTTTAAAATATGAAAATATTTAAAAACAAAAAATTTTTAATGGTAATAGTTGGCATAGTCATTGTAATTTTCCTGATTTATTATTTTATATTTTCTAAGGAAAAATTAAATGAAGAAGAAATTGATATTTCAAAAATAGAAATAATTGATGAAAGTAAATTAGGAAGAATCAAAGAAGGTGTTACTCTTAAAAATTTAGATTTTGAAAATTTAACAAGAGATAAGGCAAAAAGTAAATTATCTGAAAAACAAGAAGATATACTTGAAGGAAAAATAAATTTCAAGTTTGGAGATATAAAAGATGTAAGAACCAATCCGAGAACACTAACATACAAGCTTAGTGATATAGGATATGAAATTGATTATACTAAAACACTTGATAAATTATTAAAAGCTTCAGAAAATGATGAAGTGAAGCCTATATTTAAACTTAACTCAAATAAATTTGCAGATTTTTCTGATGCTCTTTTTGCCGATGTAAGCTTGGAGCCTGTTAATGATAAGCTTATCCCTGTTTATGATAAAGAAAATAATAAACTAGGATATAGTGACCCTGAAAAGGTATTTGTAAAAAGCCAATATGAAAAAGGTGTAGATGGTAGAAAGTTAGATTCAGAAAAATTGAAAGCAATTTTATCAGATGGTTATATTGGTGAAATTGACGTTCCAATAGAAGTTATTAAAAGAAAAGAAATTGATCCAAATATGGTAAATAAATCCCTAGAACTATTAGATTCTATGACTTTTAAAGTTAAACCTCTGTCACTAGATTTAAATGAAAAGATGGAATCAAAAATCACAAAAGTTTATGAGAGAAATAATTCTATTTTGATGAATTACTTAAACAATGTTTTTGTTTCACCTTATGGAGTTTTTGATTTAGACAGATATTTAATGACGGAGAAAGACCTTGAAGACGAATTATATAAAAATAGACTTGCAAGATTTGGAAATGGTATTGACGAGTATCTTGATGATTTTTTAGAAGTTAAGGGAGCTGGTATATCACAAGGTTTATCCAATCTTTATGAAATATTATTGTATTCTAACTTTGAACCAATAAATGTAAGTCATTATTCATATTATGATCCAATATTTAATCTAGGATTAGATGTCAAATATGATGAGAAAAAACCATTTATTTTAAAAAACAACTCTTCAACACCTATTCTTTTAAAGGCAAAAACAGTAGAAAATGAAAATAGGGAAGTTACTTATTCAATTCAAATTTTTGGTATAGCTACAGATTATCAAAAATCTAATATAAGCACTAAGGTAATAAATAAGACAGAACCTAAAACAATTTATATTAAAGCTGATGAAATAGATAAAGATGATATAAGATACAAAGGAAGACAAGGGCTTAAAGTTAGTGTTTTCAAAAATTTGGGAAATGAGACAAAACAGATTGATGAAGTTAATTATATTCCGTTAGATAATGTAGTGGTTCAATAAAAGGAGATAAAAATGAAAAGAAAAATTTTGATACTAATTAGTTTATTATTTTGTTTAACATTAACTGCTTGTAAGGGAGATAAAGGAACTAATTATACAAATGAACAAGAAACAGTAGTAGCATTTTTAGATAATTTAAAAAAAGGTAAATACGAAAATGCTTCAAATTATGTAGAAAATCCTGCTGAATTTATGAAATTAGTAAATCTTCAATTATTTGATGTAACAAATATTGAACAAAATTATCTAGATAAAAGACCTTTAGTGGACTATCAAATAGAACAAGATGAAATTGAAAGTGAAGATAAAAAAGGAAAAGTCCTTTTCTTAACTCTTGTTATAAATAATTATTCAGATGCTGGAAGAAATTTTCTTTATGCTTTAAACCAAGATGTAGATACAAAAAATGTCAGCAAAGAAATTGAAAAAGGTTTTAAAGAAGGTAAATTATTAAAGGTTACAAAAGTTCCTGTGGAACTTGTTCAAACTGAAAATGGAAGTTATTTAATTAAATTAGAAGACGTTAAATTGGCAGGTGTAGAAACAACAATGTCAAATTATATTTTCTTCAATAATGTTATGTTTAATAGGATCCTTTCTGGATATGCAGGTGCTATAGATGAAGTCTTAAATGAAGAAATACCTGATACTGAAAAAACAAAGAAATCAGAAGATGGAAGCTATGATATTGATTATTTTGATAAGTTGATTGAAGAAAAAGAAAAAGATGAAGATTCTTCAGAAACAAATAATAGTATAAAAAATACAAACAATTCATCTGAAATTGAAGAAAACAAAAAAAGTATAACAGAAAAAAGTAATAATGACTAAAGAT
>NZ_HE978597.1:32541-38540 GCF_000312025.1 Peptoniphilus timonensis JC401 | reverse complement strand
AAAGTAATAATGCTAAAGATGAACCTACAAATAAAAAAGAAGAAAATCCGAAGGAAACGACTAATGAAAATCAGATGTTTGAAGTCGAAAAATAATTTTTATTCGAAATAAAAAAGTCTTTTTTTAAGGTATATAAAAAGTGAAAGGAGGTCAATAGAACTTGTATATAAAAAAACATAGTACGCATATAACTAATATAAAAATAATAGAATTTTCTTTTTCGATTTTAATAATTGTTTTATCTATTTTTAATCCAGTATATTCTATGGAATTTGAAATAGATAAAGAGTCTTTTATCTTAGGCGACAATTTTACCAATTTAATTTTTGAATCTAGTAATGAAGACAAAAAAATATATACAAATGTTGCTATTGACCTTCTTCTTATTAATTCTTTAATAGAAATGACTGAAAATAAAGAAATAGATATGGAGGATTTAATAGAAGGAGAACCTTTGGTAAATCATATTAGAAACCTTATATATTATGATAAAGAATCTTCTAAGAATATATTAATTAAATATTTTACAGAAGAAAAACTTTTAAAAGAAATCAAAAATTCATATATTTATAATAAAATGACAAATACCAAAATATATTCTTTAAAAGAAATAAATAAAAATTCTACTTTGTTTGAATATGAGCATAATAATATGATGAACGAAACTACTATAAAAGATTTATTTATTTTAACCTCATATATTTTAAAGGAAAATGAGGTTTTAAACAACTTGTTTGAACAAAAAGGTTATTATTCTAAAAAAAGATCAGATTTATGTAAAGAATACTCTTCCTAAAAAATTAACTCAAAATATTAAAACTATTTATATGACTAGAAATGATAAAGAAAACTACAATTATATTTTAAAATGCAAAAATCTTATATATATAGTTGAAAATAAAAAAGATTTTGAAAATGCCTGTAATAGTCTTTTAGATAAGAATCCAGGAAAATATAGACTTGAAAAAGATATTTATGACGAAAAATACTTTAATATAAGTAAAATTCCATTTATTAATAGAAAAGCTGAAGTTTGTGAAAGTATATATATACCTTCAGGATGTGAATTAAAAAAGAAGTTAATTATAGATAAAAATTACAATAACAATACAACAAATAAGGATTATATAGGTTATTTAAATCTTTACAATAAGGATTATTCCTTTTTTTATCCTTTAAAAAAAGTAAGGTGAATTAATTTTGAAAAAATTTTTAAAAATTCTTATTTTTTTATTACCTCTATTGTGTTTCACAATATTCTTTTCTTTAAATTATATAGAATATTCCAGAACTAATAATATAAAAAGAGAGAGAGTGGAAAGCTATTTTGAAAAGATAGAAGCTTATTACGATCAAGTGAGTGAGACTTATCTTTCAAATAATGCAGATAATTTAAAAAACAAAGAAATGTTTAAAAGAATCTATGAAGAAAGTTATAAATCCAAAGATTATTTAAATAGATATAAAAGGTGTCAGAAATTAAATTTGATATTAACATATAATTCACTAGTAGCAGAAAATGATTTAGATTATAAGTTTTTTTTAACAGTCAATAATAACCTTAATATAGATATGAAAGCTTTAAAAACAAATTTATTATTTTCTAAAAACAAAACTCTTTTAAATAAGGCAGGTAAAACGGAGCTACCAGATGATCTTTTAAAAATAGAACTTGTAACAAGAAAAGACTGTGACTATTGTATTAACTTAAAAAATAATCTTAATCTAGTTAATTTAAATTATAATGTTTATTCATTTGATAATTTAGAAGATTTAGAACATATTAGAAATATAGAAAGAGAATTTGGCAAAATAGTATTAGTTCCTTTTGTTATAGTGGATGATGATAATATAAAATACGGGCAAGAAAAAGATTTTAAAGAAAACATAACTAAAAAAATTCAAGATAAATTATATGAAATAGAAAAAGGTGATATGGATGAGAGGACAAAAAAATAGTGTTTCAACAAATAAAATAAAACACCAAACAATCACATATAATGGTGATGTAAAATCTTTAGTTGATGATTATAGAAAACTTCAAAGAAAATACAAAAACTTAAAAATAGAAAATAATCATTTGAAAAAAGATCTTGAAGACACGTCAAGATATACAAGGAATGTTTCAGTAAGTGCTTTTACCAAATATATGAAAATAGAAAATCCAGATTATTATAAGGCATTAAAAAATAAGGAAAGGAAAAATACCGATAAAAAACTTTTAGCAATCTTTGATGAAAAAAATTCTTCAAAAGAAGAAGACTTATTTTTTGAAATGTTTAAAGTTAAAGAAAAAAAGTTTTTAAATATATTAGATGATGTTATGGATAATAGATATGAAAATATGGGCCGATAGGCCCGTTTTTTTTAACAAAAATAACGCTATCGTAAAGATAACGTTATAAATCAAGCAATTCAAATTTCTTTTTCAAAAATTCTTCTTCTGTAATTATATTTAAATCAAGAAGTTCTTTATATCTTTTAATTTGTGTAAAATTATCATTTTTATAATAATATTTGTCGTTTTCGGATAAGCTATCATCAAAATATTCTTCTATTGCTTTTTGTATGGCTTCTGTCATTTTTTTTACTGTTCTTTTTTTAACACCACCTATAGTGAAACCATTTCCACCATGTTCAATATTTATTACTCCCCAGATTAAGTTTTGACTGTATGAAACACCATTTATTTTTTCTAACCTAAATTCTTTTGTCTTTGTGCCAAAAAAAAGGCCTCTGTCAAGAAATAACAATCTTTTGTTGGTACAAGTTATTAACCAAGTGTTCCCTTGAAGTCTTCCACTTGTTATGTAGTAGATTTCTTCGTCATCTCTTAGTATGTTAGGGAGATATTTTACTTCTTTTCTAGCACCGATATTAAAAAAAGAATCCGTATCTTTTATTACTTGTAAAATATCTGCATAATTATTATATTTTTTCATTTAAACCACAACAACTTAAAAATCAATAATATTTTTTGCTAATCTAAAGTTTCCCATATTATATTCATTTAGATTAACATAGCATACACCTTTTGAAGGAGAAGCGTGTACCATAGTATAATTACCTGTATAGATTCCAACATGTGAAACTCCATTTTTACCGAAGAATAAAAGATCTCCTGCTTTCGCTTCGTTTAAAGATATAGTTTTACCTACTAAAGCTTGGTTATATGAAGTTCTTGGCAATAAAATTCCTGCTTCTTTATAAGCGTAAGTAGTTAACCCAGAGCAATCAAAAGAAAATCCAGGATTTGATGAACCCCAAATATATGGAATACCTATTTGAGAAAATGCTTTTTGTAAAACTATTTTCCTAATATTATCGTTAAAATTTATATAATAACTTTCTTTGTCTTCAATAGTTTTTATAGCGTTAAAAAGATTACTATTTTCATCTATAAGATCAATAGTATCTGAATTATCGACAGATATTTCATTAGTATCTTTTATATTTATTTCATCAGTAAAAAAACCATTAACATTAATATTATCATCCTTCTCAACGTCATACTCATCATTATTACTATAGTCATACTCTTCATTAATAAAAAACTACATAACTATCATCAGAAATAGGTTCTTTTATATCTGTGTAATTATCTGTATAACTTTCAGCATAAACAGAATTAAGCATGCTGAACATGGTAAAAGAAAGAATAATCATGGGAATCTTTTTGTTTTTCAATTTTTTAATTTTTGATATTTGCAATTTTTGTTTTCACCTCTTTCTTAGATGAATATACCTATTAAAATTAAAATTTTAAGATTTTATTAAAAATAATCAAAAAAATATGGTTTTTAGGTATGTTATATACTGAATGGAGGTAATATTATGAAAACAATTAAAAAACTTACTATGTTTTTACTAATTTTGTGTATATTAACACCAATAAGTGTTTTTGCAAGCAAAAAGAATTTTGATAATTCTTCAGGAAACGCAAATAAAAACGAAATTAGTAAATGGAAGATTGAAAATGCAGGATATCAAATAACAAGAGATTCTGGAGTTGAAAAAAATGGCTTAGTTAATGCCTACATTGATGGGCGAGAATATGTTAGTGGTGATGTTTATATAACAGGTATTGAGTTTGATGGAGATTATAAAAATGGATCATCTGCTACCTTTAAAGATAAAAGGCTCAATGAAAATGTTTATAAACGAGCAACAGGAACAATTTATTTTAGGGAAAGAGTAGAAAAAACTGGGTATTCCAGAAGATTTGGAGAGTACACATACACAACTTGGGAAAATGGCTCACGTTCCTTTACAGTAATTCTTCCTAAATCTTTTTCTAAACCTAAAATGACATGGGATAAAGAAAGATATAATGAAGATAAAAGGGGAGACATATTAGCAGAGTTACAAGGATTTACTGGAAACGCTGATACGATAAAGGCTTATACAGAAAATATTTTTGGTGTATTTGAAGGTCATAAAGATAAAGATTTATCGGCAAAAGGAAATTTTGTAAGATTTAAAGAAATTGAGCTAGAATATGATAAAAAAACTGATGGAAAAGCGACTATTGTTGCATCAGGATATGCTCCATATATAGTTGAACACAAAAACCCTAAAGCAATTAAAGTTATAGCCGTTAAGTCAAACATATCTCAAAGTTCAAGAGATGCTAATGATGATATATTTCATCATATTACAACAACTATAGAATCTGGTAAAAACTACGATGCTAAAGACTTGCCTTTATATTCTATTCAGCCTAAGCAATTTTTAGAAAATGCTGGAATAGAAAGAAAAGAATATGAAAAGATATATGATCCGTTAGAAAAAGAAGAACAGTATAAAAAAATTGATGAATGGAAGTTAAAAAAGACTTTCGGTCATGGTGTTGATTCACAAGCATCTAATTCTATAAGAATTAATGAAAATGCAAAAGAAGCATATTGGATTTTTTAATAGGTTACCAATGGCAGAAAAAGATACAACTTTTTATATTAGACAAAAGAACGATAAAGGAGATTACGCAAGAAGACAAGAAGAGCTTGAAATGAAAGTCTCCGAAAAAAAAGATATGAAAATAGAAGCAAGATATGAAAAAGAAAAAGGAATAATCAATAGGTTTAATGTCTATTTTTCAAATGTTCCTCCTAACTCTAAAGTAACATATAATTATAATTCTTCACAAAGTGCTAATGGTGAAGTCCTAGCAGATAGAGTTGGTAACATTAGAATACCTTTTTATTTAGATAACGATCCAAAAAGCGTTACTTTTGAATTTAAAAATCAATACTATAATGATTTTTTCAGTAACAATTGATTTTCCAGGTGGTCTTTCTAAAGAAAGAAGAGATGCTATAAGAAAAGTTAGTAATTCAAATAGAGCATTATCCTTTAATGAAAAAAATGAATTTTATGAACAAATTGATAATAGCAAGACTGCTTCTGAAATAAACTCTATTAATTCAACAGTAGATAATAAAAGAGAAACTTTTAGGACATCATCTGAAAGTGAAATTTTAAAGAGTAGAAAAGCAGATCTTATAAAAATTGTTGATGAATCTAAGTTTTTAGGCACAAATAAAAAGGAAGAATTTAAAGAAGAAATTAATGAACTTTCAAGTATAACAGAATTATATACACTAGAAGATAAAATCACTAAGTATATTTTTGATTTGACTAAAGATAAAGTTAGAGACGGAATTTTAGAATTATTTGATTATCCGTCAAAAGATATAGATATAAATTCCATTAGTAGAATGTATACTGTAAAAAGTTTAGAAAACCATCTAGAAATGGCTAAAAAATCGTCACAAAAAGCATTATTTCAATTTAAAAAAGATAAAATGGAATTAAAAGAAAAAATTTCTAATTCTAAATTCACAGAACTTGAAAAAAAGGAATTTTATTCAAGTTTAGAAAATATAAAAACGCAAGAAGATTTGAATAAGTTTAAAGAAGATTTTGAATCAAAAGTTGATCTTTTAGATAAGGATGTTGAATCCTATAAAAAACAAGCAAAAAAACTTATAGATGAAAAT
>NZ_HE978597.1:0-32287 GCF_000312025.1 Peptoniphilus timonensis JC401 | reverse complement strand
AAACAAGCAAAAAAACTTATAGATGAAAATAATTTATTATCAAAAGAAGATAAAGAATATTACTATAATAGGCTTGAAAGAGCTAAAACTAGCTTAGAAGTAAAAAAGATTATAGATGAGATAGCTGATGGTGGTGCAGAAAGTTTAGCTATTTTAATGGAAAAGAAAGAAAACGCTAAAAAAGAATTAGATAAATTATCATTAAGAGAAAATTCAAAAAATTATTATGTAAGATTAATTGATAGTGCCGTTTCTTTAGACGAAGTAGATGAAATTTTAGAACTTGCAAAAGATAACCCTGATGGTTCTAAGGTTTTATTAGATGAAAAAGATATTGCGAGAAAAAAAATAAAAGAAATAAATAACTTATCACAAGAAGAAAAAGATAAGTATTTAGAAGATATTTATTATGCTATGGAAGTTAGAGAACTTGACGAAATAATAAAATTAGCTAATGAAAAAGCAAACGAAAACCTGGATAAAGCTAAAGAAATAGCTAAAAAAGAAGTTTCTGAACTGGTAAATCTTAATAAAGAAAATATTTCTCAAATAATGTCTGACATAAATGATGCTAAATCAATTGAAAAAATAGAAGAAATCAAAGATCAAGCAAGAGAACTAGATAATAATATTAAAACTGAAAATGCTCTTAAAGAAGAAAAAGAAGTTTTTAATTAAAAAGATTAAAGAATTTAAATATTTAACTGAAGCCAAAACAGACCTTTATGTTAGAGGCATAGAAAATGCTAAGTCTATTGAATTGGCAAATGAAATCTATAACAAAGCTTTAGAAGAAAATTCTAAATTAGAAACAACAGAAAAAGAGAAAGAAAAAGAAGAACTAGAAGAAAAATTAAAAGCCAAAAAAATAGAAGCTATTAATTTGGTAGAAAGTAAAGAATTGTCTGCATTAAGAAAAAATCTTTTAATTAATCAAATAAATAAAGCAGAATCAATTGAAGAAATTGATACTATTTTAAATAGTAAAATTTTAACAGAATCTGACAATATTAATGGTGATAAGGAAGATGAAGATATTACAGATCCTTCTGATCCTGTAGAAGAAAAAGATTTTTCTAAAGATACATTTGAAACCTTATCTGAAAATGATATTCTTAAAAAAATGCAAGAAATATTGGAAAACAAAGTAAATCTTTTAGATATATCTGATGAAAGCAAGGATGACTTGAAACAGGAATTAATCAGTATTAATTCTGTTTCAGATATAGATACTTTTATCGAAGAAAATAATTTAGATATCGTACCTATAATAAAGACAATTTCCTTTAATACACTGGATGATATCGTAAATAAAGATGGATCTAAAAATAAAATGTTAATTTCTTTTACAAGAAGTAAAATTTATAATGCAAATTCTTTAGAAGAAATTAAAAATCTTTTAGAAAAACTTATCTAAAATGAATAAAAATTGTAAAATATAAGGTATATTTAGAATGGGTTTAATTTACCCACTATTGTTTCTTTACAAAATCCCCCTGTAAATTTTTATAGGGGGATTTTTTGTTTCAGAAAAATATAATTATATATTAAGGTATTTATTATTTAGATAAGTATATTTAATTTTGAAGGAGAGATATTATGAGTAAAAACAAAATAATTGTTGACGGAATAACTTTTAATTATGATGATTTAGTAATTGATGATAATGTTATGGAAAATATCCACGACTTTATTGATGATTTAGAAGGAAGCCCCGATGAAGAATATGATTCATTTTATATGTATTTAGATAATGGATATTTAGTAATTTATTGAGGTGATAATTTGAATAAAAAGATTGTTTTAATCTCATCTTTATTAATCTCTTTAAGCCTATTGGCAACAGGATGTAAAAATGAAAAAAAAGTTCCTAAAGAAGACAATAAGCTAATAATAGATAACAGAGATGATAGAAATGAAGAAAAAAAGAAAAAATAAAAGTTTCAGAAACAGACCCTAATAAACCTTTTTTAGGTGTCTATAAAAAGTATTATGAAACAGGCAAAATTGAAGATTTAGCTTTAGACAAAGATGTTTTAAAACTCTATAAAGATGGTAGGTACCTACAAGGTGCCATCTCAAATTATAAAATTTATTCAGAAGATGAAATTTTTAAACAATTAAAAAAAACAGAGGATCAAGTATATAAAGAATTTCTTAGTATGCAGGGAGGAGATTCTGTTGAAGGGTTTGTTCCAAACTCATATTTTTATCTTAAAAAAATAGATTTTGACAAATTAGAAAAAATAATACCAATAATAAATGATAAAGTTAAAGAAATGGAACAAAACAATCAAGAAGACTTTTTCAAAAAGGATGAGGTAGCAGTAAGTTTTTCTTATCCTCCAAATAATGATGAATTAGAAAAAGTTTTAAAAATATTAAACTCTAAAGACTTTAAAGTTGATTCACATAATGTCAATTATAAAATAAAAATTGATCCTAATAAAGAAGGACAAAAAATTGATAAATTATTAGAAGAAATAGAAAAACAAGATAATATTCAAGGCACTTCTAAAATATGGACCAAGGATTTTGAAGAATATGAAGAACTGACAACAAAAGAAAAATATGACAAGATTTTGTTATCAATGAAAGATGCAAATGAAATAACACCTGAAGAAGAAGTTGTTTTAAGAGAAATCCTACATTCATTAGATGAAGAAAGTTTTTTAATTGATGGCGAAGAGGAATATATAAGAGGGTTAGATTATTTAACTGAAATGGAAACTGAATAAATAACATAAGGTTAGCTGTTCAATTAGCTAACCTTATGTATAAGAAAAAAAGAAGGTGGTTTTTTGACAAAAACTATTAATAAAAAATACAATAAAAATTTATATTTAGATTTTAAATATTCTTTTAATGATTTTAATAATTTAATCGGTGGTGCAGTTTATGCTCTTATAAATTTAGATGACTTTTTTAATGAAAGTGGATTTATCAAATTAAGATTTTTAGATACAGAAGGCTTAATCAAAAATAAAGCAAGGCTAGAAAAAATTGACGAAGTTTTTTATTTATTTTATATAGATGATTCTTTGTTTATTGGTAGAGAGGTTTTAGAAGAAAACTTTGTTATGTGTTTTATAAAAGGTACAGATGCATATATGAACGCACTAAAATCAAGAGCATACAAAGAACTCATTTATAGTAATACTGTTCCAAAATTAATAAATATTTTGTCAAATCAAGACCTTCCTATGCACAACGTAATAAGAAATAAATTCAATCGTTCTGTTGTTAATTGTAAAAACAAAAAAGTTATAGGATATGTGATGCCATGACTAAGAGTATTCAATTAAATTTCACAGATGATCAATATGATTTTTTTTACAGATTTGCAAAAAAAATAATTTATCTATATCAGATGTACTAAGAAAACTTATATTAGATGGTTTTATTATTTCTATAGGAAGCGAGGAATATCTGCAATTAGATGAAGAAATTAACAAATTAAACAAAAGTATAAAAGAGTATGGTATTTATGTTGTAGAAAATTATTCAGAAAAAGACAGAGATCTACAAATGGAAGAAATCTCAGAAATTTTAAAAGAAATAAAAAATATAAGAGAAGAACTCTATATACACTTTGATAAAAATCAGAAAAGAATGCAAGAATTTGAATCACTCTTGTTAGATGAATATTCTTTAAGAGAAAATATAGAGTTATTAAGAAAAAAAATAAAAAAATTTCTGAAATATATTTAAACAGATTGGGTGAAGATATTGAAAATATTTGATAACAAAGTAAAACCAAATTTTCAAAAACTTGATTTGGATTTGGATAAATATGATGGAAATCCTGATCCAGATGAACAATTAAGAAAACAAGACGAATTTGATTATAAAATGGGCATAGAAAATGCAAATCTTTTGAAAAAAACTTTTTTAATCCAAAAAAGAATAAGAAAAATATTAAGCTTTTTTGTCTGCATTATATTGGCCTTAATAATTATGTCTTTCCCGGTACGAGATCTTTTCAGTGATGTAAAAATCAATGAGCTTTCAAAAATTGAGGAAGAACAAAATATACCACAGTATAAAGATGTTGCAAAGGTGGAATCTTTTATTCAAGAAGATGGGGAAGTTTATGCTGTTTTAGAATCAGAAAAAGATATTTATAAAGTTGCTATAAATAAAGAAATGCAAAAAAAGATGAATGTGGGAGATACAGTACATTTAAATATTAAAGAAAGCTTAATCCCCACAATAAATATTGAGAAGGTAGTGAAAAAATAAATGGCATATCTTAGAGTAAGGAAATCATCTTCTATAAAGGCTTCAATAAATTATATTTTAAAAGATGAACAAACAGGTCATGGTTTATTAATAGAAGAAAATAATTGTAATCAATTTAATTTTGAAAAATTAATTTATTTAGATGAAGAAAAATATAGAAAGCAAGAAAGAAATATTAACTCTATTTATAAAAATAGTGAAGAAAATTATTTAGAAAGTTTAAAATCTGGTAGAGGAATACAAAATTTACAAAACAATCCAGATATATACGCATATACAGGTTTTATAACTTTTTCTTCCGAAGATGATATATCCTTATCAGATGCCAAAGATATAGCAAGTGAATCATTAAAAAAAACTCTAGGAGAAAGTGCAAGGTTTATTGTCGCATCCCATACACAGGGTAGAAATATACACGCACATTTTGTTTGTGAAAATGGCAGAAGTGTAGGATTACAAGCTAGAGAATTTCTTTTCAAAAATGCACTAAAAGAAAATGTAAATGAGGTGTGTAAAGAAAGAGGTTTATCTTCAATTTATGAAAGTATGTTGTATAATAGAAACAGACCAAAAATGACTTCAGTAGAAAGAATGGAAAGAAAAAAGAGAAATCCAAAAGAAAAGTTTTATACTTTAAATGATAGGGTTAGCAATTCTTTAAAACGCAGTATTTTTTCTTGCCAGTTTAGAACTACAGAAGAAGTAAAAAAATCTCTTGAAAAGGAAGGATATAAAATAGAGGATGAAAAAATTTATCCTCAATATAGAAATGTTCCTGTCCTTCTTTCTAATACTAGATTTAGATCATGGAAAAAGATTAAAGAGATTTTAGATGAACTAAATAAAATTAATGAAAAAAATTAAGGGAAGTTTTTAAGATGTACCAGGTAGATAAAAACCTTAGAAATAAAAATATTGATTATTTTGAAGAAGCTATACAAAAAATTTCAGCGAGAGATATGTACTTACATAAAGATAATGTAGAATTAGAAAATGTCTTTAGTCTAGATGACGAAGTAGATTTTATAAAAGATACTTATGAAAAAGAATTAGAATTTAGATTAACCTTTGACGATGATGAAGATCCCGAAATAGAAATGGAAAAGTATATTGAAGATTTAAATAGCCGAATCGAAAAAGGTAGAGAAGTAGTAGATACAATAAGTCGTATTGGCAAAGAAACAAAACAAATGTCTGAAGTATTTTCTAAATATATTGGTAATAAAAATATTACACACGAAGATAAAAAATCATTTGTTGAAGATTTAAGAAATAGTATGAATTTGGAATATGCCGAAAAAAATAAAGATGAAATTGACTTCGATTTAGATAACGAAAAACAATTAGACGATTTTATAGATTATGAACCAGATTTTTATTTAGAAGAATTGGAATTAGACAATAACGAAAATTTTGAGAAAGGTTTTACAGAAAATAGCCAAAACATTGAAAGAGAACTTTAATTTTTAATAAAAATAAGGCAAATCAAAAACAGGGCGTGTGAGTGTCCTGTTGTATCGTTTTGTTATTAGATTGATGGAATAGGTCTATTAAACAATAAAACATGAAATTTAAAACAATATGAACAGCATTTTTTGAAAAAGAAAAAATAATTCCAGATAAACTTAAAAATTATCTGGAATTATTTTATTATAAAGTTATTTTTTGATAAAATTCTAACCTTTCTTTATCTTCGTATATTTTTTCTATTTCATCTCTTATTTTTGAAACTAGAGTAGGATAAGTTAAAATTAACATAAGTTCTTCGGATTGCCCTGATTGCTTTAAACCTAATAATTCACCAGGACCTCTTAATTTTAAATCTTCTTTAGATATGTCAAAGCCAGAAGAAGAATTTTTCATAATTTGTAGTCTTGCTAATCCTTTTTTAGGGGAAACTAATACACAATAAGATTTATTATTTCCTCTTCCAACTCTTCCTCTTAATTGATGAAGTTGAGAAAGGCCAAATCTTTCAGATGATAGTATTACCATAACAGTTGCATTAGGAACATTAACACCAACTTCTACTATTGTTGTAGATACTAATACATCAATTTTTCCTTTGTTAAAATCTTCTATATTTTTGTCGATTTGTTCCTGTTTCATATCGCCATATATGGAAGATACGGAAAAATCTAAATTTAATGAAGATAAATAATTTTGAAAGTCATTTGTTATTTGTTTAACATTTTTTGCTTCTATTTTTCCTTCATCTATTAAAGGACAGACAATATATGCTTGATGTCCTTTCTTTATTTCATTAACTATATAAGAATAGGCCTTTTTAGTTTCATTTGTAGTTATTGTTTCAACTTTTTGTCTGCCTTTTGGTAATTCTAAAATATTGTAAATTTCAATGTTATTGCCATGAGTAATCAGGGCAAGAGATCTAGGTATAGGTGTAGCCGACATAGATAAACTATGAATTTCTTTATATCTTTTAGACAAACTTTCTCTTTGTTTTACACCAAATCTATGCTCTTCATCAATAATTTTTAATCCTAAATTATTGTATTCAACATTAGGTGAAAATCCAGCGTGAGTTGAAACTAATATATCAATAGTGCCATTTTTTAATTCTTTCAATATTCTATTTTTTTCTCTTGTTTTTGTAGATCCTGAAAGAAATCCTACAGTATATCCAAACTTTTCGGCATATTCTAAAATGTCTAAGTAATGCTGATTTGCTAGGGTTTGTGTAGGTGCAATCAAAACAGATTGATAACCATTGTCTGCTAATATAAACATTAATAAAAAGGCAACAATAGTTTTTCCACATCCAACATCTCCCTGAATAAGACCTTTTACCTTATGACCTTGTGACATTTTATTTAAAATATTTCTTATAGTTTTGTCTTGATCTCCAGTCAAAGGGAAGGGGAGAATTTGCACTTTTTCATCCAATTTAATATTTTTTAATTTTATTTCAGTTTCAATTATAGAATCACACTCTTTTTCCCTGGCTAACCAAAGATATTTAAATAATTTATCAAAAATTAATCTATCGTAGGCTTCTTTTAGTTTTTCATTTGAAGAAGGTTTGTGAATTTCAAAAAGACAATTTTCTCTTGTCATTATCCCAAAGCGATTTAATAAAATGTCATCCCAATCGTCTAAATCTTCTGCAAAATCAAGACAATCATCAACAATCTTTTCAAAATATTCTTTACTCATACCTTTGATTTTTACATATCTTGGTATAAGTTTTTTATGTTCATCAATTTTAGTGGAAAAATATAGAGGGCTAATAATTTCGTAGCTATGGTTATAAGGATTAATACTTATTTTCCCACAAACAATTACTTCTCGACCAACAAGGGGAAGAAGTTGTTGATATTTGTAAAATTGATTCATAAAAACTACATCTAATTTTTCTAATCTATCTACAATCGTTGCAACGACAGTCTTAGGAGTATATTTCACTGTCTTTAAATGTCCTATAATTGCGATATTTTCGTCAAAACCTTTTGAAACAGAAGTTTTTATAGTATAAGTTTCTGTAAAGTCATAATATTCCTTAGGTAGAAACTCTAAAACATCTTCAATAGTTTCTAGACCTTTTCTAATAAGTTGATTTTCCTTAGTTTTGGGTAGGTATAGTAATGATAATTCCATAAATTTAAAAACTCCTTTATATACAAATATTTAATAATTTTTGTAATCAAACTTACATAATATATTACTTAAACCAATAAATAATAAGAAAAAACCAAAAAACGCTAGTAAAATACAGGGTTAAGACGAATTAAAAAAATAGTAATTTTAGGAGGGATTCTTTAAAAAAATAAAAATTAGTCACAAAAGTTTTATTTTGTGACTAATTTTGCATCCTTATTTCCATAATTTTAGCCTTCCCCACTATTTTTCATAAAATTACTTGATAAAATATTTTCCTTCTTTTTCATAAACTGCTTTATCTCCATCTAAACATAAAGCTGGTCTAACATGTAATAAGTTTGTTTTTTTGATTTCTTCGATCATAAAAAATAGCTACAAAATGTAGCTATTTAAATGTGTTAATCTTGTTAATTTTTTTATAAGCGTGTTTTTGTTTCTATTGTAATTATATCTTTTTAAGCACAATAATAAACTCATTGCTCATAGTAGTTACTTTTTCCCCTTTTTTATTACTTGGTGAATTAAGAGATGGCATAACTTTATTATGAATATTCCTAGTAAAAGTAGTTATATGTTTTAAATTATACTTTTCAGCCAATTCAACTAAAATCTCATCAGTTTTTAGATATGAACTTTTCACAGTTCTATTTCCAACTACCCAAAATTGATAGCTGTCTTTTTTAGATTTTTTGGCACATTCTTTTAGGCAAAGATCTAAATCAAAGTAAAAACTAAAAACATCTCCAGCTCTTTTCATATCTTTTATTGATATATTATTTAAAGCTTTTTGAAGTATTTCGCTGTCTAATGTAGATTCAAATCCATTTTTAAAATTTTTACCACCTAAAAGATATTTGTCTAATCTACTTATATCTAAATTGTTTGCCTTATCTTCAATTCCAAACCATTGTAATGATAACTTGCTAAACTCTCCATAAGCCACTGTAGTTCTACTATCTCCGTATGGTGGTGATGTGATTAAAAGATCTACACAATTATCGGGAACGCTAGATAAAACCCTTGTATCTTCTAATTCAGTTCTAATATTGCATTTAAAATTGCCAACAACATTTGCAAATTGATGCATTTTATCTATGTTCGACTCGCAAATATTATAGAAAGTCTTTTTAACATCAGGGTTAAAGGTTAACAGTTTATCTTTAGCAATTCTAAACATCTTAAATTCATTATTTCTTTTGTTGGAAACAAGGCGAATAGTTTCACTAAAAGATATTTTAAAAAAATCTCTTACATAATCATCTTCAATTAAGTCGATTGCATTTTTAATAAGTTGTATTTGCAACATTACATAAGGTTTAAACCAATAACCAATGTTTTTAAAATTAGGAATCTGCTCAATAATAACAGTGTCGATGTTATTTTCCTTAAAAGCTTCCATAATAATATCTAAAGCTTTATCTCCCCAGCACTTACGAGCATAAATGTCTATCTCATTTTTATTAATATAATTATTTAAAACAGATATGTTTTCTTCACAATATTTAAAATCTTTTTCAAGTTTTTCCCTTAAAAATTTATAGCAATTGTCTAAGTTCTTTTTATCTATAACTGTTGTTTTAACCTTTGTTAAAAGAATTGATAAGGGGTTTAAGTCTGTTGCATATATGTTAGGAATTTCAGCTAAAATGCCTTCAACAGGTACAGTTCCTGAACCCGAAAATGGATCAAATAATGTCTTTATATCGCTAAACTCTTTCATTTTTTTAATTAATATTTCTACTTATAGGATAAATCATAGTTGCAGGATAAGAATGAAAAGAGTGTGTAAATTCGCTTGTATCATTGTCTTTAAAATCCCAATAATCATCTGGCAAACTTTTTATCCAATCAATAATTTTTTGATCTTTTTCAGTAAAATTTTTCAAATTTTTAAACTCCATATTAATTTATTATCCATTCAGTTTCTTTTATTTTTTTAAAATCCCATAGCTGAAAATCAAACAACTATGAGATTAATAAGAACTTATACTATTTTCTTGCCTCCTTTAATCTTCTTAATTTCGTTAGGATCTGTAGTCATCATTTCATAAAGTTTTGTATTTTTAGGGAATTGATCTACAAAAGGAATTACCTCACCTTCTGTAATTAAAAGCCCTCTACCTTTACCAGAGTTTTTGATATATGTTAATTCATTTTCTGAAATATTAAGGGCTTCAGCAACTATCTGTCTATCTGTAGATGCTTGATTAAATAAAAGTACATAAGATTCAGCATTATTAAGCATTGATCTTACGTTTTCATCTCTAAGCATATCTTCTACGTTTTGGGTGATTCCTGTTATGATACCATAATATTTTCTTGCACGTTTATATAAAGTGTAAAGGAAGTTTGACGAATATTTAGATGCAAATAATAAGTAAATTTCATCTATATATATCCATGTTCTTTTATTTCTTTTTCTATTTTCCACTACCTTATTCCAAACGTGGTTAAGTGTTACTAATAGACCTAAAGGTTTTAAAGATTCTCCAAGGTCTCTAATGTCAAAGATGGTAAATCTATTATTAATGTTTATATTAGATCTATGTGAAAATATATCTAAGGAACCTATAGCGTACATTTCAAGAATTGTAGCTAATTCATAAGCATAATCACCTTGGCTTCTCAATACGTTGTATAAGTCTTTTAAAGTTGGCATGGCTTCTGTCTTACCTGATATTATAGGTTCATATACTTTCTTTATAGATCTATCCAAAATAGATTTACTAGATCCATCTAATGCATAACCCTCTCCTGCTATGAGTTCCATAAAAGATAACATATAATCTGACTTATTAGAAATTGGATCACCATCTTCAGAATCCTGATTAAAGTTAATATCTAAAGGATTTATATGGGTTTTAGATCCAAGAGAAAGCTTTACAACTTCTCCACCAAGAGCAGAAGTTAAAGCACCATATTCTGCTTCGGGGTCAATTACAATAACGTCATCTTCAGTATTTAATATTACATTAACTATTTCTCTTTTAGCTCCAAAAGACTTACCAGAACCTGGTGTTCCAAGAATAAATCCGTTTCCATTTATTCTTTGTCTTCTGTCTAAATAAATTAGATTTTTTGTAATTGCATTAAGGCCATAATAGAAACCTGTTTTTTCAAATAATTCTTCAGACTTAAAAGGAATAAAGATTCCTGTAGCTGTTGTTGTTAATGTTCTAGAATTATTTAACAAGTTGAAACCTAAAGGAAGAACTGAACCAAAACCTGCTTTTTGTTCATAATCAAGTGCAGTAAATTCAAAAGAATTTCTTCTGCCAATTGAAGATATTTGAAATACATTGTCGGCTAATTCTTCTTCTGTTCTACCAGATGTTTCAATTAATAAAGTTGCCAAAAACATTCTTTGGTTTCTAGCATTTAATTCTTCTCTAAGATCTTGTGCATCTTGAAGATTATACTGTAATTTCATAGAAACCATTTCTTCTCCACCACCCATTGGAAGAAGTTTTTGTAGTTCGTTTAATTTTTGAGTGTTCATTAAGGTTATGTTCATGTCTAGATTTTTTAAAGCTTCTTCTTGTGGTATTCCTTGTAAATGAAATGTTATTGTTAATGGTATTGGAAGTTCTGTTATTTCAGATATAATTGAATCCTTAATTGATTTTGGATAATTTTTTGCATAAAGAACTCTACCATACCTGTTTCCTGCTTTGTAGGTTGATTTATCATCAAATGTAAAAGAAGTTGCTATCAGTTCTTTTGAGTTCATATTTTGTTTCATAAGATTTTCATAAGAATAATCTCTCCCATGAAATTCTGGATTGACAATAGAATCCAATAATTCAATTCTTTCAGAACCATTTAAAACTTTAACAGTATTTACGGATTTATTTCTTTTGTTATAAACAGCATCGAAAGCCTTTATAATTTCATCTTGGATTCTACTTAGATGCATTTTAGCTTCGTTATAGTCTGAAGCTTTTACAGAAAATGTTAAATATAATTTTTTAGAAATAACATTATGACCTTCTTTAATTTTTGCATTTATAATATCATTATATTCTTCTCTAAAAAGATCAAGTTTATCTTGTCTCATAGGAATTTTTGTTTGTGATTCCAATTCTTTAAAATCTGTTAATTTATTCTTTATAGTGATTGAAAAAGCAACATTAGAATCAAATAGATTAATGAGTTCACAATATTTTAAAAATATTTGTTTTTGATCTTCTTCAGAGATTAGCTGATAGTTCATATCTTTAAATTCAATTGTTTTTGAATATAATAAATTTTCTCTAACTTCACAAATTCCATCTGGAAAGATTCTATCATAATTTAATATTTCGTCTGCATATCTAGCTCTATTAAAATCATTCTTTTTACCTTTAAGTTTTTTTCAGATTCCTTTTGATATTCTAGGTATTGTTCCTGTTTAGAAATTACTCTTTTTTTCTTTTTTTCTTTTTTCTTTCTTCTTTTTCTGATTTTTTATTTACATTTTCTTCTTTTACTTTTTCTACTAAATCGTTTGGTACTTTTGGTTCTTCAGGTTTATTTTCAATTTTTTCTTTCTTTTTAAATAATGCCATTTAATCCTCCCACTTATATTGTTCCTATGTTCCATTCTTTTTTAAATCCAGCTTCTTTATCTTTATTTCTTTTAACTTTATATTCTTTTGTTATTAATGATCCATTAATTGGACCTTCCCAAGCTTTTTCTTCTTTTTCTAAATTATAAAAACTGCCAATAGGATTCATCCATAGTTTTAACCTGTTTTCTTTAGAACTATCCTCTTTGAATTCAGGTATTCTTTCACCAGTTATTCTGTCAAATCTTGATGAATTATTTAAATTAATTGGAATAAAACTATTTTCTTCAATAGTTGGATTACCTAAGTGTTTTAGTGTAATTCTATATGGAAGTTTTTGTACTCCAAATTTAAATTGAAACATAACTTTTAACCATTGCTCAAAGTTTTTACCATTTTTATTAAAAAAACCGAATAGAGCAAAAGGTATACAAGAAAAAATAATAACATAGGACATATCCGTAATTGACATAAATGATTTAAGAATGAAAACTTCTAAGATAGATAGAGCTATAGCTCCACCAATACATCCAACTTGTCTAACTGTATATCTACCTAGTATTCTAGGTTTATATGATTTCATGTCATTAGGTACTGGTACAATTAACATTTATTCCTCCTTAATTTGCTCCTGTAATTTTTTTAGATATTGGCTCTGCTTTCTTTAAAAGTTGCATAAATAATACTGTTAAGAACACTCTTGAAAACATAGATATTGGTAATGTGAAAGCATTAACATCTTTATTATTGACTGCTTCTTGAAGATAATTACTTCCATTAAATAATATGTTTATAATTTTACTTCCTCCACCATTCGATGCTACGCCAAAAAATGCATCAACATTATTTGCTATTGATGAATAAAGTGCTATAACTATACCAATAACAATTAATTCTCCTGCAAACGCAAATAATGTTCTTAAAAAATTCTTTCCAGCAAGAGAGGTTTCTTCGTTTACAAGTGTTGCAACTCCAATAGGTGTAACTAAATAATAGATTACTATTTTAATAATTAAAGAAGCAAATGTTAGGGCTATAAATAAGGTCATAACTAATAATACCAATGATAATATCCCTGTTAATAGCCATGAAGCCCATGCCTCCATTAAATTTAATCTTCTAGCTAATTGCGTAAAAACCTCATCAGTAATTTTACCTTCAGTTCCAAATTCAGTTGAAACATCTAAAATATAATTCAAAAGATCCATAGCACCACTCATCATTGATTTAAATAAATTAGGTGATGCATCCATGAGAATTTTAACCAAAGCCGATTTTATAAAAAACTGCAAAGGAGAAAATACTCCTTGTGTTGAAAAGTTGTCATTTTTTGCTGATATATTAAATAAACCTACTAAGAAACATATAGCAAATACAGCGTACGCTATTCCCATTGTATATTTGATTATTTGAGTTACTGCCGTATTTGAAAATATCGTTGAGATACTTTGATTACTAAAAAAATTCCCAGCAAGTGTATCTATCTCTCTTTGTGATATTAGCTCGAAAGCACTTTTCATTATCCTTGCTTTTGATGGTAACATATACCAAACTCACTCCTTTCGTAAAAAGTTAATATATAACTATGTGGAATATACCAAATATTTCCTATTTTTTAAGATAAAATAAAAAAGACTGAAATTTCTTCCAGTCTAAAAAATATTTTTTATTAAGTGCCAATTGGGTTGGAACCACCTGATCCAGTGCCTATTCCTGTGAAAAGAACACCAGATACGGCTATAATTATTCCACCTACCATTTGCATTATTCCTTTCGATACTCCTGTTGGTTGTGATGATTGAAGATTTACTCCAATATTTCCTAAACCCATTATCATTAATAATCCTCCACCTGCAAAAAAGCTACTTTAGTTAGAGTTAACATTGAGTTTAAAAAATTTCCATCACCAGTATTTACATAACTTGCTGAAAATATAACTGCACCAATTGCTATCATTAAGACACCTTGGGTTGCCATAGAATCTTCACCTTGTGAATTTCTATAAGATATCCCAATTGTCGCAAGTCCAAATAACATAAGTGTAGTTCCAACAAATTGTATAAATTGTCTTAAAAGTTTACTGCCATCTAAAAACATTTTTTCAGCATATTGCATAGCAGTAGAATCGGCAGAAATAGTTGCAACTATTGTTCCACTTTTTGCAAATATACAGTTTGGAAAAAATATTAATATTAAAAATATAGCTATTATTAAATTTTTTCTAAATGTTTTTTTGTGCATTATATTTCCTCACTTTTTATTTTAGTTTGTATCGAAAAGTTTATCTCCGTTGTTCTTCATTAGATATCCAGCAACTGCCATTAGGATCCCACCTATAATAGCTGTAAGGGATTGACCTGTTTGTCCTGATACCCCATCTTTAATAGCCATACCAACTGTATATAGCCCCCAGATTGCCATGATACCACCAATGATAATAAAGAATGTTCCTAGAACTTCGGCTACTGATGAAAATAGTCCTTTACCTTTTTCCATTGCTTGACTAGTATCAAGTGTTCCTCCACTAGCAAAGCAAGTTTGTAAAAAAGCAAATAATCCTAGAATAATTATTGAATACATTAATACTCTTAGATAATATTCTTTATTTTCTACTATTTCTTGTTTTTTTGAAAGAATTAATTCTCCCATCGCTACCTCCTATTTTTCAAAATAATTATTTTGTCATCTATAAAAATAGACATAAGACTTGCATAAGGAATATACCTTGTTTTTAAATTTTTTTTAGATTTTTTACAAATTAATTAAAAATATTTTTATTAAATATATAATAATTATATGAATAGGATAAAACAAATAGAAAAAATACTTATTTTGTTTACCTCTTTCCCCATTATATAAGTAGATTAGTATGTTTCCGATATGAACTAATGAATCAAATTCAAAGAAGAAAGAGAGTTCAGAAACTAAAAACAATATTTTTTTATTTTCATAAAACTTATAGTAAGTATATATAATCCATGGAGCAAAAAATAAGTAGTCGAATTTAAAATAAAAACTTACAATTGAAAAAAATGTTACAATAAATAACTCAAAAAGAATTTTTATATTTACATCTTTTATTTTTATTTTATCTATTATATATAGCATTGTGAGATTAGTTAACAAAGTAAAAAATATATTTTGTTGTCCAAAATCTATGTATTTCCCACTCACTGCCAAATCAAAAGGTATTTCTGATATTAAAGCAAAAATTAAAAGATTAAAAAAATATTTTTTTTGTTTTTTGTTTTTTTTAATCCCTCAACTAATAAAAAGGCAAATATAGGAAATGCTATACGACCTATTATTTTGCATATCATATATTCCATAGAATCAAATCCATATAAATCAGAAAAAATGAACTCTCCTATGTGATCTATAAACATAGTTATTATTGCTATATATTTTAGTTTTGCACTTGTCATAATTTATCGTTCCCTTAAAAATAGCAGGCTATTTCAGCCTGCTTGATACATGTTGTCATATTCTTTTTTTATATACTCTTCAAAAACACTTAGTCCATTTCTAGCTCTATTTAAAAGGTTTAACTGTTCTTCAGTATTTTGAGCATCTTTTATAGTGTAAAAATAATCTGTAGAAAATTGAGAATATGTTGGTATTACATTTTCAAACCACACTTTCCAAAAAGGTCCAAGTCCTCTTTTTCTATATAAGTCATAGAAAGACATCATTTGATTATTCAAAGGTGCTATCAAATTATTATCTATATCTTCAAATGGTATAGCGTTGTTTTTTCTTATATTGTTTTCAAGTTCGGATAAAACTCTATATGAGGAATCTATTGTGATTAAAAGCTCTTTGTATAATTTTTCATACTCTGCGTTTATACTAGCCGAAGCATTAGAATCATAATTGCTTGTAATTTCTTTTCTAGAAAAGTTATCCTCAACAACTATATTCGGTTTAGTTTCTTCTGACTTTGCCGTTGGTTCAATACTTCCACTTAACAGATTAAACATTAAAAAGCCAAACAAGATTGCTATAATTAATATAGCTTTTTGATACAATTCAAAATCATCCCAAGTATCTTTCCAGAGTTCAATAATTTCTCTAATTTTCAAAAACTATCGCTCCCTATTATAACTCTATAGTTAAACCACCTTTTGAATCTTCTTCATCGTCTACATAGTCTTCGTTTTCTGTATCTTTTGAAAGATCTTCTTTTAAATGTTCATCGTTCACGCTTTTTTCAATTGCATCTTCTTCAATTTCTTCGCTTATTTCATTTACTTCGTCTTCTAATTCTTCGTCAATTTCTTGTGGTTCATAATTAGTAATAACATATTTGTTTATTATTCTTTCACATTCATCTTCAAAGTCTTCATAGCCAACTTCATCACCATTGTCATCTAAGAAATCAAGAATTTCATCAACTATATAACTAACTGTTGTGAGTTCTCTAGCAAATATTTGTTTTCCTGTCTTAGCTTCGTAATAATCTTCAAAGCTCATAGCTTCATAAGCTTCGTCATCAGAGATGTATTCAAAGTAATTGTTTACAAAATTGACATAACGAATTTTTTCCATTTCTCTAAATTGACCTTCTGGTATATTAATAATATATTCCATAATTTCCTCCTAATTTTATTTAAGTTTGTAATCTTGCCCTAAAAAAAGTAAATAGTTCTCCTGATATTTTTTTTGTTAATTCTATACCCTAACTTATTTTTTGTGGCATATACAGAATAATCATAATTAACTTTTTCCAAGTTGTTTATTTTTTTATTAAAAACTTCTGTAACTTTTTGATTATGATTTAAAATTTCATTTTTTAACTTTTGGGATATCGTAGAACTATATTCTTTATATTCTTCCCCATCAGTATTTATATATGAATTGGCAAGAGCAAATAAATTAGATAAATCATATCCTTCATAATGAACATTCGCCATATATAAGGTCTTTCCCATAACAGGTTGCAGGTTTGTTATAGTTATCGTTTGATCCATTACTTTTTCTAATAATTGTGTATAGAAAGTCGGGTTTTTACTTTTAATGTCTTTCATATTTGCTTCCAACACATCTTCTACTAAGGGGTTGTTTTCATATTTAATCAATACTTCTTGAAGTGATTCTTTCAATTTGCTTTCTTCTTCTGAACTTATTTCTTTTACATTAAATTTTAGAAGTGAGTTATTAGCTGTTTTTGCAAACACAGAATTTACTCCTGTAAAAAGAAAAAGTACAATACTTAATGAAATAAATAAGCTTTTTTTCACTCTATTCTCCTTTCCAATATAAATATACCTAGTCTTTTACTAAAATTAAGATTTTATTAAAATTTTTTAAAATCTTCCTCGAAAATTTTCTATTTGTTCTTCTAATCTTCTTTGTTCTTTTCTCATTTGATCCATTTTATATTCAGATTGCTTCATTGCAATTATTCTTAATCTATCTGATACTTCTTGAAAATTTTTTCTTGCTTGATATGTTTCTTTCACAAATTTATCGTATATACTTTTGTGGAATGATGTTTTAAATATATCATCTAAACTATTATATTTATTAATAATATCTCTTATAGGTGCATAAGCAGACCAATAGATTAAAAATTTAACTGCACCATAAGATTCGTATGTTGGATCATCTTTATCAGCTCCATATCTTTTTCCTATTTCTAAAAATCTTTTAACTCTAAATTCAGTTATTCTGATCATTTGCAATATTTTTAACATATCGCTTACGCTTCTGTCATTAGAATACTTATTTTGAATAGCTAATAAATCAGAATCTATTATTTCTTTTTTTAATTTCATTTGGGATATGCTTTTGAAATTCCTTTACTGGATTTGAAATAGTATCATATTTCATTCTAAATAACATATCATCATAACTAATATCATCAAAATTCTGATTTACAATTTCAGTATATTTATCAAGGTCTATTTTCATTTTTGCTAACTTTTTATCATATTTTCTCATTTGATCTTTAAAATTCATAATTTGCTCCTTAATTTATTTAATATTTGTCGTTAAAACAATCATACCATTAAGAATTTTTAATTAAAGTTATTTCTTATATATATAGTACCTTAAAAAATATTTTTTAATAAAATATACAAATTTGTATCAATTTTCTATTTGTAATTCCTTTAAAATTTTCTTTATTAATTTTTCGTCAATCCTTTTTATTTTTGAATACGATATATTAGACTTCTTGGAAATATAGTTATTATTTTTTTCTTGAAGATATTTTTCAACAAATATTGTTTGTTCGTCTTCATTTAGTTTTTGTAAAAACTCATTGAGAACTATTTTAGTTAAAATATCATCTTCCATAGTAATATCTGTTGAAGGAATAATTTCAGCGTTACTTAAACCATAGTCAAAATCGTTGTGTTCTCTATAACCATTTAAATCCACAGTATATTTTTTATTACTTAAATTTTTCCCAATGTTATATTCTTTTTGAGTTAAATTTGTATATTCTAATAAATTTTTTCTGTAATCTCTAATCCATTCTTTGCCAATATAGAACAAGAGTTATTATATTTTTGTAAAATTTCTTTTTCTTTTTTAGGAGCATATATGTTCCATGTTTTATCCCTAAAAAAGTTTTTAATTCTTCCTTTAATGAAGAAAGAAGCATAAGTTACAAATTTAGCCCCTTTATTTACGTCATACCTATCAATAGATTCCCATAGGGCCATAAAAGAGACTTGTGTTAAATCATCCATTTCATAAGATTCATTCGGTTTAAAAAATTTAGTAGCATAATAAACGGCCAAGCCCTTATTTTTAAAAAAATTTCTTCAGATATGCTATGTTTTATATCTGGATCATCTGTGTTTTGAAGTTCTAGAAACATTTCCTCATTATTCCATTGCTTTTCCACTTAATCACCACTTTGTACGTTTCCATAACCTTCGACTTCAACTTCAGGTAACACTAATTTATTTTCTTCATGTTTTTCTAAATCGTAAGAATTTTCGTTTTTAACTTCTTCGTCATGTTTTTTTTCATTTTCTTGTTTATATATATTTTCAACATTTTTTATATTTGTACTATTAACTTCTGTTTCTTTTGATTTACCTGTAGAACAAGAACATAAAATTACACATATACAAAATACAATTAATATTCTCGGTTTTTTCTTTATCAAGATTTTTCCTCCTTCGAATTATAAAATAAATTCTTCTACTTTACCTTTATATGTTTTAGTTGATTCATCTAAATATTTTTCATTTATTTTTAAAAACTTAATTTCAGAAATATTTGTATAAATAAAATAAATATCTTTTGTTTCATCGTAATATACAACTGGATAATTATTTATATCATCCTTTGCAATTTTTCTAATCGGCAAGTATTTTTCACTTATACCTGATATCTCATATATGTTATTGTTGTATTCAATGTATATTCTTCCATCAGAAGATGCAGATTTTACAGGAACTATAATCAAATTGTCTTTAGTAGTTTGTTTGTTAATCTCATTTTCCAATTCATTGTTATTTTCTTCATTACTAAAATCAATGTTATCTTTTTGAGTTACTTCGGTTACTTCTTTTGGCTTTTCAGCACCATTTTCTGTTTGAGATGTCCTGGTATCTTCTTCAATTTCCTCTTCATTTTTAGGAACGGCTTTTGAAAATACTAAGTCATTGTTGTTTTCATTTTCAATTTTTTCTTGTGGTTGTTTATTTAAATCCCTATATTCAATTTGATTATTTAAATAAAAATATCTTGCTAGAAATAATATTCCTACTAAAGAAATAACACTTAAAAAAAATTTTTTATTGTAATCTCTTTTTTTGACAAAATAAACCTCCTATTTACTTGTTAATATAGATATTATTTTAGTTATTAAGTATCCTAAAATAACAAGATTCATACCTTTTATAAGCATGTTTTCGCCATTTTCATATTTTGTTTTCTTAGAGTTTTCTACTTTAATAATTTTTTCTTCTATAGAAGTATTTGAATATTTCTTAATGTATTCTCCAAGGTCAAAATCCTTATGATTAAAATTTATACTATCGTTTAGCCTAATTAATCTATGTGTTGTGTTTACAAATTTGCCGTCATTAAATTTACAAAAATGAACTTCATCTTTTAAAACATCTTCAGGTAAAAAAATCCACTTAAATCTTTGATAATTTCTATTTTTAATAGTTCATAATCTTCATTATTTGAAACAATATATTCGTATTTTCCATCATTTTCATTGTTAAAAAAAGTAATTGTATTGCTCATTTAATACTCCTTTGTAGCTTTTACTTTTTTATATATGTCATAACAGGTGTTTGCATCGAGTTTATGTTTTTTACCTATAAATCTGCATGCTTCAAATAAAAAATCGCTACTCCCATCTAAATTTTTCGATATTTCTGGATCATCTAATGCTTTTCTTACTTCATAAAAAATATTTAATTCGTCTTCTGTTAAAGTTGAGTGACCTACATGTCTTTTGTTAATATAAGCAAAATCAAAATTATCTTTTTCATAAGCATGGCCCACAATACCACCAGGTGCATAATAAACCGTTCCTGTTGTATATCCAAAAATATTTACATCTCTTTTATCATAAAAATAAGCGAACATTCTTGTTTCGTTATCAGGTATTTTATTTTCTTTCATTATTTTTTTTGTAAGATTTATAAGATTTTCTTTGCCTGTTAAATCTGTATATACTTTTATGTTTTCAATAGGCATAGTTCTGTAACTTTCGTCTACTCCAATTGGAAGATTTAGCTGTGGAACACTAATTGTTTCAACTGACATAATTTCATAATCAAGATTTTTAGCTAATGGGGTTTTATTTTCTTCGATAACTACTTCTTTAACAGGTTTTTGTCTAATTTGAGAATTTAGAGTTTTTTGAATTATATAATGACTTGTAAAAATATTTGCTAATATCATAATTAACACATAGGTAAAAACAACTCTATGTTTTAAAAATGGTGAATTATATTTAAAACCATTCATTTCAAATTGCGTAAACATTTCTATCCCACAAATATATAAAATTAATGAGATTATTAATATAGGGAAAGAAAATATTTTTGGTGTCACTAAATTAAAAACATAAAATATGTATTTGCTTATACAAAATTCAATTAAAAATAGATAAATTATTCCAGAAATTATTTCAATAATAAAAGTTTTTATATGCAAACTTTTATTATTTTCACCTTCATAGTTCAAACTATCTAAAAGTTCTCTAAATAAATTTATCCTGTTTGTTATTTCGTAGAAGGCATAACCTAATATTCCTGCTACAATTCCTAAAATTAATGCACTTAATATAACTTTCAAAATGTCCTCCTTTGTCTTCTATATGAATTAAATAACTTAATCTAAAAATTTTTATTTTATTTTCAAAAAAACATTTCAATCAAAAAATAGGACTCTATATTCTATAGAGTCCTATTCAAAAAATTGTAAAACTATTTTTTTCTTACAATCATGTTAGAGCCACCTACTGCACCTGCTTTTACTTGTTCCCAAGTAAACCATCCTGTGTTGGAAGGATTATTGTTTGCAGAATCGTGTACTCTAAATGGTTTATCTGGATGGTTTTCTGGATCATATCCTATAAGAACTACATAGTGACCTCCATCCCTATAAGTTCCACTAGGTCTTCTAGTCCACGTTTTATCAGGTGGTCTAGAGTGAATAACAGCATACCCACCAGAATTTAAAGCTTCAATAATTTCGTTTTGACTATTTCTAAAGTTAGAGCTTGAAGATGCTCTTGCTATTATTTCAGAACCATAGTTGTTATTTAAAAATCTACTCATCAAACTTCCATCCATAACTAAATCGGTTTTCAAAAATCCACCTTCAAGTTCATTTACATGGATTGGTCTGCCAAGAGCTTTTGTCAATCCCATAGCATTGGCCCAACCACCACATCCATTTTGAAGGTAAGTTTTTGACTTGCCATAAATTTTAATGTTTTGATATTCATTTGGAATTGATGACATTTGGCTCATCCAAGGATAGCCTTCCATCATAATGATGTCTTTAGTTATTGTACCTGTATATGTGTCTGGTATTTCACATACTGCTTCTTTAGAGAATACTTCTCCACTCGTATTATAGTTAACTTTATTACTTGATTCTTTTTGTTCTGCTTTCTTTGCTCCTTCAGTAAATTTAGAGTGTAGCTTTTTAGCTATATCTGGATGAATTACTTCTAGAACATTATTAAATTTGGAAAGTTCTTGACTGTCCGTTACAAGTTGTGTTGTAGGGTCTTTAGGTGAATATACCTTTACTACTGAACCTGCTGATATACCAAGTTCTGTACCAGGTTTGAGAACATCTCCTTTTTCTACTCTTAATGTTGCTGGATCTAATCCTTCATATACTAGGTATTTGTCGTTACCTGAAGAATCTGCTTGTTTAGTTACAACATAAGCATGACCCTCTTGTGTTGTTCCTGTTGATATAACAGAAGCTTTTGACATAGAACCTACTATAGGTCTATTTACAGTTGATGAAGTAAATTCTAAAGTTGGTGAGTATTCCCAATTGTTAGGATCTATTTCGGCATCATTTTCTACTGGTCCAGCATCAAAAAATCTTATCCATCCTGTTGCATTTTTATATGTGTCAGAAATAACCCCTTGTGTTGGTCCATTACCTGTACGACCTATTGTAGAGTGATACATTACATTATTTCCTCTGTTCACTCCATTTTCTTTATCCATGCCAACATTAATTGCAATATGTCCTGTAATTGATAAATTTGTTGCATATCCGTTTACACCCTTAATCATTACTATAATATCGCCAGGTTTAATTCCTTCTAATGGATCTCCTCCAGATTCTCTAACATCTCTATAAGCCTTAACATATTTCCACCAAGGTTGATCTTTATTTAAAAATTTACTTGCAGAAATTCTCGGAAAATCAATTCCCATATCTCTTAAAACAGCTCTTGCATATCCTGAACAATCAAGTTGACTGTATGTGTATTTACCAAGATAAGATCTTGCTTGATTTAAAAATGCCTGTACTTCTTGTGATGATGCTTCTGAAATATAGTCTTTATTTCTTTTTCCATAAGAGCTAACAACTTTAAGTCCTTCAAAAGTATTAGTTGATACAGGTAAAGTCCAGCCATCATCATTTGAACATTGAACCATGTAATCTTCTTGGTTCACGTTATTGCTTGCATCAAGGAAATAGTCATCCATATTTATATCTGTAGCATAAGATCCATAACCTGTTTCCAACATATATGATTGTACTTTATTATCTGGATAATCAAGTACACCAGTTTCCATATACATTGCTGGGTTAATATATGTGTAAGCCGTATTAAATTTATCGGATAAAGCACCTGCTAATTTACCAAGTGTTTGTTTAAATACAGGAACATTTATATTTCCTATTGAAGCCAATAAATCAATATGAGGATATACATAATATAATTGTAAATATAAAACAGATTGTAAATCGTCTTCTTTAACATCCATATTTTCTAAAGCTTTTTTCGCTTCTTCCTCATGTTCTTTAAAGAATTTATCAAGCATACTTTGTTTTTCTGCTAATTCTTTTTCTAAATTAGCTATTTTTTCTATTAGACTACTGTCATTAGGATTTTCCTTTAATTTTTCTTTTAACGATGAAATCTTTTTGGTTAATTTTTGAACTTTTTTTAGAAAGTTTTTTGTACTTTTGTTTCAAGAGTATCTGTTTCTTGAATTTCTTCCTCTAATTCTTCTCTTCCTGTATCTCCAGTAAATCCTGCACCACTTATATCAAAGTTTTTATTTTCAAAAGGATTACCCTTAAATTGGATTACGTCAACTACTTTTCTACCCCATTTATTACAATCCCTATTGTGCATTAAAATATCCAATACTCTATTTTCGGGATTTGAAGTAGACCAATCTCCTTTCATTGCTCCACCAGTATCTGTGGCACGAGCAAATCCGTAACCATCTATCCATAAATATGTTCCGTAAGGTATAACAGGTTTACCATTTTTTCTTGGTACAGCTACATCTCCAATTCTTAAAAGATTGTCTTTATCTTTAACACCTTTATACACTTCAGGAAGTTTTGTCTTATCAGTAGCAGTAGTTGAAACACTTCCTGGTCCTAGTCCATTTTCAGATGGATCATCGGAATAAGCTGTTACAGTCCATTTACCTTTTTTCTCAATTAAATCTCCTGCAATATCAGATGGTCTACCCCATCCAAGACCTCTAGGTCCTAAACCTTGATACATATCACCTAATATTGGGTGAGATATTTCTCCAGGTTCCGAATTAATAACATCAGATTTATATGAACCTTCATTTCTTGCTTTTTCTTCTGGATCCTCGTCTTTTAATACTTTTTTCAAAGTACCTAATTCGTCATAGTGATCTACCCAATTATTTTCACCATCAAAAGCTCTTATTCTAAGTTTCTCAATACTTTCAGAATCAAAACCACCAATTAAAAGAATTGAACCATGTTTAAATCCCTTTAATTTGCCAGATGCACTATAAAAATTATCATTGGTTAAATCTGCTATTGCCTTTGAACTAGCACCTTCAGCTCCATATCTATCTGGGTTAGCTATTAATACATAGCCTCCCCCTACTCTTTCATCTTGAAGTGTAGGTGCTGTTATTCCTAAAAATCCATTTCCAGCTACTATAAGTTTTCCTTCCATTGGAGAATAAACTTTTTGACCTGGCATTGTAACAACATCTACAACAGAGTTCATAACAAGACCTGTTTTTTTGTCATAATATTCGCCAAAATCATTTAAACTATTTTTCTTTAAATAGTTTTGAGATTCATTGTAGTTTAAATCAAGATTTTTAGTTTCAAATCCAGATACGTCAGATACGTTATCTGATGCTGGCTTATAAACTTTATCTGTTTCAAATCCAAACCTTCTTCTTACATACGTTGTAGGATAATCATAAGGATTAGTAGGATTAGAAATTACTGTTGAAACAGTTGGTGTTTCATCATTTTTTATCAGTTGTTGATTGTGTATTATTATCTGTTTTTTTATCTGTTTCTAAATCTGCTTTTTCATTAGTATTTGTAGACGTGTTATCAAACAAAGATGATCTGTTTCCATTTTTATCTTTGTTTTTCTCATCCTCTTTATCATAATCAACATGTCTATAACCATCTTGATGTCTTATTAACCAAGAAACTGAATAAATTGGATCAGTTAAATCTAATTGCTTGCCAGGATTTAGAGGATCATCGGCCAACTCTTTAGATGAAAATGGATTTGTAAGTCTTCCTGTTATTGAACTTTGATTAGCATCCATTGTTCTAAATCTAGTGTCTGATCCTTGAAGTCTAAATAACATTTCCCTACCTGTATGTTCTTCGCTAGCACTTGGTACACCTAGACCAGCTTCTCCATCTTTAGGTAATTCTAGTTTTTTAGATGTATTATTATCCACAGCTATTTCAGTATTATCAGAATTTTGTTGTGTGTCTCCACCAGTCTTAGATTCTGCAAATTCATATCCATAAAAATAGTCAAAAGGATAATCTTTTCTATCTGCATAATATATTTTTACTTGTTTAATTTGTCCGTCTTTAGATATTTCTTTAGTAATTAAAGAATCTTTATTTGCATCATCAATAGTATAAGAGTTTGGTGGGTGTAACCTTTGAAAAATATCTAGCATCATATCAATAGGGTCTTCTTTTACACCTGCATCTATGGCATCTTGTGATAATTCTTTAGTATTTGTATATGTTCCATCAGATTTTTTTCTAATTAAAGTCGAATTATCCACTTGTTCATCTGCTGATTTTTTAGAAATATCTTTAAGATTTTTTTCTTGTCTATTATATTCAGATTCAGTAGGAGGAATTTTTTCTAGTCCAAAATTGCTTTCATATTCCTTACCAGCATCTATATCATTTGTTTCTAAAGCATAGTCTGTTATTTGTTCAATGGTATCATCTTGATATACCGTTTCTAAAAATTGAACTAATCTATTCGCATCTGTTCTAACAAATAAACCATCACTTGTAGGGTTATATGGTTCAGGTATTGGAAGCTTCTTCCTTCTAGGAACTATTACTGTTAATTCCTCATCTGAAGACCAAGCTCCATCTCTAATTGCTTGAAGCTTATTTAAAGCATCAATATTAGCATCTCTATATCTTTGAGATTCACCCATATTCGCATCATAATCTAGTTTAGTTATACGATTATATGTTATTGTTCCGTAGTCATAAGTTTCATTTAATTTAAGTGATGAGGTAAACATAAATAAAACCATGGAAAATAGTGTGCAAATTACAGCTATAAAAACTCCAATCCCCATTGGTGTTTTCAAAAGGAATAATAAAGCTTTAAGAGTATTCGCAAGAGTTTTTGCAATTTGTTTAGTCTTTTGACCCATTTGTTGAGCAAATTTTTTCATTGCTGAAATATTCTTTCTAACAAATTTATAAGACTTCCTTACTTTTTTATTTGTTCTTGTAGCAATCTTATAACCTTTCTTAGATGTATAAACTCCTAATTTTCCACCAGCATACATGGTGTCAAAAACTTTATTTAATGATTCAGAACTTTCATCATTATTTACTCTTAAAATTGATTGTTCGGTTCTTAAAGCTAAATATCCAAATGTTCTAGACCTATATTTAAATTTAGAAAATAGATTTCTTTTATTTTTCTTTGCAAATCTTCGTAGTCTATCCATTCTTAACTTAGAAGATTTTTTTATTCTTTCCTTATTTAAATATTTATAAAAAGGATTTTCTCCTCCAAAAGCAAAATAATCCCATACTTTCTTAGATTTTACTTTTAAAATCCTTCCTGCTTTTCTAGAAATTTCTTTAGTTTTTCTAAGTTTACTTTTTTTGTTAGTATTTCTATCTCTTAAAAGAAGTCTAGATATAAAATGTCTTCCATATAATTGACTTAATGCTTTAAAATATCCTTCATCTTCTGTTGTTCTTCCTAAAATCATTCCCATTGAATAATCATAGGCAAACATGCCAATACCATATTTTAAATTTCTTCCAAATCTTTTAGCATATTCTCTTCTATATCTATTAATTCTTTTCAATCTCTTTAAGGCTTTATTTTTTATTTTAATTTTCTTATTTTTTAAATAATTGTTAAAATTAGAATTAATATTTTTTGCTTTTTGGTTAAACTCCTGATAAGATTTAAAGAATTTCTTTTTATTATTATTTATATTTCTTTTAGCTTCTCTAAATTTTTTTCTGTATTTAAAATCTTTTCTTTTTCTGTGCTTATATTTATTTTTATATTTAGATTTGCCATTTTTATTTATTCTTTCTTTTAAATTTATAAAAGAATTTTTTTCAGTGTTAAATTGTTTTTTTATTATTAATGTTTAATTTTTCGTAATATCTATTTTTGTTAATAGCTTTAGATATATTTTTCTTTGATTTTTAGATACTTTCTTTAATCTGTCTATGTGACCTTTTCTTTCAAGCCCCTTTGCATAAGCTATTTGCCTATTTATTCTTTTTCTTAATTTCTTTTTTCTTTCTCTAGCTATTAATCGGTTTTTATTATCTGCTTGAAAAGCTGTATTAAAGTATTTTCTTTGTTCATTTTTTATTTTCCCATAAAATGCCTTAATATCTTTTTCATTTTTAAGATTAATTTTTCCTAAATTCTTAGCATATCTATGGTAATTATCTCTTTTATTTCTGTGAATAAGAATTTCTTTTTTTTCTTTTTTTAGTTTAGAGGAAATTATTGATGTTTCATCAATTTTTTTAATAAGACTTTTTATACTTCCAGATTGAAGAAGAGCGTATCTGGCTTGTGCAGGAGTTAAGGTTCCTCTTCTGGCAGCTTCCATAGCAATAATTTTCATGTTTTTAGTCCTAGTAAGAGCGTTTAACTGCATTTTTCTCATTAAACGTTTCTTCGCTATTTCTTTACTACCTAATTTCTCTCTTCTTAATACTTTAGTCTTATATAAATATCCCTTATCTCTATAAAAATTATTTCTATCCGTTTTTTTAGAATTTTTCTTTAATGTTTTTTCTAAAGCTGATGTAGCAAATTTATGGCTTTTTTTATTTTGTAATCCTTCCTTAGTTTTCTTTATTGTTTTAGAATCTATTTTTTTAGGATTTACTTTCCAATCATCTAAATTTGCATAACTCTTTTTATTAATAATATCTTTTGCTTTAGTAACTTTTTCAGAATCTATTCTTTGTCTTTCTTTGAAATAATAATTATAATTGACACTTTCTAATGTTTTTTTATTTCTTTTTTGTAATTCTCTTTTATGATTTATTAAATCTTGTCTAGATATTTCATCAATAGGATTGATTTTATCTTTTTCTATTAACTTTTCTCTTCTTCTATAAATATTATTAAGATCTTCTTTATTTTTTAAATAAGCTTTTCTTTTTACATTTCTAGAAATTATTTTAGTTTGTAATGTATTTTTTACTGGTTTTCTTTTTAATTTCTGATTATATAAGTTAGGATAAAAATCTTTTTTTAAATTATTTTTTAGATGCATTATTTAAAACTTTTGTTGTATCAATTTTTTTGATTTTATCTCTATTTTCTATATAAGCAAATTTGCTATCAATCCCTGATGATTTGTTTATAGATTTATAATCTTTAGAATTTCTTTTTTCAGTTTTTATAAATATATCTGGCTGTCTATTAAGTCTTTCAGAAGTTTTATAAAATGTAGATTCCATTGTATGGAAATCTTTGCCTTCTTTTATTCCAGAATTTTCTCTAAATGTTTTTTCTTTAAACTTATTTATAGCATAACTTCTTCTGGCTCTTTCTTCAGCTTTTTGTTTGAATTCTTTATTTGCTTTTTTAGAATTTTTATTAAAGATATTATCTTTATTAACTGTGTCTTGAAATTTTTCGACTTTTTTAGATAAATCTGCTTTTTCTTTATTGGCAAATTCTACCTTTTTATTTGAATCGGTTTTAACCTTTGATTTAACAGATTCAAATATTTCGTGTTTTTTATTATCTTTTTCAAGACCATTATCGTAATTATTTATATTTGTGCTTTTTAATTCACTTGATAAATATGGAATATCTTTGTTTTTGCCGATTTTTGTTGTAAGTTTTTTAGATTTTTTGTGTTGAAAATCTTTATTATCCAGGTTTTCTCTAGATTTAGTAATGTTATTCTTGTTTTTAAATATACTTTCTTCTTTATTTTTAGATTTTTTTTGATAATCATTAATTCTACTTCTAGCCCTCTCAAAAGTAGAATTCATTGTATGAAAGTCTTTACCTTCTTTTATGCCAGAACTATTCCCATATTTTTCAATTTTGTTAGAGATTTTGCTTTTTTTGTTTTTATTATTTTCGATACTTTTATTAAAAAGTTCTTTAGCTATAACTTGATCTCTAACAATGTTTGAGATTTTAAAAGAATTGTTTTTTCCTTTGTTTAAATTATTAACTCTATTAATATTTTCTTCTTGGTTATTATTAATATTATAAAATTTAGAGTTTACTATGTTACTTTTATTTAAGTCTGATTTTCTAGATTCAATGTTTTTATTAAATAAAATATTTTGTTCTTTTAAAAACTTTTCTTCGTTTTTTCTGTTTTCTTTAATTCTTTGTTTTTCTCTTTGAATATTTAAATCATTTATTTTTTTATTGAAATCTTCTTTTTCAATATTAATAAATTCTTCTTTTATACCATTTTCTTTTTTTCTAGAAAGAATATTTTGAGAATACCTTAAATTGCCATAAACATTATTAGATTGAAAAAGTGGATTATTTTTTCCTTCTTTTTTAAGCTTCCTTATGGTATTTCTAACTTGTTGTTGTCTGGTTTTTTCAAATTCTTCAAAAGCTTTCTTCTTTATTCGTTCTTCCCTATTAAAATCGTAATTTATTTTAGAAGTTTTTATATTTTTATCTATATTAGGTTTCTTAACAGTGTCTATACTGTCTTTTAATCTATTTTTTCTTTTTTTCCTACCTTTATATAGCCTTTTTGATTTTTTCTTTTTTTTCTTTTTATGACTAATTAAGTCGTTATATAAAGATTCAGATGTATGAAAAGAGCTACCTTCTTTGAGTTCGCCCGAAAAATTTCTATCTTCTATTTCATTATCATATATTTCGTATTTTTTACTTTCTTTTTCAGACAAAATTTTCACCATCCTTTTTGCACAATTTATACTGTTGAGAATATACCTTAGATTTTTATAAAATTTAGTTTTTTTTAAATTTATTTCTATAACAAAAAAGGAAGTAGATTTTATTCTACTTCCTTTTAATCCTGTATTTATCTATCTAGGGGAATTCTTACTGTTCTGTTATTGTTATTCCATTTTATTTGTTGGTTTATTCCGTCTTCTACTGTCTCTCTTCTGGTATGTCTTTGATGTTGTCTGTTAAGTCAATATCTTTATATCATGGCATTACTTCTTTTTTATATGTGTTCTTTGTTGTTTTTTGGAATTGGTATGATTGTTCCATCATCATCTTTTACATATTTACCAGGATTGTATATAGTTATATTAGCACTATATTGATATTTTGGAACTTCTTTTGTTTCTAAAGTTATTTTTTTATTGTCTTTAGGAAAACTTATTTTTCCGTTTTCTCTTTTTAAATATTTGTAATCTTTAACAAATGAACTTATATCATTAATATTTTCTTTTAATCCCTTTAAGCAAATCCCAGCGTTTTCAAATTTAAAGGGATTTTGTTCTGGATGAAGAGTAATCTTTTGCTCAATAAATGCATAATCTCCTATTCTTGTTACTGAATTGAGGATGGTTACATTTGTTAGTTTGTTGTTATAAAATGCATAATCTCCTATTCTTGTTACTGAATTTGGTATTGTTAAACTTATTAATCGGTTGTTTGCAAATGCACAAGACCCTATTGTTGTTGCTGAATTGGGGATGGTTATGCTTGTTAATTTGTTGATTGCAAACGCATTAGACCCTATTATTGTTACTGAATTTGGTATGATCACACTTGTTAATTTGTTATTTTTAAACGTACAAGACCTTATTGTTGTTACTGAATTTGGTATAATCACACTTTTTAATTGATTGTTTTCAAATGCACTTCCTCCTATTGTTGTTACTGAATTTGGTATGGTTACACTTGTTAATTTATTGATTGCAAACGCACTAGAACCTATTGTTGTTACTGAATTAGGGATGATTACACTTTTTAGTTGGTTGTCTAAAAATGCACCAGATCCTATTGTCGTTACCCCATGGGGTATTAATAGGTCTTTATTACCTTTTACTTTTTCTTTTCCTTTAACAGAGAAACCTTTAACGACATTATTTTCAATAACAAAGTCATTATTTCCCCATTCTTTTAAAGTAAGTATTTTTCTTAATATGTTTTTGTTTTCCATCTACTCGAGCAAGGAGACCCTCGACTTCAGTCGTGGGAGGAATTGCTCCTAACTCCCTGCTATCCTCCTTTCTTTATTAACCCTGTTTTTTTATGCTATAAGCCAGTACACAAGAAAACTGTAATGTTACCTTCGACAATGTTATTCTATAGATTTATTTTATCTAGTCGGATAGAGTATGTATCTATTCTTCCTTCTATATATACTAAATAACTTAATCAGATAATTTTTCTGATAATTTTTAAAAATCCTTTTAGTTTCTTTAGATTGACAAAAGAACCAGTAGATTGGGAGCTTAATTGACTTATGGTTATTATTGTTTTTTATCTAATACCTTTTTACTTTTGTCTCTCTGTAGTTTGTATGCTAAAAATGGAAAGCTTCTTATATTTTGAACTTTTGAGGTTATTATAATTTATGTAAAAAAAAGAGGAAGTAGATTTTACTCTACTTCCAATCTTTTGTTGTATTTATCTATTTAGGGAGATACTTACTTGTTTATTGTGTTTATTCCATTCTATTTGTTGGTTTATTCCGTCTTCTGTATTTCCG
>NZ_HE978596.1:138661-144214 GCF_000312025.1 Peptoniphilus timonensis JC401 | reverse complement strand
GTTATTTTAGTTTTGATAGTTTAATTAGTGTCTGAGTGTTGATTTTTAAATGAAAAGAGAGACTCGAATTAACGAGTCTCCCCAATATTTGACATAGAGCAATAATAAAGAGCTAAATAATAGATATGCTTTTATACTCAATAGTAAGGTAGCTGCTCTTTGAAACCTTTTTTATCATTTTGATACCAATATTTCAAATGCTCTATGGCCTCATGAGCTTTAGATTTGGCAGCTAAGTCCGAATTAAATCCTTGATGAGCTTGTACATAAAAATTTTCTTTCAATGAAATTGAATCGTTAATAATTTCCTTGGCAGCTAAAACATCAATATCATTAGATTTTTTTTGATTCCTTAAAACCTCTGTTAATTCGGATTCATGACTAAAAACATCCAAACCTAAACCAAGAATTTTATTTTCTTTATATAATTTTAAAAGAACACTTTCAGGAGCAATTTCTCCTCTTGTAACGTTTATAAAAATAAAATTCTTTTTATTTTTTCTCAAATAATCTTCATTAAAGTAGTTTACATTATAAAGCTTAGAATCTTTTAGTTTTGTTAAGTTCATAACATTTACTACTATGTCCGAGTTGATGATTGCATCATCTTTACTTATGAATTCAAAATCTTTGTATTTTTCCATTTTCTTTAGTTCTTCACTTCTAATATCTACAGCTCGAACGTTAAACCCTACATTCTCAAAATACCTATATACTTTATATCCAATTTTACCTACTCCATATACCGTTACAACCCTATTTGGGCTGATTTCCATAAAAGAATTAGTTTTATTTCTTTCAAAAGACTCAGTATTTTTAATGTATTCGTTTAATAAACCACAAGTGCACAATCCAAATTTCAATGCGGTTTGTGCCACAGCATTAACACAATACTCTCGTAGTGATGCAATATTTATATTATTTTGATATTCTTCAAAATGATCATATCCTGCACTTCTTGTAATAACATTTTTTTTGTTTTTATTATATATATATTTATTAGGTAAAATTGAATGTGTTTTTGTAGTTATTATTTCAGGAAGTTCAATGTCATTTTCTGATAAATATTCTTGAACCGTCAAAGGAGTTATCAACGATTTAAAACTTTTTGGTAAAATGTCTTCTTTAATCAAATTGTTTGTTTCTATTTCTAAATATTCAGCTTCTTTTCCTAAAGCTTCAAAATGAATAATATCGTAGTTCATATGTCACCTCACTTGTGTTGATTCCCTTGCATTTTCCCTGGAGTCCACCATTTAAAAGCAATAGCAATAATTGTGAGAACAATAAAGCCAGCCCACATAGCGAGAGTTGTATACATTGGATACTTCCCTCCAAAACTTATAAAAAGTGGTGGTAAAACTTGTAATGCAATAGCTATTGGACGATTTAATAAATCTGTAAGGCCCGTATCTTCCAATCCTCTTGATTTTTGGTCTGGATCAACAACTCGGTTTAATAAAACACCAGTAGCAACAACACCATTCGATCTTCCAAAGTTTAATATACCTCTTTCGAACCAATTTTTAGATGAAGCGTATTTACTAACACATAAAAACCATAAAACATTTAATATAAAACCAAATATAAAAGTAACTGCAAGTGGAGCTAAATTAGATTTAATTACCCCAAGATTTAACGAAGAAACAGCAGAAACAACTAATAAATCTGTTGATGATCCACTAATTCTCTGCATAGTTGGTCTATCTACATATTCTTGAGTACCTGTAGCTTTTATAAAAGCTTGAACAACATATCCAGCAGCAAGTGCAAGTACGAAAACAGGAATTGAAAGCCAATCAACTTTACTTTTTATAAACTCAGATGCAACTCTTCCTAAATAAGCAGTGAACAACGCAATGGATAAGTGAAAGATTAAAGAATCTAGAGACATATTAGAAATCGTTAACTTCCCTGAAGATTTTTGTTTATCTTTGGGGATAATTCCTCGTCTTATTTCATCAGGAAGTTCTTTTGGAGAATCAACAAAATTTGTGTATTTTTTTCTAGTTCCCCAATTAATTAAAATCATCCCAACAATAATACCACCAACAAGCCCAACTGTTGCAGAAGTATTTCCTAAATCTAAAAATTCTGGATATCCCATATCTTTATACATTGCCCCTAAAGCAGCTGCAGTACCATGACCACCATAATATCCAGTAGCAAGTAATAAACCAAAGGAATCATGAAGATCCCAGATTTTATTTAAAATACCCAAAGATAAAGCCATACCAGCTGCATATTGAAGGATTAAGATACCTGTATTTTGGTAAAAGAATCCACCTATTCCTTTTAAATCTTCCTTTGTAAAGGAGTCATCTCCTATAGGAGTGCAAGCAAACACTATTGCAATAAGTATACCAGAATACTTTGATAACTGATCAGAAAAAGGTAGGATATTAAATCCACTTGGTCCTAATGCAAGTCCTATAAATCCACCTATTAAAGATGCTGGCATAAGTAAGCTTTGAAACAACTTCACTTTAGCTCTTAAAAACTGACCTAACAACATTAAAAAACCAAGTAATGCTGCATCTTGTAATAAATCCCATAATGTAAATTCCATAAATTCACCTCATAAATGGAATTATCCGGATAATTGTATTTTTTCTCTTTAATCAAATAAAGAATAGAATTCTATATAAGCATTATAGAATGATATAATGAAATTTGTCAAGTGTAAAACTAAAACTAAATAAGTATGAGTTGTATACATAAAATTAAAAAATCAAAAATATCGTTATTACTAACATAACATACGTTTTTTGTTAATCAATATCTGTATACCAACTTACTAAAATAAACAAAGTCACAACTCTGTTTGTTTTAGAACTCTATTATTTGAATTCAATTTCTCAAGTACTATTTTTTCCAGCTAACGCTAAATGTGGTGACCAAACAAAACATATTAAAAGGAGCGATCAATTAGGAGCTATAACAATCTTACCATAGAAGAGAGATCTTTTATTTATCAATTTTTAAATTTAGGAATGAGTATAAGGAAAATTGCACAAACACTTAAAAGTTCACCTAGTACAATATCTTGAGAAATTAAAAGAAATTCATCTAAAATAAAAGCTAGTAGAGGAAGTTATACTAAGTACTTCCCAATAAAGTCAAATGACAAATATATTGATAGAAGGAAAGCTGCCATAGAAAAAGTAAATTTTTTAAAGATGTTATTGATTATTTAACTACAAAGATTAACAAACATTGGTCACCTGAACAAATATCAAATAGAAGCACAGATGTGATTCATCAAGTACCATCTACATCAACCATATATATGCTCATACACGAAAAAAATCTGACCAAAAAACTAGTATGGAAAATTTGAGAAGAAAATAGAAATTTAAAAAACCAATAGAAAAACTCAATGATAAATGGAAAACTATTAAGAAAAGACCTAAAGAAATATACAAAAGGCAAGAGCTAGGTCACTGGGAAGCATATACAGTAGAATAAGGCAGATTAGATCACAAAAGGAAAATTGGATATTGTTTCGTAATTTTAGCAGAAAGAAAATCTAGATATTATATAGCAATCTTAGTTTAAAATATAAAGTTGAAAAATGTAACACCAACAATAATCAGTGCATTAAAAGATTTTCCAAAAGAATTAGTAAAAACAATAACTTTTGATAGAGGTAAAGAATTTTCAAAATTTGAGAAAATAGAAAAGGAATTAGGATGTAAAACTTATTTTTGTGATCCTTACTGTGTATGGCAAAAAGGCACAAATGAAAATAGTAATGGATTTTTAAGGAAGTTTTATCCTAAAGGGATAGATTTATCAGAAGTAAATACTGATGAATTAAATTATAACTTAAGTTTAATGAATAATAGACTAAGAAAATGTATAAAATATAAAACACCTAAAGAAGAACTTTTTGGTTTCTTACCATAGGTGTTGCATTTGATTTGATAATTTGTCTGATACAATGTATTTATGAAAACCTTTAAAAATACATCATCATTAACTAACTATACACTAGTTAATGATACAATTCAACTAAGATTAAATTTTAATACAGAAATATATATTCAAAATTATGTTAAACTAAGGGTTGTAAAAAATATCATTGAAAGGATGAATCTATCAAAACTAAAAAAAGTCTATTCATCATTTGGAAGAAAAGCTACAGTAAATCCAGTAAACATGCTAGAAATAATAATATACTGCTATTCAGAAGGAATATTTTCATCAAGAGAAATAGAAAAATCATTCAAGTATGATTTAAGAAAAAGATACCTCATGGATGGAAGTAAAGCACCAAATCACTCTACCATTAACAGATTTAGACAAAAAATACTAGAACTAACACCAGATATACTAAATCAAATGGTCCAAATACTGATAGAAGAAAATCAGATAGACCTATCAAGCATCTATATAGATGGAACAAAGATAGAAGCTTATGCCAACAGATATAGTTTTGTATGGCGAGGAAGTATAGAAAAGTGGCAAGAAAAATTAATAGAAAGAATAAAAGAAGAATTAGGATTAAGTAAAAGTCTAATTCCAGACCAAGTACTTCAAGCAGTAACAACAATCTTTAATCAATTGAGAAAATATTGCAAAGAGAAAAAAATAAATTTGTTTACGGTAAAGGAAAAAGAAAAACAAAAGAACTATGAACTTTTAGAAGATTGGAAAGAAAAACTAGAAAGCTACAGGAAACATCTAGAAATAATGGGAGACTACAGAAACTCCTACTCAAAAACAGACCATGATGCAACCTTTATGAGAATGAAAGAAGGCCATATGAAAAACAGTCAACTAAAACCAGCCTACAACATTCAGCTTGCAAGTGCATAAGGCTTCATCATAGGAGAAAACATATCCCACCATCCATCAGATATGTACACACTAAAACCATTCTTAATGAAATTACTAGAAAACTACCAAGGTAAACTAGAAAAAATAGTAGTAGATGCAGGATACGAAAGTGAAGAAAACTATGTATATATCGCAGAAAACAAATTAACACCCTACATAAAACCATCAAACTATGAAAAGTCAAAAACACGAAAATATAAAAAAGAGCAAGAATTTAGAGAAAGCTTAAAATACGATAAAAAAAAGACTAATACATATCACAAGATGGCAAAGAATTCATAAGATGTAATGACAGATACAGTAAAAGAAAAAGTGGATACATAACAAAAACAAAAATCTATAGATGTTTCGACTGGAACAAAGAAGGACAAAAAACCAAAGGAATCTACATATCAGAAACATTTCAAAAATATAGAGAAGAATCCTTAAAAAACATAAAATCCGACCAAGGAATAGAAGAAAGATTAAATAGATCAATTCAAGCCGAAGGAGCTTTTTCCAAAATAAAGTCAGGCTTATACTACAACAGATTCCACCACAGAGGAAAAGAAAACATAATAAGTGAAATATGTCTCTTATCAATAGGGCTAAACATAAATAAACTGGCATCAAAAATAAAAAATAAGAACCTAGAAATCATTAAATACAAAGCTGCTTAAAAAAATATTCATTATAGCTAGCTTTATTAAGTGCACCCATTTTTTATGCTGC
>NZ_HE978596.1:118524-137265 GCF_000312025.1 Peptoniphilus timonensis JC401 | reverse complement strand
CAGTTCACAAAATCTGACACTTTTTTTGTGGAGCTGATAGGCGGAGTCGAACCGCCGACCTATTGATTACGAAGCAATTGCTCTACCAACTGAGCCATATCAGCAAATAAGATAAAATAATTATAGCACTTCTAAAATCAAAGATAAATTGCAAAAAGAGAGCCTAAAAAAATCATTAATGTTATAATAAACTTGGTGATAAGATGAAATACATAATGGCTTTTGATGCAGGTACTACATCTGCTAGAACTATAATTTTTGATAAAAAGGGAAATCCAGTTTCAGTAGCACAAAAAGATTTAATTAAACACTTTCCAAAACCTGGTTATGTGGAAGAAGAGCCAGACGATCTTTGGTCAAAGCAAATAGGTACAGCAGTGGAAGCAATGTCTAGAAAGGAAATAGATCCAAAGGATATTGCAGCAATTGGCATAACAAATCAAAGAGAAACAACAATTGTCTGGAACAAAAAAACTATGGAGCCAATTTACAATGCAATTGTTTGGCAGTGCAAGAGAACTTCAAAATATTGTGAAGAATTAAAAGAAAAAGGTCTTGAAGAAAAAATTAGAGAAAAGACAGGACTAGTAATAGACCCTTATTTTTCAGCTACAAAAATAAGATGGATTCTGGAAAATGTTGATGGAGCAAGGGAAATGGCAGAAAGAGGAGAACTCCTTTTTGGAACAGTAGAAACTTATCTCATCTACAAACTTACAGATGGAGAAGTTCACATAACTGACTACACCAATGCATCGAGAACAATGCTCTTTAACATAAAAGAAAAAAAGTGGGATGAAGAACTTTTAGAAATATTTGATATACCAAAATCCATGCTTCCAGAAATAAAAAATTCTAGCGAAATTTATGGAAAATCTAAATCAAAATATTTGGGATGCGAAATACCAATTGCAGGAGCAATAGGAGATCAACAGTCATCACTTTTTGGAACAGCTTCTTTTGAAAAGGGAATGGCAAAATCAACCTTTGGAACAGGTGCCTTTATATTAATGAATACAGGAGATGAACTTATAAGATCACAAAATGGACTTGTGACGACTATAGCCTGGGCTATGGATGGAAAAATAAAATACGCTCTTGAAGGTTCAATCTTTGAAGCAGGATCATGCATTGATTTTTTACGCGACAATTTGAGAATAATAGACCAAGCAGATGATTCAGAATATATGGCAAACAAAGTTGAAGACACTAATGACTGTTATTTCATACCAGCCTTTACAGGACTAGGTGCACCTTATTGGGATCAATATGCTAGAGGATCCATAGTTGGTCTTACAGGCTCAGTAAATAAATATCACATAGTAAGAGCTGCCTTAGAATCAATAGGCTATTTAAGCTGTGATGTAATAAAGGCAATGCAGGAAGACTCAAATACAAAAATAAAGTCTCTCACAGTTGACGGAGGAGTTAGCAAAAATAATTTCTTGATGAAATTTTTATCAGATATTGTTGATGTCCACATAGAAAGACCAAAAATTGTAGAATTAACAGCTCTTGGAGCTTGTTACATGGCAGGCTTGGCAGTTGGTTTTTGGAAAAATATAGATGAAATTAAAGAAAATAATGATATAGACAAAAAATTTGATCCAAATATGGATGAAGATGAAAGAAGAGAAAAAATGTCAAGATGGCACGAAGCCATAAAATATTCTATGAATTGGGCAAAATAAATAGAAAAGAAGAAGGAGACCAAATCGAAATAGACTAGGTCTCCTTTAAATTTAATTTATTTTAAATTATCGATTATGTTATCACGAGATAGCTCTCTCATGCCACTTTTTTGTGCTAAGAGTAAACCAATTATTGTTACAATAAAAATAAATAACAAAGGCAGATAATTTATATTAATTAAAATTTCTCTAATAGCAAAATTTACTTCATAAGGACTTCTTTTTGCTCTTACAAAAACTGATAAGGCAAATACAAATGCATAAATAGAAAGAATTCTTTTAATTAAAATTTTTAGCTCATTATTTATCATTTTTCTAATTTGCAAATCAGTCATACCTGCAGTGGAAAGAAGATTAAATTCTTTTTTTCTCGCTCGTAAATTTCCATGAAAAGAATTATAGGCGTTGGATAGAGCAATAATTAAGAATATTATTTGAATTCCAAAACTTAATAGATTTTCATTTCGGCTTTGCTCAGAGTATATAGCTTTTCTTGTGATGTCAGAAAAGATTGAATAATCTGATTTTTGAAAATATGATGTGATTATTTTTATTGCATCTTCAGAAACATCTTTCAAATTTTCCTTTGCTTTTATTTTTACAATAAATTTATTTGCAGGATTAGCTGGGTCGTTCCCATATTTTTTTATTAACTCATCAAAAGAATTTTCATTTGTGATAATATAAATTCCAAGTCCTAGATGTTCTTCCAAATCGTAAGGGAATTTTTTATATTAGATAAATTATTAATATTAATAATTTTTCCACCATCATAATATCTCAGATTTATAGTATTATTTTTTGAGTCAGTTAAAGGAATATATTTTCTAAATTTATAGGGAGTAAAATTATTTTTTGGTGTTTTGTTTAACAAAAGAAAGTTATTTTCTTCTGTCAAATTATTTTCTTTTTTAATTTCGTTAAAATCCTCCTTTGAAAGAGCAAGTATTCTAACAAAGTAATCTTCTGACTGACTTTTATTTTCTAAATCATTTTCAAATTTATTTGATAAGAAATTTTTGTTATCGGATTTATAGAATTTAAAATCTTTTTCTTCAAAAATGTGAATTTCATCTACAAAATTTATGTTTTTCAGATCATCAACCATATTTTTATTTAATCTTGAATCAGAAAAAAGATAAGCTTCAAAATTATAAGGGTCATCAAATTTATTATATTTTGCGTTCATGTCTCTATAAGAAACAGATACTAAAAGAACATTCATGGCAATAGCAGATAACAAAATGGCAATGGAAATCACTTTATAAGTATTTTTGTAAGTTTTAAAATAATCCTTTGCGAGAGTTTTTTCTATGCTGCCTTTAATTTTTGATTTGCCTTGTTTTTTCTTTTTGGGATCTAATCCATTTAAGCCTTCAACTATATTTATCTTTGAACTTTTTCTAGCAGGCACAATGGCAGAAATATATACCATTAGCAGTGAGAAAAATAAAATTATAAAGATTGATTTAATATCTGGAGTATAGAATTTAAAACCATGCATTTCTAAATTATCACTTAAAATTTTAGACATATTTTTATAACTTATGCGGTTGTTAATATACATGAGATATGTCAAAAAAATAGCAGTTAAGTAAGACAAAAGAGTTCCAATTAAAATGGGAAAAAATGAAATTTTAAAAGCCTTTAGCTTCACAAGTTTTTTGGTTTGTTTTTCCGTCATGCCTGAAGATTTTAAGAGAGCAAGCTCTTTTATATCTCTATTATTGTAAACATTAAAGGATCCATAAATCATAACTGCAAAGAGAAGAATTAGGATAAAGAATAGTCCAAAAGATTCAATAAATGAATTTACTACTCTTTTTGGCGGGATGAGTCCCTTTGGAAATATCATCTTTGACTCCAAAAGAGATGCGTTGTAAAAAAGTTGACCCTTGTCTAGGGCTTTCTTTTCATTAATATTTAAGTCTTTTAGAATTTTTCTAGTATTTGTATAAGTATCTCTAGGATTTTTATACCAAATATAGGCAAAATAGCTTTCACCCTTTTTAAAGTCGAGACCTTTACTATCATCAAAATAAGAAAAAGCAACTGGATCTTCAAAAGAAAAGGAAAAATCTTCGTAAACACCAACAATTTTATAAATTTTCTCATTAATTTTAATGTTTGAAGCAATTTTATAATTTCTATTTTTATTTAGGAATTGTTTTGTAACAACTATTTCTCTTGAATTTTTTGGATTTCTTCCATCAATTAAGTGAGTGTCTATATTTTCAAGAAAATATTTTGATTTCTCATAGATAATAAGACCTATATCAGTTGAAATTATTTTATCATAATGGACTTTTTCAATATCCTTATTTTTTTCTAATAAATCGTAGGTTTGTTTGTCGATTTCTGAAAGAGAAACTTCATAATCTCCAACTGTGTTTTTTAAGTATTTAATTTTTGATTGTCGCAAATCGCTTAAAATAAATACAATGGTTCCAAGTAAAATTACAGCAAGCAATATAGAAATTCTTGTGGCAAAAGTATCTTTTTTATTGTTTTTTATGGATGAATTTGCAAGTTCATTTATAATTTTCATTGCAAGCCTTCTTCCAACAAAGACAATCTTCCGTCTACCATTTTATAAACCTTGTTACAGGCATTTGCAACTTTCTCATCATGAGTTATTATCATAATAGTTGAATTAAGCCTTTGATTCACTAGCTTAAAAAGGGAAATTATATCCTCAGAATTTTTTCTATCTAAATTTCCTGTAGGCTCGTCAGCTAAAACTATGGCAGGTCTTGTTATAAGACTTCTTGCTATGGCAACTCTTTGCTGTTCGCCGCCAGATAGTTCTCTTGGAAATCTATTTAACTTATCCTTTATCCCGAGAATCGAAAGAATTTCATTAAAATATTCTTGGTCAACTTTTTTGTAGTCTAAAAGTATTGGCAATAAAATATTTTTTTTAACATTAATATTTGGAATTAAGTTAAAAAACTGATAAATAACTCCAATATTTCGCCTTCTGAAAATTGTAAGATCTTCCTTATTAAGTTTAGTAATATTTTTATCTTCAATAAAAATATCTCCACTACTTGGCTTGTCAACACCAGCAAGAAGGTGCAGGAAAGTTGATTTTCCAGAGCCACTGTCTCCGATTATAGCAACTAAATCACCTTTAGAAAGATTAAAATTTACATCAACTAACGCTTCTACTTTGACTTCAGCATCGTAAACTTTTGTCAAATTATTTGTCTGTAAAATAAACATATTTGCCTCCTTTTCCTCATATTAACAAAATAAAGTGACTAGTCAGTGACACATATAATGAAGAATTATATAGTTATTTATAAAATCTCATCTCGAAGGTATTATAATTTTTTTCGCGTTTATAAATTAAGTCGCCATTTTCTTTATTTAAAATAGTTTTTGCCATGGGAAGTCCAATGCCATAGCCTTGACTGTTTGGGTCAGATTTATAAAATCTCTGCATAGCTTTTTTTAAAGTATCCTTACTCATACCAGGGGAGAAATCTTTTACAAGGATACTTTTAAAGACATTGCTTTCTCTAAGTATAATTTCGATATTATTCTCTGGACTTGCTTCAATTGCATTTTTGCAGATATTTAAAATTGCCTCATGAGTCCATTTTTTATCGCAATTTAAAATAAAATTATCACCAAAAATTTTAATTTCATAATTTTTTATACCAAAGTAAGAATCTAAATCCTCTTTTACACTTTTTATCAAATCCAAGACATTTACATACTCTAAATTAAATTTTGTTATATCAGAATCAAGGGAAGCCAGCTTTAAAAGAATGTCTGTCAGATTTTCAAGCCGATTTATATTATTTCTAATTAACAAAATATATTCATCTATATTTTCTTTGTCTTCTTCAATTAAATCCAACATCAACAGAATACCTGTTAAGGGAGTTTTTATTTGATGGGCAAGATCTTCTGAGTAATCTCTTAAAACCTTTTGATTCTCTTTTGAATTTTCAATTATATTTTTATTTTCTAAAATTATTTTTGTAATTTCATCTTTAAGTTTTCCAAATTCACCATCATTTTTTTTATAAACTTCCTTGTCTGGATTTAAAGAGTGAATTAAATTTATAATTTCGTCAATTTGATCATTTATTTTCTTATTCTTACTACTTTCAAATAATAAAAGAAAGACAAAAATGAAGATATTCAAAAAAATAAAATAAAAAAGAGTGACCATGTCAAATCGCGGACTTATGCAAACTATCAGCATTGATAAAATAATATTAAAAGCAATTATAAATAAATATTTTTTATAATTTTTCATTTTTTCTCTCTCTTAAATATCTAGTTCCGACCACTTATATCCAAATCCTCTTATAGTTTTAAGGTATTTTTCATAATCCGGACCCAATTTTTTTCTAAGTCTCTTAATTGTTACAGAAAGAGTATTATCATTTATTTCATAAAAATCATTTTGCCAAATGTTATCTAAAATAAAATCTCTTGGCAAATTTTTATTTTTGTGTGCGATAAAAAGTTTTAAAAGGGCATATTCTTTTATGTTTAATTCCAAATTTTTGCCGCTTAATTCTGCAGACTTAATATCATCATTTAAAATCAGGTTTTTAAAAATAATTTCTGATTTATGTCCAGTCCTTTTCAAAACATTTTCAATTCGAGCTTTCAAAACAGGAAGAGAAAAAGGTTTTGATATGTATTCATCTGCACCTTCTGAAAATCCTTTTAGAATATATTTCTCATCATTTTTAACGGTTAACATTATAATAGGAATTTTTGAAAAACTTCTCACATAGTTCAAGTAATCAAAACCATTACCGTCAGGTAGATTTACATCTAAAATAATTAAATCAAATTCATTTAAAGAAAGATCTTCAGTGGCAGAAATAGTTTTAAAAATTTTTACGGAATATTTAAATTTTTCAAGATATTTTTTTATGGCAAAAGATATTATATTGTCATCTTCTAGCAAGAGTATTTTTAACATATTATCTCCTTTATTCTCATCTTTAATTTTATTATATATTATTAATTTAAAAATCCAAAAATATTATGGTAAATTATTTTTGATTGCAACAATAAGCTAACTATTTTATGTATTGTAAAAAATTTTAAAAAATGAGTTTGAAAAATACTATTAGGAAAAGCTTATCTTATTTGTTATAATATAAATAAGTTAAGTTTATTAAAAGGAGATTTTTTATGAAATATAATGATTTTTTAAGGGAAAAAATGGTAGCTGCTTTTGGCTGTACTGAGCCCATAGCCTTGGCTTATGCAGCTAGTCGTGCGAGATTTATTTTGGGAGAAGATCCAGAAAAAATTAAAGCTAGGTTATCGGGCAATATAATAAAAAATGTAAACAGCGTAAAAGTCCCAGCAACTGAAGGAAGAAAGGGAATAGAAATTTCTCTTGCTGCTGGAGCTTTTTTGGGTGACTATACAAAAAAGCTTGAAGTCCTATCAGATATTGATAAGACAAAATTAAATTACTTAGATGAATTAATAGATAAGGGACTTTGTGACATAGAACTTCTTCACGAAAAAAAAGGACTTTACATAGATGTTTCCATGGAGAAGGGTGACAAAAAATCACGAGTAATTATAAAGGATTTCCACACAAATATTATTTATGAAAGTTTAAACGACAAAATTCTTTTTGAAAAAAAGGATGAAGATAGGGAAGTGGAAAATGAAATTGAACTCTCCTTTGATAATATTTATGATTTTGCGAAAAATGGAAATTATGAAGATATTGTAGATGTCTTGGATAAGGAAATTGAATATAATTATGCAATTGCAAAAGAGGGAATCGAAAATCCTTGGGGTGCAAATATAGGCAAGATGGTTCTAGAAGATGCAGCTGATAAATATACTGAAAAGCTTGTTGCTTATGCTGCTGCAGGGTCTGATGCAAGAATGTCTGGTTGTGAAAAACCTGTTGTTATAAATTCTGGATCCGGAAATCAAGGTATAACAGTTTCTGTTCCAATTATTATTTATGCCAAAGATCATGAAATTGAAAAAGATAAACTTTATAGATCCCTTATTTTTGCAAATTTAATAGGTCTTTATATAAAAGAGGGAATAGGAGAACTTTCAGCTTATTGTGGAGTTGTTTCTGCTGCATCTGCTTCAGTTTGTGGTCTTGCTTTTATGAGAGATGAAGAAAAAGATCTTATTAAGGAAATTCTTACAAATGCTCTTGCAACAAATTCTGGAATAATTTGCGATGGTGCAAAGGAATCTTGTGCTATAAAAATTGCTTCCAGTTTAAAAATGGCATTTTTAGCTTACAAACAAGCAAAAGCTGGCAATTCTTTTAAAGCAGGCGATGGCATTGTAAAATCTGACATAGATGAGATGATAAAAACAGTGGGACACATTGCCATGGATGGAATGAAAGAAACAGATGAAGTAATTTTAAAAGAAATGATTGGAAAATAAATAATAGACATAGAAAAGACGAGGTTTTAACACCTCGCCTTTTTTTAAAATTTATTTTTCTTTTATTTCATAGCCCATGTCTTTTAGGATGCCCGTTACAGAATTTTCAGGAACAAGGTGGGCTGATCCAACTAAGATGAAATAAGTGTGTTCGCCTTCTTCTTTTAACATGGCATCAATTTTTTTTGCCATATTTTTATCTCTTTCAGTTAGAAGAGCTTCGTTAAATTTTTCTGTTTCTTTGTCGCCTTCAGTAGATAAAAGACTTGTCAATTTTTTCTTATTTCCACTTTCCCAAGCATCAAGCATTTCATTTAAACCAGCATTAATATTTTTGTATCCATTTTTTTCTATTTCGTCAGTCAAATTTTTAATCATAGAAATATAGGCTTCTTTATCAAAGTTAGAAAGTAAATCTGATTGAAAATCAACAGATTCAAGTTCTCCTAATTCAATATTATTTAAAAGACTAAGAGCTAAGAAATAGGACTCAATACCATAAGTTGAAGTTGCAACTTCTCCCTTAGGATCGACAGAGAGAGTATTATATATTGCCCATGGCTTTAATTTATTGACTTGGTCTTCAGTCATTCCAAAACCTTTAAAAATATTTGCAACACGTGTAAATAATTCTTCTCCTAAATCATCCTTTAAGCTGCCAGCATCTTTGTAATACATTTTTTCTTGCATTTCCGCTAATTTTTTTTGATTAGTTAAATCAATTTCCATAAAAATTTTGTCTGAATTTTTAAGAGAATTTACAATATTTTGGTCAACTGGATACATTGAAGTCTTGCCTATGTGAATAGATCCAAGCATATAGACCTTGTTGTTTTTATTTTCAATTTCGTAGAAAAATCCCTTTGCTACCTTGTCATTTTCTTGTAAAATCTTTTTTGTAGCTCTATTATAGAGGGCTAACATTTCTTCTAGGGGAATTTTTGTATTTAAATATTTTTCATCTTCTTGACCAAAAAATATTTTTGATTCTTTTAAATTTTTAACTGCAAACTTGTCATTATTTAAAAGTTTTGAGATTGATTCAAGAGTTTCAAGGCGAGTTAAATCTTTAAAAGTATAATCTCCACCAGTTTCTAATCCACGAGATTCAATTTTTTCTTTTGCAAGTTTGTAAGCTGTGTTTGCATCTTCTAAAGAAGTTTCTTTTCTAAAATCCTTTCCTTCAAAAAAACTTGAAGCAGGATAAAGACCCATAAACTGAACGTCATTAAGATCCATTGTTGCCCATGGGCTAAAGCTTGGAGTCTTAATCTCAGGAGTTTTTTCTTTAGACTTAATTTCTTTAGATTCTTCTATTTTTTTGTCTAATGTGTTTTGTTCTTTCGCATCAGAACTTAAATTTTCTTCAGCTTTAATTTCTGTAACTACAGGACCTTTATTTTCCTTAGCAAAGGCAAAGTTTGGTACAAAAAGTGTAGGTACTAGGATTAAAGTCGTCAATAATTTTTTTAATTTTTTCATTTCATCACCTTACTTACTTAAAAGATATCCTTTAATTTTTCTAACAATTTTTCATTTGCGTCATCATCTAAAATACAAATTCTAAAGTAAGAATTATCTAAATTTTTAAAACTTTTGCAATCTCTAACTACTAAGCCATCAACAAGAAGCTTTTCACGTAAGCTTGTAGAATTTATACCCTTTAGTATCTTGATTAAAATAAAATTTCCATAACTTTCAAAGGTCTTTAAATTTTTAATTTTTGAAATTTCTTTGTAGAAATAATCTCTTCTAGATTTTATAAATTCGTAAACTTCATCAATATATTCTTCATCAGAAAACATGACTTTGCCGCAGATTTCTGCAACAGAATTTATTTGCCAGAGAATTTCTTTTTCTTTAAAGTAATTTAACAATTCTGCATTTGAAGATATGCCGTAGCCAAGTCTTATGCCTGGAAGGGCAAAAAATTTGGAAGTTCCTCTTACAACTATTAAATTTTTATAATTTTTTGTGAGACTTGTTGAGGAGTAAACATCTTTATTTGTAAATTCAATATAAGTTTCATCCACTAAAATCTTTGTATCAGTTTCATTTAATATTTTTTCTATTTCTTTTGATTTTAAAATTGTCCCTGTAGGATTATTTGGATTTGCAAAAATTAAAAATTCAACTTTTTTTTCATTTATAATTTTTATAATTTCGTCTAAATTTATTTTAAAATTATTTTTTCTTCTAAATTGTATTCAATTATCTTGGAAGAAATTTTTTTTAGTTCTCTTTCATATTCAGAGTAGCAAGGTGACAAAATCATAGAAATTTTAGGTGCAAAAAAATTAATAGCATCCTTTAAAATTTCTGTAGAACCAAGTCCTAATACAATATTTTCAATCTTGCAATCTGCATAAGTTGATATTGATTTTTTTAGGTCAACATAGTCTACATCGGGATAAGATGAAAGTAAATTTAAATTATTTTTTAGTTCATCGAGAGCTTTTTTGCTTGGTCCCAAGGGATTTATATTTGAAGAAAAATCTCTAATGTCTTTTATTTCTATGCCTTCATTTTTTGTAATTTCAAAAATATTTGCACCATGACTGTTCATTTAAACACCTCTTTTTATATTGTACCCTATTTGGTAAAATTTTACATTTATTATATAATATGGGGTAAGGATAGGATGAGGTGGCTTATGAATAATTTTAGAAATGATTATAGTGATTTTGGATCCAAAGAAATTTATCAAGAGATAAATAATATTTTTGATAAAAAAATTTCTGGTTATGGAACTGATGGAATCTCTAATGAAGCTAGAAATTTGATTTTGAAAGAATTAGGAAGAGATGCGGATATTGAATTTGTGTCTGGAGGAACAGCTACAAATATTTTAGCGACAACTTTTGGACTAAGACCCTATGAAGCTGTTTTATCTGCCTCAAGTGGCCACATTACTCATCATGAAACTGGATCTATTGAGGCAACTGGACATAAGGTTGTCACAATAGAAACTTCTGATGGAAAATTAAGAGCCTCTGATATAAAAGATTTTGTGGAAAATCAAGCTGGAGAAATCGATGTAAAAATAAAAGTTATATACATTTCTCAAACTACAGAAGTTGGAACAGTTTATTCCATGGATGAAATTAGAGAAATTTATGAAGTTTGTCAAGAAAAAGATTTGTATCTTTATATTGATGGAGCAAGAATTAGTCATGCCATGGCTGCAAATTCTAGTAAATTATCTGATTATGCCAAGTACTGTCACATTTTTTCCATTGGAGGAACAAAAAATGGGGCAATTTTTGGGGAAGCTTTAGTGATTTTAGATGAAAATTTGAAAAAAGATTTTAGATATTATTTAAAGCAAAGAGGAGGTATGATGGCAAAATCCTTCTTAATAGGCTTGTCTTTTAAAGTATTATTTCAAGATGGACTTTATTATGAAAATGCCAAGAGAGCCTATGAAATGTCTAGACTTCTTGTAGATGGTTTAAAAGAAATTGGAAGAAAAGCACTCTTTGGAGAGTCAAATCAAGTTTTCATAAAATCAAATCCAGAAGAAATTGAAAAATTGCAAAAAGAAAATATTTTTGAAATAGAAAATAAGAAGGAATCTATAATTAGACTTGTTACAAATTATAGGACTAGTGAAGAGGAAGTAAGAGGATTTTTAAAATCTATAAATAATTAGGAGGAATTATGTTAGAAAGAAATATGACAGTTGAAGCTGCAGTTATGGAAAACCCAAAAGTTTTAAAGGAGATCCAAAAACTTGGTGGAGAATATGATTTTATTGCTATGGAAAGTCTTGAAGATGCTTTAAAATCTCTTGGTGAAAATTATGATATGTTCATAAAAAAAGTTGAAGGTCAAGCTGACTTCAAGGACATGGACAGGGTTAGAAAGATGAATAAGGAAGAGCTAATCCACTACATCATAGAAGAAATTCACCCAAGTGAACTTGCTGCAACAGAAAAAATCGATGAAATTTTTAGAGGAGCAATTAAAAAGTATTATAGAGAAAGAGGAGAACAACTTTTTGTAATTTATGAAGTTCTTCTTTTAATAAAGGCAGAACTCGTTTCTCACTTCTCTAGTGAAGAAGAATTTGAATTTAAGGATGCCCTTAATGGAAAAGATGTTGATTTTGAAAATTTACTTGCAGAACATGAAAAGACAATTGGTTTATTTGATAGAATCAAATACCTAACTCGTGACTACAAGATGAATGCAGAAGAGCCTGAAGTTAAGGAACTTAACAAACTTATGGCAGATCTTGACGAAGACATGAGAAGACACATTTACATCGAAAATGAAATTTTATTTAAAATGTAATGCTATTTTAAAAGCCTTTTAAAATTTAATAATTTTAAGAAAGATATGGTCTAAATTTTTTGGACCATATTTTTTTGGTTATCTTATAATAAATTATATAAAAAACTTATATTTTGCACACTAATGTAAAAAATCTACTAAAAAGTGATATAATCTATTAAGGAATTTAGGCAATAAGGAGGTTTTTTATGCATAAGTTTGACTACAGCCGGCTAGAAGAAGAGACATGGGATTCGGAAATATTAAAATATATTTCACAAATAAGCGAGTTTAAGGGAAGACAGGAGATTATTTTAAGTCAAAAACCTAATATTTTACAAAATATAATGGAAAATGTGAAAATTAAAAGTACACAGTATTCCAATGAAATGGAGGGCATAAGACTTTCAGAGGCAAGGATAAAAGATCTATATAACAAAAGGGTGGAGGCAAAAAACGAGGAAGAAAAAGAAGTTCTTGCCTATTTGGAAATTTTATCTACTATCAAAGAATCTTATGAGGACATTCCCATAAATTCAGATACAATTTTAAAGTTACATAAAGATTTGTATAAGTATTCTGATAAATCAATTGGGGGAAAATTTAAGGATAAGCAAAATTATGTCATAGAAAGAAATGTAAAGGGTGAAGAATTTGTAAAGTTTACCCCTCTTAATCCTGTAGAAACTCCAGATGCAATCGAAAAAATATGCCAAGAATACAATAAGGCAATAGAAAAAGAAGAGATAAATCCACTAATACTTTTAAGCGTATTTATCCATGATTTTTTGTGCATTTATCCTTTTAATGAGGGAAATGGAAGAATTTTTAGACTTTTAACCACTTTACTTTTATATAAACTTGGATATTTCGTGGGAAGATATGTGAGTCTTGATGAAAAAATAAAGATTTCAGAAAGTTATTATTATTCATCACTGGAAAAAAGCGGACTTAATTGGCATGAAAACAAAGAAAATAACAGTTTTTTCATCAAATATATTTTGGCAATAGTCTTAATATCCTATAAGGATTTTTGGGATATGGTAGATCTTTTTGATTCTAATCTATCTGCCTTAGACCAAGTTAAAAATTCAATTGACAAAAAAACTGGAAAATTCACGAAAAATGATATATTGCAAGACACTCCCACAATTAGCAAGGCATCTGTAGAAAATTCTCTAAAAGAATTGGTGGATAATGGCTATATTGAAAGAAGAGGAAAGGGAAGGGCAACTTTTTATCTTAAAAATTAATAAAATTTTTGACAGTGCTTAGGCACTTTTTTTTATTTCATATTTTAATAAAGATTATCAAATACTTGAAAAAAATTTAATCTAATGTTACCATAAAAATAAAGAACACCCCCTAGGGGGGTATGGGAGGTAATATGGAAAAGAAATTTGATGTCACTGGAATGACTTGTTCGTCTTGTGTCGCCAATGTAACCAAGGCTGTAGAAAAGCTAGATGGTGTGAGTGACGCAAATGTGAACCTCATGACAAACTCAATGAAGGTAAATTTTGATGAAAATAAAATAAATGATAGAAAAAATTATTAAAGCTGTAGAAAAAATTGGTTATGGAGCAAACCCAGCTGGTGAAAAAACAAAAAGTGAAGATAGACCAGTGGATGACAGGGAGAAGGCCCTAAAGCACAGGCTTATCTCTTCAAGTATCTTTATGCTGATCCTCATGTATATAGCCATGGGGCCTATGATTCACTTGCCAAGTCCAGGAATTTTTCATGGAAGAGAAGGGGCTATTATCTTTGCCTTTTCACAATTTCTCTTGGCCCTTCCTGTAGTCTACATCAACAGGGACTTTTACATCTCTGGATTTAAGGGACTGAAGAACAGGGCTCCAAACATGGATAGCCTTGTTGCCATTGGTTCTCTTGCAGCTCTTGTATATGGAATCTTTGCCATTTACATGATGGCCTACGGCTTTGGCCAGGGAGATATGGAACTTGTAGATGCCTACAGGCACAATCTTTATTTTGAATCTTCAGCTATGATACTAACCCTAATAACTGTGGGAAAATATTTGGAAGAAAAATCAAAGAATAAAACAAGATCATCTATTGGAAAATTATTAGATCTTGCTCCAAAAATGGCAACAGTAATAGAAGATGGCGAAGAAGTCGTGAAGAATATTGAAGATGTAAGAGTGGGAGATATCTTGCTTGTAAGACCTGGCGAATCTGTGGCAGTTGACGGTAAGGTCATTGAGGGTGCATCATCTCTTGATGAATCAGCGGTGACTGGCGAGTCAATGCCAGTTCAAAAGTCTGTGGGAGACAGGGTAATCTCTGCTTCCATTAACACAACTGGGTCCTTTAAGTTTCAGGCAGAGAAGGTTGGCGAAGACACAACTATTTCACAAATTATAAAATTAGTTGACGAGGCTAACCAGTCCAAGGCACCTATAGCCAAGCTTGCAGATGAAATTGCCGGTGTCTTTGTGCCAGCAGTCCTAATTATAGCTGCCTTAACCTTTGGCGTTTGGATGGCTCTGGGCTACGGATTTGAAAATGCCCTTAACTTTGCAATTTCAGTCCTAGTTATTTCTTGTCCTTGTGCCCTAGGACTTGCAACACCAGTTTCAATAATGGTGGCAACTGGCAAGTCTGCTGATTTTGGACTCCTCTTTAAAAATGCAGAAGTTCTAGAAAATCTCCACAAGATTGATGTAATCGTAATGGATAAGACTGGAACAATTACTGAAGGAAAGCCTAAGCTTACAGATATTGTTACTGATTTAGGAGAAGATGAATTTTTAAAAATTGCGGCATCAATAGAAAAAAATTCACAACATCCACTGGCAACTGCAATTTTAAATTATGCAGAAGAAAAAAATATAAAATTATATTATGCCAATAATTTTAATTCAGTAAGCGGCAGAGGTTTAAGTGCAGAAATAAATAGTGAAAAATTTTTTGCTGGAAATAAAGATTTTATGTTAGAAGAAAAAATTAACTTAAAAGACTTTGAAAGTAAGGCAGAAAAACTTGCAGAAGAAGGGAAAACTTCCATGTACTTTGCAAATTCTAGTGAAGTCCTTGGTATAATTTCTGTAAAGGACCTACCAAAGAAGTCATCAAAAGATGCTATTTATCTTTTAAAATCTATGGGTAAAAAAATTATCATGCTCACTGGTGATAATGAAAAAACTGCAGAAGCAATTGCTGATGAAATTGGAGTTGACGAGACTCTTGCAGGACTTCTTCCACAAGATAAGAACAAGGAAATAGAAAAAATTCAAAAAACTGGTAAGAAGGTCCTAATGATTGGTGATGGGATCAACGATGCTCCATCCCTTGCCAAGGCTGACATAGGAATGGCAATAGGTCATGGGACAGATGTCGCAATTGAGTCATCAGACGTAGTCCTAATGAGGTCTGATATCCTAGATGTTGTATCTGCTCTTGAACTTTCAAAGGCAACAATAAAAAACATCAAGCAAAATTTAGTCTGGGCATTTTTCTACAATATAATAGGAATCCCACTAGCAGCAGGTCTTTTGTATCCAAGTTTTGGTATTAAACTTTCCCCAATGTTTGCAGCCTTTGCCATGAGTATGTCTTCAGTTTTTGTTGTAAATAACGCACTAAGGCTAAGAAGATTTAAGACAAGGGGAGTGAAAAAATCCTTGGAAGAATCAAAGTCTGCAAGTGAAAAAGAAAATATAAAAGAAGAAAATCTTATAGAAAAAAATAAAAAAAGAACTAAAATAAAAGTAGAAGGCATGATGTGTGGCCACTGCGAGAAAAGAGTTGCCGATGCCCTAGAAAAAACTGGCAAGGCAAAAAATGTTGTGGCAAGCCACGAAAATTCTTCTGTAGAATTTATAGACCAAGGCTTAAGTCCAGAAGAAATAGAAAATGCCATTGAAGAAGCAGGTTATAAAATTATTAAAAATAAAGGAGAAGATAATATGGAAAAAATTTTAAATGTTGAAGGAATGTCTTGCAACCACTGTACAGCAGCAGTAAAAAAAGCACTAGAAAATGTTGATGGTGTAAAAGAAGCAGATGTAAATCTAGAAGACAAAAAGGCAGAGGTAAAACTTGATAAAGAAGTTTCAGAAGAAGTCCTTGTAAAGGCAGTGGAAGATGCTGGTTATTCTGCAAAAGTTGAAAAATGAGAGCAGATAAAGAAGTCCAACTTAGGAAGTTAAAGACTGTAAGAGGACAAATTGATGGTCTTATAAAAATGGTGGAAGAAGACAGATATTGCCTGGACATATCCAACCAGCTTATGGCGTCAATTTCAATTTTAAAAAATATAAATAAAGATGTTTTGACAGCTCATTTGAGGGGTTGCGTCAAAGAATCTTACTCAAAAAGCGAAGAAGAAATTGACGAGAAAATAGAAGAAATCAACACAATAATAAATAAATTGTCGAAGTAGGTTTTATATGAAATTTAAAAAAATTTTTTATTTATTTGTGGTCTTAATTTTTCTAACGTCTTGCAAGAAGGATAAAGTTCATGAGATAAAATTTTCCACGGGAGAAGTTTATAAGTTTGAAACTTTATCTGTAAAAGTAGTTACTGATGAAGAAAATATGACCACAAGAGAAATTTTTTCTTCTGAAGAAAATGGAGAAAAGTTAGGGGAAATAATAAATCTCTTAGAAAAATGCCAGGCTACAGATCCAGGATATGGCTATGATTCTATTCCAGATTATGAAAGTTTAATTATTAAGTTAAGGGATAAAAACGAGGAAGATACAATTTTTATGTACGATTCAAAAAGAGATAGGAACACAAAAAAATTCCACTATTCTTTATATGGTAATCTTGGAAAATATGATGGGGCTTGTCTTTTGTCTGATGAGGATTTAATTTCAGAGATAAAGTATATAGTGGACAAATAAAAAAGTCACGGTAGAAATTATTACAATGAGATTAGAAAAAAACCCTCGTGCACGAATATCTCATTACAAAAATTGGTATTTTCTAAATCTCGAACTTCTAAAATCGCAAACTCGCTTCGCTCGGACAGTGCGATTTTAGCCGAAGTTTTTCGATTTGAAAATTACTCAATTTTTTTCATAGGATATTCTTAGCAAGAGGGTTTTATTTTCTCATACTATGTCACGGTAGATGATACCGTGATTTTTTGTGCCTAAATTTCTTTTACCAAGTGCAAAGACCAGTTTTTTCTTGAATTTTCCAAAATATTCTCATAAAAAAGCCATCTTCATAAAAATCTTCAAGAGGCAAAGTAAACTCTGCATCCACATTATTCCAAATTCTATTAAAATATTCTTCCATTTCTTTTGGAAGTTCTGAATCTTTTTTCATGCTTATAGAGAGATTTGTCTCCAAATTAAAATTATCGAGGTTTCTCCTTGTGTAATTGGCACTACCAAGAATTGCAAGTGGATCCTTATCCAAAAAGTCAAAATAAATAAACTTTGTGTGGAACTGTTCGCCAGAAGTTTGGTACCAGCGAATATTTATTTCTGGGTAATCTTCCTTTAGTTCGCTGAGGGCAGGTCTATTTGGTGATCCATTTTTTTCAAGTCCAAAAGCATCTTTATTTAAATCTGCAATAATTTTTACGTCGACGCCACGCTTTGCAGCTTCGCCAAGTTCCTTTAGAATTCTAAACTCTGATATATAAAAAATTCCAAGATTTATTTTGTCACCTTTTTTTGTATTTTTAATATTTTTTGAAATCTCATCATAAATTTTTCCTTCACTTATGACTTTTAATTTGTAAGGAGAAGTCACTTCTTCTGCCTTAAAATTTCCTATGACTTGAGGTAATTTGTCAAAAAATATGGATTCAGATTTTATTAAATCTTCCATAGATTTTCCCTTAAAGACCATGGCAACATTGGAGTGATGTGCAGATGGATCATGAGGATTTGCAGATGCAACTAAGGCGACCTTTTCTGAAATCAAAACTTTTCTGTGGTTGCCCTTAAAGTTTGCTAATTTTAAAATTGATCTTATGTTAACTTTTTCTGCATCTTTGTCAAAAAAGTTTTTGATCCAGCCTCCTCCAGAAGTTCCAAACCACTGTACATATGCCCTATAAAAACCAGATAAGAGGGCATTGGAGTCACGCATCTTGTTTAAATCAGTGACGACAAGTTCAATTCCATTTTCACGAAGCTTCTTGAGGTTATCTTCTTCATAAGCACCGTAAAAATTATTTATGGGATCTGTGACAAATAAAATTGGCATATTTGGATTTTCCTTTTTCTTTGCAATTAAGAGATCTGTCATCTCTTCAACTTGATTTGGAAAATTCATTGTGTTTGGATATTCATCGTTAAATAGGAAAAAATCAACAATGAGAAATTCTTTTGCATCTTTAATTATTTCCATCTCACGATTAAAAATTCGC
>NZ_HE978596.1:0-118383 GCF_000312025.1 Peptoniphilus timonensis JC401 | reverse complement strand
TTCGTGATGCCTTTTTCCATCTTTTAAATATGTCAAATCATATAAAAATTCACAATTTGCCTCTTCAAAATCAGAAGATACATTTGTCCCAGAAGGATTTTTTGTATTTAAACTGTATAAAATTGGAATGATAATAAGTAATAAAATAATAAAAATCATAATTTTCTTTTTCTTTTTCAAAATTTTCTCCAAAAGTTATCTTTAAAATTAATTTGTGGGTTTTAAGTCTTGGACTTTTGTCCCAAGTTTTCCATATTCTCTATCAAATTTAATATTATATCCCCCTGTGTCTTTATATCTAATATAAAAAGATATTTCTTCTCCATTTCTCAAATTTTCATTTTTACTCCACTCAATACTTGGATTATGAAGAATTTTTTCTATATTTTCTCTGTCCTTCTCATTCTTTATACTGACAATTTTTGGATATTCAAGGATTTCTATCTCAGCCTTGCCAGATCCATCGTAGCCAGTGAAATGAAACTGAATTGTTAAGGGATCCATGGTTACATAGGCGTCAGGTTTTCTAATCTTTACATAATAAAAGCAAGTAGAAATTATTATTAAGATTGCTAAAAATATAAAAAGCATATTCTTCCTAGAACTCAAGTCCTTATTAGTCATCAATAAGCCCTCCTTTTGTCCTATTATATCAAAATTTTATAAGTAACTAACAAATAAAAATTTACAAAAAAATTGACAAGTGTTATAGACTGTTATATAGTGTTATATATTAAGGAGGCAAAATGAAAATTATTTTAATAAATGGATCCTCAGTTCCTCTTTATGAACAGATAAAAAATGCAATAAAAGAAAATATTTTAAAAAATAAAGTTAAAGAGGGAGAACAGCTTCCTTCTGTTAGGACTCTTTCCAAAGATTTAAAGGTAAGTATTTTGACTGTAAAAAAAGCTTATGATGAGTTGGAAGAAGAAGGCTTTGTTGAATCCAGACAAGGACTTGGAACTTTTGTGGCGGGAAAAGATTCTGAAGTAAAAAGAGAGGAACTCCAAAAAGAATTAGAAGACCATTTGCAGGAGGTAATAAATTTGTCAGTGGAATTAAATTTGGATAAGAAAACAATATTAGAGTTATTTGAATTTTTATACAATGAAAGGGTGGAATATGACAAATAAAATTGAAGTTAGAAATTTGAAGAAATCCTATGACAATTTTGTTCTTGGAGAAAATTCCCTAGAAATAAAAAAGGGATTTATTACTGGATTTATTGGAAAAAATGGAATGGGCAAGACAACTACTATAAAGTCCCTTTTGTCCCTTATAAATTATGATGGAGAAATATTTGTAGAAGGAAAAGATGTAAAAGATTTAGGATATCTTCAAGATGTTGGGATAATTATGGATGATTCTTTTTTGTCAAAGGATTGGAAAATCACTCTTGTAAATGAAGCCATGAAATGTGGCTATGAAAATTGGAATGAAGAAAAGTTTTTTCAATACATTGAAAATTTTGGAATTGAAAAGGATAAAAAAGTTAAGGAATTATCTCGAGGAATGAAAATAAAGCTCATGTTTTCAATTGCCCTTTCACACGAGGCAAATCTTTTGATTTTAGATGAGCCAACAAGTGGTCTTGACCCAAGTATGCGAGATGAACTCACAGATATGTTAAAGGAATTTGTGGAAGATGAAAATAATACAGTTCTATTTTCAACACATATTACTGAAGATCTAGATAGAATTGCCGATTATATTATTTTTATTGATAATGGAAAGATAATTGATTCTTGTAGTAAGGAAGAATTCTTGGAAAAATACTTAGTACTAAAGGGTGGTTCAGAAGACAAAGGCTTCTTGAAAGATTTTGAAGTCCTTGGCATAAAAGCAAACTCTACTTCCTTTGATGCATTGGTAAAAAATGTCGAAAAAGAAAATATTCCAGAAGACTTATTTGTGGAAAATCCAGATATAAATAAGATTTTAGTTTTATATGGGAGGAAAAAATGAAAGATATAAAGAAAATTATTAATTTAGACTATATTTCCATTAAGCCTTATTTTACTCTTAAAAATTTAATAATATTGCTTTTTTTATATTTCTTTTACTTTTTTATAAGCAAAAACCCAATGGCTGCAACTTCTGTTATTCTTTTCTTCTCGATTATTTATTCTTCTTATCCATTTTTGATTGGGGAAGAAGCAGGGATTGACAGTCTTTACAGAATTTTTGGAATAAAATCTGAAAAAGTTGTGAGAGGTAGGTATATTTTTGGAATAATTTTATTCTTAATTTCTTTGATAATAAGCATCTTACTTTCAACTATTCTTTTCTTTTTTATAGAAAGTTTTGAGATTAAGGAATTTTTGGCAACAAGTTTATCCTATTTTGCAGTTTATTTATTGTTTTTGTCATTTAGATATCCACTGTATTTTAAATATGGATACAAGAAAGCAAAGTCAATTTCTGCCATAACTTTTGCCTTCATTGCCGTAATTTCTTTCTTTGTTATGGCTTTTAAAGATTCTTTATATAATTTATTATTATTCGTAGAAAACAATATTTTTATAAGTTTATTGTTTGTAATAGTAATAATTTTGGCAATTGTCATTATTTCTGTAAAAATATCAGAAAAATTTTATAAAAATAGAGATTTCTAAAAAAATAAGGTGTTGGAAAAAATCCAGCACCTCTTTTTATTTTATAAATTTTTATTCGTCAAAGCCACCAGTGTAGAGTTTGTAATAGATTCCCTTTTGTTCAAGTAGGTCTGCATGGTCGCCTCTTTCTACTATTTCGCCATTTTGGAGTACAATTATTACGTCAGAGTTCATAATTGTTGAAAGTCTATGTGCTATGACAAAAGTTGTTCTTCCCTTCATGATTTCATCCATTCCCTCTTGTACAATTTTTTCTGTACGAGAGTCAATAGATGATGTCGCTTCATCTAAGATCATAACTGGTGGGTTAAAAATTTCTGCTCTAGCAATAGATAAAAGTTGCATTTGTCCTCCAGATAGTTCGCCACCAGAACCTGTTATCATTGTGTCATAACCATCTCTCGAGTTTTTTATAAAGTCGTGAGCATTGGTTCTTTTTGCTGCTTCAAGGGTTTTTTCCATATCAACTTCATCGACAGAATAATTTATATTTTCAGAAATTGTGCCAGTGAAAAGGTGGGTGTCTTGTAAAACCATGCCAAGGGATGAGCGAAGGTCTTCTTTTTTTATCCTCTTAATGTCAATTCCGTCAAAGGTAATTTCTCCACTGTCAATGTCATAAAACCTATTTATCAAGTTTGTTATTGTTGTTTTACCTGCTCCAGTTGCTCCTACAAAGGCAATTTTTTGACCTGGTTTTGCATATAAATTTATATTTTTAAGAATTTTCTTTTTACCATCATAAGAGAAGTCGACATTTTTAAATCTAATATCGCCCAAAAGTTCTGTGTATTTATCTGATTTTAAATCATGCCAAAAATATTTTTCTTCTCCGTCAACAGTTTTTGAAACTTTTTCTACTTCTCCAGAGTAGTCTTCTGGCTCAACTTCTAAGAAATCAAAAATTCTTCTAGCTCCTGCAATGGCAAGGACAACAGAATTTATATTTCCACCGATTTGTCCCATAGGACCTGTAAGAGTTCTTGAAAGTTGTAAGAAAGATGCTACAACACCAACCGTTATGCCAAATCCACCGTGAACTGCCATAAGTCCACCAACTATGGCAAACAAAATATATTGGAAGTTTCCAATTCCAAAAATAAGTGGAAATAGGAAAAGTCCAAGTCTATTTGCTATCATTGTATTTTCCATTAATTCTTCATTAATTATTCTAAAATCTTCTCTGGCATTTTTTTCATGATTAAATACTTTTACAACTTTTAGACCATCAATCATCTCTTCTATATAACCATTTGTCTTGGCAAGAGATTTTTGTTGACTCAAGAAATAATGAGAGGACTTGCCACCAATTACATTCATTACAAAAATCATAAGTCCAACAGTCAAAATTATTACAAGAGATAGGGGTACAGATTGCGAAAACATAGCCACTAAAACCATAATTATTGTCATAAGCGATTGGACAAAGGAAGGGAAAGATTGAGATATCATTTCCCCAAGAGCCCTTACGTCATTTGTGTAATAAGACATTATGTCCCCGTGACTTTTGCTATCAAAGTAAGAAACTGGCAGTGATTGCATTTTTTTAAACATAATCTTTCTCATATCGCCAAGAGTGGATTCAGATATTGAAACCATTAGTCTTGAATAAGTAAAAGATGACAAGACGCCAATTGCCAAAAATATTCCCATCTTAATCAACATAGATAAAAGACCTGAAAAATCTGGATTTGAACTATTTACTAAAGGCATGATGTAGTCGTCTATTAAAAATCTCATAAATAGGGAAACAGAAATTGTGGCAAGAGAGGAAATTATTACCATAAGTGAAACTGCCAAGAGTTTAAACTTATGCCTTTTAAAAATAAATGAGAATAATTTTTTTGCAGCAACTTTGTTTTCTGGAGATGTAATTTTTGTCTTATTCTTTTGCATCAAAATCACCGTCACTTTCTTGTGTTTCATTTATTTCTCTATAAATAGGACTCTTATTTATAAGTTCTTCGTGAGTGCCAATTGATTCAATTTCTCCCACATCGAGAACTACAGTGTAGTCAGTATTTTTTAAGGACTTTATCTTTTGTGAAATTAAAATTTTTGTCATATCAGGTCTTAATTTATTTAGAGAGTCTATAATTTTTTCTTCAGTCTTGTTGTCAAGGGCAGAAGTTGAATCGTCCATAATTAAGATTTTTGGATCTTTTAAGATAGACCTCGCAATGGAAATTCTCTGTCTTTGACCTCCGGAAAAGTTCGTTCCGCCTCTTTGCACAGGCATATCCAAATCTTTTTCTGGGTCAATAAAATCGTCACAAGATGCAATATAAAGTGCCTCTTTTAATTTTTCATCAGATAGATCTTCTCCAGCCCACTTTAGATTTTCACGAAGAGTGCCAGTGAAAAGTTGATTTTTTTGTAAGACTACAGAAACGTCCTTTCGAAGAGATTTAAGATCATAGTTTAAGACATTTTCTCCTCCAACATAAACACTTCCCTTACTTGGGTCAAAGAGCCTTGCAATTAAACTAATAAGAGTTGTTTTACCAGATCCTGTTGGACCAATCATTCCCACATAATCGCCAGAATTTATCTTGAGATTAATATTTTTTAATACAGACTTGTCTAAATCACCTGAATAAGAAAAATAAACATCATCAAAAATTATTTCTCCATTTTTAATTTCTTTTATAGGATTTTTTGGACTTACAATAGATGGGTTAGTTGCAATCACTTCGTTGATACGTCTAATTGAGTTTCTAGCAATAGTTATTTGAACTAGAATCATGGAAAGCATCATAAGTGAAATTTGAATTTGAATTGCATAAGTCACAAGACCTGTCAAAGCACCAGTTGTCATTGTCCCAGCTACAATAAAATGTGCTCCCAACCAAGCAATTAGAATTGTCATAAGATAAGTTGAAAAGTTCATAAGTGGATTTGAAAAGGCAAGAAGTTTTGACGCCTTAATGTAATTATCTTGAAGTTCATCAGAGATAGTATTAAACTTTTCTATTTCCTTGTCCTCTTTTACAAAAGATTTTACAACTCTTATTGCAGACAAGTTTTCTGAAACATCAGTATTTAGCTTATCTGTTATCCTAAAAACTTTTTCAAAAATTGGATAAGCTCCCTTTATAATAAGTCCCATTCCAATGCTGATTAGGGGAATTATAATTACAAAAGTAGGGGCAAGGTCTCTTGATAATTTAAAGGACATTATAAAACAAAAAATAAGAGTAAGTGGCGAACGAATTGCCATTCTTATAGTCATTTGAAATGCCATTTGTACTGTTTGAACATCAGTTGTCATTCTTGTTATGAGAGATCCACTTTTAAATTTGTCCATATTTTCAAAGGAAAAATCAGTGATGTTATCAAACATTGATCCTCTCATATTTTTTGCAAGTCCACTTGAAGCCTTTGTGGCAAGATAACCTGAAATTATTCCTGTTGCAAGTGAAATTGCCGCCACTATAAGTAGGATTATTCCGTATTTAATTATATTGTCAGAGGAATTTATTAAAATCCCCTGGTCTATTATTTTTGTCATAAAGAAGGGAATTGCTGCATTCATCAATACTTCTAATAAAACAAAAAAAGGCGATAGCACAGCGTATTTTTTGTACTCACCTAAGTTATCAAAGATTACTTTTAACATATAACACTTCCTAAATATTGATTTAACTATATTAAATTACCCAAAAAGAATATATTAAATCTTCTAATGCGAGTATAATACTATTATACTGAAATTTTACTTAAAGTATTTGTATTTATTAGATATTTGTAATAATATATATTTAATAAATATATGGAGGGATAATATGACAGACAATAAAAAAGAAAAAGATTTAATTGAAAATTCAACAACTCTTTCTGATTCACAAAAAAAACAAATGAAAGCAAATATGGATCAACAAAAAGAAATTAATCCTAAAGACAGAGCAGATTCAGATCTTTATGCTAAAACTGAAGGACAAGATCCTGAAACAGGAATTGAAATCCCAACAGACGACGAAGTTGAAGAAGCTAAAGAATGGGTTGACAACGAAAACAGAATGTAATTTCATGGCCTAGAGATAGGCCTTTTTTTATAAAATAATTTGTGAGGTATTAATGGATAGCAAATTTTTAAACTGGCTCCTTAGTATAAGGAATGACACCTTAAATAGATACATGATTGCCATAACCCATCTTGGGACTGGAGGAGCAATATGGCTTTTCACAGTTTTCATTCTATTTTACCTAGGTTTTAGGATTGAGAGCATAAATATTATTCTTGCCCTAATATTTAATGGTATAGTCTGCAATATTTTTTTGAAAAACACTTTAAAAAGAAAAAGACCTTCTTGGATTTCAAAGGTGGAACTTTTAATAAAAAATCCCACAGATTTTTCTTTCCCATCAGGTCACGCATCTTCATCTTTTGCAGCAGCTCTTACAATTTATTTTTACTTTAAAGGAATGGGAATAGTATTTATTGTGATAGCTATTTTAATTGCATTTTCAAGAATTTATCACTTCGTACATTATCCAAGCGATGTAATCATTGGAGCAATTATTGGAATAATTATTGCCTTTCTTACAAAAAATTATTACGATAAGTTTATACTAGACTTTTTTGCAAAACAATCTAGAATTTTTATTTAGACCTCTTCCTAAGATCTGAGAAAAAATTGGAAATGAGGCTTGCACATTCCTTTTCCATGATTCCATACTCATAACTGATATTGTGATTAGTTATGAGTTTTTCTATTTTTTGATGGGAAACAACAGCACCAAACCTCTTATTTCTTGCACCAAAATATAAATTTTTTATCCTAGAATTTAGGATCGCACCAACACACATTAGGCAAGGTTCAAGAGTTACATAAATATCACAAGATTCTAAATGATAAGAATTTAAGTGTTTTGCAGCCATATTTATAGCCATTATTTCTGCGTGGGCAGTGGGATTTTTTAAATCCTCTTTTTTATTGTAGCCGTAGGCAATTATTTTATTATTTTTTACAATTACACAGCCAATAGGTACATCGTCAGATAAAAGAGAACGATGGGCATATCGAAGGGCTTCTTTCATATATTTTTTTTCCATAAATTTATTATAACAAATATTTTGGAAATTAAATCAAGATTTAGACTTCATGAAAACTAATAAAATATTATATGAAAAATTAACTCTATGTTATAATATTAATATGTAAGTATTATTTTTATAAAATATTTTAATTAAAAAAGAAAAATCAAAAAGTTAAGATACATATAATTTAAATATTTAAGATTGATAAAAGAAGCTAAATAATCCTAATAGGAGGGACAAATGACTTTTAAAATAATATCAGATTCCTCATGTGATTTAGATAAAAAGACATTGGAAGATTTAGATATAGAGATTTTTAGGATAAAAACTGCCGATGAAGAAGGCGAAGACTTAAAAGAAGACATAAGTAACCAAGAAATCTATAAAAAAATGAGAGAGGGAGCTTTTTTTAAGACAAGCCAAATAACTTTTTATGAGTACCTAAAAAATTTGAAGAACTTGCAAAAGATGGAATAGACATTATTTGTTTAACCTTATCATCTGGCATGAGTGGAACCTTTCAAAATGCCTGCATGGCAAAAAAAGAAATTGAGGAAAAATATGATGTAAGAGTTGAAATTGTGGACTCTCTTGCTGCATCAGTTGGTTTTGGTCAAATAACTTATTTCGCAGGGCTTGCTGCAAAAAATGGAGCATCCTATGATGAAGTCTTAGACTTATTAGAGTTTTTAGTAAAAAACACTAAACACATCTTTACAGTTTATGACTTAAAATACCTCTATGAAGGTGGCAGAGTTTCAAGAACTAAGGCAAAAATTTCAAGTGTATTAAATATTCTTCCAATTTTAGAAGTTGATGAAGAGGGAAAAATCTATTTATCAGATGTAGTTCGTGGCAAAAACAAATCCTATAAAAAAATGGTTGAAATTATGAAAGAAAAGTCTAATTCCAATGGAGATGATAGGATTTTCCCAGTATATGCTGATAACAAAGAACTACTTGATTCTTTGATAAATAAATTAAAAGACAAGGGCTATGAGAAATTCCTAATTCTTGAAATTGGTCAGACTATAGCATCACACGTTGGTCCAGATATTTATGGACTTGCTTATCTAGCAGAAAACATACCAGAAAAATTTAAAAAATATTTAGATTAAAAAAAGAGGAAGTCAAAAAAGGCTTCCTCTTTTTTTAGGCATTTTTAACTTGTAATTTTGGTTTATTCACCATTTTCTTTAGTGAGTAAAGAGAAATTAAAAATACTATAAATTCAGAAATTATTGCTCCAAAGAATAAATATCTTGTTCCAAGTAGGTGAACACAAAGATAAATTGAGATGAAAAGGGCAACTGACCCCCTCAAAATATTTATAATTATGGAATATTTTGGATCACCTATGGCAGATGAAAGTGAAGCTATAAATAAATTGTGACCTGCCAACAAAAACATGAGGGCATAAATTCTCATAGGTCTTATTGATGCAGAAATCATATTTTTATTTTCCAAGAACATTTCAAATTGAGTTCTTGCACCAAAGAAGGCTATTGCATACATAATAAGAGAAACTATAAATATAAATATAAAACTCATCTTTATAATTTTTAAACTTTTTTCTCTCTCTTCTGAACCATGATAGTAGGATAGAAGAGGAAGTGTCCCGTGACAAACTCCCTGGAAGGTAGAACTTGCAAATAGGGACATGTAATTTATTACTGCGTAGGCAGATAGATATTCTGGTGAAAGATATTTTATTATAAATAAGTTAAATATAAAGACAAAAGTTGCAGCATTTAGTTCAGATATAAATTCTCCAAAACCATAGGCGACAGTTGTTTTTAAATACTGAATTATTTCAGCAGCTGTCATTTTTATTTTTACAAAACGAAGATAGCCCTTGGCAGATCTAAAGTGAATGAAAAATATTAGACAGGATAAAAATTGAGCTATGCCAGTGGCAAGGGCAGCACCCTTTACTCCCATTTGGAACTTGTCAATTAAAATGTAATCTAAAATTATATTTGTGACACAGGCAGACACTGCACCAATTATTGCTGTTCTAGGAAAGCCATCGACCTTTACCAAAACCTCAAAGGCGTAGGCAATGATGTAGAAGGGCGAAAAGAAAACAATAACTGAAAGATATTGGTGTGATAAACTAAATAAACTTGAGTCTGCACCGAGAAATCTTATTATTTGATTCATAAAAATTATTCCAAGAATAGATAGGACAATGGAAAAAGCAAGGATAAATAAAATTATGAAGGTAAAAACCTTGTTTGCCTCGTCACGATTTCCCTTTCCAAGCTCTATTCCTATAATGGTTTGAGACCCAACTCCAGTTATAATTGCAATTGCAAATAGGAAATTTACATATGGAACTACTATTGTGACAGCAGATAGTTCCATTTCACCTGCAAAGTTTGCAACAAAAAATCCATCTACAATTGTATAAATCGAAAATACCCACATTGCTATAATAGATGGGATGACAAATTTGAAAAATTGTCTATTTAAACTCATAATGCACCTCTAATCTACTGATTATATATTAATTTAATTTTTTAAGCAATAAATGCTTAGACAAATTAAAAAATTACCAATTTTATCTTGACTTTGATATAATGAGTTTAATAAAACACAGGGAGGAAGATAATGAAACCACTTATAGGAATTTCTGTTAACTCACTTAGAGATATTTCTCAAAATGATGTTGGACAAATTGGGGTTGAAGGTCAAGATTGGCAATTAGTAGCAGCAGATTATATTAGGGCAGTGGAAAGAAATGGCGGAATCCCAATTTTAATACCAAATATAAAAAGTCTTGAGGACATGAGAGAAGTCTTAGATAAAATTGACGGACTACTTTTATCTGGAGGACATGACGTAAATCCAAGAACTTATAACGAAAGAAACTCTGGCAAGGCAGGAAATTTTGACAATATCAGAGACCACGAAGAAATTTTTATGACAGAGTATGCACTAGAAAAAGACATACCTTTCTTGGGAATTTGCAGAGGACTTCAAATTTTAAATGTTACTCTTGGAGGCACTATCCACCAAGACTTACCTTCAGCAGGTTTTCCAGCTCACTCAATGAGCAATTCACTTAGAAATGAACCATCACATGCACTAAAAATAGTAGAAGATTCTCCACTTTTTGATATTTTTAAAAGAGAAGAAATTTGGACTAACTCCTATCACCATCAAGGAGTAAATGAAATTGGAAAGGGATTAAAAAAAGCTGCTTTATCTGAAGAAGGATTAGTAGAAGCAGTTTATCTTGACGATAAAAAATTTGCCCTTGCAGTACAATGGCACCCAGAAATGATGTACGATGACAAAGAAATGAATATGATTTTTGAAAAATTTATTGAAGCTTGTAAGTAAGTTTATAAATTTTTGAAAAAAATTAAGAAAAAGTTTTTTATTTGTTGTATGTTAACAAAATAGACTCGCATCAAATTGAATACTTGTAAGTGGATGTTTGCCTAAGATTATAGGTGGCATCCACTTTTTTAATTGAAAACCATAAATTATATATTAGGAGGGGGAGTAAGGGTCGTTCCGAGGACCCTTACCCCCTCCTAAAACCTCCCCCCCAATCCCAACGGCCTGGCAGGGGCCTATATTACAAAATAAAAATAAGACAGCCTAAAATCCAAAACTCGCTTCGCTCAAACAATTGGATTTTTTTACGGCTGTCTTTTATTTTTATTTTTTTCTACCAAAACTCATTTGTTAATTGATAGTTGGGAATAAGCTAAGGTTAGATTGAATTAATTAAACCTTTATATATCATTAAGACTTTAAAAAAATCTTAATTAAAAATTTATAAAATTATTCGAAATAATCAATTATGCCTTTTACGGCAATGCCAGTTTTTTCGTGATAAACTACTCCTTCGCAGTAGGACCAATTTACCTTTCCCACACTATTTTTTGCCTCTTCATAGTCTTTTTTCTTGGCAATTTCAACTGTGCCAGGGATGTGGTTTGGACCATCTTTTATATAGATTACATCTTTTTCATAACCAGGGATTTCTTCTAACTTGTGAGTAAAATTATCGAGACCCTTTTCTTCTGCCACATAAAGCAAGTCTTCCATTAATTTGTCATAGTCTTTTCCACTTCTATCATCTAAAAAGACATCAAAAATAGCTTGATCGTCGCGAGCCATTTTTTTAATTGAAGGCCCGTATCCTGCCCCTTCCATAGCTTCAATTTTTTCATCAAAGGCAAAATTTTTATTATTATCTAAGACATACCTAATTTCCACGGGAGTGGTATAGCCAGACTCTTCCTTAAAAATTCCATCTTTAAAAGAAAAGTTTGAATTCTTTATAGAGGCAAGGAAAATTAATTTTCCATCTTCAAAAAAGTCCTTAACTAAATAAGTATAATAAGTTTCATATTCTCCAGGATTTTTAAGTTTTTCAATTTCACGCATTTTATTTGAAATTAAAAGTTCTAGAGCCTTGGTCCTTAGATTTTTCTTGGATTCAATTATTTTTGAACCATCTTTTCTAATTTCTTCGTTTTTATAAATTCCATCAACTTCTTCATTGGAAAGTTTAACTATTCTGCCATGAGAATAAATTGTTAAATCGCCAGCTTTATCTTCAGTCTTTTCTATTAACTTGTCATTAAAGTTAACTCCCATAAAAATTCTCTCATAGTCTTTTAAACTTAAATCTCCAATGATTTCTGATTGCGGAAACTTTTCAGAGGATTCTCCAAGATTTTCTCTTGCAATAAAGAGCTTTATCTCTTGTTCATTAACTTGTGATTTTCCTTTTTCTTCCATTTTATTTTTTTCAGCTACTTTTTCTTCATTAGCAATTTTATTTTTATTACATCCTGTAAAAAATAAAATTGCAATTAATGAAAGAACAATAAATTTTAACTTTTTCATTTACAGCCCTCCTTTTGCTATAATATTATAATAAAGTGAGTTTAAATACAATTATAAATGCCATTATTAAAGTCCTAAATTATGGTATAATGATTGTAATTTTAAATAAGGGGGAAATTATGAGAGCTGTTATAACTGTAATAGGTAGTGACAAAATTGGTATTGTATACGAAGTTGTAAAAAAGATGGTGGAATTTGATTTAAATATTGTTGATATTACTCAAACAATTTTAGATGGTTATTTTACAATGATTGTAATGGTAGATTTAACTAAGATGAATGTTGAATTCCAAGAAGTTGTAGATGCCTATGAAAAACTTGGGGAAGAACTTGGACTTTCTATAAGAGTTCAACACACAGGTATCTTTGACAAGATGCACCAAATTTAAGGAGCGATCTTTATGGATAAAAAAAGAATTTTAGAGACAGTGAGGATGCTGGATCAAGAAAACTTAGATATTAGGACTGTAACTCTTGGCATTTCACTTTTAGATTGTATAGATAAGGACGGAGATCTTGCCCGCCAAAAGATTTATGAAAAGATAACAAAATATGGCAAACATCTAGTAGATTATGCAAATGAAGTTGCAAAAAAATACGGTGTAGAAATTGTAAATAAAAGAGTTTCTGTTACACCTATAGCCCTAATAGCTGGTGCAACTGATGAAAAAGACTATACAGAATTTGCAAGAACTCTCGACAAGGCTGCAAAGGAAATTGGAGTTGACTTTATTGGCGGTTTTTCTGCTTTAGTTCATGGAGAAATGACACCAGCAGATGAAATTTTAATTAACTCTATCCCGCGTGCCCTTGCTGAAACTGATAAAGTTTGTTCTTCAGTAAATGTTGGTACAACAAAAAAGGGACTTAATATGGACGCAGTTAAGCTAATGGGAGAAAAGATTGTTGAAACTGCAGAAAATACTAAAGATGAAGATTCCATTGGTTGTGCAAAACTCGTTGTCTTTGCCAACGCAGTAGAAGATAATCCCTTTATGGCAGGAGCCTTTCACGGTGTAGGTATGGGAGATGTAGTCCTTCACGTTGGGGTTTCTGGACCTGGAGTTGTAAAATACGCCCTAGAAAAAGTTAAGGGAGAAAGTTTTGATGTAGTTTCTGAAACAATAAAGAAGACTGCTTTTAAAATAACAAGACTTGGAGAATTAATTGGAACAGAAGTTGCAAATAAAATTGGTGTTCCCTTTGGAACAATTGACTTATCCCTTGCACCAACTCCAGCCATTGGAGATTCTGTTGCAAGAATCCTAGAAGAAATTGGTCTTGAATTTGCAGGTGGTCACGGAACTACTGCAGCTCTTGCCATGCTAAATGATGCAGTGAAAAAAGGTGGAATCATGGCATCTGATCACGTTGGTGGACTATCTGGTGCCTTTATACCAGTGAGTGAAGACGAAGGAATGATAGAAGCTGCAAGAAATGGATACATTGGTCTTTCAAAACTTGAAGCCATGACTTGTGTTTGCTCCGTTGGTCTTGACATGATTGCAATCCCAGGAGATACAAAGGCATCAACGCTTGCTGCAATAATTGCTGATGAAGCCATGATTGGAATCATAAATCAAAAAACTACAGCTGTTAGACTTATTCCAGTTATAGGAAAGAAAGTTGGAGAAGAAGCAACTTTTGGTGGACTATTGGGTTCTGCTCCAATTATTCCAGTTCATCCAGGCAGTGCAGAAAAATTTGCACAAAGAGGTGGATTTATTCCAGCTCCTGTTCACAGTTTTAAAAATTAAAAAATATAAAATATAGAGGAAAGAGGTGTGCTATGAATAACAATTCAAAGGATATTGAAAAATTAACCACAGAGAATACTGAGTTTAATCGAGAAATTGGAGTTTTTGGTGGAGTTAGTATCATTGGCGGAATTATGATAGGTTCTGGAATTTTTTATCTAGGTTCCTATGTTCTTCAAAGGACTAATATGAACTCTGGTCTTGCTCTTATTTGTTGGGTAATTGGTGGACTTATAACACTTTTTTGGAGGACTTTGTTATGCAGAACTTGGTACTGCTATGCCAAAGGCTGGAGGAAGAATTGTTTACTTAAATGAAGCCTACCATCCAATAGTTGGATTTATATCAGGCTTTACTGACTGGATAGTTGGTGGACCAGGTTCAGTTGCCGCAGTTGCAATTGCCCTTATGACTGTTTTCAAAAGTTTTTTTGAAATCTCTGATTTTGGAATTAAACTTGCAGCCATATTTTTAATAATTGCCCTAACTATTTACAATTTATTTGGAGTTAAGGCAGCTTCAATTTTACAAAACCTATCTATGGTAGCAAAACTTGTTCCCATAGGAATAGTAATGATAGCAGCATTATTTGTTGGAAAAATTAGTCCAGACTTGAGTCTTGGATCTGCTGTTGAATATTCAAAGACTTCTGGCACAAATATTTTTGGAATGATAGCCATAGCAGTGGTTGCAACTCTTTGGGCTTATGAAGGTTGGACAAATTTAAATACAGTAGCAGAAGAAATAAAAGAACCTCACAAAAATCTTCCACTTGCTCTAATAATTGGTATTGGTGGAATAACGGTTCTTTACACATTATTTAACTTTGCCATTATGAAGGTAATTCCTCACGAAGAAATCGTGGCAATGATAGATTCTGGAGATTTATATCTTGGAACAGAAGTAGCAAAAAGAGTATTTGGACAAGCTGGAGTACTCATAGTAAGTGCAGGAATGATTCTTGCAATGTTTGGGACCCTAAATGGACTTATACTTGCTCAACCAAGAATGTACTATGCAATGGCTGTAGAAGGTCACTTCTTTAAGTCCTTTGCAAAACTTCATCCAAAATATAAAGTTCCAACAGCTCCAATGATTGTCCAATGTGTATTTGCTTGTTTACTTGTACTTTCATCAAACCTTGACCAATTGACTAACATGGTAGTAATAACAGGAATGATTTTCTCAGTTCTTACAATTTTATGTGTTCCAATTTTGAGAAAAAATATCCAAAAATTGAAAGACCATACAAAGTTTGGTTCTATCCAGTTTCTGTAATTATAACAGCTCTAATTTTTGCAGGACTTGTTGTCCAAGGTGCATTAGAAGATCCAATTACAGGACTAACTGGTCTTGTTGTGCCAATGCTTGGTGCAATCACTTATATGATTTTTGATGCAAAATTAAAAAAGAGAAAAAAGAGGTATAAGATGAAAAAATTATTTTACAATGGAAAAGTTTATGTCAATCGAGATGAATTTCAAGAGGCAATTTATGTCGAAGATGAATTTATAAAAGAAGTTGGAAAAACAGAAGACCTTGTAAAAAAATACCTCGATGATGATATAGAAAAAATTGACCTTGAAAAAAGAACAGTAATACCTGGATTAAACGATTCTCACCTTCACTTTATGCAATTTGGAGAAAGCATGAACCAAGTTGACATTGAAGGAGTTGAGTCCATTAAAGAAATGATTGATAGATGCAAACTTTTTATGGAAAAAAATCCAAAGAGATGTCAAAAGGGAATTCATGCCATTGGCTGGAACCAAGATCTTTTCACAGGTGAAAAGAGAATACCAAACCGCTTTGATTTAGATAAAATTTCAAGAGAAATACCCATAGTTCTCGAAAGAGTATGTGGTCACATAGTTTCATCAAACACAAAGGTCATTGAAATTCTTGGACTTACAAAGGATAGTCCACAATTTCCTGATGGAGAATTTTTAATAGGTGACGATGGTTATCCATCTGGAGTTTACACTGCCAATGCCTGCAATTTTGCAAAAGATGTTATACCAGATTTTACCCTTGATGAAAGACGTGAAATGCTAATAGAAACTATGGACTATGCAGTATCTTGTGGTCTTACATCAGTTCAGTCAAATGATGTTGGCACAACTTTTATGAATGGACCTGTTGCCTTTAAACTTTTAAAAGATATTTATAAGGAAAATAAAAAAATTAGGTATAGACACCAAGTTTGCTTTAATGATTTTTCTGAATTTGAAAAATATTTGTCTGAAGGAGAATACACTTCTCATGACTATGACACAAATTATTTAAAACTTGGACCTCTTAAACTATTTAAGGACGGATCTCTTGGAGCAAGAACTGCCCTTATGCGCCATGGATACAATGACGATAGGGACAACCACGGACTTCCTTGGATAAAAGATGAAGAGATGAGAAAATACGTGAACTTGGCAACAAAAAATAATCTGCAAGTCATAACTCACGTCATTGGAGATAAGGCAATCGAAGATACAGTTAAGTGTTACGAAGATTCCTTTATTGATGGAGAAAATAAATTGCGTCACACTCTTGTTCACTGCCAAATAACTGACAGAGAACTCCTTGAAAGGATTGCAAGAGATGACATCTGTGTCATGGCACAGCCAATATTTTTGGATTATGACATGAAAGTTGTTGAAGACAGATGTGGCAAAGAACTTGCATCCACATCTTATGCTTTTAAGAGCCTAAAAGATCTTGGTGCTCACCTTGCTTATGGAACTGATGCACCAGTTGAAAACCTAAATCCATTTCCAAATATTTACATGGCAGTGACTCGTAAAGATAAAAAGGGAAATCCAGAAGGAGGATTTTATCCAAAGGAATGTGTAGACGTTTACGAAGCTATTGATGCCTACACAGTGGAATCTGCTTATGTAGAATTTCAAGAAGACATTAAGGGAAGAATCAAAAAAGATTTCTTAGCTGACTTTGTTGTCTTAGATGAGGACATTTTTACAATTGACCCAATGGAAATAAAAGATATTAAACCAAGGATGACAGTTGTTGGTGGAAATATAGTTTTTAAAAGATAAAATTTTGGGAGAAAAGATGTTAGAGATTAAGGGAATAGAAAACTTAGACAATAAAGAAAGACTTGACTACATGGTGGACTTTGGCAGGGCTACCATAAAAACAGAAAAAGACATTATAGCCATGATGGCAAATATTTCTTCCATAATATTTAATGTGATAAAAGATTTAAATTGGGCTGGATTTTATCTTGTAAGAGAAGATGAATTAGTCTTGGGACCCTTCCAAGGACTTCCTGCTTGCACAAGAATTGCTGAAGAAGGAGTTTGCGTATCAGCTTGGAAAAATAAAAAAATTATGAGAATAGAAAATGTTCACGACTTTAAAGGTCACATTGCCTGCGACTCAGCGTCTAATTCAGAATTAGTCTTGCCAATAAAAATAAAAGGCGAAGTAATAGGAGTTCTTGATTTAGATTCACCAAATATAGGTCGCTTTACAGAGCTTGAAGAAGAAAAATTTAAAGAACTTGTGAAAGCCATGGAAGAAGAATTAAATAAATAAATTTGAGGAGCTTAGCCTCCTCTTTTATTTTGTCTTAAAAGATTATAAAATCTTATTTATTAAGTAGAAGTAAAAACATAAGAAAGTAAATTCAAAAAAATTTGCAGTTATTACTCATAAAATTATGATTTTATTAAATTAGAATGGAGTTAAGAAATGAAATACCTTACACTTTCAAATATTATTTTATTTATCGGAATTTATATTTTTGCAAGTTTTATTCTGGAGAAGGATAAGGAAAAGAATAAATACTTGGGTATCATCCTAATATTTTTGGGCTGCATCTTAAAGTTTTTGAATTTTTAAAAATAAAAAATAATTCTTAAATAAGAAAAATAAAATCACAGGAGACTTGCAAGATAAGGAGGCAATATGAAAGACATAATACTTGTTGAAAATATTGAAAAGTCCTTTAAGGACAAGGAAGTCTTTTGTGATTTTTCTTTGTCTATAAGGGAAAAAACAGTCCACGCCCTTGTGGGTCCCAATGGGTCTGGCAAGACAAGTCTCTTGAGGATTTTGACAAGAATTTACAAATGCAAGGGTCGTGTCGAAGTCAAGGGATCCTATGCCATGTTACTTGAAAATGACTATCTCTATGAAGACAAGACTGGGATGGAAAATATAAATATTTATTCCCTATACTTTAATTTTAGTAAGGAGGACTACAAGACTTATGCCCATATTTTGGGAATCACTGATGACCTAGACAGGAAGGTGTCAACTTACTCCAAGGGCATGAAGAGGAAGCTATCCCTTCTCATCATTGTCCTAATGGATAGAGACATCATCTTCTTAGACGAAGTTACTTCGGGAGTAGATCCTCTGTCTAGAGTTGAAATTAGAAAAATTATAAAAATTTTAAAAGACCAAGGCAAGACTATTGTCATAACATCTCACGACTTGTCAGAGATTGAAAAAGTTGCTGATATGGTGACTATGATTAAGGATGGAAAAATTTTATTCACCAAGGAAGTTTCTCAGCTTGGAGAAAATCTTGAGGACTTATTTATAGAGGAGGGGTCAAAATGAAAGATAAAGATTTAAATAGGGCGGCAAGATACCTGATCTTTAGGGACAGGGAAGTGATAGTTAACACAGTTTTATTTCTTGTAATTGCCTTCGCCTACCTCCTCGGTATTTACAAGTTTCTCTTAAGGGAAAGGGGAGAAGATTTTATTATCCTCATGTCCTATGCCCTTATACTTGGTTTTGGCATAATTGGGTCCAACACCATTCTTGTAAACTTAAGTCTAAAGGACAAGCTAAGTGGAAGGATGGAGTTTTTATTAGGGGCAGGACTTGACGTGAGAGAAATCATCAAGGCCTACTCAATAGAAAATTGGAGGATTTCATCTCTTCCTTCCTTTATAATTTTTTTTGGAACTTATCTTATTTGTGACTTGGGCAAGTCCTTTATAGCCCTCTATCTTTCTTGCATCGCCCTTCATTATTTTTTGATCTTGACCCTTAACGTCATGGCAATGTATAGGAAGAATTTTAAGTTTTTCAAAAATATGGTTTTCTTTAGCACAAGTCTTGGAATTTATCTTTTGGGGAATTTTTCTGGAAGAATTTTAGCTTTTCTAGGATCTATAAACTTGGACTTATATGTACTTTTAATTATTTTTAATCTAATTCTTGGACTTGGCTTGGGGATTTATTCATTTTATCAAGTCAGAAAGATGGACAATGAAAAAGTCATGGAGGTGAAAGTAGAGTGGTCTTAAAATCAATTGTTCTCGACCTAAAGAAAAACTTGGACAAGAACGCCATCTTGATGGGATTTTTTGGTCTGGTCTTTACTTACCTATCAAGTTTTTCCATTGAAAAATACACAAGCCTAGCAAGGCTTATGGGGACAGAGGGTCTTGCCATCCTCTTTACAATCTTTGCCCTAGAATTTTCTAAGGTTACCATTCAAGATGACAAGGTAAGGAAGAAAATCGAGTTTTTCCTTGCCAATGGGGTTGGAATAAAATTCTTAGTCATAAAATATTTTGGATCCATATACCTAGCTAGCCTTCTTACCCTCTTGCCTGCCCTTATATTCTTTGTCTTTAAGACAAAAATTGGAGTCTTAGAGATTTTTAACTTCTTACTTACGGCAGGCCTTTACACAAATTTTTTAATTCTAAAAATTTTAAACACAGAAAACATGAACAAGATGGCTGGAATCCAAAACAAAATAATTCTCTTGGGAGCTCTTATCTTAGTGGTCTCAACTAATATTTATATTTTCACTTCTGTGATAGAATTGTACTTGATAAGCAAGTTTTTAATTTTAACTTCTATAAATATTTTTATGGTCCTTAGAACTAATAAGGAGAGGATTGGAGTGACCTACTTTTGATGGGAAAGAGAATTTTAAAAATCATAATTTGCCAACTTGCCCTAATATTTTATTGGGCCTGGCTTTATAAAGTAGGGGACCTAATAGAAAACCAAGCCCTTATGAACCTAATGAGTTTTTTAATTATAGGGACTATTTACGGCTTTATTCAAACAGAGATAAGTAAAGAAGAAGATGAGAAAAGTCATGGATTTCTTATTCTCATTTCATTTTTATTTTTTGCCCTGGCTCTCAATAAAAATTTAAGTCCAATAATTTTTATAGGTCTAGGACTTCCAACAAGTCTATTTTATATTAAGAAAAACCTAAAACCTGATAGGGCTAGACATATTAGTGTCCTTCCAGTTTCTAAGAAGATGACCCAGATTGCCACATTTACCCTAGTTATCCTATCCACTATAATTATTTATCTACTTGACCTTGATGGGCCAGTAATCCATATTTTTTATCAAATAATATTTTTTGCCTACTGTCTTTTATTCTATCTTTTTTTAAAGGACAGGGAAGACGTCTATGAAGAAGTCTTTAAACTTTTTTATATGTCCGAATATCTTGGCGAAGAACGTGAAAATTTTGCAAGACTTATCCATGATGAAGTCCTCCAAGATATTTTTGCTGCTAAAAACTATTTAAGCTTGGCAGAGCCCAGGTTGGATCTGTCAAGGGATATTCTCACAAACTTAAATGGAAAGCTTAGAGAAATTATGAAGTTTTATCAAACTAGTCTCTTTGAAGACTTTGGCATAGAAGAAAATATTCAGGGAGTTTTTGAAAATCTTTCCAGTCTCTATCCAGAAAAGAAAACTAAGATAGACCAGAAAATTTCTGAGACCCTAAGAGGAAATGCAAGCAAGGAAGAAATAAGACTTATATCAACTATTACTAAGGAGCTTGCCAACAACATTTACAAGCATTCAGAGGCTTCCTATATTTTTTATAGGCTTTATGAAGATGAGGACTTTATTGTTATGGAAGTAGAAAGTGATGGCATGAGAGAGGAAGACTTCAAGAATATTGAGGACTCAAAGAGGGGTGTCCTCCTTTTGAAGGTCCTTGTGACTTCTAAGGAAGGAGAAATTTCCTATGAAGACAGGAAGGGAAGTCTTTACACTAGAATAAAAATAAGAAGGTACAGAGATGAAAATTCTTTTATTAGATGACCACAAAATTTTTGGAGAGAGTCTGAAGCTCCTATTGGAAGAGAGGGGTATTTCTTGCACCTACACCAGCGACATAAAAATCTTTTATGAAGAAGTGAAGGGAGACTACGACATAATAATTTTGGATATAAATCTCAAGCAAGAGGAGACGGGATTTGACATCTTAGATAATATTTATGATAAAGATAAAAAGATTGTGATTTTGACATCCTACGACATGATAAATTACAAGAGGCTTGCTCTTGAAAAGGGAGCCAGGGATTTTATTAACAAGTCACTTGATGTTGATGGGGTAATAGAAAGACTTGAGAGGGTCTACAAGGATGAAAAAATTTCTTTTGATGAAAATAAGAAAATAATTGAGCCTCTTACAAAGAGAGAAGAAGAGATTTTAATAGAAGTTTTAAGTGGTCAGACAAAAAAAGAAATTGCAGAAAAGCTCTACATCAGCGAGAGGACCCTCTACAACCACCTTGCAAATATTTATGGAAAACTTGGTGCTAAGAATGCTATTGAAGCTTATAATATTGCACTTGAGATGGGATATATCAGACCCCTTATGTAATAAAATTTACAAAAAAACTAGGCTTATTTAATAAGCCTAGTTATAAATTCAAATTTATTTATCTTCTGATACTATTTTATAAATTGCATCAGAAGTCTTTCTTTTTTTCTCACGAAGTTTGTCATCTTTTGCGTAGCCAATTGCTATTACAAGTCTAATTCTTGATTTTGTCTTTAAAAATTTTTGCAATTTTTCTTCGTCAAACCAACCTATTATGCAAGTTGAAAGTCCAAGACTTGTGGCCTCGGCAGTAAAATAAGCTGCTGATATTCCAATATCAATTGATTTATAATCTTGATTTTTTATACTTGAACCTATTTTGGCAGACAAGTTGTAATTTTCTTCTGTCACAATTGCAAAGGCATTTACGTCTTTTACAAAGGAATTCATTGTTCCAACTTGAAAATACTTAGAAATATTTTTCGCATCTTCGCCTTGAACTACATAATAGAAATAAGGTTGGGCATTGCATGCAGAAGGAGAAAGTTTCATACTTTCAAGACAAGCTTCTAATTTTTCTATTTCAACTTCTCTTTCTGGATCATATTCTCTACAGGACTCTCTTATTTTTGCCAAATCTAAAAATTGATTAAATTCCATCTTTTCCTCCTAAGAATTCATCTAAATCTCCATCAAAGAAGAAAAATTCATCGTCACGCATAAGGCAAGGTACTCCAACACTACCTTCTTCCACGATTTCGTCAAAGGCATCTGAAAAATCCCTTTCTTTTAAAAATTTTTTAAGACTTGCCATTGATGATGTGATATCAACTATTTCACATTTTATCTTTCTCTTTTTTATTTCTTCTATTGCTGGTGGACAATCTGGGCAAAGGTTTGAAATAAAAAGTGTAAGCATATTTATTCCCTCCAAATATTTATCTAGTGCCTTATAAAAATTTTCATCGGCACTTTTTTCTCTCTTAGAAATATTAAAATAAATTTCCCTATCTCTCATTTTCTTATTGAAGTGTCTAACAGAAAGATACTGCATTATATTGTCATCATCAAGGAACTCTCCTTGAAAATCCATTACTCTTGCTCCCTTTGAAAGGCCAAGAGAGGAAAGTCCCCTGTCATTTGTTATCACAAGGTCATCTTTTTTTGCATGATTTGCAATATAAATATCAGCTGCTTCCTTTGATATATCTACATCTACAACTTCTCCATAGGATGGAGTAAATTCTTGGCTATAATTTCTTACCATTATTAGCCTTGCAGCGTATTTTTTTGAGAGATCTTCACATATCTTTCTTATGGGTGAACCATCTGCGTCTAATAATATTTTCATACTTATATATTACCCCAAAAGATAAATTAAACTATCATATAAATAAAAGTATTGAAATATTGTCTTATTTTATATAGACTTATTTTAGGAGGTTAATATGAAATATATTTACAGAATATTTGTATTCCTTACTGTTGTACTCCTCCTTGGAGCCTTGGGACTTACATTTATATTTATGCCAAGAGGAAAAAAATTAGCTAACGATAATAAAATTGAAAATAAAGAGGCAATAGAAGAGCCAGAAAAAATTTCTATATTTGATGAAGATGAAGACATTGTAAACATTCTTCTTATAGGAATTGATTCCAGTGATGTGACTTATGAAGTTGATAAAAATTCGAAAAGAGCAGATACAATTATGCTTTTGTCCATAGATCCAAAATTTGATAGGGTTAGACTTTTATCAATCCCAAGAGATACATATTACAAGCTAAAGGGATATGACAATTATAGGATGAATGCTGCTTATTCTCGTGGAGGAATTGATCTTCAAGTTTCAAGTGTCGAAGATTTTATGGACGTTAAAATTGATCACTATGTCACAGTTAATTACGAAGCTGTAGAAGAACTTGTTGATGCAATTGGTGGTGTTGAAGTTTACACACCAGAGTACAAATACACTGATCCATCAACTGTACCACCACTTGAAATCAACTTTGAAGAGGGTCTCCACCTCTTAGATGGAAAAGATTCAGTAAAATATCTTAGAATGAGAAAAAATTATAAAAACCAGGATCTTGATAGGATAAAGGCTCAACAAGATTTTATTATGAAGATTTTTGACAAGATGAAATCGCCTAAGATGCTTTTAAAACTTCCAAGATTAGTTTCTATTGCAAATAAACATATTGAAACAGATATGAATTACGGTCAGCTTTCTTATCTTGCCTATTACGGTGTAACTCTCGATAAGGAAAATATTAATATAAAAACTGTAGACGGACACATGAAAAAGGGTTCTCCTCTTTATTATGTTGACAAGGAAAGCGCAAGATACGAGGCTAAAGAATTAGAAAGACTAAGACAAAATAATTCTGATGAAGAATATGTAAAAGAATATACAGAAGAAGAATTAAAAAACATGACTGAAGAAGAAAGAAATATCGCAGAACAAAAGATGAGAGATAAGAAGTTAAGAGATAAGCTAAAAGAAGAAGCAATTTCAGAAGAAAATTCTTCAGACGAGAATTCAAATAATAATTTTTGATAGTGGCAAAATAGTGTGAGAGATAGAAAAATTTCTTGCACTATTTTTTTGTGGAATTTTATAAAAAATTGTAATTTGTAAAGTTTTTCTAGCCTATAAAAATATGAAAAAAAATCACCACAAAAGTGATGATTTTAAAATAACTTATTCAGCTAAAATTTTTATAATATTTTTCACAACTTCTTTAGATTTTTCCATTTGATCCAGGCTCACAAGCTCGTATCTTCCGTGATAATTGTAGCCACCTGTGAAAAGATTTGGGCAAGGAAGTCCCATAAAAGAAAGTTTGGATCCGTCTGTTCCACCTCTTATTGGTCCAATTTTTGGAGTTACATCTGATTTTTCAAAGGCGGCCTTGGCAAGATCAATTATTTCTATGTGATCTTCTAGTTTTTCTCTCATATTGTAATATTGGTCTTTTATTTCAATTTTAATTCTGTTGTCGTATTTTTTATTTAAAAAATTTGCGATTTCTTCGAATAATTCTTTTCTCTTTAAAAACTTTTCCTTTGAGTGGTCCCTAATAATATAGTTCATCTTTGTTGATTCAACACTGCCACAAATATTTGTAAGAAGGGAAAAACCTTCATATCCTTCTGTGTGTTCTGGTCTTTCATTTACTGGAAGCATAGAATTAAATTCCATGGCAATAAGTTGAGAATTAATCATAGTATCTTTTGCAGAACCTGGATGAACATTTTTGCCTTGGATTTCGATTTTTGCTGACGCTGCATTAAAAGTTTCATATTCAAGCTCGCCAATAGGTCCACCGTCTACAGTAAAAGCAAAATCTGCATCAAATTTTTTTACATCAAAAAGATCTGCACCTCTTCCAATTTCTTCATCTGGAGTAAAGGCAATTCTTATGTCGCCAAACTTTTCCTCTTTATCATTAATAAGCTCTTCCACTGCAGAAACTATAATAGCAATCCCAGCCTTGTCGTCTGCACCTAAGAGTGTAGTTCCGTCAGTGGTAATAATAGTTTCTCCTTTTAAATCCTTTAAAAAAAGGAAAATCAGCAAGAGAAGATGTAAATTTATCATTTAACTTAATATCTTTTCCATCATAATTTTCTATAATTCTTGCTTTTACATCTTTCCCAGTCATGTCAGGGGCAGTGTCCATGTGAGCGATGAAGCCAATAGTTTTTTTAGCTTTTACTCTGCCAGGGATTTTTCCATAGACGTAACCATTTTCATCAATTTCTGCTTCGATGCCAAGGGATTTTAACTCCTCCACTAAATAATTTCCAAGTTTTAGTTGTCTTTTAGTTGAAGGACAAGTTTCTGAACTTTCATCACTTGTGGTTTCAAAGGAAATATATTTTAAAAATCTATTTAACATTATCATTTCTCCTAAATAAAATTTCTATCTATAATTTTATCATACATGATATTTTTATAAAAATCATAAAAATATCCTCAGCATTTTAAAATTAGACTTGCCAAGGATATATAAAATTATTTTTTATAATAATCAGATATTAAATCGTGTAGGGTATAACTTTCTTTTTTATTTTTTTCAGTTAAAACTTCTTGCCAATTTGGAAAATCCATTTTATCCATTGCAAAACAAAGAAGAGCACCTGAGGCATAAACGAGGTGTGAACCAATAAGAGATTGATCAATTTGTCCCTTTTTTAGTGTAGGAAGAATGTCAGAGAAATTAACATCTTTTGTATTGTCAAAGTATAAAATTCCAAGGTCATAATCTATGGCCTTTGCAGCTTTTATTTCAACATATTGTGCCGTTCCCTCAATCGTTTCTTCTACTAGCTCGGCTTTTAATTTATCGCTGTCAGTAAATTTTTTGCGTTCTTTTATAATTTCCAAATGATCTTTTAAATAGGAATCTAGCAAAATCTTATCTGAATTTTCTTTTTCAACTTCATCTTTAATTTGATCTAACAATCTATATTCCTTGTCCAATAAAGTCAGCTCATCCTCTGAATAAGAAAGACCTCGAAATGTTAAATCATCCCAGTCATCTTGGACATAATAGTGGAAAGCTTCGTGAGCTAAAAGAGGAAGAAATCTCTTAGAGCTGTATTTTTCTGCGAGAGAATCTTCATTTGTCTTTAAATAAAAAATATTTTTTTGACCCAAAATTGAATAATTTTTATCCTTAGTGTTAAAATTTCCCATTATAAAATTAAATCTCTTGGGATAATTTTTTGAAAGCCTATAAACCTTTATCTTAAAATTTTGTGGCATTTTAATTTCTTTTGCAGATAAACTTTTTATTTCTTCACTGGGATTTATCAAGTTAAAATCTCCAAGAAAATTTTTATTTATCATGGCAATGGTTTTTCATCTAGCTTGTAATTTTTCCAAAGTTCAACTTTTTTGTCGTAAAACTTTTCATACTCTTTAAGCAATTCTTTAGTATCAGAATCTAAATCCTCATAATTTGTCTTAAAAAACCTATTAGAAATAAGAGGAAGGGCAAGTAACAATAATAATATAGTCAAAAAAACTTTTTTTTAGTAAAATTCATTAATTGTGTCCCTATAAGAATTAATCAAACTTGTAAATATTTATGCCAGTTTTAGGATCTTTTTGTCTGTCAACTATGCCATCTATAATATTTATTGTAAGTTCACAAGTTACGCTTATCTTTGCACTTTTCATGTGACCGCCAAAGACATTGCCATCGCCATTAGATGCAGAAATGTGAATATGAGGATAGTATTCGCCATCGAGAGTTGAAATGCTACCTATAATAGAAAGAATTTCAAATTCTCCCTTAAAATTTCTTTCCTTGTAGTCTTTTTTTGAAACACTAAAGATGCCAATAGTGAAGTCATCAGTTGCACCAAGTCCATAGACACTTGCCAGTTTAATATTTTCCTTTAGGGCGATTTCCTTTAACTTTTCGTGAACTTCTTCAGTCCTGTCAATTCTTGCAATTATTTTGTCATCAAATCTTTTGTAATCCATATTTCCTCCTAAATATTAAAACTATTCTCCATATATGAAAATTATATGAAAATAAAAAATATCTATTAGCTTAAATAAAAAATTTTAAAAATTAATCAAAATCATTTTTTGAAATTCTATCTTCCACAGAATAATCATTGTCCAAAATTTCTACATCATATTCTCCTGAAAACATTGGTGAAGATAAAATATAATCAGCAGTAGTAGAAGATGTAGCAAGGGCAATGTTATATAGAGTTGAAATCCTAAGAAGTGCCTTGACATCAGGGTCGTGAGGTTGTGCCTCAAGAGGATCCCAAAAGAAAATTAAAATATCAATTTGTGAATCAGAAATTTTTGCACCAAGTTGCTGGTCGCCACCTAGAGGACCAGAAACAAGTCTTTTTACATCAAGAGAAGTTTCTGAAGAAATTAGAGCTGCAGTAGTCCCTGTGCCAATAAAATTGTGTCCTTTTAACTCATCTTCATGTCTTTTTACCCAAGACAAGAGTTCCTTTTTCTTGTGATCGTGGGCAACTAGGGCAATAGTCTTTTTTTCATTAACCTTAATTTTTTAACTTGCATAAACACCTCATTTTTTTAAAAAAATCTTGACTAAGTCTTTTCTTTAATATATAATATCAAAGATTGAGATCCTTGCATAGCTTAAATGCTATGCCGAAGACCATAAGGAGGTGAAAGTATGAATAAATACGAAGCGGTGATTATGTTTTACCCAGAAGTGGAAGAAGAAAAAAGAAATGCTTCTTTCGAAAGACTTAAAAAGGTAATCGAAAAAGACGGTAAAATCAATAATGTTGATGAATGGGGTATGAAAAAACTAGCTTACGAAATCGACTACAAGAATGAAGCTTACTATATTTTCGTAGAATTTGAAACAAAAGCAGAAGATATAGCAGAAATCAACAGAGTAGCAAAGATCATGGACCCAGTAATGAGACAAATGATTATCAAAGTTGAAGACTAAGGAGTTTTTATGAATAGTGTAAGTTTAATCGGAAGATTAGCGAGAGATCCAGAACTTCGTTATGCACAAACAGGCACAGCAATGTGTCGTTTCACTGTTGCCGTAGATAGAAGACTAAGCAAGCAAAAAAGACAAGAAGCTGAAGCAGCAGGTCAGCCAACAGCTGATTTTATATCTTGCACAGCTTTTGGAGCAGTAGCTGAGCTTATAGCTAACTATCACAAAAAAGGCAGCCAAATCGGAATCGAAGGTAGAATCCAAACAGGATCTTATGAAAAAGATGGAAGAACTATTTACACAACAGATGTTGTAGTAAATAACATGACATTTATTGGATCTAGCCAAGGAGGAGGACAAGCACAAGGCGGCTTTAACCAAAACCAAGGCGGATTTAATAATCAAAATAATTTCCAAAACCAAGGTGGATTCAATCAATCAGGTTTTAACAACCAAGGACCAGTGAATTCTGCTTACGAAAATGATTTTTCTAAGAACAATAACGATAACGATGACGATGGATTTTTCCCTGTTGATAATGACGATATACCATTTTAAGGAGGGTAAAAATGCAAAGAAGATTTGGCAGAAGGAAAAAAGTAGATCCTTTTGAAAAAGATAAGACTAAAAAAATTGACTATAAAGATGTTGAAACATTAAGAAATTACATTTCTGACCGTGGTAAAATTCTTCCAAGAAGAATCACTGGCTTAAATGCAAAACATCAAAGAGAAATGACAGTAGCTATCAAGAGAGCAAGACAAATTGCACTTCTTCCATATAGCGCTGACTAATATAAGATAAATTAACTGTTGGTTTATGCCAGCAGTTTTTTTTATACAATAGAAAAACTTTCTTAGAAGGCTCCATTAAGAGAAATACATAAGATAAAATATTGTATTACTATGCAAAATTTTGCTCTTAGAACTTGAAAAAAATCTAGATAAAATTCAAAAAAAGCATAAAAAAAGTATTGTATTTTTCTTATGTTTTTTGTTATAATTTCCAGTCTAAGGGTATACTTTAGGAAGACAAAAGGGCTGGGCAATCTACTAGTTGTTTCTAGGACAGTACTTATGCTCTTTGTGATTATATAATAGGTGTATATTAATGGAGGAAGAAAAATTTTGGAAAAATTAAAAGAATTTATTGAAAAGAAAAAGGAAAAATCTGCTAGCAGAAAGCTAAGATATGGCACAAGAAAATTATCAGTAGGATTAGTTTCTTGTGTATTAGGATACTGCATATTCTTGCCACCTACAGTAGTAAACGCACAAGTAGCTGATGGCGAAGTGTCAGAAAGTACACAAATATCAGAAACTAGAGAAGTTAGCGAAACTTCGAAAGCCTCCGATACAGAAGCAGTTGAAAGTTCAAAAGTAGAAAGCCCAGCAAAAGAAATAGCTTCTGAAACTTCATCAAGGGAAGTAACAGAAGTGGCAGAAAAAACAGAAACTCCAGTAAAAGAAGTAGCTGAAGTAGAAGAAAAAGAAGTGGCAGAAGTTTCAGAAGATGTAGTTGAAGAAAAAGAAGCTCTACCAGCTCTTGAAGAAAAGGCAGTAGAAGAAACAGAAACTGCTGACCAAGCTATGTCAAGAGAAGAAGCTTCTGAAGAAATTACTGAAGAAGAAGTTGCTGAAGAAGCAATTGAAAATAAAGAAGTATCAGTGGAAGAAACAGAAGAAGCTAAAATAGAAGAAGAAAAAGAAGAAGTTGATCCACTAAAAGAAGAACTTGCAAATGAAGAAGAACTACAAGTATCTGAAGAAGATCCAGAAGCCCTAGCTGCAAGCGAAGAAACTGAAGCAGGAAGAGATATATCAAATGAAATCACAGAAGCTGAAGTCCATGTAGGTGATACTGAAACTCCTGGTACATTAAATGCAGGCGATGGAGAAGGACTAGCGTGGTCAGTAGCATTTAAGGCACCAGAAGGCACAAAATCAGGTGATTATTTTGATATAGTTCTATCTGATAACTGGACACTAAAGGGAATAGAACCTGATACAGATAAGGCTGATCCAATAGATATAAATGGCAAAACAGTTGCCGATGGAAAGAGATTATCTAGACATAAAATCAGATATACTTTTAATGAAAATGTTGAAGGATTAGATGAAGTAAGAGTTGCAGTCCAATATGGTGGTTATGATGTAAAAGAAAAAGTTCAAAACTCAAAAACCCAAACCTTTACTGTTAGTGTTGGAAACCATTCTGACTCAAAGGAACTATTCGTAAATTATGGTGAGGTAAGATATGATGACTATCAAATGGTTTTAAATGGTACAAGTCAATACACATATTTCAATCCTGAAACAGGCGACTTTACTCAAGTATTTTATATAAATCCTGAATCAAAATATATAGGACATTCAACAGGTGAAAATTTCAATGGAAGCGTTGGAATTATTGTAGATAATAGAGGATTTGACAACCAAGCATCCCAAGCTTACTTTACTGACGAAAATACTAGTGTAGAAATAGTAGAAGTTCCTCAAGGAACAAAGATACCTGATGCAGTTTATGAAAACCCTGTAAAAGGACAAACTGCCCAAGGTATTAATCCTGTTTATGATAATGGTAAAATTTATATGGATTTTGGAAAAAATGAAATTAATAATCCATATATTATAACAGTTAAATCTAAAATTGATCCTAATGTTAAAAAAATTAATCTAGGATCTAGAGCGACACTTTATGGTCAAGGAACTTTAGATTTAGGACTTGAAAACCAAATTCAATTTGAAACGGGAAATACTGGTGGTTCAGGTGTAGAAGAAAACTATTCCTTAGGCGATAGAGTTTGGATAGATGACAACAAAGATGGAATCCAAACAGAAGGCGAAAAAGGTGTAGAAGGCGTAACAGTTAAACTAACAGGTGGAGATTTAACAGAAGCAAAAACAACAAAAACAGACGCTGACGGAAACTACAAATTCGAAGGATTAAAGAATGGTGAATACACAGTAACATTTGAAGTACCAGAAGGTTATGAAATAACAAAAACTGACGAAGGAACTGACGACGAAAAAGACTCAGACGGCAAAGAAGTAAAAGCAACAATAAAAGATGCAGACAACATGTCAGTAGACCTAGGCTTAGTTAAAAAAGAAGCACCAGTAGAAGAAACATACGCACTAGGCGATAGAGTATGGATAGATGACAACAAAGACGGAATTCAAGGTGAAAAAGAAACAGGAAAATCTGGAGTAACTGTTAAACTAACAGGTGGAGATTTAACAGAAGAAAAAACAACTACAACAGATGAAAATGGTAACTACAAATTCGAAGGACTAAAAAATGGCGAATACAAAGTAACATTCGAAGTACCAGAAGGTTATGAAATAACAAAAACTGACGAAGGAACTGACGATGAAAAAGACTCAGACGGTAAAGAAGTAAGCGTAACAATAAAAGATGAAGACAACATGTCAGTAGACCTAGGATTAGTAAAACAAGAAGCACCAGAAGAAAAAACATATGGCCTCGGAGATAAAGTTTGGATTGACGAAGACAAAGACGGAATTCAAGGTGAAAAAGAAACAGGAAAATCTGGAGTAACTGTTAAACTAACAGGTGGAGATTTAACAGAAGAAAAAACAACTACAACAGATGAAAATGGTAACTACAAATTCGAAGGACTAAAAAATGGCGAATACAAAGTAACATTCGAAGTACCAGAAGGTTATGAAATAACAAAAACTGACGAAGGAACTGACGATGAAAAAGACTCAGACGGTAAAGAAGTAACCGTAACAATAAAAGATGAAGACAACATGTCAGTAGACCTAGGATTAGTGAAAAAAGATACACCAGTAGATCCTAGTGAACCTTCTGAACCAGAAGAACCTAAGGACACTACTCCTCTTGTTCCTCTAACTCCAGCTGAAGAAATTGAAGTTGAAAGAATAACTCATCACGATCACAAGACTCCAGGAACTCCTGTAGTTACTGAAGTTCCATCAACTCCAGTAGTTGAAACTGAAAAGACTCTTGAAGAAAAAACTGAAGAAACTACAGAAGTTGAAAATAAGGAAGAAAAGGTAGAAGAAGTTAAGGAAGTAGAAGAAGTTAAGCCTGTTGAAGGTGAAGACGAAGTAGTAGAAAAAGTTGAAACAAATGAAGTAGATAAAAATCTTGCTCCAGTTTCTACAAATGACGACACAAAAGCACCAAAGACTGGTGACGCAGGTATCCTTTCTTCAGCAGGACTAGCTTCACTTGCTGCAAGTGGTTTAGCTTATCTTGAACTAAAGAAGAGAAATAAAAAGAATAAATAAGTTATTTTGATTAAATGAATTAAAATAATTTGTTGAGAGATCCCCAGGAAATCTGGGGATTTTTTCTTGTGCAAAATTACTATTAAGTCATTATAAGACTCGAATTTGTAAATTTTCATAGCTTTATATTTTCCACTTCTTTTTAATTGTTTTTAAGATATAATCATACTAAAGAGAGAAAATATGGAAATATTTTAAATTTAATTTATAAGGAGGTTTTTATGAAGAAGAAATTTATTTTGGCTGCATCTATTTTTGCTCTTGCCATTCCAACTTTTGTTTTTGCAAATTCTGATATTAGGATTTGGATGAAAGGAGATTTTGTAAAGTCAGATGTGGATCCGTACATTTATAAGGATAGGACTATGGTTCCTCTTAGGGTAATTTCTGAAAACTTGGGAAAAAAAGTTCTTTGGGATAGTGCCAATAGGAGTGTACAAATTAGTGATGATTATGGCAGTGTCCTTTATCTTACAATCGATAAAAAGGAAATAAATGATTTTGCTGGTGGAAATAGCAACACTATTAAACTAGATGTTGCTCCAAGTATTAAGGATGATAGGACTTTTGTGCCACTAAGGGCCATTGCAGAAGGGTTGACTGGGACAAGGACAAGAGGGTTGTTGTAATTGGCGAAGGCTATGACACTAAGAAAATAAAAAGTGAAGAGAAAAATAATGAAGAAGATTCTCTTGGCTTAGACTATTTGTATAATAAGGACATGGCAGGCAAGTCTGATGAAGAAAAGGCAGCTTATGAAAAAAAGATGAGAGAAATGCCTTCAAAGGTTTTCAAGGGATATAAGAATGGTGAAGTTGAAGGATGTCTTGCCTGGTTATCTTTTGCAAAAGCTGGACAATTTTTTGAACCTGAATTAAATAAGAATCCATATTTAAATCCTAGAAAGGATGGTCTTGGAATAGGTGTAACTGAAAGAGGTGAATCTATGTCAAGCTTTGATGATTATGAAAAGGACGAGAAGTTTAAAAGAGAACTCCTGGGTCTTAATTCTGGTCCATGTATGGCAGGGCTTGAACATTTTGATTATTATTTAAACTTCGATGGAACTTTTAATTATTTTAGGTTTCCACTTCACTATCAAGGTACTGCTCCTGAAATGTTAAAGGAAGTTAAGAATATTGTGGCACATCCTAAAAAGATAAAATTTATAAAGGCTGATAAGAGTGAAATTGAAAAACTTTTAAAGACTTTAGTGGATGCTGAAAATGATTATAAGGTAAAAGATCTTGCTTAAATTATAGGGACTAGCTCAGGCTAGTCTTTTTTTGCATATTTAAAAATAAAAAACAAATAACACATAGACAGCTATCGATATGATTTGTATAATATATGTGGAGGTGAGCTTTTGTCAGTTAAGAACCAGGATAAATATATGGAGTTTTCTAAAAAATTAAAAGTTTTGTGCGAGCCAAAGAGACTTCAAATTATAGATCTTTTGTCTTGTAGGGAATTGTGTGCCTGCGAAATTCTGGAGTATTTTCATATAAGTCAGCCAACTCTTTCAAGTCACATGAAAAAGTTGGAAGAAGCTGATTTTGTAAAGAGCAGAAGAGATGGCAAAAATATTTATTACAAGCTCAAGGAAGATAGTTTTAAGGATATAAAAAATTTTATTGATGAGATATCTACAAATACTGCAGATTGTATTTGTAAGACTCAAGAATAATTTTTATAAAAATTAGGGGGAAAGAGATGGAAAGAGAAGAAAAAGATATTAGTTTTTTCCAAAGGTATTTGACTTTATGGGTTTTGCTATGCATGGGAGTTGGAGTTTTTTTGGGGAAAGTTTTTCCACAAATGACAAGTTTTGTAGCAAGCCTACAAATTGAGGGGATTTCTGTTCCCATAGCAATTCTCATTTGGCTAATGATTTATCCTATGATGATAAAGGTGGATTTTGAAAGTGTAAAGGAAGTCGGCAAAAATCCCAAGGGTTTATTTGTAACCTGGATCACTAATTGGCTAATAAAACCTTTCACAATGTTTGGGATTTCTTACTTATTTTTCTTTATAATATTTAAAAATTTGATTCCACAAGAACTTGCCAAGGATTATCTTGCAGGTGCAGTCTTACTTGGAGCAGCTCCTTGTACTGCAATGGTTTTTGTTTGGAGTACGCTCACTAAGGGAGATCCTGCCTATACTCTTGTGCAAGTTGCCACAAATGATTTGATTATACTTGTGGCATTTATTCCAATCGTAAAGTTTCTCTTGGGAGTTTCAAAGGTAATTGTGCCATATAAAACTTTATTTGTAAGTGTCTTGCTTTTTGTGGCAATACCTTTACTTGCTGGTGTAATTACAAGAAAGTATCTTGTGGGAAAAAGGGGAAGAGAATATTTTGAAAAAGAATTTGTAAATAAGTTTGATGGAATAACAACTATTGGCTTGCTTCTTACACTTGTTTTAATTTTTAGCTCACAAGCAAATGTAATTGTTGAAAACCCAATGCACATTATTTTAATTGGAATTCCTTTAATTTTGCAGACAATTTTCATTTTTTCCATAGCTTATCTTGCTTGCAAGGTCTTGGGACTGCCCTTTAAAATAGCGGCACCAGCTGGATTAATTGGTGCTTCAAACTTTTTTGAATTAGCTGTTGCAGTTGCTGTGGCACTATTTGGAGTTGGTTCAGCTGCATCTCTTGCTTGCACTGTGGGAGTTTTGACAGAAGTTCCTGTCATGTTATTTTTGGTAAATGTGGCAAATAAGAGTAAGGGAAAATTTGCTTAATAATAAAAGAGAAATAAATTTGCGGGGGAAAATAAAATGAAAAAAGCAAAAGTTGCCTTTATTTGTGTTCACAATTCTTGCAGGAGTCAAATTGCTGAAGCACTGGGGAAATTACTTGCTGCAGATGTTTTTGAATCTTATTCTGCTGGCACAGAAAAAAAGGATAAAATAAATGAAGACGCCGTGAGATTGATGAAAGATATTTATAGTGTTGACATGGAAACAAGTCAAGAACCCAAGACTCTTGACAAGCTTCCTCCTATTGATATTGCTATTACAATGGGGTGCGAAGTCTATTGTCCTTATTTGGAAGCTAAGTATAAAGAGGACTGGGGCCTAGATGATCCTGCAGGCAAAAGCGATGAAGATTTTAAAGAAGTTATAGAAAAAATTGAAAAAAATATAAAAAATTTAAGAGAAGATATCTTAAAGGGAAAATTTAATTTTTAATGAAGAAGGCTAGCATAGGCTAGTCTTTTTTGTATGGCTTCTTATAAAGAAATAGAAAAGATAGCCTATTAGAAAGCCTATAGCTTGTCTATCCCAAAAGTCGGAGGTAAATTTTTTTATTTTTATAATTTCTAGGGATATTATAAATAAAGCCAAGATATAAAAATATTTTCTATTAAATAAATTTGATTTTTCTAAATTATAGGCAAATATTATTTCTAATATTATGTAGATTATTGCCTTAATTATAAAAAATAATTTCATAAAACCACCTGCTTAATTTTAGCAAATAATTGTAAATTGCATGTAAAAAAACCAGGCACGGGGCCTGGCATTTTATTATTTAAAGAAATTATTTAAAATACAAGATAAAGTATTGGCATTGAAATTAATATACTTAAAATTATTCTTTCAATCCAGATAATAATGTAATCTGAGAATTTAAGAGGGATTTCAGTTCCCATCATTACTGGGATTGATGCTGAGAAGAATAGGATTTCTGATACAGAAACTATTGCTACAAGCATTTTTGTAATTAGTCCAAGTCCTGCTTCTGCAACTATTGGTGCTGGAAGAAGCATTTCTGCTATACTCATTCCAAGAGCTTGTGCAACCATTAGTGGTTGTTCAACTTTTGTTATTAATGTGAATGGATAGAAAATATATCCAATTATGTCAAAGATTGGTGTGTATTCTGCAAGTAGAAGTCCAATCATACCTACGCCAAGTAGGGATGGAGCAATGTTAAGTGCCATTTTGAAACCGTCAATAAAGTTATCTTTTATAACTTTTCCTAGAGAGTCAGCATTTTTGTATCCAGTCATACCTGTTTCTAAAGCTTCGCTAAAAGAAACTTTTTTCTTTGCTTCAGGAACATATTCTTTACCAGAGTAATATTCTTGTGGTTTTTTATTTAGTGGGAATATTCTGGCAGTTATTGCTGTTACTGCAAATGTAACAAATAGTGTTATCCAGAAATAGGATAGCCAGTGGTCCATGATATCAAGAGTCTTTGCAACGATAATCATAAATGTCGCAGAAACTGTTGAGAAACCTGTTGCAATTATTGAAGCTTCTTTTTTTGTATAAGTATCTTCCATATAAACTCTATTTGTGATTAATAGTGCTAATGAATAAGATCCTACAAAAGATGCTACTGCGTCTACTGCAGATCTACCAGGTGTTTTAAATACTGGTCTCATTACTGGTTCCATGAAAACTCCTATAAATTCCATAAGCCCAAAGCCTGTTAAAAAGGCAAGGAATACAGAACCTATTGGAACGATTGTTGTTACAGAAACCATTATTCCGTTCCAGATAAGTGGTAGCATGTCGCCATCAAAAATTCTTGCTGGTCCCTTTTTTGTTACGAACATAAACAAGAATACTAGTGATACAAGTTTTAGTATGAAGAATACCATGTGAAGTTTACTTTTTTCCCATGATTTAGACTTTACTGCATAAACTATACCAGCGATTACCATGAAAACTCCAAAGACTAAGTTGTAATTTGGAATTTTCTTAACAAAAGTTGTCAAGTGGTCAATTGGAATTGTGTTCGCTTCTCCAATTGTAATTGGCACGAAGAACATAAAAATACCAAATAAAGAATAAAGTAGAAACATAAAAATGTCCTTCGAGTTAAACTTTTTACTTTCCATTATAAGCCTCCCTTAAAAGTTTATTAAATCTATATCGATTTCCTTTATTATACCACAGTGTTAAAAAATGGAAAGCTTTTCTTAACGAATTTGTAACTTTTTGTTTGTAATTAATTAGATATCTAGAAAAATTTTTTTGTTTGACTATTTTTATAAAGATTGCTACACACTTTTTAATTAAAAAGCTTCAATAAAAAAAAGCCTGCAATTGCAAGCTTTTCTAAGTTCTAAAAATTTATCTGTTTTATTTAAAATCAACTTCTATGACATTATTGGAGTTGATTTCTTCTATTTTATAATAATTATAAATATCTTTTCCAAATTTTGTAATTTTTAATTTGTTATCATTTTCATAACTTATTATTCCTAAGTCTTTTAAAATATTTAGAAGAGCATTTTCTTCTCCAGTAAATTTTTTGTTATTAATAAAATCTTTCTCATTTAATTCTTTCATTAAATTAATGACAAAATCCTTATAAGTTTCATAGTTTTTTCCAAAAGATGATTTTAAAAATTCTTTATTTGTAAGGGATTCTATCCAGATTGCTAACTTTGTTACATCGTCAAAGATTAGGTATTCGTCGGCAACATCTGTTAGATAAATGTCTTCTTTTTGATCCTTATATTCTATTAGGGTCAAATATTTTTTAACCATGAAATTTAAATAAAGTTCAATTAGTGGGAAGTGTTTGTTTTTATAAGTTTTCACTTCTTTTGTAGGAAGAAGGTCAATTGAATTCACAAAGTCTTTTAACTTTGCAGGTGAAAGGTCTTTCGATTTTAAGACACTTACATAATTCATGTCTAAAAAATATATGAAGTTGTCAAAGTTTTCTATAAATTCATTGGAGAAAACTGAATTTTTATTTTGACCTAGGATATTTAGGATCTTGTCATCAAAATAAAAACCTTCTTGGCTATTTTCCAAAAGATTTATATAATAAAAAATATTTTCTTGAATTTCTCTTAAATCCTCTATTATTTCTCTTATTTCAGGGTGTATAGATAGGATTTTGGAGTAAAAAACAATTAAAAAATTTATTGAATTTGACAATTCTTCCCTATTTAGAAAAGTTCCACTTTTACAAAGTTCCCCTATAATTTCTTTGTATTTTAGGTCATAGTCACTAAATTTTTGTTCTTTTGCTTCTAGAGAATTTTTGTAAATTTTGGAAAACAAATTTAAGAAAAATGAAATTACAAATTCATCACTAGATCCAGGAAAGATTTTTTTGTATAATTTTGGATCCTGAGCAATACTTAAATCTTCTTCATTGAAGGTGTCCAAGATTCTTTCAAATTCAGACATAGCTAAGTCGTCTAAATCTGGTCCTTCTTTTAAATTTTCATAAGTTACTTCATAAATTGCTAGTAGATTTAAAAGATCTCTTTTTACAAATTCCCTGTTGATATCAAAGGGACCAAATTCATCTTCTATATGAAGAAAAAAGTTATTAATATTATTTTCATAGGCAAAGAAATATTTTTCATCCATCGTCTGTACAACTTGTAGGATCATCTTTCTTTTGTCCTTTCCAAATAATCTCACAAGTCCAAAATTATCTTGGGAAAGTTCCAAATCTGGATCAAGTTCTACTTCTATATATTCATCTAAAAGACAGTCATAAAATAAATAGTGGTCATCCTTTTTTTTCTATCTTGAATAGAGAAACAAAGGAATTTTTTAGTAAACTTATAAATTCATTTATCTCATCTTCGTTGATTCCTCGAGATTCTAAAAGACCAGATAAGATTCTAGTTGAACTTTCGTCGAATTCTTTGAAATCAAAAAGGATAAAAGCTGCCAAATCCTTGTTGGATCTCTTCATTACATAGGGATTGTCCCTTATGGGGGCAAATTCATCACTTGATAAAAATTTCTTAATCCAAAGCTAGATTCACTTAGAATTTTTTACTTATTTCATAAATTTACTTTTTATCTTCTTTCATTATTTCACCTTTATTTCGTCTATTTCTTCCTTTAATTGGTCCATGTATTTTAAAATATATTCAATGTGGTAGTTATAGACCCTATCTTCCACACTTAAATCATCAAAATATTCTTCGTCAAGTTCGTATCTCTTTAAAGCTTCTTGTGAAACGGACTTGCTAAAGTGATCTGCCTTCATATTATTTACAACTTCTAGCCTCACAGCAATGCTCTCAATTAAATTTATAATTCTTTTCTCACGAGAAACCTTGTTGTATTTGTATTGAAAAGGAGTAGTGGCTTCTTTTTCTAGAAGTTTATAGAGTTTAGAAGCATGGGAAAAATCTGAATTAAATTCACTTAAATCAGTTTTCTTGTCATAAATAAGTTCTCTAAGTGCCTTATTTGCAGAGCTATAACATTTTTTAGATGCATTTATAAAATCTTCCCAGATATTTGGAGATGAGATAAAATAATTTACCAAAACTCCCACGATTATCCCAATAAAAGTACCAATTATACGGTTAGTTGCATAATAAAATTTATCTGAATCAGAACAAAAACTTGCAACAAAAACTATACAAGAAAGCTGAGTCATGTCCTTCATTTTCACAACTACAAGTATATAAATAGTGATTAAAATACCAATTCCAGCTATTAGTGGTTCAATATAAGCTGGCACCGATACTTTGGATGAGAGATATCCAAGAAGTACGCCAAATACGCAGGTAAAAGCCCTCTTCTTAAAGTCCTGAAGTGATTCAGACATAGAGGGTTTCATTGTTGATACTGCAGCAATGGATACAAATATTGCTGAATTTAGATCAAGAAGATAAGAAAGATAAAGACCTATGACAACGGCAAGGGCAGTCTTGAAGGCACGCATTCCTATCCTGTATTTATAATCGATTTTATTTTTTATAGCCATAATATTCTTCCAATCTAAAAATTAAAAAACATATTACATTCTTTAAGCTCATTATATCAAGAATAGCTTAAAAAGTACATTTCAACCGTTTAGGGGATTAAAGAAATAAAATGATATAATTAAAAAATTTTGGGTAAATATTAAACAAAGAAAAAAGGAGAGTGACATTTATGTTATTGAACTTTGTTGGAAAAAACATTGAACTTACAGAATCTTTGAAAGAAATTGCAGAAAAAAAATTCTCCAGGTTAGATAAATATTTTTCTGAAGAAGTGGAAACAAGACTTGTTTTCTCAACTATAAAAGATGAACAAACTGTTGAAGCTACAATATTTTTACCAAAGACAATTATAAGGGCAGAAGAAACTACAGACGATATGTACTCTTCAATGGACAACGCTGTGGATGCACTTGCTAGACAAATTAGAAAACATAAGACAAAATTAAAGAGAAGATACCAAAATAACGAAACAATTAGATTTGACGAAATTCTTGGAAAAGAAGCTGAAAAAGAAGAACCAGAACACAAAATTGTTAAGAGAAAGAATTTTGAATTAAATCCAATGGTCGAAGAAGAAGCTATTCTTCAAATGGATTTATTAAATCACAATTTCTTCGTATTTTTAGATGCAGATACAGATGGAGTTTCCATAGTTTATAAGAGAAAAGATGGAAACTACGGAAAAATTGAAGTTTAATATTACTTAAATAATAAATAATTTTGGGACGCTTAGGCGTCCTTTTTTAATGGTATTTCAAATTTTTTTAAATTATAGCTTAAATTTTTATTAGCAAATATAAAAGGCATAAAAGAAAATTTTTAAGCTATTAGAATTTTTACATGAGATTAATATTTTATTTACAATCTTCTGTTAGATTATAGTTAAATAATCTTGAGGAGGATTAAATGAAAAAAATAAGAAGAATTATATCACTTACACTTGCAGTGATAAGTTTTGCACCATCTTTTGTCTTTGCTCAAAGTAAGGACTATGGCAGTGCAAAAAATGTAATTATGATGATACCTGATGGTATGAGTGTGGAAGCACTTACTACAGCGAGATGGATGACTGAAGAAAAGAAGTTTGTCATGGACGATATGGCAACAGGTCTTGTTAGGACAAACAACGCCAACACACCTATTGCAGATTCTGCTCCTGCTGGAACTGCTATGGCTACTGGTATAAAAACAGAATCACCTTTTGTTGGTTCTTATCCAAGCAAGGATGGCATGCCAGGTTTTTCTAATTTTGACAAAAATAGGGAAAAACAACCTATAGCAAATGTCCTTGAAGGTGCGAAGAGAAGTGGTAGATCTACAGGGATTGTTTCTACTTCAAATATTCAACACGCAACACCTGCTGATTTTTCTGCTCACAATCCTGACAGAAATAATTATGAAGATCTTGGCGAACAACAAGTTTATCAAGATATGGATTTAGTTCTTGGTGCTGGAAGTTCCTATTTGATGAAGGAAAAGAGAAAAGACAAGGAAGATCTTATAGCTGAAATTAAAAATAAGGGTTACGATTATGTAACTACTAAGAAAACTTTAGAAGAAGCTAAGGGAGAAAAAATTTGGGGTCTTTTCGAAGATAAGTCTTTCCCTTATGAAATTGATAGGGACAAGGCCAACAAACCTTCTCTTGCAGAGATGACAGACAAGGCTTTAAAAACACTTTCAAAAAATGATAAGGGATTTTTCTTAATGGTTGAAGGTTCTGAAGTTGACTGGGCAGCTCACTCCAATGATCCAGTTGCTCTTATTCATGAAATAAAAGCTTTTGATGATGCTGTTAAAGTTGCAAAAGACTTTGCTGATTCTAATGAAGACACAGTTATTATAATTGCAGCAGATCACGGAACTGGTGGAATTACTTTTGGACACAGAAACATCACTAAGGGATATGATAAAGCTCCTCTTAATGAATTCACAAGCCTAATATCTTCTGCAAAGATTTCTGTTACAAAGGCTGCTGAAGAAGTGAAAGAAGACAAGTCAAATGTAGCAGAAGTTATGGCAAAAGATTTTGGAATTAAAGATTTAACAGAAGAAGAACTTAATTTAATTAAGAATGAAAAGGACACAGTTTCTGCAATGGGAAGAATTATTTCTGCTAGAAGTCACATTGCTTGGACAACTGGTGGTCATGTTGGCGGAGATGTTGGTCTTTATTCTTACTCCACTGCCAAAGATGCTAAGAGACTAATTGGAACAGTTCACAATTATGAAATTGGAAGATATATGGAAGACATTCTTGATATTGACCTCGATAAGTTGACAGAAGAACTTTATCAACCTATAAGAAAGGGCTTTGAAGAAAAGGGTGCAAAAGTTGAATTCAAAGCTAAGGGTCAAAATGATTATGAAGCTATAGTTACAAAGGGAAATGATAAGATTATATTCCCAGTTTCAAAAAAATTATGCTATAAAAAATGGAGAAAAAGTAGAACTTGATGGTCTTACAATTTACAGCACAAAGTCTGTATATGTTCCACAAACTGCCTTTGATCTAGTAAAATAATTTAAATAAATTTTAATAAATCCTAATTTGATAAAAAAAATATCAATTCCAACTATATGATAATAAACAATTCTACTCTCAAAAAAAGGCTGCAGCAAAAACTGCAGTCTTTTATTTTTTCTCTATATTTGCAATTTCTCTTTGGATAAAGCGACCTGCGACATTTGCGATTTCCTTTACACTTTTTATTTTTATGTAGTTTCTTCCAAATAGAAATTTAGCATTTTCTATTTTGTCGCTATTTAAAATTGCAGAAGTATGTATGCCTATTTTTCTCAGCTTGTCTAACTCTTTTTTTGTGTCAGTTAAGGATTCTTTTTCAGCATATTTTTTGGGAGCAAAAAAGTTTTTTGTTGTAAGAGCCTTTATGTCACGAGGATATGCGTCAGTGAGAGAAATTAAGAGATGATTTTTATTTTCTTTTTCTAATAATTCTTTATATGCTCTATAAAATAGTCCATCTCTATTCCAACCACTTGCCCTGTATCTAAAAATTTTTTCAAATTCAGATTTTTCTTCATAATCTTTTAAAATTGTGATAACTGTGTAGTCACCAAGACTTTGGTAAGAAATTACACGATTTAAGATTTCATTATTTTCAAGGGACTTTGAAACAATGTAAGCTTCAATTGCAATATCACTTTCAAGATCCATAAGTGATGCAGAAGCGTCGAGGATGAGGTCCACCTTTAAATAAGAGTTGAGATTTAAAATCTTTTTGGAAAAAATATTTACATTGTCAGAAATCATTGACTTGTAAGCAAGTTTTGAAACTAGCTTGCCACTATTTGTTATAACTTCGTCACTTCCAGCATGAGATGAAAGTGCAAGTCTAATTTTTTTGGAAAGACTTTTGATTTCGTTGTTGTAAAAATTTCTATTTTCTTTAAATTTCAAAAGATGTCTATTGTAGGCTTCTTCAATATTTTCTTCACTTACATTTTTAAAGTCGATACCTCTTGTGTAATGAAGTTTTGATTTTTTGTGAGCGTCTGTCAAATATTTTTCTTCTATTAATTTCATCTCATCTTCTGAAAAAATTGATTTGCCAAAGTTATCTTCAAGGTATTTTTTCTTTTCTTTTCGCCTTTTTAAGGAAAGAGAATATAAAAAGTTTGAAAATATATTTTTGTTTTTATTTTTAAAATCCCCGAAAGCACTTGGACTAGTTGATCTTTCGAGTTTAACAAAAGACATAGAGTCAAAAAGACTAAAGTTTTGAAGTGGAGTGAATTTCAAAAGTTCATTTTCTCTGTAAGATAAATTTTCTCGAAAGATGTTTAATATTCTTTCTTCTAAATTTTTATCAATAGTGTCATCGTCTAACTTTAAATTTTTATATATTTTTTCTTTTTTGAATTTAATTTATAAGTTCTTCCCAAAATTCCATTAACTTTTTTTATTTGCATGTGGAAAAATAAGTTTTCTTTAAGTGCCAAATTTTTCCTTTGTAAATCGTACTTGTCTTCCAAAAATTTTTGAGCATAGTTTTTTCTTAGAGATTTTAAAACTTTTCTAGAGCCAACTTCTCTCTTATAAATAAAATCTTCCAAGATAAAAATTGCAAACATATCAAATTTATTTCTATAAAAATTGTATTCCCAATTTGAAAATAATTTTTCGAGCTTGTCACTGCCAAAATATTTTGCAGATAGTCCAAGGATTAAATTAATATAAAAGTCGGGATTACCAGAGAGGTCTTCGCCAGTGATAAAAGGTTCGCTGTCATAGTCCATGGATCCATCCCAGATTATATTTTTTATTCGATTTTCTTGAAATTTTGAATTTTTATTTGTCATAGTCACTTTATAAAAATATCTTCATACAATAAATTTTCTTCAAATCTGGTTTTTATTAAATCTTTTAAAATTTCTTCTTCATAGGGATCAAATAGTTTATTAGAAAGGGTAAGTTCAAGTGAAGAATTTAGACTAAGATCTTCTTTTACAAGGTCAATTGCATCAAAAATTCCCCTAAGATCTGGTGAGTTTCTAGAAATTTCTCCTGCTTCTGCCTTTAATTTTAAATCATAGAAAAAAGATGAGATGTCATTAACATATTCTACTTTCATATTGGGATATTCTTTTTGTATTAAAGTAAAGAGCCTTTCTTTGGAGATGAGGGGCATTTTTATTATTACAAAACGAGATAGGAGAGCTTCGTTTAATTCTCTCGTTCCTTCATAGCCATAATTCATAGTGGCAATAAATCTAGTGGCAGGATGAAGTTTTATAATGTCATAGCCCGGTATATCTATTAGTCTTCTGTAATCGAGGATGGAGTGGAGGACTGCCATTGCTTCGTTTTTTGCCATATTTATTTCATCTAGGACAAGAAAACCACCACAGTTTGCCGCTTTTGTTATGGGGCCTTCACGAAAAAGGACATTTCCATTTTTTAGGGTGTCATCACCTATTAAAACGGAGCTGTCAATATTTATGTGAAAGGACAAATTCCAAAGAGGTCTTTTAAAAATATAGGCTAGATTTTCTGCCAGTACATTTTTACCAGTTGATTTATCGCCAACAAGGAGAATATTTTTGCCTGCCAAGATGGCAGAAATTGCCTGATTTAAAATTTCGTCACCAGAATAAAAAAAGTGTGGGTCAGGGATTCTATTTTTATATTTTTCATCTAGTTCATAATTATTTATAAAGTCTTCTATTTTTGAGTTTTTCATTTTATCACTTTTGTCATTTTTCAATTGAATTTATTTCATTTTCCACATATAATTTTTTGAAGTTTCCAATTCCAACTGCAGATATAATAATCTCTGTGTCCTCTTTTCCCTTTAGGTATAGTTCAATAGTTGGGTTGTAAAAAATAGATATACCAGAAACTTCTACTTTTTTATATCTACTTGTATCTTCATTTTCTTTTGTGCTTACGTCAAAATCATAAGTTCCCACGCTACAACAAGATGCCTTTACATCGACATCTGGATTTACAAATATTTTATCAATGTTTTTCTTTTTAAGATAATTTAAAGCCTTATCTTTTAATATAAAGTTCATAAAACCTCCTAATAAAAAAAGGTGGCATATTCCAGCCACCCTTCATTTAAACAATTAATCTAATTTTATAGATTCAATTCTAGTTTTATTTTTCTTACCAGTTTTTATTACAAAGTATGCATATAGAGCTGCTATAATAGCTGCTGCTGGGTATGCAACAGAGAAAGGTAAGCCAAGTCCAAGTTTTTTAACACTTATAATAAATGAGAATACTATAAATGTATAGAAAACACCTGGGATTAAAGTGATTAAATAATTTTTATTATTGTTAATCAAATAAATAGTAGCTACTGCAAGTGCAAAAGTTGCTACAAATTGGTTTGTGAAACCAAAGTATCTCCAAAGCATATTAAATCCATTAGGATTAGATTTTGCAAAGAATAGGATTGCTATTGCAGGAATAAATAAAACTGCAGCTAGTCCAGCTCTTTTTGCTCCAGATTTTTGGTCGATATTTAATTCTTCAGAGATAATTAGTCTAAGAGATCTAAAGGCAGTATCACCAGATGTGATAGGAAGTGCAATAACACCAAGAACTGCAAGTAGTCCTCCAACATTACCCATAAAGTATTTAGAAATTTCGCCAACCATTAGTGTACCAGCTGTATCTAGTGGAGCTTTTCCAGTTGAGAAAATTACCATTGCACCAGCTGCCCAAACCATAGCTATAAAACCTTCAGCAATCATTGTAGAGTAGAAAGTTGACTTAGCTTCTGATTCTGACTTAACAGTTCTTGATACAAGTGTAACTTGTGAACCGTGGAAACCTGATAAGATACCACAAGCAACTGTAATAAAGAATGATGGTATAAATCTTTGTCCAAGTGGGTGTTCAGCAAGTAGTCCTGCATTTGCAAAAGCTAAATCGCCAGAACCTTTTACAAAGATTCCAATAAATACACCAATAGCAGAGATAATTAAAAAGGCACCAAATAGTGGATAAATTCTACCGATTAATTTATCAATAGGTAAAATAGTTGAAAGGATGTAGTATAGGAAAATAACTCCATAAATAATCCAAATAACATTTGAATCTACTCCAACCTTTAAAATATCATTTGCGATTAAGTCACCAGGAGTGTAGACAAAAACTACACCAGTTAAAAGAAGTAAGATTGCAATAACAATATTGTAAAATTTACGAACTCCATCGCCAATATATTTACCAACTAGTTTAGGAACTTGAGATCCACCATTTCTCATAGAAATGAAACCTGTCATGTAATCATGAACTGCTCCTGCAAGCACACAACCAATAGGAATTGCAAGAAATGCAATTGGTCCAAAAAGAATACCTTGAATAGGTCCTAGGATAGGTCCAGTACCTGCGATGTTTAATAAGTTAATGAGCCAGTTTTTCTTTTCGCTCATTACTACATAGTCAACTCCATCAGCTTTTTTAACAGCTGGAGTTTCTCTGTCGTCTGGTTCTAATTGACTTTCTACATATTTAGAATATAAAAATCCACCAGCAAACAGAATTATAAGTCCAATAATAAATAGTAACATATAAATCTATAACCTCCTTTACTTTTATTATTCTCAGCTCAATTATAGAACAAGTAAAGAATAATTACAAGATAAAAGCATCTAGCAATTTCAATAGATAAATCGTTTGCATAAAAATTTTTAAAAATAATTTACAAAAAATATTAAAAATTTACAGAATTTAGATTATATAATTAAAAACTTTTTTTAATAAGAAAATAGCTATAGACCTTTAAAGGAAATTGTAAAATATCTTTTTATTCTAAATAAGAAATTTTGATTTTAAAGTCTAATAAAAATAAGCAAAAAAAAAGAAGGATAAACCTTCAGATAAAAAAATGGTCGGGGTGAGAGGATTCGAACCCCCGGCCCCATGGTCCCAAACCACGTGCGCTACCAAACTGCGCTACACCCCGACGAGGTACACAAAATGTGAATTTCTTATATATTATTTTCGAACAAATATTATTATAGCATGAAAAAAATATTTGTCAAAGCTTTTTTACAAAAAATTTAAAAATCAAAGGCTAATGGAGTCATTATACTTGAAATCTACTAAAAATACAACTAAAATGGTATTATTATGGGAAAAAGGAGGTAACATGAAGGCTATTATATTTGATTTAGACGGAACTTTAGTTGATTCTATGGGATATTGGCGAAGTGTTTCTCGTGACTTCATGAAGACCAAGGGAATAGATATAGAAGATGCAGTTCAGCATAAGATGACAACTATGAACCTAGATGCTTCACTTAAATATTTAAAAGAATACTATAATTTGGAAGAAAGTTTTGATGAACTAATGAGTGGTTTTAGCAAAACTGTAGAAGATTTCTATGCCAATAAGGTGGATTTAAAAGAAAATTGTCTAGAAATTTTAAAATACTTTAAGGATCAAGGTAAAAAAGTTGTAATTGGGACTTCAACTACAGATCACTTTGCAAATATAGTTATAAAAAAATATGGAATAGATAAACTTGTAGATGGACTTTACACTGCCGATTCTGTTGGACATTTAAAGGCTGAAGAAGAATTTTATCTATCCATTGCCCACTCTCTTGGGGAAAAATCAGAAGAAATTCTCTTAGTTGATGATTCATATTTAGCACTTAGAACTGCAAAAAGAGCAGGTCTTAAAACTGCTGGGATTTATGATGAAAACTCCAAGGAAACCTGGAAGACTATTGTAGAAGAAAATGAAAATTCTCTTGAGAATTTAATAGACCTAAAAAAATTATGAGATTATTTTTATTTTTTGCGGCAAGAACTATTCCAGCCTTTATAATTACCTTTGTTGTCTTTTCTCTCATAAGAGTTAAATTTTTTTCCGACAGAAAGAAAAATTCCACTGGATTTAGAGAATTTTTACTAAGTATTTTTGCGGCTTACATAGCCTTTCTTGTAATAATGCTTTTCACACCAAATTCCTATATAGCAAATTCTGGCATAAACTTGACAAACGAAAACTTTGATTTTGTTGGAAATTTTAAAGATAGGATAAATTCTGGAGCTTGGGGTGTAAACTTTGTGCCCTTTAGAACTATGAAAAACTATGTAAAATATTCTGGATTTTTACACACACTCACAAATATTTTTGGAAACATCTTAATTTTCATACCCTATGGAATTTTAGTAGCAGAGATTTTTCCAAAATTCAGGAAGCTATCAAAAATATTTTTATTGAGCTTTGCAACTTCTTTTTTTGTAGAATTTATCCAGTTTTTTATAGGAAGGTCTGTGGACATAGACGATTTAATGTTAAATGTAGTTGGTTCTATTATGGGTTATTTAATTTGGAAGAAGTTTCTTAGATATAAATTTGCAAAGAAAAAGAGAAGAAAAATAAGAAAAGCTAGAAGCCCTAAAATTGACAAAGACACGAGGATTTAGTATAATTTTAGTCTAAGTAAATATGGGGGCGAAAATGGTTTCGACGGGGATTTTGAGCTTAAAGTAGCGAGTCGTTGATGGATCACACAACGTAAAAATGGTCTATTAAAAAATAAACGACGAAAATAATTTCGCACTAGCTGCCTAATTTAGGTAGCAATCCGGCCAGACACCGCGAACTGTAACCGGGTTTCAAATTAGCGGGCAAACGAACTCTGTGATGCGTCATAGCAGAGGGGGTTTATGGCGATACCCTGTATGAGTTTGACACTCTAGTAATACAGGGGAAAATTAAAGAGGAGTCTGCACTCGGAGAATCTTTCTGTAAGAGGTCTTCGGACGTGGGTTCGACTCCCACCGCCTCCACCAAATATTTTTAGATAAATTAAATAAATTGTCTAAACTTAGCCATTCCTTAGGGGATGGTTTTTTTATTTGCCTTGACAATTAACTATATTTAACCGTATTTGACGCTAATTTCCCACACAAAGTCCCCACACGTTTTTTGGTGAATATCCACTGATAATAATTTCAGATTTTAAATTTCATTATTTATTTTTATATAAATATCCAGGTAATATCATTGACAATTGCATGCAAGATGATATTATATAACTTATAAAGAGGGTGCTATTATGGCAAATGTAAATTTAAATATTAGACTTGATGAAAATTTAAAAAATGATTTTTCCAGGATATGTGATTCCATGGGAATGAGCATGTCTACTGCTTTTAATATTTTTGCAAAAGCTGTTGTGAGCGAAGAGGCTATTCCTTTTAAAGTAAAGGCAGGTAATCCTATTGTAGCTGAATTTGATAGTGTTGATGATTTTAAAGATTATGTAGACAAGTTATGAGAAAAATTAAAGTTAGGAAGAGTTTTTAAAAAGATTTAAAGAGAATTAAGAAAAGTGGAAATTTTAATCTTGAAAAACTTTATGAGATTGTAGATAAATTAGCTAAAGGCATCACATTAGAAGAAAGATATAGGGATTATAAATTAAGTGGCAATTATGAAGGAGTAAGAGAATGTCATATTAGCCCAGATTGGCTACTTATTTATGAAATTAGAGATGATGAACTTGTTCTTGTTTTAAATAGGACTGGTTCTCACAGCGATTTATTTTAATAGTATTTTTAAACACTCAATTGAGTGTTTTTTATTTGCCTAATTTTATTCGCAAAAAAAGGACTTAATCTATTCTAAGTCCTTTTAAGATTTAAACTAGTCTAATAAATTTATAAGTCTAGTTTTATATTTTTAATAATTTTATGAAGACTGTAATAGTCTCTCGTACTCTTCTATTAATTCTTCTGGTATTACAAAATTAAAATAGCCTCCTGATTTTGACAGAAATAGGTACATTATACCTAGACTTGTGAATTTTTTCATGTTTATGTAGACATTTTCGTCTGTGTAGTCTACTGCTCCGTTGTAAAAATCGTAAAAAGATTTATGCTCTTTTTCTGAAAAATTCATAAGTGTGTTTTTAAATTCTGACAAAATCACTTTATGAATTTCATCTATTTCTTCTCTATCCCCAAGACCACTTAGGTCCAAATCATAGGAAGATGCTATGAGCTTTCTTTGGTCCTGGTCTAAATTTTCTATAATGGGGTATAATTTATCAATAGGTAGTTTGTTAATGGTTTCAACTTTAAATAGTTTTAATAAAAAATCGCTCATAATTCACCTCGTATTTATTATACATTAAATGAGCGAAGGGAGGAAATATGTCTAGTATTAAAAAACTTTCTGAAGGTGTTTATTGTAAAATCATTCCTCTTAGGGGTAATCCTTTAAAGAGTATTAATATTTACATGGTCAAGTCTAAAGGCGAAGCAATGATTGTGGATACCGGTTTTAATACAGAGGAAATTAGAAACGAAATGCTCTCTTTTATAAAGGAAATGGATGTAGATCTCAATAAGACAATTTTATTTTTAACTCATCTTCATTCAGATCACACTGGTCTAGCTTCTTGGTTCTCAGAAGAACTTGGTGTTGATATCTACATGGGAGATATTGACTATCGCATGATGTCTTCTTTCGCCAATGCCGATTCAAAGAGATGGAAGGAAGTTATGAAGATAGCTCACATGCAGGGTCTTGATGGAGGTAATTTAAAAATAGAAGAACATGCAGGTTTTGTTTATAGACCTAAGAAAGAGTTTCCTTATATTTCTTTTAATCCAAATTATGTCTTGAAGGTTGGAGTATTTTACCTTTAAGGGAATGGATTTCTCTGGTCACACTCCTGGTATGGTTGGACTTTATGAAGAGGAAAGAAAGATTTTATTCTGTGGAGACCACCTTTTGGGTGATATAACTCCAAACATTACTTTTTGGAATTTTACTGTAGGAGATAGTCTTGGAAGATATCTTAAAAATATTGAAAAATTAAGAGAACTTCCAATTGATCACTTGTATTCATCACACAGGGCATTAATAGAGGATATTCCAAAAAGAATTGATGAATTAAAAAATCACCACAAACATAGAGTTGATGAAGCTCTAAAAACTTTAAAGGAAAATGGAAAATGCACTGTTCGTGACATTGCAATGAATATGTCATGGGATATGAGGGCTAAGGATTTTTCTGAATTTCCAAATACACAAAAGTTTTTTGCAGCAGGTGAAGCTCATGCTCATCTAGAGTATCTTAGAGCAGAAGGAAAAGCTGATTATGTTAAGGACCAAGACGGAGTTCTTTGGTATTATGCAAAATAAATTGTATTTGATTTAAAAACTTAGAAGACATAAAATGTTTATAGGATAAATATTTATTAAAAATGAGAGCTGGAGTGAATAATGGAAAATTTAGTTTGTAAGTACAAGGATAAAACTTTAGAAAGTGGCAAAGAAACAATTTTATGTGGAATTGTCAACGTGACACCAGATTCATTTTCTGATGGTGGATTGTGGTATGGAAAAGACAAGGCAGTAAATAGAGCACTTGAATTAATTGAAGCAGGTGCTGGCATGATAGACATTGGTGGAGAATCAACTAGACCTGGCTCTACTTATGTAGATATCAAAGAAGAAATCGAAAGAGTTGTGCCAGTTATAAAGGAATTAAAAACTAAGACTGATATTCCTCTTTCTATTGACACATGGAAAGCTGAAGTAGCAAAGGCAGCTATTGAAGCAGGAGTTGACTTTGTAAATGACATAACAGGTTTTATGGGAGATCCTAAGATGGCAGAAGTTGTTGGCAAAAGCGATGTAGGTGCAATATTAATGTTTAATCCAAAGATTGCAAGACCAAATCACAAGTCCAGTGCAAATTTCCCACCTTTTGGAGGAGAAGGGGCTTTCACAGAAGAAGAACTAAAATCCTTCGAAGATATGGATATAGTTGAAGTAATGAAAAAATATCTAAAAAAATCACTTGAACGTGCAGAAAAAAATGGCATTGAAAGAGAAAGGATAATGCTTGACCCAGGCATTGGATTTGCTCTTACAAAAAAGAAAACTTAAAATTAATTGATAAAATTGATGCCATAAGAGAAATGGGATGTTTCACATTTTTAGGTGTTTCAAGAAAGAGATTTATAACAAATATTTTAAGTGAAAACAATATTGACGCTGATGGCAACAATGAAGAAGGATTTGAAAATAGAGACGAAGCATCAGCTGCACTCACAACTATTGCAGCCTACAAGGGAGTAGAAGTTTTAAGAGTTCACACAATGAAGCATCACTTAATAGCAAAACTCGTTGCTGACTCAGTAAGACTAAACCAAGTAATAGAAGATGTAAATTTTAAAGCATATTCACTTTAAATTAATTTTCATAAGATATATAATAATATTTAACAATAACAAAGGGGGACATTATGTCATTAATAGAAGAATTAAAAGGAAAAGTAAGACAAGCAAAACCAGAAATAGTATTTCCAGAAGGCGATGACTCAAGAATTTTAAGAGCAGCTATTAGACTAAATAATGATGGAGATATTAAACCAATAGTTCTTGGAAACAAAGAAGAACTTCAAGCTCTTGCAGAAAAAAGAAGGCGTAGAACTTGGAAATCTTGAAATTCTAGATCCAGCTAACTATGAAGGAAAAGAAGAAATGGTTAAAGCTTTTGTTGAAAGAAGAAAAGGAAAAGCGACAGAAGCACAAGCAGAAGAAATCCTAAAAGATCACAACTATTTCGGCACAATGCTTATCTACATGGGAAAAGCAAAAGGACTTGTGTCAGGTGCAGCACACACAACTGCAGATACAGTTAGACCAGCACTTCAAATTATAAAAACAAAAGAAGGATACAAGAGATGTTCTGGAGCATTTATCATGCTAAGAGATGAAGAAATGTATCTAATGGCTGACTGTGCTATTAACATTGACCTAGACAAAGAAGGACTTGCAGAAGTTGCACTTGTATCAAACGAAACAGCAAGACAATTTGGCATGGATCCAAAGATTGCAATGCTTTCATTCTCAACTAAGGGATCAGCATCTCACGAAAGAGTAACAATGGTAGCAGAAGCAACAGAAATTGCAAAAGAAAAAAATCCAGAAATGGCAATAGATGGAGAACTTCAATTTGACGCAGCATTTGTAGAATCAGTAGCAAATAAAAAAGCACCAGGTTCAGAAGTTGCAGGTCACGCAAATGTATTTGTATTCCCTAACATTGAAGCAGGTAATATTGGATACAAGATTGCACAAAGATTTGGTGGATTTGAAGCAATAGGACCTATCCTTCAAGGACTTAATGCCCCAGTAAACGACCTTTCTCGTGGTTGCTCAGAAGACGAAGTATATTCACTAGCAATCATAACAGCAGCACAAGCAGTTCTTTAATAAATAAGTTAGGAATAAATAATATAGACTTAAAGACTTCCTTAGGGGAGTCTTTATTTTTTTGTATTTAATATATATAATTGATTTAATAATTTAAAAGTAAAGAAGGGGAGTTATTTTTTGCTTATGCTTAGAGATGCAATTTATGGTTTTGCTGTTGCTGATGCTCTTGGAGTTCCCTTTGAATTTAAAGAAAGAGGAACTTTTATATGCGATGATATGATTGGATTTGGTTCTTGGAATCAGGAAGCTGGAACTTGGTCTGATGACACCAGCATGACTCTTGCGACTTGCAAATCCATTAAAGATAAGAAAAAGATTGATATAGAAGATATAAGAAAAAATTTTAAGTCATGGCTATTTAATGATGAATTTACAGCTAATGGTGAAACTTTTGATGTAGGGATGACAACAAGGGACGCCTTAATGGAAGATCATGGAATAGATGATTTTTATGCCAATGGAAATGGATCTCTTATGAGAATTTTGCCCCTTGCCTTTACCGATGCAAGTGATAATGAAATTGAAGAAGTTTCTGGCATAACTCATGCACATGAAATTTCTAAAAAGGCTTGTTTAGATTATGTTCATCTTGCGAGAAAATTAATTGCAGGTGAAAAATTAGAAGATTTGGGATTTGGCGAAATAAAAAAGAAAAATGAAGATGAGATTCAGTCTACGGGTTTTGTTCTTCATACACTTGAAGCTTCTATTTGGTGCATTTTAAATACAAGTTCTTATAAAGAGGCAGTCTTAAAAGCAGTAAATCTTGGTGATGACACCGACACGACAGCAGCAGTTACAGGTGGACTAGCTGCTATTATCTATGGATATGATGAAATCCCAAGAAAGTGGATAGATAAGTTAAAGAATAAAAAATTAATTGACGATTGTTTGTTTTAAATAAAAAGTTAATCTAAAAATTTTGCTGCTAATAAATTATTAATTGTTATTAGCAGCAATTAAGGTTTATAAAATATTTTATTTTTATAATCTGGGAAATTAAAACTTATTCTCTTTTTTATTTATGTATTTTTCTAATTCAGAAATATTGTTGAAATATAAATCGGGATTTATACCTTTTTCCCAGATAGCTTTATTATTTTCATCAATTCTATAATCGACTTGAAATCTAACAATGAAATTTGAATTTGGTAGATTCAAAAATAATGGTTGAACAAATGGATTATTACCTTTAGAATTATTGCCACACAATGTTGCTAGTTTATTGAATTTTAAAAACTCTAAAAAGCCTTCTGCTGAGGAAGATGTATTTTTTCCATAAAATACATAAATTTCCCCTTTAAATAATTTATCGGTATACGTTGTGTTCAAAACACAATCAGCTTTAGACATTTCAACCAAATATTTAAAATTATTGTTAATTTTTAAATTGCTAGAGTTAATATTTTTAACAATATAGTCGGGTGATTTTTCAAAAAAATCTAAATAAGCTTTGACGAGTTTACCATCAAGAAACAAAGCTTTATCTTTTTTAGAGTACAATCTATTTTTAGGATACATATTTGTTTTAATAAAATTATCAATCCAATAATAATCGCTTCCCCCAATGCAATTGGAGAGATCTATTATTACACTTTTTTGACAATTATCTTCGTTTATTAAATTCTGCATAATTTTTAAATCTTTATTTTTTAATCTGTGATCAAAGGATTTTATACTTATTAATATAAAATTATCATCTTCTTGAAACTCAAGGTTTTTGTCATGATTTTTTGAATTTGTAAAAAAATTAATTTTAGAAAATTTATCTTTTTTGGATATGTACTTATAGGTATTGTAAGAATCTTGATTCAAAGAATTATTTATAGAAAATTTTGGAATAAAATTTTCCACACTTTTTAAATAATTAAGATCTTCAGCTCTTAGTAAATATAAATGACCCAAAGGTCCATTAGTAGAGCTGTAATTTTTCAAATAATTATCTATAAGGTTGTAAAAATGGTATAAATCCAAATCTTTTTTATTTGAAATTGATTCAACAGTTTCATTGTAAGACTTTTTAAGTTTTTCTTTTTATTAGCATCAATATGATAAGTTCCTGGGAAATTCTCTTCAATGGAACTCACCAAAAAATTAAAATCAGATAAAGCTTTATCTCTTGAAATTGTTCTTTTGTTGCTGAAATGAAAAAGTAAAAAATTAAAAGTAATAAAAATAATATTATAAGTGTTTTATTCCTTTTTAGTGACATATTTCGTACATATTGATGCAGACTCAAATATTATAATAATAATTGATAAAATTCAAATAATTTTTTTATCATTTTAAGTTTTAATTTTATGTATTAGATTAAAAACTAAATCTTTTGTCTGCTTAATATATCCTCCTTCAAATTATTTTACTTAATTTATAATGGTTAATCAAATTTGAACCAACTCATTTTTTAAAGAATAAAAAATTAATTGACGATTGTTTATTTTAAATAGTAAAGTTAAAAGTTTCTAAGAAAAAACTCCCTAGATTTTATTCTAAGGAGTTTTGTTTTACATTAGTGTTAAAGCATATTTAATTCCAATTCCAATTACTGCTCCAAGACCTATTAGTTTAAATAGGTCTACTTTTTTTAGGTAGAGGATGAAGCCAACTACAAAGGATATAAGTGCTGCAAGGCTAATTCCTGACAGCTTTAGTCCTTCGGGGAAGACTGATGACTGAAATAGTTTTAGGGTTGTTATAAATATTAATGATACAACTCCTGCTTTTATGCCAAGTAGGGAGTAGTCCATGATTTTAAATTTTTTGCCCTTGCTAAAGAGGAAATATCCCAGTATCATCATCAAAATAAATTGAGGAAGGACAAGTCCAGTTGTTGCAATGATTGATCCTATTATTCCATTTACATTTTGACCAACAAAGGTTGCTGAATTTATAGCTATTGGTCCTGGTGTCATTTGTGATATTGAGATTAAGTCTATAAATTCTCTTGTTGAAATCCAAGCATTTTCTTCTACAACGTATTTTGAAATTAGTGGTATTACTGCGTAACCGCCGCCAAAGGCAAAGCATCCAATTTTAAAGAAAATTAAAAATAAATTAAGCATTTTTGTATCTCTCCATAACGCTAAAATAAGATATTCCTGCAAGTGCACAGAATAGAATTATTAGTCCTGTGTTTATTTCTGTGAAAAAGGCAACTAAGAATACAAGAATTATCATAACAAGGCTAAAGCGTGGATTTTTCTTGTAAGATGAAATTCCCATGCGAAGAACAGTTATAAATAGGACTGCAGAAATTATTCCGCTTATGCCTTCTAAAGCTGCATTTATAAAAAAGTTCGATTTAAATTCTTGGTAGAAGTTTGAAATTATGGACAAAATTATTAAACAAGGAAGGGAGGATGCAATAAGACAAGTTATTGCTCCAATAGGTCCTTTTAAGTAATAACCTGTTAAGACAGAGCAGGAAATTGCCATAGCACCAGGTCCACCTTGGGAAATGGCGACTATATCCATCATTTTATCTTCGTCAATAAGTTTTAAATCAGAGACGAAAATATCTTTTATAACGGGCACAATTGTATATCCTCCTCCAAAGGTTATGGCATTTATTTTAAAAAATGTTAAAAATAACTTAAAAAGAGAAAATTTTTTCATGAAATCACCGCCTTAAATTATAGCATAAAAATGAAAATTTAAATAATTTCGTGTATAATCTAATTAAGGAGTGATGAGATGAAGATGGGAATTATAGGCCTTGGCAACATGGGCGCTGCCATGGCACACGGTCTTTTAAATAATGATATAGAAACTTATCTTTTTGACATGGATAAGAAAAAGAGAGAAGCTTTTAAAGATTTTGAAAAGGCAAATATTGTGGAATCAGAAAATGATGTTGTAAAAAATTCTGATGCAATTATTTTTACAATTAAACCCTTTGTTTATGCTGAAGTTCTAGAAAAAATAAAGGAAGATGTAGAAAATCAAATTATTATTTCAGTAACTTCAGCCTTTGATCTTAAAAAGCTTGAAGAAATTTTGCCTGGAAAAAAACTTATGATGGCTCTTCCAAATACACCTGCAAAGATTTTATCTTCAATGACAGGAATTTGTCCTGGAAAAAATATTTCAGAGGAAGAAGTAAAAGAAATAAGAGATATTTTATCTAACTTTGGTCAAACTGAAATTGTTGAGGAAAAAAATATTAAAATTTATGAAGCAGTTTCTGGTTGTATGCCAGCTTATGTTTACATGTATATTGAAGCAGCAGCTGATGCAGCGGTTTCTTATGGTATGCAAAGGGATATGGCTTATAGAGTTATTTCACAAGCAGTGGCAGGTTCTGCAAAGATGGTAAGAGAATCTGGACTTCACCCAGGAGAATTAAAGGATCAGGTTACAACACCAGCAGGAACAACTATTAGGGGAGTAAAATCTTTAGAAAAGGATGGTTTTAGGTCTGCAATTATAAATGCAGTGGATTCTATAATGAACAAATAGGAGGTCGTTATGAAAGATTTATTGGTATTTTTGGCAGAGGGTTTTGAAGAAATTGAAGCTCTAACAATTGTTGATGTTTTGAGAAGAGCAGATTTAAAAGTAGATACAGTATCAATTAAGGATAGACCAGAAGTAAAAGGCGCTCACGATATAAAGGTATTTGCTGATAAGATTTTTGATGAAATTAATATTGAAGATTATAGAGCCATGTACATACCAGGAGGTCAACCTGGTGCTACAAATCTAATGAATGACAAAAGAGTTCTAGAATGTGCCAATGTCTTTAACGATGAAGAGAAAAATGTAATTGCAATTTGTGCTGGTCCGCAAGTTCTTGATGTTGCGGGTTTATTAAAGGATAAAAAGTTCACTTGCTATCCTGGAGTGGAAAATAGGCTCAAGGCAGAAATTATTGTGGATGAAGCAATTGTTGAAGATAATAATATTATAACTTCTATGGGTCCAGCTCTTGCCATTCTTCTTGGCGTAAAGTTAGTTGAAGTATTAGGATCCAAGGAAAAGGCAGAAGAAGTTGCAGAAGCTTTACTTCTTCCAGAACTTAAAAAATTTATTTAAATTAATTTAAATATAAGCTAGAAAATGTGCCAGAAAGTCTGGTGCATTTTTTTATCTATAAATTATAAAATTAGTCAGGGGATTTTACTTTTTTTCTTTTCCTTTTATTACTAATATACTAGTGTTATAATGATTGTAACTGAGGAAATCTGTTTAAAGTGGGCTTTTAGCCTATTTTTATTTATAATTAAATTTTTTGGAGGATAAATGCTCGCAAAACTTATTTTAAAAAGGGGAAAGAGTGCCTATGGCTATGACAGGGCAAAAATCTCGAAAGAAACTTCATTTCTCGGACTTCTATCAAATATACTTGTAGCTGTCTTAAAAGTTATCTTGTATATTTTTACTGGGTCAATTTCAATTTTATCTGATGCAGTAAATAATATAACTGATTGCATTAGCTCTATTATTTCTATTATAGGTATAAGACTTGCTGCGAAACCAAGAGATAAGGATCATCCCTATGGACACGGCAGACTCGAATATTTGATTTCTCTTGTAGTTTCTGGTATCGTACTTTCCGTTGGTTTTCAATTTTTGAAAACATCAGTTGAAAAAATAATACATCCAGTGGAAATATCTTATCCAAAATCCACTATTGTGATTTTAATTTTAACTATAATAATAAAATTTTGGCAGGCTTCCTTATATTCAAATGTGGGAAGAAAAATTGATTCTGTGACTTTAAAGGCACAAGAAAAGGACTCATTAAGTGACACTCTCATAACTTCAGTTGTAATTATTTCTATAATAATAGAAAAATTCACAGGAAAGCTCCTAGATGGATATGTGGGACTTTTAGTTGCCTTGTTTATCTTATATACTGCCATTTCATTAATATATGAAACAATTTCAATTATATTGGGTCGAGGTCTTAGTGATGAAACAAAACACGAGATAAAGTCAAAAGTTTCAAATTATGACGGTATCTCCAATGTTCACAACATGATGGTGACAGATTTTGGTCCAGACAATATGATTGTAATTATTGATGCTGCTCTAGATTATAATTTGACCTTAGAAGAAGCTCATAATATTGTAGATAAAGTCGAAAGAGAGATATCTGATTTACTTGGTATAAAATTAATTATTCACGCCGATCCAAAGGGAAGCAGCAATGAAATAGTTAATTCTGTATCTTTGGCACTAAAAAAAATAATAAGAGAATCACTTAATATTTATTCTTTTCACGATATAGTTCTGGAAGATAATAAAATTTATATAGATATTGACTATAATGCTGATTCTGTAAAGACAGTACATGAAAAAGAAAATCTGAAAAGAGAGATAAGAGATAAATTGAAATCCATCTATCCCGATTATGAATTTGTGGTAAAACTTGATGCGATTTTTTAGGAGGAATATATGAAGGCTTTAGTTGTAGGCGCCGGAAAATTAGGCTATAGACTTGCAGCTTCACTACTAGATGAAGATTATGAAGTAACTGTAGTGGACAACAACGAAGATGTTATTGAAAATATATCAAATTCACTTGACGTTTTTAGTATTTGTGCAAATGCTTTGGATTTTGGCGTTTTAGAAGAACTTGATATTTCTCTATTTGATTATGTTGTTGCAACAACTACAAATGACGAAGCCAATGTAATACTTTGCACAATTTCCAAAAAACTTGGTGCGAAATATGCAATTGCAAGAGTAAGAGATCCTGAATATAGAAAGCATCTTGATTTTATATCAGAGGAACTAGAAATTGACAAGATAATAAATCCTGACAATGCAACAGCAAGGTCTATAGTTAAGTATTTGATGAAGAGATACCAACTTTATTCTGATGAATTTGCTGGTGGAAAAGTTTCTCTTGTTGAATTTAACATTGGAAATGATCCAAACTTTATAGATAGAAAGATTATGGATATTCAAAATATAAATGATTTATTAATTGCAGCAATTTCTAGAAATGGAGAAGCAATTATCCCAAATGGTCGTACTGTTCTAGAAGAAAATGATGTTATAATTCTTGCAGGAAAGTCTGAAAAAATAGAGCTTTTTGACAAGGATCACACAGGTGTAAATAGGACTAGGTCTCTTAGGAGTACAATGATCCTTGGTGGAGGAAAGACTGGACTTTACCTTGCAATGTTACTTTTAAAAGAAAATATAGATGTAACTATTGTAGAAATAAACAAGGAAAGATGTCTTGAGTTAAAGGAAATGGTTCCAGATGCCAATATTATAAATGGTGATGGAACTGACATAGCAATTCTCGAAGAAGAAATGGTCCACACTTATGATTCCTTTGTTGCAGCAACTGGAATTGATGAAGCAAATTTACTTATGAGTCTTGTGGCAAAGCAAAGTGGAATTTATAAGTCAGTTGCCAAAATTTCTAGGACAAATTATGACAAGGTCTTAGATAAACTTGACATTGATGCAGTTTTTAACACGTCTTATATAACTGCTGCAGAGATGCTAAAAGAAATTAGGGGAAAGAGTTCCCTTGCCCTACACCTACTTTTAAATGGTCAAGTTGAGTGTGTGGAACTTATGATAAAAGAAAAACAACTTGTCTGTGGAAAGGCTCTTGAAAAATTAAATCTTCCAGACGGAATATTAATTATTGCAATAATAAGGGATAACAAGATGCTAGTTCCAAATGGTAAGTCAGTTCTTGAATCAGGAGATAGAATTATTTTATTCTCTATGCACCAAGTAGCTCCAAGAGTTCAAAAGATTTTTTCATCTGAAGGAAAGTTAAAGGACGCAATAAAGTCAATTAAGAATCGAGGAAAGAAAGATGAATTATAAGCTGATTGCGAAAATACTTGGATATATTTTGTTAATAGAAACGGCCTTTATGACCCCATCTCTAGGTCTAAGCCTAGTAGAAAAGGATGGGTCCTCACAAGGTTTTTTAATCCCAATGGCTATAGCAGTTTTTTTGGGATTAATTTTAATTAATTTGAAAATAAAAAAGAGATCTCTTTCGCCAAGAGATGGAATTTTGACAGTAACAGCATCGTGGATATTGGTGTCAATTATTGGAGCAATTCCACTTTTTGTTTCTGCTGATATGACTTATGTAGATTCTTTTTTTGAAATAGTTTCTGGTTTTACTACAACAGGAGCTACAGTTATATCTGGCATAGAATCTTTTCCAAGATCTGTCGTACTTTGGAGATCCATAACTCACTGGATTGGCGGTATGGGGATTTTGGTTTTTACAGTAGGACTTTTGCCAAAACTTGGAGTTGGTGCTTTTCAAATTTTTAAGGCAGAATCACCAGGGCCTGTGGCAGGAAAAATAGAGTCAAGAATTTCTCAATCATCTAAAAGGCTCTACATAATTTATATTATTTTAACCTTAGCCCTATTTGTAGCCTTAAAAATTGCTGGAATGTCTATATTTGACTCATTAGTTCACGCTTTTGGTGTTCTTGGAACAGGTGGATTTTCATCTTACAATGATTCCTTTATGTCCTATGAAGGAAATGCAGTTCACTTTATTCTTTCAATTTTTATGTTTTTAAGTTCGACAAATTTTGTAATTTATGCTCTAATTTCTAAAAAGAAATTTAAGGAAGTTCGTCAAAACGATGAGTTGAAGCTTTGGATTTGTATAATTTTTGGATCAATTGTCTTAATAACAATAAACTTACTTTTAAATGGTTATACTTCAACTTTGATGGCTTTTAGAGATTCAGCCTTTCAAGTAACTTCAATTTCATCAACATCTGGTTTTGCCAATGCAGACTATGAATTGTGGCCAAGTTTTTCAAAGTTCATCTTGCTAATACTTATGTTATTTGGTGGTTGTGCAGGATCAACTGGCGGTGGAATAAAAATAACAAGAATTTCTATTTTGCTAAAATTAATTAAAAGAGAAATGAAAAGAGCAACTCACCCAAAGGCAGTTTTGCCAGTACTAGCAGATGGCAAGTCACTATCTGATGAAGTTGTCCTTGGAATAAATGCTTATCTTGGAACTTATTTTGTAATTGCTTTATTTTCTACAGCTATTGTAACTTTATCTGGAGTAGACGTAATTACAGGATTTTCTTCAGTGGCAACAACCTTATCCAATGTTGGTCCAGGATTTGGAGATATTGGTCCCACAAAGAACTTTTACTTTTACAGCGACTTTTATAAATTGTATTTCAGTGCACTTATGCTCTTAGGAAGGCTTGAATTCTTTACAATTTTGGCACTTTTCTCAAGGGGAAGACACAGAAAGGAAATTATTAAATTATAATGAAAATTTTAATTATAGGTTCAGGAAAAGTTGGATCAACTATTGCCAACACCCTAAGTCTTGAAAAATATGAAGTTGATATAGTAGATAGAAACGAAAAAAACTTTGAAAATATAACAAATACTGTAAATAAAATAAAGGCAGATGTTTTAGAAGAAACTTTTATTTTAAATAATGATTTAGAGAAGTATGATTATGCCATTATTGCTACAGACAGTGACAAGACAAATCTTATAATGGCATCTATATTTAAAGGTTTAGATGTAAAAATAATTCTTCGTCTTGATGAAATGGAAAATATTTCTGAAATAGGAATTATAAAAAACACTCTTCCCAATATTGTAAATATTTTTAATTTAAGTTTAGAAACTGCAAAACTTGTTACAAAATTAATTGGATCTTCTGATTATTATGAAGCAGATTATTTTGGCAAGGGAAAAATTGAAGTAACTGGTCACTATATTGATATGGATGAAGAATTTGAGAATCAAAAAATAAAAGACATTGGTTCTCTATCCACAATTCTAGTAGTTGGCGTCCTAAGAGAAGGGGAATTAATTGTACCAGATGGTGAAACAGTTTTAAAAACAGGAGATTATATTTATCTAATGGGGCTTTCCTTTGATATAAGGAATTTCAAACACGCTCACTTTGAAATCAAAGAAAAGAAAGACCAAAGGGATGTTGTTATTGCATCTGGAGATTATAATTTTAACAGGATGATCTCAAATCTTGACAATATAAATTTAAAAATAATTGAACCCAACAGAGAAAAATTTGAAGAATACAGAAGAAATTTAAATAGAGCTTTTGTTGTAAATAAAAAGCTGAGAAACGATAAAATTTTTAAAGAAGAAAATATTTCAAAAGATGGAGTATTTATTTCTATGACTGGATCAGATGAATTAAATATTGTTCTTGGTCTTTTAGCTAGAAATCATGGGATTTCTAAAAATATTATTATACAAAAGGACAACAATTACGATACAGTCTTAGAAAGTCTTGGGATTTATAGGGTAATAGATCCAAAAGTTATTGTTGCCAATGAAATAATAAAAGCCATAAATACTGACATGAAAGTTGCAGTCAACTATATGTTTGGTGGAAAGGCACAAGTTTATGAAATAAAAATCCCAGATGATTTTATTTACGTTGGCAAAAAATTGTCTGAAATTAACCTTCACAGAGAAATAATTATTGGAGGTATAATTAGGTTTGACAATTCAGCAGTAATACCAAGGGGAAATACTAGGATAGAAAAGGGCGACAGGCTCGTAATTTTCTCAACAAATGAGAGCAGAAAAGAATTGGAAGAATTAATCGATCCAAGCTTAAAGAAGAGCATCTTTGATTTCTTCAGGAGATGATTTTGTGAAAGAAATTTTTAAAAATGATTGGCAGGAAATCCTGCAAGATGAGTTTGAAAAAGATTATTACAAAGATCTAAGAAAACTTTTAATTGAAGAATATAGAAATTATAAAATTTTTCCAAAGGCAGAGGATATTTTTAATGCCTTTCACTATACTTCTTATAAAGATTTAAAGGTTTTAATTTTGGGACAAGATCCTTATCACAATGTGGGGCAGGCTCATGGACTTGCTTTTTCTGTAAAAGAAGGCATTAGGATTCCACCTTCTCTTAAAAATATTTATAAGGAACTAAATTCTGATTTAGGACTTGAAATTCCAAATACAGGTTATTTAAAATCATGGGCAGATCAAGGGATTATGCTTTTAAACACGACCTTAACAGTAAGAGCTCATCAACCAATGAGTCATTCAAAAATTGGCTGGGAAATTTTCACAAACGCTGTTATAGAAAAAATTAGTGAAAAAGAAGATCCAGTAGTTTTTATACTTTGGGGCAATCATGCAAAGGCCCGCAAAAAATTTATAAAAGATGGAAATCATCTAATTATAGAAGGACCTCACCCATCTCCACTTTCTGCAAATAGAGGATTTTTTGGATCTAGACCTTTTTCTAGAGCCAATGAATTTTTAAGAGAAAATGGAATTACTCCTCCAAGTTGGGAAGTTAAATAAAATTAAAAAATATTTTAGCAAAGAATTTTTGGTTTTATTAAATTCTTTGCTTTTTTATTGGAATTATCTTTACTCTTCAAGAAATTTTATATATCTTTGATATAATGTATTTGAGGTGAATTATGGAGTATTTAAAATCAAATTGTTCAGATATAAAAGAAATTAAAATTGGGGAAATTCCTCTTGTCATAATTGAACCTAAAGAAAAAACAAATAAGACACTTGTTTTTTATCATGGTTGGGGTTCAGATGTGGAAAGACAAATTTTTAGGGGCAATATTTTTGCTTCCTATGGATATAGGGTAATCCTTCCAGAAGCTCGCTATCACGGTGAAAGAAAAGATATAGATCTCGATTATGAAGATGAAGAAGTGGAAGGAAAATATATTTTAAAAGTCATCATGCACAACATCGAAGAAGCGCCTTCTGTTTTTAAATTTGTAGAAGAAAATTATCCTGGAACAGAAATTGCAGTTGGAGGTCACTCTATGGGAGCCATAACTGCCGGTGGTCTTTACGCCTTTAAAAAAGATTTGAAGATGGCATTTATCTACAATGGCATAAATAATTGGCATGAACTTGTAAGGGGTGTAAACGAGTTAAAAAATCAAGAAAAAATAGATGAAAGGGAATTTAGGATAAATGAATTTTTCCTAGATATGGATCCAATGGAAAGTCCAGAAGCCTTTAAGGATAGACCTATTGTACTTTACAATGGAAAAGATGATGACGTAATTGACCCATCTGGGCAAGAATCTTTTGCAAAAGAAATTGAAAAAGTTTATGAAGATAAAAAGCTTTTAGATTTTCAAATTTTTGAAATGACAGCTCATCAAGTTACTACTCAAATGATTGAATCATCAATTAAATTTTCTAAGGAAGTCGGGAGATTTTAATGAAAACAGAAAAATATTTAGTTAAGGAAAAGAAAAAACTAAACTTATATGATGTTCCAACTTCTTATAATGGAAAACTTGAAAAAAAAGAAGTTAAGAAAGTTTTAATTCCAAAAAACATTGAGATAATTAGAGAATTCCAGGAAAAGCTCTATGCAGAAAATAATCAATCACTTTTAATAGTTCTTCAAGCTATGGATGCTGCAGGTAAGGACTCCTTAATAAAAAATATAATGACTGGAGTAAATCCACAGGGCACAAAAGTTGTTTCTTTTAAAAAACCAAGTCAAAATGAATTGGACCACGACTATCTTTGGAGAGTGGAAAAAGAATTGCCTCCTCGTGGAGAAATTGGAATCTTTAACAGAAGTCATTATGAAGATGTCCTTGTGTCAAGAGTTCACAATTTAGTCTTAGATCAGCCTTTCCCAAAAAATTTAGTGACTAAGGATATATGGGAAAAAAGATTTGAAGAAATAAATAATTTTGAAGAGTATCTTTCAAATAATGGGACAAAAATTGTAAAATTTTTCCTCCATGTTTCTAAAGAAGAGCAAAAAGAAAGACTTATGGAGAGAATCGTAAGGCCAGAAAAAAATTGGAAATTTGCATCTTCAGATATAACAGAGAGAAAGTATTTTGACGATTATATGAAGGCTTATGAAGATGTTTTAATAAATACTTCCACAAAAATTGCTCCTTGGTATATTGTGCCAGCGGACAGAAAGTGGTTCTCGAGATATCTTGTTTCAGAAGTTATTGTTGAAAAATTTAAGGAAATGAATCCAAAATATCCTGAACTTTCAAAAGAAGAATTAGAAAGTTTAGACAAGTGGAAGAAAATATTGGAAGAAAATTAAAAATAAATATTTTATTTTAAAAAAGACTTCACTCATTTGAAGTCTTTTTTCTATATTTTTATCAACTATTGCATTTCATTTTTTAAAAATTCACAAAAAAAGAAGGCACAAGGCCTTCCTCAAGAAATTATTCAACTGGTTCGAAGTCTGATTTTTCAGCTCCACACATTGGGCAAACCCAATCTTCAGGTAGATCTGCAAATGCAGTACCAGCTTTAATTCCGTTTTCTTCGTCGCCTACTTCAGGATCGTAGATATATCCACAAAGTGTACATTCATATTTTTTCATGTTTATCTTCCTCCTAATAAAATTACTTGCTATGCAAGCTTATTATCATTATAACAAATTGATAAATATAATACAGTAAAAATTTAAAATTAATAAATCTCAATGTTTTGGAGTTTAAATGGACAAAGTTATGGGTACTTTTTAAATAGATGGAGTGAGAATTATGGATACTTTATATAGATTTAATGGTTCTGTAAACAGCGATATATCTTTGATTAAAAAGTTTTTTGGATTCAGCCATGACAGATTTATACTCTTACATAGCTGATCAAGAAAAACTTTTTTGACATAAAAGTTATATTAAACGAGCTGGTTATAAATGGAGCTATTCATGGAAATCAAGAAGATTTGGATAAAAAAGTTTCTTTAAATTTAGTTTTAAATAACGACTGTTTAAAAATTATTGTTTGTGATGAAGGCATGGGAGTGAATTTTGACACCTCCTTATATGATTGCGGAGAAAAAAAGTGCAATGGAAGAGGTTTACTCATTGTTGAATCCTTGACAGATGAACTTATCCTAAATCAAAATGAAGTAATCGCAATAAAAAATCTTTGAGACTTTATTAATTTAGGCTCTATGTCAAATATTGGGGGACTCGTTAACTCGAGTCTCTCTTTTCATTTAAAAATAAACATAGCAAAAGAAACCCTAAAGATCAGATTGTAGACAAACCCAGAAATAATTTAGGAAAAGATGAAAAAGTAAGCTGTTTTCACTAGATGTTATTTTAAAATTATATATGTTAAAATATTTATATGGAGGATTTATGAGTATATATAAAGGATTAAATAAATATAAAATTAGAATAATTGTGGTCATCCTCCTTACTTTTGGCAATGCTCTTGGGGAACTTTTTCTTCCAAAGCTTATGAGTCTTGTCATTGATAAGGGTGTGGCTTATGGTGATACAGATTATGTTCTAAAAATTGGTGGTCTTATGATTTTGGTGGTTATTTTTACTGTTATGTGCAGAGCTTCTGCTGCCTACCATTCTTCAAAAACTACTATGGCTTTTTCTAGGGATTTAAGATACAAACTATTTAAAAAAATAAATTATCTGAGCTTTGATGATGTGGAACATTTTTCTATTTCATCACTTATCACTAGAACAACAGATGATGTAAATCAAGTGGAACAGATGGTTTTAATGGGACTTAGACCTCTTATTAGGGGTCCACTTATGTTTATCGGTGGTCTAATCATGGCACTTTCCACTAACGTGAGGCTTTCTCTTGTCTTTCCCATAACTATTCCTTTTATTGGTCTTGGAATTTATTTTGTTTTTAAAAAGGGAATTCCTTATTTTCCAATTTTGCAAAAAAGACTTGATAAATTAAATGAACTTTTTAGGAGAAGACTAACTGGACTTCGTGTAATAAGAGCTTTTTCTAAGGATCAATATGAAGAGGAAATTTTTGATGATGCAAATATTTCTTATCAAGAAATGGCGACAAAGGTAAATAAACTTCTTGTAAATGTTAGACCTATGCTTGGAACAATTTTAAATTTTGGCATAATTTTTGTCCTCTATTTTGGGGCAAGGCTTATTGATATTAGAGAGATGGGCATAGGAGATTTAATGGCTTTTATTCAATACATCACTCAAGTTTTATCTGCAATGATTATGATGAGTTTTCTCTTGTCACTTATTCCTAGGACTTATGCTTCTATGGATAGAATCAACGAAGTTTTAGACTACGAATCTACAAAAACTGGTGGAGAAGAAATCTTGTCTAAAGAAATTTATGAAATTGAAGCAAAAAATCTTTCCTTTGCCTATCCTGATGCAAGCATGAAAGTTTTAAGAGATATAAGTTTTCATGTCAAAAAGGGAGAAACTCTAGGCATTATTGGAGGTACTGGATCTGGAAAATCCAGCCTTTTGAGATTATTGTTGCAATTTTATGAGCCGGGAGATGGTGAACTTTTCATAAATGGAAGAGATATAAAAACTTTAAATAATTATGATGTGAGAGAAGAAATTTCTTATGTTCCTCAGGAGAATTTCTTTTTCTCAAAAACTGTTTCTCAAAATTTATCCTATGCAAAGGAAAATGCAGAGAATGATAAAATGTTAGAGTCCCTTAAAAATGCAAGGGCTGAAGAATTTTTAGGTGAAAATCCACTGGAAAAGAAAATTTCAAGAGGCGGAAAAAATCTATCTGGTGGTCAAAGACAAAGACTTGCCATGGCAAGAGCTCTCACTAGAGATGCTTCAGTTTATATTTTTGATGATTCTTTTTCTGCCTTAGATTACAAGACAGATTACGAACTTAGACAGATTTTGAAGAAAAAGTTAGACGATAAAATTGTAATTGTAGTTGCACAAAGAGTGGCGACAATTTTAAATGCCGACAAGATTTTGGTCCTAGAAGATGGACAAGTTGCTGGATATGGTAATCACAAAGATTTGATGAGGACAAATGAAGTTTATAGAGAAATAGCAATTAGTCAGGGGCAAGCTTATGAAGAAGAATAACAACACAGTAATTAGGATAATGTCCTATCTCAAAAATTATAAGTTTTTCCTATTTCTTTCTATTTTTCTCACTATTGGATCTTCGATTTTTGAAATAATTTCACCAAAATTAATGGGAAATATTACTACGAGGATTTTTGAGAATCTAAAGATGAATACGAGAATCGACTTTGATTATGTGATAAAGATTTGTATAATTCTTGGGATTGTTTATCTCTTCCAAGGTCTATTTGAATTTTTTTAGGGGAAGAATTTTAGTTGATGTAACTCAAGATTTAATTGCAAAATTTAGAAGAGAGATTTCTGAAAAGGTAAAGTACATTCCAACTTCTTATTATGATAAAAATAAAACTGGGGATCTCTTGTCTAGGATGACCAATGATGTTGAAACCTTGGGGAAAAACTTGCAACAAACTATTTCATCTATTCTTTCATCAATTGTATTAATAGTTGGGATTTTCACAGTTATGATAAAGATTTCTCTGACTTTAACTTTGGTATTTTTATTTACCTTGCCAATGACTTATTTTTCTACTAAATTTATTTCAAAAAAATCTCAGGGATATTTTAGGAGAAAGTCTCAAGGCTTAGGATCTATGGTTGGATTTGTAGAAGAGAACTTTTCTGGATCAGAATTAATTAAGGCTTTTAATTATGAAACAAGGGCAGAAAAGGAATTTTTAGAAATAAATGAAAATTTATATGAAGTTAGCTACAAAGCATCTTTTATGACGGGAATCATGCTTCCAATTATGACCTTTATTTCAAATCTTGGTTATGTAATGCTTTCTATTGTAGGAGGACTTTTGGTGTTGTCAGGCAAATTATTTGTTGGAGATATTCAAGCAGTTATCCAATATGTAAGAAGACTTGCAAATCCAATAGAACAATTGGCGGAAATGGCTTCTATTTTCCAGGCATCTATTGCTGCAGCTGAAAGGGTGTTTGAATTTTTGGATCAAGAGCCTGAAGAAGAAATTGTAAAAGATAAAATAGAAAGACCTGTTGAAGATATTGACTTTAACAATGTTTATTTTTCCTACGACAAAAAGAATCCTGTCATCAACAACTTAAATCTTAATGTCAAGAAAAATAAAACTGTCGCCATAGTTGGTTCCACTGGAGCTGGAAAGACGACTATTGTAAATCTCTTGATGAGGTTTTATGATATTGATAAGGGAAGTATAAAAATTAATGGAATAGATATAAATGATGTGTCTAGGAAAAACTTGAGATCACTCTTTGGCATGGTTTTGCAAGACTCTTGGCTCTTTAGGGGCACAATTTATGATAATATCTTGTATGGAAGAGAAGATGCCACGCGAGAAGAAGTTATTGACGCAGCTAAAAAAGCTTACTGTCACTCTTTTATAGAGAAACTTCCAAAGGGTTATGATACAGTATTAAATGAAGAAGCATCTAATATTTCTCAAGGACAAAGACAACTTCTTACAATAGCAAGGGCTCTTTTGTCCGATCCAGAAATTTTAATTTTAGACGAGGCAACTTCGTCAGTAGATACCAGGACAGAAGCTTTAATTCAAAAGGCAATGAAAAATCTATTAAAAGAAAGGACAAATTTTGTCATTGCTCACAGACTTTCTACTATTGTGAATTCTGATGTAATTTTGGTCCTTGATAAGGGCGATATAGTTGAAAGGGGTAATCACAAAGAGTTACTTGAAAAAAATGGACTTTATGCAGAACTTTACAATTCACAGTTTAAAAACTAGGAGGAATTATGAAAGATTTTATTTTTAATGTAAGTACGAAAATTCTTTTTGGAAAAGATCAAATGAAAAATTTGGCATCTGAAATAAAAAAATATGGTTCAAGAGTTCTATTGGCTTATGGTGGTGGGTCAATAAAGAAAATTGGACTTTACGATGAAATTGTAAAAATATTAGAAGAAAATAATATTTTTTACAAGGAACTTTCTGGCATTGAACCAAACCCAAGAGTTGAATCTGCAAGAGAAGGAGTTAAAATCGTAAGAGAAAACGACTTGGATTTTATCTTGGCAGTTGGTGGTGGATCTGTAATTGACCTTTCAAAATTAGTTGCTGGAGCAGTTTATCTTGAAAATGATCCTTGGGATATTGTAATTAAAAAGGCAAAAATTGAAAAAGCTCTTCCTATTGGAACTGTTTTGACTTTATCAGCAACTGGTTCAGAAATGGATGCAGGTGGAGTTATAACAAACCCAGATACAAATCAAAAGTTGGGCTTTGGATCAGCTTACACTCTTCCAAAATTTTCCATCTTAAACCCAGAAACAACTTATTCTGTAAATGTTAAACATACAGCAGCAGGCATTGCTGATATTATGAGCCACACTATGGAAAATTATTTCACATTAAATGATGGAGCTTATATGCAAAATAGACTTGCTGAAGGAATATTAAAAACTTGTATTCACTTTGGACCAATTGCAATGGAAAATCCAGAAGATTATGATGCAAGAGCAAATATAATGTGGGCATCAAGCTGGGCAATCAATGGACTTCTTTCCACAGGAAAGTCAACTCCTTGGTCAGTCCACGCAATGGAACACGAACTTTCAGCTTTTTATGACATAACTCACGGTATAGGCCTTGCAATCTTGACTCCAAGATTTTTAAAACACATTTTAAATGATGACACAGTTGATATGATTAGAGATTTTGGAATTAATGTATTTGGCATAAAAGCAACAGATGATAAATTTAATGACGCCAAAAAGGCAATTGCTAGCCTTCACATATTCTTTGAAGATGAAATGAATATACCGATGACTCTTGGAGAAGTTGGAATTGATGACGAAAAGTTAGAAGAAATGGCAGAAGCTGCAGCAAGACACGCTGGTGGATCAATCAAGGGTGTAGTAGAGCTTACAAAAGATGACATATTAGAAATTTATAAGGCTTCACTTTAAGTTTGAGAAGAAAAGAATTAAAAAAAGTATAAAGAAAAAATTAAATAAAAATAAGCAAGAAAAAAAGAGCTATGAAATCAATCATAGCTCTTTAATATTATAAAAATTTATTATGCTTCTACTGAATTTTCCCAAAGTCCGTGAATGTTGCAATAGCTTAGTGCATAAACTTCTCCGCCCTTGTCAGTTTTAACTGTTGCTTCAACTGCAGGAACTGTAAAGATGTCAGCTTCGCCATGTGCATTAAATTCATAAGAACCAACTTCTACTGGAGCTTTTTCTCCTTCAGCCTTGAAGAATACTTTGATCCAAGAAATGTGGTGTTCTAAAGTGTTTGGATGTTCGATTTCTTCTCCAACCACAGCTTTAATTTTAAGTAGTCCATCAGCTTTTTCAACGTGGATTACAGGAACGTGTTTTTCAGATTTCCAATCAGCAGTTTGTACTGTTTCAGTTAATTTCATTTTATTACCCCCAATAAATATTTTACGAATATATTATACCCCATTTAAATTATTTAACCCATTAATTTTAAAATAAGGAAAAAATTTTTCTTATTTAGTATAATGGTTATGAGGTGTAAAATGGAAAACATAAAATTAATCGCAACTACTAATATGGGGCTGGAGGCAGTTACAAAAAGAGAACTCCTTGACCTTGGATACGAAGATTTAGAAGTTAGCGATGGTAAAATAATAATATCTTGCCAATTAAAGGACATTGCCATTTTAAATTTAAGACTTAGGACGGCAGAAAGAGTCTTATTATTAATCGACTCCTTTAGGGCAGAGACTTTTGAAGAACTTTTTGACAAGGTCTTTGAAATAAGATGGTGTGACTACATAAATGAAGATGATCAGTTCATCATCCAAGGAAGAAGTAGAAAATCAAAACTATTTTCTATTTCAGATTGTCAAAGAATTACAGAAAAGGCAATAATCGAGAAATTAAAAATGAAATATAAGATTTCTTGGTTTGAAAAATCTGGTCCAAGAGTTAAAATTGAAGTTTCACTTTTAAATGACATTGCAGAAATAACGATTGATACATCAGGAGATGGACTCCACAAGAGAGGCTATAGAGAAGTAAATTATAAGGCTCCCTTATCAGAAACTATTGCTGCAAGTCTTGTAAAGTTAACTTTTTGGAATAAAGATAGAATCTTAGCAGATCCTTTCTGTGGATCTGGCACAATTCCTATAGAAGCAGCTATGATAGAAAAAAACATTGCTCCTGGACTAATGAGAAACTTTGATTTTGAAAACTTTAAATTTTTTGACCAAGAAATATTTAAAGAAGAAAAGAAAAAGTGTTATTCAGAGATAAAATACGATGAAAAATTAGAAATTTTGGCATCAGACCTATCTCATAAGGCAATAAAAATCGCTAGAGCTAATGCAGAAATATTGGGTCTAGAAGAGGACATATCCTTCTTCCAAAAAGACATAAGGGATTTGGATCTTCCAGACGATTATGGAATTATAATAACAAATCCTCCTTATGGAGAAAGAATTGGAAAAGAAGATGTGGACGAATTAAACAAAGAATTGGGCAAACTTGCAAAATCACTTAAAACTTGGTCCTATTATATAATTACAGCCAATGAAAATTTTGAAAAGAACTTTGGTAAAAAAGCTGATAGAAATAGGAAATTATACAACGGAAGATTAAAAACTTATTACTATCAATATTATGGTCCAAAGCCAAAAAGATAATTGTTAAGTAAGTTTTAATTTGCTATACTGAAAGCAGCAAGTGAAGGCGGTGACTCATGGAAAAAACAACAAAGACAATAAATACAATAGAAAAAGGGAAAATTGACGAGAATATTGACTTTCAAGTCCTAGATGCCATTGCAGATTTAGTAAGAGTTCTTGACTACAACGAAAAAGTTGTCTTTGTAAATAAGGCAATGGAAGATCTCTTGGGCTATGATCCCAATAAAAAAGTCTGTATCCTTGGAGAAGATTTATTTGATCCAGAGATAACTAAGCGTGCCCTCATGAGTGGTGAAGTTATCCAAAGAGAAGAAAATATTGGCAGCATGGTTTTTTCCGTAAAATGTTCACCGATTATCTCAAAAAGTGGAGAAATCCTTGGAGTAGTGGAAGTCTTTAGAAATGTAACTATGGCAAGGAAACTCCAAAAGGAAATCATAGACAAGAATAGGTTTATGACTGACGAAACTATGGCAGCTTCACTTATTCAGAAAAAAGTCCTTCCAGAAAAAGGATTTATAAAAAACTTAAAGGTAAATTATCTTTACAAACCTTTCCACAATTTTAAGTGGCGATATCTTTGATGTCTTTCAAATAGACGATGATCACATTGGGATTTATATTGCAGATTCAGTAGGTCATGGTTTTGCAGCATCAATGGTGACTATGTTTATAAAATCCATGGTTAGAACTCTTGATAAGTTTGTGCAAATTTCGCCAAAAGAAACCTTGACAGAACTTTGTGAGAGATTCACTAGCTTAAAACTTGAAATCGAAAATTATTTCACTTGTTTTTATGGAGTTTACAATCTAAAAAAAGAAACTTTTACTTACTCAAATGCAGGACACATTCCTCTTCCTATAAGGGTTAGAAATAGAGAGGGTCTAAGTCTAGAATCTAGAGGCTATCCAATTTCTAGATTTTTCGCAAAGCCAGATTATGAAGAAAAAGAAATAAAACTTTTTGCAGGTGACTATCTTCTTTTTATGACAGATGGAGTTGTGGAAGCTAGAAATGCTGAAAAGGAAGTTTTTGGAAATGATAGGATTTTTGAAATAATATCAAAGTACAACAGCGATATTTTGGAAAACTTAAATAATGAATTGGAAGAATTTAGCGACCTTCCACAAGTAGATGATATTTCAATGCTACTTATAAGCGTATGGTAAATTTTTAAGAGGCAAGCTCAGGCTTGTCTTTTTTCTTGTCTATTTTTTGGGAATTTTATTGGAAATATTTTAAAAATAATATTTAAATTGGATTTAAAGTGAGATTTTAAATTAAAGCTAGATTTAAATATAAAATTTGACAAAGAAGTCTGAAGTGTTTTAGAAATTTTGCATAGAAAGCAAAAAAGTTTACCAGAAATTTATAATTGCATATGTTTACCTCATTAATGTTACAAAATTATTAAATTTATTAAAATTTTGAAAAATATAGGGAATTATACAAGGATTTGGGTATAATAGGGTTAAGGAAAATGTTTTATCGAAAAATAAGTAAGTTAGGAGGATTATTATGAAAAACAAAAAAGTATTATCATTATTGCTAGCAGGAGTGATGGTAACATCAATTCCATTTAATGTATTTGCAGACGATGCTACGACTGAGGATTCGAAAGAACAAGTAATTTCTGGAGAAACATTAGATAAGGAAGAAAAAACTCCTTTAAGAGCACCAGAAGCTGAAGAATTCACAGTAACATTTAACTCTAATGAAGGCTCAAAAGTTGAAGATGCCAAAACAGTAGATGGAATTGTAACAAAACCAGCTGACCCAACAAAAGACGGTTATACTTTCGATGGCTGGTACACAGATGAAGGACTAACAAAAGTATTCGATTTTAATACGAAGTTAACTAGTGATACAATTCTTTATGCAAAATGGAAAGCTAAAACACCAGAAACTAAAGTATATACAGTAATATTTGAAGCAAATGGTGGAGATTTTGACGGAAAAGTTGAAAAAGATAATGATGGTAAAATAAAAGAACCAACTGCTCCAACAAAAAAGGGATATAAATTCCTAGGTTGGTATGATGGAAGTACAAAAGTTACATTTCCATATGAAGTGACAAAAGATGTAACATTAAAAGCAAAATGGGAAAAGGTTGAAACACCAGCAGTTGAAAAATTCACAGTAACATTTAATTCAAAGGGTGGAAGTTCAGTAGCAACACAAACTATTGAAAAAGGAAAAACTGCAACAAAACCAACAGACCCAACTAAAAAAGGTTATACTTTCGTAGCTTGGTACACAGACGATGGTAAATTTGTAAATAGATTTGATTTCTCAAATCCAGTAACTGAAGATACAATTCTTTATGCAAAATGGAAAGAAGATAAGCCAGTTGTTCCAGCTAAGGAAGATCTTTATATTTCTGATATTGAATATGATGGAGATTATGTAACTGGTAAAGTTACATCTAAGGGAGTGGCTGTTGATGGTGTAACAGTTACACTAAAGATTGACGGTTACAAAACTTCTTACAAAGATAAAACTGATTCTTATGGTAGATTTAAAGTTTATCTAGGCAAATACTACGACGACTACAGATATTATTATGACGACTACTATTATAGAGATGGCTACACTTACTATGATGGTTACAGAGTTTATAGTGATTCTGACGGATGGTATTACTACAAAAATGGAAGAAAACACTATATAAATTATTCATCTAGATATTATAGAAGGGGTAGAGATTATTCAGCTGATTTAATAGCAGAAAAAGATGGTTACTATTCAGCAGAAAAGAACCTATGGAAAGATGGATATTACTATAATAATGGAAGATACTATGGACGTGACTGGTATGACAATAAATACGATCACAAAGTTTATCCAACAGATGTTGATAGAACAAACTATTCTACTAGTGGTTACCTAAAGGGCTACAAAAATAGAACTGTTTATGTTTATGACGATGGAACTTATCTTGGTAGTGACACAATTGACAGTGATGGATACTTCAAGGTAACTTGGAATTCTCCAAGAGTTTCAACTTCAAGAACTCTAGACTATTATGTAAATGGCAAATATGTAAATGACAGCGGATATTCAATTATCCCAACTGTTAACACAGTTTCTGCTGGAGCAAAATATCTTAGAGGTAATGCAGGAGACAATGCAAGTGTAACTGTTTATGATTCAAATGGAGTTAAGCTTGGGAGCACAACTGCAGGAAGCACTGGTATTTACAATATCACTTTAAATAGAGCATTAAGAGCTGGCGAAACTATAAAAGTTGAAGCAAAGGAATCAGGCAAGATTGCAAGATCTACTGAATATAAAGTTGGCGGAGTTTCTACAAATGCTGAAGCAAAAGTAAATCAACCTTCTTATATTGCAGGATATCCTGATGGAACATTTAAACCAGGAAGAGAAGTTACTAGAGCTGAAGCAGTTAGAATGTTTGTTAAACTTGTAAACAATGGAGCAGAACTTCCAAAGAATCCAACTACTAAGTTTAAAGATGCTAACAATAAATGGTATTCTGATGAAATCAACTATGCAGTATCTAAGGGATTTATAAAAGGTTATTCTGATGGAACATTTAAACCAAATCAAACTATAACAAGAGCAGAATTTGCACAAATGATTTCTGTATTTGTTAAGGATGGTTATCCAGGAAGCTCAAACTTCAAGGATGTAAAGGGTCACTGGGCATCTGATGCAATCAATGAACTTTATGGAAATAAAAACATCAAGGGATTCCCTGATGGAACATTTAAACCAAATCAAAAACTTACTAGAGCAGAAGCTGTTACAATTCTAAATTCTGTTTTCGGTAGAAATACTAAATCCACATCTTTTGCAAATGTTAGCGAAAGTGGATTAAAGAAATTCTCAGACGTATCTAAGAGCCACTGGGCATATTATGAAATTCTAGATGCTTCTAATGGACACAATGCTGTTAAAGGCGACAAGTCTGACGATGTAAGTGTTTGGCAATAAGATTTGATTTTAAAAACTTATTTAAAATTAAATAAATTTTAATAAAAGCGGCGGGTTTTACCTGTCGCTTTTGTATTTATAAGTTCTTTTTTTAAAACTCATACTTTTATTAATTTAAAGTCTTGCCACTTTTAAAAATTTATAGTAATTATTAATTTAGACTTTATATTTTAGTTTATTAATTATTTGATTTTTGATTTAATTCTTTTTTTAATTTTTATTTTTATCAATTTGATCCATAATTTTAAGTCTAATAATTACTTATAAATTCCCACTAATAATTATTTGCAAAAAAATTTATACAAAAAAATCTGCTGGACTTAATAATCCAACAGATGTCTTTTCTTATTATATTTTATGAAAAAACGGCAAGTTAATATTCGACTACTTGTCTAGCTCTAAGTCCCTTTACAGAAATTACAATGACGGCAAGAGTAATTAATATGTGACCAATTCCACTTACTCCAGCCATTGCCATCTTAACTGCATTGAGAACTTCGTTGTTGTCTACTAAACCGTGTAGGAACATTGTAGTAAAGCTTAGGAAAATTCCGCAGTTATAAACCTTATAAAATTTTTCTACACTTTTATTTGCAAGGTCCAATTTTTTAACTAACAAGTAAAAAATTGCTGAAACTGCAAAACCAAGGACAATCAAGTGTGTGTGGACAAATACCATTTTAACATCAAGTGTATAAATTTTTCCAAGTTCACGATAAACTGCACCTGCAAGGATTCCTGAGAACAAGTAGGCAACTGCAAATTCCATAATATCTTTTTTTACAAATTCTTTTTTTAGATTATTGTAAAGCTTAATTACAATTAAAATGTACATTAGAGTTTTTGGAATCATGAGAGCCCCAAGGCTTGGGTAAGTGTTTTTAAATAAAACAACTGGAATATAAAATAAGAAGCTAAAGAATACATAAATTGCCAAATGTTTAAATTCTTCAAGATTTCTATCTTTATATAGTAGAAAAATATCAATAAGTCCCATTGCTAGAAAAGGAATATTTGATATTAAGTCCATTTTAGGATCGTGATTAAAGCTAATAAGCACACTTGCAAATCTAATAGCAAATAGGACTAATATAGTTATATCTAGGCTTTTCTTGCTTTCTCTTTTTATTTTCTTGATGTAAAAATAAAATAGTAGATAAAAAACAGACATTGTGATAGCTGATACTCTTGTTCCTAAGAATAAGCCAAAACTATTTACTTCAAAGCCATTTGTCATTGTGTTTGCTAGAATTCTTGGGACAAGGTGAAAGGAATCTCCAAGACCAAGAAGTAAAGTCATGAAACCTAATATTTTACTATTTTTATCTTCTATTAATAACATTCTTATGCCAAGAAAGATTGCAAAAGCAAGATAAAGTGCGTCAAAAAAAATTTCAAATTGATGCATTATTTATACCTCCTAAAGTCCAGTTAATATACAAGTTGCAAACTTCCAAAAATTTCTCTTTATCATAATCTCGACTTATACATTCTTTTATTAGTTCGTGAAAAATTGCCATAATATAAATAGTTAGATTATAGTCGAGATGGGATAAATTTTCTTCCAAAAACTTTTTGCCGTGAAGCATAAAAGAGTTTTCAAACATAAAAAAATTTTGCCCTATAAAGATTCTTTAGTTTCTTGTCAAAGAGTTCTTCAGCCAAAAAATCTCTGTAAGCTTTTAGAGTTAGGTCTAAGTTTTTATTGTTTTCTTTATATAAATTGAAAAATTTGTGGTGAATTTCGCCAGTTTCAATTTTAAGTACAGTGAAATAACAATCTTCTAGATCTTCAAAATACTGATAAAATGATCCCCTAGCTATTCCTAGTCTTCTTACTATGCCAGAGATGCTAATATTTTCTAAGTCCTCTTTTTCAAAGTATTCCTTTAAGCTTTTAAAAATTTTGTTTTTCTTTCTTTTGTCTAAGTTATTAAAAGTTGATTTTGCCATATTATCCCTCCAAAAGTGACAAGGTGTCATCTAAAATAATATTATATTTTTAAAGTATATTTGTCAAATATTATTTTAAAAAAATTTTTAGTTTTGTTTTAATGGGAAGAACTTCAATTTGAATAGATTATTTAAAAAATTTAGAAAGTTAAAAAAACATTGGTAAAATTATTTTTAAATCTTAATCTAAAGATTATTCCAAAAAAAAGGCTTTATAAACAATAAAGGATTACAAATAAATTAATTTAATTAAATAAAGAAGTAACTTGATGTGTTAAATGTTCTCTTCTTAGGGTATAATAAAAATAGAAGATAATATACTTACAATAAATAGGAGGTAAGACATGAAAATATTAGTACCTATTGATGGATCAAAGAGTTCAAAGAAATCAGTTGATGTAGCAAGAGATATGGGAGAAAAACTAGGGGCTGAACTACTAATCCTCACAGTGACACCAGAAACTTCTATTTTTGAACAATACCCAGCAAATTTTAATTTTACACTTGAAATAGACAAGGCAAATGTTGAAAGAGCTGAAATGATACTTAAAGATGCTGAAAGTGATTTAAACGGATATCCTTACGATGTAGAAACTTTTTACACTTCAGGAAATCCTGGCGAACAAATTTGTAAATTTGCTGATGAAAAAGATGTAGATTTTATTATCATGGGCAATAGAGGTCTAGGAGCTTTCTCAAGAACTCTACTTGGCTCAGTTTCAAATAAGGTTATAAATCATTCAAAGAAATCTGTTCTTGTTGTTAAGGCAGATATCTAAAAAGGACAATTATGTGTTGGCTCCATAAGTTGATTTTAAAAAGGCTTATGGAGTCAGTACACTAAGGGTCCTTTTTTATTGCAAATTTTAACAATAAATTTTATTTGTAAAAGCATTTATCAATTCTTTATTTTAAAAATCCGTAAATTAATTTGTAAAATTTTTGGATATAAAATTAATTTTTTGTAAAAACCTTATCATAAATTGCCGTGAATTTATGTGGAAAAATTTTTAATTTTGGGATTGAGTAAAGAAAGAGGAGAAAAAATTATAAAATATAAATAAATCAAAGAAATAATTTACTATTAGTTAGCACTTATTGAGGAGGGGATTTTCTTCTAATAAAAGTTTTTAAATAAAGAAAGTCTTGAAAAACAAGCACATAATGTTATAATAGAAACAACGTATGTTAATTAAATAACATTCTTTAAATTATTGTTAGGGGGATTTTAAATGGATTTAAAATTGGATAAGGAACATCTATTATTACAACAAATGTATCGTGCCTTTGCTGAAAACGAAGTAGAACCAGTTGCTGCTGATGTAGATGCAACTGAAGAAGTTCCTATGGAAAATGTTAAAAAGATGGCCAAATACGGATTCTTCGGAATACCATTTCCTAAAGAATACGGTGGACAAGGTGCTGACTATCTAGCTTACGCTATGGCAGTAGAAGAACTTTCAAAGAAATGTGCTACTACTGGTGTAATTGTTTCAGCTCACACTTCACTTTGCTGTGCTCCAATTTATGAAAATGGAACAGAAGAACAAAAGAAAAAATACTTACCAGATTTACTAGCAGGTAAAAAATTTGGTGCTTTCGGACTTACTGAACCAGGTGCTGGTACAGATGCAAGTGGTCAAAGAACAACTGCTGTACTTGATGGAGACGAATATGTACTTAATGGTTCAAAAATATTTATAACAAACGCAGGATTTGCTGATGTATTTGTAATTATCGCAATGACTGACAGATCTAAGGGTAACCACGGAATTTCTGCTTTCATAGTTGAAAGAGGAACTCCAGGATTCACAGTTGGTGAACCAGAAGACAAAATGGGTATCAGAGGATCTTCTACTTGCGAACTTATTTTTGAAGATTGTAGAATTCCAAAAGAAAATCTTCTTGGAAGAGAAGGTAAAGGATTTGCTATCGCAATGAAGACTCTTGATGGTGGTAGAATTGGTATCGCATCTCAAGCACTAGGAATCGCTGAAGGTGCAATCGATGAAACTGTAAAATACACTACTGAAAGAAAACAATTCGGAAAAAGAATTTCTCAATTCCAAAACACTCAATTTGAACTTGCAGATATGAAGACAACTGCAGAAGCAGCTCAACTATTAGTTTATAGAGCAGCTGACGCTAAGGGATCAGGAATTCCTTACGGACACTTTGCAGCAATGGCTAAATTATTTGCAGCTGATGCAGCTAGTGATATTACTAGAAGATGTCTACAATTATTCGGTGGATATGGTTACACTCGTGACTATCCAATTGAAAGAATGATGAGAGATGCTAAGATTACAGAAATTTACGAAGGTACATCTGAAGTAATGAAGATGGTTGTATCTGGCTGGATGGGCGTAAAATAATCGGAAGGAGTATTATAGATGAATATAGTAGTATGTATTAAACAAGTACCTGATACTAATGAAGTTAGACTTGACCCTGTTACTAACACTCTTATTAGAGACGGTGTGCCAAGTATTATAAACCCTGATGATAAATCAGGTCTAGAAGTTGCACTTAGACTTAAAGATGAAAATCCAGATGATGTTCATGTAACAGTATTATCAATGGGACCTCCACAAGCTGAAAATGCTTTAAGAGAAGCTCTTGCAATGGGCGCTGATGAAGGAATCCTTGTAAGTGATAGAGCATTTGGTGGAGCTGACACTTGGGCTACATCTTGTACAATTACTGCAGCTCTTGAACACTTAGACTTTGATCTAATTGTTTGTGGTAGACAAGCTATCGATGGTGATACAGCACAAGTTGGACCACAAATTGCTGAACACATTGGAGTTCCACAAGTATCTTATGTAGAAGAACTTGAACTTGATGAAGATAAAAAAGGTATTACTGTTAAGAGACAATTCGAAGACAGATACCACACAATCAATGCTAAATTCCCATGCCTAATTACTGCAATTGCAGAATTAGCTGAACCTAGATATATGACAATTGGTAAAGTTTTTGAATCTTACCAAAAAGAAATCAAAGTTTGGGGTCTTGAAGATATTAAAGACAAAATCGACATGGCTAACATTGGTCTTAAAGGATCACCTACAAAAGTTAAAAAATCTTTCCCTAAACAAGGTAAAGGTAAAGGCGTTCTTTTAACTGACCTTACTGCTGACGAAGCAGCTCAAGCTATCGTTGCTAAACTTCAAGAAAAGTATATTATCTAATTGGGGGTTTAAAAATGAGTAAAGATGTATTTGTATTTATAGAACAAAGAGACAATAAACTTGAAAAAGTTGGAATTGAACTTTTAGGAAAAGCAAGAGAACTTGCAGACGCTTTAAATCAAGATGTTGTTGCAATGATCCTTGGCGAAAAAGTTAAAGACCATGCACAAACTCTTATTAAGCACGGAGCTGACAAAGTTCTTGTTGTTGAAGATCCTATGCTAAAAGAATATGTTACTGAACCTTATGCAAAGGCAATAACACAAATTATAAAAGATAAAGAACCAGAAATCGTAATTTACGGTGCATCATCAATAGGTCGTGACCTTGCTCCAAGACTTGCAGCAAGAATTCACACAGGACTTACTGCTGACTGTACAAAACTAGCAATAGACGAAGAAACTAAAAACCTTATGATGACAAGACCTGCTTTTGGTGGTAACCTAATGGCTACTATCATCTGCGAAGACTTTAGACCACAAATGGCTACAGTTAGACCAGGCGTTATGCAAGCACTTGATTCTGACGACTCAAGAAAAGGCGAAGTTGAAGAAATTAAAGTTGACTTCACAGATGCTGATATGAATGTTAAAATTGTTGACATCGCTAAAGAAGAATCTCACAAGAAAGATATCACAGAAGCTAAGATCCTTGTATCTGGTGGACGTGGAATTGGTGGACCAGAAGGATTCAAACCTCTTCAAGAACTTGCTGACAAGCTAGAAGCAGAAATCTCTGCATCAAGAGCATCAGTAGACTCTGGATGGATCACAAAAGATCACCAAGTTGGACAAACTGGTAAAACAGTTAGACCAGAACTTTACTTCGCAATGGGTATCTCTGGAGCTATCCAACACGTTGCAGGTATGGAAGATTCTGATTTAATCATAGCAGTTAACAAAGACCCAGAAGCAGCAATTTTTGAAATAGCTGATTTAGGAGTAGTTGGAGATATTAACGCTGTTGTTCCAAAACTAATTGAATCAATTGAAAGAGAACAAAAAATTAAGGCAGAAATCTAATTTTAAATTAAATTTAAAATCAAGAAATAAGGGACTACATTTGTAGTCTCTTTTTCTTTGGAAAAATTTATAAAATGAAATTAGCAAGAGATTAGGATGTTTTAAAAGTTAGCAAAAGGTTTAATAAAAATTAGAAAAATTTTAGATTTTAAAGTAAAAGATGAAAAAATTAGGATCATAATTATTAAAATTATAAAAATTTAAGGATAATAAAATTATAAATTAAAATTAATAATAAAAATAAATCTATTGGGATATTAAAATTATTAGATATAAATAGATAACTTTGTAATTAAAAATAAAAATTATACAAGTAAATTTTAAAAATTTTAAGATCAGGGAAAAAATAAATACTCAAGAACATATAAAATAAAGTGATTTGAACTAACTCTAAAAAGTTTTTCGAAAAGTAAATAAAAATAAAAATACAAATTTACATAAGATAAAGTAATAATTATAAAAATAAAAAAATAGCAATGGCTTTGGAAACCTTAAAAATAGCGATTTTATAAAATTAAAAAAGTCTAAAGTCATAGAATTAAAACAATAATTTATTACATAGATGAAATGATAAAAATAAAAAAACAATAAGAAGAAAAAAAGACAAAAATTTTGAGAAAAAGTTTGCAATAATCACATAAAAATAGGTATTTTTACGGAATAAATGTTATAATACACTATATAAAAGACGATATAAGTAAACATTAACCGTATATTTAAATTTTGGAGTTTACGGATTTTTTTAATTGCTCAAATTATTTATTATGCATAAAGTCTTATAAAGAATTTTAAAAAGGAGATAGTAAAAGATGAAAAAACCAATTAAGAATGGTAAAGAGGTCTTTGCCGTACTTTCTATGGCTACAGTAATGTCATTATCTATGTCTGTAAAAACAGATGCAGCATCAGAATCTAAAATAGATTTAGCTGCAGAAAACGCTTATACAGCAACGATTATAAATGATATAACAACAAGTAGATATGCTGCTTTAGCAGAAGGTACTCAAGAATTAAAGGCAACAGATCTTATAGGTTTAGGAAATGGATTAGAACTTGGAGATGAAATAATACCAGAAGTTCTACAAGCACCGCAAGAAGCTACTGATCCAAACTATTTAAAAGATGAACAAAATGTAGGTTTCTATAAAGATACCCAATTGGAAAGAGGAAATGGTCCGGCCTTTTCTATTCCTAATGAGCCTAGTATGGACTATCTAGATGGATTCCGTTACACTACCTTAGAACCATCTGCTACAAGTAAGTCTAAAACTCTTTGGGGCATAGAGATGGAATTTGATAGAGAACAAGGTCAAAGGACATATACTAATTTTGGATTTACCAACTCAGGTCTCATGGGTGCTTATCTTGATGCTGGGATTATTTCTGCTAATGATGTAGGAGTAAAAATTGCAGAAGATGAAGGCTTTAAGGAGGCTAATTATAAAGCTGAATCAGATATAAACATAACTGCCTCTAGGGCTCAAAGAAACTTAAATCTTTATGCTACTGTAGAAGACCTTAAGCATATCAACAGTATCGAAAACAAGAATACTACCATAGGATGGAAGAGTGACTATTCAAAAGATGCAAGTAGTCAAAAACTTAAAGCTACCCAAGGAACAGGCAATGTTACCTTTGATATTACAGTTAACCCATGGCCAAATGAAAATGATCAACTTGATTTAATATATTTAAATGGAGATTATGATAAGAAAGTATTTGTCAAAGGTCAAACTATTGAAACAGGAATAAAGGTAGAAAACCTAGATGCTAATGCTAGAGAAAGACTAGTAGGTCAAGTTTATCATCCGGTTTCAGGCGAAGTAGTCCCAGGAGCAGAAGCCTATATAGACGAAAATGATATGGTTGTAGTTAAAATGCCAGAAGGAGCTTTAAAGACGGATGCAAATGGCAAGACTATAGTCAATAATGAATCTATTTTTAGCAAAACTGGATACAAAAATATTCAAAGCCTAGATGTTAAATTCTTTGCCCGTCCAAGAACAGAAGCAGAGTTTAGAGCTATTGGCGAAGAAGCAAATTATGGCGCAGACAATTACACACCAACAGGTGCTGGCACAGAAACCATCAATCATAAGGGCAATGATGTAGTAATCGACAAGCAAGGCATTCCTCGTTACGACCACTACAATAAAGTAGGTGAATTTAAGCTAAACCTTGATGACACTATGTACTATGACCAAAGATTTGAAGATGGTAATGGCGATGATACTACACAAGTAGATATATCAGATGTACAACCAGGCAAGCCTTTTGCGGTTAAAATCGTTCAACCAGCTAATCCTGGGAAAACTGACAAGTCAGCTAAAGATATGAATGATGCTCAAGATAGGGGAGAAGCTTCCGGTGAACTTAACTTGACCTTATTTGATAAAGAAAACAAGGGCAAGGCACCAGAAGACCAATGGAAGATAGATGTTGAAGGCAACGATATTTCTAAATTTACTATCACTCCTCCAGAATCAGCTAAGGCAGGAGATTCTGTAGCTGTAGCTGTAAAATACACTTATACAAACGGATCTACAGACCTTCACTGGTTCCACTTTGTTGTCCAAGAGTCAAATCATATAATACCAGAATATGAAACACAAGTTAACTTTCCAAGTAGAAAACAAACATCACCAGCTACTTGGACGGAAGATGGAAAGAGAATTCCACCAAGTAAATTTACTCTTCCAGATACTTTAGAAACTGATGGAGAAGGAAATAAGCTTATTACAGACGATATAGGTAATAAATGGACTGTAACTATTGATGAAACAACAGGTGAGGTAACTGCTCAACCAGTAAAACCAGAGGACTTTAATGGTGGAGAAAAGCTAACAGTACGTGTAATTGCTCATTATGTAGATGAACAAAAACCGGGAGAAGATATCACTGAAGATGTAAATGCTTACTTTGTTATCAAAGAAAAAGCTAACATGACTGCTCGTTACAATGCTAAGGCAGGTAGATCTGGAGATGTCTTATCATCAGATATTATCTTAAATGAAGAAGACACATACAACAGAAGACCTACTAAGTTTACTTTAGATTATGATACTTTTGTAGATGACAAGGGCAATACTTGGAATGTAAGTATTGATGAAAACACAGGTACAGTTACTGCAACAGTTCCAAATCCTCAAGAAGGTCAGTCAATTGATGGAGCTCTTTTAAACGTTCCTGTAACTGCCCACTACTATGAAATGGAAGATGGACAACAAGTTTCAATGGGAACAAGACAAACGGAAGTCCAATTCGTTGCATCAGGCACTGATGGAACTTATGTAAAAACAGAAGAAATTCCATTTGAGACTAAGGTAGAAAAGGATCCAAAGCTTGCAAAAGGCGAAATCAAAGTTATCACTGAAGGTAAGCTAGGTTCTAAAGAAGTAACTTATGTTATCAAGGATTCTCAAATTGATGAAGAAAAGACTACAGAAAAAATACTAGAAGAACCTCAAGAACGCCTAATCCACGTTGGTGAAGGAACTGAAGACGGAGAACACAAGATTGAAGAAAAAGTTGAAGTTCCATTTGAAGTTGAAATCCAATTTGACGACACTCTAAAACCAGGTGAACAAGTTGTATTCCAAGAAGGTATACCTGGAGAAAAAACTAGAACTACAACTATCACAATCCAAGATGGTAATGTTACAAATACTCAAGTAGGCGAATATACCGAAACCAAAGCACCACAAAAGAAAATTATAAAAGTAGGTGCAAACACTGAAGGTAAGGTTGTTCACGAAGAAAAGATTCCATTTAAGTATGAAATTTCTTATGATCCAAATCTTGAATCAGGTGAATATGTTATAGATGTACCAGGAACTGAAGGAACAAAGAAGACAACTTGGACTATTAAGAATTCTAAAGTAGTTGGAGAACCAGAAGTTGAAACTACAGACCCAGTAAATGCCGTAATTAGAGTTGGAAAGAAAGACTTCACAGGAACTCTTGAAACTAAAAAGACTAAAGCTATTGAATTTGATACAGAATACAGAGTTAATAATGAATTAAAACCAGGCGAAGTAAGAGAAATACAAAAAGGCGAACTTGGTGAAGAAGAAACTACGGTAACTCACACTATAGTGAATGGTGAAGTAACAGAGTCAATAGAAGGGGAAACTAAACAAACAAAAGCTCCAGTTAAGAGAATTGTGGAAGTTGGACCTGGAACAACAGATGGAACTTATGAAAAGATAGAAGAAATTCCTTTTGAAACTAAGGTAGAAAAAGATCCTACACTTAAAAAAGGTGAAATCAAAGTTATCACTGAAGGCGAAAAAGGTTCTAAGAAAGTAACTTACACTATTAAGGATTCAAAAGTCGACGAAACAAAGACAAAAGAAGAAGTTATAAAAGAAGCAAAAGACCGTGTAATCCACGTTGGTGAAGGTGTTAACGACGGAACTCATACAATTACAGAAGAAGTAGACGTTCCATTTGAAACAAAAATAGAATTTGACGACTCTCTAAAACCAGGTGAACAAAAAGTAACACAAGAAGGTGAACCAGGTAAGAAGAGTAGAGACATAACACTTACAATCCAAGATGGTAAGGTAACAAATACCGAAGAAGGCGAATTTACTCAAACTAAAGCACCTAAAGATAAAATTATTAAAGTTGGTAGAAATACTGACGGAGAAGTAAAACACGTAGAAGAAATACCATTTGGTTACAAGGTAGAAGAAGTAGAAGACCTAAAGAAGGGCGAATACAGAATTGTAAAACCTGGTAAGGTTGGAACAAAGACAACAACTTGGACAATAGAAAACTCAAAGGTAGTAGGCGAACCTACTGAAGAAATAGTTGAAGCAGAAGATGCTCTTATCCAAGTAGGCAAAGGAACAAATGACGGAACTCACGATATAGTTGAAAAGAAAGAAATTCCTTTCGAAACTAGATATGAATATGACGACTCATTAGAACCAGGCGAAGAAAAAGTGGTTACTCCAGGTTCACCAGGAGAACAAGAAAGAACTAACAAACTAGTTATCAAGGATGGCAAGGTAGTTGAAGTTCAAGAAGGTGAATTCAAGACAACTAAGGATCCACAAGAAAGACTTATAAAGATTGGTAGAAAGCCAACTGATGGCGAATACACTAAGACTATTGAAAGAGAAATTCCTTATGAAACTAAGGTGATCTATGACGATACTCTTGAAGCTGGATTCCAAAAGATTGAAAAAGAAGGTAAGCCAGGTAAGGAAGAAGTTACTATCACTCAAAAGATAAAAGATTCTAAGCCAGTTGGTGATCCAACAGAAACTACTAAGACTATCACTGAAAAAGAAGATAGGATAGTAAGAGTTGGTGTTAAACCAGTTGTTAAGGAAACTGAACTTGGACATGATACAGAGTACAGATACAATCCAAACCTTAAAGAAGGCGAAGAAAAAGTTATCGAAGAAGGTTCTAATGGAAAAGTTGAGTACACTATAACATTCAACAAAGAAAAAGGAAAAATTGAAGTAAGTGAAAAGATAACTGAACCTACAAATAAGATTGTAGAAATTGGTTATAAGACTGATGGAAAAGTTAAAGTAGAAAGCGAAATTCCTTTTGAAGTTGAAATCATAGAAGATCCTGAAATGGAAGCTGGCAAAACTGAAACAGTTCAAGAAGGTGAATTAGGTAAGAAAGAAACAACAATTACTGTAGTAAATAGTGAGGAAGTTTCTAGGAAAGAAGATATAATTAAAGAACCAATTAAGAAGATTATAAAAGTTGGAACTAAGAATGTATGCGAAATTCCACCAGTAGATCCTGAAGATCCAGATAAGCCAGTTGACCCAACTGATCCAAAGGACCCAACCGATCCAACAGATCCAACTGATCCAACAGAGCCAGAAAGACCAGACGGCGAAGATCCAAAGGACCATGATAAACCAGGTCATGAAGATCATGAAAAACCTGAAAAACCAGGCGAAAATTGGCCTTGGACACCAAGAGAAGAAGATCCAAAGAATCCACCACTAGTTTCTCATGAAAAACCAAAGTTTGAAATTGAAGTTAAAAAGGATGATAAGGATCCTGAAATTAAGGAAGAGGAAGAAGTTAAAGTTTCTGAAAATGAAGAATTGAAAGAAACTGAAGAAAATAAAGCTCTTGAAGAAGATCAAAAAGATCAAATAGAAGAAACTGAAGAAGAAAACAATGTCATAGACAATGATGACGAAAGAGAAGTTACAAAGGAAGGAAGAGCTCCTAAGACAAATGATCCTGGTATCGCACTAGAAACTGCATCAGCTGGTCTTGCATCAGCTTTACTTCTTCTATTAAGAAGATTTAAGAGAAGAAAATAAGATAAACAATAAAAAATAATTTTTTAGACAGTCCATGAGGCTGTCTTTTTTTGAAATTTAAAAGTTATTTATAGATTATTATTTATTGTAAAAATAGAGATTTAAATGATATTATATAGGAGGTGATATTATGAAAAAAAGTATAGTTATTTTTGCCCTTGGCGGTCTTTTGTTTTTAACAGGCTGCAATAACAAGACTACAAATAAAAATATAAATGAAGAAAATAAGAGCAAAATTTCCTCAGAAGAAGTTACTAAAAAAGCTGAAAAGTATGACATTGAATTTTACGATACTTTTGATACTCTTGTAACTATCTCCATTTTTTCTGATGATGAAAATTTTGCAGAGGAAAACTTGCAATATGCAAAATCTAGATACGAGGAACTTCACAAACTTTTTGACAATTATAAAAATTATGATGGTCTAGTTAATGTAAAGACAATAAACGATGAGGCTGGAGTAAAACCAGTTGTTGTTGATGAAACTTTATTTAAACTTATAAAAGACTCTATTGATCATAATAAAAATGTTTCTGACAATACCAACATAGCTCTTGGACCTGTCACAAAGCTTTGGAATGAGTACAGAGAACTTTATGAATCTGGAAAGACTAAAGAAGAAGTCATTGCCCTAAAGGGTCAGGCTCTACCAAGTGATGAAGAGCTAGAAAAACTCCGCCCTCTTACAAATATTGAAAATGTAAAATTAGATGAAAAGAAAAAATCTGTTGAAATAGATAAGGGCATGGCACTTGACTTGGGTGCAACTGCCAAGGGATTTGCAACAGAACTTGTGGCAAGAGAACTCCAAGAAAGAGGAGTTAAATCTTCAGTGATTTCTGCTGGTGGGAATGTCAGGATTATTGGCAAGCCAGTAGATGGACGTGAAAATTATAGAATAGGAATTCAAAATCCTGATATAGAAAGCGAGAATCAAGTTATTGCTGCAGTAAATGTTGCCAATACTTCTATTGTTACAAGTGGCGATTATCAAAGATATTTTGATCTTGATGGAGTGAGATATTGCCACGTAATTGATCCAGAAACATTAAAACCTGCAAGAGAAGTTAAGTCTTCAACTGTTATAAAAGAGGATTCAGGCTTTTGTGATTTCCTTTCAACAGCTGCTTTTAATTCTACTGATGAAGAAATAGAAGAACTTTCAGAAAAAACTGGAGCGGCAATTATTTGGATAGACAAGGACATGAACATGAAAAACACTGAAAATGCCAACAAATTCATGGAAATGTAGGGGATCTTATGAGAAATAACACTAGAGGTTTAATTTTTCACATTTTAATAGTTTTTATTACCTTTGCCATAGCGAGCCTTATTAATTTAAGTGCTCAGGTTAGAAATTTGGTCTATGGAAATATTTTTTTTAAGATAATTTTACTTGCCTTTATCTTTATCTTGTACTTTAATTTTGGAAAAGGACTTTCCAAGAAAAATGCTAAGAGTTTAGATTTTTTTGCGGGAAATTTAATATGGTTAATTGCCCTAATTTTATTTGCCTTTGCTTTTGTAGGTTTGGGAAGGGAAGTCTTTAGTAGCTCTGTTGGCGGATCTTATTGGAAGTTTCCCTTAGAGTTTTTCCTAATGCCTCAAGTCTATGCAATTAAGCTTTTGGGCATAAAATATAATCCCTTGAGCCTTTTAATAGCTACAATAATCCCTGGATTTATTTATGCTTTTTCTATAAAAATTTCTAGGGCAAAAATGATAAAGAGAAATAGGGCAAAAATGAGGAGAAGATAGGAGAATTTGAGATGATGAAAAATAAAATTTATAAATATGATAGTGAAGAACTTTATCAGCACACAATTTCTAGATTAAAGGATTTTGGTGTTGAATTAATAGAGATAGCAAAGCTTGTAAAAGAATTGCAAGGTAATTATATTGAAGATTTAAGCCTAGAAAGATGTCTTGAAAGTGTAGAAAGTGTAATAAGAAAAAGAGAATCCATTCACGCAATTTTAACAGGTCTTGCTCTTGATGACTTGGCAAATGACGGAAAATTACCAGAACCTATTCAATCTATAATTTCTGATGACGAAGGTCTTTATGGGATAGATGAAATTTTAACTCTTGGAATTGTAAATATGTATGGAACTATTGGTCTTACAAATTTTGGTTATCTTGACAAGAAAAAAATTGGGATAATCAAGGATTTAGATGAAAAGAAAAAAGTGGAAAGGGTAACTACTTTTGCAGACGACTTGGTGGCAGCAATTGCTGCAGCTGCATCTGCAAGAATAGCCCATCAAAATAGAGAATAATTATAAAATACGGAAGGTCTTGTTGTCATAGTCAATGAGACCTTCTTTTTTAATTTGGAAAGTTCACGAGAAAGAGATGAACGGTTTAGATTCAAAAATTGTGCAAGCTCAGTTATATTAAAGTCGATTGTAAAGTATTTTGAATTATTTTTCCTAGATTCATTGGACAAAAAGTAGAGTATTTTCGAACGAGAATCTGGTAAACTCAAGAGGTTCAATTTGTCACGCATAAATAAATTTTTGTTAGCCAAAATCTTAATTAGATTATCTTGAAGTTTTTCCTTTGAAGATAAATTTGATGACTTATAAGATAAATAGTCAAAGAAGACAATTTTTGCATCCGAGCTAGAGATAACTGAAAGGGGAATTTCGTCTACATTTTTTATTAGAACTGACTCTGCGAAAAGAGCAGGTGCAGATAGTTTTGATAAAATTGTTTTATTGCCAAAGGCATCTTCTATTGCTAAATCAACTTGACCACTTAAAAGAATTCCAAAATAATTTATTTCATCGCCAATATTAAAAATAATTTTCCTATTTTTATAAGTTTTTATATCCGATAAAAAATTTTCTATTTCTTTTAATTGGTCTTCATCAAAGTTATTAAATAGCTTTAAATTTTGTAAAATCTTTAGGTCTTCCATGTCACACCTCGACTATATTGTAACACTATTAATAAGATTATTATAAAATAATTATAATGATTGAAGATGTGATTGTTAAATGTTAAACTATCATTATAGAGTGAAGAGGAGGATATATGAAAGTTACTATTTGTATGGGTGCTAGGTGCACTCTTATGGGAGCAAATGCTATTTATGATGCAGTAGAGTACTTACAAGATCATTTGTGCGGACCAGAGTCCGAACTATGTTCTGCTGAAAATTTGGAAGTTGAATTTGCACATTGTCTTAATTATTGCAAGATTCACAACAACGAAGCATCACCAGTTGTCATTGTAGATGATGAAATTATGCTAAAGGCTACTGCACAAGAAGTAAGTGCAAAAATAATTGATAAATTAAGAATATAAGTAAGGGGAAAAGATGAAAGAAATTTATGGAACACTTGTCGACATCAGAAGAAGAGTTTTTGCTGAAGTTGCAAGAATTGCCTATAATGATTTAGATATTTCTGCCTTAGAAGAGTCCAGCTACAAAATTGTACCTGGCGAAGTGGCGAAATACAGATCTGATATCTTTAGAGAAAGGGCAGTTGTCGATGAAAGACTTAGACTAGCAATGGGGCTAGATGTTAGAGAGATTGGCGTATTTAAAAATGTAACTGACGGTTTTGATAAGGTTGATATTGATACAAATGCTTATGAAAAACCACTAATTAATGTTATAAAGTTTGGTTGCGAAGCTTGTCCAACTAAGGCTTTTTATACAACAGATAATTGTAGGAAATGTCTTGCACATCCTTGTATAAATGTTTGTCCTGTAAATGCCATTTCTATGGGTAAAAATAGAACTATTATTGATACAGATAAATGTGTAAAGTGTGGAAGATGTAAAGAAGCTTGTCCATATAACGCAATTGTAAAATATGAAAGACCATGCGCCGCTGCTTGTGGGGTCAATGCCATAGATTCAGATGAATTTGGCAGAGCAGACATAGATCATGACAAGTGCGTTGCTTGTGGAAGATGTATTGCAGAATGTCCTTTTGGAGCAATATCTGATAAGACACAAATATTCCAACTTATAAAGGCAATAAAGTCTGGCAAAAAAGTTTACGGAGCCATAGCACCTTCATACATAGGACAGTTTGGTGCCAACACTTCTGCAAAACAAATAATAGAAGCAATAAAGCAACTTGGCTTTGTAGATGTAATTGAAGTAGCTCTTGGAGCTGACCTTACAACTCTACATGAAGCAAAAGAATATCTAGAAAGAGTGCCTAATGAAATACCTTTCATGGGTACAAGTTGTTGTTTCTCATGGACTCTCATGATAAGAAATGAGTTCCCAGAATTTTTCGAACAAGTTTCTGACTCTGGTTCACCAATGAGATATACAGCAAATCACATAAAAGCAAAGGATCCAGATGCAGTAGTTGTATTTATTGGACCTTGCACATCTAAAAAATTAGAAGCCCTAGATACAAAAGTAAAATCTGATGTAGATTTTGTAATTACTTTTGAAGAATTAATGGGAATGTTTGTTGCAAAAAATATTGAACCATCAGAAATTGTTGTTGAAGAAGAAGTTGATGATGGTTCAGCACTTGGTAGAGGTTATCCAATAGCTGGTGGTGTTGCTGAATCTGTAAAGACAGTGGCAGAAAAATTAGAACCAGAAAAAGATATTCACATTCAAGGTGCTCATACACTTTCGGAATGTAAAAAAATGTTACAAATAGCCAAGGCAGGAAAGCTTGATGGATATCTATTAGAAGGTATGGCATGTCCTGGTGGATGCGTAGCAGGTGTGGGAACAATAGCTTCTGTAAATAGAGTTAAGAAGCAAATTGAAAAGTTCAAGAAAGAGTCAACATATCCTACTCCACTTGAAAATATTCACATCGAAAAAGAAAGAGAAAGTATTTAAAAAAATCCCCATAAATATTGACAAATTAGACTCTATAGTCTAAAATATGTGTCATGTTTAAAAAGCCCCGGAATAATTTTTAAACTATTTAGGAGGAAAATTCATTGAAAAGCTATATGGCTAAAGCAGATGAAATTGAAAGAAAATGGTATGTAATCGATGCTGAAGGAAAAGTCCTTGGTAGACTAGCATCAGAAGTTGCAAGTATTTTAAGAGGAAAGAAAAAACCTATCTTTACACCACATGTGGACTGTGGAGACTTTGTTATTGTTATTAACGCTGACAAGGCTGTATTGACAGGAAACAAACTAAATCAAAAAATTCATGCATATCACACTGGATATCCAGGCGGAAGAAAAGAAATTGTATATGCTGAAATGATGGAAAAAAGACCAGAAAAAGTTATCGAACTAGCTGTTAAGGGTATGCTACCTAAAAACAGACTTGGCAGAAAGATGATTAAGAAACTAAAGGTTTATGCTGGTAATGAACATCCACATGAAGCCCAATCACCTGAAGTTTATGAATTTTAATTGGAGGTAAGAATGGATACTATACAATACAGAGGTACTGGAAGAAGAAAAAAATCCATCGCCCAAGTTAGACTTCTACCTGGCAATGGAAAATTTACTATTAATGGAAAAGATATTGAAGAATATTTTGATTTTGAAACTCTAAGAACAGTTGCAAAAGAACCACTTGAACTTACTGATACAGAAGCATCTTTTGATGTAATTGTTAAAGTAATTGGTGGTGGATACTCAGGACAAGCAGGAGCTGTAAGACACGGCGTTGCTAGAGCTCTACTAGAAGTAGATCCTGAATACAGATCAGTTCTTAAAAAAGCAGGATACTTGACAAGAGATCCAAGAATGAAGGAAAGAAAGAAATACGGTCTTAAAAAGGCTAGAAAATCTCCTCAATTCTCAAAGAGATAATTTTATATCATTTTACAAAGACTCTGGAAACAGGGTCTTTTTGTTTGCCCTAAAAAGTTTTTATTTGCAAATTGATGGTTGGTTATGCGACCATTTGCCAAAGAAAAAGAGCATAGTGAACTTCGATTTGTAGCAGATGTCTGCTCTTGCCCTAAATTTTTAAAAAGGAATTAATTGACAAAAAGTTAAACAATGTTTATACTAAACTTAGGTGATATTATGAATATAACTATAAAAAAATGGGGCAATTCTCAAGGAATTATTTTACCTAAATTAGTTTTAGATTCCCTTGGCTTTGGCATAGATGATAATTTGGATCTAGAAATTCAAAACAACAAAATAGTTTTATCCAAAACTCGAGAAAACTTTGAAGATTTTTCTGATTTAATTCTTGAAGATTTAATAAAAGAAGGTTATGAGGGCGATGAGCTTTTGATGGAATTTAAAAGAATTAAAAATAATTTTCCTGAAGCTATAAAAAATCTTAAGAAAGATTTATTAAAAGAATATGAATCTGGAGAAATGTTAGATTACGAGGAACTTTTTAATGACTAAACTTTTACTTTCTAAATCCAGTCAAAAATTCATAAAGAAATTAAAGGACAAGAGTCTAAAAAATAAGATCAAAAATGGTTTAGACAGAATAAAAGATGATTACAAAGTAGGAGAAAGAAAAACAGGAGACTTAAAAAATTTTTGGTCTTTGGATGTTTTTTACAACAAGACTAATTATGAAATTTGTTATGAAGTAATAGAAGATGATGACCTTGTTATTATTGTTGTCATGATTGGCACGAGAGAAAATTTTTATAAAGAGTTAAAACGATATATTAGAGATTAATTTTTAAATTAAATAATATAAATTTTAGGGACCATGTCAGGTCCTTTTTTGATTTTCAAAACTTTATGCATTACTTCTACACTTTAGTCTATATTTGTTGTATAATAACTAAAACTAAAAGGGAGGAAATTATGAAGAAGTTCAAAAGAATTTTAGTAGCAAATCGTGGAGAAATTGCAATTAGAATATTTAGAGCAGCAAGAGAAATGGGGATTCGCTCAGTTGCTATTTATTCTGAAGAAGATAGACTCGCACTTTTTAGGACTAAAGCTGATGAATCTTATTTAATTGGCAAAGGAAAATCACCTTTAGATGCTTATCTAGATATTGATGAAATTATAAAGCTTGCTAAGAAAAAAGGTGTAGACGCAATTCACCCTGGTTATGGATTTTTGTCTGAAAATCCTGAATTTGCCAGAAAATGTGAAGAAGAAGGAATTACCTTTATTGGACCAAAATCAGAAGTTATGGAAAAACTTGGAGATAAAATAACTTCTAAAATTGTGGCAAAAGAAGCTGGTGTTGCCACTATTCCAGGTATTGAAAAACCAATTAGAAATGAAGAAGAAGCTCTTTTATTTGCAAAATCTTGTGGCTATCCTGTAATGATTAAGGCAGCTGCAGGTGGTGGCGGAAGAGGAATGAGAATTGCTGAAAGTGAAAATGAACTTTTGGAAAAATTCCAATCTGCAAAAAATGAAGCAAAAAAAGCTTTTGGAGATGATTCAATGTTTATTGAAAAATATCTTCACAAGCCAAAACACATTGAAGTACAAATTTTGGGAGATGAATTTGGAAATATTGTTCACCTTTATGAAAGGGACTGTTCAATCCAAAGACGTCATCAAAAAGTTATAGAATACACTCCGGCTTTTTCTCTACCTGTGGAACTTAGAGAAGAAATTTGCCAAGATGCACTAAAGATCGCAAGATCTATTGGATATTCCAATGCTGGTACTGTTGAATTTTTAGTAGATTCTAAGGGCGATCACTATTTCATTGAAGTAAACCCAAGGGTTCAAGTTGAACACACTGTAACAGAAATGGTGACAGATATTGATATAGTTCAGTCACAAATCCTTGTTGCCATGGGTTATAGACTTGATAGTGAAGAAATTGGCATCAGTGGACAAGATGCAATTGATCACAGAGGATTTGCCATCCAATGTCGTGTGACTACAGAAGATCCTCTAAATAATTTTATGCCTGACACAGGACAAATTAACTTATACAGATCATCTTCAGGTTTTGGTGTTAGACTTGACGGTGGAAATGGATTTACAGGAGCAGTAATTTCTCCTTATTATGATTCACTTCTTGTAAAAGTTATAACTGAAGCAAGAACTTGGAAGGACACTATAAGAAAGGCAAAGAGATCTCTTTCTGAATTAAAAGTAGGTGGAGTTAAAACTAATATAGGTTTCTTACTAAATGTTTTAAATACCAAGGAATTTGAAGAGGGAACTTGCGATACTGGTTTTATAGAAGAACATCCAGAATTATTTGAAATAAAATCTTCTAAGGATAAAGAATTAAGACTTATGAAGATTATTGGCGATAGAGTTGTAAATGACTCCAAGGCTCTTGAAAAGAACTTTGATGTTCCACAAGTTCCATCTTTTGAAAAGAAAGAATTTAAAGGATATAAGCAAATATTTGATGAACTTGGACCTGACGGAATAAAGGATCATATTTTAAATGAAGAAAAAACTTTTATTGACAGATACAACTATGCGTGATGCTCATCAATCACTTATGGCTACAAGAATGAGGACAATTGATCTTGTTAAAATTGCTGAAGCACTAAACTACAACATGGATAAATTATTCTCTGTTGAAATGTGGGGTGGAGCAACTTTTGATGTTGCTTACAGATTCCTTCACGAAGATCCATGGGAAAGACTAAAGATATTGCGTGAAAAAATGCCAAATATGCTTTTGCAAATGTTGATTCGTGGCAATAATACAGTTGGTTATAAAAATTATCCAGACAATGTTGTAGTTAAATTTATTAAAGAATCTGCAAAAAATGGAGTGGATTTATTTAGAGTTTTTGATTCGCTAAATTGGCTAGATGGAATGAAACTTTCCATAGATCAAGTTCTTGAAAATGGAAAAATTGCTGAAGCAACAATGTGTTATACTGGAGATATTTTAGATGAATATAGAGATAAGTATTCTATAAAATATTATGTTGATTTTGCAAAAGAACTTGAAAAAACTGGTGCACAAATTCTTGGAATAAAGGATATGTCTGGTTTATTAAAACCTTATGCAGCTAAAAAATTAATTAAGAACTTAAAAGAAGAAGTTGGTCTTCCAATTCACCTTCACACTCACGATACAACTGGCAATGGTGTTGCCACAATCTTGCAAGCTACAGAAGCTGGTGTTGATATAGTTGACACTGCAGTTAATTCCATGAGTGGACTTACTTCACAACCTGCCCTAAACTCTGTTGTAGCTGCTCTTAAAAATACTGAAAGGGATACAGAATTAGACCTTGATAAGGCAGAAGATATTTCAAAATATTGGGCTGCAGTAAGACCAGTTTATGCAAATTTTGAATCTGATTTAAAATCTGGAACTACAGAAATTTATAAATATGAAATTCCTGGTGGACAATATTCAAACTTAAAACCACAAGTTGAAAGTTTTGGACTTGGTCACAAATTTAAGGATGTAAAGGAAATGTACAAGCGTGTCAACGAAATGGTGGGAGATATAGTAAAAGTAACGCCATCTTCAAAAATGGTTGGTGACTTTGCAATCTTCATGGTTCAAAATGAACTTACTCCAGAAAACATCCTAGAAAAGGGAAAAAATTTAGACTATCCAGATTCTGTAATGACTTACTTTAAGGGAATGATGGGTCAACCTTATGGAGGATTCCCAAAAGATCTCCAAGATATGATTTTAAAGGGAGAAAAGCCAATTACAAAAAGACCTGGTGAACTTCTAGAAGATGAAGATTTTGATGCAATTAAAAAACACTTAGAAGAAAAGGGGATAGATCCTAGTGAAGAAGATATAATTTCTTCAGCTCTTTATCCAAAAGTTTTTGATGACTACATTGACTATATAAAAGAAAATGGAGAAGTCACAAGAATTGGATCTGATGTTTTCTTCCACGGTTTAATGGAAGGTGAATCCACAGAAATTTCTCTAGAAGAAGGAAAAACTTTAATCGTAAGTCTAATTGAAATTGGAAAACTTTTGGAAGATGGTACTAGAAATCTAACTTTCGAAATAAATGGATCAAGAAGAACTTTAAACATAAAGGACGAAACTGTAAAAGCTGCAGACAAATTTGCAGAAGAAAAAATTTATGCTGATCCAAAGAATGAAAAAGAAGTTGGATCATCTATTCCAGGAAAAATCGTAAAAGTTCTTGTTGCTGAAGGCGATGAAGTCAAAAAGGGAGACAGCTTATTTATTGCAGAAGCCATGAAGATGGAAACAAATATTGTTGCAAATATAGCTGGAAAAGTTAAAGACATCACAGTAAGAGAAGGCGACATGGTTGAAAGTGGAGAACTTCTTTTGAACTTTGAATAAAAGACCTCTCCTTGGGTAAATTATTATAAATAGATTTACCACAAATTATAAAGGAAGTGTAATATGAAAAAGCTTTACAGATCTAGAGATGACAGAATTTTAGCTGGAGTTTGTGGCGGTATTGCAGAATACTTTGGTATAGACTCTACTATTGTAAGAATTATAACTTTTCTATTAATTGTGCCAGGTGGACTTAGCATTTGGGCTTATATTGCCCTTGCCATCATAATTCCAAATGAACCTTATGGAAGAAGTATTGATGAAAGTTATGGAGAAAAGTTTAAGGATACTTACAGTGACGATTACGAAAATTATACAGAAGAGTATCAAAGACAAAACAAAGAATCTGACGAAGATTTTTATTGAGAAAGGGGTCCCAGGGGCCTCTTTTTTATTGCAATTTAAAGGTCTAGAGAAATATTTCTGTATAAAAATTCAATTACTTGGTACAATTATTAAGAGGTGTTTTAATTGATTATTCTTGAAGGCATTGTGGAAAGAATTATTTTTAGAAATGAAGAAAATGGCTACACTGTTGCAAAAATAAATTCGACAGATGGAGACCTTGTAATAGTGGGCTCTGCCACAATCTTTAAGGAAAATTTAAAATACAAATTTACTGGAGATTTTACATATCACAATAAGTATGGCGAACAATTTGCCTTTACAGAATTGGAAGAAGTTTTGCCAGAGGGAGAAGCTGCTATTATTTCTTACCTTTCAAGTGCAATGATCCCTCATGTGGGAGAAAAAATGGCAGAGAGAATCGTCGATGAGTTTAAAGACGAAACTCTAGATGTAATAGAAAATCATCCAGAAAAACTTTTATCAATTAAGGGAATTGGAAGAAAAAAATACAAGGATATAAAAGAAGCCTTGGACAAGCAGTATGCAATGAGAAAGATTTTTCTTCACTTTTCAAAATATAATTTGCCAGCTTCAGTTATTTTAAAAATTTATAAAGAATATGGAGACGAATCCATAGATATAGTCATGAAAAACCCCTACGATTTAATTGGAAGAGTGAGAGGTCTTGGATTTAAGAAGGCAGATGAAATTGCTGAGTCCATTGGAATTGAAAAAGATTCTGATTTTAGAAAGCTTGCAGGATTAAAATATGCCCTAATGCTTGCAAATAGAGATGGTCACACTTATCTTCCTCTAGAAAAGTTAATTAGAGTTGGAGAAAAAATTCTTGGAACAAGTTTTGATGACACAGCTGATATTGCAAGAACTTTAACTTTGGAGAAAAATTTTTTTGTTGAAAGAGATGGGGACAATTACAACTGCTATATAGCTAGGTTTCTTGCTGCAGAAAATTATGTTGCTGGTAAGTTAAATGATTTAAACATTTCCTTTGAGGAAGAAATTGATGAAGAAATTGATATAGATAAAAAAATTAAAGACACTGAAAAATTTAGAAATATTAAGCTGTCAAAAACTCAAAGAAAAGCTGTAAAAGATGCAATAAATAAGGGAGTCTTTGTTATAACTGGTGGACCAGGAACTGGAAAGACAACAACTCTAAAAGTGTTAATTGATATTTTTGAGTCCATGGATAAAGAAATAAAATTGGCTGCACCAACAGGAAGAGCAGCAAAGAGAATGAAGGAGCAAACTGGAAGAGAAGCCTTTACAATTCACAAACTTTTGGAAATTGGATTTGGAGAAAATATTGCTTTTTCAAGCCTTGAAGAGCTTGATTGTGATGTCTTGATTTTAGATGAAGTTTCTATGGTGGATATTATTTTGATGGAAACTCTCTTAAAATCAATAGAAAGTCCCACAAGATTAATTTTAGTAGGAGATAAAGACCAACTTCCATCTGTAGGAGCAGGAAATGTCCTTGCTGATATTTTAGATTCTGGAGTTATAGAATCGGTAAATCTTGAAGAAATTTTTAGGCAATCCGAAGAGTCAATGATAGTAAAAAATGCTCACTTAATAAATAAGGGAGATATGCCTATTTTAAATGTTGGCGACTTTTTTATGATTTCCGAAAGAGGAGAGGTAAAGGGTCTTGGGATTATAAAGGACCTTGTAAAAACTAGGTTGCCAAATTATTTTAATGTTTCGACTTCTGATGTTCAAGTTTTAACACCTACTAAAAAGGGAAGACTTGGGACTATTAATTTAAATGAGGTTCTTCAAGATCATTTAAATGAAAGTCAAGAATATATAGAATTTCTTGGGAAAAAATTTAAGCTTGGAGATAGAGTTCTTCAGACAAAAAATAATTATGAATTGGAATCAAAACTTGAAAATGAATTTTATGAAGACAAGCAAAAAGGTGTATTTAATGGTGATTTAGGCTATATTTCAAAAATTGATAAAGAAAATAAAAAAGTCACTGTTATTTTTGACGATGCAAGAAGTGTGGAATATTCAAAAGACAACTTAGACGAGCTTGCACTTGCTTATGCCATGACAATACACAAGTCACAGGGAAGTGAATTTCCTGTAGTTGTAATTCCAGTATACAGGGCAGCACCAATGCTACTTACCAGAAATTTAATTTACACAGCTATAACCAGGGCATCAAAGGCAGTTGTACTCGTGGGAATAAGTGATTATCTAGTTAAGATGATTGAAAACAACAGGACAGTAAAAAGATATTCTAATCTTTCTAAGAAGTTGAGGGAACAAAATGAAATTAAGAGAAATTAGCTGTCCTCTTTGCGGAAGAGTAACTGAAGAATATGGCTTGTGTGATGAGTGTATGAATTTAATAAATAAAGATCCTCACTATTATTATGATATTGATGGACTTGATGATTTAATAGTTGCATCAACTTATTCTGGTCTTATGAGAAGATTAATAATAGATTTTAAATTTAAGGGCAAGCTTTCTTATGGAGAAATAATTTCAGAAATAATGCTTGAAAAAATTCTAGGAAAAAAATTTAAATAAAGAAGTCATAAGCTTTGTTCCCATGCACAGGAAAAAAGAGAGGGAAAGAGGATACAATCAGTCAGAGATTTTGGCTAGAAAAATAGCAAAGTCTTTGGATTTAGACTGCATAGATGTTTTTCAAAAAGTAGTGGATACAAAATTTCAAGTGGGTCTTGAGAAATTAGAACGTGAAGATAACTTAAAAGATGCTTTTGTCGTAAAATCATCTCCAAAAGAAATAATTATAGTTGATGATGTCATAACCACTGGGGCAACTATTGCTGAACTGACAAAAATGGCGAAAAAGGCTGGCATAAAAAAAGTGACTGCACTAATTGCAGCCACAGAAATTGCTTAGATTTGTAGATTTTTAAAGATTGAATCGTGTCTTGGCCAAAGGCTTAAACTCTTAAAGTTTTTCATGGAATAAAGAGTTGCATTTATCTCTGCACCAATTAAGATAATTATTGACAATAAATATATCCAAATAAGAAAAACTATAATACCTCCAAGGGATCCGTAAGTTATGGAGTATTTTCCAAAGTTTGATACATAAAATCCAAATACAATAGAAACTATAATAAGTCCCAGTGTGGAAAAAATAGCTCCAGGAAGAACTCCCTTAAAAGTCACCATATTTTCTCTACTATTTGAGGGAGAAAATTTATACAAAAGCATAAAAGTTACCAACATATAAATAAGAGGTATGGCATTTTTTGCTATTCTCCAAATTTTGTCAAAATAATTATTTCCTATGCCCAAATAATTCATTACATTTTGATAAATAATTTCGCCAAAAATTTGTGTAAATATTAGCATAAAAAACATTATTATAAGAGAGAATGTAAAGAAAAGAGCAATTAGTCTTAATTTTACGAAGCCTCTTTTTTCATCAAATCCATAGGATGAGTTTATTATTTTAATAAGCTTAAAAACTGCTGTTGAGGCAGTAAAAAGACCTGCCACAAAGGATATAGTGAAAAATGAGCCGGAAGAGGACATGTGAAGTTCATTTAAAAAATTTCCGACGATTTCTTGAATTTCACTTGGCAAGACCTTTAGGAGAGAATAAATATATTCCGGATCTAAGATTCCTGAAAAATTAATAGCATTAATTAAAGAAATCAAAAAGGGGAATATTGATAAAACTAAAAAATAAGTTAGGCTTCCTCCATAAGAGAGTGTGTCATGGTCTAAAACCCTATATATTAGTTTGTCAAAAAAAGTAAAGACCTTATTGTCTTTTGCTTTGTCTATAAAATTATTTATAACTTTCATTAAACACCTCTTTTGTATTATATATTAAATGTCATATGATAACAATTAATTAAATGATAAAATAGAAATAAGGGTGATACTATGAACTATAACATATTAGTCTCAGATGACGAAAGAGATATTCTAAATGCAATAGAAATATATTTAAAGGCAGAAGGCTATAGAGTTTTTACTGCAGGAAATGGACAGGAAGCTTTAGAAATAATGGAAAAAATGAAATCCACCTTGCCATAATTGACATAATGATGCCTGTAATGGATGGGATTTCTCTGATTATGAAGATGAGAGAAACTACTAATATTCCAATTATTGTACTTTCAGCAAAAAGTGAAGTTACAGATAAAATTGTGGGCTTAAATGTAGGTGCAGATGACTATATAACAAAACCTTTTAATGCAGTAGAACTCACTGCAAGAGTTAATTCTCTTATTAGGAGATATTTTTCTCTAGGAGCATCTGATATAAAAAAAGGTGATTTAAAAATTGGAAGGCTTAGCATTTATGATGAATCAAAAGAAGTTTATGTTGAAGACGAAAAAGTTAGCTTAACTCCCTATGAATACAAAATTTTATATCTACTTGTAAAAAATCCTGGAAGAGTTTTTTCTTCTAATGAAATTTATGAGAGAGTTTGGGAAGAGGAAGCTATTGATGTTAGGAAAATTATTTCTGTTTACATTTCTCACTTGCGTGACAAAATTGAAATCAATCCAAGAAAGCCAGATCTTATAAAGTCAGTTTATGGCATGGGTTACAAGATTGAGGCAAAGTGATGATATCAGATTTTTGGGATTTTTTAAAAAGTCTAATAATAGATTTAACTGATAGGGTTTTTGTGGAAAATATTTTTGTATCCTCTGTAATTATTTTTGAACTTTTTAACCTAAATAAGTATTTTATTCTATCTTGGTCTGTGACTATTTTATTTATTTTCTTAAAAATAAAAAGAAAAAAACTTATAGATACAATTTTTACTTACAACCTCTATAAATACAGAAGATTTAAAAATTTTAGACTTTTTGGGACCTTAAATGTAACTTTAATAATTTTATACATACTTTTTTATAGTTTAATAACAAGAGATATTATCCTCTTAAATGTACTTCTCTTTATAATTCTTCGTGCAGTTATTATTATGGAAGTTCAGTTTGCTCAAAATACCCTATCTATTGAACTTGTGGAATCAATTCTCTATGGTTATGATTTTGAAATTCCAAAACCCTTTGAAAATGAATATCTAGATAAAATTACTGTCTTAATGGAAGATTTCAAAAGACGTGACAGAATAAGACTTGAGGAAAATTTTAGGTCTGAAAGATTTAAGGTAGATTTAATTACCAATATTTCTCACGATTTAAAAACACCCCTTACTTCTATAATTAATTATGCAGATCTCTTGTCTAAAAAAGATGAATTTGATGACGAAGCAAAAAAGTTTGTGGAGATTTTAAAGAGAAATTCTACAAGATTAAAGGATTTAATAGTGGATTTAGTCTTTGCATCAAAAACTAGTACGGGAAATCTTTCTGTGGAGAAATCTTTGGTGGAATTAAATGAAATGATTCTGCAAATTTATGGAGATTACGACTCTCTTTTCAAAAAGAAGGACTTGGATTTTTCTTATAAGTCAGCAAATGATGAAATTCTAATTTATACTGATGTAAATTTATTTGTAAGAATCGTTGAAAACTTATTTTCTAATGCAGCTAAACATGCAAGAGCAGGCACAAGAGTCCTTGCAGGAGTAATAGAAACTGAATCTACAATTGAATTTTATGTAAAAAATATTGTAGATGAAAAATTAAACATGAATTCTGATGAACTTTTTGAAGAACTTTTAAAGGCAGACAGATCAAGACATTCTGAAGGGTCAGGTCTTGGACTTAACATAGTAAAAAACCTTGCAGAAATCCTTGGAGGCGAAGTAAAAGTTTCAATTCATGGTCAGTGGTTTGATGTTCACGTCCTACTTTTGAGAGATTCTGACTAATTATATTTTATTGACAAAGAACTTAATTTGAAATAAAATAAAAAGAAACCACAGGTTTTTCATAATGGCAATTTTAATTAATTGCCATTTTTTTGTTTTTATTTTTAAATAGGGGGAAGTATGATAGAAGAATTTGGAATTAAAAGTTTTAATAAGAAGAAGATGAAAGAATCACTACCCTATCCAATTTACTTAAAGTGGAAGGATGCCCTTAGGAATGAAAAAGACCTGGACAGAGAAACGGCAGACGCTATTGCCCACGCCATGAAGGATTGGGCACTGAAAAATGGTGCGACTCATTTTGCCCATTGGTTCCTGCCCCTATCAGGTCACACTGCAAAAAAACATGAAGCTTTTTTGTCTAGGACTTCTGATAATGAACCAATTAATAGATTTTCTGGCAAGGAACTTGTAAAGGGCGAACCTGATGCTTCATCTTTTCCTAGTGGTGGAATGAGGTCTACTTTTGAAGCAAGAGGTTACACTTATTGGGACTTAACAGCAAATTCTTTTATTATTGGAAATGTTCTTTATATTCCCACTATTTTTATGTCCTATAAGGGAGAAAAACTTGACAAGAGAGGACCCTTAATTGATTCTACAAAAATTTTAAGTGATGAAGGCACAAAAATTGTAAACTTGTTTGAAAAAGATGAGTATGCTTACAGGATGAGAGTCAAGGTTGGTCTTGAACAAGAATTTTTCTTAGTTGATAAGGAAATTTGTAAAAAGAGAAGTGACCTTAAAAATATAGGCAGGACTATTGTTGGAGCTTTGTCACCAAAGGGACAAGAATTATCAGATCATTACTTTGGTCAAATACCAGCAAGAGTAGAAAAATTTTATAAAAATGTTGATGAGAAACTTTGCCAGCTAGGCATTTATTCTGAAGCAGAGCACAATGAAGTTGCCCCAAATCAATTTGAAATGGCAATTTTATTTGAAAATGTAAATGTTGCTATTGATGATAATCAACTCCTCATGAATATTCTAAAGGAAACTGCCTTAGAAAATAATTTGGTATGTCTATTTCATGAAAAACCCTTTGATGGAGTAAATGGATCAGGTAAGCACAACAATTATTCTATTGTCACAAATTATGGATTAAATGTTTTTGATCCAGGGGATGAACCTTATAATAACAATGTCTTTTTATTATTTGTTGCAGCAATTATTGAAGCCACAGACAAGTACCAAAGTCTACTTAGGGTAAGCGCATCTTCAACTTCTAATGATTTTAGGCTTGGTGCAGATGAAGCTCCACCGGCAATAATTTCTTTATTTTTAGGTTCTGACTTGGAAGAATTATTTATGGATATAAAAGAAGATATTGAATACAAAAATGAAGACAACAATATTTTTAGGGGCTACAATCTTTTAAGCGTTCCTATGGATTCAAGTGACAGAAATAGAACTGCAGCAGTTGCTTTTACTGGCAATAAGTTTGAATTTAGAATGCTTGGTTCTTCAAAGACAGGTTCAGATTTAAATATTGCTCTTAATTGTGCCATGGCTGATTCTCTTTCAAATTTTTATGAAAGTCTGAAAGATTTTCAAGATGATAAATTAAAACTTAGAGAAAAAACTCTTGAACTTGTAAGAAATGTTATGAAAAATCACGACAGAATAATTTGTGATGGAGATAATTATTCTGAGGATTGGAAAGAGGAAGCCAAGAGAAGGGGACTTGCAAATCACAAGACTTACTTTGATGCTTTAGTTTCTCTAAGGGATTTTGATTTTAATGATATTTTTATCAAGAGAGGAATTTACACAGAAAAGGAAATTAAAGCGTCTTATGATGTTAACCTTGAAGAAGTTGTAAATTATCATAATCTTGAGGCAAAAGTCATGTCATCTATGATAAATAAAGATATTATTCCCATGGGAATGGCTGAATTAAAAGACATTTCAGAAATTTTAAAATTTAAAAACAATGAAAAACTAAGTGCCAAGTATGATAAAATAGATAAGATGATTACAGACTTACTTGAATCAGAAGATGAAATAGAGCTTCTTCTTGAACATTCAAATAAAATAGATGATATTTATAAAAAGGCAGAGTATGTTGAGAGAAATATTGCCACAAAATTATTTGCTACTAGAAAAATTGCAGATGAAATGGAAAAATTAATCTCAAGAAAGAACATGACTTTGCCGTCTTACGAAGATATTTTTAATTCACTAAGCTAGGAGGAACTATGACTAAATTTATATTTGTTACAGGTGGAGTTGTTTCAGGAATTGGAAAGGGAATTTCTGCAGCAAGTATAGGAAGACTTTTAAAGGACAGAGGTTTATCTGTATTTATGCAAAAATTCGATCCTTACCTAAATGTTGACCCAGGAACAATGAGTCCCTACCAACATGGAGAAGTTTTTGTTACAAAGGACGGAGCAGAAACTGACCTTGATCTTGGTCACTATGAGAGATTTATTGACGAAGAACTTACTAAGGGAGCATCAATTACAACTGGTAAAGTATATTCAACAGTTATTGCCAAGGAAAGAAGAGGAGACTACGATGGTGCAACTGTGCAAGTAATTCCTCACATAACAAACGAAATAAAAAATGCAGTTTATAAAGCTGCAAAGGAATCAGGAGCAGATGTTGTAATAACTGAAATTGGTGGAACAGTAGGTGATATCGAATCTCTTCCATTTTTAGAAGCAATAAGACAAATTCACTCAGAAAACAAAAAATCTGATGTATTATTTGTTCACACAGTTCTTGTTCCAAATATTCCTGGTTCAGATGAATTAAAGACTAAACCAACTCAACACTCCTTTAAGGAACTTATGTCAAATGGAATAAAAACAGATGTAATAATAGTAAGATCCAATGGCATTGTTACAGATGATTTAAGAGAAAAAATTTCTCTATTCTGCGACGTTCCAGTAGAAGCAGTAATTCAATCTACAAATGTTGAACTTATATATGAAGTTCCCCTAGTTTTCCACAATCAACACTTAGATGATTATATTTTAAAAGAACTTGATTTAGAAGATAGACCAGCTTCCAAAGGCAAGTGGAAAGAAATGGTGGAAAGATTTAAGGACGTAAAGGGCGAAATAACTATTGGTCTTGTTGGCAAATATGTCAGTCTTCATGATGCATATCTTTCTGTAACTCAAGCTTTAACTGATGCAGGATGTGAAAATGGCTACAAGGTAAATATTGAGTGGATAAATTCAGAGGATATTGAAAAAGATGACAAAGTTCTCGAAGGACTTGATGGAATAATTGTGCCAGGTGGATTTGGTTCTCGTGGAACTGAAGGAATGATATTGGCAAGTAAATATGCTCGTGAAAATAATATTCCTTATTTTGGAATTTGTTATGGAATGCAAGTTGCTCTTATTGACATAGCTAGAAACAAACTTGGTCTAAAAGATGCAAACTCAACAGAAATAAATCCAAATACAAATTATCCAATAATTGACCTTTTAGAAAATCAAAAGGATATAAAAAATGTTGGTGGAACATTAAGACTTGGAAATTATGACTGTACTATAGAAAAAGATTCTCTTGTTTATGATCTTTATGGAGAAGAAAAAATTAAGGAAAGACACAGACATAGATATGAATTTAATAATGACTTCAGAGGAAAGATTAGATCAGCTGGTATTGTATTCTCAGGCATTAATGAAGATAAGGACCTTGTTGAAATAATTGAATTAAAGGACAGCGACTTCTTCCTTGCATGTCAATTCCACCCAGAATTTAAGTCAAGGCCAACAAAAGTTCATCCACTATTTAATGGCTTTATAAAAGCAGCAATAAAAAAGAAAAATAAATAAAAAAATAAAAAGTCCTAAGTTTTGAACTAGGACTTTTCTTATAGGAACTTGTCTTTTAAATTATCCCAGTAGGAATTATTTGAAAAGACAAGTTTTTTTATTGTTTTGTTTGACAGTCTAATATTTACTCTGTGCAAGTTGTTGAAAAAATATTCTGAGCCGTCAACTAAAAGCAGATTAGAATCCTTATATCTCTTTTCGACGACTAGGGAAATTGTGTGAGCTCCAGGCACTATTACTGAAGAACCAAGAGACCTGTAGGCTGCAGAGTTAACTGGAGATATGGGAGTCATCTGCAAGACGTGAAGACTTGGATATACTATCGCTCCTCCTGAAGAAAAGTTGTAGGCAGTGGATCCCGATGGAGTTGAAACTAAGATGCCGTCTCCAGAAAATTTTTCAACATGATTTCTGTCAATAAAAACATTCATGTGAATAGTTTTTGAATGTGCTGCTTTTAATACAACTTCATTTACAGAATAAAATTTGTAGACCTTATTTTTGGTATAAATGTCAGATCTAAGTAGTTTTATATCGTCAACTTTGTAGTTTCCGTTTTTGTAATCTTTTACGAACTCTTCGATTTCCTCTGGCTTTATCTCTTGATAAAAACCAAGATGTCCTGTATTGATGCCGACAAAGGGCATTTCAGGAAAATCATTTTTGTGAATGGCTTTTATAAAAGATCCGTCACCACCTATGCAAATAGAGAGTTCTGCATTTTTTTTAAAACCGTTGAAAGGTTCGTATCCATATTGAGTTAAAACTTTGTGCAAATTTGTGGCAGTTTTTTTAGATTCATAATTTGCATTTGTAAGAATATTTATAATTTTTGACAAGGTTAAACCCCCTTGATTTTTTTCTCTATTATTTATATTATAAACGAATAAAGTCACGTTGACTAGAGGTGTAAAATGTATAGATTAAATTCCAAAGACTTTTTAAATTTTAAATTCAGCGGAAATTCAGCTGACAAAGTAAAAGTTAATGACTTTTTAAAGGAAAAGGGAGTTTCTTCAAGATTAATTAGAAAGTCTGTTAAAGCTGAAAATATTTATCTAAATTCTAGGCTAAATAAGAAAAATAAAGTTTTAAAAAGAAATGATATTGTATCCCTTAGATTTCAAGATGAAGAGCCCAATGGTAAAGTAGAATATAAAGATCTTGATATTTTATATGAAGATGAAGATCTTGTTCTTGTAAATAAGGAGCCCTTTATGGTTACTCATACAGCAAAGGACGACAGTGAGGGAACCCTTCTCAATTATATGTTGGGATATTTTGAAAAAAATGATATAAAAAGAAAAGTGAGATTCATAAATAGACTTGATAGAGACACCTCTGGAATTGTCCTTGTAGCCAAAAATGCTTTTGCTCAAGATAAAGTGACAAGTGAATTCGAGAAAAATGTTGAGAAAAAATATATTGCAATAGTTGAAGGAATTCTTGATGAAAAAGAAGGCACAATTGATGGACCAATAGCAACAAGTGAAGATGGTATAAAAAGAGAAGTTAATTATGTAATAGGAAAAAAATCTCTCACATCTTATAAGGTTTTAGAAGAATATGAAAATATGAGCCTTCTTCTTCTTACTCTTCATACTGGAAGGACTCATCAAATAAGAGTTCACATGGCACACATTTCTCATCCGGTTTTGGGAGATAGTCTTTATGGATCTAAATCTGATTTAATAAATAGACAGGCCCTTCATTCTTATTCTTTAAAATTCAAGCTTCCAAGAAATAATAAAGAGATAGAAATTTGTGCAAAGCTTCCCAAGGATTTTTCATTTTTCCCCTCTACTTATTGAAAAAGCACTTTCATTGCGTTATAATTTAATTAAGTAAATTCTGCGATGTGCGAAGAATGCCTACTTAATTCAACCGACAAATTTCACACGGGAAACTGTGTATAAGCGTCCTATGACAAGCCGTCTTTGAGCGGAAGTCAGAATACGCTATCAAGTTTTTTTACCCACCATGGTAACTGGCGGGTGTGAATTAACTAGGTGTCGGCATTGCGGATTTTACTATTATTATTTTAGATTTTTTATTTTATTTCAAAAATACATAAATGATGTGATTAATTTGAGTATTGTGGGGTAAGATATTATAAAATAAACAATACAAAGGAGAATTATTATGGGATTATTCGATTATTTAGAAGAAAAAAGAAATCAAGCAGTTAGAAGAAGAAGACTTAGAGAAATTTCAAAAGTTGGTACTGGACTTGCTCTTGGAGCACTAGGTGGTATTTTATTTGCACCACAAGAAGGTAAAAAAACTCGTGAAGAAATTGCAAATAAGTCTAAAGAAGCAGCTAACCAAGCATTAAATGCAGCTAATGACGCAAAAGACACTATTGAATTTAAGGCTTACCAAGCTGGCGAACAAGCTAAAAAAACTTATGCTGATTTAAGAGATAAAGCTACACTTAAAAAATATGAACTTGACGAAGATGTTGAAGTAGCAAAGGCAAAAGCTAAAGCAATTGGAGAAGTTGTTAGAGCTGGTGCTGAAGATATTAAATATGATGTAAAGAATACAACAGATGAAGTTAAAGAAACTGCAGAAGACGTTAAAGAAGATGTAAAAGAAGGCGCTAAAGACGTTAAAAGAGAAGCAAAAAAATCTGCTGACAATGTAAAAGATTCTGTTGAAGAAACAAAATATAAGGTAGAAAAAGAAAAAAGAAAATAAGAATAGGAGGTATATAGTATGTTAGATCAAGCATTTACTATAGGTGGCCTACTTAGTTTCTTACTTTATGTAGCTGGAATAGCTGCACTAGTGGCACTGTTTTTAGTGCTTATTAATGTATTTAAAGTTTTAAAAAATGTTAATGAAATTGTTGAGAGAAACCAAGGAGAAATTGATCACACTATAAAGACTGTCCCTACAATTATGGATAATGCCAAGGACATTTCTACAAATGTGAATTCAATTTCAACTGATGCTACAAAACTTGTAAATGATGTAAAACCAGAAGTTGAAAGATTAGTGTCAACAGTTGGAACTGTTTCAGACACTGTCAATGGTATTACAAGACAAGTCGATGATACTTCTTTAAGAGTGTCAAATACAGTTATGAATATATCAGATGTTATTTCTGATACAGCAAAAACTATTTCACTTAGTTCAAATAACGCCATCGACTATTTTTATATTTTAAGAGAAGTTGCAAAGACTGTTAAAGAAGTCTTTCTAAGATAATCTAGGGACGGAGTTATTGCTTCGTCTCCTTTTATTTTTATATTAGGACAGAGGAAAAGATGAAGAGAGTTAAAATTATTGCTAATCCCAATTCAGGTAGAGGGACAGCGCTTGGCAAAATATTAGATCTTATAAAGTTAATGAGTAGGGACAAGTATGAAATTGAGCTCTTGTTCACCCATGAAGAGGGTGATGGAACTAGGTTTGCCTATAATTATTCTGGCGAAGACTTTATTATATGTTCTGGTGGAGATGGAACAGTAAATGAAGTTGTAAATGGAATCTATCTTTCAGGAAGGGATACTCCACTTGGAATTCTTCAAAGTGGGACTGTAAATGATTTTGCAAATGCCCAAGGTTTGCCAACATCTGCAAATGCTTTTTATAAAATGATAAAAAATTATAAGACTAAGACAATTGATCTTGGGCTTGCTGGAGATAGAGCCTTTATAAATGTTGCTGCTGGTGGAATGTTAACAGAAATTGCATACACAGTTCCTGCAGAAAAAAAAGGCAACTCTAGGAGATATGGCATATTATCTTGAAGGCGCCAGAGAACTTTTGGAAAAGAAAATTTTCAGATATCAAAAAAGTTTAAATTTTTATGTTGAAAGTGAAGAATTTACTGGGACAGTAGAAGGGCTTTTATTTTTAATTACTAATTCAACTTCAGTTGGTGGTTTTAAGAGAATGGCACCTTTAGCTGATATTTCAGATGGATATCTAGATGTTTTAATTTTTAAGGGAATTAAGATTTCTGATGTACCAGAACTTTTTACATCTCTAATGGGCGGACGACATGTGGATCACAACAAGGTAATGTACTTAAAGACAAAAAATATAAAAATATCTAGTGATGAAGAACTTACGATAGATGTGGACGGAGAAAAGGCTTCAACACTTCCTATGACTTTTAAAGTTTTAGAAAATAAATTAAAAATAATAGTACCATAAGGAGGAAACTATGGCATCTACAATTAAAGACGTAGCAAAAATGGCAGATGTGTCCATTTCTACAGTATCAAGGGTAATAAATGACTCAAAACCTGTTAGCCCTGAGGCACGAAGAAGAGTCCTACACGCTATTGACGTTTTAGACTACAAACCAAATGAAGTAGCGAGAAGTTTAGTTACAAAAAAATCAAATTTAATAGGTGTAATTGTAGAAGACATTGGATCTAATTTTATTTCTCAAATCCTTAGAGGAGTAGAAGAAATTGGAAGAATGTACAAATACGACATACTTCTATCAAGCTCCTATGGTGATGTTGAATCTGAAATGAAATTTGCCAACCTTTTGGCACAAAAACAAGTTGAGGGTATAATTGTAATTTCAAATTTACATAATCCTAAACTTGAATATAAACTCGAAGAAAGTAAGATTCCTTATGTAATAATCTCTAATTTCTATGAAATTGAAAAATTCTCAACAGAAATTGACTATGAAAAAGCATCCTACGAAATGGTTAAGCTTTTAATAGAAAAGGGACATAAAAATATTGCTTCTCTTGCTATAAGAAAAGACTTCGACAGAACTTTTGAAAAGAAAAAAATCGAAGGATACAACAAGGCTATGGAAGAAGCTGGTTTAAAGAAAACAAATCTTTTTGTTGAAGGTTTAGAAGCAAGTGATGTAGAAGATGAAGAAGCTAACATTCTTGAAACTGTGAAAAAAGAAAATATTACAGCCGTCTTTACATCTTATGATACTCTTGCTATTCATCTTATGAATATTTTATTGGACAATGGTTACAAGACACCTGATGATATTTCTGTTACAGGTTTTGGCGGATCATATATTTCAAATATTTATAGACCAAAACTTACAACAGTTAAGGTTCCTTACTACGATATTGGGGCAGTTTCAATTAGAAAAATCTTAAAGAAAATTGCTAAAAAGGAAAGTGATTTATCAGAAAATCTTGTCCTTCCATCAGAAATTCTTGAAAGAGAAAGTGTAAAAAGTTTAAAATGATAAAAATTGCTCTCGAGACAAAAAGTGAAATTATAAAAAGAGGACTTCAGAATATCCTAGAGGGATATGAAGTCCTTGATTTTTATGAAGATAAAGATAAGGATTTTGATCTTCTTATATTTGAAGACTTAAAATATCAAGAACTAAACATAGATAAAATAGCTTTAGTAGATGAAAAAAATCTTCCACTGATAATAGAGTGTTCCTTTTTGAGTTTTTGGGCATCAGAAGAAGAAGTTCTAGAAGCTGTAGATAAGACATTGAGAGGATATCTATATATAGAAGAAAGACTTAAAAAAGTAAAGAGAGAAAGAAACGAAAAATTTGAAAAGATAAAGACTCTTAACAAAAGAGAAAAGTACTTGTTAGAGGAAATAATTTTGGGAAAGACAAATAAAGAAATTTCCAGAGAAATTTTTGTCAGTGAAAAGACTATAAAGAATAATCTCACAGACCTTTACAAAAAATTAAATGTAAGTGGCAGAAGAGAAATTGTAAAAAAATACAGTCAAATAAAAGATTAATAGTTTATAATATGTTAGTAAGGCTAACATATTTTTTATTACAAAAAATTAAAAATAGAAAATTGAAAGTCTAAATAATTTAAGAAATATATCAGTAAAATCAAGGCACTAATGAGAATTTAGAAGTGGAGGAAAAATGGAAAAATACTTGTTGTTTTTTATGTACTTCTTTATCTACGCCTTCATAGGCTGGGTGGTAGAAGTGGCTTATCATGCCGTAACTGTGGGGAAATTTATAAATAGAGGATTTTTAGCTGGTCCCTACTGTCCTATATATGGATTTGGAGCAATATCAGTAATAATTTTCTTAACAGATATAGCTGAAAAAAATAAATTTGTTTTATTTTTTGGCTCAATGCTAATCGCAACCTTGATAGAACTAGTTGCAGGATTCTTGTTAGAAAAAATATTCCACGAAAGATGGTGGGATTACTCTCAAAAGAAACTAAATATAGGTGGATATGTCTGTCTTGAATTTTCAGTGATATGGGGTATGTTTTGCTTTTTATTATATGAAGCAGTTCATCCACTTATAAGTGATTTAGTAAATTTAATACCATTGACTGCTTTAAAATATATAGATATAGTCCTAGCAATAGTTATGTTAATAGATGTAATAGCAACAGTAAATACACTTATAGGACTAAACAAAGAATTTAGGGCAATAGATAAAATAAGTAAAGATATAAAGAAAGTTTCTGACAGAATTGGAGTTAGAGTCTACGACAGAACTGTTCAAATAGAAAATAGACAAGAAGAATTAAAGAAGAAAGCAGAATATATAGAACTTGAAGAAAGAGTTAAGGAGCTTAGAGAAAGAAGAGAAAGACTAGAAGAAAAGAGAATATTAAAGGCCTTTCCTAACTTGAAAAAGAATATAGAAGAAGCGCAAGAAGAATTTGCGGAAATAAAAAATTAATTAGAGATAACGAACACCTATAAAGGATAAATATGAAAGAATACACAGGTAAAGAAGAATTAAAAGAAGAAATCACTAAAGCCTATAAAAAGTATATTGAAGAATTTAGTGATATTGATGAAAAGTTAAAGGATCAAAAATTTGATGGAGTAGATAGAAGTCCTGCTGAAAATCTATCTTACCAAGTGGGATGGACAAGCCTTTTGTTAAAGTGGGAAGAAGATGAGAAAAAAGGCTTGGAAGTAAAAACTCCATCGGATAAGTTTAAATGGAATGAACTTGGAAAATTATATGAATGGTTTAATGAAACTTATTCCCATTTGTCCTTAGAAGAACTTAAAAACATATTAGACGAAAATATAAATAAGATCCAGAAACTTATAGATACTATGACTGAAGAAGAACTATTTAGACCACACATGAGAAAATGGGCTGATGGAGCAACAAAAACTGCAGTCTGGGAAGTCTATAAGTTTATACATGTAAATACTGTGGCACCCTTTAAGACCTTTAGGACAAAAATAAGAAAGTGGAAGAAATTATCTAAACTTAAATAGAAAAAACAAAAAATAAAAAAATAATAGTAAATACTATTGACAGACAAAAAAGAAAATAGTATCATATAACAGTTGTCAAAAAAGACAGCTGTTTTTAATTTTTAAGACAAAAAAAGATTTAAAAAA
>NZ_HE978595.1:289086-306790 GCF_000312025.1 Peptoniphilus timonensis JC401 | reverse complement strand
CAGTTCACTTTTTCAACACCCCCCTTTTTTTATTTATCTTTTTCTTTTTTTTCGTCAATTCTTTCTATGGAAACTGTTTCTATAACTCCACCAGTTGCCATTTTGACGATTTGGAAGATATAATCTCCATCTTCAACTATTACTCCAACTTCAGCTTCTTCTGCATTTTTTATAAGAAGTGCTGAAACATAACCTCCAATTGTAGTTGCTGTTCCAGGTTCAATATCAAATCCATACCTCTTGTTTAAAATCTTTAGAGGAGTTGAAGCAGAATATTCATTTTCTTCACCTTGAATACTATCCATACTTACTCCTGTTAACAAGAATTTTCTAACAGCAAAGAGTACTGCTATGGCGATTGTTGCTATAAGTAAATCAAGCATTGTGTCTGAATAGACAAGCATCTTTCTTGATATTACTAATAATATCAAGTGGATAATATTCGTATCTGTATGTGCTATCATGAGAACCACAAATTCTATTGCAATTACAAGTAAGAGGACGTGGGATAGAAAATTTTGAAATATTTCATAGGATAAACCAGCATTACTTGTGATTATTTTGAAATAATACTTCAAAATATCTGGAATCGATACTATTACACCTGCTATTAATAGGATTGATACTATTATTTCAAAGATATTAACTAATTTTAAAAGTGTTACTAGGTATCTATTTCTATTCATTATACCTCCATAGTCTTAGAAAGTTCTTTTTTCATTTTCTCTAGAACTTTTTTCTCCATTCTTGAAACTGTCATTTGAGAAATGTTTAATTTTTCCGCAATAACAACTTGAGTCTTCTTGTTAAAGTATCTATCTATTAAAATAGTTCTTTCAACTTCATCTAAGTTTTCCATAGCTTTTTTGAAAAAGTCATTAGATTCTATTTTGTCAAAATATTTTTCTTCCACTCCAATAAGATCAGATAGGTTCACTTCGTTTTCGTCACCAGATTCATAAGTAACATCAAGAGATTGAGGTGTGTAGACCTTAGACGCTTCCATAGCCTCCATTACTTCTTCTGGAGTTGAGTCCAAATATTCTGCAATTTCGTCTATAGTTGGAGTTTTTTGATACTTTTGTGAAAGGCTCACTGTCGCATTAGAGATTTTCTTTGACAATTCTTGAATTCTTCTTGGAACTCTAATTGTCCAACCATTATCTCTAAAATATTTTTTTATTTCTCCAATAATTGTTGGAGTAGCAAAGGAAGAAAATTCAAATCCCTTCTCGGGATCATATCTTTCTATGGCATAGATTAGACCAATAGATGCCACTTGGTAGATATCGTCATAATCTATTCCCCTGCCTGTATATTTTTTAGATAGTATTTCTGCGATATAAAGGTGCTCTTCAATTAAAATATCTCTAATTTCCTGATTTTTTGTTTCATAATATTCTTTGAAGAGATCTTTTCTTTCTTCTTTTGTAAGTCTCCTATCTAAATTATTGTATTCTTTTAAATTCATAACAGACCCTTATAATTCTTTAGATAAAATAAATTTACTTCCATCAAAATGAGATTCATCGACAAGACAATCTATAATAGTTTTTGCAAGAGATAAGTCTTCTGATTCCTCTAATTTTTCTTCACTAATTTCACTAACACAAATTCTTATCTTATCATTTTCTTCGATTTCAAAAATCAAATCAATTTGATCATTTTCAGATAATTTATGGCAAATATTTAAACTTTCTGTCACTGCCATTTTTAAATCTTCTATTTCTTCGATATCCCTATTTAAAAGATTTAAGATACCAGAAAGCATAAGTCTAACTGTCGAAAAATATTTTGCATCGTTGGGAATTTGGTATTTTAAAGTATCCATATTACCCCCTGATTTCAAACATATCTTCAAGTTTGGTTATCTTAAAGAGCTTCATTATTGAAGGATTTAAGTTCTCAATTACAATTTTATTATTATCTTTTTCCACTTCTTTTAAGATGTAGATAAGAGAACCTAGACCTGTTGAGTCTAAATATTCTAGTTCTTTACAGTCAAATAAAATATTCTTTTTATTTTTTTCATAAATCTTTATAGATTTTTCTTTGAATTTTTTTGTGTTATAAACGTCAAGTTCTCCCTTTGGATATAAAATTAAAAATTCATCAGTATTTTTTGACTCTAATTTAAATTCCATAAATCCTCCTAGTCTCCAATGTAATTTGCAACAGCTACAACTTTTGCATCTGTCAAATTCATGAGTTTAACTCCAGATGTATTTCTTCCTTGGATGGAGATATCTTCAGTAAGAATTCTTATGATAATTCCAGAATTTGCAATTATCATTACATCGTCTTCTTTTTCAACAACTGTCGCTGCTGCCACATCTCCAGTTTTTTTAGTGTTCTTGTAAGTTAGAAGTCCCTTTCCGCCTCTGTTTTGTGGCCTGTACTTTTCAATTTCAGTTAATTTTCCATAACCATTTTCAGAAATAACTAAAAGGTACTTGTCTTTACAAACAAGATCAGATGAAACAACAATATCATCTTTGTCTAAATCAATGGATTTAACTCCCATAGAATTTCTTCCAGATTTTCTAACTTGTTCTTCATTAAATCTAATAGAAAGTCCTTTTTTAGTTACAAGTATTACATCTTCATTATTCTTAGTCAAATGAACATTTATTAATTTATCATCTTCATTTAATTTTATAGCAATGATACCAGATTTTCTAATATTTTTGTACTCCTTAAATGAAGTTCTCTTAATAAGTCCCTTTTCAGTTACCATTAAGAAATTCATGTCTGGATCATATTCTTTAACAGGTATTATAGAAGTTACTCTTTCATTTTCATCAAGATCTAGAAGGTTTATAATTGCAGTTCCTCTAGATGTTCTTGAATCTTCAGGAATTTCATAAGCTTTTAATTTAAATACATTTCCAAGAGATGTAAAGAATAAAATCATATCGTGAGTTGATGTGACAAATAATTCTTTTACAAAATCTTTATCTCTCATATTGCCAGAAGAAACTCCCCTACCGCCTCTTTTTTGTGGTTTATAAGTTCCTTCACTCATTCTCTTGATGTATCCAAATTGAGTAAGTGTTATTACAACATCTTCTTTCTTTATAATATCTTCAATTTCTATATCTGTTGAGTCTTGAGAAATTACAGTTCTTCTTAAATCTCCATATTTTGATTTTATTTCAAGAAGTTCTTCTTTTATTAGGTTCATAAGTACATCGTTGTTTTCCAAGATTTCTCTAAACCATTTAATATCAGCTTGAAGTTTTTCATATTCAGCTTCAAGTTTTTCTCTTTCAAGTCCTGTAAGTCTTCTAATTCTCATGTCCAAGATAGCTTGAGATTGTTCTTCTGTAAGTTTAAATTCTTCATAGAACTTTTCCTTTGCTTCCTTGTCATCTTTTGATGCTCTTACAATTTTTATAATTCTGTCAATATTGTCAAGAGCTATAAAAAGACCTTCAACTATGTGAGCTCTTTTTTCTGCCTTATCTAAGTCAAACTTTGTCCTTCTAGTTACAACTTCAACTTGATGATCAACATAATATCTTATTATTTCTTTTAAATTTAAGATTTCTGGTTTTCCATTTACGAGGGCAAGATTTATAATCCCAAAAGTTGTTTGCATTTGAGTATTCTTATAAAGCTTATTTAAAACAACTTCAGCATTTGCATCTCTTTTTAATTCAACAATTATGTTGATTCCCTTTCTATTTGAAGCATCAGTTATATTTGAAATACCATCAATTACTTTATTCTTGGCAAGATCTGCAATTTTCATTATAAGGGATGACTTATTAACTTGATAAGGAAGTTCTGTTATTACAATTTTTTCACGATTGTTCTTAAAAGCTTTGATTTCAGCAACTGCTCTAACAGTTATTTTTCCCCTGCCAGTTTCATAAGCAGCTCTGATTCCATCTGTGCCCATAATTTGAGCACCAGTAGGAAAATCTGGTCCTTTTATTATTTGATTTAGTTCAGCAATTGAAATTTCATCGTTATCAATATAGGCTATGATTCCATCAATAGATTCATTCATATTGTGTGGAGCCATATTTGTTGCCATACCTACTGCAATACCAGAAGAACCATTTACTAAAAGATTTGGAAATCTTGCTGGAAGTATAGTTGGTTCCTTTTCATTTTCATCAAAGTTTGGAACAAAATCAACTGTATCTTTATTTATATCCCTTAGCATTTCTTCTGCAAGCTTTGTCATTCTCACTTCTGTGTAACGCATAGCTGCAGCTCCATCGCCGTCTATATTACCAAAGTTTCCTTGTCCATCAACTAGTGGATATCTTGTGTTAAAATCTTGTGCAAGTCTTACTGTTGCTTCGTAAATAGATGAGTCACCGTGAGGGTGATACTTACCCATTACATCCCCAACAAGTCTTGCTGACTTTCTGTATGGTCCATTTGATGCAAGGTTAAGTCCCTGCATTCCATATAAAATTCTTCTGTGAACTGGTTTTAGTCCATCACGTACATCAGGAAGTGCTCTTGCAACTATTACAGACATTGAATAATCGAGATAAGAAGACCTCATCTTTTTATTAATATCTACATCAAGTATTCCTGATTCTATAAATTTATTTTCAGTCATCTTTCACTCCTATGCATCTATATAATCTGCATAAATTGCATTTTCTGTTATAAAATCTCTTCTTGGTTCAACATCTGTGCCCATTAAAACTGAGAAAGTATCATCAGCTTCTGTTATGTCATCGATGTTTACCTTTAAAAGAAGTCTATTGTCTGGATTCATTGTAGTTTCCCAGAGTTGTTCTGGGTTCATTTCTCCAAGACCCTTATATCTCTTTATATTTATCTTAGAATCCTTGTATTCATTAAGGGCAAGTCTAAGTTCTTTTTCATTATGACAATATCTAAGTATTTTTGTTCCCTTTTCAATTCCATAAAGTGGAGCTTGAGCAACATAAACATGTCCATCTTCTATAAGAGGTTTCATATATCTAAAGAAGAAGGTCAAAAGAAGTGTCATAATATGAGCACCGTCTACATCGGCATCGGTCATTATTATTATCTTGTCATACCTTAGTTTATCTATGTTAAATTCTTCCCCAATTCCTGTTCCAAAGGCTGTTATCATAGCACGAATTTCAGATGAATTAAGCATTCTATCAAGTCTTGCTTTTTCAACATTCATTATCTTACCTCTCAATGGTAAAATTGCTTGATAAGCTGAATCTCTACCATCAGTAGCAGAACCACCAGCTGAATTACCTTCGACAAGGAATATTTCATTTCTTTTTGGATCATCATTTTGGCAATCTTTAAGTTTACCTGGAAGAGTCATAGATTCTAGATTGTTTTTCTTTCTAGTTAAGTCCCTTGCCTTTCTAGCAGCTTCTCTAGCACGTCTTGCTGATAGGGCCTTGTCAAGGATTTGCTTACCTACTTTTGGATTTTCTTCCAAGAAAATTTCTAGTTTTTCAGATAAAACTGAGTCTACAACTCCTCTAGTTTCTGAATTTCCAAGTTTTGCCTTTGTTTGGCCTTCGAACTGTGGATCAGGTAATTTTACACTTATAACAGCAGAAATTCCTTCTCTAACATCTTCACCAGATAGATTTTCCTCTTTTTCTTTTATAATATTATTTTTTCTACCATAGTCATTTAAGGTTCTAGTTAAAGCTGACCTAAATCCAGAAAGGTGAGTTCCACCTTCTTCTGTATTAATATTATTTGCAAAGGAAAGCACAACTTCTGAATAAGAATCTGTATATTGAATTGCAATTTCCACTGCAGTTTCTTCCCTAATTTCATCTATGTAGATGATTTCATCGTGAACTGGTTTTTTCTTGACATTTATAAATTCAACAAAGGACTTTATGCCGCCTTCATAATGGAAAACTTCATTTATATCTTTTCTTTCATCTATAAATTCAATTTTTATTCCCTTATTTAAGAAGGCCATTTCTCTAAATCTTTTAGAAAGTACTTCGTCAGAAAATTCTACAGTTTCAAAAATAGTATCATCTGGTTCAAAATAAATAGTTGTACCAGTATCTTCTTTTTTAGTTTCTCCAATTATTTCAAGTTCACTTTTTCGAATTCCCTTAGCAAATTCTTGTCTGTAAATTTTACCATCTCTTTTTACAGTTGCAATTAACTTATTTGAGAGGGCATTTACTACAGATACACCAACACCGTGAAGTCCACCAGAAACTTTGTAGGCAGAGTTATCAAATTTACCACCTGCGTGAAGAATTGTAAGTACAGTTTCAACAGTAGATTTTCCTGTTTGAGGGTGAATGTCAACTGGAATACCTGAACCATTATCGGATATTTCAACATAACCCTTTTTATTTATTTTTATAATAATATGGTCGCATATACCAGCAAGAGCTTCATCTATAGAGTTATCTACAACTTCATATACTAGATGGTGTAAACCTCTTGGACCAGTAGATCCGATATACATACCTGGTCTTTTTCTAACAGGATCAAGTCCCTCTAAGACCTGTATATCCGACGCGTCATAATGTCTTTTGTCCTTTGCCATTTTTTCTCCTATTCTTTTACAAAATTTTACCTTCACTTATCCTATAAAAATTAGCATCAACTGATTTTAAAAACTCATCAGCTTCAGTTGTAGTGATAAATGTCTGTAAATCTTTTAGTGAATGTAATAAGTATCTACTTCTATTTGAATCAATCTCTGAAAAAACATCGTCAAGTAAAAGCAGAGGCTTAGTTTTATATAAATCTTTTATAAGATCTGCTTCAGCCAATTTTAAACTCAATACTACACTTCTCTGTTCTCCCTGAGAAGCATAGGATTTTGATGAAAAAGTATTTATTTTAAAATCCAAATCATCTCTGTGAGGTCCAACACTTGTATACCTCTTTTCTAAATCCTTTGATATAGATTCCTTTAAGATTTTTAGATAATTTTCCATTAATTCTTTTTCATCAACAAATATTGGAACAGTTGAAAGATAAGTTATATTTAAATCATCACCAGATAATCTTTTATAATGTTTTTTGGCAATTTCATTTAACTTTTTGATAACTCTTAATCTCATAATAATTATTTTAGTTCCATTTTTTACGATTTCTCTGTCATATACATCCAAAAGATTTTTGTCCATATTCATTTTCAAGAGTTTATTTCTCTCGAACAAAAGTCTTCTATACTTGTACATATAAAAATCGTAATTTAAATCTATATTTGATAGCAAATCGTCTAAAAATTTTCTTCTTTCCTTTGGTGAATACTTTATAATATTAAGATCTTCAGGATTAAAAAGAACTACAAATCTTGATTTTCTATAATCTTTAGTGTTTACTTTTTCATCATTTATGAAAACTTTTTTATTTTCAAACTTTGAAATTTCAATCCTATAGTCATCCTTATAATTATCAGTCATATATCTTGAGATTATGCTAGAAGAATTTTCGTCTATATTTATGAGATTAAGATCCTTTGAACTTCTAAAAGAATTTGCTCTTATAGACATATAAATAGATTCTAGTAAATTAGTCTTTCCTGAAGCATTAAGACCATATAGGACATTTATATTTTCACCTGGAATAAAATCTAAACTCTTGTAATTTCTGAAATTAAAAAGTCTTAGATATTTGAGTTTCATTTTTCACCAATTATAAAGTCATTTCCTTCAAAAGAAATTTTATCTCCCTTATATAATTTTCTTCCTCTCCTACTTTCAACTTCTCCATTAACAGTAACCATACCTTCTTTTATCATAGTCTTTGCAAGACCACCTGATTCACAAAGGCTTGTCAATTTGAGAAAAGAGTCTAGTTTTATAAACTCAGTATTTATTTTAATAGTTTCCATAATTACCCCGCAAGTCTAACTGGTAATACAAGATATATATAAGAATCATTTTCAGCTTCAGTAATTATTAGTGGATTAACTGAATCAGTAAAATTAAGAAGAATTTCATCTGATTCTAAAATCTTAACTCCATCTAAAATATATCTTGAATTAAAAGCGATATCCAGATTTTCATCATGTTCAGATGTCTTTACTTTTTCAAAAACATCTCCTATTTCAGAATTACTTTTTATATCAATATAATTTTCGGCTACATTTAATTTTATAAGATTTGCTCTGTCTTCCCTTGCAAGAAGAGATGCTCTTTCTACAGCAAGTTGAAACTCTCTTTTAGATACAGAAGTTGAAATTTTATGTTCATCTCTTAAAAGAGCACTGTAGCTAAAGAAATCTCCACTTAATAGAGTACTGTAAAATACAGTATTGTTAAATTTAAAGACAATATTATTTCTAGAAATATTTAATTTAATATTTTCTTCATCGTCAATGATCTTTACAAGCTCATTTAAGGATCTTGAAGGAATGATAATTGAATTTTCAATTCCAGTTTCCTTTTCAAGTTTTTGAATTGCCATTCTAAAACCATCAAGAGCCACAAAATTTATGAAGTTTTTCTTTATATCCATAAGGACTCCTGTGAATACAATCCTTGATTCATCATTTGAAACTGCAAAAGTAGTTTTCTTTACAATATTTTTTAAATCCTTAGCAGATATATCTATAGTAAGATCTTCTTCAACTTTTGGAAGATCAGGATATTCATCAGCTTTTTGTGTAGAAAGATTAAAAATTGAATCTCCACATTTTAAATTCATCATATAATTTTCTACATTTATATCTATAATGTCATTTTCAAGTTTTCTAATAATATCTCCAAAAAGTCTGGAATTTATTACTATTTCTCCTTCTCTTTCGACTATTGCATTTAATTTAGTCTTTATACTTATTTCTGTATCAGTTGCAGTTAGAGTTAGAGTGTTATCTTTTGCTGAAATTTTTATACCTTCAAGTATTTGCATTGTAGTTCTTTGAGAAATTGCTTTTTGAACAATGGAAATATGTTTTGTCAGTTCTTTTCTGTTAACCTTTATTAGCATTTTTTCCTCCTAGAAAATAGTATATTAATTAGTAATAGTAGTAGGACCTGTGGATTTGTTAATAAGTCCCTAAAATATATGAGATACAATAAAATTTATTATTGATAAGCTGTGGATAAAATTCACACTTATAAAAAACTTATCAACAACTAAGATTTTATTTCTTTTATTAGATTAGTTATCTCAATTTTAAATATAGGATCATCCTCTAAATCCTTGGTGATTTTATCGTAAGCGTGTATTACAGTAGAGTGATCACGACCTCCAAAAACATCACCAATTTTTGGAAGGCTAAGATCCGTAAGCTCTCTAGTGATATACATGGCTATTTGTCTTGGATAAGCTATAGCCTTGGTTCTTTTTCTAGAATTTAAATCTTCAAGATTTAGTCCGTATTTTTTAGCAACTTCAGATTTTATATATTCTGCAGTGATTTGTTTTTTAGCCTTTGTTTCATATATATCTCTTAAAACTATGGCAGCAGATTCAACTGAAATATCGGAATCAGTTAATTTAGAATATGCCATAACACGAGATAAAGCTCCTTCTAGCTCTCTTATGTTACTTCTAACATTTTCAGCAATAAAGTTCATCACTTCTTGGCTAACTTCAAAGCCCTCAGAATCAGCTTTTTTTCTCAAAATTGCAATTCTAGTTTCTAGATCTGGAGGTCCAATATCAACTACAAGACCCCAAGCAAATCTTGAAATCAACCTCTCTTCTAGACTCTTTATATCCTTAGGAGGTTTATCAGAAGTTAGGACAATTTGTTTATTTTGTTCATGGAGCTCATTGAAAGTATGGAAAAATTCTTCCTGAGTCCTGTCCTTATCAGCGATAAACTGGATATCGTCTATTAGAAGAAGGTCAACCTTTCTGTATTTATTCCGAAAGTCTTCGTTTTTATTAGTTTGAATTGAATTTATGAGCTCGTTTGTAAATTGCTCACTTGTAACGTACAAAATTTTCTTTGTAGGATCTTGTTCTAGTACAAAATGTCCAATTGCATGCATTAAATGGGTCTTTCCAAGTCCTACACCTCCATAAATGAAGAGTGGGTTTGAAAAGGCATTTTGCGGATTTTCATAATTTTCAGAGACAGCTAAAGCTGCAGCATGAGCAAATTCGTTACTTTTTCCTACCACAAAAGTATCAAAAGTATATTTTGGGTTAAGTCTTGAAATACTTAGGAAATCTTTATTTACAAGTTGGGCAGGGTTTTGGTCTGTTGCTTCATCTTCTGAAATAATACTTATATCAAAATCAATTCCCGTTACTTCTTTTAGAGCTTCTCCAACTAAGTCATAATGCCTTTTATTATTGGCAAGATAGTCTCTTATAAAGGGCGATGGAACTGTGATGATTATTTTTTTATCATCGTAGTCAATTGATTTTGGAAGCATTCTGGAAAACCAAGTGGAGTATGTAACTTGAGACATTGATTTTTTTTCAAGTTCTTTTAAGAAAGACTCCCACATAGTGGAAAGTTCCTTGTCCATATTTCCTCCTTATTAACAATTTATATATTGTTGATAAATAACAGTTCATAATAATATTTACAATTGTGATTAAAATTGTGGATAAGTATATATAAACACTAGGACTTTTTTAAAAATGTTGATAAATTATTCTAAAAAAATGCTAATTTACAAAATTTTAGAAAATAAAAATAAAACTATCAACATCTTATCAACAGATTGTTAATAACTTTATTTATAAACAGCTTTATTTTTATCTACACACAATTCACAATTATCCACATATATTTTAACAAATAAGATGTGACTTATCAACAAGAAGGGCTTTGGTGACTTTCCTAGGTATATATTATTTAAAAATATTTTCTTTTAAAATTTCATTTAATTGACTATATTGCTTGACAAGATACATTTTAGTAAATAAAATAAAAAGGATAGAAAGAGGTGAGAATTTTGAAGAGAACTTTTCAACCAAAAAACAAACAAAGAAAAAGAGAACATGGTTTTCGTTCAAGAATGAGAACTAGAGCAGGTAGAGCCGTTATCAAGGCTAGAAGAAGAAAGGGCAGAAAGAGACTTTCAGCTTAGGTTTTATAATGAAGGATTGTTATTTAAAAAAGAATAGTGAATTTCAAAGGGTTTATTCTAATAAGAAGATTTCTGGATCAAAATACATTACTCTTTTTACTGCAAAAAACAATAGGGATTATCCTAGATTTGGTATAACTACTACTAAGAAAATCGGAAATGCAGTAAATAGAAATTTTGTTAGAAGAAGATTAAAACACCTTTTAAGAGAGAATTCTCACAAAATAAAGCCTGGATATGATTATGTATTCGTTGCTAAAAAGGATGCATGTGATTCAGACTTTAAGGACTTTAAGAATTCTTTTTTTTCTGTTTTAAAAAGACAAAAGAAGATGGTTAAATGAAAAAAATTTGTATGATCTTAATAAGATTTTATCAAAAATATATTTCAACCTATCTCCTACCAGGAAGACACTGTAGATTTACCCCAACTTGTTCACAATACAGTTACGAAGCTTACGAGAAGTATGGTTTTTTTAAGGGAACTTATTTAACTATAAGGAGAATTTTAAAATGCCATCCCTTCCATAAAGGCGGGTACGATCCTCTCATTTAATATTGGAGGAAATTATTAATGCATTTAATTAGTACTATACTTGGTACTTTTGTTAGATTTATCTATGATGGACTAGCAACAATTATGCCACAAGAACCAGCTTCAGTTTCATTTTTTGCACTTTCAATTATAGTTGCAACTATTATTATAAAGCTTTTAATTTTGCCACTAAATATTTCTCAAATGAAAAATCAAAAGAAAATGGCAAAACTTCAACCAGAGCTTTTGAAAATTCAAAAGAAGTACAAAAATGATCCACAAACTTTAGCTGCTAAACAACAAAAACTTTATAAGGATGCTAACTACAATATGGCTGGTGGTTGTCTACCAATGATAATAACAATGGTTGTATTGATTGCTTTTTATAGAGTATTTTGGAATCCACAAACCTTCGCTTTTAAAGATCCAGGTTTTTATGAAGCCATGAACAAGAATTTCTTCTATATAAAGAATATTGATCATGCAGATCCAACTTTAATTATGCCAATTATAGCTGCAGCTTCAACTTTTTTAGTAAGTTTTATAACTACTAAAAATCCTGCAACTCAAGGAGCAGGAGCTGATCAAGCTAAGTCAATGATGACTACTATGATGGTTGCAATGCCAATTTTAATTTTTTCAATGGCAAGAAAATATGCAGCTGGTCTTGTAATTTATTGGACTGTATCTAATATTTTTTCAATAGTTCAACAGCTCATAACTAATAAGATTGTAGAAGATGAAATTGAAGAAGTTGAGGTTAAGGACAAGTAATGAATTATGTAATTAAAACGGCAAAAACCGTAGATGAAGCAGTAAGAGAGGCTCTAACTGAATTAAATATTACAAGAGAAAATGCTGAAATAGAAGTCCTTGATGAAGGTCAAAAAGGTTTTTTTGGGACTAATTGGTTCCAAAGATGCTACTGTTAAGGTATGGCCTAAAGTAGACGAAACTAAGAGTATTTTAAATGAAATATTTAATGAAGATATTGAAGCAGAGAAGAGCCAAGATGTAGTTCAAAATACTGATGATGAACTTGAATTCGAAAATGAAGAAGTTTCCACAGATGAAGTTGATATGGAAGAAGCTATAAAGACACTTGATGAAGAAAATGAAGAAATTTTAAGTGCAGCTAGAGAATTCATATCCAAAATACTTGAAACTTTAGAACTCGAAAATATTGTGGAAATGGAATTAGAAGATAATACTCTCAATGTAAATGTCAATGGAGATGAAAATAGACTTGGAATTTTAATTGGAAAAAGAGGAGTTACTCTTGATTCAATCCAATATATTTTAAATTTGATAGTTAATAAAAACTCTTCAAGATATATTAGAGTCAATTTAGACTCTAGTGGCTACAGGGATAAGAGAAAAAAGACTCTTGAAAATCTTGCTGGCAAAATGGCAAACAAGGTCTTAAAGACAGGCAGGTCTATTAAGCTTGAACCTATGAACTCTTATGAGAGAAAGATTATCCACACAGCTTTACAAGATTTTGAAGGAGTACTTACTCATTCAGAAGGAAAAGATCCTTTTAGAAAAGTAGTAATTCAAAAAGAGAGAAAATACTGATAAAGAGGGCTTATTTTAAAAGCCTTCTTTTTTATTTGCCCTAATTGTAGTAATATAATCTAAAAGGAATGATATAATGGGAAATTTAAATGATACTATAGCTGCTATTTCAACTGCAATTGGTGAAGCTGGAATTGCAATAGTGAGAATGAGTGGCGATAATTCAATTAATATAATAGATGAAATATTTGTTTCTGCCAGTGGAATAAAGATGGCAGATGCTGAAAATAGAAAGTTTATGTACGGTCACATAAGTGATGGAAATAAGTTAATAGATGAGGTTTTAGTTGTAAAAATGAAGGGACCTCATTCTTATACAGCTGAAGATATTGTGGAAGTTCACTGCCACGGTGGAGTTGTATCTGTAAGAAGGATTTTAAATTTGATTTTATCAAAGGGTGCAAGACTTGCTGATAAGGGAGAATTCACTAAAAGAGGATTTTTAAATGGAAGAATTGATTTAACTCAAGCTGAAGCTGTAATTGATATGATTAAGGCAAAGACAGATTTATCTTTTGATATGGGTCTTAATCAATTAGGTGGAGCTTTAAGTGAAGTTTTAAATAAATTAAAAGATGAACTTGTTTCAATGCAAGCATTAATTGTTGCAAATATTGATTTTCCTGACGAGGATATAGAGGATGCAGCTTATAAGGACTTAATTGATAGGTCTGAAAAAATCTTAGAAAAAATGGATAATCTCTTAGATAATTCAAAAAATTCTAGATTATTAAGAGATGGTATAAATACAGTTATACTTGGAAAGCCAAATGTTGGGAAGTCTTCTCTTCTAAATGGACTTTTAAAATATGACAGGGCAATTGTCACAGATATTGCAGGTACAACTAGAGATGTCATAGAAGATTATATTAACTTAGATGGAGTTTTATTAAAAATAACTGACACTGCTGGAATTAGAGAAACCGATGACGAAGTTGAAAAAATTGGCGTAAATATTGCAAGGGAAAAGTTAAAGGAAGCTGATCTTGTAATTGCTATTTTTGATATTTCACGAGAATTTGATAAAGATGATGAAGAAATTTTAAATTTGATTAAAGATAAAAAACACATAACTATTTTAAATAAAAATGACTTAGATCAAAAAATATCTGATGAAGAAATAGAAAAACACTTTGGAAATGATTATCTAAGACTTTCAGTTATGGAAAATGAGTCAGTTAAAAAGGTAGAAAAGTTAATTATAGATTTATTTTTTGACGGAGAGCTTCAAATTTCTTCTGATTCTGTTCTTTCTAATTTAAGACATATAAATGCCTTAAAAGAGGCTAAAAAAACTCTTTTAGAGGTAAATGAGAGCTTGAAAGAAAGAGTCTTTTTAGACCTAATAGAAGTTGATCTTGAAAATGTAATAGCACATATTTCTGAAATAACAGGAACAATTACAACAGAAGATATTTTGGACAGAGTATTTTCTGATTTTTGTATAGGAAAGTAGGTAAAGATGTCAGATATAAAATATTATGAAGCTGGAGATTTTGACACAGTAGTAATAGGAGCAGGTCATGCTGGCAGTGAAGCTGCTCTTGCTTCTGCAAGACTTGGTGCAAAAACTCTCCTTTTATGTATAAATTTGGATTCAATTGCACAAATGAGTTGTAACCCTAACATTGGTGGTACTGGAAAGGGTCATTTAGTGCGTGAAATTGACGCACTTGGTGGTGAAATGGCAAAAAATATAGATAAAACTTTTATCCAATCTAGAATGCTAAACACTTCAAAGGGTCCTGCAGTTCATTCGCTTAGGGTGCAAGCTGATAAAAGAAAATATCACGAAGCAATGAAAAGAGTTTTAGAAAACGAAGAAAACCTCTATCTTGTAGAAGATGAAGCTGTTAGAATTTTAAAAGAAGGAAATAAAATAAGTGGAGTTTTAACTAGAAATGGTGCTAAGTATACCACTAAAACTGTTGTAATTTGTAGTGGAACTTACCTTAGATCCAGGATTTTTATGGGAGAAGTAAATTATTCTTCTGGTCCCAGTGGTTTTGGCCCAGCAAATTATCTTTCAGATAGTTTGGAAAAAGATTTTGGAATGAAATTAAGAAGATTAAAGACTGGTACTCCTGCAAGAGTTTTGAGAAAATCAATAGATTATTCAGTTATGAAAGAACAAAGTGGAGATGAAGATATTGTCCCTTTCTCTTTCTTAAATATAGACAAAAATTATGACATTCATCAAGAACTTTGCTATTTAACTTATACTACAAAAAAATGTCATGAAATTATTAGAGAAAATATAGGAAGATCGGCATTAGCACTTGGTGATATTGAAGGAAAAGGACCAAGATATTGCCCATCCATCGAAGATAAAGTTACAAGATTTGCAGATAGAGATGCACATCAAGTTTTTATAGAACCCGAAGGACTTACAACTGATGAAATGTATATTCAAGGAGTTTCATCGTCTTTACCAGTTGAAGTACAACAAGAATTTTATAAAGAAATAATTGGTATGGAAAATTGTAAAATTTTAAGACCTGCTTATGCAATAGAATATGATGCCATAGATGCAACTCTTTTAAAGAGAAGTTTGGAACATATGGATTATGAAGGTTTATTTTTTGCTGGTCAAATCAACGGATCAAGTGGATATGAAGAAGCTGGAGCTCAAGGAATTGTTGCAGGTATAAATGCTGCTTTGAAGGTAAAAGGAAAAGATCCTTTCATATTAGACAGGTCAGAAGCCTATATAGGTGTATTAATTGATGATTTGGTGACTAAGGGAAGTCGTGAACCCTATAGAATGATGACATCAAGAGCTGAATATAGACTTACACTAAGACAAGATAACGCCGATTTAAGACTTACTGAAAGAGGAAGAGAAATTGGTCTTGTTGATGATGAAAGATACGAAGGATATATTTATAGAAAAAAAGCTATTGAAGATGAAATTAAAAGAATTAAAAAAATTCAAATAAATCCAACAGCTAAAAACAACGAAATTTTAAAATCTCTTGGCTCAACTGAAACTCAAAATTCATTTAGCCTTTATGAACTTATAAAAAGACCTGAGCTTGATTATAAAAAGCTTAAAGTTTTTGATCCAGAAAGACCAATAGTTCGTGATGACGTAATTAGAAATATCGAAATCGAAATCAAATATGAAGGCTATATTAAAAAGCAAGAAATACAAATCAGACAATTTAAAAAACTTGAAAACAAGCGACTTTCAAAAGATATTGACTATAAATCAATAGAAGGACTTAGGATAGAAGCAAGGGAAAAATTATCAGATATTAGACCAGAATCAATTGGTCAAGCATCAAGAATTACTGGTGTGTCACCAGCTGATATAAATGTACTTTTAATTTACCTAGAACAAATGAGGAGAAAAAATGTTAATTGACTATATGAAGGAATATGACCTTGATAGCAAAAATATTGATAAATTTGAAAAATATAAGGAAGAAATTCTAGATTACAACAAACACACAAATCTCACTAGGATAACTGAAGATGATGAATTTAATGTTAAACATTTTTTAGATTCTTTGAGTTTATTAAAGACAGGCAAGTTTAATGGAAATGCAAAAATTATAGACATTGGAACAGGAGCGGGTTTTCCTGGAGTTCCCTTAAAACTTTATAATGAAAATTTGGACGTAACATTACTTGATTCATTGAGAAAAAGAATTGACTTTTTAGATAAAGTAATAGAAGACTTAGAACTTCAAAACATTAGAGCTATTCATGCAAGGGCTGAAGAAATTGCTAGAACAGATGAATACAGAGAACAATTTGACATAGCAGTATCAAGGGCTGTGGCAAATTTATCAACCTTAACAGAATATGCAATGGGATTTGTAAAAGTTGGTGGGTATTTTATTTCTCAAAAAGGTCCAGAGTATAAAGAAGAATTGAAAAATGCAAAGAGAGCTATAGAAATTATGGGTGGTGTCGTTGAAGATGTAATCCACACTCCACTACCTAATGACATAGATCACTATATAATTTTAATAAAAAAGTAAAAGCCACAAACAAAAAATATCCTAGAGCTGGAGGAAAGCCTAGAAAATCACCACTTTAAAGAAAAATAAAACAGAAAATAAAAAATGCTCCACGTGGAGCATAAGAACAAAAAAGAAAATAAAAATAACAATGCTCTACGTAGAGCATAAGCTTCAAAAAATTTTTGGAGCTTATTTTTTTGCTTATCTTTAAAATAATAAAGAAACATGATATTATTTATAATATAGAAATGAGGTAAGAATATGTCTGTTGTAATTACAGTTTTTAATCAGAAGGGTGGCGTTGGAAAAAGCACCACAGTCATAAATTTAAGTTCAGCATTGGCTCTAAGAGGCAAAAAAACTCTTATAGTGGACATGGATCCCCAAGGAAACTCGACTTCGGGTCTTGGTCTATATGAATTTGAAAACATGATATATGATTTTTTGATAGATGAAGAAGAAAATTCAATATATCAAACAGGATTTAATAAGCTCGACATAATACCATCAAATGGAGAATTTGCTGGAGTTGAAATCGAACTTGCAAGACACGAAGATTGGCAGTTTAAATTAAAAAAAATGATAGATAAAGTAAAAGATAATTATGATTTTGTAATAATTGACTCTCCGCCATCACTTGGTATTTTTATCAA
>NZ_HE978595.1:227790-288842 GCF_000312025.1 Peptoniphilus timonensis JC401 | reverse complement strand
TTATCAATGATGGCTCTTGTTGCGAGTGACAAAATTTTAGTTCCTGTTCAATGTGAGTACTACGCTCTAGAAGGAGTATCACAACTTATGGATACAATGAGTTTGGTTAGAGAAAACTTTAATCCAAATTTAAGCTTACTTGGCGTTGTAATGTGCATGTATGATGGAGGAACGAATTTGTCGAATCAAGTTGTCGAAGAAGTTCAAAAATTCTTTGAAAGCAAAGTATTTAAGACCTTTATCCCTAGAAACGTCAGATTGGCAGAGGCACCAAGTTTTGGCATGAATATATTTGATTATGATTCAAAGTCCAAGGGAGCTAAGGCGTACACAGACCTTGCTAAGGAAATAATAGGTGAGATAAATGGCTAAGAAAAATAGTCTTGGAAGAGGCATAGGAAATTTTCTAAATTCAAGTGACAAAATAAGAGAAGTTATAGAAGAAGAAAAATCAAAATTAATGGAAATAGAAATTTCCAAAATTTTACCTAATGAAGATCAACCTAGAAAAAATTTTAATGAAGATGACTTAAAAGACCTAGCTAGTTCTATAAAAAAATACGGCATAATCCAACCACTTTTATTAAAGAAAACAAAAGATAAATATGAGATTATTGCTGGGGAGAGAAGATTTAGAGCAGCTGGAATGGCAGGACTTGATAAAGTACCTGCAATAGTAAAAGATATTTCTGATGATGAATCTAGTAGAATAGCTATCATAGAAAATATTCAAAGAAAAGATTTAAATCCAGTTGAAGAAGCTATGAGTTATAGACATCTTTTGGATTCTCAAGATTTGACTCAAAAGGAATTGGCTGACGAAATTGGAAAATCTAGACAATACATTGGGAATACTATTAGACTTTTAAATCTAGATCCTAGAGTTTTAAAACTTCTTGAAGAAGAAAAAATTAGCACTTCTCATGGAAAAAAGCTTTTATCTATAAAAGATGGAGATAAGCAGTATAAAGAGGCAATGAAGATTATTAAAAACTCTTTACCTGTAAACAACAATAAAAAGACCTCAAAAAGAGAAAAAAATGAAGAAAAAGAGGATATTTTTTTAACAAATATGAGAAATGAAGTTGAAAGATCTCTGGGAACTAAAGTAAATTTTAAACAAAGAGGTAAGGTCGGAAAAATTGAAATAGAATATTATGGCGAAGAAGACCTTTCCAGAATTTTAGATTTAATTTTAAATAGAGAGTTGGATTAAATATGAAGAGATTTTACACAACATATTTAGTATCAGCCTTTTCTGATAGGGCATTTATGGGCAATTCAACTGGTGTTGTAATTGATGATGGAAGACTCACAGATTTGGAAATGAAAAATATTGCTAAAGATATAAATCAGTCTGTTGTAGTATTTGTAAAAGAACTCGATAGAGATAGGTATTTAACAAGATTTTTCACACCAGAAGGTGAAATAAATTTATGTGGTCACGCAACTATTGCTACTTTTTATGCCTTAGCTGAAAATGAGTATATAAAATGTCAAGATAGCGGAACAAAACATATTATTCAACATACCAAAATTGGAAAAATTCCAGTTGAGCTTGAGTATAGAAATTTTAAGATTCAAAATGTCCACATGAACTTGGATATAAAATTAAGAGAAGAATATCAAGCCACAGAAGGCGTTTTAAGAGCTTTAAATTTAGATAGCAATGCTATTGGTCTAACTATAAAAGAAAACTTAAATATGGAGAAAATCTCAACGGGGACCTGTGATATTCTAGTTCCCGTAAAAAATGAAGAGTTCTTATCTTCAATAGTTTTAAATAAAGAAGAGGCTATTAAAATTTCTAAGGAAGAAAATATTATTTCTATTCATGCTTTTACAACAGAAGATGGAAAAGAAGTTAAACAAAGAACCTTCTCCCCAATTATTGGAGCTGACGAAGAATTTGGAAGTGGAACTTCAACAGCAGCTACTATGCATTATTTAAAAGCAAATGAAATTGGAGAGAGTGATTCTATAGTTGCAATTCAAGGTGACTATATAGGAAGAATTTCAAAAGTTTTAACAAATATTGGTGAAAGTGATGATAAGATTAGGGTTGGCGGTAGAGCCTACGTGTTTATGAATGGAGTTATTTATTTATAATGGGAAGAAGAAATAAAAAAATCAAATAGATCAAAATTGGTTTTGGTTATATTTTTTGCAGTCCTAATGTTTTTTGGTATAAGCCTAGTTTCTTCTAGAAATAAAATAGTTGATATGAATCCAAAAGACATTGACTATATTGAAATTATTGGTTTTAAGACTGATAATATGAAAACCATAAAAGATAGAAAAACAGTTAATAAAATTGTAAAGGACCTAAATGGTTTAAGAGGAAAACAGGCAAATAAAGATATAAATGGTGAAATTGTAAATTATATAAATGTTTATTTTACAAGTGGAAATAAAATTTCATTTGTAAAGTCTGGTTTAACTGTTAGAGTTAATAATATTTACTATAATATTAGTTCAAAAGATTCAAAGATGATTGATGAGATAATAGAAAAATATGGAAGATAAACCTGGTGAGCAAGGCTCACTGGGTTTTTTATTTGAAAAAATGTGGACAATTAATTACTTTTATGAAGTCTGTGGATAAAAAATTAAAACAAAAAAGATATAAACATAATTTATATTGTGTATAAGTTTAAAATTTTAAATTAAATCAACAAATGTAGATAATAAAATAATTTTGTGGATAAAATTTGTTAAAAAATAAAGAAAATAAATGAGGAAAAGCGAAAAACACGACTTATCCACAGAAAATAACACAAAAAAAAGACCCGAGCAAGCTCGAGTCGATTTTTATAATTACATAGTCTTTTTATCAACTGGTAGGAAAGAATCCACAATACCAAGGATAAGTGCACCAACAACAGCACCAAGAACTGATACTGTAAATCCATCAACAAGTTGACCTGCGATGAATAAAATTATTGCTGCAACAACAAATCCTACTGCACCTCTACCAAATGGTGAAGCGTCAACTCCTGTGAATTTATTGATAGCCCAGTCTAAAAGACCAATAACTATTGCTGCCATAATAGCAGTTGAATAACCGTCTGTTTGGATTCCGATTGAAAGTGCAGAAGTTATTAGAATAGCTAATCCACTTACCAATACTTTGATTAATAATTTTATCATATATTATTCCTCCCTAATATATATATAACCTCTGAGATTGATTTTAAACAATTTTTATTATTTTGGGTATAAAATAAATGGGAGGTTTGCTATGAAACACATGAAAATAGAGGTTTTTATACCTAGAGAAGATACAAAAAATTTAATGCAAAAGATAAACGATGCTGGTTTTTTAAAAGAGGAAAATTATGATTATTGTTATGCAGAAACTGAAGTTTTAGGTCATTTTCGTCCAATAGAAGGTGCAAATCCTTATATTGGAAGTCTTGGAAAAGTGGAAGAAGTCCTTGAAAGTAAACTTGAATTTAGGATTAAGGAAGAGGATTTAGAAGATTTAATAAGTACAATTAAGTCCAATCACCCTTATGAAGTTCCAGTTATAAATATTATTGAACTAAAAGATATTTAATAATAAAAAATCACCTGCTAATGCAAGTGATTTGTGGCGTCCACGAGAGGAGTCGAACCTCCGGCCCCACGCTTAGGAGGCGTGTGCTCTATCCTGCTGAGCTACGTAGACCTATAAAATTATTGTATATAAATATTTAAGAAGTGTCAATAAATTATGACACTTCTTTTTTGATCAAGCTGCTTTCTCCATGTTAACAAAGATTTCTTCAAAGACTCTTTTAACTTGTTAATTATTCCCTTTTCATAGACCTTGTCTTTTACGATCAAATCACTTGTATAAACTAGATCATCACCATCATAAAAATTGATTTTTCCAACTGAAGAGCCTGCTTCAATCGGTGCTTTTAATTCATCATCAATTTCTACAATTTCTCTAAATTTATCAGTTGATTTAGAAAGTATGTATCCAACATCTTTTTGGTAAACAGGTATATTTTCATCTTGAGAGTCAAGAACTTCTATGGTTCTAATTTCCTTAAAAGTGTCACCAATAGCATTGTATCCATAATCTTCAAAACCTCTTGTCATAAGTCTTTTGCAGGCAACAAATCTTTCAAAATCAGAGTTTGAACCAGTGGTTATTCCAATTAATCTCATGTCTTTGGATTTACCTTCTTCTCCCTTTTCTAGACCAGTTAAGATGACGCATCTTCCTGCTGCATTGGTATAGCCAGTTTTTAAGCCATCTATTTCTGGAACAATTCCAAGAACTGGGTTTGTGCTATATTCAATAAAATTTCTAGCTGGATCTTCTAATTTATCAATTGTCGTATATTTTAATATATCTGGATGAAACTTTATAAGTTCAGATGCTAGTTTAAACATTTCCCTAGTTGTCATCTTGTTGTAGTCAAGTATTTCATAGTTAGTAAGTCCTGTTGGATTTACCATAAGGGCATTTTTCAAACCAAGATCGGCACATTTGTCGTTCATCATTTTTACAAAAGCATCTGTTGAACCTGCTACATATTTTGCCAAGGCAGTTATAGCGTCATTGCCAGATACTACCATTGAAGCTTCCACTAATTTTTCTACAGTTACCTTATCTCCTTCTTTTAATTTAAAAGAAGAACCTGTCAATGCGGCAGCTTCGTGATCTATTTCAACTTCGTCACTCAAGGATATTTTGCCTTCTTGAATTTTATCCAAAACTACAAAGATAGAAACTAATTTAGAAGTTGAAGCCATGGCACGAACTTCATCTAAGTTATAGCCTTCTAATATATCACCTGACTTATAGTCTCCCAGTAAGTAAGATTTTGTTAAGCTTTCCAGAGGAAGTTCTTCTAATTTTTTTATTTTTTCAGCTTCATATAAATTGGCTTTTTGAACCCCTTCTTTCGTCGGAACTAGAAAATTTTGATTTCTAATTGTATTTGGGTCCACTTCTTTTTCTTCACTTGTTTTATTTTCTGTAGCTATATTATTTTCGCTACTTGCATTTGTATTTTCAATAGATTTAGTATTATCTTCTGCTAATACATTAACTGGAGAAGATAAGAGCACTAGACCTAGAGATAAATACAGAAGTAATTTCTTCATCTTGCACCTCGAAAAATATTGTACCAAATTATAAATAGATTGTAAATTAATGACAATCTTTAGAAATAGATAGAAGTGCTAATTTATGGGTAATGTTATCAATGTAAGAGTCAATATGTTATAATAAATTTTATAAATTTAAAAATAAATCTATGAGGAGATCATAATGGATAAACAAAAAATAGAAAAAGCAGTTGAAATGATAATAGAAGCAATTGGAGAAGACAAAACGAGAGAAGGTCTTTTGGAAACTCCTGCAAGAGTTGCTAGAATGTATGAAGAAGTATTTGCAGGACTTGGAAAGACTGCAGAAGAACATCTTTCTAAAACTTTTGAAATTACAGAAGATAATATTGTTGTAGTAAAAGACATTGATTTTTACTCCATGTGCGAACATCACTTCCTACCATTTTATGGAAAGGCTCACATTGCCTATATTCCAAATGAAAAGGTAGCTGGACTCTCTAAGCTTGCAAGAACTGTGGAAACTTATGCAAAAAAACCACAACTTCAAGAAAGACTTAGCATTGAAGTAGCTGATGCAATGATGAAATACCTTGAACCAAAGGGAGTTCTTGTTGTAATAGAAGCTGAACACATGTGTATGAATATGAGAGGCGTAAAAAAACCTGGTTCAAAAACTGTAACAGCTGTGGCCAGAGGAGTTTTAGAAACAGATGAAAAACAAAAACAAGAAGCCTTTAGATTAATTGAATTTTAATGAAAGAAACAGATTTAATACTAAAGAGCCAAATTTTTAATGATTATCTTAACGAATTAGAAGAGCTTGAAAAGGATAGAATTTTTTGTAAACACAACTACGAACATTTTGTATCTGTTGCGAGAATTTGCTACATTCTAAAATTAGAAGAAAATGTTGATGTCGAAAAAGATATGATTTATGCAACTGCCCTCCTTCATGATTTGGGGAGGGTCCTTGAAATCAAGGAAGGTTTAAACCACGCTATTGGCTCAGTAAAAATAGCAAGAGAAATTTTAAAACTTACAGATTTTTCTGATGAAGAAAAGGAAAGAATCCTAAATTGCATAGGGTCTCATAGGAGTAAGGAAAAAGAAGAAGATGAATTTTTTAACATCTTTTATAGGGCAGACAAACTTTCTAGGCCCTGCTTTAGATGTCCTGCCTACAAGGCATGCAATTGGAGTTTTCACAAGAAAAATCACACAATAATATATTAAAGTATTGATGGGAGAATTATGGATTTTATCAAGATAAAAGATCTAGAAGTCTATGCTAATCATGGACTTTTTGAAGAAGAGAAAAAACTTGGACAAAAATTTTTAATTAGTGCAGAGATAGGCATGAGCTTCAGAGATTGTGCAATAGAAAAGAACTTGGATAGGTCCATTGATTATGGAAAATTATCCCACGAATTATATGACTTATTTAAAAATGAAACTGAAGATTTAATCGAAACTCTGGCTTATAAGATGACAAAATTTATTTTTGATAATTATGAAATAGCAAATACAGTAGATTTGACTATAAAAAAACCTTGGGCGCCAATAAATCTTCCCCTAGATACAGCATCAGTTCGCTGTAAGAAAAAAAGAAGAGATTATTATATTGGAATAGGTACAAATCTTGGCGACAGAGAAGGATATATAAATTCTGCTTTAGAAAAAATGGAAGAAGCAGGTCTAAAAATTTTAGATAAAGCTTCTATAATAGAAACTAAGGCTTGGGGTAAGACTGACCAAGGAGATTTTTTAAACACAGTAATTAAAGTATCTTCTTTTGAAGATCCACATGATCTACTTCATATATTGCAAAAAATTGAATTAGATTTAGGCAGAGTTAGACATGAAAAATGGGGAGAAAGAACTATAGACTTGGATATTCTATTGATTGATAGAGAAATTCACTATACAGATGAATTGATAGTTCCACATCCTTATATTGCAGAACGTGAATTTGTATTGGAATCATTAAATGAACTTATTCCAAACTATTTTCACCCAATCTTAAATAAAAAAATAAGTAAACTTTACGAAGAAGTGAAAGATGAAAATTAAGAGGATTGCTTGTGGCTGCCTTATAATTTTAATATTCTTCTTTGGGATAATTTTCGCTATGAATTTTTTAATCAAATCAAGCTCAGAGAGAAGATCCCAAGAAGAAATAGATTTTAGACAGGCATATATAGAAGATACCGAAAAAATGGCTGTGAGAATAGCTAGAAAAAATAATATTTTGCCTTCTGTAATGTTAGCTCAATCAATACTTGAGAGTAATTGGGGTAGGTCTGAACTTTCTAGAGAATATAACAATTATTTTGGAATAAAAGCAGTAAAAAAAGACCAGGGTGTTGTTTTTGAAACTGAAGAATATGTAGATGGAGAAAGTGGAAGATACATGGAGAATTTTAAAAAATATTCTTCAAAAAGAGAATCTTTCGAACATTATGCAAAACTTCTTTCAACAGCCAAGAGGTATGAAAAAGTAAAAACTGCCAAGAATTACAAAGAAGCAGCTCAATATATAAAAGAAGGCGGTTATGCAACAGATCCGTCTTATGCAGATAAAATAATATCAGTTGTAGAAAAGTATGAATTGGATAAGTATGACGAGGTGGGAAATTGACAAAAGTTAGAAAAGAATGGCTAAAAACTAGCATAATTACAATTATTCTTTCTATTATTTTTCTTGTATTTAAATATAACAATCTAGACACAAATAATTTTGTCAAAGTTTTTAACTTCAAAAGTCTGGCAATTTTCTTAGGTATAGTATCACTCTCCACCATAATTGTATTCTTTTTTGTAGATGAAAAGAGATATAAAGATACAAAATCATTTTTTATTTACATGATTATTTTGATGGCGATTGACATAGTAATAACACTGTTTAGATTTAAATCTCTTCAAGGGGTGAGCCCAGCAGAGTTAGAAATTATAAAATTTGAGATTAAGAAATTATTTTTAAATATTGGAATTTACGTTTTTGTATTCTTGGGGATAATTTCAATGTTGAGAAAAAACGATAAAATTGCAGAAGAAATTGCATTAGAAAAAGAAGAAGCAAATAAAAATATGAAAAAAACTAATGGAAATAAAAAGAAAAAGGAGAAAAAATAAGGAAGAGGATAAAAATTGAATAAAAAAACATCAAACATAGTCTTAATAATATCGGCGATAATACCCTTTGGGCTTCAGTTTTCAGGCTTAAAATCAGAACTTGGAAATGGCTCAGTAATGTATTCAATTATGTGGGCAATAGTAAACTATCTCTTTTTGATGACAGCCCTTGACTTTATAAAAAAGTACAAGGAAATATTAAAGCTAGAGGACTTAAATATTAGAAAGAGAACTTATAACCTTAATGTTTTTGTCTACATAGGATTTTTAATATTTGTAAATATATACTTTTTCCAACAAATGTATGTAAGAAACAACGATATAATAAACTTTTTGGCAAATCCCTTATTCTTAATAGGACTTTTCCTATTATTTATATTTAATTTGCAAAATGGAAAATTCCCAAGTAGAGAAGACAAGGACACTATAATTTATGAAATACCCTTTAAATCATCTATAAGAGATGGCAAAGATAGATTAGGAACAGTTGTCGGATCTTATGGTAAGGGGCTAGTAATTGGAAATAACTTTTTCCCTTACGAAAATATGAAATCTATTTCCAAGTCAAAGGATGATCACATTGTGATAAAAGGAAAAGAGGACTCCAAAAACTATATAGTTAATATTGGTTCTTTAAACTCTGCAAATCAGGCAATTATAGAAATTAACAAAGCCTTAAATGAAGGGAAAATTGACGAGAAAAAAATTAATCTAAAAAAGATAAAAAATTTTTAGGAAAACATTGACAAAAGTATAATCATGCTCTATACTATAGGTAAGCTAGCTAGAGAAAACAAATTGGTAACTAAGAAAAGGTGATTCCAATGACAAGTTTTAAATTATCCCGCAAGGGAAAGGTAGCAAAGTATCTCATTTGAAGTAGCTTAGTGCTAAAGGTTGAATGCTTAATTTAAGAGGTATAGAGCTATAGTTACATAACAATTGAAAATTTTAAAATCAAGAGACTCGTAAGGGTCTCTTTTTTTGTTTTAATTACAAAGTTAAGATTAGATGAATTTTAAGAAATTCGAATTAAAAAAGAAAAATTTATTAAAATTAGTGAAAATTCACGAGAAAGTAAAATGCAAGCAAAAGTTGCTATTTATTTACTTGTTAGATAAATATTTTTGTTATATTGAGTTTGAAAATATAAAAATTAGAAAACTACAAAAATAAAAATTAAATTAATAATTAAGGGTATTTATTATATTAGGATATAGAATATGTTACTTCTATAAAGATTTTATAAAATTCTTGACAAAGGTATTTAACGGCAGTATAGTGTAAATATAAAGTATATACACTTATAAACTTTATTTTACATATTTGTTAAAAAAAGGAGGTGTTGAGGGATTTATTAATACATAGTTATTGTTAAAAAAGTAATATTAAATTAGAGAAGAATTGTACTTTATTATATTATATTCAAATATTAAACTTTGTTAATTATTGTATTTAACACATTTTTTGTAATATTCATTTAATTTGCAATGGTTTTTTATATATAATATAATCATGACAAATAGGAGGTATACTATGAAAAAGAAAATTTTATCTATTTTTCTTGTACTTATTGCAGCCATAACACTTGGCGCTTGTAGTGCAAACACAACAGCTTATCTAGATGCATCTCAAAAAGTTGCAGACTGGAAAGGCTCAAAGGTCTCTGGAAAACTCGAATATAATGTCGAAGTTAAGGATCCTGAAAGTAAAGAAACTGTGAATATTAAGTTCCCTGCAAGTTTTACTGGTGAACAAGTGGGTCAAGATAAGGCACATGTATTGATGGATATGGACTTATCAAATTTAAAGAAAGAAATTGCTAAAAGATCAGATAGCCAAGAAGAAATTGCAGGACTTAATAAAGATGTACCGAATAAAATGAAAATGGACATTTTTGTAAAGGACAATGAAATTATTATGTCAAAGGACATCTTTGCACTTAATAGTGATTCTTTTAAGGACATAAAAGAAGATTATATTTCAATTTCAAATGAAGAAAATGGCATTTCACCAAAAACTACAAAATATTTTAATTCAGAAGAATTTAAGACTGATTTATTAAATTTAATGGAAGTTGCTTTAAAAGATTATAAACAAGAAATTGACTTTAAGGTTGAAGGTAACACTTACACTTTGAATACTACTAGTGATGCTGTCATAGATGAATTTATAAAATCTGCCGATGGCGTTATGAAAAATTGGGATGAAGTTTCAACTTCTGCACTAGCAATTGTTGATAAGGCTGGACTTCCAATGACTGAAGAAGATAGAAAAGACTTTAAAGAACTTAACAAAGAATACAAGGCAGAAGATTTAAAAGAAGCTGCTAAAGGAATTAAAGAAACTATTAAAGGATCAAATTTATCTGAAAAAACTACTTTTGAAGAAAATAAAATGATCCAAGAAATAGCAATGAAAGTTAACGTTGCTGATTTTGTAAAAGTTTCTGTTAAGGGAAATTTTGATACTGTGAAAGACGAAAATGTTAAGATTAACTTCCCAACTTCAGTTAAAAAATTGACTTCAGAAGAATATTTGAAGTTAATAATGCCAGAAGTAAATATGTTAACTGTAAGAGTTAATGGCGAAGATATAACTTTTGAAGATCCTGAAGCTCTTCCAAAGATTATTAATGACAGAACAATGTTAGCTGCTCGTGCTTTTTATGAAAAAATCGGCGCTAAAGTTGAATGGAATGGAAAAGATAGAAGTGTAACAGTTTCAAAAGATAATGATAAGATTGTTTTAAAGATTGATTCTGATAAGGCTCTTGTAAACGGAAAAGAAGTTAAGCTTGATTCACCAGCTACAATTATTAAAGATAAAACTTATATTCCAGTAAGATTTGTATCTGAAGCTTTTGGTTATAAGGTTAAATACGATGCAAACGAAGGAATGCCAATAGTTGATATCTTTAATATTACTGAAAAAGAATTAGAAACAAAACTTCAAGAATTAGAAAAAGAAGATAATTATAAAATGATAGCTTCTATGAAATCTTCTGGTCAAAAAGATGAAGAAATAGAAGAAACTTTAAAGAATCTTTATGAAGGTGAAGAATTAGATAAAATTCTTGCAGCTAAGGCTGAACTTGACAAAGATCCAGAACTTCTAAAGAAATACCAAGATCAAATTCAAAAAGAATTAGATGAAATGCTTGGAGAAGTTCCAGAAGAAAAAGAAGAAAGTAAAGAAGAAGATAAACTTACTGAAAAAACTGAAAAATCTGCAGAAAAAGTAGCAAAAGTATTATTTTCAGTTGTAAAATAAGTTAAAAAATTATCCCAAGAGCAAGTTCTCTTGGGATTTTTTTCTTTTAAGTATTTATATTTTTTCTTTCTTCATAAGCTATTTATAAATTTTTGTTTGTGGTACTATATAGTAGTATATGTTTTAAATAATTAATGAAATCTACTATATGGGGGATTTATGAAAATATTAAAAAGAGATAAGAGAGAGGTTGATTTTGATCATTTAAAGATAAAAAATGCCATTGAAAAAGCCTTTGACTCTGTTGGAAAGACTTATGATGATGCTGTAATAGCATCTTATGCCTTAGATATAAAAGAAAGCCTTTTAAAAAACTATGATCCCAAAAACCCACCAACTGTTGAGGAAATACAGGATCTAGTTGAATTAAAACTTATCGATGAAAAAGAAATTGATGTTGTAAAAGCTTATATACTTTACAGAAATAGACATTCTGAAGAAAGACAAATTTTAGATAAATTTGCAAATTTCATTACAGACGAAAATGTCCTAAAGATTTTGAAGTTTGTTAGGAAAAATTATGATCCAAAGAAGTATGAGCTTGAAAATTTATATAACAAGTTTGAGTCTTTTGTAAAAAAAGATCAAACACAAGATGCCTATCTTTCTGAAATTATTAAGGCTGCCAGTGAACTTACAGATAAAGATGCACCTAGATGGGAATTTATTGCAGCTTTATTTTTAAACTACGACCTAGAAAAGAAAATTAAGAGAAATCTTGAAGATTTTAAAATAAATAATTTTTATGAAAAGATTGTTTTCTTGACTGAAAAGGGCCTTTATGGAAAATATATTCTTGAAAATTATTCAAAAGAAGAAGTTCTTGAACTTGAAGAATATATTGATAATTCTAGAAATAGACTTTTAAATTACTCTGGTTTAGATCTTTTGATTAAGAGATATGTTATAAGAAGTCATGACGGAAGATTTGTTGAAACAATTCAAGAGATGTTTATGGGAATTGCAATGCACCTTGCTATACCAGAGAAAAATAAAATTTATTGGGCAAAGAAATTTTATGATATTTATTCAAGTTTAAAGGTAACTGTTGCTACACCAACAATGTCTAATGCAAGAAAACCTTACAATCAACTATCTTCATGTTTTGTGGACACAGTGCCTGATACTTTAAAGGGAATTTATAGATCAATTGATAATTTCGCCCAAATTTCTAAACACGGTGGCGGAATGGGTCTTTATTTTGGAAAAGTTCGTGCAACTGGATCTGATATTAGAGGATTTAAGGGTGTTGCTGGTGGTGTAATAAGATGGATTAAACTTGCTAATGACACTGCTGTTGCCGTAGATCAACTTGGTGTTCGCCAAGGGTCTGTTGCCTGCTATCTTGATGCTTGGCACAAAGATATTCCAGAATTTTTGCAACTTCGTACAAATAATGGTGATGATAGGATGAAGGCTCACGACATCTTCCCTGCTATTTCTTACCCAAATTTATTTTTTGAATTGGCAGAAAAAGATATCAATGCAACTTGGTATATGTTTGACCCTCACGAAGTTTTAGAAAAAAAGGGTTACGCTCTTGAAGATTTTTATGGAAAAGAGTGGGAAGAAAAATATAGAGAATGTATTGATGATAAAAATATTTCTCGTCGTGAAATGAGCGTAAAAGATTTAGTAAGACTTATAATAAAATCACTTACAGAAACTGGAACACCTTTTGCTTTTTATAGGGACAATGTAAATGAAATGAACCCAAATAAACATGTTGGCATGATTTACTCATCAAATTTATGTACAGAAATTATGCAAAATATGTCTGCTATTGAAACTCTTGAAACTACAATAGAAACAGAAGATGGAGATGAAGTCATTGTCACAAAGACAAAACCAGGCGATTTTGTTGTTTGTAATCTAGCATCACTTGTATTAGGAAATATTGACCTAGAAAATGACAAGGAACTCAAAGATATAGTGGCAACAACTGTTAGGGCTCTAGACAATGTAATTGACTTAAATTATTATCCAATACCTTATGCAAAAGTTACAAATAGAAAATACAGATCCATTGGACTAGGAACAAGTGGTTATCATCATGCCCTTGTAAAAGCTGGAATGGCATTTTCTGATATAGAAGATCACTTAAAATGGGCAGATGATCTTTATGAAAGAATTAATTTTCACGCAATTACTGCATCTATGGAAATTGCAAAGGAAAAAGGATCTTATGATTTCTTTGAAGGTTCTGACTGGCAAAATGGAAATTATTTTGACCTAAGGGATTATAAAGATGAAAAGTGGAATAAATTAAGAGAAGAAGTAAAAGCAAATGGACTTAGAAATGGATATATAATGGCAATAGCTCCAACAGGTTCAACATCAATTATCTCTGCAACAAGTGCAGGAGTTGACCCAGTTATGAATAGATATTTCTTAGAAGAAAAGAAAGGTTCAATCTTACCAAGAGTTGCACCAGACCTTAGTCCACAAACTTTCTGGTTATATGAAAATGCCCACGAACTTGATCAAAACTTTGTAATTGAGGCTGCGGCAATTCGTCAAAGACACATTGACCAAGCTCAGTCAATTAACTTTTATATTACTACAGACTTTACAATGAGAAAGATTTTAAATCTATATATCAAAGCTTGCAAGGAGAAACTAAAGTCTGTTTATTATGTTAGAAGCAAGTCTTTAGAGGTTGAAGACTGCGATTATTGTGCGTCATAAAATAGGAGGAATTATGCAACTTTCAAAAAGAGGTCTCTTTAATGAAAAGGGAGATATTGAAACTTCAAAAAGAAGAGTTATTAATGGAAATACTACAAATTTAAATGACTTTAACAACTTAAAATACTCTTGGACAAGTGATTGGTATCGTCAAGCTATGAATAACTTCTGGATTCCAGAAGAAATAAACCTTTCACAAGATGTTAAGGACTATAGAATTTTAGATAAACATGAAAAAACAGCTTATGATAAGATTTTGTCCTTTCTTATTTATCTTGATTCACTTCAAACAGCTCAAATACCAAAACTGCAATCTTATGTTACGGCAAATGAAATCAATCTTTGTCTTTCAATCCAAGGTTATCAAGAGTCTATTCACTCTCAATCCTATTCTTATATTTTGGACACAATATGTTCTCCAGAAGAAAGAGAAGAAATTCTTTACCAATACAAGGATGATGAAGTTTTATTAAAAAGAAATAAATTTATTGGGGACCAATACCAAGACTTTTATGAAGATGAAAACTTGGACAATTTCATGAAGGCACTTATTGCAAATTATATCTTGGAAGGAATTTATTTTTACTCAGGCTTCTCCTTCTTTTACAATCTTGGAAGAATGGGCAAGATGCCTGGCACAGTTTCTGAAATAAGATATATAAATAGAGATGAAAACACTCATCTTTGGTTATTTAGAAGTATAATTCTTGAAATGAAAAAGGAAAATCCAGAAATATTTACAGATGAAAATATAAAAAAATATAAAGAAATGCTTAAAAAAGGTGTTGAAGAAGAAATATCTTGGGGTAAGTATGTCATAGGCGATGAAATAAGAGGTCTAAATCAAAAAATGATTGAAGATTATATTATGTATCTTGGCAACTTGCGTTCTAGAAATTTAGGTTTTGGAAATCTATTTGATGAAAATATCGATGAGCCAGAATCAATGAAGTGGGTCAGCGAATATTCTGATCCAAATCAAATAAAGACAGACTTTTTCGAAGCAAAGCCATCTGCATATTCTAAATCTTCAGTAATTGAAGATGACCTTTAATAATTAAAAATAATTAAGCCGGATTTTTAATCCGGTTTTTATTATCTTTTAAAGGAATTCATCAAAAAAGAGGGAGGTTTATTATGAATGAAGATAAGGGCAATAATAACAAAAGACCCAAATATAATTTACTTAGATATTATGTAATTGCCATTTTGGCAGTTTTTGCTCTCAACTGGTTGATTCTTCCGATTTTAAGTCAAAATAGTATGGAAAATGCATCTTATTCTGATTTTAGAAAGAATTTAAGCCAGGATAAAATTGAGGAAGTTAGTTTTAAACAAGATCAAATTCTTTATAAATTAAAAGACGACAAGAAAATTTACAAAACTGGAAAAATGGAAGATCCCGACATAGTTAAAGACTTAGAAGAAAAAAATATAGAATACGCATCAGAAATTCCAGAAAAGCCAAGTGTATTTATGTCTTTTGTAATGACTTGGGGATTCCCAATTTTACTATTTTTCTTGCTACAAAGGGCACTGACAAGGAGGATGCAAAACCTTGGTAGTGGTGGAATCTTTGGTGGAGGAAAGAAAATTGAAAAGTATGAACCTAGTGGTGAAACTGTAAACTTTGACGATGTTGCTGGTCAAGAAGAGGCAGAAGAATCACTAGTTGAAATAGTTGACTACTTAAAAAATCCAAAGAAGTATACAGACATCGGTGCAAAATGTCCTAAAGGAGCACTTTTAGTTGGTCCTCCTGGAACTGGTAAAACTTTATTAGCAAGAGCAGTTGCTGGAGAAAGTCACGTTCCTTTCTTCTCTATTGCAGGTTCTGAATTTGTTGAAATGTTCGTAGGTCGTGGAGCGGCAAAGGTTAGGGAACTCTTTGAAGAAGCTAAGAAAAATGCTCCATGTATAATTTTTATTGATGAAATTGACACAATTGGCAAGAAGAGAGATTCAGCTGGAATTGCAGGAAATGATGAAAGAGAACAAACACTTAACCAACTTTTGTCAGAAATGGATGGATTTGACGGAAACATTGGTATTGTAATGCTTGCTGCAACTAATAGACCAGAAATTCTGGATCCAGCTCTTTTAAGACCAGGAAGATTTGACAGACAAATTAGAGTTGAACTTCCAACATTAAAAGACAGAATTGAAATCTTAAAAGTTCACGCAAGATCTTACAAAATGGAAGAAGATATAGACTATTCTTTAATAGCAAGATCTACTGCAGGTGCTTCAGGTGCCCAACTTGCAAATATCTTAAACGAAGCTGCATTAAGAGCTGTTAGGATGGGTCAAGATAAGGTTAGACAAGAAGACATACAAGAATCTATCGAAGTTGTAATTGCTGGAGCACAAAGAAAACAAGATATACTATCTCCAGAAGAAAAGAAGAGGGTGGCCTACCACGAAATTGGTCACGCACTTGTTGCAGCCCTACAAACTGGGTCTGAACCTGTGGAAAAAATTACAATTATTCCAAGGACTTCAGGAGCTCTTGGCTACACAATGCAGGTGCCAAAGGACGAAAAAAATCTTTACACTAGAGAAGATTTAATAAATCACATTACAACTCTTTGTGGAGGACGTGCTGCAGAAGAAGTTATCTTTAATGAAGTGTCAACAGGCGCTGCTAACGACATTGAGAAGGCAACAGAAACTGCAAGGTCTATGATCACCCAATATGGTATGGCTGATGAATTTGGAATGGTTAAGTTCCAAGACTCTGGCTCAAGATATATGGGCGATACTGGAAACATGAATTGCTCTGAAGAAACAAGAAAAGAAATCGACGACTTAATGGTCAGCATAGTTAAAAAAGCTCAAGAAAATGCTAGAAAATTGATTTCTGAAAATAGAGAGGCAATGAAAGAACTTGCTGAATATTTACTTGAAGAAGAAACAATAACTGGTAAAGAATTTATGGAAATCCTATCAAAGTACAAGGACTTTGATGAAGAAAAATAAATTTTATAAATTTGTAACTTGTGAAAAGGTGGCTTAGGCTGCCTTTTTTGATTGCAAAAAAAGGTCTAGGGATAAAAATAAAATCCTAGGTTTTTATGCCCAGGATTTTTTGGATTAGAATTATTTTTACAATTTATCTTTGAATAAAAGTTTTAATTTAAATTATTTTGAAAGTTTTGAAATTATTTGTGCAACTTCTGCTCTTGTCAAGTTTTCCTTTGGAGAGAACTTGTTATTTGAAGTGCCGCTTAAAATTTCCTTGTTAGCTAGGAATTGAATGTCTTCGAAAGCCCAGTCAGAAATTTCTTTTTCGTCGTCAAATACAACAAGTTTTTGAGTTGAAATATCGTCGCCCATTAGTTTTAAATAAGATGCTAAAATGTGAGCCATTTCTTCACGAGTAATATTTTCTTTTGCTATGGCTTTAGAAGTTTTTGGAAGAAGTTTATTTTCAACTGCCCAGTTCATATATTCAGTGTAGAACTTACCAGCTTCGATATTTTTGTCTTTTACTTCAGTGTATTTTGTAGTATCAACATTTCCAAGTCTTCCCAAGATTGTTATAAATTCTCCACGGCTAATTTTTTCGTTAGGAGAGAATTTAAGGTCACTTGTTCCAACCATTAATTTCTTGTCAATAGCTTGGATAATTGCTTTTCTTGCCCAGTGATCAATTAAGTCAGTTTTTGAAACTTTTGAAAGTTCTCCTTGAAGATCTTTTTCTAAATCAAAGGCTTCTTTTTCCCATTCCATTGTTTTATTTGTAGAAAATTCGGCTGCTTTTTCTTTATCTTTTGAATAAAGTTCAATCCATTCTTTTTCGATTTGAGGAAGTTCTTTCATAATCTTATCTTCAAAATCTGTAACAGTCTTTCTTGTTGATTCGCCTAGTTCTTCCCTATTTCCAGAAACTAAATCATTTACAGAAGATCCAACCCAGTAATATGAGTTTGCATCATAAGTTGGTGCATTTTTTTTAGCTTCATCTGTTGAATTATTAATATCAGGGAAAATTGGAATCCAAGGAATATTAAGTGGGCTGCCTAAAGTCATCCACATTAGACCTGGAGCTTCTTTAGGATATCCTTCCTTAATTTGGAAGATGTGAGCTTGCATTGTGTTAATAGATCCTATTGGTCTTTTGTGAGTATTAGGATTTGCTTTTCTTTCAGCCTTGTTATCTGATGGGACATAATCTGTTCCTTCAAACCTATTTCTAAAAACATTTAGAGCGTGATTTATGTCAATTTTTTCACTGCCTTCAGAAAGATCATTTAAAAGGTCAAATCTTTTAGCATCGTAAGGAACTTTTGAATTAGGATCTAGATCATGGATACCAGACCAAACCCTTGAACGGCTAGTTTCAGCAATTTCTTTAGGACCATAAGATCCTGCCATGTCCATAAGTCCATCTTCAGTTTCTTTATAAGTTCCTGCTTTTTTTGCAACTTCAACAATATCTTTTGAAGCAATGACATTTTCCTTGTCATTTAAATCAACTCCACCTAGCCAATAATCGTTAGGGAAGATACTGAATTTGTCAGTTGGATAATTTATTGCAACATATTGGTGACCAGTGTAAATTTCCATATACCAAACTTCGTCTTGATCTCCAAAGGCAACAATATCGCCCATAGATGCACCTTGTTTATCTATTGTGTCAGCCAAAAGTTCAATTGCTCCTCTTGCTGATCTTGCATGAGCAAGTAAAAATGTAGTCATGCTTGCTTCGTTGACACCGTCTTTTACAAAGGGATCAGCCTTTAAAACTTCATCTGATGGGTCAGCAGAAACTGTACAGAAGATACCTACGCCTGCTTCGTTGTAGCCAGCTGCATCATAGACACCTTGTTCCATGTCCTTAGGCTTCTTAGATGAGTCTGGAGTGGAGAAGAACTTTAGTGAGTCTTCCTTGTGTATGTATGTAAATCCGTTGTTTACGTCAACTAACTTGTCGCCCTTTTTGATTTCTCCACGTGGGTGAGTTACAAGTCTCATAGTCCTATTTCTTTGGTAATCTTCAGTCCTTCCAAAGATAAAAGAACCATCAGTAGTTAGGTCCTTGCCGACAATAATACCAGTGCAGGCAAAAGTTGGCACAGCCATGGATAAAACCATGCTAGATGCAAGGCCTGCTACTAATAATTTTTTCTTACTACTTTTCATAATTACCTCCTTAATTCTCCTTTTTATAAAATTGTTTTCCTCATCTATAAATAGAGGAATCAGAGAATCTCATAAATATAAGGTAACACCATTAAATATATGTGTCAATGTTTTATTTTAATACTATAATTTATTAATGTATCACTTAAAATCAATAAACAAAATTATTTATTTAAAAAATTTTGGTTTTTGGGTATAGGTGAATTAGGTGATAATATGAAAAATATTAAAGTTATTTATCTCGCAGGTGGATGTTTTTGGGGAACTGAAGGCTACTTCAAGAGATTAAGTGGAATAAAGAGAACTATTGTTGGTTACGCCAATGGATTTAGTGATGAAACAAATTATGAATCTGTGGCAAGGACTGATCACGCAGAAACTGTAAAAATTTATTATGACTTCTCAAGGATTTCTCTAACAGAAATCTTACTCCATTATTTTAGAATTATAGATCCAAAATCAATAAATAGACAAGGAAATGATATTGGTAGACAGTACAGGACTGGTATCTATTGGGAAGAAGAAGACAAAGACTCTGAACAAATTGTAAGAGATTTTATGAAATATGAAGAAGAAAAATTAGGAAAACTTGCAGTTGAAATCTCTCCTATTAAAAATTTTGTAAAAGCAGAAGACTACCATCAAGATTATTTGGAGAAAAATCCTATGGGTTATTGTCATGTGAACTTGAGTCTTGCAGATGATCCTATAATTGATGATGAAAGAGAATTTTTAAACAAAAACAAAAGAGATTATCTAGATGATATTTCCTATGATGTAATGGAAAATTCTGGAACAGAAAGACCTTTTACAAGTGAATTAAATGATGAGTATAGAAAGGGAATTTATGTTGACAAACTTTCTAGAAAACCACTTTTTGTTTCTAGTGACAAGTTCGATGCTGGATGTGGTTGGCCATCTTTTTCAAGACCAATTATTTCAACTTATCTAGAAGAAGATAGGGACACTTCCTTTGGCATGGTGAGAACAGAAGTAAGATCAAAATCATCAGATTCTCATCTTGGACACGTATTTCCAGATGGACCTAGTGACATGGGAGGACTTAGATATTGTATAAATGGTGCTTCTTTAGATTTTGTTCCTTATGAAAAAATGGATGAAGAAGGATATGGTGAATACAAAATTTTTGTAAAATAATTTAATAAATAAAATATATCTTATATAAATTAAAATATATTAAAAATTATTATTAATATTTTAAGAGACCTAAATTTAGCCAAAGGGTCTCTTTTTTATGTACTTTAATATATTTTTTTATATATTTTCATTTATAAAAAACAATGTTTGCTAGATAATAAAAATGATTTCCTCTACTTGTCATCCTCATAGAATTGAGAAATAATGATTGAAAAAGATTTTTTGATATGATAATCTATTAACACAAGGAAAACAATTCCAAATATAAAAAGGGAGGTGAGAACAATAATTTATACAGAAGAAATTTTAGAAGAAGCCCTTAATTTAGGCAGAAAATACCTACATGAAGGTAATGTTGCAGATTATATTCCTGAACTTGCAAAAGTTAATGCCAATAAGGTTGCAATTTCTACAATCGAAGATGGTGAACTTCACAGTGTTGGTGACTCTAGAGTTAGATTTTCTATTCAATCAATTGTAAAGGTAATTCTTTATTCTCTAGCAATGGAAAATTACAAGGTTGCTGAATTAAAAAAATATGTTGGAGTAAGACCATCTGCAAAACCTTTTAACAGTGTCATTGAACTAGAACTTTCTGAAAAAAGGATTCCAGTTAATCCTTTTATCAATGCCGGAGCAATTATTATAGTAGCTATTTTATATAATGTTTATAGAGAAAAAACTTTTGATGTAATACTTGAAAAGGCAAGCGAGTTTTTGGGAGAAGACGTTGATTACAGTAGAGAAATTGCACAGTCAGAAAAAGAATCTTCTTTCACAAATAGGACACTTATCTATTTAATGCTATCAAGAGAACTTCTACCAAGTGACACACCTGTAGAAGAAGTTTTGGATACATATTTTAAAGCTTGTTCAATTCTTGTTAATACAGAAAACCTAGCTCATATGTCCTATGTTATTTCAAATAACGGTGTTGACACTGAAGGCAGAGAAATCATAACAGCAAGAGAAGCAAGAGTTTTAAGATCACTTATGGCAACTTGTGGTACTTATGACTATTCAGGAGATTTTGCAATAAGAGTTGGGCTACCTGCCAAATCTGGAGTAGGAGGCGGTATTGTAACTGCATCAAAAAACAAAACAGGTCTTGCAGTTTATGCTCCAAGACTTGACAAGCATGGTAACTCTTATAGTGGAGTTAGAATGTTAGAACATTTATCGCAAGAATTAGACTTATCAATTTATTAGAGAGGTAGAAAATGAGAGAATTATTATCAGCCGTCAACGGCGTCTTATATTATCCAATATTAATTATTGTATTGCTTGCCTGTGGATTTTATTTCACAATCAGAACAAAATTTATACAATTTAATTTATTAGGTGAAGCATTTAAAGTTATAACAGAAAAACCAGAAGGAAAAGATGATGTATCTTCTTTCCAAGCACTTATGGTATCAACTGCATCAAGAGTAGGTACTGGTAATATCGTTGGTGTTGCAAACGCAATCTGCCTTGGTGGACCTGGTGCGGTATTCTGGATGTGGATTATCGCACTTATTGGTGGTGCATCAGCATTTATAGAATCAACACTTGCACAAATTTATAAAAAACGTGGAGATGATGGAGTATCCTATGGTGGACCTTCTTACTACATAGAAAATGCCATTGGATCAAGAGGAATTGGAGTTTTATTTGCAATAGCTCTTATTGCAACTTATGCAGTAGGATTTAACATGCTTGCATCTTTTAACCTTCAAGACTCTTTTAGAGTTTATGATTTCTACGTACCAGGAAAAACTTCTTGGATTATAGGTGCAGTTCTTGCAATAATAGCAGGATATTGTGTACTTGGTGGTGGAAAGAGAATTATAAAATATACATCTTTACTAGTGCCAATCATGGGAGTTATTTTCGTAATTATGGCTCTTGTAATGATCGTTATCAATATTACAAATATTCCAGCAATGTTTGGAATGATCTTTAAAGATGCATTTAACTTTAAGGCAATCTTTGGTGGAGTTGCAGGTTCAGCCTTAGTAGAAGGTATTAAGAGAGGTCTTTATTCTAACGAAGCTGGTATGGGTTCTGCTCCAAACGCAGCAGCATCAGCATCAGTTTCTCACCCTGTAAAACAAGGTTTAGTACAAATGATTTCTGTATTCCTAGACACAATTGTAATTTGTTCTGCAACTGCATTTATGTCACTTTCATCAGGAATAGCTCCAACTGAAGATTTAGCAGGAGCACCATTTGTTCAAGCATCACTTTCTACAGTATTTGGAAAATATGGTAACTTATTTATCACAATTTCACTTGCCCTATTTGCTTTCACAACATTACTTGGAAACTTATACTACGTTGATTCTTGTTTAACTTACCTTAACAAAAAAACACCTTCAAAGACATTTATGCTTTGCTACAGAATTATAGCAATCTTATTAATCTTTGTTGGAGCAGGAATTGAAATGTCACTTGCATGGGATATAGCAGACTTCTTAATGGGAGTTATGTGCTTAATTAACATTCCATCAATTTTATATCTTGGAAGCATTGCACTCAAAGCTCTTGAAGATTATAAGAGACAAAGAGCTGAAGGTAAAAACCCAGTATTTAAAGCAGATGCAATTGGAATTGACACTTCTAAATTAGATTACTGGAAATAATATAAGTGTAAGGATAAAAATAATTAAAATATAAAAATAAATTTGATGTGCTCATATAAAAGGGACACAAAAATAATTTAATTTAAACTTAAAAGGGTGTTAGCTATATTATTTAGTTAACATCCTTTTTCTTTTACCAGAAAAATTTTATTTGATTTTTTTAAGTTATTTTTTAAGCTTAAAAATTTGTTGTTATATTAATTAACTTTGAAGTTAAGAATTTTATTTTCTTCTTGTCATGATATGTTATTTTTACTTTAATTTTTTATTAAAAGTATTCTACATAATAAAAACAGTCTTAGCCTAATTATTGTGTATTAAGGAAAATTTTAAAAATTCATGTTAAAAAGATTTGGAGCTTATTAGAAGTAATGAAATTTAAAATTTAATTATATTTAAATTACAGAAAATAAGTTTTAAATTTATTTTAAATAATAGTAAATTTATTTTAAATAATACAAAGTAAGTTTTAAGTTTATCTTAAACACTATAGCTTGTAAAAATATAGATTTTACTTATTTAAATATATTATTAAAAGTAAAAAATTTTTGAAAAAAGCTAAAAAAAGCTTGATGCAACCAAAAGTTGCCCTCTATTTGCTTGTGGTGCTTATATTTTTTTGTTATATTAAATTATAAATTAATATGCTATTTAAAAATTTATTTTAAATTTTGTTAAAAAATAAGTGAGATTAATTTTAAATTAAAAGATGAATATTATTTTATGAAATAAAAACTACAAGGAGATGGACACATGTATGGCGAAAAAATAAAATCCAAGAGAAAAGAAAATAAATTATCACAAGAGGAACTGGCAAATAAACTTGGAATTACAAGACAAGCCATATCAAAGTGGGAAACAGAAAAATCAACGCCAACTATGACAAATCTAAGGGAGCTTTCAGAGGTCTTTGGAGTAGAAATGGCATATTTTATTGGTGATAATAAAGAGGAAATCGAAGAAAAAGACAAAAAAGAAGAAAATATAAAAAAAGTAAACAAGAAAAAAATGGTTTTTAAGGGAATTTGGGATATTTTTATCTATGCCTGTCTCTTATTTATAGGAATTTTCTTTTTTCTGTCTATTATTTTCTTTTTATAGAAAGATTTTTGGGGAGAGATCCCAGTGAAATGCCCTATTTAATATTCACAATTTACATGATAATTGCACTAATATCTTTTCCACAAGCATATAAAGATTTGGCAGAAAAGTTGGAAGGCTTGGAATACAATGTGTTCTCAAAACTTGTTCTTCCAGTAATCTACATGGCATCTCCTATGATAGTCTTTTATTACATTATTAAAAAGAAAAACTAGATCCACCAAAAGAGGTGGATTTTTTATGTGAAAATTAAAAATAGTCTAATTGTTTCTTATATGATAAAATAACAAATATGGAGGTGTTTGTATGGATACCAGTCGACCCTGGATTAAATGTATAAGTCTATGCGATAAAGAAAGTTTTGTGATTTACATATTGTAAGTCTATTTAAGTGTGCCTCTTTACCGCCTAGACAGCGGATTTTTTTATGCAGAAAATCATTAAAGAATAAGGAGGTAACATGAACAACTTAGATAGAGAAAGGTTAAAAAACTTGCAATACAGAATCAACAAGATGGATCCTGTTGATATTGCAGAAAGACTAGAAGACCTCTCAAAAGAAGATATTGCAATTTGGATAAAACTTCTTAATAAGGACCTCTTGGCGGATGCTTTTTCACTTTTGCCTAGAGAGAAAAAAATCGAGATTATAGGCTCGCTTTCTGAAGATAGAATTATGAGTCTTATGAAAGAGTTGGAAGAAGATGAAGTTGTAGATACTTTGCAAGAACTTCCTGCCAACATGGTAAGAAAGTTTATGGACCAATATATAGAAGAAGATAGAAGACCAATTATTAATGAACTTTTGGGATATCCAAAGGAATCTGTTGGTTCTATTATGTCAGTTGGTTTTATATTTGTTAAAAATACTACTACTCCAACAGAAGCTCTTGAAAAAATTATTCATTCTGATCTCGATGCAGATAGGCTAGAACAAGTTTGGGTTACAAATAAATCTTTAGTTTTAATTGGATATGCGAACTTGGCAGACCTTCTTCGTAATAGAAATAAAACTGATGATATTGAAGAATTTATGCACCCTATAAATGCCAGTGTATATGCAACGGATGACCAAGAACTTGTTGCAAAGTTGGCACATAAGTATGATTTATCAGAAATTCCTGTAACTGATTCTGAAGGAAGACTTATTGGTATTGTGCCAGCAGAATGGGCAATCGACGTAATGCATGAAGAGTATGAAGAAGACTTGGGTAACATCCACGGTATTAGTGAATCTTCACCAGAACATTACTGGGACAAGTCAGTCCTAAAACTTGCAAAGGACAGGACAATGTGGCTTATAATTTGTCTTGTGACAGCAACTTTTACTAGTTTTATTATAAAAAAATATGAAGCACTTCTGGCTTCAAGTGTTGCATTGGCTGCTTATATACCGATGCTAATGGACTCAGGTGGAAATGCTGGAACGCAATCTTCTACAACAGTTATTCGTGGTATTTATACAGGAGAAATTGAATTTAAAGAATTTCTTCAAGTTATGTTTAAGGAACTTAGAATAGGTTTAATTGTTGGTGTCATTCTTGTAATTGTAAATATTGTGAGAATGTCCATACTAGATAGTGTAAGTATAGGAGTAACTTTAACAGTTTCTGTTACTCTTTTAACTACAATAGTTTTATCAAAAAATTATTGGTGGAACATTGCCACTTATTGCAGAAAAAATTAATGTTGACCCAACAATAATGGCAGGTCCACTTATTACAACAATTGTGGATACCTTAGTATTATTTGTTTATTTTGAAATAGCGACAATCCTAATAGGAGTTTAAAATAAAAAGAGAAGGATATTTTGATTTGATTCCCATAAGTTTTATTTAGGGAGTTTAAATCATTTATACCTTCTCTTTTTTATTTATCCCAATTATTTATAAAGTTTTCAAAATTTTCTTTATTTTCTGAAATCTCTTCAAGGCTAGTATTTTTTTCTTCCAAGATCTCTTCTATTTCTTTTCTATAAAAAATAAAAATCTTATCTTTTAACTCTTTATTTTTTTCCTCTTCAAAATCTCTGCCACTTTCCACATAATAAATTCTGTCCAGATTTTTTATTAGGGCAAAACTTGTTATGGCATTTTTAAAAATATCTTCTCTTTTTATATTTGATGTATCTTTTACAAAGACTTTAATACCATAGGGCGATTTTCTTGAAAGAATTTCAATTGCTCCCACTTCAAAGTCCTTTGGATAATCTTGATTTGATATTATATGTGAAACTTTGGAGTTGTCACCAACATAATTTGTCTTGTAATTGTAAAGACTATCTGTCCTTCTAGTTTGACAGGCAGATAAAATTAGAATGAGGGCAAATATTATATGTAATTTTTTCAAATTCATCACCTCTTTATTAGATTATAACAAAAAAATAAAAAGTCACTAGGACTTTTTAAATTCATTTATTTACATTATTGTTCTAAAAAATATTCCAAAGATTAAAAAAATTAAAAATAATAAAGTAAATTTGTAATTCACGATTTTTCCTTTCGAGGACTAATTATTTTAACATTTCTCTCAATTCATTTATAAGAGTTAAGTTAGTTACATCGTACAAGAGAGGACTTAGAGTTGCGTAGCCTTCTTTTAGATAGTGGATGTCAGAATCTTTGTCGTTGTTTTCTTTAGGGAAGCCCTTTAATCTCATATTATAACCTTCGCCTTCTTCTGATATGTCGTAGATAGACATAACGTCAGCTCCAACTTTGCAAACTTCTATTCCATTTAGCTCTTCATAATCAAGGTAAGGCACGTTTATATTTAAAACTTGAATCCTTTTTAAATCTTCTATTTTGTTAAAGACATCTACAGCTACTTTTGCTGCAGTTTCAAATTTTGAATGACCCTTTATCCACTGAGCTGACACAGCAATGGCAGGAATATTAAATAAATTTGCTTCAATTGCTGCAGAAACTGTTCCTGAATAAAGGACATTTGTTGCTGCATTAAATCCAGAGTTTATACCTGAAAAGCAAAAGTCAAATTTTTCGTCTAATAAATGGACTGCTGCTCTTACACAATCAGCAGGTGTTCCATAAACGCAAAGGCTTTTAACTTCTTCAAGACCTTCTAATTTTGTCTCTTGAACCATAAGTGGACTCTTAAAGGTAATAGCATGAGATTTACCAGAATTTTCAACATTTGGTGCAGAGATTGTGACCTTGTGTCCTTCTTTTATGAGGGCTCTTGCTAGGATTTCTATGCCTTCTGCATTTATTCCATCGTCATTTGTAAGTAGTATGTTCAAATATTTCCTCCCTTTAAATTCTATTAAAGTTCATAGACTTCTGATGGCACAAATCTAGGTGCAACATCAATTTTGTAGTCTGTGTTTTCTATTTTATTTTCCGATGCAAGGGTATCATTAATTGTCTTTAGTGCCAAGTCTGGCAAGTTGTTGTCTGTGGAAAGATGACCTAAGAGAACTTGCTCTTGTTTCTTTTTCAAAATCATTGAAAGAACTTCTGCTGCATTTTCATTTGAAAGATGTCCCTTAGTAGAAAGTATCCTTTGTTTTGTCGGATAAGGGTAACTTCCATGTACTAGCATATCTACATCGTGGTTTGATTCAAGATAAAAAAGTTCTGAACCATCCATTTTTTCCATGGCATCTTGATTAACCCAACCTGTATCAGTTAAAAGAGAAATCTTTTTATTTCCTTTTATTACAAATCCACAACCACTTGCACAATCATGAAAAGTGGATATGGGCATAATTTCAAGGTCCTTAAAAGTAAAGCTCTTTCCATTTTCAAAGATAAAAGTATTCTTTGGATCGAGTTTTTTAACTGTAGGAAGCATGCCATCTAAAGTCATCATATTTGAAAAAACTTTTAAATCGTGTCTTCTTGATAAAACTCCCACAGATTTTATGTGGTCAATGTGCTCGTGAGTTACAAATACAGCGTCAATGTCACTGGCCTTAACACCAATTTTTTCCAAGTTTTCTTCGATTTTTTTGCCAGAAAGTCCAGCATCTATAATAATTTTTGTATCTTTATATTCAACATATTGGCAGTTGCCACTAGAGCCACTTGCCAAAGAGCAAAATTTCATAAAAACCTCCACACATATTCTAACATAGGCTTTTAAAATTGTTAAGTTCAGTAATTCGATAGAACTGTGTATTCACCGTCTGTAAATTTAACTTTCCAAGAAGGGATGGCACGACCGTTTACTGCACGAGTGATGTCTTCAATATAACCTTGGTCTTCTGGATTAAAGTAAAAACATGGCGTGATTTTTTCTATGGTCTTGTTGTAATAATCACTTTTATTTAAGAGAGATAAAAGGGCTCTTGGAGCAGGTGTCAAAAATATTTTTTGCTCAGATTTATCGAGGGCCTCTAGCCACAGTCTATCCATGGACATGACTCCCCTTTTATCTATTATAAAATTGGTGTAGGAAGATTCTACAGGTATATTGTCAAAAATTTTAGTGTAATTTAGAATATATTTTCCATCAGATTCTTCATAATAACTTAGATAAATATCTCTTGTGTCATATTTTTTATCAAGTAAAAATTTTGTGGCAATTTTTTGTGCTTCTTCAAGATTTTTTATATCGTAATTATTTTCGGATTTTCTATTTTCATAGTAGACTCTTCTACCATTAACTAGATTTATATATTCATCATTTAAGGATATTTCAGCAAGGTCTGTACTAGGTCTTTCTACACTTCCCTTGCCATCAAAATACCTTTCCTTTATATCTTCTTCTGTTGAAGTCTCAAAAGAAACTAAAACAGAAGGAAGTTTTTTAATTGATCTTGGGATTTTTGTGTCAAGACTTATGTTTTTTTCTGATAATAGGGCAGTTACTTCTTTTACAAAATCCCTTCTAGTAGATTCGTTTCTAAGCCTAAAATTGTTGTAGTGACTGTAGCAAAATAAAACTACATTGGCAACTATTAGGGCGATTATTAAAATTTTTTAACTTTTTTCCAATCCATAAAGCTACCTCACCATCATTAGCCTTCCATCTTCAGTGTTGAAGTAGTACATACTTCCCATGTATGCCATTTCAAAAGCCAGCATTGGCTCTTCAGCCTCATAATTATTAAAACTAAGATAAACTAGATTTAAGTTGTCAATTGAAGATAAAATATCCATTACAGCTTTGTAATCAAAGACCTTCCTGTTCTTTTTTAAAATCTTGTGAATACCCTCTATATAAATTTTTCTTTTTTGTAAATTGGGTTGTTGTCCTTACGAATGTAGTATTCCCTATAATTTTTTACAAATTCAGAATAGACATCAATTTCTATAAAACTGTGGTCCTTTGATGGCAGAACTAGAGGTATTTGACCTTCCTTTAAGTTAAAGAAAAATCTATATCCCAAGTTGTCGTTGTAGTTACATGGTTCTATTTTTTCAAGATAAATACCAGAACTAATTCCAGTTTTTTGGGCAATAAATTCGATAGCACGATCAAGAGACTTGTTTAAATCTCTTGTTTTAACATCAAAACTAGATTCAAGGGAGTATTCTATTATCCCATCGCTTGAAAGAGATAGATATTCATTTTCGTAGACATAAGTATTTTTCCCGTCCACAGTCATTTCTCTAATAAAGTCAATGGGAATACCCAAAAATCTTTCGGCAAGATTTGATTTTTTATTTTCTTCAAGATTGTAGAGTCCAGAAACATAGGATACCTTTTGAAGAGAAAGATAATCTTCATCTGGAATATAAATATCCTTTTTTATACCATAGGCCTCATAAAAATTCACAGCTTTAATTCCCTTGGCTTTTACTTCTTTTAAAATTTCATCAATTTCAAAATCTACTTTTATATCCACAAGTTTGTAAAAATTTTTGCTTCCGCTAATATAAATTTCTCCAAGATCAGATATATAAATTGAATCGACACTTAAATTTATGTCGTTGCTATTTCTCTTGTCACCTATGAGATTTACAAAAACTGAACCTGATAAAGGAGAATTAAATTTAAAAACTAAGGATTTTTCCTTTTGAAGATTTAAATACTCTTCAGTATCAATTAATTTTAAATTTTCTGAAGTTGCCTTTTGAAGTTTTTCAGAAATATTTTCTCCAGTCATTTTCCAATAAGGTCTAAGATCAGTTGTCATGTAGTGCTGTCTATCTCCAAGGTTTGCAATTATCCTTTGAGGTGTCAAGATTTCTTGCAAAAACTCATCAACATCTCCAATTTGTATTTCATCTTCAGTTTTTCCATCAAAGGAAAGCCAAAGATTTTTTGATTGAAGTACAAGCAAGAGAATTAAGAAAAATATTAAAAAAGTAGAAAGTGACTTAGGATACTTCTTCTTCATAATTATCACCCTCACTGGCCTTAAAGAGTAGAGTAATTGTGGTTCCCTCTCCAAAAACAGATTCAATACTTAAATTTCCCCCAAAGGATTTTATCATTTCTGTTGCAATAGAAAGGCCAAGTCCTGTTCCACCCATTTCTCTACTTCTTCCTTTTTCAACTCTATAAAATCTTTCAGTTATTCTTGGTAAGTCTTCTTTTGGTATTCCAATTCCATTATCAGTTACCTTTATTTCTACAAAATCATCTTTATTTTTTGCGTCAATAGAAATTTTACCCTTGTCTTTGGTGTACTTGCAGGCATTGGAAATAATATTTGTAAGAATTTGATCTGCACCATTTCTGTCGGCATAGATATCTTTTACGTCCATGGCAATATTTAATTCAATCTTGTGATTTTTTTGATTTATAAGTAAGGATTGAGATTCAATTGCCTCGTCAATAAATTCATAAGTGTCAAAATTCGAGAAGTTTACCTTGTCCTTATTGTAGTCAATATTAGAAAGAGAAAGTAAATCTGTTACAATTCTAGACATTCTAGAATTTTCCCTATCAATTACCCTTAAAAATTTCTTTTCAGACTGTCTATCAAGTTCGCTATCAAGAAGAGTTTCTGTGTAAGATTTTATTGTAGTTATAGGAGTTTTTAATTCGTGACTTACATTTGCCACAAATTCTTTACGCATTATATCAAGCATGTGCTCCTTATTTACGTCTTGCAAAACAACTATTAGACCAGAATTTATGAGGGCATCTGACTTATAGGGAGCATACTTAATTTTATAAAAAGTATCAGAAATCTTAGTAAGTTCTTCTCCCTTTAGACTCTCGACCTTTTTGTAGTCAATATTGTATAAATTAATTGACTTTAAATTAATTTCTCTGTTGAAGTCTTTTTCTGAAATATTTAAAATCTTTTTAGCTATGGAATTTGCGTGGATTAGCTTGTTACTTCTATCAATAGCAATTACGCCTTCAGCCATATAGTTAAAGATGGTATCTAACTTTGATTTTTCAAGATCCATTTTTTCTATAGTTTCACGAAGTTCCTTAGTCAAGAAATTAAACATCATACCTAATTCACCAATTTCATCATTGCTTTTTATTTCAACACTTTGGTTAAAATTACCCTTGGCAAGGGCCTTAGCCTTTTTAGTCAAGGAACGAATAGGTCCTGTTATAGAATTGGCAATAAAATAACCGAGAATTGATGTTGTTATAAGTGAAATTAAAGTTGCATAAGTAATTATAATTTTTGAATCGTCAATTACAGAATAAATTGAATTTAAATTTCTTGTCATGTAAATTATTGCAAGTATATTTCCATCTCCAGATAAAATTGGTCTGGCAATGTGTTTTTCTACATTTCCTTCGTTTTTGTATTCCACAATTTTTTCTCGAGTTTTGCCAGATAGGGCATCCATAACAAGTTTTGGTTCAATAAATTTTAAAGAATAGGCATCTTCTTTTTCCTTTGTGGAAATATTTTTTGTGTTAGCAAGGATTTTTGGAGCCTTTTCAGGTGAAATTATATAGGCTGATTCTTCACTGGAAATACCCCAGTCTTTTAGAGTTTCATCAAGCTGGGGTAGTGTTTCATAATTATTATCTTTAAAAAAAGCAGATGTTGTTGTGGCAAGGGTATCCATAGTTTTTACCATAGATGTTGTTGCCGTTTCTAATTGCACATTTTCTAACCTATCAATTATAAAAGTAGAAGCGATAAACATAGAAATTAGTACAAGAACAACATAAATTAAAATAAATCTAGATTTAATAGAGTGATTCATTAGCCTTCACCATTATCTGATGCAAAGAAATATCCAACTCCTCTTTTAGTCTTGATGTATTTAAAGCCTTTTTTCTCATCTTCTATTTTTTCACGGAGTCTTCTAACAGTAACATCAACTGTCCTTATATCGCCATAATATTCATATTCCCAAACCTCTTCAAGAAGTTCTTCTCTTGAAAAAACTGTTCCAGGATATGATGCTAAGAATTTTAGAAGTTCAAATTCACGAAGTGTAAGTTCAACAACTTCGTCACCTCTTCTTACTTGGTATTTATTTAGATCAATTTCAAGATCCATAACCTTTAAGATAGATGAGTCATCTTCTTTTTTGTCTTGACCATCAAATCTTCTTAGGACTGCCTTTACTCTTGCGAGAAGCTCTCTCATAGAGAAGGGCTTGACAACATAATCGTCTGCACCAAGTTCGAGACCAAGCACCTTATCCACTTCGTCTTCTCTTGCTGTCAACATAATTACAGGTACATCAGAATTTTTTCTAATTTCCCTTAATGCCTCAAAACCATTTAACTTTGGCATCATTATATCTAGAAGGATCAAGTCGTAATTATTTTTTTCTGCAAGACTTATGGCATCTCTGCCGTTGTCAGCAGTTTCCATAATGTAGCCTTCCTTTTCAAAATTAAACTTTATAATATCAGAAATTGCAGATTCATCGTCTACTACGAGTATTTTCTCTTCCATAAAACCATCCTTTGTGTAAACTCTTTTGACTATTCCTCAATTCTTGTAAAGATTTCGTCATTTCCCTTTTCAGAATAAAGGATTAGAAGAGTTTTTGTATCAAGTATTCCATCGATTTGTAAAATCATATCATAAAATCTAGTTAAATCTGAAGTGTTTATAGTTTTTATTCTGAGCATAATACAGTGCTCACCTGTAACCCTATAACATTCAAATATTTTAAATTTATCATCTTTTATCTCCATAATTTTTGAGATAAGTCCTTTAAAGTCATTGGTATTGACCTTGGCTAAGACATAAGTGTCCACATTGTAGCCGATTTTTTGCCAGTCAACTAGGACTTTATAGCCCTTGATGTAACCAGCATCCTCCATCTTATATATTCTTCTATGAATAGCAGGTCTTGTAAGATTCAATTTTTTTGAAATATCTTCGTGGCTCATGCGACCATTTTTTCTCAAGAGTTCTAGTATCTCGATATCAATTTCATCTAAATTGTCATTTTTTCTCATAAAAATTCTCCCCTGTTACGAATTGTACAATTTTTTTATTAACCTTACTTTATTTTAACATAAATAGAAAAAAATTAAATATAATTAAACAATGTAAAAATAAAAATATTTCTTTTTGAATAAAAAGATATAAAGTCACTTTAATTTAAAAAAACTTATAGTTCTTTATAGACATGTCAAAATAGTATATAATGAATTCTAAGGAGGCTCTTATGGAAAATTATCCATGTCTTAGTTTTAGAAAGATGAACTTGAGAGATGTTTATACTTTTAAAAATTGGGGACGCCATAAATCACCTCTTTTTTTGGAGTATAATTTTATAGAAGAGTCAGAAGAAGATATAATAGAATGGTTTAAGTGGAAGACAAGAAGGCCTTTTTCAGAATATTTTGTAATAGAAATGGACAAAAAAATCATTGGCTATTTGTCTCTTAAAAATATAAATACTATCCTAAAAAAAGCAGAGCTTGGCGTGGTCCTTGACCCAGACTATATCAATAGGGGAATTGGAAAGAGGATACTTAGGCTCTTTTTGAATTACTTAAAGAAAAGAGGCTTTAAAAAGATAATTTTGTTTGCAGCTGATTACAACAAAAGGGCAATAAAAGTTTATAAAGAACTTGGCTTTAAAGAGAAAAATAAGTTTCTCATGAAGTTTCCCAATGGAAATTATAATGAGAAAAATCCTGATTTTTATGAAAATAAGTCTTCATTTAAAGTTATTTTAAATAGAACTTTTAATTATGCCATAAGGATGGACTTAGACCTTGAAAGAGATTGGTGAAATATGTTTTTACTTGAGAAAAATAAATACGACCTTGGAGAAACTTCCATTGAAAATATTTTTTTAAATGACTTTATGCCTGCTGCTAATGGAGAATTTGTAAAAGTTTATCTCTTGGGCTACAAGTTTGCTAAAGAAAATAGAAGTGATATTAGTGACGAAAATATTGCTGATTATTTAGGTATTCTTGAGTCTGATGTCAGAAGAGCTTGGGATTACTGGAAAAAGATGGGTATAGTTGAAATAGAAGATGGCAAGGTTAAGTTTGTAAATTTGAAGGAACTTTATATTAAAAATGTCTACAATTTAAAGGAAGAGGAAAAGAAAAAAGACAGAGGATATTCTGATATTGTGGCAAATCCAACTTATGCAAATTTACTTACGAGAGCTGAGTTTTTAATGAGAGAACCCATAGCTCCAATGAAAAAAATCGACATAATAAATTGGATAACAGCTTACAATATGCCAGCAGACTTAATAGAAGAGGCCTTTTTCTACACAACAGAAATCAAGGGAATTTATAATATTTCTTATGTGGAAAAAGTTGTGAGAAACTGGTCAAGAGATAATATAAGGACCATGAAAGATGTTGAAAAGTCATATATTGAACATGATGTAAAATATTATAGATATGAAAAAATCATGAGGTATATTGGAGTAGACAAGAAGTTTAGTCAAGTTGACTTTAACATTATAAATTCTTGGTTTGATGAATTTAATTTTTCCAAGGATTTAGTCCTTGAAGCTTGTAAGAGGACTTCCAAAATTTCTAAACCAAATGTAAATTATGTTGATGCCATCCTCATGAAATGGAAGGATTTGAATATTACTTCTGTGGAAGAAATTGAGGAGAAGGATCAAAAGAAAAAGAAGAGAAAGCCAACAGCTTTTCACAATTTCAAGCAAATCACAGACAATTATTCAGAAGATGACCTCTTTGATGTTGCTATGAGAAAACAAAGAGAGGGCTTTAAAAAGCTAGGTGTTGATTATGGAACTGACAGCCAAGATAAGTAATTATTATGAGAATTTGAGGAGAAAGAATACTGAAACCCATGAAAAAAGGTTGGAAGAAGTCTATAAAAAGATTCCTGAAATAAGGCAAATTGATGCTTTAATAAGAGATATTGCCCTAAGAGAATCGATTAATCAAATAAAAAACCCAAATTCAGATAAGTCACTTGAAGCTTCAGAAAAAATTTATAATTTAAAGATAAATAAGATGGACTATTTAGAGAAAAGCGGATATCCTAGAGACTATCTTGAAGAAATTTACACTTGTAAGGACTGTCATGACACAGGTATAAATCAAGATGATGAAAAATGCCACTGTTTAAAGAAATTAATTGTCTCAGAATTATATGACATGTCTTCAATTTCTTATATGCTTGATAGGGAAAATTTTGACAAGTTTGATTTAAATATTTTTTCAGAAAAAGTTTATGAAAAGTATCAAATGTCTCCTAGAGAGAATATGACAAATATCTTGGCAATTTCCAAAAAATATATTAGGGATTTTCATGAAAAAAATGATTTAAATCTTTTGCTTTGGGGTCCCACAGGTCAGGGCAAGACTTTTTTATTAAATTGTATTGCAGCTGAACTTATTAAAAGCGATGTAATAGTGATTTATCAGACAGCCTATGAAATTTTAAAGACAATAGAAGACAGAAAATTTAAAAACATAGAAGATGACAAGTACAATCTCTATTTTGAGGCAGATCTTTTAATAGTTGATGATCTTGGAATTGAATTTGTAAATTCTTTTACAACTTCAGAGATTTTTAATATCATAAATACAAGACTTTTGCGAGGCAAAAAAACTCTTATTTCCACAAATTTATCGCCAAAAGAATTGTCGGAAACTTATACTGACAGAGTTTTTTCACGAGTTTTTCAAAAATTCGTTCCAATTAAATTTTTTGGACCAGATTTAAGATGGCAATAGCTATAGACAGATTGAAGGGAGAAAAAATGAAATTATCAAATAGAATTCAAAAAGTAGAATATTCAGCAGTTAGGAAGCTTACACCATATGCAGATAAGGCAAAAGCTGAAGGCAAAAAGCTTTATGCTCTAAATATTGGAGCACCAGATATTGATGTGCCAGATGTTTATTATGACACTTTTAAAAATTTAGAAAAGGGACCACTTCCTTATGCTCACGCTCAAGGTCTAGTAGAACTCAGGGAAGCTACTGCAAATTATTATAAAAATAGAAATATAAAATTTGATGCTAAGGATATTTACATCACAAATGGTGCCAGCGAGGCTTTATTATTTACCTTCCAATCAATTTGTGATGCAGGGGACGAAGTTTTGACAACTGATCCTTTTTACACAAATTATATGACAGTCTTTGAACAATTAGAAGTTGAACTTCAAGCTTTTAAGACTGATCCTAAAAAGGGTTTTGCCCTTCCAGAAGTTGAAGAAATCGAAAAAAATATTACTGATAAAACTGTTGCTATTCTTCTTTCAAACCCAACTAATCCAACTGGAGCTCTTTATTCTGAAGAAGAAATCCTAAGAATTGTTGATGTAGCAAAAAGACATGAATTATTTATTGTTGCAGATGAAGTTTATAGGGAGTTTGTATACGATGGAAATACTTATAAATCCTTTGGAGAAGTAGAAGGAATAGAAGAAAATTTAATTTTAATTGATTCCATATCAAAGAGATTTGGTGCTTGTGGGGCAAGAATTGGATCAATTGCATCAAAGAATGAAGAATTTAAAGATGCAATAAATAAACTTTGCAACTGTAGACTTGCAGCGCCAACTCTTGAACAAATGGCTGCAGCAAAATTATATGGTATTGATAAATCCTACTTTGAAGAAGTAAATAAAGAATATCAAAAAAGACGTGATGTCATCTATGAAGAATTAATTAGCATTCCTGGCGTAACAGTGGAAAAACCAAAGGGAGCATTTTATGTAATGCCTAAACTTCCAGTTGATGATACAGAAAAGTTTGCAGTTTGGCTAATAGAAAACTTTGATATTGATGGAGAAAGTCTAATGTTTGCTCCAGCTGCAGGATTTTTCAAAAATAAGGAAGATGGAAAGCAAATGGTAAGACTTGCCTTTGTCCTAAATGTTGATGATCTTAGAAAGAGTATGAGAATTTTAAGAGAAGGTATAGAAGCCTATGTGAGGGAAAATGAAGAAAGATAAGATTTTAAAGATTTTAGAAAAAACAATAATTTTTCTGGTAACTCTTATAATGATATCTGTCCTTGCAAATCAATATATAAGGACAAGTGAGGGAGCAATAAATCAAAGTCTTAGGACTCTTCAAATTGTCCTAGCACTTGTTATAATTGTCTTAACTCTAATTATGGCAATTATCAGCAAGAATAAAAGACTTTTCTTTAGTCTAATTGCTTTTTATGCACTAACAGGAGTTTTATTTTATATTTTTAAATCCGCTAATAAGATTTAAAACATATAGAGATGATTTTACACTTTAATATAATAGATGTGGTATAATCACATTATAGCTAGGGACTGTCTTTTGGCAGTTCCTTTTTTAAAAATAGATTTTATAATTAGAAAGAGGAGAATTTATGAATCTATTACTTATAACAGTAATTCTTTTGCTGGCAATGATTGCTACAAAAATATCTAACAAGTCCGGTCTTCCTGCCCTACTTTTGTTCTTGGCTCTGGGTGTTATTTTTTCTGCCTTGGGATATGATTTTAATAATTTTAAAATTGCAGAAAATATTGCCACAATAGCACTTATGATAATAATTTTTTACGGTGGATTTGGAACTAACTGGAATATGGGTCGTGAAAGGGCAAAGGAATCCATAATTCTTGCAAGCCTTGGAGTTTTTGCAACAGCAATTATAACAGGACTATTTTGTCATTATATTTTGAAATTTGATTTTTTAGAATCCATGCTCCTTGGATCAGTTGTAGCATCAACTGATTACGCTTCTGTATCAAATATACTTGTATCAAAAAACTTAAACTTAAAATACAAGACGGCATCTCTACTTGAAATAGAAAGTGGATCCAATGACCCCACAGCTTATACAATGGCCTATGTAATTTTTTCAATTTTGTCAGGCTATAGTGTGTCAATACCCATTATTATTTTGCAGCAAGTTTTAATAGGCTTAGCTGGCGGATTTTTGCTGGGATATATTTTTATAAAAATTATAGAAAAATTATCCCTTGACGAAGATGGATTCTTCTCAGTATTTTTGGCAACTATGATGATAGGAACTTATGCAGTTACACAAATCTTTGGAGGAAATGGATTTTTAGCCCTTTATGTCTTGGGAATTTATATAGGAAACCACGAATTCAAGAAAAAAAGAGATGTAGTTTTCTTTTATGATGGCTTGTCGTCCATTTTTCAAATTGCCATGTTTTTCTTATTAGGACTTTTATCAGATATTCACATGATAATTAAGGCCCTGCCAATAGGTTTTATAATAGCGATTTTTATGCTCTTTATTGCAAGACCACTAGCAGTTTTTGGACTAATGGCGCCCTTTAAAATGAAGAAAAACCAGCTAGCTATAATTTCTTTTGCAGGACTAAGAGGGGCAGCTGCTATTGCCTTTGCGATTATGGTTATAAATAGCGGAATAAAATTATCCATAGATATTTTTCACATAGTTTTTGTAATTTGTATCTTTTCACTTTTAATCCAGGGAACAGCCCTTCCCTTTATTACAAAAAAAGTTGACATGTACGATCCAGATGACACAATTTTAAGGACCTTTAATTATTACTCAGATAAAACAGATATAGGCTTTATAAGAACTCGTGTTACGAAATTATCTCCTTGGGTAAATAAACAAATATCAGATATTGAACTTGCCTTTAATCTAATTATTGCAAAAATAGAAAGAGATAATACCAGTATTGTCCCAAGAGGTAACACATATTTAAGAGATGGAGACATTTTAGTTTTGGGAGGAGAAACTTATTTCGATTACACAGGAGAAGATTTACTTGAGATAAAAATTTCTGATAGTCATAAGTGGGCAGGAAAAAGGGTAAAAGATCTTCACATAGGAAAAGATGAACTTATAATTATGGTTCAAAGACCCAATGGAGATATAATTGTTCCAAGAGGAGAAACCCTATTAAATTTAGGAGATAGAGCAATTATATCTAGGGAAATAAATGAAATCAAGGACCCAGACTAATTTGAAACGGAGGAAATTATGTCAGAAGAAAAAGAATTAAGAGAAGCTAAAGAAGCCCTAATTGATCTTAAAAACGAAATAGACAAGACCATAAAGATGACGGAATCTGCATCTAGGTGGGGTATAGCAGACATCTTTGCTGACTCTGGAATAATTGGTCTTATAAAAAGAGGGAAAATAAAAGACATAAACAGAAGTCTAGAAATTATAAGGGAAAAATTAGAAAGGGCAAAAAAAGAATTATATGACATAAGAATTAATTTAGACGAAGAAATTCCAGACTCAACTTATGATTTTTTCGTGGATATAGTTTTTGATAATATCTTTACTGATCTTCGTGTAAATAGAGAAATTAAGGAAATTAGAGAAAATCTATTTGATTTAAGAGATAGAGTCGATGAACTTATAAAAAAATTAAATTAAAAATATCCTTGACACAAATAGTTGAGAGTGTTAGTATAATAAAAAATTTAAACCATTTGAAGAGAAGAGTAATCCAACTTGGAATTTTACAGAGAAACCCGTTTTGCTGAGAGGGTCAAAGGAAGATTTGGGTGAACATGGCCTCTGATGGGATTAGTCGATATTAGACTTTTCCGGGAGCTCCCGTTATAGAGATAGAGTATGTTGGTACTTGAGAGTGGCATTCATTTATGCAAAATAGGTGGTAACGCGGAAATTATTCGTCCTTATTGTTTTTTAAACAGTAAGGACTTTTTTTATACATTCTCAAAATGGATTAAAAAAAGGAGAAAATTACAAAATTTTAGTAGCAAGTAAGGTCGACCTAGTAGGATCTTTTTTGAGACCAAGAGATTTAAAAATTGCAAGAGAAAAGTTTTCTAAGGGGGAAATTTCAGAAGAAGAACTTAGGGAAGTTGAAGACAGAGAAAAAGAAAAGCTTGTGAAAAAGCAAAAGGAAGCTGGCCTAAAAATTATTTCTGATGGAGAGTTTAGAAGATTCTGGTGGCACTACGACTTCTTCTGGGGTCTTAAGGGCATAGAAAAGTACACTTTGGCTGAAGATGAACTAATCCACTTCCATGGAGAAACCCTAAGACCTGACGGAGTAAAAATTGATGTTGCTTTTGTAGGTGCGTCTTCTGAGGATGAATTTGGAAATGCAACTGGAGCTTATGGCAAAAATGTTTGCGGAACGCTAAGTTACCCAATGATAGATGTGCAATATGCAACAAAATCCATTGTTATTACAGACAATCTAGTTCCATACCCTTGTGAAAAATGGTCAGTTACACAAGATAATGTTGATTATGTTGTTGTAGATGAAATTGGCGACGCATCTAAAATAGGTGTGGGAGCAGCAAGAATAAGCAATAGACCATTAGACTTAGAGATATCAAGGCAAGTAATAGATGTTATAAAATACTCAGGATATTTTAAAGAAGGTTTCTCATTCCAAACAGGAGCAGGAGCTATTGCCATAGCTTGTACTGATTTTCTAAGAAAAGAGATGGAAAAAGAAGGGATTAAAGCTTCCTTTGCATTGGGCGGAGTGACAACCTATATATCTGAGATGCTAGAAGAAGGCCTAATTCAAAACGTTTTGGCTGTACAATCTTTTGATGCGAATTCTGCTAAGGTTCTATTTGAAAATCAAAGAATGATTGAAATAGATAGTGGGAAGTATGCAAATCCAAACTTAAAGGGTTGCTCTGAAACATGGTTAATGTTGGTATATTAGGTGCTTTAGAAGTGGATACTGATTTTAATGTTAATCTACTTGTTGGATCTAATGGAAAGATGCTAAGCGGAATTGGTGGAGGTCCTGATGTTGCAGCAGGGGTTGACCTCTCAATAATTGCAATACCAATTAATAGAAAAAGAACTCCTAGTGTTGTAGATAAAGTATTTACAAAATGTACTCCAGGAAAAGATATAGCTGTTGTAGTTACTGAAGCAGGAATAGCATTAAATCCGAAACATAAAAACTATGAATTTTTAAAGAATAACTTAGAAAAATCTTCTTTAGATTTAAAAACCATAGAAGAACTTAGAGATATTGCATACAAGATTACAGGTAAACCAAGTGGCATAGAGACAACTGATGAAATTGTAGCAAATGTAGAAGATAGATATGGTGATATTATAGATGTAATTAAAAAAATAAAATATTAAATAATGAAAAAGAAGTGCATCTTATTAAAAGGATGCGCTTCTATATATTTATAAAGAATTTTTTTAGTTATTGTTTTTTCCTTAACTAAGTTTATAGAGTTATACCAATTTTTCTTCAGATATTCTTTTGCTAAGTTAAGATTCTTGTCTTTCATGGCTTCTATTATTTTAATGTGCTCGCTATAAGTATTCTGTTTACCATCGTTATCTTTGAAAAAAGAAAGTTCAACACGTTGAATCTTCTTCTTTAAAGGATGAATTATAGGTGGAATTTCTGGATTTCCAGACAAGTATATAATTTTATCATGAAATTCATTATCGTGGTTCAATAGCTCCATCGTATCAGCGTTTTTGAATGCAGTATCTAGTTTAGAGTTTATTTTCTCTAAGTCTTTGATAAAATAATCGTCAACTTTCTCAAAAGCTTGTTCAAGGGCTAACATTTCTAAGCTAGCAACAACAGAATAAGTGTAAAGGGAAGACTCTAGGTCTATAGGTGCTACTATTGTCCATCTATTTGCTTTTGATAAAATTAGACCTTCATTTTCTAATCTCAGCAAAGCTTCTCTTACTGGGGTTCTGCTTGTACCCAAGTGTTGTGAGATCTCGTTTATATTTATTTTGGTTTCTGGCTCTAGATATCCAGTAATTATCCAATTAGATAATTTTTCATAAACCACATCTTTTATAAAAGTTCTATTAATTTTTGCATTCTTCATTTTTTCTAACTTAATATCCAAAATCAAAACCTCACATTTATTATTAATCTAAAGTATATCACAAAAAATAAAATGTATAGTTGACAAATCTCAAATATAAAGTATAATATGTAATATATCACACAGCAACCTTTAATAAAAGAAACCGTTATTCTATTAAAGATTGTTATTGTTATTATAAGATAAAAAGGTTAAAAAAATTATTACATATTTTACTAAACAAAGGAGAGATAGGATGTTAAAAATTTTTACGAGACTTAAAGATGACAGGAGAGAGAAATACGACACGAGCTTCTTAAATGAAGAGGTAGCAAGAGAGGTTCATGACTACCACATGGGCTTTCCTATGTATGAAGAAACTCCCTTTGTTGATTTGAAAAATCTTGCAGAAAAGGCTGGAGTAAAAAATATTTTAGTTAAGGACGAATCTTATAGGTTTGACTTAAATGCCTTTAAGGTTCTTGGCGGAAGTTTTGCAATTGGAAAGGTAATTGCTGAAAAGCTTGGGATGGATATAAAGGACCTAACTTTTGAAAAGCTAACATCACAAGAGGTAAAAGATAAATTAGGCGATGTAACTTTTATAACTGCAACTGATGGAAATCACGGTCGTGGAGTTGCATGGGCTGCAAATAAATTAAATCAAAAATCAATTGTATATATGCCAAGGGGCTCAGCCGAAGAAAGAGTTAAGAATATTGAAAAAGAAGGCGCTACAGTAAAAGTTTTAGACTTAAATTACGACGAATGTGTTAGACAAGCTAATCAACTTGCAGAAGAAAAAAACTATATCATGGTTCAAGATACAGCTTGGGATGGTTACGAAGATATTCCAAAATGGATCATGCAAGGTTACATGACTCTTGCTTGGGAAATGTACGAAAGTCTGCAAGAGAAGAATTTAAAACCAACGCATGTATTTTTACAAGCAGGTGTAGGGTCTTTTGCAGCAGCCACAACAGGATTTTTTGCAAATATCTATGGGGATGACAAGCCAATTATTACAATAGTTGAACCAGATACAGTGGCTTGTATTTATGAGTCTGCAAAAGCAAATGAAAGAGTTTTAGTTGGTGGAGACCATAAGACAATAATGGCTGGACTTGCTTGTGGGGAACCAAATACTTTTGGGCTAAAGGTACTTTTAGATAATTGTGAACATTTTATAAGCGCATCAGACGAATTTGCTGCTTTTGGCATGAGAGTTTTGGGAAACTCTTACAAAGATGACAAGAAAATCATCTCTGGAGAAAGTGGAGCAGCTCCTTTCGGTGCAATTTTAAAAATCTTAACTGACGATAGATATGAAGATGAAAGAAAGGAACTAAACATAAATGAAGATTCAAATTTAATATTTGTTTCAACAGAAGGCGACACAGATGCTAAAAACTATTTAAACATAGTTTGGGATGGAAAATACGAAAGTACAGGAGGTAGGAAATGAGCAAGTTAAATGCAGTAGACTTAACACAAAAGCTAATAAGACATGAAAGTTATTCAGGAAATGAAAAAGGCGTATCGGAAGAGTTAGCAAAATTCTTTAAAGAAAATGGCTTTGACGATGTCCATGTTGATAAATATGGAAACACAATTGGCCACATCAAGGGTTCTAGACCAGGACCAAAGATTGTATTTGATGGACATATGGATACAGTGCCTGTAACTGACGAAATTGAATGGAAATATCCTCCTTTTGAAGCAGAAATCCATGATGACAAAATCTATGGAAGAGGAACAAGTGACATGAAAGGTGCACTTGCATCAATGGCAGTTGCAGCTAGAAACTTTAATGAAAAAACTGCTGGAGACTTTGCTGGAGAAATTTATGTAGCAGGAATTGTTCACGAAGAATGTTTTGAAGGAGTTGCTGCTAGAGAAGTAAGTGCATATGCAAAGCCAGACTATGTAATAATTGGTGAAGCATCAAACTGCAATGTAAAAATAGGACAAAGGGGAAGGGCAGAAATCAAAATTGAAGTTTTAGGAAAGCCAGCTCACTCAGCAAATCCAGAAAAGGGGATCAACGCAGTTTACAAGATGTGCAAGGTAATAGAAGCAATAAGAGATCTAAAGCCAACTCACCACGATAGACTTGGATATGGAATATTAGAACTAGTTGACATTAAATCAAGTCCTTATCCAGGAGCATCAGTTGTGCCAGAAAAATGTATTGCAACTTATGACAGGAGACTCTTAGTTGATGAAACTAAAGAATCAGTCTTGGCTCCAATAAATGAACTTTTGGAAAAATTAATGAAAGAAGACAGTGAACTTAAAGCCAGGGCCTATTACTCAATAGGAGAGGAAAATTGCTTCACTGGAGAAATTATTGAGGGGGAAAGATTTTTCCCAGGCTGGATCTTTGACGAAGAGGAAGATTGGGTTGAAAAAGTTGTAGCAAAACTAAAAGATAAGGGACAAAATCCAGACATAACCCAATACAACTTCTGTACCAATGGCAGTCACTATGCAGGAGAAGCAAAGATAAAAACTCTAGGCATTGGACCATCAAGAGAAAACTTAGCTCACACAGTTAACGAATATATAGAAGTTTCAGAACTTGAAAAAGTTGTAGATTCTTACGAGGCAGTAATGGAAGCATTACTAGTATAAAGGAGATAGGTTATGTACGATATTTTGATAAAAAACGGAACAGTTGTAGATGGAACTGGCTCAAAACCTTACAAGAAAAACATAGCTATTAAAGATGAAAAAATGTATTTTGTTGATGGAAAAGTTGAGGCAGACAGAGTTATAGATGCAAAAGGGAGATTAGTTACTCCTGGATTTATTGACACTCACTCCCACTCCTCAATGTTAGTAATAGAAGATCCATATCTTGCACCAAAACTATTTCAAGGAATTACGACAGAACTTGTTGCTCAAGATGGTATGGGACCAGCACCAGTTAATGATGAGACAGTTAAACCTTGGAAAAAAGCAATGGCTGGACTAGAAGGTGAATATGATTATGAATGGGACTGGAGAAGCGTAGAAGAATACTTAAATAAAGTTGACAAACTAGATCTTGGACCAAATATCGCCTACCTTGCACCACATGGAAATGTGAGAATGGTTAGTATGGGACTTGAAAATAGAAAGCCAACAGCAGAGGAACAAGAGAGAATGAACGAAGAACTTCAAAAAGCTTTTGATGCTGGTGCTTTTGGGATGAGTACAGGAATGATTTACCCACCATGTGTATATGCAGATGTAGATGAGTTTATTGATCTAGGAAAAGTTATAAAGAAAAATGGCGGAGTTTTTGTAACTCACCAAAGATCAGAAGCAGATGCAATGCTTGAATCCATGGATGAAATTCTAAAGATTGCAAGAGAAGGTGGATGTAGAACTCACTTCTCACACTTTAAAATCTGTGGAAAGAACAACTGGGACTTAATTCCAGGAATCTTAAAAAACTCGATGACGCAAAAGAAGAAGGACTAACAATTTCCTTTGACCAATATCCATATGTCGCAGGATCAACAATGATGTCTGTAATCCTTCCACCATGGGTACACGATGGAGGAACTGATAAGTTAATAGAAAGACTTAAGGATCCAGAACTTCGTGAAAAAATGAAAAAGGACATCAAAAATGGAATTCCTGGATGGGATAACTTCATAGACTTTGCAGGACTTGAGGGAATATATATAACATTTGTTAAGAACGAAGAATCAGAAAAATACGTTGGTATGAATCTGGTCGAATTAGGAGAAGCAACAAATAAAGATCCTTATGATGCAATATTTGACTTAATTAGAGATGAAGAAAATATTGTTGGTCTTGTGGATTTCTATGGTAAAGAAGAACATATAAAGACATTTATGATGAGAGATGAACAAAATGTTTGTACAGATGGAATAATAGGTGCAAAACCACACCCAAGGCTTTATGGTGCTTTTGCAAGAGTTCTTGGAAAATATTGTAGAGATGAAAAAGTATTTCCAGTTGAAGTTGCTATCAGAAAAATGACTGGTAAAGCAGCAGACACAATAGGAATTACAGATAGAGGATACCTAAAAGATGGATATGCAGCAGACATATTAGTAATAGACTTTGACAACATTAAAGATAATGGCGACTATACAAACCCTAAACAATTGGCAACAGGTATTGGCTATTCTATAATAAACGGAAATATATTGATCGAAGAAGGAAAGGCTACTCCTAAAAAAGCAGGAAAAGTTTTAAGGTTTAAAGGTAGATAAATTGATTTTTGCTCAAGCTATTTGTTTAATAAGAAATTAAGAAAATGGAGGGTTTTTATGTACGATTTAATAATCAAAAATGGAAAGTTAGTTTATGATTCTTACACTATTGAAAATGATCTAGCTGTTAAAGATGGAAAAATTGTTCAAATTGGGAAGTTTTCTGATGAGCAAGCTAGTAGGGTAGTTGATGCAACTGGTAAATACGTTTTGCCAGGTGGAGTAGAGGCTCACATGCACTGTATGGCACCTTTCCAAGGAGCATTAGGAGCTAATACATTCTATGAACAAAGTATTAGTGCTTCGTTTGGTGGAGTAACAACTTTTATGGATTTTGCTAATATGTCAAGGGGTCAATCTCCATTTGAACAAGTTAAAGCAAGAAGAAAAGAAATGGAAGAGTCTGCAATTGACTATAGCGTGCATGGAAAATTTATTGAAGCAAATGAATCGACTTTAAAAGACATAGACAAACTAGTAGAATATGGGACACCAACATTTAAAATGTTTATGACTTACAAAAAAGAAGGCGTAATGGCTGAGGATGAAACTATTCTTAAGGTTTTCCAAAAATGTAAAGAAGTTAAAGGTTTACCGATGCTACACTGCGAAAGTAATCCAATAGCTGAAAACAATATAAGAGAATGTGAAGAAAAGAATGACTTATCATGGGTGAATTTTGCCAAATGTAAACCTGTTTTATGTGAAGCTGAAGCATTTTCTAGAGCAGTTTGGTTTGCTAAGTATGTGGATACGGGTATCATTGTTGTTCACACAACAAATAAAGAAGCTCTCGATGTAGCTAGAGAGGCTCATAGTAAAGGGTTCCCAGTTTATGTTGAAACAGGTCCTCACTACTTAACGTTATTTGATGATCTTTATGAAAGGGAGGACGGATATCTAGCTATATGTTCTCCACCACTAAGAACACCAAAGCAAGCTGACGAACTATGGGATGGTATAAAAGATAAAACTATTTCATTAATAGGTTCTGACGACTGTACATTTGATGTTGATGAAAAGTCAATGTTCTTAGAAAAAGACTCTGAAGGAAAGTTTATACAAGATTTCAGAAAAGTTGTTAATGGTTTGTCTGGATTAGAAGTTAGATTACCAATAATGCTTTCTGAAGGGGTCAATAAAGGAAGAATAAGTATCAATGATGTAGTTGCTTTAACTAGTACGAATATTGCGAAAGTTTATGGATGTTTCCCTCAAAAAGGTATTTTGGCAGTAGGATCAGATGCGGACATAGTAATAGTTGATATGGATAAAGAAGTCACATTAAGTAAAGATGTACTTCACAACAACATAAGCTATTGTTTACACGAAGGAATGGAAATTAAAGGGTATCCTGAAATGACGATTTCTCACGGAAATATAATAATTGAAGATGGAAAGTTTTACGGAGAAAAGTTTGCAGGCAAGTTTGTAGAAAGGTCAATTGATCAAAATATTATACAAAAATTTGATTTATAACTGGAGGGTTAAGTATGAATAATAATAATAACTCACTAAAAAATAAAGAGCTCATGCCTACAAGTGATAACGAAAGAACTATGTCGTTGGCAGATTATATTATATTGTGGTCGGGAATGACAATAAACATAGTTGCGTTTAGTTTAGGGGCACAATATTTTGATAATGGTAAAGGGCTGTCACCTCTTATGATATCGCTTGTAATGATTATAGGGTATGGAATTGTTACATTACTTACAGCGATGGTTGGGGATATTGGAACAAAATATGGAATACCGTTTGCAGCATATATAAGAGCTCCATTCGGCTATAAGGGATCATATATAGCCAGTATAATTAGAGCTATTCCTGGGCTTTACTGGTTTGGTTTTCTAACATGGGTTGGGGCGAATTCACTAAATACAATGTTCGGTATATTTGTCCCTGGCTTTGATAATTTGACTGTAATTATAATTATTTTTGCAGCAGTACAAATTATGAATACTATGTACGGAGTAGAGGCTATGGCTAAGTTTGGTTGGATTGCGATTCCGTGTTTGGCCATAATGTTTACGGCTATTACTATCAAGATACTGAATGTCTATAACATCACCATACCAGACGTAATGGCAACTACTGCTGAAGGTGGTTACTCAATACCGTTTGCTATATCAGGTATTGCAGGCGGATGGATTACAATGGCACTTAATGGTGGCGATTTGACTAGACAAATAAAAAGATATCCTGATTTCCATAAAATGAATTTTTGGAAAAGAAATAAAAGAGCTATAGTTGGACAAGTAATTGGGTTGATGCTAGTTGGAGTATTAACTATGCTTGTTGGAGTTATAGCAGGAATAACAACAGGATTCTGGGACTTAAATGATGTAGTACCTCATCTTTTTACAAATAAAGTTATGGTATCATTGTGTTTGATAGTTATAATGTTTGCTCAGTGGAGTACGAATACAGCTGCTAACTTGCTTCCACCATCACTTGCTTTATTAAATATTTTTCCTAAGTTAAAATACTCATACAGTACAATAATCTGTGGATGTATCAGTATTTTGATGATGCCATGGAAATTACAAAGTCAAGGTGGATTCCTGGTTACTATTCAGTCATGGATCTCATTAATGTTAGGACCAGTAATCGGTATAATATTAACAGATTATTTCTTGATAAGAAAAACTCAGGTTAATATAAAAGACTTATATAACCCTGAAGGGCAATATAATTATAAAAATGGATATAACTTTGCAGCAGTTTTAGCAACATTTTTATCATTCGGTCTGGCCCTATTTGCTGGGGACTATGCTTTTTACGCAGGACTTTTAATAAGTGTTGTAGTATATTATGTTTTAATGAAATCTGTTGTGTTGAAAAAGTATGACCAAAATATAGGTAAGTCAGTCCTATTAGAAGAAAACTAAGCTCTGGAACTAATGGAATATATTTTAAGAAGGTAAAATTTATTTCAACGCTATGTCAAATATTGAGGAGACTCGTTAATTCGAGTCTCTTTTTTGTTCGCTTTAGCATGAATAAACCACCAGCTATGCTGGTGGTAGGAAAAAAAGCTTTAGCTTCAAGCAAAAAACCTTCCATGATAAACTATATATGTTACTGGCAGTAGCATATATAGAAAAGGGAGGTATCCTAAAATGAATAAAAATAGTTTATCACATACATCCTGGAATTGTAAGTATCACGTAGTATTTGCTCCAAAATATAGGATACAAGTAATTTATGGAAGATTAAAACAAGATATAGGGAATATATTAAAGGATTTATGTGATAGAAAATGAATAAATATAAATAAATATAATAGAAGCGGAATGCTGCCGGTAATAGGCTCTTAAAGGGGTAAAACAAAATTTTTAATAAGAAAACAAAGGAAAAATACACTTTTAAATTCTCTATAAAATTGTATTTTTAGAGAAGAGTCTTGAGATGAAATTTTTATAAATATAATAATTTCTCACGTAAAACCACTATAAATTTGTATATTAAGGGATATAAAACTTTATTTATAAAGTGATTTAAAGCGTCAATCCAAAAAAGCAAGCAAGAAAAATGTTTTTATAAATTCTTATTTTCACTAGACGACTTATTTTTTTAAGGTTATAATTAACTAAATCATGCAATTATTTTTATGAGAGGAGAGTTTAAATGCAAGATTCACAAAAGAAAATTAAGTGGAATGCGCTGGCTTTTATGGCATTTTCCACTTTATGGGGTTTTGGAAATGTTGTTAACGGTTTCGTATTCTTTAACGGAATTCAAGTAATATTTTCATGGATCCTAATGTTCGCACTTTATTTTATTCCAAACGCTCTAATGGTTGGGGAACTTGGTTCAGCCTTCAAGGATGAGGGTGGTGGAGTTACATCATGGATAAGATCAACTTCTAGCGATAAGCTAGCTTATTACGCAGGTTGGACTTATTGGGCATGTCACATTACCTACATCGCTTCTAAGGGTTCTGGTGGACTAAAGGCAATGAGCTGGATGTTCTTCCAAAACGCAGAAGTTTATGACTCACTACCAACTGTTTATGTACAAATCGCAACTCTAGCAGTATTTTTAATTTTCTGTTGGGTAGCAAGTAGGGGACTTAACCCACTTAAAAACCTTGCAACTATTGCAGGTTCAAGTATGTTTGTTATGGGTATTCTTTATATTTTAATGATGCTTGCTGCACCAAAGATCAATCCAAATGGTGGTTACCAAGCTATGGACTGGTCTCTTAATAATTTAATCCCAACATTTGATATGAAGTATTTCACTTCTTTATCAATTCTTGTATTTGCTGTTGGTGGTATTGAAAAGATGAGTCCTTATGTAAACAACCTGGAAGGTAACCCTTCAAAGCAATTCCCTAAAGCAATGATTTTTGCTGCTGTAATGGTAATTATTTCAGCTATTTTTGGTACTATTGCTATGGGAATGATGTTTGATCCTGCTATTATTAATTCAGATCCAGCAACTTTTGACTCTTATGCAGCTAATGGTGCTTATTGGGCATTCCAAAAAGTTGGGGAATATTATGGACTTGGAAATGCACTTATGATTGTTTACGCTTTATGTAACACTATTGGTCAATTCTCTACACTTGTTGTAAGTATTGATGCACCATTAAGAATGCTACTTGATGATGATAAGACAAATAAATACATTCCAAGAAAGCTTCTAAAGAAAAATAAATATGGAGCTTACATCAATGGTATTAAACTTATAATTGTTCTTGCTGGTTCAATTATCCTTGCACAAATTCTTGTGCCAGGTGCTGCAACAGTATTAAGACAACTTACAAAACTTAACTCAATTACAATGCCACTTCGTTATTTATGGGTATTCTTGGCATATATTTTCTTGAGAAAGAACAGAGGCGATGTAGAAAGAGATTTCTACTTTACTCGTAAACAAGGCCTTGCTTTATTCTTTGGCTTCTGGTGCTTTATAGTAACAGCTGCTTGCTGTATGCTAGGAATGATTTCAGATGACCCAATGCAAATGGCACTTAACGTAATTACACCACTTGTACTTGTTGCACTTGGAGTAATTTTACCAATGATAAGAGCAAAGGAAGATAAAAAACTTAGCTAAATTCTAAAAGGAGGAAGTATGAATTATTTAGAAACTTCAAAAGAATTGTTAGAATTTATTAGAAAGAGCGCAAGTATGTTCCACACAGTTGACACTGTGAAATCATACCTTGACGCAGAAAATTTTACAGAATTAAAAGAAGGCGAAAGCTGGAATATTGAAAAGGGCAAAAATTATTACACAACAAGAAATGACTCAAGTATAATTGCCTTTAAAGTGGGTAGTGACTTATCAGACTACCACTACCAACTTGTGGCTTCTCACTCTGATTCACCAACTTTTAAAGTAAAAAGTGTGCCAGAGCTTGAAGGACCAAAGGACTATGTAAAACTAAATGTGGAAGTGTATGGAGGACCAATTGATTCAGTTTGGTTTGACAAGCCACTTACACTTGCAGGAAGAGTCCTAGTAGAAGAAGATGGAGCTATAGTTTCAAAGCTACTAAATATCGATAAAGATCTTTTAATTATTCCAAATGTTGCAATCCACATGAATAGGGATGTAAATAAGGGCTACAACTACAATAGACAAGTTGACCTACTTCCACTATTTACAACAGGAGCAATGAAAGTTGGAGATTACAACAAGATGATAGCAGAAGAACTTGGAGTTAATGAAGATCAAATTATTTCTAAAGATTTATTCCTTGTAAATAGACAAGAAGGAAAAATTTGGGGTTACAAAGATGAATTTGTATCATCACCAAAACTTGATGACCTTGAATGTGCCTTCACTTCACTTAAAGCCTTTTTAGAAGGATCAAATGATTTGGCAGTAAATGTTTACTGCTGCTTCGACAACGAAGAAGTTGGATCCAACACAAAACAAGGTGCCATGTCTACTCTTTTACAAGACACATTAAAAAGACTAAATGCATCCCTTGGCTTTGAAGAAGAAGAGTATCACAAGGCAGTTGCAAAATCTTTCCTTGTAAGTGCTGACAATGCTCATGCAGTTCATCCTAACCACAAGGAATTAACTGACGATGAAAACAGAACTTTTATGAATGAAGGTATTGTAATAAAAGAAGCTGCAAATCAAAAATACACATCAGACGCTTTTTCACAAGCAGTATTTAAGAAGATTTGTGCTCTTGCTGATGTGCCAGTTCAACACTTTGCCAACAGAAGTAATATGCAAGGTGGATCAACACTTGGAAACTTATCAAATACACAAGTATCCCTTCACGCAGTTGATATAGGACTACCACAACTTGCAATGCACTCCAACTATGAAACAGCTGGAGCAAAGGATCCAGCCTATATGGTTAAGGCACTTACAAAATATTACAACTCAAATATAAAAATAGAAGGAGCATCAAAAATCTCCATCGAATAAGATTTAAATTCATAATTTAAATAAATACTTTTTTGGGCAGACTTAGGTCTGCTCTTTTTTTGTTGAAATAAAATTTTACATAGCTTTTACTTTTTATAATCTCAATATAAATATTATTTTTTTATAATTACCCATGGAAAAATGAGGAGGTTAAAAAAGTGAAAAATAATTGGAGAAGAAGTTTTTTGTCACTATTTTTACTTGTTGCATTGTTTGTATCATTTATTCCAAGTGGAATATTTGCACAATCAAAAGTAGTTGCAGAGTGGGATTTTAACAGGGATAATTCTACAGGTTCAATTATTGATGGAAGTCTTGTAATTAAAGATGTCAGTGGCAATAATAATGACTTGTTAATGCAAACTTACTCAAAGGGTCATTTGACAGAAGATAAGTCTAGTGAAAATTGGGAAGATTTTTTAAAGTTTTCTGATGAATCCGTCAATGGAAAGGGATCAATTGAATTTGCTGGACTTGCAAAAGATAAGGGAGCTGATTTTATTACTAATAATGATGCAGCAATAAATAAGGAAACTTTTGAAGAAGGTTATACTATTGAGATTTTATATTATTTGCCAAAGGATTGGACTAGTAAAGATGAATGGATGGGGATTATGGCAAGACAAATTGACAAAACAGAAGATGTTAAAACTATGGATGAACCACAATTAGGTTCAACATCAATAGCAGTTTCAAATTGTAAAGAAGTGCAGTACTTAACAGCAAATAAAGACGACTCACACATGATGGATTCATCTGTATGGTCTGTTGCCATGGATAAGGGTGGACAATGGTATCACATTGCCATAACTTGTGATGACAAGGGAAATATTAAATCATATCTAAATGGAGCTGAATCTTTTAGAAATTACAATTCTAGGGACGGTGGAGAAATGAAGGGAATTTTTGCTGATCCTAAGGATGGAAGATTTAGAATTGGTTCTTCTTGGTGGAAAGAAGGAAGTCAAAGTTTGGATAAATTTTTAAATGGAAATATAGAAACTATAAGAATTTCAAGAGGAGAACTTGATAAAAGTGAATGGATAGTAAAAAATCCTGAAGTTCTTGCTGGAGATTTTGGATCAAATAGAGAATTTTCTTTAGAAAATAAAAATAATTATAATTTTGTATTTTTGCCAGACACTCAAAACACAGTAAAATTTAGAAAAGATGTAATGAATACAGCGATTGAAGGACTTATAAATGATGCGAATAAGGGAAATATAAAAGCTGTTGCTCATCTAGGAGACATAGTCGAAGATTTTGATTCAGAAGAACAATTTAAAGATTCTAGAAATATTTTTTATAAACTTGCAGATTCTAATTTAAAAACTCTGATTATACCTGGAAATCACGATTATTTACCAGAAGCTGGCTATAAATATGGCGACAAAGATTTCTATTTAAATCCCAATAACAAACCACAAGATTTATTTTATACCAATTATTTTGGAAAAAATTCAGAATTTTTACAAAAAGCAACTTATTTAGTAAATGATTCTCCTTCTGGAAGATCTTCTTACATGAAGGTAAGGGCAGGTTCTTATGAATATCTTATGATAGGACTTTCCTGGTATGACCTGGGACGAGATAAAGAGTGGTTTGAAAATATTTTAAAGAATAATAGAGAAAACCCAACAATTATTGTCAGTCATAACATAGTTGATTGCTCCTACACAGAACCATCTTCAGTACAATTATCAAAAGTTGGCGATGAAATTTGGAATATTATAAAGAAGTATGATCAAGTTTTTATGACAGTATCTGGACACTATCACGGGGCAGGAAACAAGATCTATCAAAATGACAATAATAAAATGGTCCTAACTGTTTTAGCTGACTATCAATTTTCCTATAATGGAGGAAATGGATTCTTTAAATACGCAGAGTTTGACGAAGATAACAACAAAATTTTCTTAAAAACTTATTCTCCTTATGCAGCAAGTCTTGATGAAAGTGAAAAAACTTTCTTTGATGTAAATTATATGTCTGGCAAGGGAAATGATGATTTAATTGACTTTAACTTTAGGGACAGATTTAATTTTGCAAAAATATATCCTAGAGAAGATAAGCTAGACGATAAAAAGGAAAACAAAAGTGAAATTCCTTGGACAGAAATAGATGATAATGCTAAATATAAGGATAATGAAAATAAAATTGATAGCATCTTTACAAGACATCACCGTGAAAAAACTTATCCAGTAGATGTTACCTATTCTCTATCTTCAAAGAATAAAAATAATATCTTAGATAAAAGTTATGAAACAAAAAATATAGAAGAAAGAGATTACAAAAATCACTGGGCTAGTGAATTTATAGAAAAAGTTTTAGATAAAAAGCTAATGGATTTAGATGCTGGAAAGTTTTATCCAGATAGAAATGCCACTAGGTTAGAACTTGTAAAAGCACTTGCAAAGATGCAAGATGTCAATCCATCAAATTACAATGAAAACATCTATAAAGATTTAGATAATAACAAAGACAAGGGATATGTAGTCTGGGCTAGCAAAAATGGAATTATCTATGGATATGATGATGGTGAATTTAAAGCTAATAGAGAAATTTCAAGAGAAGAAGTAGCCGCTATTTTAAATAGATATGTTGAAAAATTAGGCATTTATAGGAAAGAATTTAAGGATATTAAATTTAAAGACGAAGATAAAATATCAAATTGGGCAAAAACAGAGGTCAAAAAATCTGTTTCCAGAGGACTTTTCCAAGGAAGAGATGATGGAAGATTTGACCCTAAAGAAAATATTAGAAGAGGGGAAATCTCAAGGGTAATTGTAAATTTACTCTAACAATTTAAATAAATACTTTTTTTGGGCAGACTTAGGTCTGCTCTTTTTTATGCTTTAGAAATATAAAAAGTTTTTAAGTTTGGAAAAATATATTTTAGATTGATTTTATGGACAAGTTTATTGGGATTTTTGATGGAGTAAAAAATTATTTAAAAACATAATGAAATTTATTCTAAATTTAAAGCTAATTATTACAAATTTTTCTATTTATGATATAATTACTTTATTATGAATTGGAGGATTAGTTGATTTTATGATTTTCTTGCCTGTGTTTTCAAAAGTTTCTATACATAGAGATTACGGACTTAGAAACGCAATATTTGCGACTAATTTTTCACATACAGATATTGATAGCTCATCTTTTTGATGAGCTTTTTTAATTGGAGGAAGAATGGAAGATTTTTATTATTGGAAGAATGAGGTGGAAGACTAATGTGTGGAGTTATAGGGATTTACTCACAAAATGATGTGAGCAAAAAATTATTTTACGGACTTAATTCTCTTCAACACAGGGGACAAGAAGCAAGTGGTATTTGTGTCTTTAATGGAGAAAATATGGTATTAGATAAGGGTATGGGTCTTGTCTATGATAATTTTGATGATGAAAGTTTCTTAAAGTTAAAGGGAAATATTGGAATTGGTCATGTCAGATATGCAACAGCTGGTGGATCTTATGAATATAATTCACAACCACTCCTTGCTTTTTCTAAGAACAAGGAATTTGCCCTTGCTCACAATGGAAATCTTGTAAATCATGAATCAATTAGGTCTGAACTAGAAGATGAAGGTATGCTTTTTCAAACTGCAATTGATACAGAAGTAATTCTTTCTCTTGTTGCCAAGTATTACCAAGGCGACATTATTGAAGCTGTTAAAAAAACTATGGCAAGGATAAAGGGAGCTTACAGTGTTGTAATGCTTTTTGAAGATAAATTAGTTGCTTTTCGTGACCCCAATGGTTTTAGACCACTTTTAATTGGCAGAGCAAAAAATGGAGAAGTTATAATTGCATCAGAAAATGCTCCTCTTGAAATAATTGGAACTGATGCTATAAGAAATGTTGAACCTTCAGAAATTGTTGTTGTCGACAAGAAGGGCATCCATTCTGATTTTTTGAAAAGGCTGAAAGAAAACACTGCATCTTTGAATATGTTTATTTTGCAAGAACTGATGCAAATTTAGATGGAGTTAACTCATATAATTTTAGAAGAAGATGCGGAGAAATTTTATCTAAGGAAGCACCTGTTGATGCGGATCTTGTTATTGCTGTTCCAGACTCAGGAACACCTGGTGCAATGGGTTATGCTCAAGAATCTGGAATTCCTTTTGCAGAAGGTCTTGTAAAAAAATAGGTATATGGGAAGAACTTTTATAAAGCCAACAGCTGAAGAAAGAGAGCTTTCTGTAAAATTAAAGTTAAATCCTCTTGAAACAGTTTTAAAGGACAAGAGAATAATCCTTGTAGATGATTCTGTTGTAAGGGGAACAACTTCCAAGAATTTGATTAAGAGAATGAAAAAAGCTGGTGCCAAGGAAGTCCACATGAGAGTTGTTTCTCCTCCAGTAAAATATCCTTGTTATTATGGAATAAATACGCCATCAAGACAAAAACTTATTGCTGCAAACTATTCTGTTGAAGAAATGAGAGAAAAAATAGGTGCAGATTCCCTTGCCTTTATATCTATGGAGGGAATGTTAGATGCAACTTTGATGAAAGAAAATAATTTCTGCGAAGCTTGCTTTAATGGCAATTATGCAGTTGAGCCAAAGGAGTTAATTGAAGATGAAAAATAATGTTAAAAGAATTTATATCTGCAAGAAAAATGAATTTGACCACCAATCAAAGGCCCTAAGAGAAGAAATCAAAAATTCTCTTGGCATCGAGCCTACTTATATTAAAACTTACAGGAGATACGATATAGATGTATCAGATGAAACTCTTGAAAAGACTATGGCGAGTGTTTTTTATGAAGCTCCAGTAGAAGAAGTTTATTATGAAGATTATAAAAAATTAGAAGATTCTTTTGAAAATCCAATAGGAATTCAATATCAAGCAGGTCAATTTGACAATAGAGAAGACGGACTTGTTCAAACTCTTGCACTTTTTACTGATGAAAAAATCAGGGCAAAGGTGACAGAAGTTTATGATATTGGTGGGGTTAATGAAAAAGAACTTGAAAAGATAAAAGCCTTTTTGATTAATCCAGTTGATTCGCAAGAAGTTGATGTTTACAAGGAAACTGAACTTCGTGAAGATGCAAAGAAAAACCACGAAAATCTAGTTTATGATGGTTTTAATGAACTTGATAAAGATGGTCTTGTGAAATTTGTGGAAGAAAAATCTCTTGCCATGAGTCCAGAAGATTTGGAAGTTTTGCAAGATTATTTTAAATCTGAAAATAGAGATCCAAATGAAACTGAAGTTGCAATAATAGACACTTATTGGTCTGACCACTGTAGACACACAACCTTTAACACAGAACTTGATGTTGATTTTAATGTAGTGACAGAACTTGATAAGGAAATTAAAAAAGCTTTTGATGACTACCTAAAGATGAGAGAAGATTTAGATGTCAAAAAGCCAATTACTCTTATGGGACTTGGCACAATTTTATCCAAGGAACTTAGGAAAAATGGCAAACTTGATGATTTAGAAGTTTCATCAGAAATAAATGCTTGCTCTGTAAAAATAAAGGCTAAAGTGGAAGTAGATGGAAAAGAAGAAGAACGTGACTATCTACTTATGTTTAAAAACGAAACTCACAATCACCCAACAGAAATTGAACCTGTTGGAGGAGCTTCAACTTGTCTTGGTGGGGCTATAAGAGATCCACTTTCTGGAAGATCCTATGTTTATCAAGCTATGAGAGTAACAGGAGCAGGAGATCCTTTCACTCCAATAGAAAAAACTCTTGAAGGTAAACTTCCACAAAAGAAAATCGTCACAGAAGCAGCTCTTGGATATTCTTCTTATGGAAACCAAGTTGGAGTTGCAACTGGTCTTGTTGATGAATTGTATCACCCAGGATATGTGGCAAAGAGAATGGAAACTGGCGCAGTTATAGCAGCATGTCCTCTTGAAAATGTAAAGAGAATCGAACCAAGTGAAGGAGATATTGTAATCCTACTTGGCGGAAAAACTGGTAGAGATGGAATTGGTGGAGCAACTGGATCATCAAAATCTCACAATGTTTCTTCTATTGAAACAGAATCTGCCCAAGTTCAAAAGGGTAATGCACCAGAAGAAAGAAAAATCCAAAGATTATTTAGAAATCCAAAGGCAGCAAAATTAATCAAAAAATGTAACGACTTTGGTGCAGGTGGAGTTTCTGTTGCCATAGGCGAACTCGCAGACTCTATTGAAATAAAATTAGATAAAGTTCCATTAAAATACATGGGATTAAAACCAAGAGAAATTGCAATTTCAGAATCTCAAGAAAGAATGGCAGTTGTTGTAACTAAAGATGATGTAGATAAATTCATGGAACTTGCTGACAAGGAAAACTTAGAAGCAACAGTTATTGCAAGAGTTACTGGCGATAATAGACTTAAAATGTACTATGAAGATGATCTTATCTGCGACATGAGCTATGATTTTGTAAATCAAACAGGTGCCAAGAGATTTGAAGAAGTTGAAGTTGCTTCAGAAGACCTTCCAGAATTTTTGGAAAATAAAGATGGACTTGAAGATCTTGAAAAATATTTATCAGACTTAAATATAACATCTAAGAAAAATATGATTGAACTCTTTGATTCATCAGTTGGAGCTGCAACTGTTTTACAACCACTTGGTGGAAAAAAACAAAACACACCAGCACAAGTTATGGCAGCCCTAATCCCAACAGATGAAGGAGAGTCCAAAACAGCATCAGTCATGTCCTATGGATTTAACCCTGAGCTATCTTTTGAATCACAATATCTTGGAGGTTACTATGCAGTAATAGAATCCATAGCAAAACTTGTGGCTGCAGGTGCTCCCCTATCTGGCATAAGACTTTCCTTCCAAGAATTTTATGAAAAAATGGACAACAAAAAATCTTGGTCAAAACCACTTAAATCACTTCTTGGAGCATTAAAAGCATCAAGATTTTTCGAAGCACCTCCAATTGGAGGCAAGGACTCAATGAGTGGAAGTTTTGAAGATATAAATGTTCCTCCAACACTAATTTCCTTTGCAGTAAATACTGTTGATGCAAAAAATATTATAAGTCCAGAATTTAAGGGAAAAGGAAAAATTGGTATCATAAAGACAAATAGAGATTCTATTGGAGCACTTGACCTTGATGAGGCAAAAGCAAACTTCAAAAAACTTCAAGAAGAAATTGAAAAAGGAAATATAATTTCTGCAGCAGCAATTAACCACAAGGGAAGCCTTCCACAAATTTTTGAAATGGCAATAGATAACACTTGCTTTGACATAAAATTAGAAGATTTATATTCACCACTTTATGGATCTTTTATAGTAGAATACCTTGAAGATAGGGACTTTATAGAAAATCTTGGTGAATTTAAAGAAGGAGAAATGCTTGTAAATGGAGAAAAATTAGACCTAGAAAAACTTTCAAAAGCATATCTAAACACAATGGATAAAATCTTTAAGCCAATTGATTCAAATAAACTTGAAAAATTTGAACAAAAGAAAGCTCCAAAGAGAAGAATGAAATCCAAAAAGCCAGTTGATGAAGTTAAAGTCATTATACCAGCTTTCCCTGGCACAAACTCAGAATATGACACAGCAAGAGCTTTTGAAAGAGCTGGAGCAAAAGCTGAAGTGCTTGTATTTAGAAATAAAGACGAAAAGAGCCTAGAAAAATCTATAGAAGAATTTGCAGAAAAAATATCAGATGCACAAATACTTGCAATCCCAGGCGGATTTTCACTTGGAGATGAACCAGGCGGATCAGGTAAGTTTATTGCAAATGTAATTAGATCTGAAAAAGTAAAAGATGCAATAGAAAAATTATTAGAAGACAATGACGGGCTAATCCTTGGAATTTGTAACGGCTTCCAAGCTCTAGTTAAAACAGGACTACTTCCTTATGGAAAAATTAAAGACCTTGAAGAAGATGACCCAACTCTAACTTATAACACTTGTTCAAGACACATAGCTAGAGTAGTCGACACAGTTGTTATGTCAAATAATTCACCATGGCTTGCAAAGCTTCAAGAAGGAAAAACTTACAAGGTTCCAATTTCTCACGGAGAAGGAAGATTTATAGCAAGTGAAGAAAAATTAAAGATATATTAGATAAAGAACAAGTTGCAATGTCTTATGCCGATGCACCAAATGGATCACTTCTAAATGTAGAAGCCTTGATGTC
>NZ_HE978595.1:212200-227570 GCF_000312025.1 Peptoniphilus timonensis JC401 | reverse complement strand
GTCAGAAGATGGAAAGATCTTAGGAAAGATGGGTCACAGCGAAAGATTTGTTGAAAATACTTTTAAAAACATATTTGACATGGAACTTGAAGATATATTCACTGCAGGTGTAGAATTCTTTAAAGAAGACTGATAAAATTAAAATTTTAGGAGGAGCTTAGGGCTTCTCCTATTTTTATTTTAAAGACTAGTAAGATTTGTGTTAAAGAGGACTCTTGGGGTAAGAAACAATAAAAGAGGATTTTTGTGAATAAAATTTATGATTACTTAAAAAAAGTTGGAGTTTTTTATCTTGCAACAATAGATAATGATCAAGCTAGAGTTAGACCACTTGGTGCTCTTGCAAAGATTGAGGATAAAATTTATATTGTAACTTCAAAAGAAAAAGAAGTTTATAAACAAATTAAGAAAAATCCAAAAGTAGAAATTTCTGCCTTTGATGGGAAAACTTGGATAAGGCTTAGTGCTGTTCTTGAGGAAGATGACAGGAAAGAAGTAAGAGAAGAAATGATTAATCAAAATAAAAAAGCTCTTGAAAATATGTACTATGCAGACGATGGCAAAATGACTGTCCTATATCTTAAAGAAGGAAAAGCAGTATTTTCAACCTTTGCTGGCGATAGAGAAGTAGTGGAAATCTAAAATTTTAAAGCTGATTTTTCTATATGAACTTTGATTTTTTCTTTTTATAAGTCTATTTTTGTATTATAATTAAAGACGCAGAAGATTTATCTTATTATTAAAAGGAGGACATTATGGATCCTGTTAAGAGAATTACTGAGATGGAAAAGATTTTAAATGATCACAACGATTTAATTGAAAATCTAAGGGGCGCAATTGAAAAGTTTGAGGCTCATCAAGAGGAATATAGAAAACTTAGCGATTATTATAGTTCTGAAGTTTATTTTGAAGACTTGGAAAGATATGACAGGGGAGAACTTCCAGAAGATCTTCCATGTGGAGTTCTTTCTGAAGATGCAGTTTTTGACCTTTTTGGTGAAAATTTCAATGTTGCAATAGAAATGCTTGAACTTGCCACTGAAGTTTTAAAATATCGTTAATTAAAATCCTGAAGTTGTAATAGGCTTCAGGATTTTTTTAATAATTATAGAAAGAAAAACTCAATATAATATTTTCTCCTATTAAGTTATTTTTATAATGAGAAGATATGAAAGGAGCTTAATATGGCATCAAAAAATAAAATTATAGTTGAGGGAATTAATTTTTTGTACGATGATTTAGAAATCAATCAGGATGTAATGGATAAGATAGATGATTTTATTTATTCTCTAAAGGGCAGCCCAGAAGAAGACTACGACACTTTCTATATGTATATGGATGGGGACAATTTAGTTATTTATTGATATTTTAGAAAAGAAAACCGCAGTCGTGTCTGTTCACAACTGCGGATTTTTTTACTTAAAGTTTTTGCTTAAAAGTTCTCTTATTGCACTGTTAATAAAACTTAGGACTATAGATGCCCAAAAAGCTGTTCCAAAACTTCCTATGGATGCAGTTGAAACTAAGTTAAAGGCAATTTCCAAGACTACTGCGTTTACAACTAGGGAAAATAAACCCAAAGTCACAACTGTTATTGGAAATGACAAAACCTTTAGGATTGGTTTTATTGTCAAGTTTACCAGTGAAAAGATTATTGCCATAGCCACAAAGGCACTTGTTTTTTGAAAATATATATTGCTAAACATTAAATCTAATAAATAAAATGATAAAAAGTTTGCAACTAAAGCACCAAATATTTTTTTCATGTCTTCCTCCTTTATGTATCGCCTATTTTTATTATACCCCAAAGAAAAATTTTTATAAAAGCTTTTGAATTTTAATATTGGCATAAATTAAAGTATAATTTTAATTATTTAACAAGTTAGAATAGTTAGTGGGAATTATTTATTGATATAATTATTTGTGTTATACTTGTTTAAAAGATCAAGGAGATGATATTGTGAGAAAATACAACTATGGCTCAATTATTTTAATACTTATTGTAAGTTCAATAATCGTTGGGTTCGTGCAAAATATTTTTGACGGCAATTTATCAGTTCTTGGAGGGATTGTCTCTTTTATAGCTGATTACATAATTTGCAGAGGACTTCTTTATAATAGAGAAGGAAGCTTTTCTGAATATTTTAGGGGAATAAAAACTATGACAGGCAAGGTATTTTTAATGAATTTTTTAGTGGGAGCAATAACTGTTGCCCTACTTACTTTGGCAATGCTTTTGTCTGGTGCAGGATTTTTACTTACTAATAACTACGAAGTCAGTAACCCAAAGGTACTAACAAGTTTAGTAATTTTATTTTCTTTAGTGACAGTTTTTCTATCCCTTATTTTTGCCTATTTAAATTTATTCATGGCAGACGAGAGATACAGGGACCTTTCCTTTTTTGACAGTCTAAAACTCATAGTAAAGGCAGGAACAAAATTATTTCAAGAAACTTTTATGACTGCTTTAGATGTCTTTAAGATAAGTCTAATATGTGGTGTAGTTACTTTCATTTCGCTAATTTTTGTTCTACAAGGGATGGAGGCTCTTACTATCTTAGCAATATTTTTTGGAGTAATATCAGCTATTGGATTTTTCTTGTGTCAACCAACTTATAGTGCGAGAATTTCTGATATTTATGTAGAAAGATCTGAAGAAATTTATAGAGAAGTAATAGAAGAAGAAAATTAAAAATCAAAAAAAATGCCACTTTTTACAGTGGCTTTTTCGTTTTTAAAATATATTTTGTGTTAAAATAAAAACAGACATAGATAGGAGGTCACAATGAGAAAATTTAATTACGGTTCAGTTATCCTTTTAATGATTTTAAGTGGAATTATAGCTGGGGTTTTTGAAAATATTTATGATGGAAATCTTACTGTAATTGGAACGATATTTGCTTGGATTATTAATTACATAATTTGTAGAGGTCTTTTATATAATAGAGAAGGTAGCTTTAGCGAGTATTTTAGAGGAATAAAGACAATGACGGGAAAAGTCTTCTTGATGAATATTTTAGTTAGTCTTATAAGTGCAGCTGCGCTTATTTTTTCAGCTTTAACTTCATTAACTGGATCTGATCTTGCTGCAGCTGGAATGAGAGGAATTGTATTCATTTCAATTTTATATATTTTGGTTACAGTATTTCTTTCACTTATTTTTGCTTATTCAAATTTTGTTATGGCAGATATGAGATATAGAGATTTGCCATTTTTTAAGTGTTTAAAACTTATAATTAAATTAGGATTTAAACTATTTTCTGAAACTTTTATAATGGGTTTAAAGGTTTTTAAGGTTACAATTATTTCTTTAATTGTGGCAATTATTATAATAATACCTGCAAAAAGTATGTCAGGGATTTTAACAATATCTTTTATTGCCTTGGTAGTTGCAGCAATTGCAGCTGTTATTATGGGGCCAAACTATATTGCAAGGCTCTCTGATATATACTTGGACAATATCGAAGGTATTTATGATGACATGAAAGAAGATACAGAAGTTATATAAGGCTTATAAAAAATCCACTACTTAATGTAGTGGATTTTTTTATGTAGAAAGTTAGATTATTTAGAAAAAAAAGCTCTAATTAATTTATAAATCACAAGAAGTATTAAAAGAATAAAAATACTTAAAAAAGGATCCTTTGTCCAAGTTACAAGTATGACACCAAGTACTGTCCAAACTAAGTCTTCTATAATATCTTTGTATTTCATTTTTCCTCCTTTTGGAATTAATCTTAAATAATTTTCGCTAGAAAATATAAATATATTTTAATTTCTTAATTTAATTATAGCATATTGCCACAAAATAAAAAAAATTTACTAATAATAAAAATTATTAAATATTTGTAAAAATTTCCAGGATTTTATAATTTTTAAAAATTAAGTGTTATCATAAAAGGACTGGAGGAAATATATTAATAAATATTTTTAATGGCATGGTTATGGCTTTTGTTGCTTTCTTCCTCTGCACACCAATTTTCCTTGCAAGCCTATCTAACATTTACATAGACAGGGCAGAGGAATTTTACAATGAAGTAATAGGATGTGAAGATTAAAAAAAGGAGTCACTTCAATGTGGCTTCTTTTTTCATTTCATTAGTAGTGGCTTATGTCCTCAACTGTTTCCAAAGTACCCAGATAATCACCAGCTTCATCATAAACTGCAAGGTACTTAACTAAGATTTTCTTTCCCTTAATGTCTTTACATATAACTAAACGATCTCTCTTCTTTCTCTTAAAATCATCAAGCAAGGACTTCACCATTGGAACAACTTTTGGAGGATGACAAGAAGCTACATCTCTATTTAAACAAGACTTAGGTCTAGGAAAAATTTTGTCCCTTCCCTCAGAATAATACCTAACAAAGTCATCCTTATCTATAAAGGTTAGCTCGACATCAATGGTCCTAAAAATTTGAAGGGCTTCCTTTATCTTTAAACTTCCAGTTTCGAATTCAAGACTTCCATAAGAATTTTCTTCCTTTGGTAGGATTTCTTTGGGTTTGTAGTCCTTCCAAAGGGGGACATCATCCACTAGGTCTAGTCCATATTCTCCAAAGTCGCCATAGATTTTATTCCACTCTTCTTCTGTGAAGTTTTCTTTTAAAAGTGGGAAGAGGATATTCTCTTCCTTATATATCATTTCATAGATCCTATCTAAAACCTTATTTAAGTTTTCCTCATTATAAGAATTTGTTTTTACAATATGTGACAGGTCACTTCTTATTTCATCATCGACAGCCCACATAACATCACTGGGACCAATAATATCATATTTAGTTTTCAAAAGGGGATAAATAAGTCCAGCCTTTTTGCCGTAATGAGAATTTATTTTTAAAAGCTCTCTTATCTTAGCTAACTTGTCTTTGCTATTTTTGACTTCGTCAGCTAAAAATTTAATTTTTCTATTTTCTGAACTTAGGATATTTAGGGGATGACCTGGAATTTTTTCCAAATCCTTTTGACTCTCATCTACAATATTACTTTCGTGGAAAAGTGCAGAATGGATGTCGCAAAGTTTTTGGACTTTTTCTAGGGGAAGGCCACTCATAATTAGCTCTTGTTCAGCATCAACTATTTCCTTTGAAGAGACATCCTTAAAATTTTTTACAAAATCACTTCTAACAGCTTCCAAGTCTTCGCCCTTAGAAAGTCTTTCGATATAGGATTTTAAGAGACTAAGTCTATCATTATCTTCTTTGGAATCATCACTAACATTTTCAACATCAACTAGATTAAAGCCTTCTTCTCTCAACTTCTCTTTAATTAAATCCAAGTCTATATTTTTTATTTTGGCTCCTTTTTTTATTGAAACCATTTTTCCAACAGTAGAAAGGGTTAGGGGATTTGTAATTTCAATAAAACCTAAATCCTTTAAAATGTTTTTTAAATTTGGAAATTTTTCAATGAGATTTGCTACAGGTTCGTCTACGTTTATGTTCTTCATATTTCCTCCTAAAACTTTGTTAGGCATATTATACCCATTATTAGAAAAGATTTATTAAATTTAATCAAATAAATAATAAAATATATCCATAAGTGTTATCATAGATAAATGGAGGAAGTATGTTAATAAATATTTTTAATGGCATTATGATGGCCCTTGCCGATTCTGTACCTGGTGTAAGCGGCGGTACTATTGCCTTTATTTTGGGATTTTATGATAAATTCATAGATAATTTGCACGAATTTTTTGAAGGGAAAATGGGAAAAAGATGGGACTCTTTCAAGTACCTTTTTAATTTGGGGCTTGGTTGGATTTTTGGACTTTTTTTAAGTATTTTTTTCCTGTCAGAATTATTTCAAAGGGAAATTTATTTTATGTCATCAGTTTTTCTCGGACTAACTCTCATGTCCCTTCCCTTTTTAATTCAAAGTGAGAAGAAAATTTTAAGAGAAAACAAAAAAGATTTTTATTTTATTTTTATTGGAATAATTATTGTAGTTTTTTTGGTTTATTTTAGGGAAAAATCTAGACTTATTGGAGATTTTGATCTTATAAATCCAAATATATTTGACTACATTTACTTATTTTTTGCGGGAGCCTTTGCTATTTCTGCTATGGTTTTGCCAGGGATTTCTGGTTCATCAATTCTTTTAATAGCAGGAGTTTATATTCCAGTAGTTGAGGCATTAGGAGAGATTATGAGATTTAATTTTGAAAAAATCTTTCCAATTATTGTAATGAGCCTTGGCATTATCTTTGGAATATTTATGTCCATAAGAATTATAAGAAAGAAGATGAGAAAAAACAGAGAAAAGATGATTTATCTAATTCTCGGCATGATTATGGGTTCTCTTTTTGCAATTATAATGGGACCGACAACTGTGGGTAAAAATTTGCCCTTAAATTTTGATAATTTTAGTCTTTCTGGATTTATTATTGGGATATTTATTTTGTTTGTCCTAGAAGTAATTAGAATTATAAGGATAAAAAAAGAAAAGAAGACTTGGGAAAATTAATTCTCAGTCTTCTTTATTTTTTTCTATTAGTTCTCTTAAATTGTCATTTGTCATTAAATTTTCACAATAGTCAAGGGAGATTTTTGCCCAAGCTGCTTCATTTTTTGCAGCTTCTAAAGGAAGAGGTCTTCTAGTTTTTCTATCAATAAATCTAGAATTTTCAAAAATTTCGTCACGAGAATATTCGAAGAGTTTGTCCTTAGTGATAAAAGATCCCTTTAAAAGATAAGTTTGAGGATAAACTACATTTTCATCAACATCTTTGCCAGATCCCAAAAGGTCAATGCCAAAACATGGGATATTGCTCCTGTCCCATCCCATTAAATTTAGAATTGTGGGGTAGAGATCAACTTGTGATCCAATATTATTTCTTTTTATATTTTTTTCATAGCCTGGCAGATAAATAATAAGGGGAATATTCATCATGTCATCAAAATCTACATCTCTTCCCAGCCATCTTTCCATGGATTCTTTATTTTTTTTGTTGTTTAAGGTGTAAGCGTGGTGATCACCATAAATCACAAGCATGCTTTTATCCAAGATGCCTGATTTTTTTAATTCTTCTACAAAGTCTTTTAAGGCCTTATCGGTATAGTTAGCACAATTTACATAGTTGTAGACAAATTCTGTGTCATCATCTTTTTCTCTTTCTATGCTTCTTAAATTTTCTGGCAAGTTAAAGGGAGTGTGAGTGGACATGCTAACTAATAATGCAAAAAATTTTTGATCCTTCTTGTCAAATTCTCTTAAAAAGTTAAAAGACTGCTCGAAGAAAGATTTGTCAGATAAGCCAATTATAACTTGGTCACTTTGCTCGTAACTTTCACCGAGAAAAACATGGTCAAAGGAAAATTTTGGATAAATATTTTCTCTGTTATAAAATTTTCCTGTGTTTCCGTGCATAGCTATATTTTCGTAGCCCATTTTCTTTGCAAGAGTGGGAAGAGCATAGGAAGTTTTACCATCGTAAACTGAATAAGCTTGCCCCTTTAGACTTGGATAAACTGAAGACATGGATACAAATTCTGCATCAGAGGTATTGCCAAATCCAAGAAGTTCATAATAATTGTCAAAGTAAATAGACCCTTTAGAATTTATAAGCTCATTTAAAAAAGGAGTTACTTCTTTTTTATTATATTTTTTATTTATGACTGCATTTTGTAAAGATTCACATTGGATAAAGATTATGTTTTTGTCCTTTGCAAGTCCAGTAAATTCATTATTTTTTAATTGACGAGAGCTAAAATATTTTTTTATGTCAGTTTTTTCTAAGGACTTTTTATCTTTTCTTTCTTGTATTTTCGAATAAATGGGTCCTAGAAAAGTAGAAGTGTAAAATTCAGTTGGTCTTATGGGTTTTATAAAAAGTCCTGGAAGTATTAAAAGGGCAAAAAAGATTCCAAGTTTTTTATAAAATATTTCTTTATTAAAATCTTCTTCCTCATAATATTTATTTATTAAAAACATTAGGGCAAAGCCCAACAAAATCATTAAGAGATAGGCAAAAGAAAAGTCTTTAAAGATAACTGAACTTACGCCAGTAGCTTCTCTTGCAAGTCCTATTCTTTCGAAGATATTAAAGGAATGAAATTCCCTAAAATAAATTGAAAGGCTAATCTTAAAAAGTATAAGGAGGCTGCTAATAATATATTTATAATTTTTCTTGGGATAAAGATTTATAAGTAGAAAATCTAGACGACATGTCAAAATTATAGAAAAAATCAATATGTAAAGTTCCTTATCACTAGTGGGGCTTCCTATAGAAGTCTTATAAAAAATAAGGTTTATAATAAAAAATAAAATTTTTGTTAGATTTTTGTAGTATTTTTCCATTTTTTTATGTCCTTAAAATAAAATAGCTTAAAGAAATTATAAATTAAGATGACTTTTTAAGCAATAAAAAACCAACCCTAAGGTTGGCATTATAATTTATATATTTTTTGCATTAAAGGTATCCCACTGTGATAAGTTGCCAGTTTCATAGCCTTTTTTATACCAACGAACTCTTTCTTCACTAGAGCCGTGAGTAAAGGATTCTGGTCTAACATAACCTTGTGCTTTCTTTTGAATTGCATCATCCCCAATAGACCAAGCAGTTGATATGGCTTCTTCCATGTCGCCTGGATCAAGATAACCCTTGTCCTTTTGATATCTTGCCACAACTCCTGCGAGATAATCTGCTTGCAATTCAAGCCTTACAGTAAGAGCATTCCTTTCCTTTTCTGACATTTTGCTTGCAAGTTCTTGATACTGACTCATTATTCCTGTTACTTCTTGTACATGGTGTCCAACTTCGTGACTTATAACATAAGATAAGATGAAGTCGCCTTCCTTTGCACCAAAGTCTTTTATTAAGCTGTCATAAAAGGATAAATCCATATAAAGAGTTTCGTCTCTCGAGCAATAAAAAGGTCCCATACCTGAATTTGCAATTCCACATCCACTTTTTACTTGACCCTTAAAGATTTCCAATTTTGGTTCTCTATATTCTATTCCTTCATCTCTTAAGATTTCGTGCCAAGCGTCTTCGGTGTCTGCCAAAACTACTGCAGAATAATCATAGAGCTCTTGCTCTTTTGCTGATAATTCGTATTCTTGATTTGTTCCTTGGTTTCCAGTACCAAGCCCTGTCCTAATAGCATCTCTAGGACTTCCTGTGATTAAAAAAACTATAAGAGCGAGAATAAGGCCTCCGCCACCAAGGGCAACTCCACCACCCTTAGATTTTGATACATTTGAACTTTGTCTTCTTCCTTGCCATTTCATAATATCCCTCCAAAGCTATTTTACCCAAATTCATGGAAGAATATTGGAAAATTTTTTAAGATTTAATATAATAAAATACAAGTGGTGAAATTATGAAAAAATTATTTATAATATCTTCCAAATCTGGAAGGTCTCGTGACAGAGAATTTGAGAAAAATATTTTTAATTATTTTAATAAAGATGAAGTGAAAATCACAAAGAAAAAAGGCGACACTATTTCTTTTGCAAGGGAATTTAGAGATAGGGGTGGCGATGTTTTATTTATAAAATCTGGCGATGGAGCCTTGTCTGAAGTTGCAGGAGTCCTGGCTGGAAGCGACACTGCCCTTGGACTTATACCTGGCGGGACGGGAAATGATTTTTCTAGAAATTTTAATTATAAAAATTTTAAAATTGAAAATATTTTTGATTATGAAATTTCACCAATTGACCTAATAAAAGTAAACGATAAAATTTGCATAAATGTGACGAGTCTTGGTTTTGACACCAATGTCTTAAAATACACCTATGATGTTATAAAAAGAAAGAAACTATATGGCAAACTTGCTTACCTTTATGGAGTGGTAAAAAGTGTAAAAAATTTAGAAAATGTAAATTTAAAAATTTCTGCCCTAAATGAAAAAGACCAAGAGATAAAAATTTCAGGTAAATTTTTGGTTTCTGCCCTTTGTAATGGGTCTTACTATGGCAATGGATTTAATCCAGCACCTGATGCTAGATTAGATGATGGACTTTTAAATTTAATTTTGGCAGAAGAGATGACGGCTTTTAAAATTATAAAATTATTTTTAGCCTATAGAAAGGGAAATCATCTTGGCAAAAGTGGAATTAGGGAAATTCTCACAAAAGAAGGAACAATTTCATCAGATAGAGAATTTTTATACAATATAGATGGAGAAATTTATAGGGAAAGAGAAATTAAATATAAAATCTTGGAGAAAAAATTAAAGTGGATTTATTTTAAAGGAGTGTAATATGAAAATAGGAGTATTTGCAGGCACTTTCACAGACACAAAAATGGGTGAAGAACTTTTGAAATCAAGAGGATTTGAAACAATTGCTTATCCAATTTCCAAAAATCCAAAGGATCAATCTCTTCTTCAATATTATTCCAGAGAAGAGCTGACAGAAATCGTTGAAGAAAAAATAAGAGATGCCAAAAATATGGGTGCAGAAAAAATTTTTATTTATTGCAATTCTCTTTCTGCTTCTGTTGATATTAATAGTCTATCTCGCCGTCAAGCTATCCAAATTATAAGTCCCTTGGATTTTTATAAAAATTTAGATACAAAGTATAAGAAGATAATAATCCTATCAGCAAATTCAAAATCAGCCCATGAAATTGACAGGATTCTTTCAGAAAATTACTTTAGAGACACAATTTCTCTTGGATTTTTAAATCTTGTGGAAGAAATCGAAAAGAAGACTTCTCCAGAAAAAATTGTGGATAAGTTAAATCTTAAAGACCTCTTTGGATTTTTTAATGGCATGGAAAATAAGGCAGATGGGATAATTCTCGCTTGTACTCATTTTCCCTACATGAAAGATGTTTTTCAAGATCTTACTGATATAGAAATTCTGGATCCAGCTGAGGATATGATAAAGAGAATTTAAAATAATTACAAATCCACAAACTTTAATAGAAGGCACAAAAAAAGAGCTTTTACACAGCTCTTTCTTTTTTTACCCACAAAAGTTGATAACTTTTATGAAATTGTGGATAAGATTGTATAATTTTTATAAAATTTCCTTAAAAATCTTGTAAAATTACAAATATTTCTTGTTTTATGATAATTTTTTCAAAATGTGCATGAATTGTGCAGAACTTTTCAAGACAAATGTTTATATACTTGTGGATAATGTGTATAAGTTTGGGGATAAAGTCTATATCACAAGTAGGCTTGTGGAGAAAAATTTTATAACTTTTTAGTTAGTCTTCTAATTCTATCCAAGTTTCATAAAGCTCATCTAGTGTATTTGCAAGGCTTTCACGTTCTATTGATAAATCATTTGCTAGTTGATAATCGCTGTATGTGTTAGAGTCTGCAAGTTTAGAGTCAATTGTGGATAACTTTTCTTCAATTTCAGAAATTTCTTTTTCAACTTTTTCTTTTTTCTTGCGAAGGACCTTATTTTTTTTGCGTTCTTCTCTCTCTTCTCTTTTTTCTCTTTCAATTTCAGTTTTTGTCTTGAAATTTTCCTCTTCAGGCTCACTCTCACTTGTCTTTTCAAGATAGTAGTCGTAGTTGCCAAGAAAAGTGTTGATTCCATCTTCTTTCATTTCAAAAATTTTATCCACAGTTTTATTTAAAAAGTATCTGTCGTGAGATATAGATAAAACTGTGCCCTCATATTTTAAGAGAGCATCTTCAAGGATTTCCTTTGAATCAATGTCAAGGTGGTTAGTAGGTTCGTCAAGGACAAGGAAGTTTGCTCCCTTTAACATAATTTTTAAAAGAGATAATCTTCCACGTTCTCCACCAGAAAGTTCTTCTACACTTTTAAAAATGTCGTCGCCAACAAAGAGAAATTCAGCTAAATATTTTCTTATTTGAAAATGCTCAAGCTTTGGAAACTCGTCCCATATTTCGTCCATGACAGTTTTATCAAGACTCAAGTTGTCCAATTCTTGGTAGAAGAAAGCTATATCGACATTAGATCCAATTTTTACTTCACCAGAACTCTCTTGAATTTCTTTTGCAATAATTTTAAAGAGGGTGGATTTACCCACACCATTGGGACCGATTAAACCGATTTTGTCATTTTTGTAGACAAAGGCATTTAAATCGTGAAATACTAAGTGATCTCCAAAAGATTTTGAGAGGTCCTTAATTTCTAAAACATCTCTGCCAGAAGTTTTTTTAGGAGTGAAGGAAAGTTTTGTTTTCTTGTTTGAGGAAGGCATATCGATTTTTTGCATCTTGTCTAGCATTTTCTTTCGACTTTTTCCTTGTTTTATAAATCTGTCACGGCCAAGATTCATATACCTCTTTATAATTTCTTCTTGTCTTTTTATTTCCTTTTGCTGATCTTCATATTGTCTTTTTAAGACTTCAAAATCCTTTTTTCTCTGTCTCATATAGTTATCGTAGTTGCCCTTATAAGTTTTTGTAGCTCCATTTTCCAGCAGGACAATTTTAGATACAATATTATTTAAAAAATATCTGTCGTGACTTATGACAATTATAGCCTTGTCTATATCTTTTAAATATTTTTCTAGCCAAGAAATTGCATCAATGTCAAGATGGTTTGTAGGTTCGTCTAAAAGAAGTAGGTCGGCATCTTGAAGTAATAGCATGGCAAGAGCTACACGAGATTTTTGTCCACCAGAGAGAGTGGAAATATCCTTGGAGAAGTCCTCTTCTGAAAATCCCAAACCTATTAAAGTTCCCCTAATTTTTGAATTATAAGAATATCCATCCCTTTTGTGAAACTCATCTTGAAGTCTTTGATACTTCACAAGTTCTTCATCTAAGTTGTCTGGATTTTCTGCAATTATGTGTTCTTGTTTTCTAAGATTTTTTTCAAGCTCAATTAAGTCCTTAAAAATAGAAAGGCAATTATCATAAATAGAGCCTTCTTGATGAAGGCTTAATTGTTGCTCTAAGTAAGCGATTTTTAAATCTTTTTTTCTAAAAATTTCCCCATCATCGTAGGAGAGATTTTCTGTTATTATATTAAAAAGAGTGGACTTGCCACTTCCGTTGATTCCAATAAGGCCAATTTTATCCTTATCCTCAACTATTAAGTTTGCATCTTTAATAGTTTCTTCATCAATGTAGGATTTTTTTATATTTGTTAAACTAAGTATTGGCATAATGACCTCCTAGCTACATTTTATCAAATTATTAAGTCCTTTAAAAGACAGAGGCTATTGATAAAAAAAGACCTGCAGCAGCAAGTCTTAGATTTATAAATTTTTCATATTCATTTTTATTTTTGTAGTATAAAGTGTATAAATAATCCATAAATCCTCCAATAAAATCAAAAAAACATCAAAATTTGATTTTATTATGCATTTTATAAAAAATAAAATTAAAAAAATGCCAAAATTTGATTTTATTCTAAAAACTCTAAATTATAAAATAAAAAAATAAGAGAATTTTAATTTTATATTTTAAATTCTTCATCAAAAAATTTAAAAATTACAAAATTTTAAGAATATAAAAAATTTAAACAAATAAAAAAAGTTGTGCCAGATTGACACAACTTTAAGCTTCCGAATATCCTAAATTTTTGGAAAATTCAACGCTGCAGCTCTTGACTGCCTCCATATATTCTTTTTTAGATTCTTCTGTGATTCTCTCCTTAGGTATTACAACCCCAATTGATCCCACAAGTTGGTCCTTATAATTAAAGACTGGAGCACCGATTCCAATAACTGAATCAATATATTCTGAATCCGATACAGAAATTTTTTGATTTTTTATTTGCATTAGCTCTTTCTTTAGTTGGTCCTTATCAACTGGCGAATTTAAATAATCTGAAAGATCCCTTTTTAAGTAATAATTAATATAGTCATCAGATTGAAAAGCGAGGATAGTTTTTCTAATAGCACCCTTGTGAAGATCAATTTCTATGCCAAAATTTTCCACAATCTTTAGGGAATGCTTGCCTTCAGCCTTGGAAAGAAGTAGACCCTTATCTCCTGATTTGATTATAAAATAAGAATCTTCCCTTGTAAGATCAGATAACTTTTCTAAGATTAATTTTCCCACAGCTTGTGGATCTAACTTTGAGGATGCCTTTATCCCCAAGGGAATAAGTGCAGGTCCTAGACCATATAAGTGGGTTCTCTCGTCCTTTGATACATATCCAACATCTATTAACGTGGATAAGATTCTGTGAGCTGTGCTTGGTGGTATATTTAAAAATTCAGAAATTTCTGCAATTGTAAGTTCTCTATTTTCACTTTTTAAGATGTCTAAAACATTTGCTGCCTTGACTAAACTTTGAATCATAATTTCACCTTCCAGCTAAAATTATACCACATAATGGAAAGTATTTCACGAAAAGAAATAATTTGTCTTTAAATAAAATTATTACAAGTCTTTTAATATTATAAGTCAAAAACTAAATTATAAAAGTAAAATATTTATTTAAATATAAAAATTTTTGGAATTAAAAACTATTTAGATAAATTTCAAAATAGTCTTGACAGAGAGAAAAAATTTTATATAATTAAATTAAGTATTTAGATAATTATCGAAATAGGTTAAAAAAAGGAGGGATTAGGTGAAATTTTCTAATACCTTTAAGGCCTTGTCTGACCCTGTGAGATTAGAAATATTAAATATTTTGAGAAAGTCTGGTCGCATGAATGCAGGAGAAATTGCAGAAAAATTTGACTTATCTAAGGCTACAATCTCCCACCACTTAAAAATTTTAAAGGACCAGGATTTAATTTACGAGCACAAGGAAAAAAACTATATTTATTATGAACTAAACACTTCAGTTTTTGAAGAAATACTCACATGGATTGCCAATTTTAAAGGAGGATCAGATGAAAAATAAATTTAGATTTAGAAAAAGCAGCATAATTTCAATAATTGCATCTCTTGCAATTTTAGTAATTTTTAATCTCTTGTTTTATAACAAAATGCCAGCAGAGCTTCCAACTCACTGGAATTTCCAAGGTCAAGCTGATGATTACAGCTCAAAGTTTGATGCCATGGTATTGACACATGGATTTCTTGTAGTCATGAATATCTTCATGTGCTTTATGCTTGACAACGATCCAAGAAATAAGAAGCAAAAGAACTTCTTAATGACACTTAGCAAGCTTGCCATGCCAGCTATAATGCTAGTGGTCTACACTATAACAGTCATGGTTGGACTGGGAAGGGATGTAAATGTGTCAGTGATAATTCCAGTTTTTGTTGGACTATTATTTATTGCCATTGGCAACTATCTTCCAAAGACTAGGAGAAATTACACCATGGGAATAAAACTCCCTTGGACCTTAAATAGCGATGAAAATTGGAGAAGAACTCACAGATTTGGTGGAATTTGCTTTGTAATAATTGGACTTTGTCTTATTCTTTCAGTATTTTTAAAAAGTGAAATTGTATTTTTAGTCCCACTTTTTCTTGGTGCAATAATTCCAGCAGTATACTCTTACTATCTATACACTAAAGGAA
>NZ_HE978595.1:202860-211725 GCF_000312025.1 Peptoniphilus timonensis JC401 | reverse complement strand
TATAAAATTTTATTTGTAATTATAACTTTCTATTTTTTCTTGAAACTTCAAGGGGAAGTTTTTCTCTTTCTCTTTTTACTTTTTCATTTTCTAATTTTAGAACAGTGAGATTATTTTCTTCTCCAAGGTCAACTTCAATTTTTCCACTTGGGTCAACTATTAGGGAGTGGGCATAGGCATTTTTGGAAAGCTCATCATCTCTTGCTATGGTAGGAGACACAAGATAGCACTGTGTGTCCACTGCACGAGCTCTATTTAATAGATGGAAGTGAGCTTCTCCAGTCTTTTTCATAAAAGTGGAAGGTGCAAAAATTACTTCAGCTCCATAGTCTCTGAAAGTTTGAAAGAGTTCAGGGAACCTCAAGTCAAAACAAATGGCAAGTCCAAATTTTCCATATTCTGTTTCAAAAACTCCAAGGGACTTTCCACCAGAAATTGTGTCAGATTCCTTGTAGCCTTCAATGTCGAAGAGATTTATTTTTGAATATCTGTAGATTTCTCTGCCAGATTTGTCGAATACATAGGACCTGTTGTATATTTTATCTCCTGATTTAATTGGTATAGATCCACCAACTAGGTATATTTCATTTTCTTTTGCGACTTTACTCATTTTTTCATAAGTTTCGCCAAAGTCTTCTTCTGCAAATTTTGTGAAATAAGAATTTTGATAGGGACAATTCCACATTTCTGGAAGACAAACTAAATCGGCAGCCTTTTCTCGTGCGCGAGATACATATTCTTCCATAGTTTTTAAATTTTCTTTTTTGTCGCCTTTTGCAGGCAGCTGAATTATTCCAACGTTAAAATCTTTCATAGTCACCTCAAATTATGTTGAAAAAGGCAAGACATAAAACTACTATGCCAAGCACAATTCTGTAATAGCCAAAGGGAATGAAGTCGTGTTCACGAACATAGCCCAGGAATTTTTTAATTACAATAAGTGCAACGATATAGGAAATTACTCCACCAACTAGGATCAAAAACCATTGCCATCCTGTAAAGGAAAATCCAATTTTTAAAATTTTAAGGGCAGTTGCACCGAGCATAGTTGGGACAGCAAGGTAAAAGGAAAATTTTGCAGCACTTGTTCTAGAACAGCCAAGTAGCATGGCACCAATAATGGTTGCTGCTGAACGAGATGTTCCTGGAACCATAGCAAGACATTGGAAAAATCCAATCAGGAGTGCTGTTTTAAGTCCAATATCATTTAGACTTTCATACTTAAAAGCCTTGTCCTTGTTATTTTTTTCCATAATAATAATTATTACACCGTAAAAAATTAGGGCAATGGCAACGGTAATTGGGTTAAAAAGATGGCTATCTATGAAGTCGTCTAGCAAAAATCCAAAGAAGGCTGCAGGTAAAAATCCCACAATTATTTTTGCTATTAACCTCATAGTTTCAAGATCTCTGTACTTAAATTTTTCTTTAAAACTTAGTTCATTATACTTTTCTTCTCCAATTACAGGAGCAAGTTTTCCTCTTGCAATGGGATTTATGTCATAGAAGTATAAATAAACTACGGCTAAAATAGCTCCAAGCTGAATTATTACACTAAAGGCATTGGAAAAAGCCTTGGGTTCAAGGTTTATAAAACTATCTGCGATTATTAAATGGCCTGTTGATGATACAGGCAAAAATTCTGTAAGTCCTTCGATTATTCCAAGGAAGATTACTTTTAATAGGTCTATTATCATATTTACCTCCATTATTTTGTCAAAGCCTATTATAACATTTGTGGCTACAAAAATAAAAGACTCTCGCAGATGACAAGAGCCTTAAAATGTTATTCATTTCTTTGTAAATTTAAAAATTTTGTAAATTCTTTTTTAAACATCAATTCAACAGTTCCCGTAGGACCATTTCTGTGCTTGGCAATAATAACTTCGCCAACATTTGGTTTTTCAGATTCTTCCTTTGTGTAATATTCATCTCTGTATAAAAACATTACAATGTCTGCATCTTGCTCAATGGCACCTGATTCACGAAGGTCTGATAAGATTGGTCTGTGATCAGTTCTAAGTTCTGGTGCACGAGAAAGTTGAGATAGGGCAATGACAGGGACTTCCAATTCCTTGGCTATTGCCTTTAAATTTCTTGATATGGCAGAAATTTCTTGTTGTCTTGATTCTGATCTTGATGACATTTGCATAAGTTGCAAATAGTCAATTACAATTAAATCAAGCCCCTTTTCTACTTTCATTCTCCTACACTTTGCCTTTAATTCTAGAGGAGATATGCCTGCAGTATCATCGATTTCTATTTTTAAATTTGATACAATTGGCATTGTGTTTATAATTTTTGTCCACTCTTCTTCGTTTAAGTTACCACTTATAACCTTTTGCAAATCCACATGAGAAGTGGAAGAGATGATTCTTTGGAAGAGTTGGTTTTTACTCATTTCTAGAGAAAATACAGCGACAGATGCTCCACCTCTTAGGGCAGCATTAGTTGCAATATTTACCATGAGAGCAGTTTTACCCATGGAAGGTCTTGCTGCTAACAAAATGAGATCAGACTTTTGAAGTCCAGAAATTTTTCTATCTAAGTCAACAAAACCAGTTGTAAGTCCTGTTAAGGCGTTAGGGTTTTGTGCCTTTTTTTCCATTTCAGAAAAGGAGTCTAGGGCAATACTTTTTATATTTATAAGTCCATTTTTTGTCGAATCTTGTGTTATATCAAATACAGATTTTTCTGCAAGTTCGATTATGAGATCTGCCTGAGCATCAGGAGAGTAGGCAGCTGAAATGACCTTGTCAGATGAATCAATTAACTCTCTTAAAATCCCCTTTTCTTTTATAATGTTGCAGTAGTATTTAATATTTGAAACTGCAGTTACATTTGAGGACAAGTCTGCTAGATAGCTTATGCCACCGACTTCATCGAGAGAGTCTGTTTTTTTCAATTCCTCAGCAATAGTTATTACATCGGCTGCTTCATTTCTGTTGTAGATATTTAAAATGGCATTATAAATTTTTCTGTGAGCTTCTTGGTAAAAGTCTTCTATTTTTAAAAGTTCAATAGAAGTTGTGATAGCTTCCTTTGAAAGCATCATAGATCCAAGAGCTGACTCCTCTGCCTCTAAATTGTGGGGAGGCATTTTTATATTTGAAACAGAATTTAAATTTAATTCTCCATTAGCGTCCATATCAATCAAGATTCCGGTCTAACATTAACCTTTAGAGTTGCAACTACGTCTGGATAAAGTTTGATGTCAATGTTTTTCATGCCAGCTTCTTTGATATTTTCGCTTAGCTCGATTTTTTTCTTGTCAACATCAATCTTGTGTTCTTGTTTTAATTTTTTTGCAATGTCAGCAGAAGTGATGGCACCAAAAAGTCTTCCACCTTCTCCAGCTTTAGCTTTTATAGTTAAAGTTATTTCGCTAAGTTTTTTCTTAATTTCATTTGCCTTAGCACGATTTTCTTTTTCTAATTTTTCTTCTTCAATTCTATTTTTTTCCCAAGTTTCCATGTTTTCTGGAGTAGCTTCAATGGCAACTCCTCTTGGAATTAAGAAGTTTCTAGCATAGCCTGTTTTTGCATTAACTATGCTTCCTTTTTTGCCCAAATTTTTGTCGTCTTTGATTAAAATTACTTTCATGTTATTCCTCACTTTTATTTTCAATTAAATATTCGTCTATAGCTTCTGTCAAAATCTTTTCAGCTTCATCTAAATCAGTTGTTTCAAGTTGGGCGCCTGCCATATTTAAATGACCGCCTCCACCAATTTTTTCTAAGATAAGTTGAACTGAAACAACTTCTCCACGAGATCTTCCTGATATGTGGGTCTTGCCATCATTTATTGTAAGAACAAAGGATGCGTCGATTCCATTTATATCAAGTAGGGCATCGGCTGCTTGGGCAGCAACGAGAACTGAATTGTTAGCTTCTTTTTCAAATCTTGAAACAGCAATATTGTCGTGAATCATTTTTGTGTTGTGAATTACTTCTGCCCTGTAAACCATAGTGTCAAGGTCATCTTGGAAAAGAGCTTTTACTTTTATCATATTTGCACCAGCTCTTTTTAAGACTGATGCAGCTTCAAAAGTTCTAACACCAGTTTGGAAAGAGAAGTTTTTAGTATCTACAACAACACCACTCATGAGGGCATCTGCCTCAAAGTGAGTTAGATTTAAGTCATCAGACATATAAGTCAACATTTCTGTTATAAGTTCACAAGTGGAAGAAGCGTAAGGTTCTACATAGGATAAGACTGGATTGTCAACAAATTCCTTTCCTCTTCTGTGGTGGTCAATAACTACAATTTGACTTGTCTTTTCCAAAAGTTCCGGACATTCAGTAAAAGATGGTTTGTGATTATCCACAAGTACAAGAAGAGAAGAGTGTTTTATCCTATTTATTGCAGTTTCCCTGGAAATTACTTTTTCATAAATTTCTGGCTCTTCATCTTTCATCCTATCAATTAAATTATCAATTGAAGGGTTTGATTTTTCTAAGACAATAAAGCCTTCCTTGTTTCTATTTAAAGTTGCTCTTAGACAACCAATAGCCGCTCCAATGGCATCCATATCTGGATTTTTGTGTCCCATGATGTAGACATTTTCTGATCTGTCTATTAATTGTTTTAGAGCTTCGCCAATAACTCTTGCTTTTACCTTATTTCTTTTTTCAACAGCTTTTGATTTTCCACCGAAAAATTCGTAGTTGTCTTCAACTTTTACAACAGCTTGATCGCCGCCACGACCTAAGGCAAGGTCAAGTGATGAATCTGATTCGATGTAGGCATCTTTGAAATTAAGTCCTTGAGATGAAACACCAATTGATAAGGTAATGGGAATAGAATTTCCATTGTTTAATTCCCTTAAATCGTCAAGTATATCAAATTTCTTTTCTTTTATTGCCCTTAGAGACTTGTAATTCATGACAACAAGATAAAGATCTTCGTCGGACTTTTTCACAAGAGCGTCGTATTCTTCAAAATAGGAAGAGATAGTTGAGTCAATTTCTGCAACGAGAAGAGGTCTTATTTCTGATGGAGCAGAACTTATAGCTTCACTAAAGTTATCAACTTCTACCTTAGCCACAATGGCAAATTCATCAATATAAGTATTTTTTAAATTTTGGTAGGCAGTGTTGTCCACCAAATAAAGCAAGACAGATTTCCCATCTCTTTTTTCAGATTTGTTTTCCACAACATTTGTAAATACATTGTAAAACTTCTTGTTTATTTCAACAGGAATAGTTCTCTTGCCTTCACTCTTTAGGATATTTGATATATCTATATCGTCAACTAAATTTTCAAGGTCGCCATCTAAAACAGTTTCTTCATTAAATAAATTAATGAAAGGAGTGTTATACCAAAGTATTTTTGCCTTTTCATCTGTTACTACAAGGGGAAAGGGCATGTCAAAGATTGCTTGTTTTGTCAGGGAGTCAAATCTCTCATTTAAATTTTCAATATTTTTAAGATTTTCTTCGTTTTTGTGATTGATTTTGGAATATGCCATGAAGCTAACGTAGGCAAGACCAAGTATAGCAAAAAGCCCAATTATAGGTTTTAAAGCTAAAAGTATAATTACAAGGATTATTCCAAAGACAAAATATGGAAGAAAATCATTGATTTTATAATTATTTTTCATAGTATTCTCACTTATTTAATTTTCCTAAAGTTAATAATTTGATCAATGCCACCAAGGATTATTACAAAAATTTGTAGTGATGAAATTGTAAAAGTTAGTCCTATTAATAACCATTGTAAAAAACTCTTTAGTCCCATTCTTGTCATGTAATATTTTACAATGGCAAGACCAGAAACATAGAGCATAAAAAACACTAGATTCATAAGATTAATTATAAATACAGATCCTGATGGTCCAAAGTAATCGCCAGTTAGTGAAAACAAGGCAAGACTTGCAAGTGATAAAAAGATAATTTCTCTTGGAAATTTTAAAAATTCAAGAGAGGAAGGTTGTATTATAAGAATTCCTCTTGAAAGTAAATTTCTTCCAGCCCATGTGTAAGTGACATAGGATGTGACAAGAGAGATAATTATCAAAACTGATGGCAAAATTTGTAAAAACTTCTTGTAATAAATTTCTATGTTATCAGCAAAAGTTGCCAAAGCACCAGCATTTATACCAGTATCAGATCCCAAATTCTTGTAAAAATTTGTAATAGCGTTAATAGTTTCCTTTGAATTTAGGACTTCACTATTAATCCCAAAGGCAAAGAATAAAACCATTATTGATGTAAAAAATATTAAGGACGTCGCTAGGATAGTCATAGAGACAGACCTTTTTGTAGTAATCATATAGTGAAAAATCAGTATAAAGGGTCCAAAAATTGTAAATATAATTATGGCCTCAATGGGACCCAAGAGAGCGCTGATTAATAAAACAACTGCAAGTAGAGTTGCCATCACTTTTATTATTCCTTCTTTTACAGATTCAGCCACATACATAGAAGGAAATAAAATATAGAGAAAGGGAAAAATCATTCCAATCATTGAAATAATTATAGACCTAGTAAAAAGTCTAAGGAGTCCCTTAAAATCAGTTTCTTTTTCCAATAAATCAACTCCTATCTCACTTATTTTACCATAGAATTCAAATTTGATAAAGAAATCTAGAGCTTCATGGCATTTATAAATAAAAAGGTCCCTAAATTTTAGGAACCTAAGAACTTATATTAAATTATTTACAAAAATAGGATAGGAAAAGTGCTCCTGGACCTGTGTGAGTTCCAACGACACTGCCAATTTGTATAAATTCTGGACTTGGAATTTTACCTTCCCAAAGTTTTTTGGTATCTCTTATATATTTGTCAATTTTTTTGACATCACGTCCAGTGTAACCTAGCTTTAGAGGTTTTGTAAAATCAATGGATCCAGTTCTTTCAATTTCACTTATAAAAAGGTTGTTGGCATTTTTTGTGCCCTTTGCCTTTCCAACAGATGTGATAACTCCGTCTTTCATAGTTAGAAGAACTTTTACAGAAAAGAGATTTCCAATTAAGGCAGAAGTCTTTGAAATTCTTCCGCCCCTTTCAAGATATTCTAACGTGTCAACTAAAACTATTAGTCTAAGTTTCTTCTTTGCTTCATCTAAAATTTCTGCAATTTCTCTTGCTGATTTTCCTTCCTTTACAAGACTTAATGCATAATCAACTAGGACTCCTTCGGCGTTAGAAACATTTAAACTGTCGACTATAAAAATTTTATCTTCAAAGCCATCTCTTGCCAAAAAGGCACTTTGATAAGTGCCAGATAATTTTGACGACAAGACAATTACAACTGCTTCATCGCCAGCATCCACAACTTTTTTATAAACATCCATAAATGCCACCGGTGTTGGTTGACTTGTCTTGGGAAACTCTTCTTTCTTTTCAAGTCTTTCATAAAATTCGTCTTTTGTAATATCAACTGAATCTAAAAAATCTTCTTCACCAAAAGTTACATGAAGGGGAACTACAATTAAGTCCTTCTCAATATTTTCCTCAATATCACAAGTTGATCCCACAATTATTTTTACTGCCATATATTTCCTCTCAATTTAAAATCTATACAAAAATTTGAAAAAATATTCAAATTAATTATTCTCAATTACAATCTTCTGTCAATTTTTCAATATTTTCTGATAGGGCATCTAGGACTTCGTAGAAGATTTCCTTTTTTTCCCTTGAAATATTTTTATTCGCAAGCTCCATATATTCCATTGTCTTTTCACTAATCTTGGAACCTATAAGCCTGCCTTTGTCTGTCAGATAAAAACTGCCTCCGTAGTTATTTTTGTTGTTTGACTTTTTTTTCTACGATGCCAGATTTTATCATTTGATTAAGATTTCTAGACACATCAGACTTGTCCTTGCCACTTATTTTCACAAGTTCTGTTGAATTAAGCTTGTCGTGTTCATAAAGAGCAAGCATATATATGAGCTGACTTGAGGTCAAACCAAAATCTTTCATGACTTGGCTAGCTATCTTTTGCCAGTTTTTTACAATAGCAAATACTTCACTGGAAAAGTAATTAAATCTTTCTAGCATAAACACCCCACTATATTTTAATGTAAACTTTAGTATAAATAATACTTGTTGAGATGTCAACTTTTAATCTTTTAAAAATTTTTCTAAAATATTTGTGTTAAAATATTTTAGAAGATGAAATTTCTTAAAGGAGATGATTTTATCAATAGATATTCAAAAATTACTAACAAGACAAAAAGGGAAATTGTCCTTCTAAAGGCAAGACCTTGCAAGTGGGGCAAGTGTACTTTTTGTGATTATATAGAGGATAACGAAGTCGATAATAAAAAAATTGACGAGATAAATTTTGAAGTTTTAAAAAATGTCACTGGGGAATTTGGCGTCTTAGAAGTAATTGATTCTGCATCAGTTTTTGATTTGACAGAAAATACTCTTAGAGAAATAAAGAGAATTGTAGAAGAAAAAAATATTAAGAGATTATTTTTTGAAGCCCACTGGATTTATAGAAATAGACTCGATGAAATGAGAGACTTTTTTAAAATTCCCATTACTTTTAAAACTGGCATAGAAACTTTTGACAATGACTTTAGAGAAAATGTCCTAAAAAAAGGTGCAGATTTTAAAGATTATAGAGAAGTGAAAAAATATTTTGATTCCCCCTGCGTCATGGTGGGCATAAAAGGTCAGACAAGAGAAATGATAGATAGGGACATGGAAATTATAAAAAATTTCTCTCACGCTACTGTAAATATTTTTATGAATAACTCCACTGAAATAAAAAGAGACGAAGAACTTGTGAAGTGGTTCGTAGAAAAATATAGGTATCTGGAAGATGACCCTCGTGTTGATATTTTATTTGAAATAACAGATTTTGGTGTGGGCTAAAAAAGACGCTGTAGATAAACAGCGCCTTTTTTCATT
>NZ_HE978595.1:164969-202416 GCF_000312025.1 Peptoniphilus timonensis JC401 | reverse complement strand
ACCGGCTTAGCCGGTGGTTATGATTCATACTTCTTATATTTTAATATTTTATAAATAGTTAAAATAGATAAAGAACTAAGAAAAATAAAAACATGATTTTGTGGTGAGTTAGATATCATTGGAGAAATAAAGTCCTCTATAAAGAATTCTATCAAAACTAAAATAATATAAATTATTGCAATGTCTTTTATATTTTTATTTATTTTAAATCTAAACATGCTTTCACATTGGATTAAAATGATTGTAGTTAATACGCTATACGCGAGTACAACTACTTTATTTAATGGACAAAATAAGTTAATACATCCGAAAGTTATGAATATTATAAAGTATAAAATAAATATAATTTTATTTTTTACCATGGTACATTAACATCCAGATAGCCATTCCCTTTATTAGCATCGAGATGGTTATCTATAAATTTAGCTATTGCAGTTCCGGGATCAAAAATATTGTCTATTATAATTCCAGCGAATCTACCAGCATGAGCTAGCATTCCTTTTAACCCCCAGTCAGAGAGCTTTTTTACAACTTTCGTAATAACTTTTTTTTCTATTATTTCTTTTGCTTTTTCTACGCCATATTTTTTTTCGAGCTTTTTAATTCCTGCATTTGCTAATCCACCTTCACCAGTAGCCAATAAAGCTAAATCTATTACAATATTCAAAGCTTTTCCAGCTTTATCAACAGAGATAACCTTTTTTACACTTCTTAAATAAGGATCTTTAAAAGTTTTTAGAACTTCTAAAATTTCTTCTTTTTCTTCTGTGGATTTAGTTTCTTTTGATACTAAGGAGTCTAATAGTTTAGATTCTTCATCTGTAAGAAGATCTTCATCAAAGTTTTTTTCTAATATTGAATTTGCGAGAGAGCTATTGTAATTTTCTTCTTTGAAGTTAACACAGTCATTAATTTCAGTAAGAGCCTTAGTATTTTTAGGTTGTGCAAAAACAGGTATGGATGATGCAAGTATAGAAACGGATAATAAAATAATTGTACTTTTTTTAAAATTTTTATTCATGTAAACCTCCTATTAATAAAAGCTAACAATAAAAAAATAACAAAAAAAACAACTAATGTCAACATTAAAAATAATAAAAAACCCGATGGAAATTTCCACCGGGTTTATTTTTTGAGAATATTTTATATTTATTATATAAATAGCATTGATACCATGTCTTGAACATGAAGTGGTGCTTCTGGTCCAACAGGAAGTCCAATTAGATACCAAACTATCATTAGTACAGTCCAACCAACTAAGAAACACATAGAGTATGGAAGCATCATTGATGTAAGAGTTCCAAGTCCAGAGTCTTCGTCATATTTTTGCATAAATACTACGATCATTGCAAAGTATGACATAAGTGGTGTGATGATATTTGTTGAAGAGTCACCAATTCTATATGCAACTTGTGTAAGTGCAGGTGAAAGTCCAAGATTGTACATCATTGGCACAAATATTGGAGCCATAATTGCCCATTTTGCTGAAGCTGATCCCATAAATAGGTTAAGGAAAGCTGATAGCAAGATAAACATTATGAGAAGTGGAAGACCTTTAAATCCAACTGATTCTAGGAAGTCTGCTCCGTTTTTTGCAAGTATAAGACCAAGATTAGTCTTATTAAAGTAAGATACGAATTGTGCTGCAAAGAATGCTAGTACAAGGTATCCACCCATTCCTTGCATTGCCTTAGTCATTTTAGCAACGAGGTCGTGAGAAGTTTTAATAGTTCCAACAGTTTTACCATATACAAGACCAGGTACTAAGAAAAGTAAAAGCATTGCTGGGATAAGTCCATGACCTAAGAAATTCTTAAGAGTCATTGCATTTTTACCTTCTTCAAATTCTCTAAATGGTGCATTTTCTGGGAACATTAAGAATGCCATTACTGCTACAAAAATAATTAGGGCTATAAGTGCATTTTTAAGGCCCTTTCTTTCTAAGTCAGTAAGAGGTTGTTCATCTGCCTTATAAGATCCTGTGTATTCTCCTAAGTTCTTTTCAACTATTTTATTTGTTACAAGAGTACCAACAATTGTTATAAAGAATGTAGAAACAAATAGGAAGTACCAGTTACAAGTAGCTGCAAGTTCCATGTCAATTCCACCAGCTCTTAGAGCTTCGTTAGTGATATTTGTAAGAAGTGGGTCAGTTGTTCCAAGAATTAAGTTGGCTGAGAAACCACCACTTACGCCTGCAAAACCTGCTGCAATACCAGCAAGTGGATGACGACCTGCGTTTGCAAATATAAGTGCTCCAAGTGGAACTACTACAAGATATCCTGCATCAGATGCGATATTTGACATAACACCTGCGAAAACTACTGTAGCTGTTAAAAGTGTAGGGTTTACATTTGATAAAAGTCTTTTTAATGTTGCATCAAAAAGTCCACTGTTTTCAGCAACACCAACACCAAGCATAGCTACAAGAACTGTTCCTAATGGAGCAAAACCTGTAAAGTTTTCTGTTGCAGAGTTAAAAATATAAGCAAGTCCTTCCCAATTAAGTAAAGAAACTGCTTCTTTAGTTACTTCTTCTTTAGCTTTGGCGTCAAAATAAGTTACGCTCATGCCAGATTTTGCTGCAAAATATGAAACTATGATTACGATTACACTAAGTATTGCAAAAATCATGGCAGGGTGAGGTAATTTATTACCAATTTTTTCTACGCCTTTCAGAAAGCCGCCGACATCATTTTGGTCTTTGACCTTTTTGTTTTTTTCTTTCATATAAATCCTCCTTGAATGAAAATAATATCCTCATAAATTAATAATATATTATCTATACTATACTTGCAAGAATAATCTAGGAATATAGCCATTATTAGTAGTGCTGTAATAGAATAAAGTAAATGTATCCGGTATAATATTTTATTTGCTTATTAAAATGATATAAAATTTGTATTTCATCGAATCCATTAACATAAATTCATTTCACAATTTGGAAACTTTATGCTAAAATATGTCTAACTAATGTCTAACTAATAAGGAGGCAATCTAATTGAAAGAGTACAGTTCATTTGAAATACTGGGACCTATAATGGTTGGTCCATCATCATCGCATACTGCAGGTGCTTGTAAAATCGCAAGAGTGGCAGCAAAGATTTGTCCAGATGATTATGAAAGCGTCGAGTTTTATCTACATGGTTCCTTTGCCTTTACATATAAGGGGCACGGAACAGACAGGGCTCTTCTAGGTGGAATAATGGGTTTTAAAACCTATGACAGTTCTATTAGAGATGCTTATGAAATTGCCGATAAAAAGGGAATAGATTATTCTTTCATTCCTATGGATTTGGGAGAAGATTATCATCCCAACACTGTCAAAGTAAAGTTTAATTACAAAGATAGAGACAGTGAATATGTAATAGGTTCTTCTATTGGCGGCGGAAATATGAAAATAGTTGATATTAATGGCATAAAAGTTGATTATGATGGAAGATTTCCTACATTTTTATTTCAATATGATGAACAAAAAGGTGTTATCGCCGAAGTGTCAACTATCTTAGCAGGTGAATCCTACAATATTGAATCAATTAATACTACTAAGGATGAGCTCACAAATATTGTTACCTTAACTGTGGAGTTAGACGAAAGTGCAAATCAAAATGTTATAGATAAATTATTAAATAATTCCAGATATATTTCAGCAAAATATGTGGAGGTATAAATGTTAAATACAGCTAATGAAATAGTACAAACTTGTAAAAGAGATAAGATTCACATCTATGATTTAGTATTAAGAGAAGAAAGTAAAGCTCTAAAGATGACTGAAGAAGAGATGAAGGATAAATTAAGAGAAATTTTGGAAGTGATGAAATCATCGTCTAAAGAAACTCTTGAAAAATCCTATGGAACTGAATATAAAATGATAGACGGATTCGCAAAGATGATGAATGACTATCAAAAGGAAAAAGACCCTTTGACTAGTAAATTCTTAGTTAGGGCAATGGCTATGGCCTTTTCCACATCTGAGACTAATGCTAATATGGGAACTATTGCAGCAGCACCAACTGCTGGAAGTTCTGGTATTGTGCCAGCAGCTTTAATGTCTGCAAAGGAAAAATATGGCTTAGATGATGAGGTTTTAATAAATGGACTATTGACATCAATAGGAATAGGGCAAATTATTGGTAAATATGCTACATTCGCCGGTGCTGAAGGTGGATGCCAAGCAGAATGTGGTTCTGCCAGCGCAATGGCAGCAGCTGCATTAGTTGAGATGATTGGCGGAAGCTCAGAAGCAGCACTAAACGCAGCCAGCATTACACTTATTAATGTAATGGGGCTAGCCTGTGATCCAATTGCAGGACTTGTAGAGTATCCATGTACTTTTAGGAACGCATCAGGTGTTATGAATGCTTTCATATCAACTGATATGGCTCTTGCAGGTATAAAATCAATTGTTCCCTTTGACGAAGTTTGTCAAGCAATGGGAGAAGTTGGTCACTTACTACATGAATCTATTAGGGAGACTGGTCTTGGAGGACTTGCAGGCACAAAAACTGGTCAAAAAATCAGGGCTAAGTTTTTAAATAATAAGGAGGATTAAAGAAAATGAAAGAAAAGAAAAAAATAGGTCTAATTCCTAGACTTATTATTGCCATTGCACTAGGTATCCTAGTTGGACAATTTTTACCAGAATGGGTTACTAAAGTTGCAATTACAATATCTGGATTATTTGGAGCATTTTTAAACTTCATTATTCCACTAATGATTATTGCCTTTGTATCTAAGGGTATAGCAGATTTATCAGAAGGTGCTGGAAAACTTCTTGGAGCTACAGTAGGTCTTGCTTATGCATCAACACTTATTGCAGGTTCACTTTCTTATACAATGGCAAAGAACATATTCCCAAGCTTTATAAAACCAGAACTTGCAGATCAAGTTCAAAAAGCTACAGCAAATGAAGTAGCACCATTTTTTGAAATTCCATTAGCAGCATTTATAGACGTAACAGCAGCACTTGTACTTGCATTTATGCTAGGATTAACAGTTTCAGCTTTAAGAGCTAAGGGATCAGGAGAAATATTCTACAAGGCAATTAACGAATTTAATGAAATTATTAATATGGTATTATCAAAATTCGTAATTCCACTATTACCATTCTTTATTTTTGGTAACTTCTGTAACTTATCTTATTCAGGATCTGTATTTGCAATTCTTGGAATATTCTGGAAAATCTTCATCTGCATCATTGCACTACACCTAATTTACTTAGTAATACAATTTTCAGTTGCAGGAGCATATTCTGGAAGAAATCCATTTAAATGTTTAAAAGATGCAGTGCCAGCTTACTTAACAGCCGTAGGAACACAATCATCTGCAGCAACTATTCCAGTTAACGTAGCATGTAACAGAAAAATGGGAGTAACTAGACAAATTAGAGAATTCTGTATTCCACTTTGTGCAACAGTTCATTTAGCTGGATCAATGATCACTCTAACAGCATGTGTATTTACATTACTTTCAATGTTTGATATGCCACATTCATTCCCACTACTTCTTAAATTTATAGGAATCCTTGGAGTTGCAATGGTAGCAGCACCAGGTGCACCAGGTGGAGCAGTAATGAGTGCTCTTCCATTCTTACCAGTAGTAGGAATTGATTCATCAGGAACACTTGCAACAATTTTAATTTCACTATATCTAACTCAAGACTCTTTTGGTACAGCTTGTAACGTAACAGGCGACAATGCTATTTCTATGGCAGTTGAAAAGATCTATTACAATCACATTGTAAAAAGACCTATCCCAGAAGAAAACTTTGATGAAGAAGCTAGAGTAGAAATTTAATAAAAAAGCATATTTACCTAAAAAAGCTATGTCTAAGGGCATGGCTTTTTTATTTTTTAAAAATTTTTGGAATAAAATTATTTTACAAATTTGGTATAATGAAATAAAGGTTGGTGGAAGATTTAAGATGAAGACTGTACTCATAACAGGAGCTTCTCGTGGAATTGGAAGAGATATTGCAAGAAGGCTTGCAAGAGAAGATTATAGAATAATAATTAACTACAACAAATCTGAAAAAGAAGCAAAAGAACTAGAAAAAGAAATAAGAGGAATGGGAAAAGATGCCCTAGCATTAAAGGCAGACATTAGAAAATTTTCTGAAGTGGAAAGAATGTTTGGTGAAGTCTCTAAGAGATTTAAGGGAGTTGACATCTTAATTAACAATGCAGGAATTTCTTCTTATGCTCTTTTCCAAGATATTGAAGAGAAAACTTGGGATGAAATTTTTGATGTAAATGTAAAGGGTGTTTATAATTCTATTCACGCAGCTCTACCTTATATGTTGGAAAAACATTCAGGTAAAATTTTAAACATGACATCAATTTGGGGAATAGTAGGTGGATCTATGGAAAGTCATTATTCTGCTACAAAGGGAGCTATAAATGCACTTACAAAAGCCCTAGCTCAAGAACTTGGTTATTCTGGTATAACAGTAAATGCAGTGGCACCAGGTGCAGTTGATACACCAATGACAAGAGAAATTGGAAATGATAATTTGTGCATATTATCAGAAGATATCCCCATGGGTAGACTTGCAACTACAGAAGAGATTGCAGAACTTGTGGCATTTATGATTTCAGAAAAGAATTCTTATATGACGGGACAAATAATTTCTCCAAATGGCGGAATGATTGTCTATTGATTTAAGTATTGAGAGGTTTTTTATGACTAAGATATTATTTATTTACAATCCAAATTCTGGAGATGAAAGTGGAAAAGAATTTGTTGATAAAATAGAAGAAAGACTTAAAAAATATTTTGACCAAGTTATTTTAAGAGAAACTAAAAAAGCTGGAGATGGGACAAAATTTGTTGAAGAAATAAAAGACATTGATTCTATTGGAGTTTATGGTGGCGATGGAACTGTAAATGAAGTCTTACTTGGAATGAAAAAAACTAAGTCAAAAGCAAAACTTTTAATCTTGCCAGGTGGTACAGGAAATCTATTGGCAAAAAAACTAAATATCCCACAAGATAAGGATGAAGCAATAAGTTCCTTTGGTTTTAAAAAGACAAAGAAGATTGATTTAGGTGAAGTAAACGACAAAGTCTTTAGTCTATTTGCATCACTTGGACCAGTTCCAGAAGCAATCCACGAAGTTTCTTCAGAAGAAAAGTCAAAGTTAGGTGGACTTGCTTATATAAAAAAATCCATAGAAAATCTAAAAGAAGCCAAGAAATACAAGTTATCAATTAAATCAGATGCTGGAAATTATTCTGGACTTGTGGATCACTTAATGGTTGGACTTACAAATAAAATTGGAAATATAGAGTTTACCAAAAAGAATAAAGAAATGGATAGCGGAAAAGCAAATTTATTAATCCAAACAAGTGATTCTCCAAAGGATATGCTAGAAATTTTAAAAGATTCTATAATAGGAGAAGTTGAAGAAGGAAATAGTATTATCCACTTTACAGTAAAAGAAGTTGAAATTTCCTCCTTAGATGAAGAAAAAGTTACACTTGATATCGATGGAGATAAGGGACCAGATCTTCCAGCAAAGATAAGAATTTTAAAAGAAGCTGTAGAAGTTTATCTTCCAGATGAGGTGAAGAATGACTAAAGTTTTATATGCCAAGGGATATGTCGATAAAAAAAGCAAAGAGCTGAGAGAGAAAATTGAAAAGTTAAAGGAAAATCCAACAATTTCTATTATAAGAGTTGGAGATGACTATGGATCTCTTGCCTATTTAAAGGGAATAAAAAAATCTGCAGAAAAACTTGGGGTTGAGGTTGATGTAAATGAATTTCCAAAAGATGTAAGTGAAGATGAACTTTTAAAAAGGTTAAAAAAATTAAATCAAGACGAAAAAATCGGGGGAATTTTAGTTTTTAGACCTCTTCCAGAATCTATTGATGAAGATGTAATTTCACTTGCAATTGATCCCAAAAAAGATGTAGATTGTATGAGTCCAATAAATAGATCTAAGGTCTACAGCGGTCACTTAGATGGATTTATTCCTCTTGCATCAAAGGCAGCTCATGAACTTTTGGATTTTTATGATTATGAATTAAAGGGCAAGGATGTAGTTGTAATTAATCACTCAAATGTCGTTGGGAAGCCTCTTGCTATGATTCTTTTAAGTGAACTTGCAACAGTAACAGTTTGCCACGAAGGAACTCATGATTTGAAAAAATATACAAAATCTGCCAATATTATTTTTACAGCCATGGGAATTGCAGAAAGTTTAGACGAAACTTATTTTAATGAAGATGCAGTTGTAATAGATATTGGAACTTCAAAAAATAAAGAAGGAAAATATCGTGGCGACTTAGATGAAAAAGCCGTAAATGGAAAAATCGGGGCTTATTCTCCAGTTCCTGGTGGAATAGGAAGCATTACAAATTTACTTTTACTTGAGAATGTAATAAATTATTATTTATAAAATTTGTGAATAAATCCCCTCCATACTGGAGGGTTTTTTATTGTAAATTCCTTATAATTTAGAAAAGGAGACTTAGATGATAACAGACAAAGTGATTTTAGTTAGGCCCTATGCCTTTAAATTTAATAAAGAGACAGCGAAAGACAACATTTATCAGTTAAAACCAAAGTACACAACAGAAGATGAAATGCAAAAAAGAGCCTTAGAAGAGTTTGATGAGGCAGTTGAAAAATTAAGGGAAAATAAAATTCATGTTGACGTGATTAATGATTTTGACGATAGGACACCAGATTCGATTTTTCCAAACAATGTTTTTGTAACTTTTCCTGGGAAAATTTTTATTTCTCAAATGTTTGCAGAAAATAGAAATGAAGAGTATGAGAAAATCCTGCCTCAACTTGAGAAAATTATTGACTATAAAAGGGCAGAAGTAATTGATTTTAGAAATGATGAAGAAAGAATTCTTGAAGGTACGGGAGCAGTAGTTATTGATAGGTGGAATAATATTTGTTATGGAAGTCTTTCAAAACGCTGTGACAAAGAAGAATTTTTAAAATTTGCAGAAAAGTTTAATCTAAAAGCAGTTTATTTTAAGTCAGAAGACAAAGAAACTTTAATATATCACACAAATGTCATGATGATGGTAGCAGAAAAATTTGCCATTATTGCAGATGATTTAATCACTGAAAATAAAGATGAACTTTTAAAAACTCTAAAAGAATCTGGAAAGGAAATCATTTCTCTTAACAAGGAAGAATTTGACAACTATGCAGCTAATTCTATTGAGCTAAAGGGAGAAAACAAAAATATACTTGTGATTTCAAAAGCTGCCTTTGATGTTCTCACAAAAGAAAATAGAGAAAAAATTGAAAAGTATGATAAAATTCTTCCGATTGACGTCACCACAATTTCAAAGTTTGGAGGAGGATCCATAAGATGTATGATTGCGGAAAACTTTTTTGACATAAGTGAGGATTGATATGGATCTATTAAAGTGTCTTTTATTTATTTTATTAGCAGTAATGTGGGCTTGGAAAATCCCTGAGAATTTTAAAGTTTATAGGAGAGATAAATCATTTAAAAAACTTCTTCCATTTTTGGGAAGAAGTTTAATGACCCTTGCCTCAATAATTTTGGCAATAGGAGTTTATGTATAATATTGAGAGATAAATTTTATCTCTCTTTTTTAATTAATCTTTTTTATTATAAAATTTTAAAAAGGCTAGTCCCAGAAATAGCCAAAAGAAGAAAATAATTAGGGCAGTGTATCCCATAAAAGAAGGAGTCTTTGGGATAAATGTGGAGATTACAATCACAGCAGAAATTATTATTGCTGGATAAATAGTTAATTTTCCACCAGGAGCTTTAAAGGAAGTATAATAATCTTTTTCTTTATTTATTAAAACGGCAAGAGATAAGCAAGTTAAGAACCAGCCAATTACAAAAGAAACTGACCCAAGACTAGTTAAGGGGTCAATTAAATTCATGCCTACAAAGGGACCAATAGCGGCGAAAATAAAACAAAAAATAAGTCCACTTACTGGAGTGCCATATTCGGCGTGTTCCTTTGCAAAAATTTTGGGAATTAAATTATTTTTTGCCATAGATTGAATTAATCTTGCTGATGCCATAAACATTCCATTCCAAGTTGAGAAAAGTCCTGCCAAAGTTCCTATTACAATTAATTTTGAAAGAATATAACCGAGTTTACCACCATAAGCTTCTTGAAGTAGATAACCCATTGCTGGAGGACTTGCAAGAGAATATTCTTGCCAGTTGGAGACACTTCCTGTTGAAAGTATGACAAGTGAATAAAAAGTTCCTGCCGCTATTATTGAAAGAACCATAGCTATTGCCACATTTTTAAATTTTTTATCTGGTGATGTTTCTTCCACTGACTGTGCAATTGTGTCAAAGCCGGACATAAAAAATGGAACTATTACTATAACTGCTATTATTCCACCGAAAAGTGAAGAGTGACTTCCCTCGCCCACATTCTCATATAGTGGATACAAATTATTGATATTTCCTGCTTTAGCTGAAAATATAATAACTATTATTCCTATTAAAATTATTAAAATAGAAAGTATAGATTGAAGTTTTGAAGCAAAATTTGAGCCTTTAAAATTTATAAAAAATAACAAGAGGGCAAGTCCCAAACCAAGAAAAATGGAAGATGCTTGTATGGGATATCCTGCTACATAATAAAGTACTTTTGAACTTGAGAGCCATGGAATCAATTTTTTGAGAATAGTGTTAATATAAATTGCTTCCCAAGGAAGAATTGTTAAGTAAGAAAGTGCTAAAAACCATGATGAAATAAAAGATAAATTTTTTCCAAAAGCCTTACTTGTATAGACTAAGACGCCTCCTCCTTGAGGAAGAGTAGCAAGAAGTTCACCATGACACAAGCCAATTGGAATTAAAAGTAAAGTGGCAATAATAAAACCTAAAAAGGCAGAGATAGGACCACCAGCTTGTGCAATCCAGTGGTTTGATGAAACTGCCCAGCCAACGCCCACCATGGATCCAAAACCAAGCATGAAAAAATCTAGATAACCCATGTCACCTTTTTTTCTACTTTGTCTTATTCTCATTATATTTTTTATATTTGGAATTTTATTTTTCATTTCCTGATATTTGTCTTTTTTCAAAATAAACACCTCAATTTAAAGTTTTACATTACTTTATTGTGTCAAACTATACTATAATAATAAGTTAAAAAATACTAAATTGTCAAATTTGAAAGAATTTTATATATTTTTGTTTATTTTTATTAATAATTTGTATTAAAATAGGTAAGTATATAAATAACTATTTTTTTGATAGGAGTAATGATGAAGAAAAAAATTATAAATATAATAGAAATTATTCTTGTGATTATTTTGGCAGTTAGCCTTTACAGGATTTACAACTACAATAAAGAAGACAAGGAATTTAAGTCTGCCACAAAAGAAGTTCAAGAAAAATTTGAGAAAAAAGAAGTTGAAAAACCAGAGCCTAAAGTGGATGAAAAAGAGATAAAGAATCAAGAGGCAATAGCAAAAATAAATGAACTTAAAAAAGAATATCCTTCTATTATTGGCTGGATAAGGGTTGGTGGGACAGATATAGATTATCCCATAGTAAAGGGAAGTGACAACAACTACTATTTAAACCACAACTACAAGGACGAATACAATGTTTTTGGTGCCATCTTTATGGACTATAGAAACATGGAAAATTTTTCTGACCAAAACATAATTATTTACGGACACAACAATGCTAGGGCGGGAAATTTTAAGGATCTTCACAAGTACGAACAAGAAGGCTTCTTTAAGGAAGATAGATTTATTGAAATTTTTTCTCTTGAAGGGTACAAAAAATACAAGGTTTTTGCAGCTTATAATGCTGGACCTCATGATAACTTTAGAAACACAAGTTATCTTGATGAAGAAGGAGCAAAGTTTTTAGAATATGTAAAAGAAAGAAGTATTGTAAAGGGAGAAGTGCCAGATAAGCTTAGGGATTTTTTGACTTTACAAACTTGTTCGCCTAAGGACACAAGGTTTGTTGTACATGGAGTTTTAGTTAATGATTAAAAGTCGCCTGAGGGCGATTTTTTTTGTGTAAATTTTAAGCCTTTATTTAAACTTTTAAAAAGTGGACTTAAAATTTTAAGATAAAATAAATTTATATTTATAAAAGTAAAAATATACAATTAGCTTTAATTTACAAAAATGAAAAGGATTGTTATAATATAAACAATTGGGAGGTGTTAATTTGCTGAAGAATGCAAGGGGTATTTCCGAGACCGTTATAAGGAGAATGCCAGTTTATCATAGATACTTAAAAGAGCTTATAGAAGATGGAATTGAGAGAGTTTCATCAAAGGAGCTTAGTGGACTTACAGGTTTTTCTGCTTCGCAAATTAGACAGGACTTAAATAATTTTGGGGGATTTGGTCAACAGGGCTACGGTTATAACACTAAGGCTTTAAAGGAACAAGTTGATAAGATTCTTGGTATAGACAAGTCTTACAAGTCAATTGTAATTGGAGCTGGTAGGCTTGGACAGGCAATTGCAAGATACAATGGATTTAGGGATTCTGGTTTTAATGTGATTTCTCTTTTTGATATCAAGGATGATATTGATGATATTAGTGGTATTAAAGTTCGAAACATGAGAGATTTGGAAAAATACATAAGAGATGAGAAAGTTGATGTTGCAATTATAACTGTGCCAAGAGAAGTCTGTGAAGATGTGGCAACTAAGGTAATTGATGCAGGTGTGAAAGGTATTTGGAACTTTGCTCCCTATGATTTAAAGGGACCAGAGGGAGTTGTAATTGAGAATATAAGACTTAATGATTCTCTTCTCACACTTTCTTATTTCATGAAGGAAATTAGCTAAGCTATTATTTATTAATAGCTTTTTTATTTATAGGGGTTTTATTTTTAATGAAGATAAATTTTGATGATGGTTTTTGCAAGATTAGAGACCTAGAAGAATTTGACCCAAGGGATATTTTCACTTGTGGGCAAGCTTTTAGATGGTATGAAGAAGATGATGATTCTTTTACCTTTATAACTCATGGAAAAGTTTCCAATGCAAAAAAAGTTGGAGATGAAATAATTTTAAAGGGCGTTGATGAAAGGTCTTTTAGTGAAATTTTTTATGATTATTTTGACCTTTCAAGAGATTATAAAAAAGTTATGGAAGATCTTGCAAAGGATGAAGTTATGAAAAAGGCAACTGAATATGGGAAGGGCATAAGAATCTTAAATCAAGACAAGTTTGAGACAATTATTTCTTTTATAATCTCTGCCAATAATCAAATACCTAGGATAAAAAAAGCTATTGAAAAAATTTCTGAAATGTACGGAGATTATTTGGGAGAGGATGAGAATAGAAAATATTACTCTTTCCCAAGTCCAGATAAACTTGCTCTTGCAAGGCCAGAAGACCTCAGGGAATTTGCACGAGTTGGTTTTCGTGACAAGAGGATAGTGGAAACAGCAAAGTTAATTAGATCAGGTCAGGTAAATATTTCTGAAATTGAAAAAATGGATTTAGAAGATGCGAGAAAGGCTCTTCAAGTTCTGCCGGGAGTTGGTCCAAAGGTTGCAGATTGCATACTTCTATTTGCCTTTGATAGGAAGGAGTCCTTTCCCGTTGATGTTTGGATAAAAAGAGTTATGGAAGAGTTGTATCTAAAAGAAGTAACTCCAAAATCAAAAATTGCAATAAGAGGAAGAGAAGTTTTTGGAGAAAATGCAGGTTTTGCCAATCAATATTTATTTTATTATGGCAGAGAAAATAAATTGGGCAAGTAAATTTATAGAATGAAACAATAGAAAATTAGGGGCTGTTGCAAAAGTCCCACAATAGAAAAAAGACGAGGCAAAAAAATCCTCGTCTTTTTTTATTTTATTAAAATATTTAATAAAATTATTTTTTAAAAATATCTAAATTTTCTATTCTGTCAAAAGCTTCATTGATTTTATCTTTATTAACTGTAACGGCAATTCTAATAAAGCCATCTCCAGCTTCGCCAAAGGCCTTGCCATCAATTACATTTACATGAGCCTTTTCCAAAATTTCTTTTACAACTTCTTTTGTAGTCATGCCAGGGACATTTATCTTTGGGAAAATATAAAAAGTTCCCTTGGGTTTCATAACTTCTACATATTTTAAATTTTTTAATCTTTCATAGGCAAGATACATTCTTTCCTTGTATTCTTCATATAGAGCTGGACAAATTTTCTTTCTATTTTCAATGCCAATTACACCAGCATATTGACAAATCGTTGGGACTGCATAGACTGTGTTGGTATGAATTGCATTTACTGCTTTTATTAGATCTTCGTGAGCCACGATAGCTCCAAGTCGCCAGCCAGTCATGACAAAATCCTTTGACATGGAAGAAATTGAAATAACTCTTTCAAAATTTTTGTCATATTTTATCATTGGAGAGAATTTAGATTCATAGGAATAAATTGTGTAAATGTCATCGCATATTGCCAAGATGTCGTGTTTTACACAAATATCATAGATTTCTTTTAGGATCTTGTCACTGTAAACAGCAGCTGTGGGATTGTTGGGAGTATTTATAATTATGGCCTTTGTATTTTTATTTATTATTTTTTCAAGTTCACTGGGAATAATTTCAAAATTATTTTCAAATTTTGTGTCATAAAAGACAGTTTTTCCTCCTGCCATTTCTATTTGATCGGGATAGACGCTAAAATATGGGGAAGGCACAATAATTTCATCGCCCTTATTTAAAATTGCCTGAAGGATTAAGAACATAGCTTCTGTTCCAGACATAGTTATTAAAATTTCCTTTGGGTCACATTTTACCCCAAAGTCTTCTTCATAAAGTTTTGCAATAGCCTCTCTAAATTTTATATAACCTTGTGGGTCTGCATAGTGAGTGTGTCCAGCCATTTGTGAATCATAGGCTTCTTTTATTATAGTTTCGTCTGTCCTAAGATCGGGATCGCCGACTCCAAAATTAATAAAAATCATCATAGATGCTAGAATAGTCTATGGCATAAATAGATTCTTCCACATCTCTATATTTTTCACGGATAAATTTTCTCATATAAGACTCCTTTTCTATAATAAGATATTTTATCATAATTAAATATTTTATTAATAGCCATTGTTTTAACTCCTTATATATTAAGAGTGTCTATGATATAATTATTAAATAGATATTAATAAAATAATATAGGAGGAATCCTTTTGGATAAAATATTAGTAAAATCAAAGGGCCCATTAAAGGGCAAGGTTAGAATTTCAGGTGCAAAGAACGCAGCGCTGCCAATTTTAGCAGCAACTATTCTTGGAACAGAAGAAATAGTTTTAGAAGATGTTCCTGAACTTAAAGATGTTGAAATAATTACAGAGGTTTTAAGGAAACTTGGACTTAAAATAGAAAAATCTGGCAATAGACTTGTCATAGATCCAAGTGGTCTTAACTCTTATAAAACTGACTATGAACTAATGAGCAAGATGAGAGCATCTTTTCTTGTCATGGGACCACTTCTTGCAAAATTAAATAAGGCTTACAATTCTCTTCCAGGAGGCTGTAATATTGGATCTAGACCAATTGATTTGCACTTAAAGGGTTTTAGGGCATTAGGTGCAGAAATTGAAATGACTCATGGAGAAATTAAGGCAGAATGTGACAAATTAGTTGGAACTAGAATTTATCTTGACTTCCCATCAGTTGGAGCAACTGAAAATATAATGACAGCAGCAGTTCTTGCCGAAGGCGAAACTGTTATGGAAAACTGTGCCATGGAACCAGAAATTGTCGATCTTGCAAACTTCTTAAATAAAATGGGAGCAAAGGTAACTGGTGCAGGAACTTCTACTATAAAAATCAAGGGTGTTGAAAAGTTAGGCGGATGTACTCACCAAGTAATACCAGATAGAATTGAAGCTGGAACTTTTATGGTTGCAGCAGCAATTACTGGAGGAGATATAACTATAGAAAATATTATAACTTCTCATTTAAAACCTGTAATAGCAAAATTAGAAGAAACTGGCGCCAAGGTAATAGAAAATGGAGAAACAGTCAGGGTAATTGGAACAGATGAAATTAAACCAATAGAAATAAAAACTCTTCCTCATCCAGGTTTTCCAACAGATTTACAAGCGCAATTTATGGCACTACTCACTCAAGCTGAAGGTCAATCATCTGTTATAGAAACAGTTTTTGAAAACAGATTTATGCACGCAGAAGAACTTAAAAAAATGGGTGCAAAAATCAAAGTAGTAGATAGAGAAGCTATACTTTTGGGTAAGAACAAATTATACGGATCTAAAGTTTCTGCGACAGATTTAAGAGCAGGTGCTGCACTTATACTTGCGGGATTAGTTTCTGAAGGCGAAACTGAAATTTCTGAAATTCATCATATAGACAGAGGTTATGAAAAAATTGAAGAAAAATTTAGAAATCTTGGAGCAGATATAAAAAGAATTTAAGAAAGGAAAATGATAATGAAAAAAAGATTAATTATTGGAATGCTTTTAGTGCTTTCGCTATTTATGACGGCTTGTTCCTCTAATGATAAGTCTAATGAAGAGGGAAAAGTTCTAAAGGTAGCAGTTTCAGAAGATACTACTACTCTAGAAACTGATTCAATTAATGACGATTATGCTGAAAACATCTTAATCCAAGTCTATGATACTTTGGTTAAGAGAAATGCAAAGGGCGAAATTGTAAATTCATTAGCAGAATCTATTGAAAACCCTGACCCACAAACTTTTAAGATAAAACTAAGAGAAGGAGTTAAGTTCTCCAATGGAGATCCTCTTACTGTTGATGATGTAATTTTTTACACTAAATAGAGCAGCAGAAACTGAAAAGTTCAAACCATTTTATGGAAAAATCGACAAGAATTCTTACCAAAAAGAAGACGACTTGACTTTCTCTTTTAAATTAACTGAACCAGATGCAGCTTTTCTAAACTCACTTTCTCACCCAGCAGTTTCAATTCTTTCAAAGAAATATGTTGAAGGTGGAGCAGACCTTGCTACTGCACCAATGGGAACTGGTCCTTTTGTACTAGATGAATGGATTCAAAATGACCACGCTACTTTCTCAGTAAATGAAAATTATTGGGGAGATAAGCCACAAATTGCTGGAATTGAAATGAAGGTAATACTAGAAGCATCTCAAAGAATTATTGAACTTGAAAGTGGTGGAGTTGACTTAGCTTATAAGGTTGACCCAGCAGAAATTTCTAACATTGAAGAAAGTGAAGATTTAAAACTTTATAGAAAATTAGACAACTCAGTACACTTTATTGGATTTAACATGGAAAAGGCTCCTTTTGACAAGAAAGAAGCTAGAGAAGCTATGATAAATGCAATTGACATGAATTCAATTTTTGAAACTGTTTATATGGACAGTGGAAAGCTTGCAACTAGTCCAATTAACCCTAACTTCAAATACTCAATTGCTGATTCACTTGAAGCAAATAAAGTAAATAAAGAAAAGGCAAAGGAACTTTTTGCACAAGCAGGCGTGGGAGAAGGAACAAATCTTTCAATTTACACATCTGACAATGCTCAAAGAGTTAATGTTGCAACTATGATGCAAGCTCAATTAAAGGAATACGGAATTGGTCTTAATGTAGAAAGACTTGAATGGGGTGCTTTTGTTGATGCACTAAAAAGGCAAGAACACAACATGTTCATCATGAGTTGGAACCCATCAATTGTTGATGCTCACTATGAACTTTTCCAACCTTTCCATACTTCAAATAAGGGTCAAGGACCAAACTATATGTACTTTGGCAACGAAGAACTTGATAATTTAATGAAGGAAGGTCTTTCAACAGTTGATGAAGCAAAAAGAGCTGAAATTTATAAGAGAGCTCAAGAGCTTATAAATGAAGAATATCCATGGTTATACATTTGCTATGGTGAAACACTTGTGGCAGCTAACAATAGGATAGAAGGACTAGAGTTACTTCCAAAATATCCACAAGAACTTAAAGATGTAACATTATTAGAAAAATAATTTTTTTGAAATTCACCAAGTTCTTATTTGGTGAATTTTGTCTTTTCTAGGAAAGAAAGGATTAGATATGACAAAATATGTATTAAAAAGACTCTTGATTTTAATACCTACCCTCTTAGGGGTAAGTTTTATTGTATTCTTGCTTCTTTATCTATCACCTGGAGATGCTGCCCTTGCAGCAGCAGGCCCCAATGCTCCAAAGGAAACAGTAGAAGCTATAAGAGAGAGTCTAGGACTAAATGAACCCTTCTTGGTTCAGTATGGTAATTACTTAAAGAACCTAGTCCTACATTTTGACTTAGGTACAAGTTATCAATCAGGAAGATCAGTTACAGAAGCACTTTTAAGAGTTTTTCCAACTACTATAAAACTAGCAGGTGGAGCTCTTATTATTGCAATTATAATGGGTATAACTTTTGGAGTTATTGCAGCTTTAAACAAAAATACTTTTGTTGATTCCATTATCACAGCTTTAGGAATGATTGGACTTGCCATGCCAATTTTCTGGTCAGGACTTTTATTAATTATAATTTTTTCTACAAAATTAAAAGTTTTACCTGCATCAGGATTTTCTTCCATAAAGCAGATGATCCTGCCTTGGTTTGCCCTTGGATTTCAATCATCTGCAGTAATAATGAGGATGACAAGATCTGCCATGTTAGATGTTTTGGACAAGGATTATATTAGGACTGCTTATTCAAAGGGACTTAGCAAGAAAAAAATTATTTTTGTTCACGCTCTAAAAAATGCAATGATTCCAGTTATAACAACAATTGGACTTCAAGCAGGTGGACTTCTTGGTGGAAGTATATTGACAGAAACTATTTTTTCTATACCAGGAATTGGAAGACTAATGGTTGATTCCATAAAAACTCGTGACTATCCAATTATCCTTGGGGCAATTATGCTTATTGCCATAGTTTATTCAGTGATTTCCATTGTAGTGGATATACTTTACGGATTTATAAATCCTAGAATAAAGTCAGAGTACAAGTAGGTGAGATATGTTAAAGAGATTTAAAACATTTTTTAAATATTATAAGAGGAACAAAATTGCAGTTGTCGCTCTTGGAATTTTAATTCTAATAATTTTTGCGGCAATTTTTGCAGATTTCCTTGCACCTTACGACTATACAGAACAATTTCCAAAAGACAATTTTTTAAAACCAAGTGCAGAGCACCTAATGGGAACAGATAATTTTGGACGTGACATATTTTCAAGAGTCCTAAAGGGAGCCCAAATTTCTCTAAAAATTGGATTCTCATCAGTAATTATCTCAACAGTAATTGGAGTTATTATTGGTGCCTTTGCAGGATATTATGAAGGAGTTTTTGACGCCATAATAATGAGAGTTATGGACACAATATTATCAATTCCGCAACTTGTCCTTGCCATTGCCCTTGCAGCAGCCCTTGGTGGAGGAATGAGAAATTTAATTTTGGCAGTTTCTCTTTCATCTATTCCCTCCTATGCAAGAATTGTTAGAAGTCAGGTTATGTCCGTAAAAAATTTAGAATACATTGAATCAGCAAGACTTGCTGGTGTTAAAACTTTTAAATTAATTTTTGCAGAAATTCTTCCCAACTGTTTTGCGCCTATAATTGTTCAAGCAACTATTGGAGTTGGGACTGCTATTTTATCTGCAGCTTCACTTTCCTTTATTGGAATGGGAATTATGCCACCAGAAGCAGAATGGGGTCAAATGCTATCTGAGGGGAGAGCTTATATAAGAAATTATCCTCACATAACATTATTTCCAGGTATAGCAATTGCCCTTACTATCTTAGTTTTAAATATAGTTGGCGACGCCCTAAGAGATGCCTTTGATCCAAAGTTCAGGAGGTAATATGTTATTAGAAATAAAAGACCTTGAAGTCTTTTTTAAAAGCTCTCAAGGAATTGTAAAAGCAGTTAATAAAGTAAATATAAATACTCGTGACGGGATGACAACGGCTATTGTTGGAGAAAGTGGATCGGGAAAATCTGTGACAACACTTGCAATTATGGGTTTACTTGACAAGTCCTCTCTTGAAAAAATTTCTGGAGAAATAAATTTTCAAGGGAAAAATCTCCTAGAACTTTCGGCTGAAGAACTTAGAAAGATTAGGGGAAATGAAATTTCAATGATTTTTCAAGAACCAATGACTTCCTTAAATCCAGCCCTAAAAGTTGGTTACCAAATGTCTGAAGTCTTTAGAACTCACTTTAAGATGGACAAAAAAACAGCCAAAGAAAAATCTATTGAGATGATAAAAAAAGTTGAAATAGATAGGGCCGAAGATGTCTACAATTCTTATCCTCACGAACTTTCTGGCGGTATGAGACAAAGAATTATGATTGCCATGGCACTTTCATCTTCTCCAAAACTTTTAATAGCAGATGAGCCAACGACAGCCTTAGACGTGACTATCCAAAAAGAAGTCTTGGAACTTATGAAAAAATTAAAAGAAGATATGAAGGCTTCTATTATTTTTATAACTCACGATCTTGGAGTTGTGTCTGATATTGCAGATTATGTAAATGTAATGTATGCAGGTAAAGTTGTGGAAAGAGCAAAGGCTGAAGATATTTTTAATAATCCACTTCATCCTTACACAAGAGGACTAATTAAGGCGATACCAAGTGCTCACAAGAAAAAGGATGAGCTATACACAATTAGAGGATCTGTGCCAAATCCAATAGATCTTCCAGAATGTTGCAACTTCTGTGACAGGTGCGATGAAAAAATGAAAATTTGTGAAGAAAAGATACCTGAAGAAGTTGATATTGATGGACATAAGGTAAGTTGTTTCTTGTACAGGTGATTATATGGAAGATAAAATAATTTTACAGGTCAAAAATTTAAACAAGGAATTCAAATTAAATAAAAACAAGACTCTAAAGGCAGTTAATGATATTTCCTTTGACTTAAAGACTTCCCACACACTGGGAGTAGTTGGAGAAAGTGGATCTGGTAAATCAACTCTTGCCAGGTGCGTAATGGGTCTTTATCCTGATGCCAGTGGAGAAATAATTTATCAAGGGAAAAATATTTTAGAGGAAAATCAAAGAGAATTAAAAGCTTACAGAAGAGATGTCCAAATGATTTTTCAAGATCCTTATTCTTCCCTTAATCCAAGAAAAAATGTAAGGATATTATTGCATCGGGCATAAGAAATTTGCTTGGAGAAAAAAGACAAGAAAAAGATTTATAAAAAAGTTCTTGAAACCATGGAAATTTGTGGCTTATCAGAATATCACATGGAGAGATATCCCCATGAATTTTCTGGAGGTCAAAGACAGAGGATTTCCATTGCAAGAGCTCTTGCAGTTGATCCAAAGATAATTGTCGCTGATGAACCAACATCTGCTCTTGATGTTTCTATTCAAGCACAAATTATAAACTTAATGGAAAATTTGCAAAAAGATCTTGGTCTTTCTATGATTTTTATATCTCACGACCTCTCTGTTGTTAGACACGTGGCAGAAGAAGTTCTTGTAATGTATCACGGTGAATGTGTGGAGTATGCAGATTCAGAAGAAATTTTTGAAAACCCTAAAGAAGCTTACACAAAGAAACTCCTCTCATCAGTTCCAGGGAAAAAACTTGCAGATTGCGATGATATTTAAGATGTGTGGAAAATTTTAACTTGGGGTATTATAATTAAATAAAGTAGATAAAACTGTAGTTTTCTACAGTTTTTTATTTTGTAGGTGAAATTATGATTGATGAAAATGGGAAAAAAATTTTTTATAGCGATGGAGAAAATAATTTTGATATTCCTCTTGAATTGATTCAAGAAATTTATGATAAAAGAGAAGATGAGATATTTTTAAATTCAGATAAAAACATTGAACTTCCAAAGACAAAGGAAGACGATAGTTTCATAAGTGAGAAGGATCATGAAGATAAGGAAGAAGATAGAGAAATAATTTCAAATAATTATCCTTCTTATGAAGAGGAAAGTGAAGATGACTATTATCTAAATAGGATTGATGAGGTGGAAGAGATTTTAGATGAAATCTGTGAATCCATACCAGCTTATGCCTTTGATCACTTAAATGGCGGTATAATCTTAGTAGAAGATAAAAAATATCACGAAGAAGCGAGAAATGATGATCTCCTAGTTATGGGAGAATATCAAAGGTCAGTCCTTGGCAATATGATAAAAATTTATTACGGATCCTTTATGGAAATGTACAGATTTTCATCAAGTGACAGACTTAGGGAAAAGCTAGAAGAAGTTTTGCTTCACGAATTTACCCACCACCTTGAATTTTTGGCAAATGAGTGGGGACTTGTCATTGAAGACAAGAAATTTTTAGAAGAATATAGAAAAGGAATAAAGAATGAATAAAATTTTAGGATATTTTTATAAGGGACTTGGGAAATTTTTTGACCTTCTCTTGACCCTTTTAATTGTAATAGTAAATATTGCTGTGGATTTATTTTCTGCAGTTAGAAGATTTTTATTGTACATAATTTCCATGGGAGGATGTTTAATAATACTCTTGTTATTAAATCCCTTTGCTTGGAGAGGACTAACTCAAAATAATTGGCTCTACACCTTAATTGTTTTGGCATTAATCGTCCCACTACTTGGAAATGTGTCAGAATCTTTTTTGAAGTATGCCCACTACATGGTTACAGAATTTTTCTACGATAGGGCAGATCACTATCTTCTTGGAAAAGAAAATGAATTCGAAAGTATCTCTGGATATGGAAGAGCTTATTGGGAGAAAAAAGAAAGAGAAAGACTTAGACAAGAGGAAGAAAAGAGAAAGCAAAGAGAAGAAGAATTTAATCAAAGATTTAAAGATTTTGGCGGCTTTACTTGGACAAGTTTTGATGATTTTTCTGAATTTGAAGAATTCTTTAGACAAGCAGGTTATGGCGGATTTTACGAAAATCAAGGAGGAACTTATGGCAATAACTATGGGGGTTCCTATGGAAATAATTATGGAGGAAGCTCATCATCTTCTAGACCTGGTGCTTCTTACGGCTTTAAAGACCAATATGAAAAAGCCTGCGACACTCTTGGGGTAAATTACACAGCAGACAAATATGAAATAAAACTTGCCTACAGAAAGATGGCAAAAAAATATCACCCAGACTTAAATAAGGAAGCTGGAGCAAAAGAAAAATTCCAAGAAATAAATGCAGCCTACGAGTTTTTAAATGACACTAACATAGAAATGTATAAGAAAATGAGCTCTACAAATTAAGCTTATAAAAAAGAAAGGACCGTGAGGGTCCTTTTTTGCTGTTTAGATTTTAAAAATTTACAACTATCAAATGTTTAAGAAAAATGTTTTATTTAACTAACCGCGAAAAAATTATTTTATAATATCTTCTGCCATTTTATAAAATTCATTTATGTCCATATCATCTCCAGCCATTAAAGAATATTGGATATCCTTATAGTCAAAGAGTAGGTGCTTTGAAGCTGATTCTTCTCTTTTATCAGAACCAATAGCTAAGTTAAAGAAAGGATCTTTTTCTGATCTTTCAAGTTCTTCTTTTGTTGCATATTTTTCATCTGGTAAAACGACGCTTTCCAATCTTGAATAATAAACTTGCACGCCCTTAATATCTCTCATCTCATGATAAAATTGTTTATCAACAGTTTTTGAATTGTCGGGACGTTTGTCAATTGAGAGCATTACTATATCGTCATCAGCATTTTTGTAATCTACATCAATTCCCTTTCTCTTATTTAATTTTGCTCCAGTGTCATCAATATCTGCTATATTATCTATTGTGATTCCATCAAACTTATATTCTCCTAAATTTTCTGGGGCATAAGTTTCAAAGCCAGCCTTTTTTTCTGCCTTAGCCATGTCGGTATAGTTTGTGTAGTTATAGTGAGACGATGAAGATGAAATTGTTCCAGTAATTTTTCCTGCAGCAAAGACTCCTGCTGAAAGTACAAGGGCAGCAGCTGCCACTAATACAAATCTTTTTTTCATTTTAAATTCTCCTTTTTCTTCTTGTGAATTGATTTCTAAATCAATTTTATTTTTAAGATAATCAGAAGGAGAAGAATCTTCAACAGACTTATTTAGTTCATTTTTTATATACTTATCAAAATCTTTCATAATAACTCTCCTTCATATACTTCACTTGTTTTTAAAAGTTCTTTCTTTAAATTTTTTCGAGCCCTATAAAGTCTAGACTTCACTGTGCCTTTAAATGTATTCAAAATTTTTGCGATTTCTTCTATGGAGAAGTCATTGTAATAATATAGGACTAGGACTTCTCTTTCCTTTTCTTTTAAATTCATGAGGGCATCTTGTATCTCAGATTTTTCTGCATAGTCATCTTCTCCAAGATACACTGGACTTTCTTCCGTCTTATCAAGGACAAATTCATCGGGGAACTCTCTCTTCCTCTTCTTGCATCTTGTGTAGGAAGTGTTCTTTAAGATAGAGAAGATCCAAGGTCTTAGTTTTTCAAAATCAGAAAGAGATTTTGCGTTTTTATAAATTGAAACAAAAGTGTCTTGGAGGACATCTTCGGCATCTTCCTTATTTCCCAAGATCAAGAGACCAGTCCTATATAAGACTAGGTAGTATTCCTCGTAAAGGAGGTCAAAGGAATCTTTGTCGCCAGACTTTAATTTTTCAAAATCTTCTTCTGTAAATTTTATTTCACGATTCATTTTATCCTCCTCTCTTAGATGCATCTACTTATAAGACTATTTAGGACATAAAAAGGTTCATTTATTTTAAAAATTTTAATATTAAAAAATCTCCACCTAAGTGGAGATAGATTAATTTAAGGTTTTATTGGAAATCCAACCTCTTAAATTTTCTTGTGAAATTGCATTTTTAACTTCAACATAACACCAGATTCGCTCGCTCTGTTCGATTTTTGTTTCCAAAACATAGAGTTCAGTTTCCTTATCCAAGACTTTTATGATGTCAGAGTCCACGCTTGGTTCATTTCTAAGATTTGCCTTGTCTGTGGCAACATTTCTATAAGTGTGAAGAAGTTCGTAGGATTTTTTTGCCATTTCTGCGGAATCTTTTTCATTTTCTTCTTTTTCAAAACTTTCTCTTAAATTTTCGCTTTTTTGAACATTTAAATTGCTCGCACTTTCAATTTCTCTTTTTAAAGTTGACGCCTTTGCAGATTCAGGCACAACATTGAGATAAGAGTTTAAAAGTAAAAGGGCATCGGTCTTGTCATTTTGATATGAAGATTTTACTTCTTCCAAGATAATATTTTCTATAGAAAGAAGTTTGTCTTGAGCTAATTTATAATTTTTTTCATCTTCTTGAATTACCTTTTTAAAATTGTAGGCGGAATCTATATAATCCTTTTCTTCAAAAAGCTCTTGACCCTTTTGGAAAAATTCATCAGAGGCTACAAGTTTCTTTAAATTATCTATTTCATTTAAGTTTTCGGGACTCATTTTGTCCTTAGTCGCTTCAGTATACATTTTAAGAGCTTCTCTGTACTCACCACTTGAGGCAAGGCTCTTTGCGTCGTCAATTTTGCTTTCGTTTCTCGAAGTTTTAGCAATGTTTATTATAAAAAGAGAAACTATAGAAAAGAAAATTATAAAAACGATAGTGAAGAAAACTTTTTTGCCAGAAAAAGATTTGGATTTTTTTGGACTCACTTCATTGGTCCTATCGAGTTTTAGACTTTTGGTATTTGGAGCAATTTTTGAGAGGTTTGTTTGAGTTAAGTGGGTTTCTAAGTTTTTTAAGTTAATATCAGATGTTGATCTTGTGTTTTCAATTACATTTAAAATTTTGGAGTTTATTAGAGCTTCTGTTAGATTGTTTAAGACAAAGCTCTTGTTTCTTCCACAAAATTCACATTCATTAGTTTCTTTTTCATTTATAAAACCACAAGCGCATCTCCAAAAATCAATTTGATTTTCGCCATAAGTTTTTATGCCTTCGCCGAGAGTTTCCTTTATTTGTGCACGTTTTTTCTCAGGTATTACTGGAAGACTAATTTCATATTTTTTATCAGAGCAGTTATAATTTTTTCCATCAGCTGTATATTTGGAAATATAAATGTCAATTGCCCTTGCATCATAAAATCTTTCATCAAGGATAAAAGGATCCAAGAAATAGCGGGTGTAAGGTGCAATATTTACTGCTTGTTGAAAATAAAATTCACGACCATTAAAGAGATAAGACTTTTCAATGGATTTGAATTTTACTGCAAACTCAATATTCGTTACATAAGAGTCCTCGCCATTTAAGATATCTATAGCTATTGCGAATTCTCCGCTAGTGAGTTCGGCATTTGCTATTTGAATTTTTTCACTTGTATTAAAACTAAGTTTTGTTGGTAAAGTTCTAAAAAAGCTCATAAAGACTCCTTTCATCTACTTTATAATTATATTATATTTAAAAAACTTTTACAATAAGCCGCCTATTTACTAAAAATCTCACATGTCCTATAATTTAATTAGAATTCGAATTAAATTATTAAAGATAGAAATACTTTTATGTAAATAAAAATGGAGGTAAAAATGAAAGTTTTAATTGCAGCGCCTTTTGCAAAAAAATATGGAAAAAAAATTGAAAAACTAGGTTACGAAGTTTTAACTTATGATGAAAATAATCCCAATGAAAAAGATGACTACGGTGAAGATATTTTAATTGGAGCAATAAATCTAAAAAAAATAAATTACAAAAATCACAAAAATTTAAAATATATTTTTTTGACATCAGTTGGAATAGATTTTCTAGATTTGGAATATATTAAAGATAATGAAATAATTTTGTCCAACAATAATGGTGCCTACGACGACCCAATAGCTGAGTGGATAGTTTATGGACTTTTACAAATTAATAAATTTGACAGAAAAAATATAGAAAATCAAAATAAAAAAGCTTGGGGAAAAAGATCTTTTTCATACAATCTTTATGGGAAGAAGGCACTATTTATGGGAACTGGAACAATAGCTCTTGCAGGTGCCAAGAGACTCAAGGGTTTCGATATGGAATTAAATGGTTTTAACACAAGTGGAAGAAAAGTAGAACCCTTTGATAATGTCTATTCACTAGATGAGCTAGATAAAATTTTGCCAGAGATGGACTATATTATTATGTGCCTGCCAGGTACTGAAAAAACTCATCATATTTTGAATAAAGAAAGATTTGAAAATTTAAAAGATGATTCTGTAATTGTAAATATATCTAGAGGGGCAACTATTGATGAAGAAGCTCTAATTGATGCCTTAAAATCTAAAAAAGTAAGAGGTGCAGCCTTAGATGTTTTTGAGGAAGAACCACTAAGTGAAGATTCTCCACTTTGGGAAATGGAAAATGTCTACATCTATCCTCATATTTCATTTTCCTGTGAAGATCTTGGTTATAGACAATTTGCCACAGCTTATCAAAATTTAAAAGCTCTTAGAAATGATGGCGACTTCAAAAATATAGTAGACTTCGACAAGGGTTATTAAAAGTTATTAAAAATTTGCGAGGTGCTTTTATGTCGCACCCCCCCATGGGTGCGTGGATTAAAAAATGGGGTAATTATCAGTACTTTCGAAATTTTTTTTATTTGACACAAGTTGATATTTAATTTATTTTTCACGCCACTCTGATATCTACGCCTAGTCGTAGCTATTGGAGAGGCGTGAAATTATCTTTTAATTTATGCTTATTCTAAATATTTTAGGATAGGCATTTTTATTTTGAAATTTTTAAGGCAAAATTTTTATTTTTACATATTTATGTTTAAAACAATAGCTTTAAAAGTTTTGCAAAAATTTTATTTAAATTAGTTTAACTGATATTTTTTATTTTAAATTTTTTAATAGAAAAGGATGTAAGGAATATAAATTAATTCTAACAATTTTGTGAAGTCTTCTAGTCTTTATAGTATAATAAAAATAGCGTGCTATGAGATTTTATGTAAAAACTTGTAGAAAATTATTTTATTTATTATAATACTTTTTATTATGGAGGTAATATGAGATTATCAAAACTTTATATGCCAACTCTTAGGGAGGATCCACAAGATGCAGAGATTGCATCTCACAAGTTTCTTCTAAGAGCAGGTATGATTAGAAAATCTGCTAGTGGTGTATATACATACTTGCCACTTGGCTATAGATCTATTAGAAAAATTGAAAATATTGTTCGTGAAGAAATGGATAAGGCTGGTTCTATGGAAATTTTAATGTCTGCTATTCAACCTGCTGAAATCTGGAAAGAGTCTGGTAGATGGGAAAAGTTTGGTCCTGAAATGTTTAAGTTAAAGGATAGAAATGACAGAGAGTTTTGTCTTGGACCAACTGCTGAAGAATATTTTACGACTCTTATAAGGGACGAAGTTAAGTCTTATAAGGATCTTCCTCTTAATCTTTACCAAATTCAAACTAAGTACAGAGACGAAAAGAGACCTAGATTTGGTATAAATAGGGCAAGAGAATTTTCTATGAAGGATGCTTATACTTTTGATACTTCACCTGAGACTCTTCACACTGCTTATATGAATATGTACGATGCTTATGAAAAGATTTTTGATAGGCTAGAGCTTGATTATAAAATTGTTGAAGGGGACAATGGTGCTATGGGAGGCACTGGTTCTCATGAGTTTATTGCTCTTTCAGAAACTGGCGAAGGTGTAATTGTTTATTCTGAGTCTGGAAAATTTGGTGCTACTGAAGAAAAGGCACCTGTTGAATATATTCTTCCAGAAGCTGAAGATAAAAAGGAACTTGAAAAAGTTAATACTCCAAATGCAAAGACTATTGAAGAGGTTTCTTCTTTCTTAAAGGTTGATCAAAAGAGATGTGCCAAGGCAGTGGATTTAATGCTTGGAGATGAAGCTGTTATTGTGTTTATTCCTGGGGATAGGGAACTAAATCTTGCAAAGCTTGTTTCTTATACGGGAGTTGCTGAACATGATATTAGAATGATGGACGACGAGGAAATCAAAGCTATTAAGTCTAGCCCAGGTTATACTGGTCCTCTTGGTCTTGATGTCAGAATGATTTTTGATAAGAGACTTACTGAAATGGACAATCTTGTTGTTGGTGCTAATGAAAGTGAATACCACTACATCAATGCAAATTATGGTCGTGACTTTGAAGGCGAAGTTGTAGATGATCTTCTACTTGTAGCTGAAGGCGACAAGGTTCCTGGAACTGATGAAGAGTATAAATTCGCTAGAGGCATAGAAGTTGGTAATATTTTTAAATTGGGTACAAAATATTCAGAAGCTTTAAATGCGACTTACTTAGATGAAAATGGAAAGTCAAATTATTTCTATATGGGTTCTTACGGAGTTGGTATTACAAGATCTGTAACAGCAGTTATTGAGCAAAACCACGATGATAATGGTATTATCTGGCCAATGTCTGTGGCACCTTATGAAGCAATTGTTACTATAGTAAATACTAAAAACGAAGATCAAGTTGCTCTTGGAGAAAAGATTTATGAAAAACTTCAAGCTAAGGGTGTAGAAGTTTTACTTGATGACAGAAAGGAAAGAGCTGGAGTCAAGTTTAAGGATAGAGACCTTATTGGTATTCCGCTAAGAATTACTTGTGGAAAGAAATCAGCTGATTCTATTGTTGAGTATTCAACTAGAAGGGAAATGGAAAATTCTGAAATTTCTGCTGATGAAGCAATTGAAAATATTATAAATGAAGTAGAAAAGGTTAGGTAGTATGGGCGATTTTAAATTTGAGATTACTGAGCACTTGGGAGTTTTATCTGAAAGTGCTAAGGGCTGGACAAAGGAACTCAACAAGGTTTCTTTTAATGACAGACCAGCTAAGTATGACTTGAGAGAATGGGATAAAGACCATCAAAAGATGTCTAAGGGTATAACTCTTAATGATGAAGAGATGGAGATTCTCTCTAAGATACTAAAGGACAGAGCTATTTAATAGGTTTTTAAAATAATTTATGTTATAATATAGAGATATGAAAAACGCGATGAGCTAGGAGGCAATTGAAATGGAAATTAAAAAGAAAGAAAACAACACTGTCTTTTTTGACATTGTTTTAAAAAGAGAAGATATAAAAAAAGCTGAAAATGAAGTTTATAAGAAAAATAAAAAATACTTCCAAATTCCTGGATTTAGAAAGGGTCATGTTCCTAAGAATATGATCGAAAACATGTATGGTAAAGATGTATTCTTTGAAGATGCTATTAATGAACTTCTTCCTCAAGAATATGAAAATGCAATTAAAGAATTAGATCTTAAAGTTGTAGACCAACCAAATATTGATATTGACGAAGAAAGCATTGAAAAGGCTGAAGACCTTGTTATTAATGTTTCTGTTGATGTTAGACCTGAAGTTGAAATTAAAGATTACGAAGGAATTGAAATCGAAGACCCAACTCTTGAAGTAACTGATGAACTTATTGATTCTGAAGTTGAAAACCAAAGAGCAATGAACGCAAGAATTATAAATGTTGATGACAGAGCGGTAGAAGATGGCGACACTGTAAACATCGATTTTAAAGGTTCTGTTGACGGAAAATACTTCGAAGGTGGAGAAGCTGAAAGCCAAGATTTAAAGATTGGTTCTAATACATTTATTCCAGGTTTTGAAGAACAATTAATTGGACATGAAATTGGCGAAGAATTTGACATCACTGTTAAATTCCCAGAAGATTATCACCAAAAAGATTTAGCTGGCAAAGATGCTAAATTCGAAATTAAATTAAATGGAATTTCTTATGAAGAACTTCCAGAACTTGATGATGAATTTGTTAAAGATATTTCTGAATTTGACACTCTTGATGAATTTAAGGCAGATCTTAGAAAGAAAAAAGAAGAAGAATTTAAGACAACTTCTGAAATGGAAAAACAAAGAAGAGCTATTGATAAAATCGGCGAAATGATTGAAGCAGACATTCCTGAAGGAATGATTAATGCTCAAATCGATGACATGATTAGAAATTATGACCAAAGTTTAAGAGCTCAAGGTATTAGCTTTGAAGACTACATCAAGATGATTGGTCAAAGTCTTGAAGATTTCAAAAATACTATGAGACCTGAAGCAGAAAAAACTGTAAAAAATGACCTTGCTCTTGAAGCTCTTGTTAAAGACATGAAAATTGAAATAACAGATGAAGAAATTGAAGAAGAAGTAAACAAAGTTGTTGAAGATTACTTCAAGGACGACAAAGACCACATGGAAAAAATGAGAGAATACATGCTTAACGAAAACAAGGACGTTGTTAGAGATGACCTTCAAAAGAGAAAAGCTATTGAAACTCTTGTTGAAAAGGCAAAATTTGTTGAACCAGAAGAAATTTCTGATGAGGATATAGAAGAAGCTAAAGAAGATAAATAATCAAGGATGTGATTAAATGGCACTAGTGCCAATGGTAGTAGAACAAACTAATAGAGGCGAAAGATCTTACGACATTTACTCAAGACTTTTAAAAGATAGAATTATTTTTGCAAGTGGCGAAGTAAATGATACTATGGCAGATTTAATTGTTGCCCAACTTTTGTTTTTGGAAGCTGAAGATCCAAATAAGGATATTCAACTTTATATAAATTCACCAGGCGGATCTGTTTCTGCAGGCTTTGCGATTTATGACACTATGAATTATATAAAGCCAGATGTATCAACAATTTGTATTGGAATGGCAGCATCTATGGGTGCATTTTTACTTGCATCAGGTGCTAAGGGTAAGAGATTTGCTCTTCCAAACTCTGACATTATGATTCACCAACCATCAGGTGGAGCACAAGGTCAGGCAAGTGACATCCAAATTAATGCTGAAAAGATTTTAAAAATTAGACATAAATTAAATGAAATTCTTGCTGAAAGAACTGGTCAAGACCTAGAAAAGATCGAAAGAGATACTGATAGGGACTACTGGTTAAATTCTGAAGAAGCAAAAGATTATGGTTTAATCGATAAAGTTATTGAGAAAAGATCTTGAGGTGAGATATGTCTAATACAGATGAAATTTTAAGATGTTCATTCTGTGGCAAAACGCAAAACCAAGTGAATAGATTGATTGCTGGACCTAATGTCAATATATGTGATGAGTGTATCGAAAGATGTCACACAATCTTAGAAAATGAAGTTCCCCAAGAAATGAAGAAGGACTTTGAATTAAAAAAGCCTGCTGAAATAAAAGAAATCTTGGATCAATATGTGGTTAAGCAAGAAGATGCCAAGCGTGCTCTTGCTGTTGCTGTTTACAATCACTACAAGAGAATTTCATCAAATAGGAAGGTTAGCAGCGATATTGAACTTCAAAAGTCCAATATTTTAATGATTGGACCAACTGGTTCTGGTAAAACTTTACTTGCACAAACTCTTGCCAGACTTTTAAATGTTCCCTTTGCTATTGCCGATGCAACTACTCTTACTGAAGCTGGTTATGTTGGCGAAGATGTTGAAAATATTATTTTGAAACTTATTCAAAATGCTGATTACGACATTGAAAGAGCAGAAAAAGGAATTATTTATATTGACGAGATAGATAAGATTGCTAGAAAATCTGAAAATGTATCTATCACAAGAGATGTAAGTGGCGAAGGAGTTCAACAAGCTCTCTTAAAAATTATTGAGGGGACTGTTGCCAATGTGCCACCACAAGGTGGAAGAAAACATCCTTCACAAGAATTTATTCAAGTTGATACCTCAAATATCCTATTCATTGTTGGTGGAGCCTTTGACGGAATTGACAAAATTATAGAAAATAGGACTGCAAAATCTTCTATGGGCTTTGGTTCTGAAATCATGGATAAGAAAGCTAATAGAGAAAATATTTTGCAAAAGGTAGAAACTGAAGATCTTTTAAAGTTCGGTCTAATTCCTGAACTTATAGGTAGACTACCTGTTACTATTACTCTTGAAGAATTAGATGAAGAGGCTTTAGTTGAAATCTTGACTAAGCCAAAAAACGCTCTAGTAAAACAATATAGAGAACTTCTAAAGTTTGATGATGTTGATTTAATCTTTGATGATGAAGCTTTAACTTATATTGCAAGAAAGGCAATTGAGAAAAAAGCTGGTGCAAGAGGATTAAGAGGCGTTATAGAAAATACTATTATGAATGTAATGTACGAAATTCCTTCAAGAGATGACATCAAAGCAGTAAAAATAACAAAAGAATCAGTGGATGGAACTGAAGCTGCTGAATTAATAAAAAAATAAATAAATAATTAGCCGTGCTTGCCACGGCTTTTTTAGAAGGTGAAAAATGGATAAAATAAAATTACCACTTATCCCACTTCGAGATCTAGTTATCTTTCCCCACATGGTCATGCACTTTGACTGTGGGAGAAATATTTCTCTTAATGCAATAGATGCAGCAGAAATGAAAGATTCCAAAATATTTTTGGTAGCTCAAAGAGAACTGGAAGTCGAAGAACCAAAGAGAGAAGATATCTTTGAAATTGGGACTGTGGCAACTATAAAACAAATTTTAAAACTGCCTGGTGGAATTGTGAGAGTCTTAGTCGAGGGCGAAGAAAGGGCAAAAATTTCTGAACTTAATATCACAGAAGAAATGATAGAAGCAGAAATAGAAATCCTTCATGACAAGGAAAGTGACTTTACAGAAGACGAAGAAGTGGAAGCTGCACTAAGACTTGCCCTTAGCGATATAGAATCTTATTCATCTCTCGATGAAAAATTTTTCCCAGGTCTTATATCAAATATTGCTGACACTGATGATCCATCAAGATTTATTGACACAGTTGTGGGATATTTGAATTTAAAATTGGAGGACTATCAAAAACTTTTGGAGACAACAGACATTTATGAAAGACTTGTTGCCTTTCATGAGATTATGAAAAAGGAAATTGAAATTCTTTCCATAGAAAAAACATAAATGACCAAGTTAAAAAGAAAATGGACGAGGTTCAAAAGGAATATTACTTGAAGGAACAACTAAGAGTTATTCACAAAGAACTTGGAGATGGAGAAGATGAGGAAGAATTAACTGAATCTTACAAGAAAAAAATCGAAGAAAAAGCACTTCCTGAAGAAGTTAAGGATAAGGCACTAAAAGAAGTCCAAAAACTTAGCAATTTGAATTCACAATCTCCAGATTATTCTCTTTTAATAAATTATCTAGACTGGATAATTGACCTTCCTTGGTTAGAAAGTGGAGAAGAAAAAACTAATATTGGCGAAGCTAGAAAAGTTTTAAACGAAGATCATTATGGACTTAAAAAAGTTAAAGAGAGAATATTAGAATTTATTGCTGTTAGAATTTTGTCTGGCAATAAGGGAAGAGGACCTATACTCTGTTTAGTTGGACCTCCTGGAGTTGGTAAGACTTCAATTGCACAGTCAATTGCAAATTCTCTAAATAAAGAATTTGTCCGCATGAGTCTTGGTGGAGTGACTGACGAAGCTGAAATTAGAGGTCACAGAAGAACTTATATTGGAGCTCTTCCTGGAAGAATTATATCACTGATAAAAAAAGCTGGAAAAAACGACCCTGTATTTTTATTTGACGAAATAGATAAGGTAGGAAATGATTTTAAGGGAGATCCTGCTTCTGCCCTTTTAGAAGTTTTGGATCCTGAACAAAACAATTCCTTTACAGACAGATATTTAGAACTTCCTTTTGACTTATCAAAGGTATTTTTCATAGCCACAGCTAACTCCACATCAACTATACCAAGACCTCTTCTTGATAGGATGGAAGTAATCCAAATAGAAGGATATACTCATAATGAAAAATTAAATATTGCAAAAAAATATTTAGTTTCAAAGCAAATCGAAGAAAATGGACTTAAAAAAGAAAATATAAATATTTCTGAAAGAGCCCTTAAAGACATAATAGACTATTACACTCGTGAATCTGGAGTTAGGGGACTTGAAAAGCAAATCTCAAAGATAATAAGAAAATCTGCCCTTAAAATAGTAGAAGAAGACTTGGAAAAAGTTTCTGTATCTACTAGAAATATAGAAGACTTCCTTGGAGAAAAAATTTATTTAATATCTGAAGCAGAAAAAACTCCTGAAGTTGGTTCAGTTAATGGACTTGCATGGACAGAAGTAGGTGGAACAAGCCTTGTAATAGAAGCAACTGTTATGCCAGGAAAAGGAAAATTAACCCTAACAGGTTCTCTTGGAGATGTAATGAAAGAATCAGCCATAGCAGCTATTTCTCACATTGCATCTAATATAGATAAATATAAAATTGATCCGGACTTTAGGACAAATACAGATATCCACATCCACGTTCCAGAAGGAGCTGTGCCAAAAGATGGACCATCTGCGGGAATTACAATTGCAACTTCAGTCTTGTCTGCATTGACCAAAAAACCTGTGAAAAATGACGTTGCCATGACAGGAGAAATTACCCTAAGAGGAAAAGTTCTTCCAATTGGCGGACTAAAAGAAAAACTTTTGGCAGCTGAAAGATATGGAGTAAAAACAGTAATAATTCCAGAAGAAAACAAGAGAGACTTAAAAGAAATTGAAGAAGAAGCTATTAAAAAATTAGACATAAGACCAGTTTCTAAATTTGAAGAAGTTGCAGAGATTGCGATAGGTGATTTTAGTGAAGATAAATAAGGCTGACTTAGAAAAAGTTGCAGTAGAAGAAAAACAATATCCTAAAGAAAATTTGCCGGAGTTCGCTTTTGCAGGCAGATCCAATGTTGGAAAATCATCTTTTATAAATGCAATGCTAAATAGAAAAAATCTTGCCAGAACATCATCCACACCAGGAAAAACTAGGACAATAAATTTTTACAAAGTGAATGATGACCTGCGTCTAGTTGACTTGCCTGGTTATGGGTATGCAAAAATTGCAAAATCAGAAAAAGAAAAATGGGCAGGCATAATCAATAGATATCTTGAAAATAGAGAAAATCTTTTAGAAACAATATTACTTGTGGACATTAGACACGAACCAACAGCCCTTGATAAGCAGATGTATGACTATATTTTAGATTCAGGATTTTCAGGAATAGTTATCGCAACAAAAAAGGACAAAATAAAAAGATCTCAAGTAGATAAACAAATTTCTCTAATAGCAAAAAAATTGGGAGTAGAACACAGAGAAAACATAATTCCTTTCTCCTCAACAAAAAAAGACGAAGTCCAAGATATGTGGTTTATATTTGAAGATATGATTAGATTTCATGAAGAAAATGAAGAATAAATTAAGATTTAAAGAGCTGGGAAACCGGCTCTTTTTTCTTGTGAATATAATTTAAAATTATAAGATAAAAATTCTCAAAGGATAAAAAACAAAATTTTAAGAAATTCTTAATAAGTGACAGATAAATTTCACATACTTTTTAAATATTATTCATATATAATTGTTATGATAATAAAAAATGGAGGATGTTATGAAGATAAGAAATAAATTTATTGTGCTGGGACTTTCTCTTGCCCTTTTACCTAGCTTTGTTTTTGCTAAGGAAGGCGATGAAATTGTAACTCTTGGTGCTGACTTAAAAGATAATCAAAAGAATGAAATGCTTCGTGAAATGAATGCATCTGATGATGCAAAAATAATAGAAGTTACAAATGCAGAAGAATATAAGTATCTTGGAGATGTATTGACTTCAAAAGAAATTGGAAACAAGGCAATTTCTTCAGCTATTGTCAGATATCAAAAAGCTGGCAGTGGACTCACTGTTGAATTATCTGATAACATAAGAGTTGTAAAAGAAGATGCCTTTATAAACGCTCTTAATACTGTTGGTGTCGAAGATGCAGAAATTTATGTAACTGCACCTGGAAAGGTAAGTGGTACAGCAGCTTTGACGGGAATTTTAAAAGCTTATGAAGAAAATACTGGAAAAGAATTGCCAGAAGATTTAAAGAAAGTTGCCAATGAAGAATTAGTAGTTCAAACAAAAACTCTCTGAAGAACTTGGCGATGAAAAAACAAATGACATAATATATGAAATCAAAGATGCCATGGCGAAAAATATGCCAAAAGATGAAAATGAAGTAAGGCTTATAATTGAAAATGTGACAAATAATTACAATATTAATTTGACAAAGAACCAAGAAGATAAGTTAGTTAGTCTTTTTAACAATATGAAAAATGCAGATGTGGATTGGAATAGGGTAGCAGACACTGCTGTCAAGTACAAGGATAAGGCTTCAAAATTTTTTAAATTCTCCTGAAGGAGAAAAAGCAGTAGAAAATACAAAGAGTTTCTTGGATAAATTAATAGATTTTATAGTAAGTTTATTTAAATAAAATTTAGATTCACCTTTTTAGGTGGATCTTTTTTAATATTAAAAAAATCCGAAATTAATCGGATTTTCTACTAGTATAAATTAAAATTTGTTGTAGTGAACTTTTGAAGATATATCAAATTCTTCGTGGTCCTTTGTTCCTGACTTCTTATAGCCAATAGGAATTAGGCATTGTGCTTTGTATGGTTTTTTTACTTCCAAAGTTTTCTGTAAAATATTCTTCGTAAGAAATTTTTCCTGCTGTGTTTCCTTCTTTAACATTGATCCAAGAAGATGATAGACCTTCTTCTTCTAAAAGAAGTTGCAAGTAAGCAGCGGTTAGTGATGCTTCTTCAACCCAAGTTTTGCAAATATCTGTATTTGCAATAACTATTACAATTACTGGAGCGTCTTTT
>NZ_HE978595.1:148836-164524 GCF_000312025.1 Peptoniphilus timonensis JC401 | reverse complement strand
ATATTGGATAATTCTTCGATTCTTTTTTTATCATCAACTACAATAAATTCAACTGGGTGAGAATTTCCGTTACTTGGTCCCATAGATGCGTACATTAAAAGTTCTTCTAACTTTTCTCTATCAACTTCTTTATCTTTATATTTTCTAACACTTCGTCTTTTTAAAATTATATCCTTTAACAAAATATCACCTCTAATACATTTTAACATAAAAAAACAAAGAGTGTAATCTATGAAAAGATATTCATAATTCTTTTGACATAAAAACAAAAGCAAGATAGATTCAGATAGAATAGCCATAATTATAAAAATAAAATATTCTGAAAATATTTTCATAAAAGCATTGACAAAATAAAATATCTAACGTACAATATACATGAAGTGAAAACTTCATCATCTTTTTTCTTCCCTTAGAGAACAGTTATAAATGTACATAATCTGTTCTCTTTTTATTTGCAAATTTTTAATGTTTATTTAATTAATAATAAGTATAAATTATTTTGAGAAGACATATTGCAAAGATAAATTATAAGTCGAACGAATGTTGCAGGAGTATTACAGGGAAAAATTCTTTGTAACAGAAACTTAAAATAGAAAGTCTGTTAAATGATAATAAATGATATATAATAAGAATGAAGGTGATAAAGATGAAGATTTTTAAAAAGACTTCATTGATCATTATCTCCTCAGCATTGATTTTGACAAGCACTGTATCTGCGAAAACTTTTAGAGACACAAGAGGTCACTGGGCTGAGTCTTCTGTAGATTTTATAACAGATAAGAGAATTATGTCTGGTTACCAAGATGGGACTTTCAAACCGAATGAAAACATGTCAAGAGTAGAGTTTTATGCCACTATAAATAGTTTAGCTGGCTATGACAAAACTTATACTGTCACTTTTTCTGATGTAAGTACATCTGATTGGTTTTATAGTGATGTAGCTAAAGGCATAAAGGCAGGTTACATTAAACCAACAACTGGTAGGTTAAATCCAAATAGGGAAATTACAAGAGAAGAAGTTGCAGAAATTCTTGGATATGTATATTCGCTATCACCGAAAGAAGGTTCTACAAATGAGTTTGGCGACAGGGCAATGATAAGCCCTTCGGCAAGAGGATATGTAGGTGCCCTTGTGGACACAGGCATTTTGAGGGGCTATTCTGACGGTAACTTTTATCCTACAAGATCAATTAGGAGATCTGAAGCTGCTACGCTTTTTAGGTCGATGATTTCTAATTACAACTATCCACAAAAGAAAGCGCTAAATAATAGCAAAATTAAATTTGGTGGCAGAAATCTTTACGAATAAGACAGGAAACTGTCTTATTTTTTTGCCTTTTTTTAAGTAATTTTTCTAAACTGGTATAAGTAAATATCTAATAAAAAAAGAGCCTTTAAGCTCTTTTTGTTTTATAGATTTCTAAAGTAATTTAAAAGTATTTCTGTTACTTCTTTATCGTAATTTTTTAGGACTTTTAAGTCCTTATACATATCAAACCCACCGGCACCTGTTGCTCTGTAGTTATTCATGACAAGGGAAAATTTATCGCTATCTTTTATTTCTTTTCCTTTAAAAAAGATTTTGCCTATTCTTTTTCCCACTTCTTTTGTGAGGTCTTTTTCATAGTCAATTCCATAGAAAAAGTCAAAGTTGTAGTGTTCTTCTTTTGGTTCTAAAAACTTCTTTGATATTTTATAATTTCCATCGTATTCGATATATGAAAAGTTTTGTTCTAGGGCATTTCTTAGTGTTTTGCCGTCGATTTCAAGAACTACTGTTGTGTTGGGAAATCTATATGTGTTTAGGACATCTCTTGTGGTCAAGTTTTTCTTTAAGCCTGATATTACATTGGCAAAGGATGTTATGGAAATGTCTGCACCAGTATATTCTATTTGGATTTTATTTATTAGGTCTGCCAAGTCTGATCCTTCAAGTGCCATTTTAATTCTATCTTCTGGCATGTAGTCACGGCTGAGTTTTGCTATTGGAAGGTCTAAATAGTCCTGAACTTTTTCTTCTATGTTTTTATATTTTTTTATTAGAGGATTTTCTCCAAGTTTTGCTTCTATAAAAGAAGAATTTATTTCTTTTGTGTCAAAATCAACTTCAACAAGGGCTGCTTTAGCACCGTTTGCTGGTGTTTCTATGGCGAGAGTATTATTTATTTTTCCTGCAAGCTCCATGTGTTGGTGACCAGCTAAGATTATGTCAAAGTCCAATTCTTTTGCAATTTTTCCACCAACATTTTCTGTTGTATCTGTTAGTTTTTCCCCACTTTCAAGGTCAATTTCATAACCGCCGTGATATATTAAAATGTTTAAGTCTGTTTTTTCTCTTTTTAATTCTTCTAAAACTTTTTTTGCTTCTTCAAAGGCATCTCTTATTTCAAAGTTTTTTATGTTTTCTTCTCTTTCCCAGAGATTTACCCAGTCTGTGACTATTCCTGCAAATCCGATTTTATAGCCGTCAATTTCTTTTATTGCATAAGGGTCAATTTTAATGTTGCCTAGTTTGTCTTTTACATTGGCACAAACAAGTTTTCCCTTCATGTTTTCGATATAAGTTTTTAGGTATTCGTAGCCGTAGTTAAAATCGTGATTGCCCAAGGTATAGTAGTCTACATTTTGCATGATGTCTGCTATTATATCTGAGTTTAGCTTTTCTTTTACAAAGTAGTCGAAGGATGAACCTTGGAGAATGTCGCCTCCGTCTGTCAAAATTACATGCTCATCTTTTTCTATATTGTTTAGGAGTGAAAGGTAAGCTGTTTCTTTAATCTCTCTATCTAGATAATCTGTTGGGAAAAAATATCCATGCAAGTCTGAGGTGTGAATTATTTTTAATTTCATTTTTCACCTACTAGTCTTGCTCTAATTTTTGTTGAGAAATATTCTATAAATAGAACTAGGATAATAAGTCCCAAAAGGATTGCTCCAACTTCTTGCCACTTGTAAGAGTTTATGGCAAACATAAGTGGTGAACCAATTCCACCAGCTCCAACTAGTCCAAGGACTGCAGCATCTCTTAAATTTATGTCAAAACGATAAATTGTTGTTGATGCAAAGTTGGCAAAGAGTTGTGGAATTATTCCAAAGCGAATTTTTTGGAAAGTTGTTGCACCAATTGATGAGAAAGACTCTAATATTGCCTTGTTTAAATTCATAATGTTATCTGAAAATAATTTTGTAAGCATGCCAATTGATGTGAAACTCATAGTCATAAGTCCAGCAAAGGGTCCAGGTCCTGTTACTCTTATAAACATAAGACCATAAACTATTGATGGTATTGTTCTTATTAGTATAATAAGAAGTCTTACTAGATAAGCAATAGGGGCAGCTACGATATTTGATGATGCTAAAAAGCTAAGTGGCATGGCAATTATTGCACCAACAAGTGTACCCAAGAAAGCTATACACATAGTTTCTAATAATAGGTAAGGCACTCCCTTTGTTGTTAGGTTAAAGAGCATTTCTCTTTTTGGATTAAAAATTCCTTTTATAATATTTTTTGCAACTTCTGTGCCATCTTTTGTTGCAGATTCAAAATTTATTACAGAAGATGACCAGATTATCATAAAAAGAACTATAGCCACAATCATTAGGATATAGCCACGATTTTTTGGTTCTGATTTTAATTTTTGTATTACTTTTTCTGACATATTAATTCAACTTTCTTCTAAAGTAGGAACTTATATTTTCTATAATGAATACTGTTATAAGTAGAGTCAAAAGAATCATTCCTACACGGTTGTAGTCTCTCCAGTTAATGTTTTCGTTAATAAGAAGTCCCAAGCCACCGGCACCAACATAACCAAGGATAGCAGCGTATCTTACGTTACCTTCAAAGTTATATAGGGCAGTTGATAGATAGAAGGGTAAAATTTCTGGCACAATAGATTTAAAGAATGCCATTACTCTAGTAAAGCCCATTGATATCATAGCTTCAAAAGCTCCCATATTAACTGTCTCTATTTGCTCATAAGTTAGTTTTCCAACATAAGAGAATGAAAATAAAAATATGGCAACTGTACCAGCAAAGGCACCAAGTCCAAAAATATATGTTGCTATAAGGGCAGACACAAGAGTTGGAATGGTACGAAGAATAGAGAATAATAATTTAACGATCCAGTTTATGACCTTGTTATTTACCATATTGTTTGAAGCCAAGAAAGCAAAAGGCATAGCCAAGACTGCTCCCAAAAAAGATCCTAAAAAGGACATTTTTATTGTGTCCAAAAGCGGGCCTACAACTGAAGGGAAGTAGGAAAAGTTTGGCTTAAACATTGGAGATAAAATGGCAGAAAGCTTGTGAATATTTTTAGCAAGTGTTGCCAGTGAAAAATTTGTTACTCTTACAGAAAGAATGGTAAAAAGAAGCAAGAGTATGAGAACGGGAATTGTCAAAGTTGGATACTCATAAACTTCTTTTCCAGACTTTAGAATGTGTTTTTTTGGTTTGAAAATTTTATAGTAGAGGCTCATACTTCCTCCATTTTTATTTCTTCAAAGGAATCTCCATAAATAGATTTTAAAACGGAATCGTCAACATCTTTGGCAGGTCCGTAATAAATTACTTCTCCATCACGAACACCGAGGACCATTGTCGCATATTCAAGAGCAAGTTCAACGTGGTGGATATTTAAAAGAATAGTTATGCCAAGATTTTCGTTAATCTTTTTAAAATAATCCATAACTTGTCTTGCAGTAACTGGGTCAAGACTGGCAACTGGTTCGTCAGCAAGAATAATACTTGGATTTTGCACAAGGGTTCTTGCAAGGGCAACTCTTTGTTGTTGTCCACCAGATAAGTTGTCAGCTCTTTCAAAAGCCTTATCAAGAATATCTACTTGTTCAAGAGCTTCAAGTGCTCTAAGTTTACATTCCTTTGGGTAAATTCCAAAAAGTGATTGGATTGGGTTTAAATCAGGGACAAAGGATGACATAACATTTTTTATTACAGAAATTCTTTCAACTAGGTTAAAAGATTGGAAAATCATCCCGATATTTCTCCTAAATTTTCTTAGATCTTTTCCCTTTAAACTTTTCACATTAACACCATCAACAGTAAGAGTTCCTGCATTTATGTCGTGCATTTTATTTATAGTCCTAATTAAGGTAGATTTACCTGCACCAGATCTTCCTATGATGGCAACAAATTCACCATCATCAATAGTTAAATTAATATCTTTTAGGGCTTTAAATCCACCTGGATATATTTTATCTACATTCTTAAATTCAATCATAATTCTCCTTATAAAAAAGAGCTTCTATTGAAGCCCTTTCTTAATTTTTAAGTTCTTTTAATAGTTTTTGTGCTTCTCTTTCACCATCGTAGTTTTTATCTTCAGCAGGTTTGTAACCTTCGTGGCTGTAGATTGCGATGATTTCTTTTCCTTCTTCACTTTCGCCAATTTCGATGAAGGAATCTTGAAGAGCTTTTTTGAATTCGTCAGTCATAATTTCTGAGTTCTTAGAAACTGAAATTGTGTCATTGTAAATTTTATCAGTAACACCAATTACATTTGTTTCGTCCCAGATTGAATTAGTTTTTCCAAATTCATTTTGCCATTTTTCTGCATTGTCCATTCTTACATCAGCAAAACCAACCATAACGTCAACTTGACCAGAAGCAAGTCTTGCCATAGAAGATGGATAAGAGTCAGCTTGAACAACAGAAGGAAGGTCAGTTAGGCTCTTTTCATAATTCTTTTGTAACCAAAGGTATGGGTAAATATATCCTGCAGAAGAAGATGATCCCATTACAGACCATTTTGCACTTGAAAGATCTTCCCAAGTTAATTCTTCTCCATTATTTACTTTTGCAGCAAGTTCCTTACCTTTTTCAGAAGGTCCTGCAATTATTAAAGCTCTGTAGAAATCAACTTGTTCTTCAGCTTTTTCTGTAGGCTTTTTGTCGTTCCATTCTTTTGGATCTTCAGAATCAATTGAAAGTCCCTTTCTTGTTGCAGTAAGAAGAACTTCAGCGCCATCATCGTAAATTGCATAAGTGCCACCTGGGATGAAACCAACATCAACAGAACCAGCACTTAGAGCTTCACCAGTTGATTCATAGTTTGTACCAACTGTGATATCAATGTTTTTAACATCGTATCCTTTTTCAGCAAGCTTAGTCTTTAAGATTTCTTTAAGTGGTTCAGTCTTAGTTACAATTTCGTCTGGTTCCCTAGAAGGAACAAATTGGATTTTTAAATCCTCAATCACATTGCCATCTGCATCTGCTGTAGCTTCTTTTTTGTTGCCGCCACAAGCAGTAAGAGTCATTAGCATTGCAAGTAGCAATACCAACCATGTTTTTTTCATTATAATACCTCCAATAAAAATCTGTGGGTTTTTTGCCCACTAACAAAGTCTTATCAAATGTATTATACCAAATAAAACAAAAATATATATTAAAGTTCTATAAAAAATATAAATATTATCCATAATTTTATTAATTTATTAAATTGAGGGGGTTCATATAATTTGATATAATTTTCCTAAAGGAGTGAAGTAATGAGCATTATAGTTAAAATAGATGAATCAAGATTTCCCAACATATCAAGGGGGAAATTTGAAGATAGAAAATACGAATTTAAGGGAGGAATCCTAGGTCAAAAAGTAGAAATAAAAGCAAGAGGCAGAAGATCAAAAAAAGCAAAACTTTTAAACATAATAGAAAGATCTGACATAGAAAAAGGAAATCCCTGCCCACACTTTGAAAAATGTGGCGGTTGTACTTATCAAACACTAAAATACGATGACGAAATCAAATATAAAAAGGAATTAATAGAAAAACTATTTGAAGAAAATGGAATAAAAAGAGAAATAGAAATAGTTCCATCACCAGTCCACAAATATTACAGAAATAAAATGGAATATACCTTTGGCGACGAGTACAAGGGTGGACCTCTTTCCCTAGGACTTCACGTAAAAAATAGATTTCATGAGATAATTAACACAAGAGACTGCAATATTGTTGACTCTGACTTTAATACAATAAGAGCAGAAATAAGAAACTACTTTGAAGAAATTGGAGAAGTACAATACAACAGAAAAAGACACGAGGGATTTTTGCGTCACCTTTTAATAAGAAAGGCGACAAAAACTGGAGAAATTATGATTCTTCTTGCAACATCTAGTCAAAGCGAACTAGATAGAGAAGCATTTATAAAATTCTTACTCAGTTTAGATTTGCAAGGGGAAATTGTATCAATTTATCACGTAAAAAATGATGCCCTATCCGATGCCATAGTTCCAGAAGAAATGAATTTGATTTATGGAAAGGATCACATTGAAGAAGAAGTACTTGGACTTAAATTTAAAATAAGTCCCTTCTCATTTTTCCAAACAAACACTAGATCTGCAGAAGTTTTGTACAAGATGGCTAGAGAAAAAATTGACGCAAAAGATAAGTTGGTTTTTGATCTCTATTCAGGAACAGGAACAATCACACAAGTCTTGGCAGAATCAGCAAAAAAAGTTATTGGCGTAGAAATAGTAGAAGAAGCAGTAGAAGCAGCAAGAGAAAATGCAAAATTAAACGGCATAGATAACGTTGAATTCATAGCATCAGACGTTCTAAAAGTTTTAGATGACTTGGACAAGAACCCAGACCTAATAGTCATTGACCCACCAAGAGAAGGAATAAATCCAAAAGCAATAGACAAAATAATAGACTTTGATCCGGAAAAATTCCTATATATATCCTGCAATCCAGTGACTCTAGTTCGTGATTTACAAGTTTTTGAAGAAAGAGGATATAAAATAGAAGAACTAGAAATAGTAGACCAATTCCCAAAAACCTCTCATGCGGAATGTATAACTCTTCTTTCAAGAAAATAAAATAATAGCTTATAAAACTGTTGAAATCAATGTGTTTTAGGATCTTTAGAGGGTTTTGTATGAATTTTGAAAAAATTGTAATTAGCTTATTACCAATGGCAGGATTGTTTTTGTCTTTCTTTTATAAGTATAAAGCAAATGGAAATATCAGTAAGTATAGTGGATTTAGAACTGAATTAAGTATGAAATCAAAAGAAAACTGGAATTATGCGCATAGGTATGCAGCTAAACTTTTTCGAATATATGCTATATTTTTTATTTTATTAAATATTATAATAATATTTAGTAATAGTCTAAACAATACAACTATGACAATAATAGTTGTATTGCAAATGCTATTCTACTTCATCATTGGATATAAAGTTAATAATGCTTTGGCGAAAAAAGAAAATGGTTAGGATATATTAAAAATTTAAAGATTAGCTATCAAATGTTAAGAAAAAAATCGTAAATAATTATATCTTTAATTTAAGACACGTAAAATAAGGCTAGAGATTAGGCTTAAGAATTATTTATAGATCCAATAAACATATTATTGGATTTCTACTATTTTTTTCAATAATAATATAAATATTTAGTTAAGTTATAAAAATTTGATATTTTTCCACATACGAGTCTTTTGAAAAAATTAAATTTTATCTATACTGACCACCCAATCCATGCGGAATGTATAACATTGTTGTCAAGAAAATAAAAGTATTTAAAATAAAAATCGGGTGATGCATTATACATCACCCGCAAAATTTTCATTTCCAATTCCTGTTGTTAATATAGTTTTTTTAAAACTTATCCAGTATATCGTGGTGTCCAACATCTAAAAGAAATATCAATTCATTATTTTCATAGAACCAAATAATGCGAATATCCATATTAACAGAAGACTCCCATATGCCATCTGCACCTTTTATTTTCTTAGTTCTTAAAGATGGATGAGTAGGATTTTCTACGAAAAATTTAAGTTTCTTTTTCGTTTGTTTCTTTTCAGTATCAGATGGTTTTTTGTAATGTCTTTTAAAGGCCTTAGAATAAGTAACTTTATAGGACATTACTTATCTAACTCCTCAAATAGAGAGTCAATGGAATCAAAGATTGGCTTTTCTCCATTTCTTATAGATTCTTTAATCTCTTTTACTTCAGCTTTTAAACTTTTTATAACATGTTCTGGATAGATTGCAACTGGAACAAGTACAATTTTTCCCTTATCTTCAATTACTTCAAATTGGTCGCCTTGATTTAAGTCCATAGAGTTTACTATGTCTTTTGGGATAGTGACTTGTGATTTAGCTTTTAGTTCAACTAACATAACAAAACCTCCTTAGTTAGAAATTCGCACTTTCTAACTAGATTATATTTTTTTTCAAGAAAAAAGTCAATAGAAGTAGTGGAATTATTTGTAGTATAATTATTACAAAATACTTGTTCGTCTAAGAAGTTTTAAGAGAGGTGTTTTATGACTTTATTAAAAATAATACTTATCCTAGTAGGATTAGCTTTTATTACTTTCGGCTATTTAATTTATTTTAAAGAAAAATATAATTTGATTAATGATTTTGAGTCGAATTTTAAATCAGGAAGAAAAACAGAATCTTATGCTAAGAAGCTGGGATTAGCAGAACTTATTATTGGAATTATTTTTATTTTAATTGGGCTTGTAGTAGTCATCATAAAATAATTATTACTAGTTTACACAGATATGGGCTTATAAATAAAAAAAGTTACTTGCTATACTTTTAGTTAAGTAAATATAAGTGAAAAGTATTAGCTTTTTAACTTGTACTAGGAAATTTTGATTTTCGTAACAATTAAACTTTTTAGTAAATTTCAGGACAGTGGAAAATTTTAAATGATGAATATTACATCTTCAAAAAGAAATTATAAAAAAGAATTTAAATATTTATCGAGGGGATGGGGAGAGAATGGATATATTTTTGGTGGCGGTTAGAATAGTTTTAGCAGCTTTTTTAGGTGCCATTATTGGAATAGAAAGGGAAATTAAAAATAGGGCGGCTGGCCTTAGGACACATATAATAGTAAGCGTTGGTGCATGCTTAATTATGCTAATTGGAATAGAAGGAATTGGTGAAATATCTAATAATATTGGGAGAGATACGGCAAGGATGGCAGCCCAAGTTGTGAGTGGAATTGGTTTTTTGGGTGCAGGCACTATACTTCAAACAAAGGATGGAGTTTCAGGTCTTACCACAGCTGCAACTTTATGGTTATCTGCAGCAATTGGACTTGCAGTGGGAGTTGGATTTTATGAAGGAGCATTAATAGCAACTATAATTTGTCTAGTAACATTGGTATCATTAAGGGGAGTTAGTGATTTTGTAAATGATATGATAACAAAGTCTTATATAATGGTATTTGATACTGATAATTTTGATGAAGAAAGTTTTCTAGATTTTGCTGCAAAAGAGGGCGTGGAAGTTAGAACATTAGATATAATTGATGATGCTATAGATCACAAATCAATGATTGAATCGACTTTATCCTTTCATAGGAACTATAATATTGGTAAATTTTTCAAGAAACTAAAATCAGACTATCAATTGAATTCGGTAAAACTTAGTAAACAAAAAGATAAAGACTGACTTTGATAAAAGTCTTAGAGAATTTATGAAGAATAGAAGAATAATTGAAAATGTTGAGGATAATTTTTTAAGTAAAATAAAAGGGTTGTCCATAAATATTTGCTCAAAATAGATAATTATAAGTGAAAAACAAATTAGAGGTCCTTAGGATTTTATATCTTAGGGACCTTATTTTTATAAAAAATTTTTTGGGAAAGGCAAAAACAAAATTTGAAAGAGAAGATAATAAAAATTAAAAAAATATCCTAATCTTTATTGAAATCTATCGAGTCTCGATATATAATCTAATTATCGATAGTCGATACTAAAGGAGGATAGATTATGTTAAAGGCAAGATACTTAACTTATACAAACTTTGGACTTGTTGAAAAGTGGTACGAAGACATGGCAAAAGAGGGTTGGCAAATTGAAAAAATTATTTTGCCCTTCATCCACAAGTTTAAAAAAGCTGATCCTGAAGATGTTAGATATAAAATTTCCATGGCTCCTAACGAAGGATCCTTTTCTGCCTTCTCCAAGGATGAACTAAGGGACTTTGATGAGATGGCAGGAGATCTTGGTTGGCATCTTGTGGACAGGAGCTACAACATGAACATCTATAAGCTTGATGAAGGGAGCCAAGACTCTCTTTATAACGATGGGAGTGAAGAAATTAAAATTTTAAATGAGGGCGTCAAAGGAGAACTAACGTCCCTTAGCATATCTTTTATGGTTTTTGCCTTCCTAGCCTTCTCTATAACTTCTAAATTTTTTTCAAGGGAAATATTTTATTCAAACTACCTAATATTTATGGAGCCGGCTATGATTTTGTTTTTTCTTTTTAATGCTTTAGCCTTGGGGGATTATATATTTTTTAAAAAGAGGAACAAGGATGTAAAAAGCATAAGTCAAATAAAATTTTCAAGTCTTACTTTTTCTAAAGCCTTTGTCTTAATGAATTATATTCCAATTATTTTAATTGTGCTTGCCTTTTCATCAGATTTCCTACTTCCTAGTGGCGACTCGAGTGGGACAAATATGATAATAAGTCTATTTCCACCAATGATTATGTTTGGATTTATTTTTTTCTACCGCAAAAAAGTTAAGGTCATGAATATAAAGAAAGATGAAAAAAAACTTATCTTTATTTCAATGCTAATTTTAATTTTTTTATTTATAAATATTCTGACTTTTACTTTAATAGATAAATTTACCACTGCTAATGAATTTGAAAGTCAAGTTGTGGGAGATTTTGTTAAGACTAAGGAAAATAGAAGCTTTTTGACAGAAAGCTGCGATTATTATTTTTCTGAAAAAAAGAATCTTGGTATAAGAAAGACTGTGGTAAAGTCACAGGACCTTGCAGGCAATTTATTTGAAAGAATCCTAAAAAATTCTACGAAGCACCATTATAGGGCTGACTATGTAAAGGACATATCTGAAGCCTATCCCTATGACAAGACATATATTTTGTCTGATGGAGAAGACTACGTGATTTTATATGATAATGTAGTCTTAGAAGTGAGTGGTAATCTAGAGGATGAAAAGGTCCAAGAAGAGATTGCAAAAAATCTTGGAGGTGTAATCATGGCAAGAGACCAATTCCAAACCTTAACAGAGCCCATGTACTTCACCCTCTTGGCACTAGGTCAAGTTAGAAATGGGGCAGAGATAACAGCTTGGGTAAGTGAAATAACCAAAGGAAGAATAAACTTAGCACCAGGAACCCTCTATGCCCTCTTGGCACAGTTTTTAGAAAATGATTTTATCACAAGAGTTGAAGTGGATAAAAAGGGAAAATATTACATGATAACAGATGAGGGAAGAGAACTCCTTGAAGAAGAAGTTGAAAGACTTAGGCTATTAATAGATAATTATGAAAATCATTTCGATAAGTTAAGTTAAAAAATATTAGGCCATAGAAGAATTAGAAATAGTATGTCAGTTTCCAAAAACATCTTACTCGAAAACCATAGCGTTGATACAAAAGATGTAAATTTAGAAATCCTGTATTTTAAGCAGTTTTATAAGCGTTTTGTCTTTGATAAAGATGAAGAAGGGTATGTAAAAAAGATTCAAAAAAACCACATGATCCTAATATTCTGCATAGACATGATTGGATAAATGGTAAAAGAGGACCAGTGTATTAAAATGAGCAACTATAAATTAGAAAATTTTAAAGACGATATTAAAGCAAATAGAGAATTTGAATTTAGTTATCATGATAAAATGTATTCTCTTACTTTTTCAAGAGAGGGGTATATTTTTATTGACATTTGTGGAAAAAAAGATTTGTTATATAATTCATATGCTGATTTACTAAATCATACAAAAATAGAAGGGAAAAAAATTGAAGAAATAATATCAGAAAATCTTTATGATGATTTAAGCATATATTAGAAAGATCTATTAACTAAGATTATTCTTTTAGCATCTATCAAAATGGTAGGTGCTTTTTTGATGCCTAAAATTAAGGGGTGATATATTGGCAAATAGAATAAAAGGGATAACTGTTGAGGTTGGTGAAGATACTACTAAATTACAAACTGCACTAAAACAAGTTAATAAAGAGATAAAACATACCCAATCAGAACTGCGTGACGTCAACAAACTTCTGGAAATACTGAACTTATCTCAAAAAGCATAAACTGTTAGGACAGACCTTAAAAGAAGATGCAGAAAAAATCTACTCAAGCTTAGGATTAAATATGATTACTGAAATTAATATGTTTTTAAGGGCAAGTATTAGAGAAATGGTACTCCTTTTGATTTAAAACTTAATGTTCTAAGTAATGGAACCATAAAAGCTATAGAAAAAGGAAGGATGATAGCTGAAGATAAAGCTCTTGATGAAAAATATAAAGATAACTCATTAGTTGGTAAAAAATTAATTATGAAAAATGGATAACTCATAGATCTAACAAAAAATGGGATTTATGAGTTATTTTTTTGTCTAAGGGTAAGTTATCCTTGTAAGCTATTTTTAGGAACAAAGGAGAATATAATGATTAGATACCAAGGTGTTTCTATGTCTTACGACGGAAAGGAAAAAGTCCTCGATGATTTAAGTTTTGAAATTAAAGAGGGAGAATTTTTCGTTCTAGTTGGTCCTAGTGGCAGTGGGAAGACAACGACACTTAAACTTATAAATAGATTAATTGAACAGAGTGAAGGAGATATTTTCTTTCAAGGGAAAAATATTAAAGATTATCATCTAAGAGACATGAGACTTGAGATGGGTTATGTCTTGCAAGAAATTGCCCTATTTCCAAATCTAACAGTGGCTGAAAATATTGGTCTTATTCCTGAGATGAAAAAAATGGGCAAAAAAGAAATTTCTAAAAAAGTGGACAGTCTTCTTGAACAAGTTGATCTTGACCCAAAAGTTTATAGAAATAGATTGCCAGAAGATTTATCTGGTGGAGAAAAACAAAGGATTGGAATTTTGAGGGCAATTGCTGCAAATCCAAAAGTTCTATTAATGGACGAGCCTTTTTCTGCTCTCGATCCAATTTCAAGGTCTCAGCTCCAAGATTTGGTGAAAAAACTTCACAGAGATTTCAAGATTACAACTGTTTTTGTAACTCACGATATGAGAGAGGCCATAAAACTTGCTGATAGGATTTGCATTATGAGAGCTGGAAAAATTGTTCAAATTGGAAGTCCTGATGATATTGTAAATAATCCTGCAAGTGATTTTGTGGCAAACTTCTTTAAAGAGGAAGGTGAAATTCATGAATAGTTTAATAGCAACTTTTTCTGAGAGAAAAGGTCAGTGGGTCACTGCTCTTCTTGAACACTTACAAATTTCTCTTATGTCCCTTGTCACTGCAATTATAATAGCAATACCACTTGCCATATTTTTGTCCAATCGCAAAAAAATAAATGAAGGAGTCCTTCAAGTTACTGGAATTTTTCAAACTATACCATCACTTGCTCTCTTGGGACTTTTTATTCCTTTTATGGGAATAGGCAAAGTTCCAGCAATTACTGCCCTTGTAATTTATGCAATTTTTCCAATTTATCAAGGAGCCGTGACAGGTTTTTCTGAAATTGATCCATCTCTTGAAGAAGCAGCGAGAGCTTTTGGGATGACTAAGTGGGAAAAGTTAAGAAATATAGATTGAGCCTTGCCATGCCAATTATAATGTCTGGAGTCAGAACTTCAAGTATTATGATTATAGGAACAGCTACTCTTGCTGCCCTTGTGGGTGCAGGAGGGCTTGGATCTTTTATTCTTTTGGGGATTGATAGAAACAATTCTTCTTTAATTTTAATTGGAGCAATTTCTTCTGCTATTCTTGCAGTTTTATTTGGAGCTTTAATTAAATTTTTACAAAATAAAAAATTAAAAACAATTTTAATTTCTTTTATCATGGCATTAGTTCTCTTGGCTCTTAGTTTTGTACCCTTTGGAGGAAATAATAAAAAACCCCTTGTGATTGCAGGAAAACTTGGTGCTGAGCCGGAAATTTTAATAAATATGTATAAGGAATTAATTGAAGATGAAACTGATATAAAGGCTGAAGTAAAGCCAAACTTTGGGAAGACAAGTTTTTTGTATGAAGCTCTAAAGTCTGGCAGCATTGATATTTATCCAGAATTTACAGGGACTGTTACTTCTACACTTTTGGAAAATGACCCAGGAGAAATAGAAAAAGATGCAGAAGAGTATTATAAAGTTGCTAGAGATGAAATTTTAAAACAAGATGATTTAGTTTATTTAAATCCAAGTGAATTTCAAAATACCTATGCTCTAGCTGTTAGAGAAGATTTTGCAAAGGAAAATAATTTGGAAAAAATTTCTGATTTGAAAAAATTAGAAAAATCAATGGTTGCAGGATTTACTCTAGAATTTAATGATAGAGAAGATGGAAACAAGGGGCTAAAGAGTTTATATGATCTTAATTTTGACGTAAAGACAATGGAACCAGCACTTAGATACACTGCTATTTCAAATAAATCCATTGATGTCACTGATGTATATTCTACAGATAGTCAAATAATTACAAATAAACTTAAACTTTTAGAAGACGATAAAAAATTATTCCCACCATATCAAGCAGGACCACTTCTTAGAAGTAAAACTTTAGATAAATATCCGGAACTGGAAAAAGCTTTGGGAAAATTATCTGGAAAAATAACTTCAAAGGAAATGGCAGAGATGAATTATGAGGTAGACGTCAAGGGAAGACCAGCAAAGGATGTTGCGAGAGATTACTTGATAAAAGAAGGATTAATAGAAAAATAAAAATCATTAAATTTTAAAAATT
>NZ_HE978595.1:145514-148728 GCF_000312025.1 Peptoniphilus timonensis JC401 | reverse complement strand
TAAAAATCATTAAATTTTAAAAATTGTTACAAAAAAATGGAGCACAGGCTCCATTTTTTAATCTAGAATTTTATTTGAATTTATTTTATATGCCAAAAAGGTAAATTGAAGCTTCATAAACTTGATTATCGACAACTTTTCTTACAGAAGCAAATCCACATTTTTTAGCAGATTTAAAAAGTAGATTTTGATTGTGACCAGGAGATTTAATCCACCTTGATAAACATTCTTCATTTATATCGCTATTTTTGTAAGCAAGAGTGTAATAAGAAAGTGCCAAGTTTTCTCCTAAATTCTTGTTGTAGCCGCCAGGACTTTCGTGATCGCCATCTCCAGTATTTATATATTGCTCTAATTCTTCCTTAGCTCTTAAAAGTGCCAATTCATTTAATTTCTTGTCTTCCTTAATTTGAGCTAAGGAATTAGCAGTTCTGTAGTTATTTAACTTTTTTACAAATAAGCTTGAATTTCCAATAGAGCCAACTTTTAGTTTGGATTCTGAGTTTTCAACTAATGTAGCATTTGCTGTAGTTTGAACTTGGGCTTTTACAAGAACACTAGCTGAAATATTTTTTGTTGCTGTATTTGTAGAAGTTTTTCCTGTTGCTGAAACTGTGGTAGGCACTAAACTTACAAGAAGTAATGATGCTGCTATTATTTTTTTAAAATTAAATTTTGTATTAAATAAATTGAACTTTTTCATAATTTATCTCCTGATAAAAAATATTTTGCAGATTTATAAATAGTACACCTCTATAACACAATTGAAAATATATCATACATACCAAAGAAAGGTCTATTTAAACTGATTTAAATATTTTTTACAAAACTGTATTAATTCATAAAAACTATTTCTTTTATAATTCAAGTATAGCAGTAAAAATACAGATTATCAAGAGATTTAAAACTTGATATTTATGTACTATATAAATACATTTTTGAACAATTAATACCTATTAAATACAATTATAAAATGTTATACAAAATAGATATATTTAATAAAACTAATAAATGTATCTCTTTTGTATATTTACAGCCTCAAGTAAAGCTGTTAAAATAGTGGTTTTCAAATTGATTAACATTGTACTTTTTTGGAGTTGAAATTTTTGAATAAAATTGAGAAAGGGACTAATAAAAAAATAAGCTGATTTGGGAAAATTTTTGACAAAATTCTTTTGTGATAAATTATATTTATAACAAAAATATTGATAAAAAACGAATAAGGTAGAGAGAACAAATAAGGCAAGATATTAAATTTTTTAATTAATATCTTGCCTTATTTTAAAAATTTATTATTTTTTATTGACTGAAAGAGTTGTTGGTAAATCCATTCATTGTATTCTCTGCGGATTGAGTTTTGATTTTTACTTTATTTAAAACAATGTTCGCCTTTTCTTCGTAGACATTTCTGTGATCCATATCGTATTGGACATCTCTTGCATCAAAAGTTTGAACTATCATGTTTCCGTTTTTTGTTATTTTACTAAATTCTTCGTCCAACTCGTCAACTTGTGAAATACTTCTAATGAATCCACCGTATTGTTTATAATTATCTACATCATAAAAAGAAATTCCTGGATAAAAAAATTCAAGTTGTAATTTACTAAGATCTTTTTCATTTATTTTTATGGATAATTTTGGGTTTCCAAAGCTATAGATAAATTCTCCATCAATAATATCAGCATTTGCAGAAGAAAATTCAGCTATTTTATTTCCACAAGGAGCAACTATAATCCTATCCATTAAATCAAAACATCTCATCATTTCGTCATATAGCTTTCCAGATCCTTCAATAAAATCCGGAGCTTCAGTTTTGCCAATATAATATTTTGATCCAGAAATAAGAATCTTTAAAGTATAATCTTCATCATCTACTTCACTTTCCAAGAAATATGTTCCAAGATATCCTAAATCTTCTTCGCCAAGTTTTTCGCCAGCCTTATTTACTTCTTTTGAATAGACAGCTATTCCTTTTTCATATTGACTAGGTCGAAATTCAATTTTATCTTCAGAATTTTTAGGGATAAATAATTTGAAGCCATACTCTGGATATTCTTTCACGTTGTAATTAGACTTTTCAAGCTTAGGGAAGACGTCTGGCTTTTTGCCGATGTAAACAGACCTAGAATCATTGTCCCATCCAACTTCTTTACCAAAGTTTTCAGAAATGAATCTTATAGGAACAAAGGTCCTGTCATTATTTATAAAAGTTTTGACATCCATTTGACTTGTTTTGCCATCCTTTTCGTACTCACTTGAGTTAACTTTTAAGTTAAGTACATGAGAAGCATTAGAGATTTTAATTCCCTTGCTTTCTTTAAAATAATCTACTTTGTAACCAAGATTTTCAGAAATAAATCTGAGTGGAACAAAAGTCCGAGAGTCCTTTATTATTACATCAGCCTTTTGAATTTGTCCGTCAATAAATAAATTGGGACTAGATTTAGCAAGGACACTACTTGGAAGTAGACTAAGAGCCAATATTCCAACAAATAACTTTTTATTCATTTTAACCCTCCTTTTTATTACATTATATCACAAAAGAGGAAAAGTATTCTTTCTGAAAATTTTAAAGGCAACAAATAAATTATGAAAAGAGAAAAGCAATCATAAATGTGATAAAATGGTCTTATAAATTAGATTACAAGGGGGATAATATGTCAGAAAATAAAAAAATCGCCATTCAAGAAACTTATGGAGAAAGATTTCAATACTGTTGGGGTTGTGGTCCAAAGAATGATGAAGGTATGCACTTAAAATCTTATCCATCAGAAGATGGAAGTGAATGTATTGCAAAAATAGTGCCTGATAAAATGTACACTGGAGGAGTTCCAGCAAATCTTTTTGGTGGAATGATTGCCATGATTTTTGACTGCCACGGAACTGCTTCAGCTGCTTGGTTTAAACATCATGACAAGGGACTTGAGCTCACTGAAGATACAGTTATTGGAAGATTTATAACAGCAAGACTTGAAGTTGATTTTAAAAAGCCAACTCCAATGGATGAAGAAATAACAGTTACTGCCACTGCTGAAGAAATTGGTGAAAGAAAGGTAATTGTAAACATGCTTATGGAAGCTGCAGGCGAAGTTCGTGCCAAGGCAAAGATGGTTGCTGTTGGTGTAAAAGATAATATGTAAGATTATTAGGGGACAAGTTCTCCTAATTTTTTTACATAAATTTATAAAAATTCAAATTAAATTGGAGGAATTAT
>NZ_HE978595.1:141485-145155 GCF_000312025.1 Peptoniphilus timonensis JC401 | reverse complement strand
ATGAAGTTAAAGAGCAAAAAAATATTATACATTTTACTTTATCTTTTGTCCTTTGTAATTTCTTTGGGATTTTTATTTCTTGTTACAAAAATTGAATTTATTCCAATAATTAACAATATTATACTTGGTCTTAACTTTTTATTATTTTTAGGCTTACAAATTTTCTCTATTTGCAAAATTTTGAATTTTGATTTTAATAAATATTTTAAAATTTTCACAGGGATAGTTTTAACAGGAATTTTGCTCTTATCCATATTTTATTTATTTTTGGCATCTGTCTTTTCTGGGAAGGAAGACCGAAATCTAATCTATGATGGGGATAAATATTATGTCTTAAATGTGGGCTGGATGGATCCAATATACGAAGTCTACAGAAAAAATTTTATAAACATGGAAAAGTTAAGTGAAGATGAAATAAAAAATACCTTTACTTATTTAAATAAGATTGAGGACCAAGACACAAGAGAAATTTTAAAATTTTTGATTAAAAGAAATGAAGAGTCAGAAAAATTCACAAATGAAGATAAGGATAAAAAGCTGCCAGAAAAGGAAGGAATTAAAAAAACAGAAAATAAAGATGAAATTTTAAAAGATTTTAAAAAAGAAGACGCCATAAAAATAGAAAATTCTAACTTTGCTCTCTTGGAAGTTGATAGGGCAGGTGCAAGGTCACGCTGGTTTTTTGTAAAAATTTCTGGAGACAAGATAAAATTTATATCTGAACTCGAAGAAACTAGCCCCAAAGTTTCTGGAAGGATGGATGAAGATGGAGTCATACATTTGGACTTTGAGGACATAAATAATAATAAAAGCAACTACATTTCAAGAGATGGCGGAAGGACTTTTGAAAAAATAAAGAGTCAGTGATGGAAGTCACTGATTTTTTATTGGAAAAAATAAAAAGTGCAGAAAAATTTACATCTGCACTCTTTTAAAAATTTAATAGTAAAAGTTTTTATTGGCAAAATAATCTATGGATTTTATAAATCTTTGTATCTCTTTAAATTTTTCACTTTCTGAATCGTAATATACATCCTCGTATTTTAAGATATTGTCATTGAAAACACTTAGACCAGGCAGTTCTTTTTTGGATAATTTGCATATATTTTGGACCAGACCAGCCAAGTTCTTTAAAGGCATAATTCATCAATAATTGTGATGAAATTTCAGGGCCCTCTCCAAGGAAATCTTTGTTAAGAGATTTTTTTAAAGATTCATTTGCCCACAATATATAAGGTGTGCTACATCTATTTAAATAACCCTCTTTTTTGTCGGCAGATATATCTATTCCAAGATCCTTATAACCAATATCATCTTGACCAAGAAAGGGTTTGTGATCCCCGAAAACTATTACAAGAGTTGGACTTTCAAAGTCATTTACATCGTCCAACAATTTTTTTAGAGAATCTCCACTAGATTTTATGCCAGTGAAATAGTTATTTACAATATTGTAGCTTTCTTCTGTGGAAAAATTTTCTTTTGGGATATATTCTTCGCTGCTTTTTGAACTTTCATAGGGTCCATGATTTTGCATAGTGACTGTAAAGGAAAAATAGGGGCTTCCATCTTGAGTCTGTTTTTTGTAATCTTTTATTATGTGTTCTCGCAAATTTTCATCGGTGAAGTGCTTGCCACCTTTTTCGTAATCTTTGAAATAATTTTCCATATATAAGAAATTATCAAAACCTAATTTTGGATTTACATTTCTCCTGTTATAAAAACCTCCGTTGTGAGGATGCATTGCCATGGTCTTGTAGCCTTGACTTTTGAGATACCAAACATAGGAGTTTACTGGTCTATAGTATCTTGAATAATAGGAAGAACCCAACAAAAAAGATCTTTCGACAAAGGCAGTTCCACCTCCAAACATGTTGTTTATTAGTCTGCCCTGGATGCTGTTTTCTTTTATTTCCCTAAAACTTTTATAAGGGTCTTTTGAAAAATCAATGTTAAATTCAGAAAAATCGCTATAAGACTCTAGCATAATACCAATTATATTTATTTTTTCATCACTTGGGATGTCTGAATCATCATAAGATGTCCAAACTTCTCTTGTAGACTTTTCATTGTAGCCATCAGGCTTTGTGGTTATAATTTCATTTAAAGAATGGACAAAAGCATAGACCATGCCGCGAGCTTTTTCTTGTTCAACTTCTACAAAATCATTAAAACCATAGACCCTATTGTCTGCATAAAGTTTTTGGGATAAAAGAATATTTTTGGAAGCAAATAAAATTATTATAGAAAATAGAAGTCCCACAAGCCTAAATTTTTTGGGCATTTTATATTTTCTAAAGATAAATAAGAAAACAATAAGAGCTAGAGAGGAAATAATTATAAGTCCAAAAAATCTTGGAAGAATAATGGAATAGTCGTCCTTTAGCATTGTCATTGCTTCTCCAAAAAGTTTTAAGTCGGAAAAGCGAATATTTTCATATCTGTAGTGGAGCTTTGAAATATTTGCAAGTCCCATAGAAATGAAAATTACAAAATTAAATATAGCTGTTAAAAAAATTCTCCCTGAAGCAAAATATAGGACTAAATTTAAAATAAAAATTGGCAAAAAATTTAATGCTACTATATTTTTATTATCTATGTAAAGGAAAAACAAATTTTTACTTATTTCTTGATTTGTAAATAAAAAAGAAATAAAGACTGTGAAAATTGACATAAGAGATATTAAAAATAAATCTATAAGTATATTTTTTAAATTATTTTTCATAAAATCACCTCTTAAAAATTTTTATATTAAGATAATATCAAAAGAAGTAAGAAGAATCTAACTATAATTTTTTAAATAGGGTACAATTTAACAAAGTATAGCTTATAAAAATACCTAAGGCTAATAAAGGAGGAAATATATGGAATTTATTCTTGGAATATTGGCAATGTTTTTTGCTGCAGCAAATGTAATAGCTTGGTTATATGGAAAGGATCCAACAAAATACAGATTTCTCAGCATGGCATTTACAAGTTTAACTATTTTTGCCTTTTACAATATGGGAGCAGAATTTCTTGTAAAAGAAGATTTTGCAGGAGCCATGGATGTCATACCAACTATATCAAGAACTCTTTTTATGTGTACTATTGCCTCAATAATTATTAATGGAATAACTCTTTTTAAGAGAAAATAAATATTTAGAATTTTCAAAAATTTATTAAGATTTTACAATATTATTAATTAACAATGATATAATAAAAAACTAAGTTTTTTGGAGGGAATATAGTTGAAGGATAAAAAATTTTCTAGAGCTATGTTATTTATTATATTATTTGGAATTGTCAGTCTTTTTTCAGACATGACCCATGAAGGTGCATCGAGCATTAGAGGTGCTTATTTGGCACTGCTTGGTGCATCAGCTGGGACAATTGGTTTTATATCTGGACTTGGCGAACTTGTGGGTTATTCTATGAGATATGTCTTTGGAAAAATTACTGACAAGACTAGAAAATATTGGCCTATGGTAATTTTTGGCTATATACTTGATATTTTAGCTGTGCCAGCACTTGCCCTAGTTGGTGATAAGGGTTGGATTGCTGCATCAATTTTATTGGTCATCCAAAGAATGGGAAAGGCAATAAAAAAACCTGCCAAGGATACAATAATGTCCTTTGCTGCAAGTCAGGAAGGAGTTGGAAAATCCTTTGGCATTCAAGAGATGTTAGATCA
>NZ_HE978595.1:46906-141272 GCF_000312025.1 Peptoniphilus timonensis JC401 | reverse complement strand
ATCCTTTGGCATTCAAGAGATGTTAGATCAAATTGGCGCCTTTCTAGGTCCATTTTTTCTTTATCTTGTGATGTTATTTAAAACTGAAGGATCTACTTTTGAAATTTACAGAACTTGTTTTGCTTTTTTGGCAATTCCTGGATTTATAACTATTATACTTTTATTTTTTACTAAAAATAAATTTCCAAATCCAGAACATTTTGAGCCTGAATCCAAGGAAAACGAGAGCTTTGTCATGAAAAAATCCTTTGTCTATTATATAGTTGGGATTTCTCTTTTTGCCTTTGGATTTATGGATTACGCTCTTATAATTATGCACATTTCAAAATCTCTTGCAGGTCTTTCTCTCATAAGCAAAGAAACTTTGCCACTTTTATATGCAGGGGCAATGCTTGTCGATGCAATAGCTGCTCTTATTTTTGGTCATATTTACGACAAAAAAGGCGTAAAAGCTCTTGTAATCTCAACCTTAATATCTGCTCCCTTCTCGATTTTTATCTTTGGGATCAAAAGTGAAGGGGCAATTTTGTTTGGTCTAGTCCTTTGGGGAATTGGAATGGGTGCACAAGAATCTATTTTAAAAGCTGCAGTAACTTCTATGGTTCCCAAGAAAAATAGGGCAAGTGGTTATGGAATTTTTGAATGTTCCTTTGGAATTTTTTGGTTTTTGGGTTCTTGGTTACTTGGAGTTTTGTATTCAGTTTCCATTCCACTTATGATAGGGATTTCTATATTAGCTCAAGTGCTTGCAATTCCATTTTATTTAAGTGTTTCCAAATTAAAATAAAATAAAGTTTAGACGGTTAATAAGAATTTATAAGTTTTTTATGTTCAACTTATAGCGAGTTATAGCCGTCTATTTTTTTTGAAAATTTTTACTATTTCTTTACAAAATTTTTACTTTTACTTTAAAAAAAGATAAATATATTGTAAGATGAAATTGAAAAACAATTTGGGAGGACATATGTCAATTAATTATTTTATTGAACTATTGGGAGGACTTGCTCTTTTCCTCTATGGAATGGAAATGATGAGTACAGGCCTCGAATTAGTCGCAGGTGATAAGCTTCGAGTTATCATAGAAAAAATGACATCGAACTTTTTTAAGGCAATACTTGTAGGTGCTGGTGTAACTGCAATTATCCAATCATCTTCAGCGACTACAGTAATGGTTGTTGGTTTTGTAAATGCAGGACTCATGACTATTTATCAGTCTGTTGGAATTATTATGGGCGCCAATATTGGTACAACAATCACTGGTCAATTAGTTGCCCTAAACATTTCTACTTTAGCACCTATAATTGCCTTTGTAGGATTCTTGCTAAATACCTTCTCCAAAAACAAGAGGAAAAGATATGTAGGTCAATCCATAATAGGACTTGGTTTCTTATTTATGGGTATGCAATTTATGAGTGACTCTATGGCACCACTAAGAGACTATCCTGGATTTGTAACTTTGATGACTAAGTTTGACAATCCATTTTTAGGAGTAATAGCAGGTACTGCCATAACAGCTTTGTTGCAATCATCTTCGGCTTCTCTTGGTATCTTGCAAGCCATTTCAAATCAAGGAGTAATAACACTACATTCAGCAATGTATATTATTCTAGGATTTAACATTGGTACTTGTGTCACTTCAGTTTTATCATCTGTTGGATCTTCCAAAAATGCCAGAAGAACTGCTTTAGTTCACGTTCTATTCAATATCATAGGAACAATTATTTTCGTAACTATTTCACTATTTGTACCTATAGACGAAATAATAAAGGGTTTTTCAAGAGATTTGCCAGCAGCAGAAATTGCCAACTTGCACACTACTTTTAACATTGCAACTACAATTTTATTAATTCCTTTCTCTAAAAAACTTGCGGACTTATCCTTCAAGATTATCCCTGGTATTGACAAGGAACAAGAAGAAATGTCTTTACAATATATAAACTTAAACGTTGTAAAGGATGCACCGGCAACTTTTACAGATGTAAAGGCAGAAATCAGAAGACTATTAGATATTGTTACTATGAACTACGAATCTTCAGTTAGCTTATTAAGTGAATTTGATGAAGAAAAATACGATGAAATCTTTAGAAGAGAAGGAGTAATAAATTACTTAAACAAACAAATTTCAGCCTTTATAATTGACTCCTTAGGTCTTTCTATGAATGAAAAAACTTCTGCAAACTTTGCAAATTATCTTAGAATTTCAAGAGATATGGAAAGAATTGGGGATCACTCCAAAAATATTGCCGAAGTTGCAAAACTAAAGTATGATGAAAAACTTGAATTTACAGACATGACTTTTGAAGAATTAAGAGAAATTAATTCAATCATTGAGAAGATGTTCCACTCTGCTATTGACAAATTAGATAAGGACGAGAGAATTACCTTTATGCGTGAATCCAATGAACTTGTCCAAAAAGAAGCATCTAACTTTAGAAACAATCACATGCTTAGAATGAGAGAAAAAATTTGTAATCCAGAATCTGGTCTTCTCTACGAAAAAACTTTGGCAGCCATGGAAAGAATTTCATCTTACATTTCTAATGCCAGCAAGCTTGCAAATTAAAATAACTTGTAAAAATAATTAATATTAAAAATAAAATAATAAAAAATTATCTGCTCTCGGGCAGATTTTTTTGTGGAAAAAATTCTTAAAAGAAAAACTAAAAGAGAGGACCAAGATATAAAAAGGAAAAGAATATTTGTTTACAAACGTAAGTTTCAATGATAAAATAAATTTGGTGGTAATATGGAATTAAGGGAAAAAATTAGAATTTTATCAGATGCTGCAAAGTATGATGTAAGCTGTTCTTCTTCTGGATCAAATAGAAAAAATAATAAGGGTCTTGGAAATGCAAGTCCTAGTGGAATTTGCCATTCTTGGTCAGAAGATGGAAGGTGTATATCCTTATTAAAAATACTTTTTACAAATCACTGCATCTATGACTGCAACTACTGCATCAATGCAAGAAGTGTTGATTCAAAAAGAGCGGCATTTACAGTTGATGAAGTAGTGGATTTGACCATAAATTTTTATAAGAGAAATTACATAGAAGGTTTATTTTTGTCCTCTGGTATTTTTAAATCCTGCGATTACACCATGGAAAAATTAATTGAAGTTGCAAAGAAACTACGTCAGGAAGAAAATTTTAATGGATACATTCACATGAAGGCAATTCCAGGTGCAAGTCAAGATCTTTTGAGAGAACTTGGCAAATATGTGGACAGGATGAGCATAAATATAGAACTTCCAACTGAAAAAAGTCTTGCTCTTTTGGCACCTGAAAAAAGTATCGAAGAAATAACAAGACCCATGGATTTAGTTTCAAAAACCTTAGAAATTAATAAACTAGAAAAGAAAAAATATAAAAAGTTTTCGAAAAAAGATTTATTTTTGCCAGCAGGTCAAACAAGTCAGATGATTGTTGGAGCAGGTGACATTCACGATAGAGACGTGCTAAAAAGGTCTCAAAGTCTTTATGATGATTACAAGTTAAAAAGAGTGTATTATTCTGCCTATGTTCCTGTTAGAAAAGATTCCAAATTGCCAAGTGTAAAGACACCACTTCTAAGGGAACACAGGATTTATCAGGCAGACTTTTTACTTAGATTTTATGGATTTAAGGCTGGAGAACTTTTAAGCGAAAGTAAAAAGGACTTTGATTTAAATATAGATCCGAAAATGGACTGGGCAATAGAAAATTATAAGGATCCCCTTGAAATAAATAAGGCGAGTCTTGAGGAACTCTTAAAAGTCCCTGGTTTTGGTCCAAGGTCTGCGAGAAAAATTGTAAGGGCGAGGAGATCTTTTAATTTGACCTTTGAAGATTTAAAAAAACTTAAGATTTCCACAAAGAGAGCCATAAATTTTATAACAGTTTCGGGAAAATATTATGGGAAAAATTTTGACTCTAAAGAAGCCTTGAGGTCCTTAATCCTAGAAAGAGAAGGAGGCGAACAACTCAGTTTTTTTGACTGAATAAATTATGATTTATATATATGATGGAAGCATTGAGGGATTATTTACTGTAATTTTTAATGCTTATAAGGTCCTAGAAGAAGTAGACACAATAACAAAAAGGTCTCAGCAAATAGATTTTATAAAGGACAGGATAAAATGCACTACTGAATTAGATAAGGCGAGACGAGTAAAAAATTCTATCATAAAAAACTTTTCCTATTCCTTTTATGACAGCATTCTAAAAGTTTTTGCCTCTTCTAGTGATAAAAAGGAAATAGCCATTGCAAAGACTCTAAAAAATTATACATCCATGGATTTAATTATTTGGAAAGTGCAGATGGAGATGTAATTCAATTTAGAGATTTATTAAAGAGAGTTTCTGGAGAAATTCATTCTTTCAAGGGGCTACTTCGCTTTGATGAAAAAGAAGGAATTTTATTTGCAAAGTTTGAACCACAAAATGACATTTTATTTTTTATTTACAGACACTTTAAGAGCAGGCTTGTAAATGAAAAATTTGTAATTGCAGATTTAAGACGTGATAAGGCAGTTATCTATAACGGCGAAAGGGGAGAATTTTTTAAATTTGAAATGAATGAAAATTTAAAATCAGAAGATGCTTATGTGGATCTTTGGATCTCCTTTTACGATGCAGTCGCCATAGATGAGAGAAAAAATGAAAAATTGAGGATGCAAAATATGCCAAAAAAATATTGGAAGAATCTCCCAGAGATGAATAGGCTAAAAAAATAAGCTATATTAATAAAACTTTCTTCAAGGGGTATAAGTATCTTGGGAGGAAAAGATGGAAAAAAATAGAATTGCAAACTTAAATACTTATATAGAAAAAAATTATCCCGGAGCAAAGTTCATCGAAGCTAGTGAGATTGATTTGCCAGATTTTTTGCAAAGAGATTTTGAGGCTGGATTAAATAACTGCACCATTACAAGCTTAACTAGGGTGATAACTTATTATTTTAAGGACATTGACAAAAATAAGGTCTACGAAGAAGTTTTTGAAATTGCAAAAAGAAATGGCTACTTCAAAAAATATGGAACTCTTCCAGTTTTTATCTCCCACATTGCAAATATTTACTTTAAGAGAAATAATATTCCCATAAGGGCAAGAGGCGTTTATTTAGGAAATTTTTATTCTCATGTAAAAGATGAGATAGATAACTTTAGGCCACTACTTATGAATTTAGCTTCAGGTTATTATAAAAATCACTCTTTAGTTATTTCGGGATATTCAGTTTACAAATTTAGGGGCATGAAAGTTAAGTTTCTACACGTTTATGACGGTTGGAATAAGGAAAAATCTTATATTGACTACAATGACTTAAATGGATTTTTGAGCCTTCCAATTTTTTCTTACAATGTCTTTGACATTGACTTAGATAGGAATTTGTAATAGAGTTTAAGACCAGATAGGGTGATTTTATGGAAAGAAACTATTTAAAATTTTTGGTATCTGAACTTATTTTTGTTAAGGAAGATACCTTGATAAATTTAATTCCAAAAACCGATGAAAAGTACAGGGAAATTTTTGGAGAATTAGAATCTTATGTAGATAATTTAAACCTCAGCATAAGAAAGCTTAGGAGAAATTTGAGACTTTTGGACAAACTTTCTCCAGAACTTGCCCAAAAAAAGGCAGATGAAGAATTTAAAAAAGATTTTTCTGAACTAAATGAAGAAGAAAAAATTGAAAATAAAGCCCCACTTATAAGTGATGATGACAGAAAAATAATAGAAGATTTATTTAGAGAAGTTATTTTTCACTACAGCCCAAGGCTTTACGATTTTCCTTTGGAAGATTTTGATGAGGCAAGAGAGTATTTTAAAAATTGTGATAGAGAGGGCCTCGAAAGCTTTTTAAATAAAAAAAGCCAGAAGAATTAGATATAAGTGATGAAAAGCTTCAGTATATGAGAGATGATTTAGAAATAGAAATTTCAATATTATTTGATAGATTTCCACTAAATCAGTTGGATATGCTAGACGATAAGGAGGCAATAGATTTCAATTTAAATAGACTAAAAAATGTCTACGAAGAGTATCAAGAAATCTATGGAAGCCTTGGAGAAGAATTAAATATAAAAATTGCAGAAAAATATACTACCCCATAAAAAATTATGAGGTAGTTTTTTTATACAAATTTTTTTACTAAAGTTCTTGCTCCAATACTGGAAAGAATGCCCACAACAATTCCTGCAAGAACATCTGTGGGATAGTGAACTGAAAGATACATTCTAGAAAATCCTATTAGACATGCCAAGATTAGGGCGAAAATTCCTTCTTTTTTGTTGAAGTGAAAAATTCCCCAAGCAGTGGCAAAGGATGATCCAGTGTGCCCTGATGGGAAAGATGATCCCATGGGTTTATTTATCAGAAGATCAAAGTCATAGACTGTATAAGGTCTAGGTCTTCCTATCAGAGGTTTCATAATTAAAAGTCCAATAATAGAAAAAATAATTAGACCAAAAATAAGAGTGAGACCTTCTCTTTTATCTCTTTTGTCTTTCTGAAAAAATATAATGAGGGCAAGAATAATCCAAACTATTCCGCCGTTACCAAGACTTGTGATAAAAATCATAAATTTGTCTAGGATGGGGGAATGAATTGATTCCAAAAATTCTAAGAATTGTAATTCCATCTTATTCTTTTTCTTTAAATTTGCTCTTGATGAATTGCACAAAATTCTTTAGGTTTTTCTTTAGGAAGGCTTCCTTGTGATAAACCATGTAGTAAGTCCTCTTTATTTCTAGGTCTTTGATTCTGTGCTTAGTTATTTCAGCATCTTCAAAAGAAGATTCTGCACCAAGAGAAATTGCATCAGAAGATTTTACAATATTTAGGACCATGTCCTTGTTTTGACAAATATACTTAATGTCAATAGGTATATTCGTTTCTCTCAAATAAGTTAGAAGGATTTTCTTTGTTGATTCGTCAAGATCTCCTAGGACAAATTTTTTGTTCCTAAGATCTTCGGCGTCTAATTCCTTCTTTTTACTGAACTCAGAATCACCAGATGAAATAATATAAATTTCATCTTCGTAGAAAGGTTCTGCAATATTTTTTTCAAAACCTGTGTCTCCGTCGATGATTGCCAAGTTAATTATTCCGGCATTTAATTTTTTAAGTATTTCTTCGCGAGAGTCAACATAAACTCTAATTTTTATGTCTTCTTTTTTACTTTCATATTCATCAATGATTTCTAAAAGAAACTGAGAGCTAAAATTTGAGCTGACGCCAAGATTGATATTGTGAGCAGTAGATGAACCTTGTAAGAAAATAACAGTATCTTGAAATTGTTCCAAAATATTTAAGGCAAAGTCATATAGTCTTAAGCCAACATCTGTTATGTATAATTTTTTTGAAATTCTATCGAAGAGTTTAACATTGTACTCACTTTCAATTTGAGAAATTGCGTGAGATACAGTGGGCTGCGAAATATTAAGGTTACTTGCAGCATTTGACATATTTTTTGTCTTAACAACTTCGATAAATATTTCTAAATCTCTAATTGTCATAAAAACCTCCTTAAACCTATTCTAGTATCATTTTTAGCAAAAATCAAGAATTATAGAAGAAAGCTTATATTTTTGTTTTCAGTAAAATTTTAAGAAAAATATTTGTAGGAATATTGTCACATTACAAAAAGGATACTAAAAAAATAAACAAAGGGATTACCCCTTTGTCTATCAAGATTTATTTATATCGTAGGTCTTTAAATCGTTAAACCAAACTGGATCGTCAGCCAGATTTTCTTGGAAGACCCCTTCTTTTTTCATATAATCAATAAAAAATAAATTAAATTTTTCTGCTCCATTCACATTTAAGTGGTGAGGATCATAAAAGTCATCCTTGGATAAATTCATTTCATCATAATACTTGTTAAAGTCGATGAAGTCTGCGTCCTTTTCGCCAAGGTGTTTTTCTATAACTTTTATATTTTCTTCATAGATTGGATAATCGTAAATTGGAGTTTTTAGAAAATAAAGTTTAATGCCATTTCTTTTCGCAAGATCAATTATTTCATCAAAGGCTTTTAAGTTGGATTCTAAATAATTTTCTTCATCAAAATTTTCTGCAAATGCTGTATATTTTGTTTTTACTTCTTCTCCAGAATTGGCAAAGTCTTTACTCTGTCCCTTTAATAGTACATAGCCCTTTAAATAGTCCTCATAGCTTTTCTTATCAAAGTTATAATCTTCGTCTTTAAGCTCATTCCATCTTGAGTGGTAGGCTATTAGAGGAAAAATTGCAGGAAGCTTATTTCCCCAGGGAACTTTTTTTGCAACCATCTCAATTTTATTTTTTGAAAGGGGCAAATAATCCGAATAAGAATTTATTACACTGTAATCCTCAGGAATATTGTAGATTGAACTTTGGATGTCCACAAAAATAACAGTTGGATTTTTTCTTTTTAATGCTTCTTTTACATAAGATGCAGTGATTTTTAGGGGTTGACTTTGTGATGCCAAGACATAGGACTTAACTCCTGTATTTCTATATATTACAAGGGGTTCAAAGGAACAGTAGGCGTGGCTTGTTCCAAAAAACATGGCATTATAATCTTCACTTTCGTTAAAAAAACCACCAATTTTATTTCCCATGTCCCAAGGTTTTGCCAAAGATTTTCTGATAAAGAGATTATTCAGTTGTAGGCAGGCAAAAATAATTATGCCTAAAAAAATTATAGATTTTAAAATTTTAAAAAATTTTTTCATATTAGCTCCTAGAACTGAAAGTAAATAAAGGCAGATTCAGAAAATTCTGGTCCATAAATGCCAAATATTATTATTGCAAAGATAAATGCCAAATAAACTATCCATCTTATAGGAAGGACTAAATTTATAACTTTTTGGGACAAATTTACCTTATTGTATTTTAGTATGTCAAAGATAAATAAAACTACAAGTCCACAAATAAGTGGATATATATTAGCTAGCCCAAATTTTGAATTAGCAATTTCATTGACTAAGTTTTTGGAAGATGGATTGTTTATTATACTTAGGATAAATTCATTTCCATGGTGAATATTTTCTGCCCTAAAATAAATAAAGGCAAAGACAACTATTATAAAAGTAAGGATTCGCCTCATGCTGTCTATAAAAATATTTTTATTCTTAAAATTTTTATTTATGCCAAAAATATTTTCTATAACATTAAAAACTCCGTGGATAAGTCCCCAAAATACAAAGGAAAGTTCTGCACCGTGCCAAAGTCCACTTACAAGAAATACAATAAGTAGGTTTAAGCATTTTCTAAAAGATCCACGTCTGTTGCCACCTAGAGGAATATAGAGATAGTCCTTAAACCAAGTGGAAAGGGAAATGTGCCATCTTCTCCAAAATTCTGTTATGGACTTTGATAAAAGTGGTTCTTTAAAATTATCCATTAAGTCAATGCCGAGAATTTTTGCAGAACCCTTTGCCATTATAGAATAGGAATAAAAGTCGCAATAAATTTGGATGGTAAATAAAAGTCCTCCGATTATTAGGAATTCTCTAGAGTGCATTTTGTAAGAAGAAAAGGCATCGTTGACAAAGATTGCTGCCCTGTCAGCTATTAGCAATTTTAAAAACATGCCGTAGACAAAAAGCACAAGACCTCTCACTAGATTTTCATAGGAAAATTTTTTAGGATTTTTAATTTGAGGAAGAAGATTTCTACTTCTTTCAATAGGTCCTGCCACAAGTTGAGGGAAGAAAGATACGAAGAGGGCATAGTCAATAAAATTTTTCTCTGCCTTGAGATCTTTTCTGTAGACATCAATTGTGTAGCCCAAAGCTTGGAAGGTATAAAAGGAAATTCCAACTGGTAGCAAAAGATCTAGGGCAATATTAAATTCTTTTGATGAAATTTTTGCTGCCAAGTCCACAAAAAAGTTAAAGTACTTAAATATAAATAAAATTCCCAGATTTATAAAGAAGCACAAAAATACAGCGACTTTCATTTTATTTTTAGAATCTCTGTTATTTTCTATAAAAATGCCAGTTAAATAAGTTATGAAAATGGAGATTAGCATTAGGAAAGTGTATTTTACATTCCAAAAACTGTAAAATGTAAGACTTGCCAAGAGCAAAAATATATTTTTAGATTTTCCCCTAAATAAATTGTAAATAATTACAACTATGGGAAGGAAAATTAAGTATTCAAATGAGTTAAAAAGCATAAAATCCTCCAATCACTATATAATATAGTAAAATTTGGAGGATTTCAATATTTAGATTAGCTAGCTATTAGGCTTAATTTGTACTCCTTGGGAGTTTTTCCAGTGTACTTTTTAAAGGTCATTGTAAAATGAGCTTGAGATGAAAATCCACACTCATAAGAAATATATTCTAGGGTCTTTTTGTCCTCTGTCAAAAGTTTTTTTGCCTTATTTGTCTTTAAAGTGTTTAGATATTGACAAAAGGTAAAGCCAGTTTCTTCTTTAAAAAGGGAGCATAAATAATTTTTGGAAAGGTGAAGTTTTTTTGCCAAATCTTCCAAAGTCAGTCCCTTCATGTATTCTTTGTTAATAATTTTAAGAGCCTTATCTATAAGATCGTTCTTGGAAAAAGAAAGGGCATCGAGAAGGGAGTTGGAATAAGGTTCTATTAGGTCTTTTGCAAGATTTTTTATAGCTTCTTCTTCATAGATATTTTCAAGTCTTTCTGTGAAATTGTCATGTATGTATGATAGGTCTTTGTTATATGTAATCAAGAAGTAGGTGTAAAGAAAGGTGTTTAGATTTTCTATTTGCCTTTTCATATCTTCAATGGAAGATTCTTTTTTTATGTCTTCAATATTTTCAAAAATTTCTGTGGCACAGTTTATGCACTGAGGTCTTGCCATTTGTGCAATCCTAAGATAATTTGTCATAAATTCCTCCTGTTTTTAATTTATTTTCTTAACTTTTTTACTTTATTTAATTTTTTATGGATTTGTTTAGTTTTTAAATTTAAAGTCAAAACAATTATAAGTTAATTGATATCAAATATCAATAGTAATATTTTTATTTTATCTCATCTTTAACAAAATAAAAGGAGAAATATTTTAAAAATCCTAAAAAGCTTTTGTAAAAATTTATAGAAAGTTGTAAAATAAATACTTTATGAAAGTCTTAATATAAAAACTAAAGAAAATAAGCCTTAATATCTTTAAAAATAAATCTAAATATTTGTAAATAATTTTAAGATTTACATCTAATTTATTTTACGAGATAAAAATTTGTTAAAAATTGAATTTGTAGAAGATAAATGGGTCTAGGTGGTTTTAATTTTTCGCAAATAGCATATAATAAGAAGAAGGAGGGATGACTGTGACAATTTCAAAAAATAAAATGATTGAATTAGAGAAGAGAACAATAGATGAATATAAAATTGATTCTCTTATTTTAATGGAAAATGCAGGAATGGGAATATATCGTGAAATTAATCAGTACGATTCCTTTACAATAATTTGCGGTAAGGGAAATAACGGTGGCGACGGTCTTGTCATTGCAAGGCACCTAATACTAAGTGGAAAACTAGTTGAGGTCTTTGTAGTTGGCGAACATCCCACTAGAGAATTTTCAAAAAATTTAGAAATTTTGGAAAAACTTACTGAAATAAATTATATAGAAGACGAAAAATTTGATGACTTAATTGAATCACTAGAAGTCAATGAAGTTACTATTGACGCCATTTTTTGGGATTGGTTTAAATAGAGATTTAAATTCTTTTTATAAAAACTTAATCAACTGTATAAATGAACATGGAAATTATGTCATTGCTGTGGATATCCCTTCTGGAATGGATGCAGATACTGGAGATGAGTACGGTAATTGTGTAGCGTCTAATCTTACTTATGCTATTTCAGACATAAAAAAGGGAGAACTTTTAAATAGCAAGGTGGGAGAACTTAAAAAGATATATATAGGGATTGTGAGGTATGCCAATGAGTAAAAAAATAAGCAGAAATATAAATTTGACAGAAGGCTCAATTGTCGAAGGGATAATTAAATTTGCCATTCCCCTTCTTCTCACAAACTTTTTGCAACAGCTCTACAACACAGCTGACCTTATGATAGTGGGAAGATTTGCTGGCAAAAACCCCATGGCAGCCGTTGGAGCAACTGGACCTGTTTCAAACCTTTTGATTGGTCTTTTCCTTGGGCTTACAACTGGTGCATCAGTAATAATTTCTCTTTACTATGGTTCCAATGACAGAGAAGCTTTAAAAAGATCTGTGGGTTGTTCTTATTTTCTCGGACTAGTTTCGGGTCTTATTATAACGGCCTTTGGTTATTTTACTACGCCATTTTTCCTAAGGATAATGGACACACCACAGGAAATTTTACAAGATGCGACAATTTACATGAGGGTATTTTTCCTAGGAACAGTTCCAATTCTTATATACAACATGGGAGCATCAATCCTAAGAGCAACAGGCGACTCCAAGAGACCTTTTAACTTTTTGTGCGTTTCTGCTATTGTAAATATTGTCCTTGACTTATTGTTAGTAGGATTTTTAAAGATGTCAGTACTAGGAGCAGGGATTGCAACTCTTGCATCTCAAGTTACATCAGCAATTCTTGTAACTTATTCACTACTAAAAACTGATGGATCTTATAAACTTAGAAGAAGTGAAATAAAACTTCACAAGTTTGAAGCTAAGAGAATTTTTGAAGTTGGTATCCCAACAGGAGTTCAAACAGCTCTCTTGTCCTTTACTAATGTAATTTTCCAAGCGAAGATAAATTCCTTTGGACCAGATGCCATAGCAGGTGTTGCGGCAGAAGGAAGAATAGATGGATTTTTATTTATGTCCCTGCAAGCTATTGCCCTTGCAGCTACAACTTTTTCAGGACAAAACTTTGGTGCCAAAAAATTTGACAGACTTCGTGAAGGTATGAAGGTTTCACTATTAATTGTGTTTGGAATTGCTTTTGTATTGTCACTAATAGCATACTTCTTGGCAAGTCCACTTATTGCAATATTTAATTCTGATCCTGATGTTGTTGCCTATGGGGCAGACTTCTTGAAGATTTTGAGTCTTGGAATATGGTCCTTTGGACTTTCAGAGACAATATCAGGTTTTATAAGAGGAAGTGGACACGCTATGGGACCTATGATTATTTCTCTTCTTACAATTTGTATATTTAGGCTTGTAATAGTTCACTTTGCAATGCCAATTTACAATTCAATAAGAGTAATATCAATAATTTATCCAGTTTCCTATTTTGCAAATTTCCTAATTATGGCTATTTATTTTAAATTTGGAAAGTGGAGAAAAGATTTTGATTTTTAAATAAATTTTATAAAAGAATTCATAGAATTTGGCACCTCTTGGTGCCTTTTTCATTGCAATAAAGAGAAGATTTATTGTAAACTATAAGTAATATAAAAAAAGCAGTGATTTTATGAAGAAAAAAACTACAATTTTAATAATTATATTGGCTTCTGCCATTTTTTTTGTCAGTATCTTCCTTTAATAGATATCCCAAAAAAATTGTTGCAGAAATCCTCTACACCATAGACGACAGGATTTTTGCCTTTGCAGATGACTATTTCCAAGATTTCGGCTTTAGTGATATCTTTAACAAGGTAAAAGCTTCTGGAGATTATGGGCTAAGACTTTCTTGTGAAAACAATAGGGGCGACAAGTTAAATATAATAAATCACCAATCAGCAAGCGACAAATCTAGATATTTTTACGAGAGAAAAGAAGTAAATCATGAGATTGAAACTTATGGTGAAAAAATTATAAATAGTGATGTTTACCTTCTTAGAGATGATATAGCAAGTCTTCCCCTATACATTGACAGAAATACTATGCTTAACCTTTCTCGTGACTCCAAAGTTTTATCAGACCTTGGCTATAGTTTGGACAACAAAAAATTATTTCTTCCACCAGTTTCTCCTTCTGAAAAGAATTCGGAACTAAAAAAATATGTGAAAAAAGAATGGACAGAGATAATTAGGAGAACTAAAGTAAAAAAAATCTCTGAAAAAAGTTATGAAGTAAAATTAAAGTCCAAAGACTTAAAAGATCTAATGGATAAGATAGAGGATTTTTATAAAGAAGAAAATTACTTTCCTTACACTTATTTTTCAAGCTTTTTTGAGAGATGAATTTTCAAAAATTTCCTATGATTTAGATAAGAGAGATTTAATAGTTTTTTATATCTCAACAGATGATGAGGGAAATCTTTTGAGATTAAAATCAGATGATTCTAAGTATGCCCTTACTATAAAGGACTATTTGGAATTAAAATTTCCAGAAACTAGAATTTATATTGAGCCTGAAGAAAATGGAGATTTAAAAACCCTAAAGGGAAAAATAAATGACAGTTCTTTTAGGATGTCCTATTATCCAAAGACAAAAAAATTAATTTATCACGATGGAAAGACCCTTATAAATGCGAGATTTTATAATTTTATAAGATCTAAAAAGTTTAAATTAATTGCTGATATTGATGGTGAAAATATAAAAAAATTAAATGTCAATTTTTATACAGTGCCAGAAAAAATTGAAAAAGAAAAAGAATATATAGAAATTTTGAAATTAGATGAAGAGGCTTGGAAGAGATTGAGATGGGGTGAAAAAGTTGAGAAATGATATAAATAGAAAGGACAAATTAATCTTTAGCATGCTTTTAGATGCCATAATGGTGGGCTTTTTTGCTGGGATTTTTTCTGTTCTATATAGATTTGTAATAATGAAAATGGACATGTATAGGGCATTTTTGTATAAGGAATTTAATATAAAATCTTTATTTATTTTAATAGTTTTGGCAAGCTTAATTTCTTTTATAATCTACAAATTATTAAAATGGGCACCCCTATCAGGTGGAAGTGGTATTCCACAAATTAGGGGAGAAATCCTTGGCAAATTTAAGATGAATGAAGTCCCAACACTTGTTTCCAAAATTGTAGGTGGAGGACTGGGAAATCTCATGGGATTTTCGCTTGGAAGAGAAGGTCCATCTATCCAAATGGGCGGAGCGGCAGCAAAGTTTTTGGGCAAATCCCTAAAAAGACCAGCTGATGAAATAAAGTATATGATAACAGCAGGAGCAGCAGCAGGACTTGCCGCAGCCTTTAACGCACCTATGGCTGGAGCAATTTTTGCCATAGAAGAACTTCACAAGTCCTATTCAAAATTTGTTCTCTTGCCAGCACTTATTGCATCAATAGTGGCAAATTATGTTTCCTTTGTAATTATGGGAGCAGAAACTTCCTTTTCCTTCTTTGTGACAAAATCACTGCCAATGAAATTAATTTGGCTTCCCATTGTTATTGGAATTTTGACAGGTTTAGTTGGAGGAATTTATAACCACTTAATAACAAAATTTCAGGACTTATTTAAAAAAATAGATTCAAAAATTTTAAAATATGCACTTTTAATGGGAGTTACAATACTTGTTGGATTTATGTTTTTTGAAGGAACTGGAGGAGGACACGGGCTTCTAGAAAAAATGGCAAAGGAAAGATTTGCAGTAAAATATATACTTGCCATACTTTTGGTAAAATTATTTTACACAACATTTTGTTACGGATCAGGTGTCCAAGGTGGAATATTCTTACCTGTCCTAGTTATTGGAGGATCTTGTGGAGCTTTAGTTTTTTCTATCTTAGATGGAACTTTTGCCCTAAACGACTATTACATCAACTTTATAATCTTGGGCATGAGTGGAATTTTAGCTTCAGTTGTCAGAAGTCCAATTCTATCCATAATTTTAGTTTCAGAAATGACAAAAACTTTTGAACACTTAATTGCCCTATCCATTGTGGTTATGGTGTCCTACTATGTTGCAGAACTTTTGAAAGTTGCACCAATTTACGACACTCTTTTTGAAAGACAGTTAAAAGATAAAAATTTACTTACTGCAAAAGAAAAAGAACTTGGCGATTATTCAGTTTTTGAGTATACTGTTTCAGATGATTTTGTCAATATAAATAAAAGCCTAAGAGATATAAAATTCCCAAGACACCTTATAATTCTTTCCATTGAAAGAGATGGAAGTGAATTTGTACCAAAGGCAGATGACTTGATCCTGCTTGGAGATAAAATAACTGTATTAATAAACGCAGAAGACTCTCTCGATATAGATGAATTTTTTAAGGGAGAATAATAACTAATAAAAAAGTGCAAGATTTTTTTCTTGCACTTATTTTACTTATAAAATAAATTTTATTTAGAAATTTACTTACAAATTTTTATAAGTTCTCTAAATATTTTTTGACTTGGGGACCTACATAGGCCTTGTCATCTTTTAAAAGAATTGGTCTTTTTACTAGCATTCCGTCACTTGAAAGAAGTTCGTAGATTTCATCGTCATTCATATCTTTTTTCTTGTCCTTTAGATTAAGCTCCCTGTATCTTATTCCAGATGAATTAAAAAGTTTGTAGATGTCTATATCTGCCATTTCTTTTATTTTTTTAAGTTCTTCTGGACTCAAGAGATCCTTGTCTATTTCTCTATATTCATAGGAAATATTTTTTTCTTCTAAAAGTTTTTCAATATTTTTGCAAGTGCTGCATTTTTTATATCCAATTAAAGTATTCATAATATCCTCCTCTTAAAACAAATTATACTATAAAAAAATATAAAAAAATTTTAAAAATTTTTTAAAAAAGTGTTTACAAAATAGTTTTGTGTGGTATAATATTAATACCAAATAAGATTAACGTATTAAAGTAAAGAAATTGATTAACTTATTTGGTGAGAAAAATGACAATTCCATCCAAGTAAAAGTAAAAGCGTATTTGATTTTTATTAAATTTGTTAGCCTTTTTATTAAATTTTAATGAGGCTTTTATATAAATCGAATGAGAAAAAGTAATTAGTTGATGGTAAATAGTGTAAATTGTAAGAATTAATGAGATTTACTCTTAGTTTTTATATAAATGGCAAAGAGTCCTAGAGTTGGGAGCTCTTACAAAAGCTTAATTTGTATATGACTTTAGTAAATAAAAGATTATAGGTGATAGATGTGATTGAACCAAAAAGTTTAAGTTGGATGGAATTGGAAATTTAAAAAGAATGTCTTTTTCTTGTATAAATATAAAGACATTCTTTTTTTTATGCATATTTTTAATTTAAAATTTTATAATTTAGATTAATATGCCTTTTTGATATTAAAATTTCAAAGAGTTTATAAAATTTATTATACAAAAAATCTCCACCATAAAAAGTGGAGATTTTTAAATTATAAGATTATTTATCTGCTAAGATTTTTGCAGCCATTTCTTTACCAAAGTCAATTAATTGTTTTAATTCTTCGTCTGTTGCTGCACCTTGAATTTCAAGTTGAGTGTCAAGAACATCGTACTTGCCATCTTCCATGTATTTCTTTAGAGTTCTTAAAGCTCCACCAGACCATGAGAAAGTACCGAAAATTCCCCAATAATTATTTTTCATTCTTTGGTGAGAAACTTCTGTCAAAAGATAATTCATTGGAGGGAATAGGTTGTTGTCATAAGAACATGATCCCAAGATAACTCCCTTGTATCTCCAAATATCTGATAGAAGATAAGAATTAGATGTCTTTGTAATATCTCTTACTTTTACATCTTTAAGTCCACCTTCAGCAAGTCCTCTGGCAACAGCTTCTGCCATTGTTTCAGTGTTTCCATACATTGAACCGTAAATAACTACACAGCCATCAATTGTTTCTTGTTTTGCAAGTGATGTGTAGATGTCGATAATTTTTTGAGGATTTTCTCTCCAAATAGGTCCGTGGTCTGGACAAATTAATTCAACATCAAGATTTTCTAATTTTTTTAGAGCCTTTAATGCTTGGCTTGCATATTTTCCAACTATGTTGATGAAATATCTAGTTGTTTCTTCTAGATATTGTGAATTGTATTCGATTTGGTCATCGAAGATTCCACCATCAAGTGTTCCAAAACCACCAAAGATATCTTGTGAGAAAAGTGTTTTAGTCGCTTCTTCATAGGCAACCATAGATTCTGGCCAGTGAACCATTGGAGTTGTGTAGAAAGTAATTTTTCTATCTCCAAGTTCTACAGTTTCTCCGTCCTTAACTTCTAGGATGTTATCAGTAACTTCGTAGAAATTATTGAGCATTGTTATAGCCTTTTTGTTTGTAACAAGTTTTGCATCTGGATAGATATCCAAAATTGATTTAAGTGAAGAAGAGTGGTCTGGTTCCATGTGATTGATTACTATGTAATCAATTTTTTCATTTTCTCCAATAATTTCATTTATCTTTTGAATGTAATCGTCAATTGTGTTAACTCTTACTAAATCAAAAAGTATATTTTTTTCACCTTTAAGCACATAAGAGTTGTAAGCAACTCCCTTTGGTAGTGGCCACATTCCTTCAAATAGTTCTGTTTTTCTATCATTTGTACCTATGAAATAAATATCATTTTTAATAGGCACTGACAATAAATTTTCCATATATCCTCCTTATATTTATATTAAATATTTTTAAAAATTTATTTCTAAAATTGAATAAGTTAAAATTTTAAATCAAAAAATTCACCATAAATAATTTAATACCCCATAATCCCAATAAAAATCAGAACTTTAGAATAATTTTTATTTTAGTAAAATTCTAAAAAGTCGTGTCTTTCTCCATTTTCTTTATATCCCAAAATCTGTTCCATATTTACATTTTCTGTTGCACGCAAGAGATTTATATCCACGTTTTTATTTTCTTTTTTTAGCTCTTCAATAAGTTCCTTTATAAAAAATCTCTTGTTGCCAGATTTCTTTTGTGTAACGGTGCAGGCACAGTCAAGAGCAGATAGACCAGTTGATTTCATAAACCTTATTATTGCTTCTTCCTTTACAAGATACATTGGTCTAATGAGTTCAAGTCCTTCAAAGTTTTTTGACTTTAACTTTGGCATCATTGTTTTAAAATCGCCAGCGTAAATAATGTTAAGTAGAACAGTTTCTATTACATCATCAAAGTGATGGCCAAGAGCAAGTTTGTTACAACCAAGTTCTTGTGCTCTGTTGTATAAATTACCTCGACGCATCCTTGCACACATGTAACAAGTTGATCCGCCTTCTGACATTTTTTCAGCCACAGAAAAGACATCGGAATCGTGAACCTTAACAGGTATGCCCAGTTTTTCACAGTTGTATTCAAGTCTTTTTCTGTTTTCAGGAAGATAACCAGGATCCATTGCTATAAATTCAAGGTCAAAGGGCACCTTGTTGTGTCTTTTTAATTCTTGCATTAATTTTGCAAGAGTAAGAGAATCCTTGCCACCTGAAATTGCAACAGCAACCTTGTCGCCTGGGCTAATCATTTCATATTTATTAACCCCTTGGACAAATTTTTTATAAATATCTCTTCTGTAAGTTTTTATGAGGGACCTCTCTATGTCCACAACACTTTTTATTGTTTCCAAAAATATTTCACCTTCATCAATCTATTTTCATTATATCACAGTTATTTACTAATTTTTAAATAAATAAAGCCTATAAAAATCTAAAATCTTTTATTAAAATCAAGACTCCTATAAAGTTTTGCTTAAAGATTATAACACAAGTAGAATTTTATAAAAATAATTTTGGGAATATATAGGATAAGAAAGACTTAAATTATAAAAAATATCTCCTTTGTGATATAATTTATGTAATTTAACTATAAGAAGCGTGAGCTAAAAAAAGAAAAGGAAGTATAAAATGGTAAATTATAATGTAAAGAAAAACCTCACTTTGCTTGTTGACTTTTATGAACTTACAATGGCAAATGGATTTTTTAAAGAAGAAATGAGAGATAAAATTGTCATCTTCGACATGTTCTTCAGAGAAGTACCTGACAATGGAGAATACACAATAGTTGCAGGACTTGAACAATTAATCGAGTACATGGGAAATCTTCATTTTTCTGATGAAGACATAGAATTTTTAAGAAGTAAGAATATTTTTGACGAAGAATTTTTAGCTTACCTAAAAGATTTTAAATTTGTATGTGATGTTTGGGCAATGCCAGAAGGAACACTTGCTTTCCCAGGCGAACCACTTTTAACAGTGAGAGGTCCAGCTATCCAGGCTCAAATGCTTGAAACTATGGTTCTCTTAACTTTAAATCACCAATCTATGATTGCAACTAAGGCATCAAGGATTGTTAGACAAGCTAAGGGAAGACCAGTAGTAGAATTTGGATCAAGAAGAGCACAAGGTTACTCTGCTGCAAATCTTGGAGCAAGGGCAGCTTATATTGGAGGTTGTGCAGGTACAGCCAACACTTTATCAGATAAAATGTTTGGAGTACCGGCTCTTGGCACAATGGCACACTCTTGGGTTCAAATGTTTGACACAGAATTAGAAGCCTTTAGAGCCTTTGCCAGAGTTTATCCAGACAACTGCCTTCTTCTTGTGGACACTTATGACACTTTAAAAGAGGGGATCCCAAATGCAATAAAAGTCTTTGACGAAGAAGTTGTGCCACGTGGATTTAGACCTAAGGGAATAAGAATTGACTCTGGGGATATAACTTATATTTCCAACAAGGCTAGAAAAATGTTAGATGATGCAGGTTATCCTGATGCACAAATTATGGCATCAAATTCTCTTGACGAATACACAATAAGGACAATCCTTCACCAAGGAGCAAAACTTGATTCCTTTGGAGTTGGCGAAAGACTTATAACATCAAAGTCATCTCCAGTTTTTGGTGGAGTTTATAAACTTGTTGCCACAGTAAATGATGATGGAAAAATAATTCCAAAGATTAAAATTTCTGAAAATGTGGCAAAAATAACTACACCAGGTTTTAAAGAACTTTATAGATTTTATGAAAACAAAACTGGTAAAGCCATGGGCGATGTAATAGCTCTAAGAGATGAAGAAATTCCTGAAGACAATTATGAAGTCTTCCACCCAATTTACACTTGGAAGAGGAAAACTTTAAGCGACTACACAGTGAAAAAAGTTCTTGTACAAATTTATGACAAGGGAGAACTTGTCTACGAACTTCCAAGCCTTGATGAAATAAGAGAAAAGGCAGAAAGAGAACTTGACACTCTTTGGGATGAAACAAAAAGACTTGACAATCCAAATGAATACATCGTCGACTTGTCAGAAAAACTTTGGAAATTAAAGGATGAACTTTTAAAGAAGCACGGTAAAAACTAATAGGATGAAAAAAGAAAGGGAAGTTATATGCAGTATTACGGAAATGTTTTTAGACCGCCAAGTGAGGCAAGGTCACTAATAGTTCAGGCTACAGTGGGTTGTTCACACAACAACTGTACTTTTTGCTACATGTACAAGGAAGATGATTTTAGGATAAGACCCCTTGAAGATATAAAAAAAGATTTAATTGAAATGTCCTCCTATGGAGATTATTTTGAGAGAATCTTCTTGGCAGATGGAGATGCCCTTGTTTTAAAGACAGAGGATTTAGTCGAAATCCTAAGGACAATAAAAAAATATTATCCCAATGTAAAGAGGGTTTCTTCCTATGCAACAGCTCAAGATATAAATAGAAAGTCCCTAGAAGAATTAAAAACTTTAAGAGAAGAAGGACTTGAAATGTTATATATAGGCTTTGAAACAGGAGATGAAGATCTTTTAAAGGAAATTCAAAAGGGCATAACTTATGACGAATATGTCACTGCCATGAAAAAGGCAAAGGAAGTAGGATTTAAAACTTCTGTCACAATAATTGCAGGTCTCGGTGGAGTAGAGGGAATGGAAAAAAATGCAGTGGGAACTGCAAAATTAGTTTCCGAAACAAAACCTGACTTTTTGGGGTACCTCACAATGAGAATTTACAAAAACACTCCACTTTATGAAGATTACGTGACGGGTAAATTTAAGATGCCAGATGCAGGAGAGATCCTAGAAGAGATGAAAATATTTTTGGAAAATGTGGACTCAGAAGGAACTGTCTTTAGGTCAAATCACGCTTCCAATTATGTACTTCTCGCTGGCAATTTAAATGAAGATAGAGAGGATCTAATAAAGGCCATAGAAAAAACTTTAAAGAAAAAGTCTTTTAGACCTGACGTATTGAGAGGATTTTAAAATTGAAAAATAAAAATTTTGAAAACAAGGATGAAAAAAGGCAAAAAAATGATAATTTTTCTAGAGATATTAACTCTGGTGTCATTTCTTTTACAGAAGAAAATGAAGAAAAATCTCTTGCCCTAAATCCTGTTAGATATCTCATCCCCCTTGATAGTTTTTCTTCCAAGAAAAAAGAAAAACTTGACATAGACTATATTTTTAAGGACAAGGATGAAGCTAACAATAAGAATTTCGAAATTATTATTGAAGTAAATCCAAAAGATTTTGAAGAAAATAAAAATAAGAGGAGAAGGGGCGATAATCTCCCTCTTCCTCGCATAAATTATATAAATGCAGAAGACAAAAATAAATCTAATAAAATAGGATATGGATCCTTATTTTATGATTACTTAGAGATTTACTTAAATAGGACAAAAAATATAGAAAGGCAATTTTTTGAAGACTACTTTGACTTGTAGTTTCAAATTGAGGTGAAAGATGGAAGAAGAAAGAGAAATAAAAGAAAAAAATAAATTGACATCAAAATTATCTTTTAAAACTGATGTCTACAAGAAGATATTTTTGTTGGGACTTGCCCTTTTATTTGTAGCATACTTATTTAGAAATAGCGGAATTATATTTTCTGGCTTAGGAGTATTCATAGGAATTTGTGCTCCCTTTATTCTAGGTGGAGTAATTGCTTTTATAATGAAAATACCTCTAAACTTTTTAGAAAGAAAAGTTTTTGACAAAATTAAAAATGAAAAATTTCAAAAACACAAGAGGTCAATATCAATTGCCCTTTCCTTTATTGTATTAATACTTCTTATATTTTTAATTAGTGCAATAATAGTGCCCCAACTTATAAATTCCTTTAACGAACTTAGGAAGTCACTTCCAAGTTTCTTGCAAATGGCAATAGATAAGACAAGAGAAATTCCTTATTTAAATAATTATTCAGACAAGTTACAAGCTGAATACGACAACTTGTCTTGGAATGAAATTTTTAACAAGGCAAAGAGTTTTGTAAAATCAGACGAAAAGTCATCCTATATACTTAACTCTGCACTTTCAACTGCATCGAGTATTGTTGGTGGACTTGTTTCTTTCTTCCTTGCCCTTATAACATCTATCTATGTATTGGCAGAAAAAGAAAGACTTGGATATCAAGCCACAAGAATTTGTTATTCATGCTTTGACAACAAAGTTGCCAACAAAATAATTCATGTTTTCCACCTTCTTCACGAAAACTTTTTTGGTTTCATAAGGGGACAACTTACAGTAGCAACTTTTATTGGAATTGCAACTTTTATATGTAGTTTAATATTGAGGATGCCAAATGCGGCGACTCTTGGAGTAATAATTGGAGTTACAGATCTTGTGCCAATAATTGGTCCCTTCCTTGGAGGAGCCATGGCATTTGTCATGATTGTAATAGAAGATCCAACAAAGGGTCTTGCTTTTATAATTTTAATTGTAATCTTACAACAAATTGAATCAAATCTTGTTTATCCAAAACTTGTGGGAAAAGAAGTTGGACTTCCATCCCTTTGGACTCTTGTAGCTATAACTATTGGTGGATCTCTTTTTGGAGTAGTTGGCATGTGGGCATTTATTCCACTAGCATCAACTATTTATGCCTTGATAAAAGAATACACAGAGTACAAAATTGATGAAAAGAACTTAGATCTTAGGATGAAAAAAATTTAAAATAAAAATAAAACTGCTTGGAGAAATAAGTCCAAGCAGTTTTTTGATTTAAAAATCTTATTTACTTTTCTTTTTTGTTGTCTTTTTAGATTTTTTATCCTTTTTATCTTCGTCTTCTTCTTCTTTTTTATTTTCTTCTGCTTCCATAATGCTACCTTCGCAGAATAAGTAAGTTCTCATTTGTTCGTCCCAGCCTTCTTGGTTGCGACGTAACCATTCAAGTGTCATCATTGCGTGTTCAATTTCTTCTTCAGCATTGTGCCACATGATTTCCTTTAATTCCTTGTCGTCAGTAACAGCAACTCTTTGGTAATACCAGTCCACTGCTTCTATTTCTTCTTTTAGTGAGTTAATCGCCCTAATAATTTCTCTAGACTTTTTTGTCATTTCACTAGCCGGTTCATGATAATCGTTAGCCATAATAACCTCCTTAACAAATAATAACATCTTACAAATAAATTATAGCACTAACAAAATAAAGTATGAAGTCAAAAATTTTTGAAAGTATGACTTTTGGGGTATAATAGATTTAGTTAGTTGATGAAAAGGAGAGATTATTAATGATTGAATTTAAAAATGTCAGCAAAATCTACCCCGGTAATCAGGTTGCAGCGGAAAATATAAATTTAAAATTTAAAGACGGCGAATTTATATGCTTTATTGGAGCCAGTGGATCGGGAAAGACTACTTGCATGAGAATGATAAATAGGATGAACGATATAACTAGTGGAGAAATTCTCATAAACGGCGTCAGCATAAAGGACATGGATCCAGTTGATCTCAGAAGACAAATTGGCTATGTAATCCAACAAATTGGACTCCTTCCACATATGACAGTTTACGATAACATAGTTCTTGTCCCAAGACTTTTGAAGTGGGACGAAGAAAAATTAAGACCTATTGCAGAAAACCTAATCGAAAAGGTGGACTTGCCACTATCTTACTTAGATAAATACCCATCAGAATTATCTGGTGGACAACAACAGAGAATTGGAGTTATAAGAGCTCTTGCAGCAGACCAAGACATAATTTTAATGGACGAACCCTTTGGTGCCCTTGACCCAATAACAAGAGATGCCCTACAAAAACTTGTAAAAAGACTTCAAAAAGAAATGGGAAAGACTATTGTCTTTGTTTCCCACGATATGGACGAAGCCCTATCACTTGCAGATAGAATTGTAATTATGAAAAAGGGTCACGTTGAACAATTTGACACTCCAGAAAATATACTCAAAAATCCAAAATCAAAGTATGTAGAAGATATGCTTGGTCAAGAAAAATTAAACGAAGCAAAAACATCTTATAGGACTGTTGAAACAATAATGTTAAAAAATCCAGTTTCTCTTCCAAAGGAAAGGTCAACTTACGATGCCCTTGCCCTTATGAGAAAGAAAAGAGTAGATACAATTTTCGTTACAGACGATGAGGGACATCTACTTGGATCAGTTGGCATGTTTGACATAGGAAAGTTCGGTAAAAATATAAAATCTCTTGAAGAAGTAATGGATAAGGTCTATGCCATAGATAAAGACACAGTTATTATGAATGCCATTCGCGACATTTATAATCTCGACATAAAAAATCTTCCTGTTGTAGATGATGAAAATAAACTTGTTGGACTAGTGACAAGGGCATCAGTTGTAGATACAATTTATACAAATCTTTGGGAAAATGAAGAAGAGGAAGAAGAGGAAGAAATTTTTGAAGAGGACAACTTGTCTGAACTTATGAAGGATGCATCAGGTGAGTCACCTAAGAAAATAGGTGATGAAAATGATTGATTTTTTAATAAATAACAGCGGAGAAATCCTGACAAAATCTATGGAGCATCTTTTTATTGCAGCAATTTCCCTTGCTTTTGGGATCCTTGTGGCAGTTCCACTGGGAATACTTTTAAATAAATCAAAGCAAGCAGCAAAAATTGTCATGGCAATAGCTTCAGTGCTACAAACAGTTCCTTCCTTTGCCCTTTTGGCTCTTATGATTCCACTTTTTGGAGTTGGGAAAAGGCCAGCTATAGTTTCACTTTTTATCTACTCTCTTCTTCCAATTTTGAGAAACACTTATCTTGGAATAGATGGAGTAAATGAAAATCTAATTGACGCAGCAAAAGGAATGGGAATGACTCCTTCTCAAGTTTTATTTAAAGTTCAAATTCCTATGGCAATGCCAGTTATCATGGGTGGAATTAGACTTTCAGCAGTTTATGTCCTTGCTTGGACAACTCTTGCTGCCTATGTAGGAGCAGGTGGACTTGGAGATTTTATCTTTAATGGACTTACAAATGCAATTATGCCAATGGTAGTTTGGGGAACAATCCCAGTAACACTTATGGCAATAATTGTGGACCTATTATTTGGAATCCTAGAGGATAAACTATCTCCAGACAAAAAAAGTGAGGTGGCATGATGAAAAAATTAAAAAATATCTTTTGATTTTTATAATTTTGCCAATCTTTTTAACATCTTGTACCCTACCAGGAATTGGTGGCAACACAAAAACTTCTGTAGTTGTGGCAACTGGATCCAACACAGAAAGACAAATTTTAGGTGAAGTTGTAAAACAAATGATAGAACACGACACAGAGCTTGACGTTTCACTAATAACCAATCTATCATCATCTGTTTTAAATCACATAGCCATGTTAAAGGGCGATGTAAATGTTGTTGGTGCCATGTACACAGGAACAGCACTAAGTGGTGAACTTGGCATGGATCCAATAAAAGATCCAAAAGAAGCAGAAAAAGTTGTAATGGAAGAATATTACAAGAGATGGGAAAGATATTGGTACCCATCCTTTGGATTTGACAACACTTATGCTTTCATGGTTACTAAAAAGTTTGCAGAAGAAAATAATCTTAAAACAGTTTCTGACCTAGAAAAAATAAAAGACAAGACAAAAGTAGGAGTTGACACTGCTTGGATTAAAAGAGAAGGCGACGGATACAAGGCCTTTCAAGAAATTTATGGATTTTCCTTTGACACAGTCTATCCCATGGACATAGGACTTGTTTATACAGCCCTTGCCAGTGGAGAAATGGACGTAGTCCTTGGATATTCCACTGATGGGAAAATTTCATCTTATGACTTAGTTGTCTTAGAAGATGACAAAAGACTTTTCCCACCTTATGATTGTTCGCCAGTAGCATCAAAGGCAATAGTCGAAAAATATCCAGAAGTTGAAGAATCAATTATGAAACTTGTGGGACAAATCTCATCAGAAACTATGCAAGAATTAAATAGACAAGCAGATGAAGATTTGATTATGCCTTCAGTAGTGGCAGAAAACTTCTTAAAAGAAAATAATTATTTTGAAGATGTAAAAGTCGATAAAAATAAAATTAAAGAATACAAAGAATTAGCGGAAGGAGGAAAAAATGTCTGATGTAATATTATATTATATGGAGAATGCATCCTATGTCTTTGAACAATTTATTAGGCATTTTCTCATATCCATTTACGGAGTTTTGTTCGCATCATTAGTGGCAATTCCCCTTGGTTTTTTCGTAGCAAGAAGAAGAAAACTATCAAGACTTACAATTAGTATTGCCAATGTAATGCAGACAATCCCTTCCCTTGCCATGCTTGCCATACTTATGTTTTTAATTGGAACTGGACCAAACACAGTGGTCTTTGCAGTATTTTTGTACGCAATTCTTCCAATTTTGAAAAACACAGTTGGTGGAATAAATTCAGTTACACCAGAATTAGTTGACGCAGCAACTGGCATGGGTATGACAAAAATTCAGCTAATGACAAAAGTAGAATTTCCCCTTGCCATTTCCATAATCATGGGTGGAATAAGAAATGCCCTAGTCCTTGCCATAGGTGTCACAGCAGTGGGAACCTTTATAGGAGCTGGAGGACTTGGAGATATAATCACAAGAGGAATCACAGTGGCAAATGGATCTCCAATAATAATTGCAGGAGCAATCCCAACAGCCTTGATGGCAGTTTTAGCAGACTTTATCTTGGGAGCAATAGAAAATAAACTTAAACCAAGAAGCTTTACAAAAGTATAAGAGCCTATAAATTTTTTGAGAAATAAAAAATTTGGCTAATAAAAAAGATAACTCAGGAGAATTCTTCTGAGTTATCTTTATGTCCTCACATAAAATTTTATAGACAAACTTTACAACTTCGCTTTAATATTTTATAATTAAAGCGAAAGTGTAAGGAGGTGAAGATATGAATGCCTTAAATAAATTTTTAGAAGATAATTCAATAATTACCAATAAAGAAGCAGAAAGACTTGGATATAGTAGACACGTTTTATCAGATCTAAATAATAAAAAAGTTTTAGAGAGATTAAGACCTGGAGTATATCAAGTGAGAGGAGAAATAGTTGACGATTTTCTCTTAATTTCTTCAAATAGCATGAGGATAGCATTTTCATATCAGACGGCACTTTATCTTCACGATTTATCAGATAGGACACCGAATATATTTCATATTTCTGTGCCGCAGGGTTATAATGCAAGTCACATAAAAAAAAGATATGAAAACTTACAACTACACTACGTAAAAAAAGATTTATTTGAAATAGGTCTTACTAAAGTAGAAACACCTATGGGAAGTTTAGTCCCAGCTTATGATAGAGAGAGGACAATTTGCGACATAATAATAGATAGAGAAAAAATAGATAGACAAATTTTTACAGATGGCATAAGGAAATATTTTAATTCTTCAAATAAAGATCTAAGGAAGCTAATAAAGTACAGCAGACTTTTTAAAATAGAAGAAGATGTAAAAAAGTATATTGAGGTATTGTCGTGATTAATATAGAAAGTATAAAGGGTAAAATAAGAAATTTTTCAGAAAACAATAATTTAAGTTCTCAAGAAATTCTTCAAATGTATTTTTTTGAAAGATTTTTAGAAAGACTTTCCAAATCCAAATACAAACAAAACTTTGTAATTAAAGGTGGATTTCTAATTTCTTCCATAATTGGAATAGAAAATAGGACTACCATGGATATGGACACAACACTAAAGGGTCTGCCTTTAAGAAAAGAAATAATCAAAGATATTGTAGAAGAAATTTTAGACATTTCTGTCGATGATGGCATAGAATTTGAAATGACATCAATAGAATATATTAGAGAAGATGACGATTATGAAGATTTTAGAATTTCATTAATCGCAAAAATTGGCAAAACTAAAAACCCAATGAAATTAGATATAACTACTGGAGATGTTATAACTCCAAGGGAAATGGAATATTCTTATTCATGTATTTTTAGTGATGAAAATATAAAAGTGCTTGCGTACCCAATAGAAACAATACTTGCAGAAAAATATGAAAGCATAATAAAGAGAAATATTGCGACTACGAGAATGAGAGATTTTTATGATATTTACTCACTTTACAATTTAAAAAGTGAAGAAATAGATTACAAAATCTTAAATGAAGCCATAGCTAAAACTGCTGAAAAAAGAAATAGCATAGAAATTCTTAGAGATTATGAAGAAATAATTGAAGATATTAGAAATGATAGTTATCTAACTAACTTGTGGGAAATCTATGTAAATGAAAATAAGTATATTGGAAATTTAGCTTTTGAAGATGTAGTTGAAGTAATAAATGAAATATCAAAGAAGATAACAATGGAAAAAAGCATAAAAAAAACTCAGGTTTTGCCTGAGTTTTTTTAATGTAAAAGTTTAAAATAATGACAAACTTTACAAGTTCGCTTTAAAAATTAAAGCGAAAGTGTAAGGTAAAAAAATTTATTTGTTTTTCTTAAAATCTATTATAGAAATTATTGTGTTTACCAAGACTATATAGTGGTGGTAAAAGGAAAATAGGATTGCAGAAATTGGACCTCCAACCAACTCCATGGGACTTCTTCCTGTTATATTCCAAGGTATGTAGAGAGGAGTCATTATTGCAGAATTTTCCAAATCCAAGGCAAGTTTATAGGGATCCTCATAATTTTCCCTTGCCATTTCATAAGTTATCATAGAAGTTAGAGTTTGGTTGGCAGAAAAAGCTGCAATTATAAGAGAAATTATGGACATGACCACCATGTCTGGCAAAATTTCAAACATTTTATTTACATATTTTTTTATAGACATCAAAAGATCTGTGTTCTTGAAAAAACCAAAGTAGCCAGAAGAAATTCCAACTATCAAAAGCATTTTTTTCATGGATAGAAGTCCTCCACCGTTTATGAGCCTTCCACTTTCAGAATCTATGTGAAAACCAAAAATTAAAGCTCTAAAAATTTCTATAAGTCCCTTATCTTGAAAGATTACTGCAAAAATTACAGATAAGACAATAGAAATTATTAAGTTTAACCTTATATCAACTTTTAAAATTGCAAGAACAATAATAGAAAGAGTTGGAATAATTAATAAAAAATTAAAATTAAACATATCTGCAATTGATTTTAAACTGTCATAATTAAGCTCTGCCTCACTTCCAAAGTTAAAAATCTGAAAACTAATTAAAGTTAAAATAAGTGGAATCACACAAGTCCTAAACATATTTTTTAAATTTTCATAGAGGTCTGTCTTTGTCAGTGTCGCAACTAAAAGGGCAGAAGTGGACATTGGAGATGACCTATCTCCAAAATAGCAACCGGATAAAATTGCACCGCCACTTATCAGTGGATTAAAATTCATTGCTGTTGAAATTGACATAGAAATTATTCCAGAAGTGGATGCTGTTCCAAGGCTTGTCCCTGTCAAAAGTGAAATTAGGGAGTTAAATAGGAAAACTCCAATATAAAAAAACTTGGGAGAAATTAAACCTGTCCCATAATAGATTATGTAGGCAATAGTGCCAGATAGTCGCCAAATTCCAGTTATCATTCCTATTAAAATAAATACAAAGAGAATTGTCTTGGTCTCCAAAAGACCTTGATAGACCATTTCAAATATTTCTTTTAATTTGTAGTCTTTGATAAAAGCATAAAATATTAAGAGTATTAAATTTGCAAAGAGGGCAAGTACAATTGATATATCAAAAATAATTGCAAGAAATAAATTTACCATGAATAATAGTAAGATAAAATATTCTAACACTCTAGCACCCCCAAAATTATTATAGCTTAATTTTATCTTTATAACTTATATTGTATAATTAATGAGCTAAAGCTTACAAGAGAATTTAAGGATTTTTTAATATATTTTTAAGGATTTATACAAGTCTTTTCTATTGTAATTTGTGAGAAATTTACTATATAATGATGCTTGGAGGTAGATATGAAAAATTTTTACATAAGTACGAAAAACTTAATTTTAAAAAATAAAAGAAATAAAATAATTGCAGGACTTATCTTAGCACTTATTCTTTTCTTGATATTAAAGCCAATTTTTGCGAAAATATCTGGAAAAGATGCTGAGGGGATTTCCAAAAATCAAGTTGTAAGCCTAACTAAGGGCGATTTGACAAACTCAGTGAGTGAAAAGGGAAAAGTCGTGCCATCAAATTCTGTGGAAGTTTTTTCTGAAAAGACTTTGCCAGTTACAGAAGTAAATGTAAAAGTGGGCGACAAAGTTAAAAAAGGCGATGTCATAGCAAAACTTGATTCCTCAAGTCTTGAGCAACAGCTAAAGGCTAGAAAGGCACAAAAGGAAGCCACAGATAAAAATGTCTCTGCACAAATATCTGCTGCTAAAAAGAGATTATCTGAAGCAGTAAGTGGAAAAAACTCTGGCAAAAATCCCGCAATAGTTGCTGCTGAAACAAGTCTAACTCAAGCAATGGACCAATATCTTGCAGCACAAAAATCCTACGATGATTTTAAAAGAAGTATTGACGAAAGATACAATCAAGGCATTGTTGCAGAGAGAAACACAAGGGAAAACCTAGCTTATCAAGAAGAAGCGACTGACTTAAAATACAAGCAGTTACAAGAAGATATGGATTCTAATAGAAATAAAATTGCTGAAAATAGAGCTCTTGCTATAAATTCTTCAAGGCAAAAAAATTATCTTCAAAATCAACTAGATAATGCCAAGAGAGATTTGACTGAAATAGGAATTGAAATTAGTGAAAAACAGTCCCAAATAGCAGAAAAAGAAGGACAAATTGCAAAACCTCTTGGAGGAAGAGGAGAAACTGAAAATAAGAGAAATAATATAAATAATCTTGAAGCAGGAAATCAAAACAATACTGATACTTTGAACAAAAAAATTATTTCTATTAATGAAGCTGGAAATAAGTCTGATCCAGAAAAAGTAAAAAGAGAAATAAAGAATCTAAAGGAAGACATAAAAAATCTTACAAGAGAACAAACAGAAATAGAACTTGAAGTAAATAGAATATCTGAAGAACTTGCAAATGCCAAGGCAGATGAACAAAAATACGAATCTGAAGCTGATGCCATAGAAAAAGAATTGGAAGCTCAAACAAAACAAGTTGACTCCACAAAACTTGAAGTGGATAAGGCAAAAGAAGATATTTACGCAGATGCAGATAAGGTTCTAAAGGCACAAAAATCTCGTGATGATGAATTAAAAACACTTGCACAAAACCTTGACACTGCGAAAAACAATTACGAAAATGCCAAGAAAAATCTTGAGTCCACAAAAAATCAAGTTGAAAATGAAATATCTGGACTTTCAGACAACTTAAAAACAGCCAAGGCAAATGCAAATAACTTAGACAGCGTGGAAATCGAAAACCTAACAGAAGAATTAGAAAAAGTTATGATAAAAGCACCAGCAGATGGCACAATAACAGAAGTAAACGCAAAAGAAGGACAAGTTCCAACAGCTTCTCTTGCCAAAATCGAAACAGTAGAAAGCCTAAGAATAGAATCTCAAATAAAAGAATACGACAAAAATTCTATAAGCGTGGGAACACAAGTTGAAATTACATCAGATTCCATTGTGGGAGAAGTTTACAAGGGGAAAGTAATTTCCATAGACCCAGTGCCAATGGAAGCTTCTCAAGAAAATAAAACTGGCGAAGTCCTTTACAAAACTGTCATAGAAATAGAAGAAGGTCAAGAAGAAAAATTCTCTGCTGGCATGAGCCTAAGAGTAAAATATATCATTAGCGAAGAAAAAGATACCTTCAAAGTCCCAAGCGAAGCCATCTTTGATAGAGATGGAAAATCCTATGTCCTAGCCCTAAAGGAAGCAGGCAAAGACAACTATCAAATCGAAAAAGTTGAAGTCATAAAAGGACTAGAAAATGATGCCGAAACTGCCATAAAATCAAAGGACCTAAAAGATGGATCAAAAGTATTGACGACATCAGCTGGTTATGGAGAAGGCAGTCAGGTAAAAATTCTTGAAAACACAGAGAATAAAGAGAAGGATAAAAATGACCAATAATCTAATAAAAATGGAGGGCATAAAAAAGTCCTTTAATATAGGAAAAGAAAATGAACTTGAAATCCTTCATGGCATAAACTTTGATGTAAATGACGGCGATTTTGTATCAGTTGTAGGTCAGTCAGGTTCTGGAAAATCAACACTTATGAACATCATTGGGCTTTTGGACAGACAAACTTCTGGCTATTATGAATTAAATGGAGTGGACATATCAAAATTAAAGGACAGCGAACTTTCTGCCTATAGATCCAAAAAAATTGGCTTTGTCTTTCAAAACTTTAACCTAATCCCAAGATCCAATGCCCTAAAAAACGTGGAACTTCCCATGACTTATGCAGGAGTTTCAAAAAAAGAAAGAACAGAAAGAGCAGAAAAACTTCTTGAAATAGTTGAGATGAAAGACAGAATGGACCACTTGCCCAACGAACTATCTGGTGGACAAAAACAAAGAGTTGCCATAGCAAGATCCATGGCAAATAATCCCGATATAATCTTGGCAGACGAACCAACTGGAGCTCTTGATTCCAAAACTGGAAGAAATGTCATGGATTTATTTCACAAGCTAAACAAAGAAGAAAAGAGAACAATAATAATCATCACTCACAACATGGAATTGGCAGAAGAAGCTGGCAGGATTTATAAGATGACTGATGGACTTTTGGAGGAGATTTAATGGATTTATTAGAAACAATAAAACTCTCTCTAGAGGGACTTAGGTCAAATAAACTGAGATCCTTTTTGACTATGTTAGGCATAATAATCGGCATAGGATCAGTTATTGGGATCACGACAATAGGAGATTCACTTACAAAATCTGTCAACAAGGCCTTTGACTCCATTGCCAACACAGCAGTTCAGATGTATGTCAAACCCAAAAATGCAGATTACGATGGCGGCGAGCTAAGTGAGAATGATTACTTTACAGAAAACATAATAAATTATCTGGAGTCACAAAAGGGCAAGAGAATAGATGAGCTTATCTATCACGGAGCAAGTGCCCAAGGCTATGTAAAAGAAGGAAGAAACAAAGAAGCAGTAAATATAACTTCAACGTCTCCTGGAGAAAAAAATATATTTAAATTAAAAATGATTTCTGGAAGATTTTTAAAAGACGAAGATATAGCTCGTGGCAAATTAGTTGCAGTAATATCTGACAAAGTTTTAGATGAAATTTACAAAACATCTGCACCAGAAGTTTTAGGTAAAGAAGTAAAGATCGAAACAAATGGTAAACTTATTGTTGCCACAATAATTGGTGTCTATGAATACGAAGAGATGCAGGTCATGGGTCAGTCCCTAAATGGATCTAGCTCTGCAATATACATTCCAAGGACTACTGGCGATAGAGAACTTTTGACTGAACCGAGAACTGTCTACTACGATTTGGCAATGACACTGACAAATCCAGATAGCATAGAAGAAGATGCAGAGGCAATTTGCAATGAAATAAATGAAAAATTTTATGCTAACAATCCTCGTGCAGAAGCAGCCTATTATTCAGCCAAAAGCGAAATATCACAGATGAATAATGCTATGGGCTCAATCCAAATAGCCATAGGAGCAATTGCTGCCATATCCCTTTTAGTTGGAGGAATTGGAGTAATGAATATACTTCTAGTTTCCGTCACAGAAAGAACTAAAGAAATTGGAATAAGAAAGGCACTGGGAGCGACGAGAGGAGATATCCGAAAGCAATTTATAATCGAATCAGTTATAATTTGCATAATTGGGGGAATCTTTGGCATTATCCTTGGTACAATAATAGGACTTGTGGGCTCAAATCTCTTAAAGGCACAGACCTTCCCGTCAATAGGATCAATTGTAGTTGCCGTAGGTTTCTCAATGCTAATAGGAATTTTCTTCGGCTATTACCCAGCCAATAAGGCGGCAAAACTAGATCCAATAGAAGCTTTGAGATACGAATAAAATTTGAATTTTAAAATATGGAGAAATATAAAAAGGGACATAAAATAAATATAATTAAAATGATCCAAAAAATCTTATAAAAAACCTTATATAAAATCTTATAAAAAACCTTATATAATAGAAGAAAAATGCATTGTTATCAAAACAGTGCATTTTTTATTGCTCTATTAAGTAAAAATAAAATCAAAAATTGGTAAAGGCTTGCAAAGTAAAAATTAAATTTATTTTAAAAATTCGATTTAAAAAACTATTGTATTTTTTTAGGATTATAATAGAAGGAATTAAAAAATTACAAAGACAAAAAACCAGCTAGACCCTACTAATTTGAATAAGAACATGAAAAATTCACAATAAAAATTAAAAATTTTCTTCAAATGAAAGATTGTATAAAATAAATACAATAAATTCACACTTGCCCATGCTAATATATATATTAATAAATCTTCCAATAAAGCGAATGGCAGAAAACAGCCAAAAATAGCAAAATTACATTTATATGACAAAGATTTCATAAATTATATTCAATATTGATCAAAATAAAGATTTGTCAAAAATCCAAAAAATGACAGCAAATAGCCAAATAAAAACTATATTTTATAAATTTAGTATTGATATTTGACGATTGTTGTATTATTATATACATAATATTACTAGAGAAATACACGACTTCCTAGTATAGGCTAAGACTGATTAATAAAGGAGCGGAAAAATGGACAAGATTTTTAAAAGATTTACTTGCCTAATATTGGCATTATTAATGGTATTGGAGGTGTTCAGCCCAGTAGCTGTCGCAGCAGCAGGCTTATTTGAAGAGGCTGAAATGAAAAATTCCACTACAACAAATCAAGAGAAATTAACTGATGAGTTGTTTGAAACAAAATCGTCTAAGACCGAGGAGAAAAAACAAAAAGATACTAGGACAGAATATGAAAAGTCCGAAGACTTTTTAAAGCCGGCAAAAAAACCTGCAAAGAAAGCAGTGGAAAAAGAAGGGGATTATGAAATCCTAGTGCCAGCTAAGAAACAAGTTAATAAAGAAAATAACGTACTTACAGCTCCTGAAAAAGAAGACATAGAAAAAGACGAAAAGAAACTTCAAGAAGAAAAGGCTCAAGAGGAAAAGAAGAAAGAAGAACAAGCTAAGCTAGAACAAGAAAAACTTGAAGCCTTGAAGATTGAAGCAGCAAAACAAGAAGCAGCAGCAAGAGCAAACGAAAGAGAGTCTTTAGAAGCAGAGGCTGAATACAGAGAAGCTCGTGACAAGAGAATTGAGCTTGAAAAGAAATTAGAAGAATTAAAAAAACAAAAAGGTCTAAGAGACCAAGAGAAAAAATCAGAAAATAGCCTAAACTCTGAAGAATCAAATAAATTAAATAAAAAAGAAGACATAGAAGAAAAGCAAGTTGAAGAGGAAGAAGAAAAAGGTCTACTAGAAAAAAATCAAAGAAGGCCTTGGACTTACAGACTTACAAAGAGCAGACAAAGAACTAAAAAAAGCTCTTGCAAACAAGGAAAATGGATTAGAAGAAATCCAAGCATTACTTAACACTTTCGAAGATAAGTACGACTTGTCAAGAGAAGACCAAGAAAAACTTATGGCTGACAACGAAGAAGCTTTCCAAGAACTTATTGAAAGAGATAGGGAAGAAAATTTAAGACCTAACATGTATGTTGATTTAACAGACACCCTAGCAAACAAGAAGTTCACTATTAAAACTAGATTTGACACATCAACAGCAGTTGGTCCAATAAAAAAAGGGCAATATTTTATAATACATCTAGATGATCAGCTAACTGTAAAAGAAGGAACAAATCTTGAAGCTATAAGATACAATGGACAAGTTATAGCAGAGCCTAATTACAACCCTACTGATAATACAATAACTTATACTATAACAAGAGATATAAAAGAAAATATTAGTGTGCCATTAGATATACCTGTAGACTACAAAATAGAAAACATTAAGCTTAATGAAGACAAAACTTTTGTAGTAATCAATAAGGTATCAGGACTTGGAGTGGAGGCACCTAAAGATCTTTTACCACAAAGAGTTAATGAAAATGGTGAAATAGTAGGATCTATTATTGAACCAGGTAGAGATGATGTAACTCAAATCATCGAACCAGACGACTCTAACTACAAGGTAGACACATATGCAGTAGCAAACCCAGTAATAAAAGACGGAGAATTAGTAGGCTACAACTGGACTATCAGAGTCACATCAGATACTGATCTAGATACACTTGGATACAAGGCCAACTTTACAGCAGTTAAAGGATCAGGTCTTAAAGAAATTACAAGTCGTGATAATAATGTAACTTTAACAAAACAGCTTGACGGTGTTTTTGGAATTAATGATTCTAAGCATCACGAACCAACACCAGGAACTAGAGAAGTAACTTACAACCTCTTCACACCAACAACAGGTAAGCAAGAAAAATATATGATGGATTTCTCAGTAATTCTTACTAAGAAGATCAAAGATGGCAAGCCAAAAGTTGGTGCAAAGAGAATCGTTATAGACGAAGGCTGGTCAATAGAAAAGGTAAAAGAATCTACACCGAATAGAGTAGACATGAATAACAGAACTACAATATTAGGTGAGTTCACATCAAATGATGCTGCAAAATGGACAGTAACAGATGCAGTTTCAACTGGTGATGATAAAGATGCAGAAGGAAAGCCAACTGATACAAAACTTCCTTGGGAAACAAGAAGTCTTGGAAACCAAAATTTCCAAAAAGGACAAGTTGCTGTTTATGGATTAGACGCTGAAGGTAAGATGGTTCAAGTTGGAAGCACTCAAACAAATGTAAATCCAATGCCAACTCAAGGTCAAAACCCTGGATCAAGTGACGTTGGAACTATTGCAGTATATGAATATGACACAAGTATTCCTAAAGATAACAAAGAGCCACAAACCCTTGACGGAGTAGCAATATCAAGATACGAAGATCTTATGGTAAACCAATCTTGGACACTTCAAAAAGATCAAAAAATGCCAAGTCAAACTATTAAGGCTGTAGACCCTAATACAAATGATGAACTTGGAAAAGTTGACGTCCTAGCATCAGAAAACACTGACCCAACTAGAACAATAACAATTCCACAAGTAAAAGTTTGGGATATAGAAAATGAAACAGCTAAAAAAGCTCAACCAGAACTTATCCAAGAAAATTTCCCAACTACTGACAAAGATCCGAATACTGGAAAAACAATTAGATACTTTGAAAATAACAACTACTATCTAAAAGAAACAGACGAGTACTACATTCACAACGGTGCAACAGTAGATGAAAATCCATCATTTGCTAGCTTTACGATTTTAAAGAAAGACAAAGATGGTAATCCACTTCCAGGAGCTACTTTCAAACTCCTTAACGGACCTGAAGTGGTAACAGATGAAAATGGTAAGGCACTATTTTCTAGCATAGAACCTGGACGTCATACTCTTAAAGAAACTAAGGCTCCAAAAGGCTTTAAAGTCAACACAGAAAATACAATTCTATATGTTGACGAAAATGGCAGACTTTCAAAAGAAGGTGGACCTGGAATCTTAGAAGTAGGAGCAAACCCTACTAAGTCAGTTGCCGATGGCGGATATCCCGACTACATGAATGCAATGCAGTATGCAACAGTTGATGAAAATGGCGATGTAACAACTTACATCTACCTAAAAGCAAATGCAGCAAGTCATGGTGGCTCAACTGATAGGGATACAAGGCTAAATATAGTTTCAGATGGTGGGGAAATTAAAAGATTAGATGATGTCCAAGTCTATGACGTAAATCCATACTATAGGGACTCGCTCAGGACAGAAATGATCCAACAAAGTGTTGACCAGAACACCATTAACATGATAGGCAATACTAATGTCCTAAAAACACCAAATGATATACCAATTAGAGCAAGTCGTAGACCTAGAGATCCTTACACTAACGAACTAGGTTATAAGATTACTTTCCCTAAGGAAAGATTTGCAAACGACTGGGGATTCCTAGTTGTAGCAAAATCTACCAAAGATAGGAATGCAACAAGTCAAACTATCCACTATGACTGGCTAACAGACCAAGATACAGATAACCAAGCTAAATTAAAAGATCAATACATCACTCCTACAACAGCAGAAGATGCTAAGAAGGACACAACCCTTACTATTACAAACGAAGCCTTCCAAACTCGTCCTGTAGAAGTATTAAAAATCGATAAGGATAAAAAGCCAATTCCAGGCGCAACTTTTGTTATAAAAGACGAAAAAGGCAATCCTATAACTACGGTTACTTCAGACGCAGAAGGTAAAGCATCCTTTGGAAACTTACCAGAAGGCAAGTATACAATAGAAGAAATTGAAGCACCAGCAGGTTACGACAAGTCAAATGTTATTTTTAATGTGACAGTAGATGATTCAAATCAAGTAACTTATGAGGCTAAATTTAAAACAGGTGCTGGTAACCCAATAAACGGTAAAGATTATTGGATAGAAGATGAGGAACAAACTCAAGAAGATGCTAAAGCAGGAGTAAAAAAAGTAACTCAAACCCTATCTATCCAAGAAGGAGAAGAAGGGGATATTGGTAAAAGACCAGGTGTATGGGAAGCTTATAGACTTGAATCTTTAAAATATGAAGCTACTATTGACCTTACAGACACAGCTCCTGGCAAGAGATTCTCTATTCAATTTGACCCTAACCTTGACTTTACTCAATATTTTGGAGAACTTCCTAAACTATTGATAAATGGTAAAGAAGTTGCAGATCCTTACTTTGATTACAGCACAAACAGACTGACTTATGTATTTAATGAAGACTCAGCTGGTGGTGAGGGTACTGCAAAGATTAACTTAAGAGGTATTATTCCAAGTAAATACTTTGCCCAATACGACGGAGAATATGACTTTACTGTAACAGTTGAACCAGGACAAACGGGTATAGAAGGTCAAACAATAACACAATCTGTCAAGGCAAATTATGAGGACTATGACTATGACCCAGCAGGCGCGAAAACGTCACAATCATATTACTTTAGAGATGTCTATAAGGGCGACGATGGCGAATGGTATGTAACAGCACTTGCATATTACAACCCTATATATGCAAATGAAGGAAACAATGACACACTAAACTTTAACTGGAAGTCCACTAACTACCAATCTGGTAACTATGTTAACTGGAAAGGTAATGGTACAACACCAGCCTTTACCCTTAGAGATGTAAAAGTTTATAGAACATCGCCTTCAATTATCACACAACCAATAGAAGGCACTATATACAATAAGAAGATTAACAGAAATCTGCCATTGTCTTTCGGTATAAGGCCAGAACAAGATCCGTCAACTTATCGATTGTTATACAGCAGAAGTATCAATCCTGAAGGAACTATAACAAATGATAGACAAGGAAGTATTACACTTAACTATGATCCAAATAAGTTAAATCCATTTGGAACTATGAGGCAAGACGGACCTTTAAACATACAAATGCCAAGTGTAGGTCCTTACACTAATTATGGTTATGTAGTTGAACAAACCTTCAAGATTGACGATATGAATAAATTCAACAATACTTGGAGAGCCTTTAATATGTCCAATGGTAAATTCAACTCTGCTTTTGTTACAAGAGCAAATTATAACAAGGCCGTTGGGGACCAAACAGGTGGAGAAATTCCAAAATTCTTCAGCCAAAAAGTTGGACTTTTCAACTATAAGTTTACACCAGGTAAATTTAGTATAGAAAAAGTAAATGAACTAAATAATAGTGAAAAACTATCAGGTGCAACCTTCTCATTGACAGATGAAGAAAACAACACAATTTATAGGACTACAGACGCAAATGGTAAAATAGACTTTACAGATTTAAAACCAGGATCCTATACACTAAAAGAAGTAGAGGCACCAGAAAATTACAACAAATCTGATAAGACCTGGACAGTAGATGTAAGTAATGAAGGAAATGTAACAATAACAGAATTTAGCATAGGCTCAACTGGTAAACAAATTAGTGGAGACAATATCACACTTCAAGTTACCAACCAACCAGTTGCTAAAAAGTTTGTTGTCTACAAAAAAGACGGTGACAACAGACCACTAGAAGGTGCAGAGTTTAAGCTAACTAAAAAAGGTCAAACAGATGCCTTTGCAACAGGCACGTCAAATGCCCAAGGTATAGTAAGCTTCAACAAAGATTTAACTCAAGGAACTTATATCCTAGAAGAAACTAAGGCACCTACAGGCTACACTAAGCTAAATAAAAAATGGGTAGTAGAAGTAGATGCAGACAACAAGGTAAAAGTCTACAACTATGTAGAACCATCAGGTACAACAGACCCTGATGTTAACAAATCTATCCTTGGAGAAGAAGGAACAAAATGGGTTAATGTTGCAAAAAGACCACTTGATGGATGGATTCTTGGGGATAACAGACAAACTGGTTACTATAACAACTATCCAGTTCCATATAAACTTGGTACAAGAATAGTTGCTAAAAACACTGACCAAAAATATGTTATCCAAAGATATGTAATAAACCCAGAAGCAGACTCAATAACTCTTAACAACGCATCAATCCATAGAGAAAAACCACAGTTTACAAACATGGATTGGTATGCAGGCAATGGAGTTTATAAAATATTTGAACTTGACAAGGCAGTAGAAGGTAAAGTAGAAGATATTAGATTAGAAAACTACGGCCTTACAGAAATTAAAGACGTAAAAGCATCAAGTCAAAATATCTCAGGCCAACCAAGACTTTATCTAGACTTTAATAATAGACAAATAACAAAACCTATTATTATAGATGTAAAGGTACCTTACACATCTGAAGATGGTGGAGTAGGTACAGGTATGGATCTTCAAACTGATAAGGGTCTATATTGGAAGTCTGACTATTACGACAGAGCCAACCAAATTGTAGAAGGTGAACCAGTTACAAAAACAGGTGAAGCTGGAAATATCAAGGGTGCATACATCTCAGAAGATTCGCTTGATGTAACTAACAAATTAGACAAACAAAACTTCTCTTTCAAAAAAATAAGAGCAGGTTCTACAGATGCAGTTTCTGGAGCAACGTTTAAACTTACTGGTCCACAACCAAAAGAAGATGAAAGATACGCTAAGTCTGATGCAAATGGATATGTAAACTTCAGAGACTTAGAACCAGGAGTTTACAAACTTATAGAAACAGGCGCAGCTCAAGGTTATGAAAAAGCCAATACAGACTGGACAGTAACAATAACTAGAGACGGCAAAACTTATATAAGAGATAACGATGCTGAAAGTTCTCAAGGGCCTAAGTGGCAAAAGGTAAATGATTTAGATAAGGAAAATGCTGGAAGGGAGAGAAAATCATCTTCATACGATTCAAATCCTTATAACGCTGGTAAAGCTAATAAAAGTTATATTACCGAAGTAGATAAAGCAAACAAGAAGTTCAGACAAGTGTTTATTGTAAATAAACAAAGAAATTACTTGGATAATCCACAGCTAGAAATCCACTTCTATCCAGAAAACAGAGATCTTTCTGAAGGAAACACAAAGATATTATCAATTAAAGAAGTAGGAGCAAATTCTGAACCTAATAAAATTGAAAATGTTGGAATAGATGTACCATATACATCTAAAATAGAGACTAGAAGAACCAAAGACGGAAAAGATATTGACAGGTTTGTAATCAATACTACAGTTAACCAAAGTAAAACTCTTATGGTAGAAGTAGAATCAGACCTACCAGAATCTGGACCTTTTGGATTAGGAATGGACTTTATAAATAGGGGAACTTATTGGGCTGCAGAAAAATATAACAGCTTAGATAATGTTAATCTAGACCCAGCTCAAGAATCTTCTGTTGATAAAAAATGCAACTATAAAAGTTAATAAAGGAACTTGTGCAAATAAAATGAGAGCAGTTTCTTATTCTGCAAATACTTTCTCTGAAGATCCAGTTACTCTTTCAGAAAATCTATTGGGATACGGAAATACAGATGACAAAACTTTCTATATAAGTAATGTCATAGGTAATAAAGCTACTTGGTCTGAAAAGATTGAAGATTTCAAAACTAGAAATGCTTCATTGGAAGAAGCACAAGGCGTAGATAATGCTGGATTAGAAATTGCTGATGAAACAATCCCTCAAGCACAAGGAGCAGAAGAAGATTGGCAAGCAGTTGATCCAAATAGATCTGATAAAGAAAAAGTCACTGAAGCACAAGGCTCACAATATATTGAATCTAAAGTTACAGAAATTAATAAGGATACTAAGTCATATAAGCAAGTTTTCTTGTTAACAAACACTAGCAAAAATGAGAAAAAATCACTACATTTCTATCTAGAAGCTAATGGAAATCAATATAATATGCCTAAAGATGCTGTTAATGTATTAAGTGTTTATAAGGTAGGTCAAGGGTCTACAATTGATAATATTGTTGGAGCTAAAACGGCTATTAACTTTACTCAAAGTAATGGTTCTATTGGAAATTTGGACACAAAAATGTTTATAACAAAAGACAGCATTAAAGATCCTGTATTAGTTGAAGTTGAAGTTAACCAATACAATAATGACGGTACAATTGGTCTTGGAGCAGCTTACAGAAACAATGGTTATACAAAACCACCAGTATACTTTAGAAAGGTTTATGAAAAAGAAAGTTCAATTAATAAGGAAACAACTTATAAAGTAACTCCTAATGTACAAGAGAATGGTACTGTTACTGCAGATCCAAATCAAAATATAAAGGCTGGTCAAACTGTAACACTAACATTAAATCCTAATGATGGATTTGTACTAAAGACATTAGAAGTTAATAGTACAAAAGGAACTGTACAAACTAACAAAGTAAATGACACAACATACACATTTACAATGCCAGAATCAGATGTTGGAGTTAATATATACTTTGAAAAGAAAGAAGCCGACACATATTCTATTACAGTTAACCCATCACAAAATGGTTCTGTGACCGCTGATAAAAAAACTGCAAAAGCAAATGAAACAGTAACATTAAAAGTTAAACCAGATGCTAATTACAAACTTGAAAGCTTAACGGTTAAAGATGCAAATGAGCAAACTGTAAATGTCAACATGAATGACTACACATTCACAATGCCAGCAAGTAATGTTACAGTATCAGCAAGTTTCAAGAAAGTTGAGGATCCAACTCCAGAAACTTACAGTGTAACAGTTACTCAACCAACAGAAGGTGGAAAAATTTCTGCAAATCCAACTTCTGCAGCAAAAGATGTTGAAGTAACATTAACTGCAAGTCCAGAAAAAGGTTATGTATTAGATAAGTTCACAGTAACTTCAAATGGACAAGAGCTAGTAGTAAAGGATAACAAGTTTACAATGCCAGCAGGCGATGTAAATGTAACAGCGACTTTCAAAAAATCAGACGACCCACTTGATAGCTTCACTCCAGAAGAAGGAAAAGATATTCTTATTAAAGATGAACAAAACAATATTTGTAATTCATTAGATATCACAAACAAAACTGGTGGACTTGGTCTAAAGATTTTAAAGAAAGACATCAATGACCTTCCTCTTGAAGGAGCAGAGTTCACTATCAAGAAGATGACTGATGGAACTTATGAAACAGAAGATAAAGACTTTACTCCACTTACTGGAAAATCAGACTCTAATGGTGATCTAGTATTTAAAGACAAAGACGAAAAAGAAGTTAAACTTGAAAAAGGATTCTATGTTCTAACAGAAACAAAGGCTCCAGTAGGCTTTAAGGAAGCAGCTAATGACTGGAAGATTGAAGTCAAAGATGACGGTGGACGTATTTACGCTGAGTACAAGGGTCCACAAGAAACTTCAGCAAGTCTTATCGAAGATGACACAAAAGCAAATGCAGGTAAATCTTTTGACAATGATGGAATTAAGTATTACTCAAGATTGACTTACTTGGACCCAGAAGCTAAGACCTTTGTCCAAAGAATCTATATAGACACTAGAGGATACACAGGCAGTGATCAAATCAATGTACAAATCACTCCTAAGTACAAGAGAGAAGAAATAGACACTCCATCACAACCTCCAGTAACAATAAAAGAAGGTGTAAAGACAGCCTACAGAACAACTTACGAAATCACAAACCCAGAAGCAAACGAAGACGTTAAGAATGGAAAATATGACACAATTCTAAGATCATACGACCTTTCTAAGAAGGATATGTCTATGGTAAACACTGCAAGGTGGAGACCATTTGACTGGGGCTTCGACGAAGACCAACTAAACTTAGGAAAAGGTGTCTACATCGTTGATGTAGAAGGTTATTATGACACTTCAATAATTGATGGAGTTGTGACTAACGAAGTAGAATATGATGACAATTACAATCTTCTTGATGAAAATGGACAAATAATTTCAAGTGAAGAACTATTCAAAACAAAGGATCCTGCTAAGAAGGAACCATATAAGAGAACTGATATACCAGAAAAAGATTTAGGTAAGATTGACCTTAAAGTTGACTTCTTTGATGGAAAGAGAGAATTCAAGCAACTTAAGTTCGATGAAAATGGTAACTCATACTATGAAGCTTTCCATGGTGCATCTTACCAAGGCGGTGCTAAAGAACTTACTGAAGCAAAAAATGTCACAGAGTATAAAGCACCAGGTGCAAAATATCCAAACTTTGTAGGTAAGGAAATTACAGTTGATGGAAAAACTTATAAAACAGGTATAATTGACCCTTCAATAGATGGAAAGGCAACTTATACTGCTAATACAAGTATAAATCTAAAACCTATCTATACTTCAGACAAGGCAACTGAGATACCAAAAGAAGGATTAGTAGTTGAAAATGAAAGAGAAAAGTTCAACATCACATTTTCTAAACACGGACGTGATAATCCAGAAGACGATCTTAACAGTCAAACAGTAACTGACAACAGACTTGAAGGCGCAATCTTCAAGCTTCAAAAACAAGTTGCTGGTGGATATGAAGATGTACCAGGATCTACAGTATCATCTGCATTTAATGGTTACTTTGGATTTAGAGGTCTTGAACCAGGTCGTTATAGACTACTTGAAGTTAGACCACCTAAGGACTATGCACCACTTAAGGGAGCAGTTCTTCAATTTACAATAGCCTATGAAAAAGGCGATATAGATAAAGAAACTGGAGAAATTACCCCAGGTAGAGGTGTCATAACTCTTGAATACGACAATGCCAACGGCATTATCCAATACGCGGGTAAAAACGCAGAAGGTTCAGGTCAGTTAACAGACTTCGTAACATCTGCTACTGCAAAGAACATGGGTAAGATTATCAACAACAAACCAGGAAAAGGTAAAGTTGAAATCAACAAGAAAGACCTAGATGGAAAACTTGTTGAAGGAGCAGAATTTAAACTTACAAGAACATCCTTGGCGAAAAACGCAGATGCAACTACTCCACAAGATGCAACACAAACTGGTACAGTTGGTCAAGATGGAAAACTTATATTTGATAATCTAATTATTGGTAACTACGAACTTGAAGAGATAAAACCTGGAGACGGTCACCAAAACCTTGGACAAAAATGGAGATTTACTGTTGGGGGTAAGGGATTAGACCCATATTCTGGACCAATCGCAAGAACAGGTCAAGATTTGACAAGCAAAATTACTCTTGAAAAATCTGACATGCAAATTATAAAGCCAGATAAGGATGAAGCAACAGCTACAGCTAATACAATTTATCCTAACTCAGCTCATCTATTGTCCTTTGACAATGACTTCAAGATAGCTGAAGGTACTGTAATAAAACCTGGAGATTATTTCCAATTAGATATAAGTGAATATACAGACCTTTACGGAATCTACAACAAAGACTTAGTAGCAGGACTTGATATATTTGCAGATGGAATTGGTACAATTGCCAAGGCTGAATATGACGACCAAAACAATGTGATAATTTACACATTTACTGAGTATGCTAACACTTATGAACTTACAGACTTTAGTAACAAATTAATATCTCATATTGACAGATTTAAATTCCCTGCAGTAGGAGATAACGAAGTTATTAAAAATGTTCCTGTAGGATTCAAGATGAAGGGAAATACTCAAGAACAATATCAAAATATTGATGTCATATTCGACGCAGGAACTCATAGATCTCCTTATGCAGTTAATGGAGGTTTACCAAATATATCATCTAAGATAACCTACTTTGATTACAAGACTGGTGAGTTTGAGCATATTATCTATGTAAATAGAGATCAAAGGGATATTCTCGATGGTACTCTAAGATACACACCAGGAATGGATATTGAAAATGTAAGCTTCAATGTTTACAAGGTTAATTATGATTATATAAACCCTGACAACCAATATAGTAACAACAATAAGAACTTGATATTACCTCCATCTTATGCAGTTAATATTAATTACCTTGTAAACCAAGGTTATATATATTCATTTAGTAGCAAGTATGGAGATATAACTAAAGAAGAAGGTTTGGAATATACTTTCCCATCAGCCTACAAAGACTATTATGGAAATTATCACGATTTCCTAAGCGAAGATGACACTTATATAATAAGAGTTGCTGGTAAAATCAAAGATAAAATTGATCCAAATACAGGTGAAAGTATAGAAGTAGACAAGAGTTTCTATGAAGCGACAACTAACTTTGATAGATACAATTACTATGGCTATCCATATATGGGTGTTGAGAGACAAGACTATGTCTATGGTTTGTTAAATGAAAACACAGCTAGTGGTAAACTTGAAATAACAGCTATAAACCCTAAAAATGAAATCAACTTCAAGAAAGTTGACCAAGAAGGTAAAGCACTAGAGGGTGCAAAATTCGGTTTAATAAAATTCGATAAGAATACTTCTAAGTGGTCAGAAACACCTGTATCTGGATCAGTAAAAAATTCTGGAGCAGATGGTTTAATCCACTACGAAAAACTATCTCCTGGAAAATATGCCCTAATAGAAATCAAAGCCCCAACAGGCTACAAGAAGATAGAAGGTCATATAGAAGAATTCACAGTAGAAGCAAATGGTACAATTACAAGATTAGTTGAGAAACCAAAAGAAGATACAACTGATACAAATGGAAATAGTTCAACTCTTTCAAGAGTGGCAGGAGCATTAAAATCTGCAGCAGCATCTCTTGCTGGTGAAACTACTGAAAAAGTAAGCCAAGCAGCTGGAACAGCTCCAATAAATGTTGTAAACTACAAAGACATTGAGTTTATAAAGGTTGATGGAGATAATCATGAAACCTTCTTACCAGGTGCAGAATTCGAAGTTTGGTATAAAGAAACTGAAGAAGGAGAATATGCACCTTATGAGGTTACAGAAGACGGTAAAGTAGTAACAAAGACAGTGACTTCTGGTACAGATGGTAAATTTGTACTAAATCCAAGCAAACCAGGCTACTATGCACTTAAAGAAATTAAGGCACCTAAGGGATATGGAAAGATGCCAGGCTGGATAAAAGAATTCAAGCTAGAAAATGGAAAAATGCAAGTGCTTGAAAAAGACTTGACTAAGGCAACTCACAAGACAAGTGCTAATGGTTTAATTACAAGTGAAATCTTAGAAGTGGATAAGACAAATAATACCTTTAAACAAAGAATTATTATTAACCCTAACCACACTGAAATGACAATTCCATCTTACGAGTCATATATCCGTATCAAGGAAAATGACTGGAAGATTACACCGAAGTTTAAAGAAAACCATACAAATGGTATAGGTGGAGAAGTAAGTGTAGCTCTTCTTAAGAAAGATGGAGATAAAACTCTTGAAACATTAGAAGAAAAAGACTTCACAAAAATGGATGCATTTAGTTTCCAAAGTGCTGGAGGAACTGTAGGTTCAAGATACGGCCTAAAGGAAATGCTTGGAGAAACATCTACAACAGATAAACCAATCACTACAACAGATTCAATAGTAATGGAATTTACTGGTAAGCTTGATGATAACAACACAACAGGCACAGCAGACCAACTATTTGAATTAGTACTTGAATCACAAATAGACGACTCCATTGGAGATAAGTTAGACCTAAGTGTATTAGCAGGCGATAAGCCACTTTATGGAGATTATGACACAACAAAAGCAATAGAACTTGAAAACCGTAAGGCGGAATATCCACTTACTGGTGGCAGGGGTACGTTGATCTTTACTCTTGCTGGTTTAATGCTTATGAGTGCAGCGGCTTATGTTTACAAGAGAAAAAGGGGTGTGTCTTATGATGAAGAGTTTTAAAGGCACAAGTTCCACATCTCTTGTGGTAAATTCTTATAAATTTAGTAAGAAGAGATCTTTTTGTGACAAAGTGCATAAGAGCCAAGGAAAGAGGGTGGTGGTCTTATGATGACTAGCATCAAAGACAAGAAGAGGCACCCTCCGTAAAGTACTAGTGAAAAGTGCAAGTCAAAATCAATGTTAACAAATGAATATGAGGGCAGAGAAATCTGCTCTCGATTCTAAAATTTATTATGGCTTTTGAAAGATAAAGCGAAAGAGTGGAGCTATCTTAAATTTTACGAATTAAAAGTTTATTGCCAAGGGCAATAGGAAGTAAATTTATGGTAATAATTTGCGGTAGCAAATAATTATAAAAATTTATAAAAGAAGGAGTTATATTATGAACAAAAAGAAAATTTTATCACTAATCATGGCATTAGTGATGCTAGTAGGAGTTTTCTCTCCACTAACAGCACTAGCTGCTGGCGAAGATGGTCCTGCTACAATTAAGGTTAATGTACACAAAATCTTGATAAGTCAAGATGCGCTAGATAAGCATGATTCAAACAAAAAATATGATCCAACAAAAGGCGTTAATGTTAAAGAATTCTTTGGTGACACAAATGCTAAAGAAATTAACGATGTTTACTTTGTAGCAATCAAAGAAGACGAAACAGGTTATGATGATTTTGACAAAAAATCAAAAGCTGAACAAGATGCCATTTTAGAGGAAATTCCAGCAGAAAGACAAGGAAAAACAAAAAATGTTGAAGGCACTGATGGTGTAATTCAATTTGATCTTGATAATCCTGGAAACTACAAGATTTATGAAGTAAAGCATAAATCAACTTACAAGGGACCAAATGGTGAAGTACTAACAGGTATGAAGGCTATTCCTGTTGATTTAAAACTTCCAGAACACGCTAGAACTGAAGCTGGTGTACAAAATGAAATTCACGTATATCCTAAGAACTCTGAAGATAAGGTAAAATTCGACAAGAACTTTGCAAAGAAAAATGGATTAGAAGCAATCACTGACCCTAACACTTTAAAAGATGTTGGAGCGGTAATGGATAATTACAACAAAGAAAAAGCAAATGCAAAAGCTCATATAGATAAAGAAGTTCCTTATGAAGCTAAAGCAGAACTTCCTAAAGGATCTGTATTCACTCACTTAGATTTAGCAGATTCTATGGACAAGGGATTAAAATATAATGAAGAAAATGGTGTTACAGTTACAGTAACTCCTGCATTAGATCAAGATCTTGTTGCAGGAACTGACTATACAGTAGAAACTGTAGGAAATGGATTTAAAGTTCACTTTGAACAATCTGGTTTAGATAAACTTAATAAAGCAGCAGAAACAAATGATTTATCAATTGAATTCACATATTCTGCAAAAGTTACAGCAGATGCAATAGTTGATAAACCAATGGACAACCACGCTACATTCACTTACAACCACGAACCACCTAAGCCATCAAGTGAAACATTAACACCTGTTGATGAAAAAATCAACGTTGAAAAGACTTGGGCAGATGGTACAGCTCCAACTGACATCATTGTAAAATATGTTTTATTAGATGAAAATGATATGCCAGTTGCTGATGTTACATTTAAGAATGCAACAAAAGTTGATGATACAGATTTAGGCAATGGAATTACTTTTGAACAAACAGGTAACTACAAAGGTACTTTCAAAGGCTTAGAAAAAGGCAAAAACTATAAAGTAAAAGAACTTGTAAATGGTTATGAACCAGAATACACAGTAGCAGCTGATACAGCTACAGTAACTGTTAAGAATACTAAGACTAATGAATCAATCACTCCTACACCTCCACAAGTAACTGTTGGTGGAAAGAAATTTGTTAAGACTAACCAAGATGGAAGTAAGAGATTAGCAGGTGCTGAATTTGCTATCCAAAATAAAAATGGTGGAACAGACAATGATAAATATCTAAAGATTACAGAAAATGAAGGTACAGCTTATACAACAGCAGAAAAAGCATACAATGATGCTATTGCAGCAGTTAACGAAGCATTAGCAAAGGGAGAAATCTCAGCTACAAATAAAGTAACAATTGCTGGTCAAGAATATGAATCTAAAGATGCAGCAATGGCAAAAGTTGAAGAATTAAAAGCAGCAAGAGATAAAGCATTTACAGAAGCTAAATTATCTTATACTTGGGTAGAAAAAATAGAAGATGCTACTAAATTTACTTCAAATGATAAAGGTCAATTCGAAGTTAAAGGTTTAGAATACGGTAATTACAGAGCTGTGGAAACAAAAGCTCCAGCTGGATATGCTCTTCCAACTAATGGTGGAAACTTCACATTTGAAATAGCTAAGGGAACATATACAGGTGAAGGAACTATTGATTACGTAGCAGAATCTAATAAGAACGATGCTATGCAAATCACAAATAATGATGTAACTATCCCACAAACTGGTGGTATGGGTACTGTATTATTCACAGTTGTTGGTATTGGTCTAATGGCTGGCGCTGTTATGGCAATGAAGAGAAATAGAGAAGAAGCTTAAGGTTCTATCTATTGATTGAGATTGTTTTAAAAAGATCTTTGAGATAATGTTTTATATTTATACTAATTTATTCAAAGTTAGATGACTTTTGATATAATTGGTATAGGTAAAGTGATTTTTAAAGGCTACTTATATTTTCTTTATAAGTATAAGCTTTAATTATTTAAATCTAAGGGAGGGGATTTCCCCTTCCTCTACATATTAAGATTGAGAGGTAGAGATGAAGAAGAGAATCAAAGATTTAATAATTTTATATATGATGGTAACTATGGTCTTCCTACCTCTAAATGTTTTAGGAGCATCATCTGTTACCATCGATATTAAGACAAGGGAAAGTTTAGCTAAAGAGGACCTGGAAGGTAGGACTCTTGGTATTTGGAAAATCAATGACAAGTTCATTGATACTAGTATGGATAAGACAAGACTTGTTTCTATTTTGGACAAGTTAAGTGAGGATGAGCTTGACAGACAACTTGCTAACAAGGCTGACAAGTGGATTGTAAGTCCTAAGGAAAAGGACGATTATAAGGTTACTCTTGATCTTGAGCCTGGCACTTATTATATTAGGGAGCTTGGGGACAAGGACCGCTTTATTGAGTCTGCAGTTTTTAGTCCAGGAGAGACTAATATTGCTAAGTTAAAATGGGGGCTAAAGGTTAGACCTACACCTCCACCACCACCTCCAGGAGAAACTCCTCCACCACCAGAAACTGTTGTGCTTGTAAAGACTGATGGTGAGGGCAAAGTTCTTTCTGGTGCCAAGTTTACTCTTCATTATTCAAATGGCAATCCTGTTTTGACAAAAAATGGTGCTATTGATGATAAGGGTTCTGCTGAAGTTTTTTTAACTGATGAAAATGGTAGGATTACTATTAAAAATGTGAAGGCTGGTATTTATACTTTCAAGGAAGTTGAAGCTCCAGCTGGCTATGAAATCCTTCATAGTGAGAGTGATTTTGCTATTTTTGAAGGCAAGGGTGCCAATGTAAGTGTCATCAACAAGAAAAAGTTAGGTTCTTATAATTTCTTTAAGACTGATGAGAAAAGGGAAAAGGGTCTAGCTGGTGCTGAGTTTATTATAACTCGTGACAAGGATGGCATGGATGAAAGGGTTAAGCGAGATGGCAAGGATCTTGTCCTTAATTCTGGCAATGATGGTAAGTTTTTTGTAAGGGATCTTCCTTATGGAACTTATGAGATTTGGGAAACTAAGGCTCCAGATGGCTATGCTTTATTGCAAGGCTCTTTAAAATTTGAAATTGACGATAGTTCTTTTGAAAAAGTCCTAATTATTGAAAACCGTATTAAAGATGATAAATCATCACCTCTTCCTCTTCCAAAAACTGGTGATATTACACTTATTGTGTTAGTTGTGGCTGGTGCTATTATGGTAGGATTAGGTAAGTATTTAATCAAGGACAAGAAATAAAGTGAGGCTCCTTGGAGCCTCTTTTTTATGGGAGAAAAGATGAGCAAAAAAAAGAAAAAATCTAACAAGTTATTTATTTTTATTTTTATTTTAGGTCTTGGAATTCTTTCCTATCCTTTGATTTCCAACTGGTATTATAGGATTGAGGCAAATAATCAGGTTGCTGATTTTAAGGAAGCAAGAGATCTTTTGAGTCAGGAAGAAATCGACAGAAGGTTGAGGCTAGCTAAGATTTATAATGATAATCTAGGAAATGTTACTCCAAAGGATCCTTATAGTGAAGAGGAAAAGAAGAGGGCCATTGAGAATTATGCTCAAATGCTAGAGTTAAGGAGCAAGATTGGTACTATCGAAGTGCCTTCTATTGATGTTGATCTTCCTATTTATGCTGGTACTAATGAGGAAATCTTGCAAAAGGGTGCTGGTCACCTTGAGGGTACAAGTTTACCTATTGGTGGTGAGTCCACTCACACTGTCATCACTGCTCACTCTGGTCTTCCTTCTGCAAGGCTTTTTACAGATCTTGAGAAAGTGAAAATGGGGGACAAGTTTTACATTGAAAATATTGGCGGCACTATGGCATATGAAGTGGATCACATTGATGTTATTGATCCCAGTGATTTTTCACAGCTTTTGGTTGTGCCGGGAAAGGATTATGCAACTCTTTTAACTTGCACTCCTATTATGATAAACACTCACAGGCTCATTGTGCGTGGTCACAGGGTTCCTTATGTGCCAGAAGAGGATGACAAGACAAGAGAAGATGTGGGCAAGAATCTTGATATTGATAAAAGGCTTATTATTCTTCTAATTTTTGCTATAATTATCTTAACAAGATTTATTCTTGACAAGAGAAAAAAGAAAAAGGCGGCAAAAAGAGAAGCTGAAAGGGCAAGAAATATTGAGATGGCAAAGATGAATTTGGAAAAGAAAAATAATGGTATGAGTGATAATAAGGATAGGGGTGAGGACCATGAAGGAGAAGTTTAAAAAGAATTGGAAGATTATTCTTATGTTCATAGTTGGTCTTTTGATTGCGTCTTATCCTATTATTTCAAACTGGTACTATACTGTGGAGAACAACAATCAAATTGTGGACTTTAAGGAAGCTGTTGACGAGATGAGTGAGGAAGAGATCAACGAGAGAATTGATCTTGCAAGGGCATATAATGAAACTCTTGATCCTTCAAAGCTTGCTGATCCATATACTGACAGGGAAAAAAAGGGTGTTGAAAATTATGCACGCATGCTAGAGGCAAGGGAAAAAATTGGTTATCTTGATGTTCCAAAGATAAATCAACAAATACCTGTTTATGCTGGTACTTCTGAAGATGTATTGCAACATGCTTGTGGTCACTTGGAGGGGACATCTCTTCCTATTGGTGGCAAGTCCACTCACTCTGTCATCACAGCTCACAGGGGTCTTCCACAAGTTAAGCTCTTTAGGGACCTTGACAAGATGGAAGTGGGAGATGTTTTCTACTATACTAACGTAAAGGAAACTCTTGCTTATCAAGTGGACCAAATTTTAACTATTGAGCCATGGAATTTTGATCCTGTTCTTGTTGTGGAAGGCAAGGATTATATGACGCTTCTTACTTGTACACCTTATATGATTAATTCGCACAGACTTTTGGTTCGTGGTCACAGGATTCCTTATGTGCCAGAGGAAAAGGAAGAGGCTGAAAATGCTAAGTTTAATTACAAGTCATTGATTTGGCCATGTGCAATACTTCTTCTTGTCATGATCATTATTTTCATTTATATTAGAAGACGCAGGAGGAGAACTTATGAAGGCTAAGACAAGGGTCTTAATTGGATATTTATTTATCTTATTGGGGATTTTTTTGCCACTACTTGCTTTTTCTTCTATGTCATATAGGGAGATAATGGCAGACAAAAAGTATGCATCTTTTAAGGAAAAGGATGCTAGTGTAAGTGATGATCTCATAGATTACAACAAGAAAGTGGTCAAGGGAGATAATAATATTATTGATCCTTTTGACAATGAAGATTATGAGGGCTTTTATAACATCAAGGGAATTGACAAGGACGAAGTTTTTTCTTATTTGATAATTCCAAAACTTGATATGAAAAAGCCGATTTATCTCGATGCAACTTACGATCATCTGGACTGGGGAGTGGCACAAGTTGAAGGAACATCTCTTCCTCTTGGGGGAAATTCAACTAGGACTGTCATAGCTGGTCACAGAGGTTGGTGGGGCGACCTCATGTTTTATAACATTGAAAAGCTAGAAGAGGGTGACGAAATTTTAATTGATGGACGAACAGGCCTTTTGAAATACAAAGTCACAGGTCAAGAGATAATTGATCCAAGTGATTGGGAAAAAGTCCTTCCAAAAGATGGAAAGGATATGGTGACGCTTTTATCTTGTCACCCAAAGAGACCACCAAGACCAAAGAGAATTTTAATTAATGCAGAAAGAGTTGTGGAAAAAAAAGGCCGATGTAAAAACTCTTGTAGAGGAAAAGAGAGAAGTTTCTTATTTAAAATATGGCGTTTATGGAGTGACTATTGTAGGTTGGATAGCTTTTATCTTGGTATTCTTTAAGATGATAGGCTATGTGAGAAATAGCAAGAGAAGAAGTAAGAGAAGATAGTTTGTTTAAATTTTTTAGAATATAAAGAAGTTAAGAGTCTGGTTTTACCAGGCTCTTTTTGCTTTTTTATTTTGTCGTCCTAATTTTTGTGCAAAATTTATGTAAAAGATTATAGCTAGGAATATATTATTGAATAATACAACTAAAATATTTATAGCAAATGTATTTACAAATACTATAAACATGATAAAATTAGTTTAAGGAGATGATGTTATGGTACAAATTAATGTTAGAGTAGATGAAGATGTTAAAAGAAGAGCAGAGAGAGTTTGTCAAGAAATTGGAATTTCTATGTCTTCTGCAATAAATGTTTATTTGAAAAAAATTGCAAGAGAAAATAAAATCCCCTTTGAATTAACAGCAGATCCTTTTTATAGCAAAGAAAACATAGATTATCTTGAAAAGAAATATAATGATTATAAAAATGGGAAACTAGAACTTATTGAAAGAGATATTATAGATGAGTGAAATAAAAAATATAAAGTGGGATTATAGTGCTTGGCAAGAGTATTTATATTGGCAAAAGAAAAATAAAGTTAATTTGCGAAGAATAAATCAGATAATTAAAGATATTAAGAGAAGCCCCTTTGAGGGTATAGGTAAGCCTGAAGCATTAAAAAACAATTTGTCAGGTCTGTGGAGCAGACGTATAGACAAAGAGAACAGAATAGTTTATTTGATTGAGGAAGATACAGTGGTTATATTTCAATGTAAGGGTCATTATAAAAAACAGTAAGAAGAAAAGGATGCAAGCTTATGTGGCTGCATCCTTTTTTGTCTTTTATGTTTTTGTTTATGATAAGATAAAAATTCAAAATTTAAAATATTATAAGTCAAATAAAACTACTTTATTTTCATCCAAGGATTTTTGAATGTCTATTATCCTTTGGTTGGAAGATCCTCGAAATCTTAGTTTTAAGTCTTTTAGAGCTTCAACAAATCTCCCATCAACAAGTACGTCACACTCTTCTAGGAGTTTCTTCTTGTCCTGGTCTTTTAAAATTTCTTCATAGCTATAGCCAGAGAAGATCCAAATGTCCTTTTGGACTTCTTTTTTTATGTCACGAATAACCTGTAAGAGGTCAATTTCATTTTGAAAGGGCTCACCACCAAGTAGTGTGAGACCCTTTACTTCATCTAGTTTTAAATATCTAATTACTTCTTCTGTTTCTTTGTCAGTCCAAGTATCTCCATAATTAAAATCTTGGTATTCTTCGTTAAAACAGTTGTGGCAATTGTGAGTGCAACCTGTGACAAAAATCGTAGTCCTTATGCCAGGGCCATTGGCAACATCATACTTTCTTATTTGTGCAAAGTTCATTAGATATGAAGCACCCTTGCATTAATTTCTTTAGTACGACCTTCGTTCCAAAAGTTTTCACCAAGGTAACCACAAGTACGTCTTACAACAGTTAGTGTTGACCTGTCAGTGTTGTGACATTGTGGACATTCCCAATCGCCGTGGTCATTTAATTTTATTTCTCCATCAAAACCACATTCAGAACAATAGTCAGATTTTGTATTAAATTCTGCATATTGAATATTGTCGTAAATATATCTTACGATTGTCTCAAGTGCTTCTAAGTTGTGGCCCATGTTTGGAATTTCTACATAAGAAATGCAACCACCAGTTGACTTGTCTTGGAATTTTGATTCAAAGTTGAACTTTTCAAAAGCAGAGATTTCTTCACGAACGTCTACATGGAAAGAGTTGATGTAGTAACCCTTGTCTGTTACATTTTCAATAATTCCAAATCTTTCCTTGTCGATATTGCAAAATCTTTGTGTAAGTGATTCTGCAGGAGTTGCATAAAGAGTAAATTTAATTCCATATTCTTCTGTCCATTTTTTTACTGCGGCATTCATTGTGTCCATAATTCTCATGGCAAAGTCATATCCTTTTTTATCTGTATGACTAACGCCCTTAACTAGGACGCTTGCTTCATATATTCCAATGTAGCCAAGTGAAACTGTTGAGTAACCATTTAAAAGAAGTGGAGCGATGGATTCGTGTTTTCCAAGTCTTGAGATGGCACCGTGTTGCCAGTGAATTGGAGATGAATCGCTTGTAACTTTTTTCAAGTGTTCATATCTAAGAAGACCAACTCTCTTAACTAGGTCTAATCTTTTTTCTAAAATTTCAAAGAATTTTTCTTCGTTTCCACCAGAAAGGATGCCTATTTGAGGAAGGTTTATAGAACAAGCGCCCATGTTAAATCTTCCTTCAAATTTGTAATTTCCTTTTTCGTCCTTGTAAGGAGGAAGAAAAGCCCTGCAGCCCATTGGAGCAAAGACATTGCCTTCATAATTTGCACGCATTTTCTTTGCAGAAATATAGTCAGGATACATTCTCTTTGCAGTACATCTTATTGCAAGGGAAGTCAAATAATAATATTTTGAGTCCTTATTTATATTGTTTTCATCAAGAACATAAATTAATTTAGGGAAGGCTGGTGTTACATAGACACCTGCGTCATTTTTAATCCCTTGAATTCTTTGTTTTAAGATTTCTTCTATTATCATTGCAACTTCATCTACATATTGGTCATTATCTTCAAGCCACATAAATAAAGTTACAAAAGGTGCTTGACCATTTGAAGTCATTAGGGTATTTATTTGATATTGAATTGTTTGGATGCCGCTTTCTAAATCTTTTCTAGTCATTTTATCTGCCATTTTTTCAGCAAGTTCAATATCGCCTAGAGTGTCAAGGGCAAGAGAAAGATTCTTTTCATAAGATCTTCTTAAATATTTGCCAAGGCAAGATAAATTAATACTTTGACCACCGTATTGATTTGATGCAATTTGTGCAATGATTTGTGTCATTACATTGCAGGCAACTTGAAAAGATTTTGGAGTTTCGATCATCTTTCCATTTACAACTGTTCCGTTATCTAGCATATCCTTCATGTTAACTAGACAGCAGTTAAAAATTGGCTGAATAAAATAGTCCATATCGTGGATGTGAATTGCACCAGAATCGTGAGCTTCAACTAAATCAGCAGGAATCATTTTTCTCTTTGCAATATCCTTTGAAACTTCTCCTGCTATTAAATCTCTTTGAGTTGATGCTATAACTGCATTTTTGTTGGAGTTTTCATCCATTAGGTCATCATTAGTTTCATTTAAAAGTCCCAAAATATCTTCGTCAGTTGTATTTTGTTCACGTTTAAATTGTTGAACTGACTTGTAAGATTCATAGGCTCTAGCTGTTGCAGGATTATCATTTTGGATCAAACGGTAATAAACTTCTCCTTCAATGTCATAAATTGATAGGGGAATATCCTTAGATTGTGCAAGTTCTTCAATCTCTTTGGCAATTTCTAGAGCTTGATTTTCTATGTATACACCTGAACTTGAGTGCATAGCTTTTTCTATAGCGATTACGATTTTATTTATATCGAAATCAACTTTTTTGCCATTTCTTTTTATAACTTGTGGCATTGTTCCCATCCTTTCTACTTAATTTTACATATAAAATAGAAGAAAATCTTCTCCTAATTTTCTTTTTCGAATACATCAATTATACAGCATATTGTGTGTAAAGTAAATTACAAAATACTAGATATAGTATATTGACAGAAATTATAGAGTATTAGATTTTCTTGATTTTAAGAAGTTTGCGCTTAATGTTATAATGAAATTAATAATTTTAGGAGGGCTTATGTTAAAAATATTTACAGATGTGTTGGACCCCTTTTTGTGGGGACTTTTTCCAATAATCAGAAAATTTGAAAGAAAATATAAAAATTTTAAATATGAATTTGTAATGGGAGGACTAATTGGCGACTATGAAGAATTCTTGCCACAAAATTTTAGGGAAAAAAATTCTATTAAATTAGGCAATAAAATTCTCTATGACATGTACAGGGCAACTAGTACTATAACAAATATGAAGGGTTTTTCATCTCCACCAGAACTTTTTACAGAAGATTACAAGTCATCCTATCCACTGGACAAGTACTTTCTATCTGTAAAGGAAATTGATGAAGATATTTCTAAGAAATATATGAGAAAAATTTTGGAAGAGGCAATAATTTTTGAGAAAAATATTTTTAAGATAGATGTCCAAAAAGAAATTGTAAAAGACTTTGGATTGGATCTTGAAGAATTTATTTTTAATTATGAAAATAGTCAGGATATATTTCTTCAAAATAGGATGGAAACTTTTGATTACAGGATAAAAAAATTTCCGGGATTTTTAATTACTGAAAATAATAGAGTTCTTCAAAATATAATGAACTTTGGAAGGATTGAGGAATTTTTATTGGAAAATTTGGACTTAGATGAGAGAGATGAAAATTTATCAGAGGAAGAAAAATTTTAGATTATATAAATTCCTATGATTTGGTTTTAAAAGATGAAATAAAAATAGTCTTTGGAGAAGATAATAAATTAGAAGATTTACTAAAAGATGGAATAGTTGAGATAAAGAAAGTAAATTCCTTTGAAATTTTAGAGATGGCGTGAGATAAAATTATAAGGCAGAAGCTTCCTTTTTAACTTTAAAAATTTTTTATATCTGCTATAATATTTGCCGGAGACGGTATTATTTTTATAAACCGTACTTAAATATTTATAAGTAAATATTTCTCCAAAATAAATTTTAAGGAGAGAAGAATGAAAGTACTAAGAAACGTGGAAGAAGCTTTGGAATTTACCAAGGGAAATTACCAAAAGTCCGTGGGCTTAGTTCCGACTATGGGATTTTTTGCACCAAGGACATAAGTCACTAATTGATGAGGCCAGAAAGAATAACGATGTAGTTATTGTTTCTATTTTTGTCAATCCAACACAATTTGGACCAGGCGAAGATTACGAGGCCTATCCAAGAGACGAAAAGAGAGATTTTAAACTTTGTGAAGATGCTGGGGTAGATGCAGTATTTACGCCAGATCCAAAGGAGTTTTATCAAAATCACAAAACTTATGTAACTATTGAAGATTTAAAGGACAACTTGTGTGGCAAGACTCGCCCAATTCACTTTAGGGGAGTTTTAACTGTTCTAACTAAGTTATTTAATATCTTTAGACCTACAAATGCTTATTTTGGCAGGAAAGATGCCCAACAATTTCTAATTGTAAAAAAAGCTGTCTATGATTTAAATTTTGGAATCAACATTATTCCTTGTCCTATTAAAAGAGAAGAAGATGGTCTTGCAATTTCATCAAGAAATGTTTATCTATCTGATGAAGAGAGAAAGGCTGCTCCAGTTTTAAATAGAGCCTTAGAAAAGGGAAAAGCTGCTATTAAAAAGGGAATGAAGGCAGAGGATTTAATAAAGATTATTGAAGATGAAATAAAGACTGAAGAACTTGCAGATATTGAGTATGTTCAAGTTGTTGACACAGAAGAGATAAAAGACATAGACATAATTGATAAAGATGTTCTTGTTGCTCTTGCTGTTAGATTTGGAAATACTAGACTTATAGACAACTTTTTCTACGAGGTGTGACGTGTTTAGAAAAATTTCACACTATATAGAAAAATACTTAATTTTAATAATATTATTTTTATCAGCTTGTGCTTTGAGATATCCCAATGCCTTTAAGGGTATGACAAATTACACTGCTCTTTTTTTGGCAGCAGCCATGTTTGGAATGGGAACAAGCATAGAAGTTAAGGACTTTAAAGAACTTTTAAAGGCACCAAAACTTATATTTTTGGGAGCCCTTTGTCAGTACACAATTATGCCCCTCTTGGCACTAATCCTATCAGTAATTTTTAAACTGCCAAAGGACATAAGCCTTGGAGTAATCCTTGTTGGGACTTGTCCAGGTGGAACTGCATCAAATGTTTTGAGTCACATAGCAGAAGGGGATTTGGCTTACTCTGTACTACTTACAGTAGCATCAACTTTACTTGCTCCAATATTGACACCACTTCTTGTCTATATTATGGCAGGATCTTTGGTTGAAGTTTCCTTCATATCAATGTTTATGTCTATTGTAAAAGTTATAGTAATACCAGTGGGACTTGGAATTATTGCCAATACTCTTTTAAAGGAAAAGTTAAAGAAAATAGATTTTATTTTTCCACTTATATCATCTGTGGCAATTGCCCTAATAATTGCTGCTATTGTTGGACTTAATGCAGAAAAAATTATGACTTCTGGTTTATTAGTTTTTGGAGTTGTTATTATTCACAATTTTTTGGGACTTATGATTGGTCTAGGACTAGGAAAAATAGTTGGACTTGATTATGATAAAAAGTCTACTCTTGCCATTGAAGTGGGAACACAAAACTCAGGTCTTGCAGTAGTTCTTGCAAATACAAACTTTGCAATGAATCCACTAGCAGCACTTCCTGGTGCAATTTTCTCTGTAGTTCAAAACTTAATTGGTTCAATTTTTGCCCATTATAGAGAAAGTCAAAGGGAAAAACGACTTGAAGAAGTTAAATTAAATATATAAAGAATTAGCCAAGGTTTTTTGCCTTGGCTTTTATAGTGAAGATATTTATTATTTTTCGTGGACTTTTTTGCAAGTCATATGTTCAACATTAAGACAATAAACAAGGACATTATCAAAACTTCTTTCCATAGTAGCATGGACTTCTTGGAGTGAGGGATAATATCTTTCTGCAAGCTCACTTAATTTTTTTGCTGCAAGTTCTTTATCTTCAATTATTTCGACTTTTCCAAAAATTACCACACTTTTAAGGTAAAAGGACCAGCCATTGTCAGAAAGCTCTTCGTCGCCATAAGTTACAAAAGAGGACTTGTTATTATTTTTAATGCAGTCAAGTTTGTAACCACTTTTTGCGCCATGAAAGTATAATTTATTTTCTTCGGCATCGTATAAATAATTTATTGGAAGGGAATAGGGATAGTCATTATCCCCATTAAAGGAGATGACTCCTCTTTTATTTTTCAAAAGTAATTTTTTAGCTTCATCGAGGGGAAGCTCTTGCTTTATTCTTCTCATTTGTCTAAACATTTTGCACCTCTTTTTTTTATAATTATAACAAATACTTTTACAATTATAAATTGAGAATAAAAATCATGTTATAATAAAAGAATGAAGGACTTATACAATATTTTTAAAAATATAAACTTTTCTGAAGAAAAAGAAATTGAAGAAAAATTTATGAAGATGAAAGTTTAAGGATTATTAGAACAATGTCACTTAATCAAGTTACAGATTTTTATGATCAGGATGAACTTGAAATTGTATTTTTGTTAAGAGGATCAGCTAATATAGAATATAGCCATGGGAGACTTATAAAATTAAGTGAAGGAGATAGTTTAGAGATAAAAGCTCATGAAATTCACAGGGTGTCTTGGCAAGAAAGAGCAGTTTGGCTTTGTATTTTTAAAAAATAATATGAAATAGGGAAGAGCAATGACTCTTATATTATAAAAAAAACCTCATGCACGAATATCTCATTACAAAAATTGGTGTTTTCTAAATCTCAAACTCGCTTACGCTCATACAGTGCGATTTTAGCCGAAGTTTTTCGATTTGAAAACTACACAATTTTTTACATAGGATATTCTTTGCAAGAGGTTTTTTAACTTTTATATAGAATTATTTATTTCTCAAAAATTCATCAATTGATTTTGCAGCATTTTTACCAGCACCCATGGCAAGAATTACTGTGGCAGATCCAGTTACAGCATCTCCACCAGCAAAGATTTCTTGACGAGATGTTTGAGAATCTTCATTTACGATTATTCCGCCCCAATTTTCTATTTCAAGATTTTTTGTAGTGGAAGAAATTAGTGGGTTTGGATTTGTGCCAAGAGCCATTATAACTGTTTGGAAGTTTTCTTCATATTCACTACCTTCAATTGGAACTGGTCTTCTTCTGCCAGATGCATCAGCTTCGCCAAGCTCATTTCTTTGACATTTTAGTCCTTTGACCCAACCTTCATCGTCTCCAAGAATTTCCACTGGAGCAGTTAGCATTTCAAACTTAATGCCTTCTTCCTTGGCGTGGTGAACTTCTTCTGTTCTAGCTGGAAGTTCCTTTTCAGTTCTTCTGTAGACAATGGAAACATCGGCGCCAAGTCTTTTTGCAACTCTAGCAGCATCCATTGCAACATTTCCGCCACCTATTACTGCAACTTTTTCTCCAACATTTACTGGAGTATCGTATTCTTCATCAAAAGATCTCATTAAATTGTTTCTTGTTAAGAATTCATTGGCAGAGTAAACACCATTTAAGTTTTCACCAGGTATATTCATGAACTTAGGAAGTCCTGCACCAGAACCGATAAATACTGCATCAAAACCCTCTTTGATTAAGTCGTCTATAGTTTCAGTTCTTCCTATTACAAAGTTATTTTCAAATTTAACTCCAAGTTTTTTTATGTTTTCAACTTCATATTCCACAACTTCATCGGGAAGCCTAAATTCTGGAATGCCGTAGATTAAAACTCCACCAGATTGTTGTAAGGCTTCAAAAACTGTGACATCGTAGCCCATCTTTGCAAGTTCACCTGCACAAGTAAGTCCTGCTGGACCTGCTCCAACTATGGCAACTTTTTTGTCAATTTTTCTTATGTCAGCATTTTCTCTAATTTGGTGGCGTCTTGCATAGTCAGCTGCAAATCTTTCAAGTTTACCAATAGAAACAGCATCGCCTCTATTTGCAAGAACACACCTTTCTTCGCATTGTGTTTCTTGTGGACAAACTCTACCACAAACTGCTGGAAGACTTGTATAAAGTGAAAGAACCTTGTAGGCTTCTTTGAAGTTTCCGTTGGCAATTTCCTTTATAAATCCTGGTATGTCAATGGAAACAGGGCAACCTCCTACACAGCCAGGATTCTTACAATTTAGGCACCTGCTTGCTTCAGTGACTGCTTCTTCGGCAGTGTAGCCAAGGCAAACTTCTTTAAAGTTTTTATTTCTTTCATCTGGTGCTTGTTCGGCTATAGGAACTCTTTTAAATCTGTCTTCAGCTTTTTTTATTACAAAGTCTTCATGACTTTCGCCTTCAACATTTTTATCTTGAACAGAATTTTCTGCAAGGTGGTCTGACACAGCTAGATCCATTGTGCAGTGGTGGTCAGATATTGTATGAGTTTTTTTGTTATCAATATATTGTCTTTGTCTTTTCATAGCAGAATCAAAATCAACTAAATGACCATCAAATTCTGGACCATCAACACAGGCAAATTTAGTTTTTCCACCAACAGAAACACGGCAAGCTCCACACATTCCTGTACCATCAACCATTATTGGGTTTAGGGAAACTGTTGTAGGAAGGCCATATTTCTTTGTAGTTAGACAGACAAATTTCATCATTATCATTGGTCCAATGGAAACAACGTGGTCGTATTTTTTATTTTCATTTTCTACAAGGTCTGTGATTTTATCAGTAACTAAACCCTTAAAACCATAGGATCCATCGTCAGTTGCTATGTATAAATTGTCGCAAACTGATTTTAGTTCTTCTTCTAGAATTACAAATTCCTTAGACTTTGCTCCAATAATTATGTCGCAATGAAATCCATTTTCTTTAAAAAACTTTGCTTGTGGATAAACTGGTGCAGTTCCAACTCCACCGGCAACGAATAAGTATTTTTTGTTTTTTAAATCATTTTTGTCCATATAATAAAAATCTGATGCATGGCCAAGAGGACCTACGAAGTCTTTGAAGCTTTCTCCTTCTTCAAATTTTGCAATTTTCTTTGTAGATTCACCAGAAGCTTGGACAACTATTTGGACGCTTCCTCTTTTAACATCGTAGTCTGAAATAGTAAGAGGAATTCTTTCAGAATATTTATCAGCAATTAAAATAATAAATTGACCTGGTTTTGCAGATGCTGCAATTTTAGGCGCATATATGTCAAATAAATAAATATTTGGCGCAAGTTCTTCTTTTTTTAAAATTTTTGGCAAAATAATCACACTCCAAGAATATTATAGCATAAGGGAAAATACAGGGTAGAGGAAATTTAAAATACTAAGCTTATTTATTTAAAAATAACTTTTAGCTGACAAATGCTAAAAAATATTTACTAAAGTGCAATTTTCAAGTATATTATATCTAAGGTGGTTGAAATGAGAAAATTTTCAAGAAAAATAAAGAAAATCGTGATAAAAGTTGGATCCTCTTCTATAACTCACGACAACGGAAAAATTAATTTGCAAAAAATTGACGAACTCTGCTTTGAAATAGCAAACTTAAAAAATCAAGGATATGATGTTGTCCTTGTTTCCTCTGGTGCTATTGCAGCAGGACGTGCCAAATTAAATTTAAAAGAAAGACCAAAGGAAACCTCAGATAAACAAGCTGCAGCAGCAGTTGGTCAAGTTGCTCTTACAAATATTTATGACAGATCACTTGTGTCCTATGGCTACAATTCTGCCCAAGTTCTTCTTACGAGAACTATAGAAAAAGACGATGAGATGAGGGTAAATGCAAAAAACACCTTTGAAAAACTTCAAGAAATGAGTGTAATTCCTATAATAAATGAAAACGACACAATTTCTACTTACGAAATTAAGTTTGGTGACAATGACACCCTTTCTGCAGTAATTGCAAGGATGATTGATGCGGATTTACTTATAATGCTTACAGATATAGAAGGTCTTTATACAGATGATCCAAGAAAGAATCATGATGCAAAAATAATTCATGAAGTCGAAAATATTGAAGACGTTGAGGGGATGGCAAAGGAAACTGATTCAAATCTTGGTACAGGTGGCATGTACACAAAGATTAAAGCAGCAAAGCTAGCCATAGAAAAGGACATAGAAGTTGTAATTGGATCTGGAGAAAAAATGAAAATAATTAGAGATATAGTTAAAGGAGAAGAAATTGGAACATATTTTAAGTGTTAAAGAACTTGGCAAAATTGCCAAAGAAGCTTCTTACAAGCTAAAAAAATTAAAAACTGGTGAAAAAAATAAAATGCTTCTTGAAATAAAGAATGCCCTCATTAGCGAAAGAGAAAATATTTTAAAAGCCAATGAAGAGGACATCAAAAATGGAAGAGAAAATAATATGCCAGAAGGTCTAATTGATAGACTTCTTTTGACTGATGAAAGATTAGATGCAATGGCAAAGTCGATTGATGAAGTAATTGACTTTAAGGATCCAGTTGGAAAAGTCCTATCTATGGAAGAAAATAGTGCAGGACTTTTAATTGGCAAAAAAACTGTCCCAATGGGAGTCATTGCAATTATTTATGAATCAAGACCTAATGTAACTCTTGATGCAGCAATTTTATCTCTAAAGGCTTCAAGTGCCATAATTCTTCGTGGCGGCAAGGAATCTATAAATTCTAACATAGCCATAGCAGATGCTATAAGACTTGGAATAAAAAATGCTGGCTACGATGAAAATTTTGTGCAAATAGTAAAAGATACTTCTAGAGAATCTTCTAAGGAACTTATGCAATTAAAGGGTTATGTAGATTTACTTTTACCAAGAGGTTCAGCATCACTTATTAATTCAGTTGTGGAAAATGCAAAAGTACCTGTAATAGAAACAGGTGTGGGCAATTGCCACATATATGTAGATGAAGATGCCGATATTGAAAATGCAGTAAAAATTATAGAAAATGCAAAAACTCAAAGAATTGGAGTTTGCAATGCAGTGGAATCTCTTGTTTTAAATAAAAATCTTCCAGATGAATTTTATAAACTTTTAAATGAAGTTGTAGAAAAATACAATATAAAAGTTCACGCAGATGAAAATGCCCTTCCTAAATTTAAAAATGCTCTAAAAGCAGAAGAAGATGACTACGCAAGAGAATACTTAGACTATGAATTTTCTGTAAAGACTGTAGATAATGTGGAAGAAGCAATTGATCACATTAGAAAGTATTCAACAGGTCATTCTGAATCAATTTTGACAAAATCCTATGATAAGGCAATAAAATTCTTGGAAGAAGTGGATTCAGCTTGTGTATATGTAAATGCTTCAACAAGATTTACAGATGGGGGAGAATTTGGAAAGGGTGCAGAACTAGGTATATCAACACAAAAGCTTCACGCCAGAGGACCAGTGGGCTTAGAAGAGTTAGTTAGCTACAAGTATATAATATTTGGTCATGGTGAATATAGAAAATAAAATTTATTTATTTTTGACAATTATTTTGAGAAGATAATTTTCATAAAAAAGTTAAAGATAAAAGAAGTAAAATTAAATAGCATAAATTAATCGGCAGGATTTTCTTGTCGATTTTTTGTAAGTATAAAAATATTAAAGTATAAAGATTATAAATATATTGAAGTATAAAGAATTTTTCAAATTTTAATAGTATTTATATATTTTTAAAGGAAATAATTTTCAGCTATAAAATTAATTGAAAATAAATTTAAAATGAAAAATAGTATAAAAAAAGAGGCTATATATAATATGTAACCTCTTTTTTGTATGATTTAATAAATTTAAAGATAATTAGTTTTATGCTGCAGCTGGTTTATCCTTGTTTAAAAGTCTTTGAGTAACAAAGATTATTGCTAAAGCGCCTAAGCCAATTGCATCTGTTAAAAGTTTTGGATCAAGAAGTGCAAAGGCAGCTCCAAGTAGGATAACTCTTTGCCAAATTCTTAGATTTCCAAATAGGTAAGATTCTACTGTACCTGCCAAGCAGACAGTACCAATAAGTGCTGTTACAATTGTTGGTAATGCTGATGTTATTGGAAGCCAGTTTACTGTTGTTCCCACAACTGAGTCAACCATAATTAAGTTTGGATTTATAACGAAGATGTAAGGTATTATAAAGGCACCAATTGCAAGTTTAAAGGCTTGGAAACCAGTCTTCATTGAGTTAGCACCTGCAATACCTGCTCCTGCGTAAGCTGCTAGGGCAACTGGAGGAGTAACGTCAGCAACTACACCAAAGTATAGGATAAATAAGTGAGCTGACATTAGGTTTACACCAAGTTTTGTTATTGCTGGAACAGCCATTGTTGCAAGAACTATATATTTTGCAGTAGTTGGAAGTCCCATTCCAAGTATAATTGAAGAAACCATTGTAAGAAGTAGTGTAGGTATAAGTTTACCTTTAGCAATTAATACAATAACTTCTGCGATTTTAAGACCGAAACCTGTAAGTGTTACAACACCTACGATCATACCGGCACATGCACAGGCACAAGCTACACCAACGGCACCCTTAGCACCTGCTTCCATTGCTCCAAGTATATCTTTTGGAGTAAAGGAATCGTCTTTTTTAATAAGTGATGCTGCAAAAGCAACGATAACACCAATAACAATACCAGTTAAAGCAGCCATTGTTGGCGGAAATTGTTTAACCAACATAAAGATAATAGCAATTAGAGGTAAAGTTAAGTAACCTTGTTTTCTTAAAATATTTGAAACCTTTGGAAGGGATTCTCTAGGCATTCCCTTTAGTCCAAGTTTACAAGCTTCTAAGTGAACCATTGTACCAACAGCTATATAATATAGAACAGCTGGGATAATAGCAGCTTTAACAATTGAAATATATGGGAAACCTGTGAAGTCTGCCATGATAAAAGCAGCAGCACCCATTACTGGAGGCATTATTTGTCCACCAGTTGATGCAGTAGCTTCAACGGCACCTGCATAGTGAGGTTTGTATCCAACAGATTTCATTAGAGGAATTGTAAAAGCACCAGTAGTAACTGTATTTGCAACAGATGATCCTGAGATAGAACCCATAAGTCCTGAAGATAATACTGATGTCATTGCTGGACCTGATCTTGTAGAACCAGTAAGAGCATAGGCAAAGTCTATAAAGAATTCACCAACGCCAGTTTTATCTAGGAACGATCCAAATAAGATAAACATAAATACAAATGTAGAAGATACTCCAAGTGGTGTACCCATAATACCTTCTGTAGTCATGTACATATGAGAAACAATTCTAGTTATATTAAAGCCTCTGTGGGCAAAAACGCCTGGCAAGCTTCTACCAAAATATGCAAATAGTAGGAACACTATGGTAACAATTGGAAGTTCTGGTCCAACAACTCTTCTTGTAACTTCAAGAGTAAGGAGAACTGCTAAAACACCCATTACCATGTCAAATGATGACATTTGACCACCCTTTAAGGCGATTTCTTCTACGTTAAAGAATATGTAGCCCCAAACAAAAATTGATAGAGCCATTAATATCCAATCTAAAATATCAATTTTATCTTTAGATGATTTTTTAAATCCAGGATATAGGGCAAAGCCAAGAGTAAAGGCAAAGATTAAGTGAAGTGATCTTTGCTTCATAGCTAAAAGTGTACCATTCCATGCTGTAAATAGATGGAAGGCAGACATTAATATTGCAACGATTGTAATGAATAATGCAACCTTGCCAGTTAACTTACGAAGTTTACTAGTTTCAAGGTCGTATTGTTCCATTAACTCGTCAACATTCATAGTACCTAGTTCTTCTGCAGACTTAACATTATTTTCAGTAGTGTTTTCTGTAGTCGTGTTTTCATTTTCTAGGTTTTCATTTAATTTTTTATCATTATCGCTCAATTTGGCACCTCCTTAGTGCGTAATCCAAAAGTGAAATGTGTTCGGTAGAAAATTCTAAAGCTTCTCTAGGCTCAGAAAATTCTAAGAAGGGAGTAGTTTTTCCATTAATTACAAGTTTGTGATTAGCTATGACTGCTCCTGTTCTATAAATAACAGTTTCAAAGGGAACATTCATATCATATAGACAAAAACTTCCGTCTTCAGCATACTTGAATTTGTAGATTAAATTAACAGGAAGACCTGCACCCTGATCTCTATATCTTTGTTCCATTAATATTAGTTTTCCGTCACGGACTTCATACCATTCGCTGGTTTCTGATCTTTCAACTGAATGTGTATATACTATGCCGAACCTTTCTTTATCCTTTAAATGTTCAATCTTTAATAGATCTTTATTAAAATAAGATTTGATTATTATTGCATCTATTTTTACAAAGGATAAAATAAAAAAACTAATATAATAAAGAGAATTGGAAAGAATAAAATCTTTCCAATGCCCTCTTTATTTCTACCATTCATTATTTTTTAACTTCGTCAAAATATTTTTGTGCACCTTTGTGAAGTTCAATACTCATACCATCAAGAGCCTTATCAAGAGCGATGTCGCCACCTCTAGCGTGAGATTCTTTCATAGTATCAAGGTTTTCAAATAATAGTTTTACAATGTTATAAGCATCTTCTTCAGCCATTTGTTCATCAACAGCAAGCATTGATTGAACAGCTACTACAGAGATTTCTTGGTCTTGTCCCTTGTATTCTGTAGGAGTGATGTGTAGGTTAACATAGAAAGGATATTTTTCGATTAAAGCTTCAGCTTTATCTTCTGCAATTGGAACTAGGTGAACATCGTGAGTTGTTGCAAGTTCAGTAATAGCTGAAGATGGGATAGCTGCAGTTAAGAAAGTTGCATCAATTTGACCAGATTTAATTTGGTCAGCAGCTTCTGCGAAAGATAAGTAATCTACTTTTCCTAAATCGTCATAAGAAATTCCGTGAATATCAAGAATTTGTTTAACGTTTACTTCAACACCAGATCCTGGAGCACCAACAGCAACTTTCTTGCCTTTAAGATCATCTATAGTTTTGATTCCAGATGAATCAGAAGCAACGATTTGTACTATTTCAGGATATAGACAGCATAGTCCTTTTAGACTAGGTTTCTTTTGTCCTTCAAAGATATCAGTGCCGTTTACTGCATAGTAAGCAACGTCGTTTTGAATAAATGCGATTTCTGCGTCTCCTCTAGTAACAAGTTCTACGTTTTCCTTAGAAGCACCAGTAGCTTGTGCAGTTGCTGTGTAGTCAACACCTGCATTGTTAAGAATGTTAGATAGTGCTCCACCTAGTGGGTAATATGTACCACCAGTACCACCAGTTGCAACTGACATAAATCCGCCCTTTGTTTCCATTAGGCCTTCAGCAGTCATTTCACCAGTAGATTCTTCTGTCTTAGCGTTTTCTTCAGTCTTAGTAGCGTTTGCAGTTTCTTCTTTCTTTGCATTTTCGCCACCACCACACGCTGTTAGCGTAAGTGTAACCAAAGCAATAAGCATGATCAATGTCGTAAATTTTTTCTTTGTCATAATATACCTCCTTGACATTATTCAAATAAACGAAACACTATGAAAATGTTTATTTGATGATTTAATAGTACAATAATAAAAAGAAAATGTCAATCTAATAATAAGTTGAAATAGGGAATTAACTTGGATAAAAATTCAAATAGTAAAAATCTGAAAACGGTTGTATTATGTATATCGAAATGATGTATTTGAAAGGAATTAAAAACAAAAATATTTTAAATTAAATTTATGACTTGTTAGGCTGATTTTAGGATTTTTAAAAAAATTATTTTTAAAATTAGAAAGATATAGTAAAATAATTGTACTTTTAAAATACAATTTTTATTTTGGATAAAAGCAAAAATAACAACAAAAGGACGAAAAATGAACAAAAGATTTACTAATGAAAAATTAAAGAAATTTCAAATTTTAAATGGAGCACAGTTAAAATATATTGCCTTTATATCTATGTTAATCGACCATGTAAACAAGGCGATAATTTTGCCATACCTTGAAGTTGGAAGTACTTTATCAAAGATTTCTTCTTTTTTTGATATTTTAGGTCGCATTGCTTTTCCACTATTTTCATTTTTTATAGTGGAAGGATTTTTTAGGACTCACTCAAGGAAAAAGTATTTACTTAACTTACTTTTCTTTGCAGTAATATCAGAAGTACCTTACGATATGTTCTCTTCAAAAGTTTTTTTGGAATTTAGATTAAATAATGTCTTGTTTTCCCTTGCACTTTCACTTATAACTATTTGGATCTTAGATGAATTTAGAAATAAATATGAAGAAAAACTTGGGAATTTTTGGATTTTATTTTCTATTCCACTTTTAATAATTATGTTTTTTGTATCAACTTTTGTATCAGGCGATTATGACTTTCATGCCATTATGACAACTTTTTTCTTTTATATATTTTACGATAAACCTATTACTTCGGTGTTTTTTGCCTATGTAGGCATTATCAATGAATATTGGTCAATACTTGGATTTGGACTCACTATAATGTATAATGGTGAAAAAGGAAAACAAAATAAAATCTTTAATTATTTATTTTATCCAGTGCATCTTTTTATACTTGGACTTTTGAGGATGTATCTTAATATTTAAATTTTAATCGAAGGCGCAGATGCGTCTTTTTATTTTTTTAAATTAATTTTAAAATTTTAAAGATTTTTATAAAATGGGAGATAATATATGAAAGAAGAAAATATTTTAGGAAGAGAAGATATAAAAAAGTTACTTATAAAGTTTGCAATACCAAGTATTTTGGCACTAATAGTAAGTTCTCTTTATAATATAGTGGACCAAATTTTTATTGGAAACTCTGTGGGAATGCTGGGAAATGCTGCTACAAATGTTGCCTTTCCTCTTGTGACAATTTGTACAGCTCTTGCACTTTTGTGTGGAATTGGTGGAGCTGCAAATTTTAATATTTCCCTTGGAAGAGGAGAAGATGAACTTGCAAGTCACTATATTAGAAATGCCATAAGTCTTGCCACAATTTCAGCCCTAATCTTTACAATAATAACTCATATATTTATGGGATCTTTCTTAAAAATTTTTGGGGCAACAGAAGAAATTATGGATTATGCCATAGAATATGTGTCCATAACTTCTTATGGTTTTATTTTTTTAATTCTAGTAAATGTTGGCTCAACTTTAATAAGAGCTGATGGAGCTCCAAAATATTCCATGTACTCTATGGTAGTGGGCGCTGTCATAAATTTAATTTTAGACCCTATTTTTATTTTTACCTTTAAAATGGGAATGGCTGGAGCAGCTTATGCAACTGTTCTTGGGCAGATTTTTTCTTTTTTAATGATAATATTTTATTTTACAAGGCATTTTAAATCTGTAGATTTAAAGGGAAAATATTTTGAATTTCAATTTGATAAGATGATTAATATTATAAGGCTTGGTGCAGCAAGTGGATTTAACCAAGTGGCAATACTTTTTGTGCAAATACTTATGAATAATTTTTACAGATACTATGGATCCTTGTCAGAATATGGTTCTAATATTCCTCTTGCAGCAGTGGGAATTGTCATGAAGGTAAGCATGGTGTTTTTCTGCATAAATATTGGACTTTCACAAGGACTTCAACCAATATCTTCTTTTAACTATGGTGCAAAAAATTATGACAGAGTAGTGGAAGTTTACAAACTTGCAATTAAGTATTCACTAATAATTTCATCACTTTCCTTTGTAATTTTCCAAGTCTTTCCAAGGCAAATAATTATGCTCTTTGGTGGAGGAAGTGACTTATATTTTGACTTCGCCATAAAATTATTTAGAATTATGCTTTTCTTTACATTTTTAAATGGTGTGCAGCCAGTTACTATGGGATTTTTGACATCAATTGGGCTTGCAAAAAGAGGAATTTTAATTTCCCTATTAAGACAAGTTATTCTCTTAGTTCCCTTTGCCTATCTTTATGCAAACTTATTTGGAGTAAAGGGACTTTTGTATGCACCGCCTACGGCAGATTTTATAACAGCTATAGTTACTTTTGTCCTTGCAAAAAAAGTTTTAGATGAGCTGAGAAAAAGACAAATAAGAGAATAAATTATTAGCCTTTGTATAAATCATTAACTTTAAGTAAATATAAAATGGTTTTCCAAAGGCTTTTTTAAAGAAAAGTATTAATTAAATTAAGAACTTAAATGAACTTGAAAAAGATAGTAATTTCAACTAAAATATAAATGTAACGAAGTACATAAAATTTTAAGGAGGATGTAAATGAAAGCGTTAATGGTAGATTACATGTCAGATTTAATTGACAAGGGACTTGAAGAAAGAGGTATTGAACTTGATAAGGTTATGCTTCCAACTTCTGAAAAATTAGCAGAAATTATTGAACCATATGATTTCTTATTCATGAGAGTTGACCCATTCATCAACAAAGAAGTTCTTGATGCTGCTAAAAACTTAAAGGCAATTTTTGTTGGTTCAACTGGAACTAACCACATTGACCTTGACTATGCAAAGGAAAAAAATATTCCAGTTAAAAACTCTCCAGGACAAAATGCAAACGCAGTTGCTGAACTTGTTTTTGCAAAAATGTTAGACCTTTACAGAAACTCTGTACAAGCTCAAAACGAAGTTAAGGGTGGAATCTGGAACAAATACAGATGGATTGGTAGAGAACTTAGAAACAAAACTCTAGGAATTTGTGGTTTTGGTGCAATTGGTAGAAGAGTTGGCGAAATAGCTAATGTATTCCACATGGATGTTCTTGCTTATGACCCATTCTTAAAACCAGAAGATATTAAAGTTGACTATGCTAAATTAGTTGATTTCGATACTCTTGTAAAAGAATCTGATATTATAACTCTTCACATGCCACTAACTCCAGACACTAAGGACTTATTTGCAGCAGAAGAATTTGAAAAAATGAAAGACGGAGCTTGCATCATCAACGCTGCACGTGGTGGAATTGTAAACGAAGAAGATCTTTACACATACATCAAAAATGGCAAACTAGGTGGAGCAAACTTAGATACACTTTCTAACGAACTTGGCTCTGGCGGACTTGACACTCAAGATGTACCAGTAGAAAATAAATTATTCGAACTTGATAGACTTTATGTTACTCCACACATTGGTGGATCAACAATTGATGCTCAAGACGATATTGGAAATGTAATTCTTAAAAACTTTGACGAATTATTTCCAAACTGCAAATAATTAAAAAATAAATAAGTAATTTAGGGCTGTCCTTTTGTGGGCAGCCTTTTTTATAATAGGATTTAGTAAAATAAAGATGGTCTTGAATAGAATAAATTCTCATGATAGTATTTAGTAAATTAAAGGGAAAAATTTAAAAATTACTATTCACATATTAATATAGGAGGAAAAATGGAAGATTATTATGCGCCAATCCTTTTATTAATAAGCTTTACTGCTATTATTTTTATTTACAATTACTATGTAAAGAAGAGAAATGAAAAGATTTTGCGAGATGAAATAAGAAAAAATTTTGGAAAAATTCATTCCCAAAAATACAAGGGAAAAATAGAGGGGATACATAAGAGACTAGGCGGAAATATTACTGAAATAACTGCAAGTGATTTAAATTTTGATAAAATTATTGAAAATATGAATCACAATATGACAAAAATTGGTCTTGAATATTTTTATTATAGGCTTAGGAATTTATTCTTAGATAAAGATGAACTTGTAAAGATTCAAAAAAATATAAAATCCTCTGAAAATAAAGAAGAAAAGTTGCAAGAAATCCAGTTTCAACTGGGAAAAGTTGGTTTTTTTAAAGAAGATGTGCTAGATCTTATCGAAGAAGAAGTAGAAATAGAAAAAGAACTGGAAATTGCAGCAAAAGTTTTTTCTTTTACTGCAGTTTACATATTAATACTTTTTATTTTTTTAAGAGCCCAAGCAATTTTATTTATTTTTTTACTACTTGGCATTAACACCTTTATTTACAAAAAATTTAACGAGATAACTTTGGGAAAGTTGGAGAGTTTAGTTAGATTAAAAAGTATTATATTTGTAGCTGAAAAATTGATAAAAAATAAAAATGAAATTTTCACAGAAGACCTTCAAGAACTTGAAAATATTTTGAGTGAAATTGCTCCACTAAAGAAAACTTTGAAGTCCTTTGGGTTTTTTACAGGAATAGCAGAGATGGACTTTGCAGAAACTTATAAGAATGTATTATTTTTATCAGAAGCTAGGAGTTTTTCTAATTCTCAAAAGTATTTTAAGAAGTATGGAGAAGAAATTCATAGACTTTATTACTTAATGGGAAAAATCGACTGTGAAATTGGTATTATTTCAATTAAAAGGGCATACAAAACAAATTATGCAGACTTTGGTGAAAAAATTTCTGGGAAAAATTTATACAATCCATTAATAAAAAAGCCTGTAGCCAATGATCTAGATTTAGAAAAATCAATAATTTTAACGGGATCAAATGCTTCGGGAAAATCAACTTATTTAAGGACAATTGGTATAAATGCAATTTTTGCCCTTAGCTTTGGAATTTTCTTTGGAGAAAGTTTTGAAATAAAGGCAATTAAAATAAAATCTGCAATTGATATTTCAGACTCGATAATGGAAAATCTTTCTTACTTTATGGCAGAATCCAAAGCAATAGGCGAGATGATAGAAGATAAGGAAGAAAAAATTATCTTGCTAGATGAAATATTTAGAGGAACTAACACAATTGATAGAATTGCATCGGCTACTGCAACATTAAAATATTTGGCAAAAAATAATCATGTGGTGGCAGCGACACACGACATAGAACTGACAATACTTTTAAAGGATTTGTATAAAAATAAACACTTTGAAGAAAAGATAGAAGATGGGGACATAAAGTTCGACTACCTTTTAAAAGAGGGACCTGCTACAAGTAGGAATGCAATTGCAATTTTGGAAAATTTATCTTATCCAAGAGAGATAATAGAAGAAGCAAAAAGTCTTTCAAAAAGTTTGGAAAAATAGAAATTTTATCATAATACTTAGTTAATTTTTTAGCTAAGTATTTTTTTATCTTTATTAGTTGATTTTTATCCTTTATACTAGTATTAAGTGAGAGGGAAAGATGAGAATTTATTTTACTAGACATGGTGAAACTGAATGGAATAAACTTGGTATTATCCAAGGACAACTAGATTCTGCCTTGACTAATGAAGGGCTTGATATGGGATTAAGGCTTAGGGAAAAATCTAAGGACCTACACTTTGACAAGGTCTATTCATCAGATCTTGGAAGGGCATTTGATACTGCAAAATTAATTTGTCCTGATAGGGAAATTATAAAGACGCCTCTTCTTCGTGAAATTGATGTGGGGTCTTGGTCAGGGAAAAATATAAAGGATGTAAAAACAAGTGATGAGATTCTTTATAAGAAATATTTTGAAGAACCAGAAAATTATTATAGACCTGATGGGGAAAGTATATATGATCTCAAGAATAGGGTTGAAAAATTTTTTGAGGAAAATATCTATAATAGTGAAGATGAAAATATACTTATAGTGACTCACGGTGTAACTATTGTCGCCATTTATTCTCTTATGGAAAATATACCCATAGAAGATTTTTGGTCCAACAGAGTTAGACGTAACGGCGAATTTAATATAGCAGATTATGAAAATGGAAAATTTAAAATTATAAAGAAGGCTCCCAAAAACCCAGTGGATTCAATTTGAGGTGATAAAATGAATACTTATGACTTAATTATTATTGGTGCAGGTGCAGCTGGTTTAAGTGCTGCTATTTATGCTGGCAGATCTCTTTTAAATACACTTGTTATAGAAAAATTTTCCTTTGGTGGCAGAGTTAATGACACTCCGAAGATTATAAATTATCCAGGATTTAAAGAGATTTCAGGACGAGATCTTATAAATGAATTTAGGAAGCAAGCAGAAAATTTTACTACAAATGAATTTACCTATGGCACTGTGAAAAAAATTGAAAAGATTGATGATCTTTTTAAGATAACTACTCTTAGAAGAAAAGAGTTTATGGCAAAGGCAATTATTATTTCCACAGGGACTTATGCAAAGATGATAAATGTACCTGGTGAAACTGAATTTGCAGGACGTGGAGTTTCATACTGTTCTACTTGTGATGCAGATTATTTTAAGGATAAGGACATACACATTCTTGGATCTGGTGACTTGGCACTGGAAGAGGCAGATTATCTTTCAAATTTTGCCAACTCTATAAACATGATAATTATTCATGAAGAGGGAAATTTTGATGGAAATAAACTAGAAGCTGAGAGAATTATGAAAAATCCAAAGATTTCTTACACTTGGCATTCAAAGTTAGAAGGCATCTATGGAAACGACAGGGTGAACAGCCTTGATATTTTAGATTTATCAGATAATACAAATACTAGAGTGACTTCTGATGGAATTTTTATTTTTGCAGGAATGAGTCCCAATTCTGATTTTGTAAAGGATCTTTTAGAGATAGATGATTATGGTTTTATAAAGACTGATGACGAGATGAAGACATCAGTAGAAGGAATTTTTGCAGCTGGAGATATAAGGAAAAAAGCCCTTAGACAAATTGTCACTGCAGCAAATGATGGAGCAGTGGCAAGTGTTTATGCAGAAAAATACATTAGAAATAGGGGTGTAAAATGAGAGTCTATCCAAGAGGAACTGTGCTTTATAAAAGAGATAAGGCCTACAATGGAATAAATTTAATTTCTACAGCAAAAGATGGTGCCCTAATAACTAAAATGGACGGAACAGAATTAAGGAGATATTCTGTCAATCCCATGCCAGCAAAAATGTTAGCTAATAAAAATATTATGAGTATTTCTTCTTTTAGATCATCTGATTTTGGTGTCAGTGATGGTATCGACTTAATTGAATTTGATAAAAATGGAAAAATTTCATTTGATTTTGACAAGTTTAAATTTACAGAGGATAGGGGATACAGACCAAAGTGGATGGCGAGAGCCCATTCTGATTTTCAAAGAGAAGGAAATTCTGTGGGATATTATTATCCAGACCAAAAAATTGTGGAAAACGGAAAGACCCTTCTTCTTGTTCACGATGCTATTGTCGAACCGAGAATATCTGACAAGACTCTTCTTGACGATGTTATTTTAGAAGTTGATGAAGAGGGAAATATACTGTGGAAATTTTCCTTTAGTGAACATTTTGACGAGTTAGGTTTTTCTGAAGAGGCGAAGAATGTTTTATACAGAAATCCAAATTTGAGGATAACAGAAAGACCTCTTGGAAATTACCTTGATGTAACTTCAATTTCAACTATTGGAGAAAATAAGTGGTATGACCAAGGAGATCCTCGCTTTCATCCAGACAATATTTTATTTACGGCAAGAGCTGCAAATATTATTGGCATAATTGACAAGAAGAGGTCAAGAATTTGCTACAAACTTGGACCAAACTTTTCCGATTTCAAAAAAGTTGATCCAGTAGTTGGATCTGCCTTTGCAAGTATTGTGCCAAGAGGTTTGCCAGGAGAAGGAAATCTTTTAATATTTGACAATGGGGGAAGATGTGGCTATGGTTCTCCAACTCTTACATCTCCATCAGGACTACTTCCTTTCGTGAGAAATTATTCTAGGATACTTGAAATAAATCCAGTTACACTTTCTCTTAATTGGTCAGTAGATCCAAGAGATTTTGGTTTTTCCATACCAATGAATGGTTACAAATTTTATTCACCTTATGGTGGAAATCTCCAAAGACTTCCCAATGGAAACACCCTAATTACTCTTGCCACAGAAGGACTTGTAATTGAAATAACGCCATCAAAGGAAATTGTATGGCAGTGGACTTGCCCTTATAGGACAACAACAGAAAATCTTCTTAAAAACAACATGATTTATAGAGTTTACAGATATCCCTATGACTACTTAGATATTGATGAAAATGAAAATGAAATTGAAGAAATAGAAGATGCATCTTATTTTAAACTTCTTGGTGCAGGTGACTTCAAGTCAGTTGAAATTACAAATGTAAATAAGAGTGAATTATCAATTGATATAGATCCACTTTCTCAAGAATCAGAATCTGTTAGAGATCTTGCTGAAAACAAGAAGGTAATAAAGAGAAATGAATCAGTAATAAAATATATTGCAGCAAGTCATTTTGAAAAGACAATTGCTGAAAATAATATGTCAATAATAATTTATGGAGCAGAAAGATGTTCTCACTGTGAACCTCTTATGGAAGTAATGGAAGTTTTATTGAAGGAAGAATTTAAAGAAGTATCATGCTTCTATATGGATCTCGACAAAAATAAAAATTTTGCAGAAGAACATGAAATTTTTCAACTTCCAAGAGTTTCCTTTTATAAGGATGGAGAGAAAGTTTATGAGTTTATGGGAGAAAAATCTTACGACGAAATTGCCGGCTTGATAGAAGAATATCTTTTAGAATTAAACTAAAAAAAGAACTGGAGACTTTATTTGTGACTAATCATAAAAGACTCCAGTTTTTATTTTTATAAATTATTTTCGCCGCCAATGGCATGCCAATTTAAATTGTAATAGCCCTTTTTATTTACTTTTGAATTTATTAAAAATCTATTTTTCACAAGTCTAAGCATATACTTATCATCTTTATAGGAATCAGAATAAGCAGAAGAATTTTCATAATCTATATCTATATCTTTCTTATCCAAGAGCCTTTTAATATTTTTAACCTTAATATCTTTTTTGTTATTGCCACTTGTCAACTTATAATTCTCGTCAAGTTCAGTCCCAATAATGTAATCAAAATTATATAATTCTTTTACATATTTTAGATAGGAAGTCGCAGATGCAGAGCATAAAATTTTTATTGTGTCTTTATCATGGGAATTAAAATTATCTTCAAATTCTTCAAAAAAGAATTTGGGATAAAGATAATCTGTCATAAAAGATTTTAATTCATCTTCTGAAAAATACTTTATAATAGAAACCATTTGAGTTTTCATTATATCAAAGTCAGACTTAAATTTTGATTTTATGTAGGCAGAAGTAAGCCCTCCAAAAGTTTTAAATATATTTATTTTTTTATGTTTAAGTCCATATTTATAAAGCTCTATTATTGATTCACAATCAACTACAGTTTTGTCAAAATCATAGAGCGCAAGCTTTTTTTTCAAAATCTCACCTCATAAGAATTATATCAAATTACCTTCATTATAAAAAGATTTATGATATACTAAAGTCGTGATATTTATGGCAATTATTATACATGTAGACATAGATGCCTTTTACGCATCTGTAGAAGAATTAGATGATAAAAGCATAATAGGAAAACCAGTTGTAGTGGGCGGAAGTTCCAATCATGGAGTTGTAACTACTGCAAATTATATTGCAAGAGAATATGGCATTCACTCTGCCATGCCAATGTATATGGCAAAAAATCTCTGTGATCACTTGATTATAAAGCCAATGAGAAGACAGAGATATTTGGAAAAATCAAGAGAGGTTTTTGAAGTCTTAAAGACTTATACAAATAAAATTGAAAAAGTTTCTATTGACGAGTCTTATCTAGATATTAGTGGACTGGGTTATGATGAAGATATTGTCTATAAGCTTCAAGAAGATGTTTATAAAAAAACTGGTTTGAGTGTAAGCTGCGGATTGAGCTATAATAAATTTTTGGCGAAACTTGCAAGTGATTGGAATAAGCCAAGGGGAGTCAAAATAATTAGAGAAGAAGACTTGCCCCATATTTTATTTCCCTTAGATATTAGAAAAGTTCACGGAATTGGAAATAAAACAGAAAAAAAGCTTAGAAATATTGGAATAAATACTGTTGAAGATTTATATTCATTGTCTTATGAATTTTTGACAAGCAGTTTCAAAAAGAGTGGGGAAGAAATTTACAAGAGAATAAGGGGAATTGACAAGAGAGAAGTCACTCCCAATACTGTGAGAAAAAGTCTTGGCACAGAAAGCACTTTTGAAGTTACTAGCAAGAGAGAAGAATTAATTTATTATTTAAAAGAATTTGCAAGAGAAATATCTGAAGATTTGATTGTAAAAGAAATTGCTGGATATACTTTGACTTTAAAGATGAAAAACGAAAATTCTAAGATAAAAACAAGATCAAAAACTTATGAAGAGACAATCTACGAAGAAGATGATATTTTTAAAAAGTCTTTGGAAATCTTTGAAGAGGCTTATGATGGGGAAAAGCTAAGACTTATTGGCATAACTGTATCAAATTTAGTAGATTTAAATATAAGACAACTTACATTTTTTAATTAATAAAAATAAGGACAGCAAAAAAACTGTCCTATTTTTGTGAAAATTTTTAAATTAGTTTTTTATTTTAAAAAGTCAAAAGCTGTTGCTACAAATATTGCAATGCCCTTGTAAAAAAGCGATTCATCTAAATCAAATTTTGGGCTGTGATTTGGATAATATTTTCCATCCTTTGCCTTTCTTAAATTTGAAAGAAATAAAAAGCTGCCAGGGACTTTTTCTTGATAAAATGCCATGTCTTCGCTGCCCATTGTTGGTTCTTTTAAGTCAAAGATGTCTTCTGGGAAAAGCTTAGAAGTGATATTTTTTACATAGGATGTAAAGTTGGGATCATTCTTTAAAACAGGATAATATCTCTTGTATTCTGTTTCTGCAGAGCCACCATAACTTTTAGCAATCCCATCTGAGACTTCAGCAATTCTTTTTTCAATTAAGTCTCTTGTTTCTTCTTTTAAGGCACGAGATGTTCCAAGCATTTCAACATCATCAGGAATTATATTTTGACAAGTTCCACCATTAATTTTACATACAGATATTAAAGCTCTATCCACGGGAGAAATTTCTCTTGAAATAATTTTTTGTAGTCCCATTAGAATTTCTCCTGAAATAATTATGGGATCAATAGCAAGTTGAGGATTTGCACCATGACCACCCTTGCCCTTTACTTTAATAGAAAAAATATCCATTGATGCCATAAGTTCATTATCTTTAAATCCAATATAGCCTTGAGGAATATCGGCAAGTTTTCCGCAGTGCATTCCAATTATTGCATCCACCTTAGGATTTTCTAGACAAGATTCTTTTATCATAAGATCAGCGCCACCTGGCACTTCTTCACCAGGTTGGAAGATAAACTTTACAGAACCTTTTAATTTGTCTTTATTTTCATTTATAATTTTTGCAGCTGTAAGGGCAATTGCAGTGTGGGCATCGTGACCACATGCGTGCATACATCCTTCGTGAGTAGACTCAAAGCTAAGACCTGTTTCTTCTTTTATGGGAAGTGCATCCATATCAGCTCTTATGGCAAGACACTTTCCACTTTCTTTTCCCTTAATTGTTGCCACAAGTCCATTTCCCTTTACAAATTCCTTATAGGAAATGCCAAATTTATCTAACTCATTTTTTACATATTTTACAGTTTTTGGAAGTTCAAGCTCAAGTTCAGGAATTTTATGTAAGTCTCTTCTAATTTTTATTGAGAGATTTTCATTTTTCCTTAGCTAATTTTATTATGTCCATCTAAATTCCTCCCTTAAATGAAAATTTAGTTTTAATTATAAATTAAAAAAGAGAAAAGTTCCACTTAGCTCACAAAAAAAAGACAGACCAAAGTCTGCCTTTAAAAAATTATTTGTCACTTGCAATAGTATTATAAGTAATTGCCACAAGGCCACCACCAATAATATTTCCAATAGTAACTGGTATTAAATTTTTTAGAATTAGCCCAATAGTAAATTCTGGATTTAACATCTTTGCTAGGGCAAAGCAAGTCATATTTGCCACGCTATGCTCAAAACCAAGACTTGCAAAAGCCAAGATACACCAAAAGATTAAAATTAATTTTGATGAATCAGATATGGGTCTAGAGCAAATTAAAACTGCAAGACAAACTAGAATGTTACACATTATTCCCTTAAATAAAAGGGCAGTGAAGTCAAAACTTGACTTTGTTGTTGCTAGATTTAATAGTGATTCATTAAATTCAGGAGAAACTCCTGTCATTTTAAATAAGAAAGAAATTAAAATTGATCCCAAAAGATTTCCTATGTAGGAAAAAACTAAAATCTTTAAAAGTGTGGAAGTTTCAATTTTTTTGTTTAATCTTCCAATACTTGTCACAAGGACATTACCTGTGAAAAGTTCACCACCAGCAAAGATTACAAAGGAAAGGGCAAGGGAAAAGACAAAGCCATTTATAAATTTAACAGCTGGAATTTCAAGTCCTGAAAAGACACTTGCAGATAGGGTCATGATTAACATTCCCATTCCAATAAAAAATCCTGCAAGAACTGAAGCGACCATGTACTTAAAAAGGGAATTTTCAAGTAAATTTTTCTTAGTGTTTGCAGAATTTGTAAGTCCACCAATTATATCCTTATACATATCACACCTCTTTTTTTATTCCATTAAACATTATATCAAAAAGAGGTGACTTTTCAATTGGTGAAAGAATCTTTATGTGAAAATATATAAAAGTTTTCTTTATAATTTATATTTTATTTTGAATTTGCATCTAACTTATATTTATTAGCTTCTATTGCCACAACAATTACTTGAACAAGGGGCATTAACAAATTAGAAACTAGGAAAGGAAGATAGTGAACAGTGGATACTCCGAGAACAGTGGACATATAAGTTCCACAAGTATTCCAAGGTATCATGGCAGATGTCACAGTTCCTCCTGATTCTAGAGTTGATGACAACAATACTGGGTCAAGATTTCTTTCCTTATATTCATTTTTAAACATTCTGCCAGGAACAACAATAGAGATGTACTGTTCAGGCATAGTTGCATTTGTAAATAGGCAAGTTAAAATTGTAGAAATTACAAGTCCAACTAGTGATTTTACCTTGTGAAGGAATTTTTTTACAATGGATTCAAGGATTCCCGTTTCTTCAGCAATTCCACCAAACATCATGGCGATTATTGTAAGAGAAATGGAAGACATCATGTTGTTTAGTCCACCTGTAGTTAAAAGTTTATCCACTGCTTCAAGCCCAGTATTTGAAACAAAACCATTTAGACCTGCTGATAAAATATCCCCAAAATTTATATCTTGATAAATTGGTCCTAAGATAGCAGCGATAATTATGCCGAGAGTTATCCCAGGAACTGCTGGAAGTTTTTTAGCAATAGAAATTATTACAACTATGGGAGCCAGCAATAAAACTGGAGTAATTGTAAAATTATCCTTTAGTCCCTTTGCAATTACACTTACATTAGATAAATCTGCAGAAGACCCCTTATATTTAATAGATAAGATCCCAAAAATTATTAGAGTTAAAACATAGGCAATAATTGTTGGTTTAAACATAGATTTTATGTGAGTAAATACGTCTGTACCTGCCATAGCTGGTGCAAGATTAGTTGTATCAGATAGGGGACTCATTTTGTCTCCGAAATTAGCTCCAGATAAAACTGCACCTGCAGTAATAGGTGCAGGAATGCCAAGTCCACTTGCAATTCCCATAAGGGCAATACCCATAGTTCCAGCAGTACCCCAACTTGTGCCAGTAGCAAGAGAAGTGATTGATGTAATTATAACTGTGGCTATTAAAAAAATAGAGGGTCTTAAAATCATAAGACCATAATAAATCATTGTTGGCACAACGCCTGCTAAAATCCACACACCAATTAAAACTCCAATTATTGCCAAGATAATTATGGACTGCATAGCTTGAGAAATTCCTTTTATCATGGAGTTTTCAATAAACTTCCAAGAGTATCCGATTTTAAGTGCAACAAGAGATGCTATTAATACTCCAATTAACATTGGTATGTGAGGACTCTCTTTATATTTTATTATGCTGATAAACATAATTATAGTGAGGGATAAAAAGGTAAAAATTAGCTTCGCCAAAGCTAGCCTTTCTCACTTCTTTTTCATATTTATTACAATCTTTTTTCTTCATAATTCACCTCTGGATAAATTCCAAAATTTAACATATTATACCATTAAAAGGATTTTATTAAAAGTTTTTATTGGCTAATAAAGATGGTATACTATAAGGGAATGGGGGAAATTATGGAATTAAAAGATACAATTCGTGCAATTGAAGATTATCCAAAAGAGGGAGTTATTTTTAGGGACATCACAACTCTTTTAAAGGATAAAGATGCCTTCAAAAAAGCAGTGGACGAAATGGCAGAAAAAATTGACAGTGATGTGGACAAGATAATAGGAATTGAAGCAAGAGGTTTTATCTTTGGTGCAGCTCTTGCCTACAAACTAAATAAGGGATTTATACCAGTTAGAAAACCAGGTAAACTTCCCTGGGACAAGTTAAGTGAATCCTATGACCTTGAATACGGCGAAGATTCAATTGAAATCCATGAAGATGCTATAGATCCAGGAGAAAAGATCGTAATAGTTGATGATTTACTTGCAACTGGTGGAACTTCAAAGGCTTGTTTAAAGCTTGTTGAAAGTTTGAAGGGGGAAGTATCATCCCTAGTTTTCTTGGCAGAGCTTGAAGGATTAAAGGGAAGAGAAGTCCTTGAAGGTGAAAAAGTTCATTCAGTTATAAAATACTAAAAATAAAAATTTTACAAAAATAAAAATCTGCATAGAATATTAACAAGTCTTATGTGTTTAATATTTCTTTGCAGATTTTTTATTGTAATGTTTAAAATTAATTTATCCAGCAGAATTAGCGTTGGCTCTAGCAGTATCTTTTATATTATTTAGACAAAGGGTGATGGCAAGTAGGGCTTCTGTGTAATTTTCGTCGTAAACACTTAATTTGTAGCTGTCAGCCATGGCAAAAAGAGCTTTTTCGATTTCTCCGATAATTTTTTCTCCCTTAAAGATTTGAAAATTTAAATCTGGAAATTTTCCTTCTAGATATAAACTTTCGCCACTTAAGTCTATTTGAACTTTTCTAACTAGAAAACTTATCTTTGACTCAAGTCTCATAAACTTGCCGTCAGAAAAATTAACATTAAATTTTTGAAGTAGACTAAAAACTTCTTTGTCAATTTCTATTATGGGATTTTTATTTTTATCAGAAATTCTAGCCTTATAGCCAATGAGTTTAAAATCTTGGTCTACATAATAAACTTCTCTTCCATCGTCATCTAAGATAGGATAGTGGTCTGTTATTTTAAAAAACTTTTCTTTAAAGTAATAATTTTTCATAGTTCACCTCTTTATGAGTAGATTATACCATGAATTTTTTACATTTATAATTTATAAAAATAAAAGAAATAGACATAAAAAAAGCCCCACAGTTTCCTGCAGGGCAATTTAAGATTATTTATTAGTCGATATTAAGTGAATCAACAGCATTATCAATTAATTCGTCCTTAACAAGGTAAGGAAGTGTAATGTGTCCGAATTCATTATCTTCGTTAAATTCTTTAGAAACTTCAATTGCGTGATCATTTCTAGCCCAGTTACGTCTAGCAACACCACTCATTACGTCCCAAGTAAGTGAAAGTTTGATGATTTCGTCAACCATTTCAGATCCGTCAAGTACTAGACCAAATCCACCATTGATTGATTTACCAATACCAACTCCACCACCGTTGTGAAGAGCAACAAGAGACATACCTCTTGCACAGTTACCTGCGAAACATTGAGTAGCCATGTCAGCCATTACATTAGATCCATCTTTAATGTTAGAAGTTTCTCTGAATGGTGAGTCTGTACCAGATACATCGTGGTGGTCACGACCCATCATAACAGGACCAATCTTTCCTTCTCTAACAAGTTCGTTGAATTTAAGAGCAATGTCAACTCTACCCTTAGCATCTTGGTAAAGAATTCTTGCTTGAGTACCAACTACTAATTGGTTCTTTTCAGCGTCTCTGATCCAGATATAGTTATCCATATCTTGGTATCTTCTGTCTTTATCTATACATTCCATTGCAGCGTGGTCAGTTGCAATTAAGTCTTCGTGTTTACCACTTAGGCAAACCCATCTGAATGGTCCATATCCATAGTCAAATAGAAGTGGTCCCATGATGTCTTCAACATAAGAAGGCCAAATAAATCCGTCTTTATCGTCTTTACCGTTCTTAGAAACTTCTTTAACTCCAGCATCGTAGATAGCTTTTAAGAAAGAGTTACCATAGTCGAAGAAGTAAGTTCCCTTAGAAGTAAGGCTCTTAATAACTTCAAAGTGTTGTTTAAGAGTTTCATCAACAAGTTCACGGAATTTCTTGATGTCAGTTCTTAATAGTTCAGTTCTTTCTTCGAAAGTAATTCCTACTGGACAGTAACCACCATTGTATGCGTTGTGGCAAGAAGTTTGGTCAGAAAGTAGGTCAATATGGATGTCATTTTTGTCCATATAGTGAAGAAGATCAACGATATTACCGTGGAAGGCAATAGAAAGAGCTTCTTTCTTTTCAAGAGCATCTTGAGCAAGCTTAACAGCTTCTTCAGGAGTTTCAGCAAGTTTCTTGATCCATCCTTGTTCAAGTCTAGTTTCAATTCTTGAAATATCAACTTCAGCGATGATAGATACAGCACCTGCGATATCTCCGGCTTTACCTTGAGCACCACTCATTCCACCAAGTCCAGATGAAACGAATAATTTACCAGCTAAGTTGTCTTTTTCGCCAAGACCAAGTTTTAATCTACCAGCGTTAAGAATAGTGTTGTAAGTTCCGTGAACAATACCTTGTGGTCCAATGTACATCCAACCACCAGCAGTCATTTGTCCGTAGTTAGCAACTCCCATTTCTTCTGCAATTTCCCAATCGTCAAGATTGTCATAAAGACCAACCATTAGACCGTTAGTGATAATAACTCTTGGAGAGTTTTTTCTTGATTTAAATAGTCCAAGTGGGTGACCAGATTCCATAACAAGAGTTTCGTCATCGTGCATAATTTCAAGATATTGTTTGATTAAGTTGTATTGCATCCAGTCGTGACAAACTGAACCAGTTTCTCCATAAGTTACAAGTTCATATGGATATAAAGCAACTTCAAAGTCTAAGTTGTTGTCAATCATTACTTGGAAAGCTTTTCCGGCTAAGCAATTTCCCTTGTATTCATCAATTGGTTTACCGTAAATTCTTCCTTCTGGTCTGAATCTGTATCCGTAGATTCTTCCTCTAGTAGTAAGTTCTTCTAAAAATTCAGGAATTAATTCTTCATGATATTCTTCTGGGATATATCTTAGAGCATTTCTAAGAGCAATTTTAGTTTGATCCTTTGAAAGTCTAAATCCTCTATCAGGAGCTCTTCTAATTCCTTGTTCAAAAGATTTTTTTTCTGGAAGGTTTTTGATTTGTACCTTCATAATCTTTTGAACGTCTGCGTTATGATTATTTATCACTTTTATCAACCTCCATTTATTAGACATTATAAATTAAAACTTTTAAAAAGTAAATACAAAGGGAAATTAATTTCCTGATTTTTTTATTTTTATTTATAAATGTTTTGTAAAAAAGTAAAAAGAATGTGATATTTGCTAGATATAGAGCAAGCATCACAATTATAAATGATTGATTTATCACGATAACTCATGAAATGAATCGTTTTCAAAAATTCCATATAATTATATAAAAATTAAAAAATTAAGTTATTTTAGGAAAATTTTATGGGGAAATTTAAAATTTTTATATTTTTATTTTATTGTTTTATATTTTTATATTGAAGTAAATTTAATAGCTTATAAAATTTGAAGAATTAAAAAAAGTTAGAAATTTTATTTTAGTGTTTTTTCTTTATTTTAAAATTCTCTTGGGTATAATGAAAATATAATGGATGTAAAAATTAAGGAGGAAATATGAAAGCGGATAAAATTTTAGTTAATCTTGATCAAGTTTTTTCACCTAAGGATATAGGTAGACCTCTAAGAGGCGAAGAAATGAATGAAGCAGAAATTTTAGAAAATGCTTATATCGCAATTAAAGATGGCAAAATTCTAGAAGTTGGCGAAGGAAATGGCTACGAAAATCTAAAAGATGACAATACAGAAATAGTTGATCTTACTGGAAAAGTTGCAACTCCAGGTCTTATAGATGCTCACACTCACCTAGTATATGGTGGAAGTCGTGAAAATGAATTTGCAATGAAGCTTAACGGTATGGAATATCTTGAAATTCTTGAAGCTGGTGGAGGAATTCTTTCCACATTAAAAGCTACTGAATCTGCAAGCTTTGAAGAACTTTATGACAAGACAAGAGATCTTCTTGAACACATGCTTGTTCACGGTGTAACTACTGTTGAAGCTAAGAGTGGTTATGGTATTACTCTTGAAACAGAACTTAAAGAACTTGAAGTTCTTGAAAAATTAAATAAAGATTTTCCAACAGAACTTGTGAGAACTTTTATGGCAGCTCACGTAATTCATGAAAAATATAAAGACAATTCTGATGAATATGTGGACATTGTAATTGACATGATGCCAGAAGTTGCAAAGAGAAATCTTGCAGAATTCTGTGACGTATTCTGTGAAAAGGGAGTATTTACAGCAGAACAATCTGAAAGAATTTTGACAGCTGCAAAAGAACATGGCTTTAAACTAAGAATTCACTCTGATGAAATTGAAAACATTGGTGGTGTTGATGTAGCTGCTAAGGTTGGAGCAGTTTCTGCAGAACACTTAATGGTAGTAGATGAAGAAGAAATTGAAACCCTATCAAAGGCAAATGTAATAGGAAACTTACTTCCTGGAACAACTTTCTCATTAATGCTAGACACTTATGCTCCAGCAAGAAAGATGCTTGAAAAGGGAATGGCTATTACACTTTGTACAGATTCAAACCCAGGATCTTGTCCAACAGCAAATCTTCAATTCATCATGCAACTTGGATGTCTTGAAATGAAACTTACTCCAATTGAAGTTTACAATGCAGTAACTATTAATGCTGCTTATTCAGTTGACAGAGCTGAAACTATTGGATCTTTTGACAAGGGCAAGAGAGCAAATATTACAATTTTTGATGCCCACAATATTGATTACACACTTTACTTCTTTGGCACAAACCTATGTAAACAAGTTTATGTTGATGGAGAATTAGTTGTTGAAGACAGAAAATTAGTAAAATAATTTTGGAAAAATTTTATATGAATTGAAATAAGGGAGCGTGTGCTCTCTTATTTTTTTGACAAAAATAATTTTATTCATATTAGTTAAGAGATTTTTAAAGTAAAAACTATAAATAAAGACTTAATCACCAATTAAAAAAATGTTTTATGAAAACTTTGTCACAAAGATTTTATTATAGATTTGATAGGGAAAATTTATTTATAACTTATGAAATTTTGTTAAAAAAATAGAGTTTAATAGTAAAATGGAATTAATAAACACTATAAAATACAATTTTTCATCGCTTTTAACTAAGACTAAATAAGAGCTAAAGCATACTCTATGGCAAAGCTAGACATCCACTATACTGTATTAAATTAGCATGTAATCAAGTTAAGTTATTGTATAAAATTAAGTGTAAGATAAAAATCTTTATAAAATATAGTTGACTTATATCTTCCAGTAGAGTAAGATTAGCTTAGAAAACATTTTCAGCGATACAAAAATTTCACATAATGTATCGCCGGCATATTAAATTTTTTATGGTATGCTCGACAATATGTTTTAAGGAGGTAATTATATGAAGAACGACGGTCAAAAAGCTGTTAGACTACCTAGTTTTTTCGAAGCAATACTACCTATTATAACAATGGTAGCTCTAATGGTATATGTTTTCAAATTCAGTGATGAGGCTTATGACGCAGCTCACATGCCACTAATCATAGCACTTATAGTTACTGTAACTATTGGTGTAATTTGCGGACATACTTTTGAAGAAATGTTGTCTGGTATTATTGACAGAATAACAGCGACATTGGATGCAATTTTAATTTTACTTACTGTAGGTCTATTGGTATCATCTTTCATGATTTCAGGTACAATTCCAGCTCTTATCTATTATGGACTTTGACTTTATATCACCACAAACATTCCTACCAGTTGGTTGCTTACTTTGTGCAGTAGTTGGTTGTGCATGTGGTTCATCTTGGACTGCAACAGCAACTGTAGGTATTGCATTTATGACAATTGGTACTGGTCTTGGAATTAACCCTGCACTAACAGCAGGTATGGTAATATCTGGAGCATATGTTGGAGATAAATTCTCTCCACTATCTGATACTACTAACCTTGCAGCAGGTGTTGCTGGAACAGGTCTATTTGACCACGTTGCAGCTATGGTTTCTACAACTGGTCCTGTTTTCTTAATATCTCTTATTATTTATACTGTTTTAGGTATGAATATTGCAGGCGCTGGATATGATCCAACAATTGCTGATGGTATTAGAGAAGCAATCGCAGGTAACTTCAACGTTAACCCACTAGTTTTACTTCCAATTCTAGTTATTGTTTTAATCATGGTTCTTAGAATCCCTGGTCTTCCAGGCGTACTTGGTTCAGTTGCAGTTGGTATTATATTTGCTCTTATCTTCCAACAAAGATATTCAGTAGCAGATTTATTCTCAATCCTACACTATGGTCCATCAATTGAAACAGGAAATGAATTCCTTGATGGTGCTCTTGCTAAAGGTGGTATGGATAACCAAATGTGGACAATCAACCTTATTATTCTTGCAGTATCCTTTGGTGGTGCTCTTGAAAAATGTGGTATCGTTGAAAAATTATTTGGTGGAATTAAAAATAGAATCAACTCTGTTGGTGGAATCGTTCTTGCTACAATGCTTACATCTATCTTCTGTGACGCAGCAATGTGTGACCAATTCTTAGGAATCGGTGTTCCTGCTCCTCTATATGATACAAAATATGATGAACTTGGTCTTGCAAGAAACATGTTATCAAGAACACTTGAAGATGCTGGTACTCTTTGGGCAGTAATGTTCCCATGGACAGCTTGTGGTGCTTACCAATTTAGAACACTTGGTGTTAATCCACTTGCATTCTTCCCATTTGCATTTGTTAACTTACTAAACCCAATTTACGCTTGCGTAACAGCATTTGCTGGTAAAAATATATTCTGGGCTGACGGATCTTATACAAATCTATTTGGTAAGACTACAATGAAGAAACAAGCTAAATCTCCAGAAGCAGCTAGAGAAGTAGCTATGGCAGCTCTTGAAAGAAGAAGAGCAGAAGGAAAAGCTCCAAAACTTAGTGCTTAATTAAACTTTCCTCACTAATATTTATAGAAAGAAGTGATTATGTGTCAGAGATAAAATTGCCTTGGGATGATGACAGCGAAGCGATTAAATACGAATATGTAAATCCAAGAAAAACATTTTCTGAAAAATATGCCTATGTAGTCACTTCCGTATTAATTATCTTGGGTATTTTCACACAGTATAAGCTAACTCTTCTCTTGGCACTCTTATTATTGCTCTCACTACTTACAAAAAAGTATGTGGCAGTGACTAGCAAGGGTCTTGAGATGTGTAATGATATGAAGATCACAAAGACCAATGAAGTTTGGGAATGGTCAAAAATCGATGCAATTACTTATGAGAAAAAACCCAATGAGCCAGGTAAAATTCTTCTTTATTTTACTAAAGGAGATTTGACAAGAAGATTCTTCTTTAAAGAAGAAGATAAAGAAAGAGTTTTTGATTTAGCTCACAAATACAACAAAAAAATAAAAGTTTACGATGCCTATGAATACAAAGAAAATCTTAAAAATTTCAAAAAAGAATTGAAAAAAACTAAGAGAAGATGGCAAAGGTAAATTAAATTTTAAGAGGTTTCATTATGAAGCCTCTTTTTTTGCGTTAAAATTTCTTAATGTTGAATTATTTACTAATTAATTATAGAATTATCTTTGTTGAGAGCATTATATTTTTTATAAAATGCTAAAATAAAAATTATTGAGAAAAACTTAAATAATTGTAAATTTTCATTTTAAATATAAAAGCATAATAAGTTTATTTTTAAATTCTAAAAATTTATTATTTAGAAGTATTATCAATAAGAATGGATTTATAAGATTTTTTAATTTCTTTTTAAGAAAATAGACACTACTTTTTTATAAAACACAGAGGATGATTTTATGAGATTTAATTATAATAGCTATCCCTATCCATCAACAAGAAGAGTTATTTTTGGGAAGAATGGAATGGTTGCCACATCTTCTCCCTACGCAACTAGTGCAGGAGCAAAAATTCTTCTTGAAGGGGGAAATGCCATTGATGCTGCTCTTGCCGCATCAATGACCCTACCAGTAGTTGAGCCAACAGGAAATGGACTTGGTTCCGATATGTTTGCCTTAATTTATTTTGAGGGAAAGCTTTATGGCATTAATGCCAGTGGAAGAAGTCCTAAAAATATTTCTATTGAAAGATTAAGGGAAAAGGGCTATGATAAAA
>NZ_HE978595.1:36903-46618 GCF_000312025.1 Peptoniphilus timonensis JC401 | reverse complement strand
AGAAGGGCTATGATAAAATGCCAAGCTGTGGAGTAAATGTAATTAATACGCCTGGACTTATTGGTGGAGCAATGAAAATTCACAAGGACTTCGCCACAATGGACCTTGATAAAATTTTTGAATCTGCAATATCTTATGCAGAAGATGGTTTTGCAGTGACTCCACAAATTGCAAGACTTTGGGGAGAAAATGTAGAGAAATATAAAAAATTAAATAGAAGTGAGTTTGACGAATTTTTTAAAACTTTTACTATAAATGGTAGAGCTCCAAAGGCGGGAGAAGTATTTAAGTGTCAAGATATGGCAGAAAGTTTGAGAGAAATCAGGGATAGCAAAGGAGAATCTTTTTATAGAGGAGGTCTTGGACAAAAAATCTCAAAGGAAGTTGAAAGACTTGGAGGTTTTTTAAATTTAGATGATTTAAAAAATTATGAAGCGAGATATGTAAAGCCAATTTCCACTAATTACAAGGGAATAGATATTTGGGAAATTCCTCCTAATGGCCATGGGATTTCTGTTTTAATGGCATTAAATATTTTAAATGATATGGATTTAAAGGATAGAGAAAATCCTGAGACTCTTCACAAAATTATTGAAGCTATAAAATTATCTTTAACTGATGCAAAAGCCTTTGTTGCAGATCCCGATTCAATGAAAATAAAAGTCCAAGAACTTTTATCAGATGAGTATGCAGATAAGAGAAGAAGTGAGTTAAAAGATTTTGCAACTTTACCAAAAGCTTATTCTATAAAATCATCTGATACAGTTTATTTTGCCTCAGCAGATAAATTTGGAAATATGGTTTCAATGATTCAGTCAAACTATGCTGGTTTTGGATCTGGTATTGTTGTTCCAAGAACGGGAATTAGTTTAAATAACAGGGTGGAAAATTTTTATTTTGAAGAAGGACTAGCAAATTCTCTTGAAGGGGGAAAACTTCCTTATCACACAATAATCCCTGGATTTATGACTAAGGATAATGAAGCTCTTGGAGCCTTTGGAATTATGGGTGCTTTTATGCAACCTCAAGCTCATGTTCAAGTTTTGACTAATATGATAGATTTTAATTTGAATCCACAAGCAGCTCTTGATGCTCCAAGAATTATGTGGACTGAAGGTAAAAAAATTCAAGTGGAAGCTGACTTCGACCCTAAAATAATAGATGAACTTAAAAATCTTGGCCATACTGTTGAAATTGTAAATGACTACAAAAGCATGGGCAGGGGTCAAATTATTTTGAAGAAAGACGACGTTTATATTGGTGGAACAGAAAAGAGAACGGACTCCAATATTTTTTCTTTTTAGTAGGTGATTAAATGAAATTTAAAATTCATTCAGAATATAAACCCACAGGTGATCAACCTCAAGCAATCGAAAAATTAGCTCAAGGTATAAAAAAAGGCTACAAGCATCAAAATCTTTTAGGTGTAACTGGTTCTGGAAAGACTTTTACTATGGCAAATGTTATAGAAAAAGTTCAAAAGCCAACTCTTGTTATTGCCCACAACAAGACTCTTGCTTATCAATTGTGTTCAGAGTTAAAAGAATTTTTCCCAGAAAATGCCGTTGAATTTTTTGTGTCTTATTATGATTATTATCAACCAGAAGCCTATGTTCCTGGGACGGATACTTTTATAGAAAAAGATTCTTCAATCAATGATGAGATAGATAAACTGCGTCACTCTGCGACTATGTCACTTTTTGAGAGAAAGGACGTAATTATTGTTGCTTCAGTTTCTTGTATCTATGGTTTAGGAGACCCAATTGACTATGAAAAATTGGCGATTTCTCTTAGACCTGGCATGATTAAGGATAGAAATGATGTCATGAGCAAATTAGTTGACATCCAATATGTGAGAAATGATTATGAATTTAAGCGTGGAACTTTTAGAGTTCGTGGAGATATTTTAGAAATTTTCCCAGCTTCATCATCAGAAAATTCTATTCGTGTAGAATTTTTTGGAGATGAAATAGATAGGATAACAGAAGTAAATGCCTTGACAGGGCAAGTTTTAAATTATCTAAATCACGCCTATATAACTCCTGCGTCCCACTTTGCAACGTCAGAAGAAAAGGTAAAGAGGGCTATTGTGACAATAGAAGAAGAACTTGAAGAAAGATTAAAAGTTTTAAAGGATCAAGAAAAACTTTTGGAAGCTCAAAGACTTGAACAGAGAACGAGATATGATTTAGAAATGCTATCTGAAATGGGATTTTGTTCTGGAATAGAAAATTATTCTAGACACTTGTCTGGAAGAGAGCCAGGTTCAAGACCTTATACTCTTATAGATTATTTTCCAAAAGATTTTCTTACTATAATAGATGAATCTCACCAAACAATTCCACAAATTAGAGGTATGTATAATGGAGATAGAGCTCGTAAAGAAACTCTTGTGGATTATGGATTTAGACTGCCATCAGCATTAGATAATAGACCACTTAGGTTTAACGAGTTTGAAGACATGATGAACCAATGCGTCTATGTTTCAGCAACTCCAGGACCTTATGAATTAGAACATACAGAACAAGAAGTTGAACAAATTATTAGACCTACTGGACTTCTCGATCCAGTAATTGAAGTTAGACCAATTAAAAATCAAATTGATGATATTATAAATGAAATTAATGGAGCAATTGAAAGAGAAGAGAGAGTTTTAATCACAACCCTTACAAAGAGAATGTCAGAAGATTTATCAAGACATTTAAAAGAAATTGGGTATAAGGTAACTTACATGCACTCAGATGTAGATACTTTGGAAAGAATGAAAATAATAAGAGATCTTAGACTTGGCCAAGTCGATGTACTTGTTGGGATAAACCTCTTGAGAGAGGGACTGGATTTGCCAGAGGTTTCTAGGGTTTGCATTTTAGATGCAGACAAGGAAGGTTTTCTTCGTTCTGTCACATCACTTATTCAAACTGCAGGACGTGCAGCGAGAAATGCTGAGGGAAAAGTTATTATGTATGCAGATACAATAACTCCTTCTATGAAAGTAACTATTGACGAAACTTCTAGGAGAAGAAAAATCCAAGAAGAATACAATAAGGAACATAATATTACTCCAAAAACTATAGTTAAAAGTGTTCGTGAGGTAATAAATACCGCCATTGCTGCAGAAGATAGTATAGACTTTGAAGATATAAAAGACGAAGAAAATGAATTTACTAAAGATGAAATTAACGAAATGATAAATGCCCTAAAACCTGAAATGTATAGGGCAGCAGAAGAACTTGATTTTGAAAAAGCTGCTGAAATTAGGGACAAGATAAAGGATTTAAGAGAGAAGAAAAAATCTGCAATCCTTTAAAGAGGTGTTATATTGAAAGACGAAATAATAGTAAAGGGAGCTAGGGTCAACAATTTAAAAAATGTTGATCTTAATATTCCTAGAAATAAATTTGTAGTTTTTACAGGACTTTCTGGATCGGGCAAGTCTTCCCTTGCCTTCGATACAATTTATGCAGAAGGTCAAAGAAGGTATGTTGAATCACTTTCTTCCTATGCAAGACAATTCTTGGGACAAATGGATAAACCAGAAGTTGACTATATCGAAGGTATGAGTCCATCTATTTCCATTGATCAAAAAACTACATCCAAAAACCCAAGGTCAACTGTAGGGACAGTTACAGAAATTTATGATTATCTAAGACTTTTGTATGCAAGAGTTGGTCATGCCTTCTGTCCAGAATGTGGAAAAGAAATTTCTTCTTATACAATTGACCAAATGGTAGATGAAATTATGAAACTAGATGAGAGGACGAAAATTCAAATTCTATCTCCTCTTGTAAGGCATAGAAAGGGTCAACAAAAAAAGTTTTTGAAAAAATAAAAAAAGAAGGCTTTTTGAGAATTGTAGTTGATGGAGAAATGCGTGATATTGGCGAAGAAATTGAACTTGAAAAAAATAAGTATCACGATATTGATATTGTAGTAGATAGAATTATTATAAAGGAAAAAATAGAATCCAGACTTGCTGACTCCTTAGAAATTGCCACAAATTTAAGTGATGGAATAGCTAAAATAAATGTAATTGATGGGGATGACATGATTTTTTCTACAAAATTCGCCTGTCCTCATTGCAATATAATTATAGAAGAAGTTACTCCAAGATCTTTTTCCTTTAATTCTCCTCTAGGAGCTTGTGATGAATGTAAGGGGTTAGGATTTTCCAAAGAAGTTTCAAAGGATTTAGTTATTCCAAACAAGGAACTTTCAATAGATGAAGGTGCCATTGCCTGCTATTCTAACTCTAAGGGAACTTATTATTATGAAATAATTTCTCAAATTGCTAAAAAATTTAAATTCTCAACTAAAGAACCTATAAAAAATGCACCAGAAGAATTTTTAGATGCAATTTTTAACGGCTATAAGGGAAGGTTAAACTTTTCTTTTAATTCCTATTTTTCTGGAGAAAAGAAATACTATGGAGGTCTTGAAGGAATTTTAAAAAACCTAAAGAGAAGATACACTGAATCAAGTTCTGACAGAATGCTAGATAAAATTGACGAATTTATGGAAGAAGTTCCTTGCCCAAAATGTCATGGTTCAAGACTTCGTGATTCATCTCTTGCCATAAAAGTTGGGGGATTAAATATTTTTGAGTTGACAGAACTTTCTATTGATAAATCCCTTGAGTTTTTTAACAATTTAGAATTTACAAAAAATGAAATGATAATTGCAGAAGAACTATTAAAGGAGATAAAATCTCGACTTGAATTTTTAGTAAATGTTGGCTTAGAATATCTTTCACTATCTAGGATGGCTGGGACTTTATCTGGTGGAGAAGCACAGAGAATTAGACTTGCAACTCAAATTGGTTCTCAACTTGTCGGTGTAATTTATGTTCTCGATGAACCAAGTATTGGACTTCATCAAAGGGATAATGCCAAACTTCTTGAATCATTAAGAAATCTTACTGATATTGGGAATACACTAATTGTTGTTGAACACGATGAAGACACAATGTTTGCAGCCGATGAAATTGTGGATATTGGACCTCTTGCTGGAATAAATGGGGGAAGAATAGTTGCACAGGGAACTGCAGAAGAAATTATGGATGTTCAAGAATCCATTACTGGTGCATATTTAAGTGGAAGGAAAAAAATAGAAGTCCCTAAAAAAAGAAGAGACTACACTGGTAAATCCATAAAAGTTATTGGTGCTGGCGAAAATAATTTAAAAAATGTTGATGTTGAATTTCCTCTGGGACAATTTGTCTGTGTAACTGGTGTTTCTGGATCAGGCAAGTCATCTCTCGTAAATGAAATTTTATACAAGAGTCTTGCTCAAAAAATAAATAAATCTAGGATAAAACCAGGTAAACACAAGACCATAGAAGGTCTAGACAATATTGATAAAATAGTTGATATAGATCAATCGCCAATTGGAAGAACTCCAAGGTCAAATCCTGCAACATATACAGGAGCTTTTGATATAATAAGAGATATCTTTGCAAATACTAATGAGGCAAAGATGCGTGGCTACAAAAAGGGAAGATTTTCTTTTAACGTCAAGGGCGGAAGATGTGAGGCCTGCAAAGGTGATGGAATTTTAAAGGTTGAAATGCACTTTTTATCTGATGTCTATGTGCCTTGCGAAGTTTGCCACGGCAAGAGATACAATCGTGAAACTCTTGAAGTTAAGTACAAGGGCAAAAATATTTACGATGTTTTAGATATGACAGTTGAAGAAGCAATCGACTTTTTCCAAAATCATGAGAGAGTTCTTAGAAAATTAGAAACTCTAAGAGATGTTGGACTTTCATATATAAAGTTGGGTCAAAGTTCCACACTTTTATCAGGTGGAGAAGCTCAAAGAATAAAACTTGCAACAGAACTTTCTAAGAGAGCAACAGGCAGAACTCTTTATATTCTAGATGAACCAACTACTGGACTTCATTCAGAAGATGTAAATAAATTAATAAAAGTCTTGGAAGAGCTTGTAGATAGGGGAAACACAGTTATTACAATTGAGCACAATCTTGATGTAATAAAATGTGCCGACCATATTATTGATCTTGGACCTGAAGGTGGAGAAGGTGGAGGAGAGATTCTATTCACTGGAAGACCTGAAGAAATAGTTAAGTGTAAAAATTCTTATACAGGACAATTTTTAAAAGATAAATTGGAGGGCTAATTTGAATAAAATAAAAAAAATTGGAGTTTTTATTTTGGCTGCAAGTCTTTTGCCAAACTTTGTTTTTGCCAAAGGATTTGTGAGACAAAACAATTTTATGGACAAAGCTGGGGTCGAGAGAAGAGATGAGTTAAAAAGATGGCAGGCTAAGATGAATCTTCCTGTAACAGGCGATTTAAATGAAAAGACAAATCAAGCTCTTCACACAGAAAATTATGAAGTTTATGATATGGTCACAAACCCACCGACTAAGGGTAACTGGATTGTTATAAATAAATCGAGAAGAAGCTTAACGCTTTATAAGGGAGGACAATCTATTGGAAAGTACCCAGTAACTCTTGGGACAAATGCAACACCAACACCATCTGGAAAGGGAAAAATTCAGAACAAACACAAGAATCCTGCTTGGGGTGGCATGGGAGGAAAGTACACTCCAGTCCCAGCAGATGATCCAAAAAATCCACTTGGAGAAAGATGGATGGGAATAAGATTAAGTGGTTTTAATGGATATGGAATCCATGGAAATATAAAACCACATCAAATTGGAGGATACTATTCCAATGGTTGTATTAGACTATTTAATTACGATGTAGAAAATTATGTTTTTCCAAATGTAAATGTAGGTGCACCAGTTTGGCTTGGAACAGATAATGAACTTGAATCTTGGGGAGTTTATCAATATTCAAGAGTAAAGAAAAATAATCCTCCTGAAGTTAATAAAGATCTTCCAAAGGAAAAACCAGTTGAAGAAAAAGTTATTAATCCAATAGAAGAAACTCCAGCAGAGGATCTTTTAGAATTTTAATTTAATAAAGTGGGCTTAAATCATTGAAAATCATTAGTTTTTGAGTTATAATGTTTTTTAAAATTGAAGCGAAAGCTTATGATAGCTATTTTTATTTAAAATAGGAGGAAATTATGAAAAAGAAATTTTTAAATATTGCAATTATTGCAATAACAGCCCTGTTATTATTTGGCTGTGGTAAAAAAGAAGAAGCAGCAGAAGACCCTGCTAAAGAAGCCGTTAAAGTAGAAGTTAAAACTACTGGTCCTACAATTGATGCTATTAAAGAAAAAGGAAAACTAGTTCTTGGAACATCAGCAGACTTTCCACCAATGGAATGGACATCTTTCCAATCTGGCAAAGAAGAATTCACAGGTGTTGATATAGCACTTGCAAAAGCAATTGCTGATTCACTTGGAGTTGAACTTGAAGTTAAGAACATGGCATTTGAAGGACTTCTTGGTTCTCTTAAAGCAGGCGACGTTGACATAGTTCTTGCTGGAATGGGTGCTGACGAAGAAAGAAAGAAACAAGTTGATTTTTCTGATGAATATTCAAAGGGAAAACAAGTTTTACTTGTAACTGAAGAAAATAAAGACAAGTACAAAACTTTTGATGACCTTAATGGAAAAATCATTGGTACACAACTTGGATCACTTCAACACAAGTTTGCAACAGAAAAATTTGGAGATAACTGCAAGGGCTTTGACCTAAACAATGTCATTATCGAACAACTTAAAAACAAATCAATTGATGCAGCTTTCTTATCAGAACTTCCTGCTAAGCAATTTGCTTCAATCACTGACGGATTTGTTATTATAGAAGATTTAGGAATTCCAGATGAAAGTGGATTTGCAGTAGCAGTTAAAAAAGGTAACGACGACTTGACAGCAGCTGTCAACGAAGTTGTTAAAGGATTAAAAGATTCAGGCCAAGTAGAAAAATGGTTTGATGAGTATATTGAATTATCCAACAAAGAGGCAATGAAATAAATTAAATATTCCCTACATTAAAATGTGGGGATTTTTTATTTTTAAAATAAGGGGAAAAAATGGGAATTATGAATCAATTTGCTTTCTTAGAGAGGTACCTTCCAACTTACTTAAATGGAGCCGTAACAACTATTGAACTTTCAATAATTGGTGTCATTTTAGGTTTTACACTTGGGGTAATCCTTGCTCTAATGAAAACATCAAAATTAAAAATATTAAATATTTTATCAAGTATTTATATAGAAATTGTAAGAGGAACACCAATGCTTGTTCAAATAATGATTGTGTATTTTGGACTTAAAAAAATTATTCCAGAACAATTTACACTTTTAACTGCACCAATGTTCTTGTGCTCTCTTTCTATATCTTTAAACTCTGCAGCCTACATTGCAGAAATTATAAGATCAGGCATATCCTCAGTTGACGTTGGACAAATGGAAGCAGCAAGATCTCTTGGACTAAATCAAAAACAAGCTATGAAAAAAGTTATCATGCCTCAAGCTATAAAAAATATTCTTCCAGCTTTAGTAAACGAGTTTATAACTTTAATCAAAGAATCGTCAATTACTTATACAGTAGGTGTTGGAGAATTAATGTATGCAGGTAAAAGTATTTCATCGGGAACTTTTGAACTAGTAAGACCCTTTATATTTACAGCTTGCATCTACTTCATCATGACATTTAGCCTTTCAAAGGCCATGGGAGTACTAGAAAGGAGACTTGCAAATGATTAAAGTAGAAAATCTTACAAAGTCCTTTGGCGAACTTGAAGTCCTAAAGGGAATAAATCAAGAAATAAAAGATGGAGAAGTTGTTGTTGTAATTGGACCCTCAGGTTCTGGTAAATCAACATTTTTGAGATGCTTAAATCTTTTGGAAACTCCAACAAGTGGAAAGATTTTTGTAGATGGAGAAGAAATAACATCTAAGGAAATTGACATAAATAAGGTTCGTGAAGAAATGGGAATGGTATTCCAATCCTTTAACTTATTTAACAATTTAAATATCTTGGATAATATCACCCTTGCTCCAACACTTGTTAAGAAAATGGAAAAAGAAAAAGCAGAAACAAGGGCAAAAGAATTACTTGAAAGAGTTGGACTTCCAGATAAGGCTGAGTCCTTTCCAAAATCCCTATCTGGTGGACAAAAACAAAGAATTGCAATAGCTAGAGCCCTTGCAATGAATCCAAAAGTTATGCTTTTTGATGAACCAACATCAGCTCTTGACCCAGAAATGGTTGGTGAAGTCCTTGACATAATGAAGGATCTTGCAAAAGAAGGAATGACTATGGTAGTTGTAACTCACGAAATGGGATTTGCAAGAGAAGTTGGCGACAGAATTTTATTTATGGATGGCGGCTATATTGTAGAAGAAGGAAGTCCAGAAGAAGTTTTTGGAAATCCACAAAATGAAAGAACAAAGAGCTTTTTAGCAAAAGTACTTTAATCTAAATAATTTTTTATAGAGATGGCTTAGGAAACTAAGTCATTTTTTATTGCATTTTTTATCATAGAAAATAATTTTTGATGATATAATCTTTTTAAGGAGTGAGTGTGATGAAGCCTTTAATGAAAAATTTAATTATTCTTTTTGGAGTTATATTTTTAGCTCTTGTCTTCTTTGGAAGGAGTAGCTACAAGTCTTACAGTGATGGACCAAAAGCTTTAAGTCATAAGGAAATAAAAGTAGATGAAAAAAATTACGAATCCAATAAAAATTTTGAAATTTTAGAAGTGCCTAGTGACAAGAAGAAACAAATGGAAGAAAGTCTTGGATATGAAATTTCAGATATAAAATACAT
>NZ_HE978595.1:12414-36626 GCF_000312025.1 Peptoniphilus timonensis JC401 | reverse complement strand
TTGGATATGAAATTTCAGATATAAAATACATTAGACTCCTTGATAAGGATGATTACACTAAAAAAGAAGTAAAGAATAAAGAAGCTTACACTATAGAGAATATTTCAGAGGTTAGAAATGCAATAGAATTTAGTGGACATGATGTTTACCAGTCAGTATGTGACAACAAAAAAGATGAAGAGGCTAGGATAAAAATTGGAGAAAAAATCTTAAAAAATGATTACATGGTGGACCTTCCTATTGATGCAAAAATTATTTCCAATGCCTTGGGCTTTGATGTGGAAAAGAAAAATAAAATTGACTTAAATCTTGAAATAAAAGTTGAAGGAAAAACTTTTGCAATAGTTAATATTTTTCCTGAGATAAATGACTATGAATTTGAAATACATAAAGAAGGAGAAAAAAAGACAGAGGGAAATGCTAAGAAAGTTGTGGGAGCTTATTTAATAGTAAGAAAGGAGGAAAGAAATGAAGTCTAGAGATAAGTATATTATCACTGGAGTGGTCATGACTGTTTTATTAATAATATTTTTACACTTCATGCCACTTTTGGACCTAAAAGTTACATCATCTTTTAAAAAATCATTTAATTGATTATGTGAAAGGCGACTTTACAATAACAATTGCTTTTGTACTTTCCATAGGACTTATTGTTTATGGACTAATAAAGAAAGATTAATATAAATTTTATGACTTAGGCGACTAAGTCATTTTTTTATGTAAACTTTATTTTAAATTTTATAAACTATTATTTAAATATAGATTAAAACTAATAATGTATTTTATTTAAAGTTTTTTCAAAAAACATACAATATAAAAATATTTTTACAATTAAAAGATAATAAATTACATTATATCGTGCAAGTTCAGAAATAGATTATCAAGAAAACGTATTAAAATATTGTATTTTTTTAGTGAATAGAGTTTTATTTTATCTAAAATTATTGACAATGATTTATATTTAGAATAAAATCTAGGTAGAAAACATTTGCAAAGTTATTTAACTAGCAAGTGCAGGAAATTTTTAGCAACTACTTTTCAAAGGATGACATGATGTTTCATCTTTAAAATGTTCTTTTGAATTAGTATGTTAGATGTAATGAATTAAAAGAAAGGGAGTACAATTATGAACAAAGTAGTATTAACAGGTAATGATCTAGACCTTGAACAATTAGTAGCTGTAACAAGAAATCACGTAAAAGCAGAAATTGATGAAAAGGCAATCGCTGACGTAAACAAATCAAGAGAATATGTAGAAGAAATCGTTGAAGAAGAAAGAGTTGTTTACGGAATCAACACAGGATTTGGTTCTCTATCAAGAGTAAGTATCTCTAAAGAAGATTCAGCTCAATTACAAGAAAACATCATCAGAACTCACGCTTCTGGTTTTGGCAACCCACTTCCTGAAGATGAAGTTAGAGCAGTTATGCTTATTAGAATCAATTCACTATTAAAGGGAGTTTCTGGTATCAGACTTTCTACTATTGAATTACTTCTTGAAATGTTAAATAGAAACGTAGTTCCATTTATTCCAGAAAAAGGATCTCTTGGAGCATCCGGAGACTTAGCACCTCTTGCACACATGGTTCTTCCAATGCTTGGACTTGGAAAAGCTTATTATGAAGGAGAACTTCTTCCAGGTAAAGAAGCTATGGAAAAAGCAGGACTTAAACCAATCGCACTTGCAGCTAAAGAAGGACTTGCACTAATTAACGGTACAACAGTTCTTACAGCAACTGGAGCACTTGCAACTTATGATGCACTTCAACTTTCTAAGATTGCTGATATCGCAGGAGCTATGGCTTGTGAATCTTCTAGAGGAATCATTGACGCATTCTGGGAAGAACTTCACACAATTAGACCACACGCTGGATCACTAAAGACTGCTGAAAATCTAAGAAATATTCTTGAAGGTTCAACTTATGTAACACACACAGCAGAACTTAGAGTACAAGATGCTTACACATTTAGATGTATGCCACAAATTCACGGAGCTTCTAAAGATACTCTTGAATATGTAAAAGAAAAAGTTGAAATCGAACTTAATGCTGCAACTGATAACCCAATTATCACTCACGACGGTAAAGTAATTTCTGGTGGTAACTTCCACGGAGAATTAATGGCTCAACCATTTGACTTCTTAGCAATTGCAGTTTCTGAACTAGGTAATGTTTCTGAAAGAAGAATTGAAAGAATGGTTAACACTACACTTTCTGGAATGCCTTCATTCCTAGTAAAACACCCTGGTCTTAACTCAGGATTCATGATTACTCAATACGCTGCAGCTGCATTAGCATCTGAAAACAAAACTTTATCTCACCCAGCAAGTGTTGACTCTATAACATCTTGTGAAAACCAAGAAGACTTCGTATCAATGGGTAACTGGGCTTCTAGAAAAGTAAGAGAAGTTGTTAAAAACACTGCAAGAATTTTAACTACTGAACTTATGATAGCTGCTCAAGCTCTTGACTTTAGAATGGAAATGGAAGAAAACAAATTTGAACTTGGTAAAGGTACAAAAGTTGCTCACGATGTAATTAGAAACCAAGTAGACTTTATTGAAGAAGATAAGAAGATTGAAATTTACGTTGAACTTGAAAAAGCTCAAGAATTAATAACTTCTGGAAAACTTCTTGAAGAAGTAGAAAAAGTTGTTGAACTTTAAAAAAAAGTAAAATAATATATAATGTAAAAGGAAAGAAAGTAATTAAGTAATCTATATTAGGAGGAAAATCAATTGAAAAGAGTAATGTGTATTCCTAACTATTCTGAAGGTAGAGACCTTGAGAAAGTTGAAAAAATCACTGAATGTTTTAGAGCAAAAGAAAATATTAAGTTAATTGACTACCAACCAGATGCTGACCACAACAGACTAGTTGTTGAAGTTATTGGTGAACCAGAAGCTGTTATTGATGCAGTATTAGAATCTGTTAAGGTTGCTTCTGAAATTATTGATATGTCTACACACAAGGGTGCTCACCCAAGAATGGGAGCAGTTGACGTTATTCCATTTGTTCCAGTAACAGAATGTACAACTGAAGAATGTGTTGAATACGCTAAAAGAGTTGGTAAAGCAATAGGAGAAATGGGAATTCCTGTTTACCTATACGAAGATGCTGCTTCAACTCCAGCAAGAAAGAACCTTGCAAAAGTTAGAAAAGGACAATACGAAGGATTCTTCGAAAAAATCAAAGAAGAAGAATGGAAACCAGACTTTGGTCCTCAAGAAATGAATGTTAAATCAGGAGCTACTGCTGTTGCAGCAAGATTCCACCTAGTTGCATTTAACGTAAACTTAAACACTAGCGATTTAACTATTGCAGATACAATTGCAAAGAAAGTTCGTCACATCGGTGGAGGACTAAGATTTGTTAAGGCTATTGGTCTTGAACTTGAAGAAAAAGGTCAAACTCAAGTATCAATGAACCTTGTAAACTTTGAAAAAACTGCAATTTATCAAGCTCTTGAAATGATTAAATCAGAAGCTAAGAGATATGGCGTAACTGTTGTTAACACTGAACTTATTGGACTTCTTCCACTACAAGCTCTAGTTGATTCAGCAGCTTACTATATGCAAATTGAAGGATTAAAATCAGAACAAGTTCTTGAAACACTATTAATTGAGGAGTAATTTAATATATGGCATTTAAAACAGATATACAAATAGCTGACGAAGCTACAATGCTTCCTATTGAAGAAGTTGCTGCAAAAGTAGGCTTCGAAAAAGACGATCTTGAACAATATGGTAAATATAAAACTAAGATTTCTTGGGATGCAATTAAGAGAATTGAAGAAAACAACGAAAATGGTAAATTAATTCTTGTTTCTGCTATCTCTCCAACACCAGCAGGTGAAGGTAAATCAACAGTTTCTATTGGTCTTACTCAAGGTCTTAATAGAATTGGAAAGAAATCTGCAGTAGCACTTCGTGAACCATCTCTTGGACCAGTATTTGGTGTTAAGGGTGGAGCTGCAGGTGGTGGATACTCACAAGTAGTTCCTATGGAAGATATTAACCTTCACTTCACAGGAGATCTTCACGCAATGACAGCTGCAAATAACCTTATTTCTGCAGCTATCGATAACCACATTCACCAAGGAAATGCTCTAAGAATTGATTGTCGTCAAATCACTTGGAAAAGAGTACTTGACATGAACGATAGAGCTCTTAGAAATGTTGTTATTTCTCTTGGTAAAAAAGCTGATGGATTCCCTAGAGAAGACCACTTCATGATTACAGTTGCTTCTGAAATCATGGCAGTTCTTTGTCTATCAGAAAACATCGAAGACTTAAAGAACAGACTAGCTAAAATGGTTATTGGATACAATCTTGATGGAGGTCCTGTAACTGTTGCTGATCTTGAAATCCAAGGTGCAGTAGCAATGCTTCTTAAAGATGCATTAAAACCAAACATGGTACAAACTCTTGAAAATACACCAGCATTTATTCACGGTGGACCTTTCGCTAACATTGCTCATGGATGTAACTCAATCCTAGCTACTAAACTTGCACTTGCAACAAGCGATTATGCAGTTACAGAAGCTGGTTTCGGTGCTGATCTTGGTGCTGAAAAATTCATGGACATCAAATGTAGAAAAGCAGGTCTTGCTCCAGATGCAGTTGTAATTGTTGCTACAATTAGAGCTCTTAAAATGCACGGTGGAGTAGATAAAAAAGAATTAAAAGCTGAAAACATTGAAGCTCTTGAAAAAGGATTTGCTAACTTAAGACGTCACGTTGAAAATGTTAGAAAATTCGGAGTTCCAGCAATTGTTGCAATCAATAGATTCGCAGACGATACTGAAGGCGAAATTGCAAAATTAGAAGAACTTTGTGCTGAACTAGGCGTTAAGATTTCACTTTGTGAATGTTTCGCTAAGGGTGGCGAAGGTGCTGAAGATCTTGCACATAAAGTTGTTGAACTTATTGATGAAGAAGAATCTAACTTCAAGCCTATTTATGATGAAAATGACAGCATCGTTGATAAAGTAAACACAATTGTTAGAGAAATCTACAGAGGTAGACAAGCTAACTTCACAACAGCTGCTAAAAAACAAGTTAAGAAAATAGAAGAAATGGGTCTTGACAAACTTCCTATCTGTATTGCTAAGACACAATTCTCATTCACTGATGATAAGAATATAGTTGGAGCACCTACAGACTTTGATATTGAAATTCAAGATGTAAGAGTTTCTGCAGGAGCAGGCTTTATAGTAGTTCAAACATCTAACATCATGGTTATGCCAGGACTTCCAAAAGTACCAGCTGCTAACAAGATGGATATCGATAATGACGGAGTTATCACTGGATTATTCTAATTCACAGGAGGAAAAATGCTTAAAGATTTAAATATAGTAGAATTTGCTGACGAAACTGCTTCAAATTCACCAGCACCTGGTGGTGGATCTATTGCTGCACTAAACGCATCAATGGCAGCTTCACTTCTTGCAATGGTTGCAGGTTTAACTATTGGTAAGAAAAAATATATGGACGTTTCTGAAAGAATGGAAGAAATTCAAGCTGAACTTTTAAAATACAAAGACGATTTTGTTGATGGTATTGATAGAGATGCTAACTCTTTTAACGGAGTTATGGACGCTATGAAACTTCCAAAAGAAACTGAAGAAGAAAAAGCTAAAAGATCCGAAAAGATTCAAGAAGGTTACAGAAATGCAATTGATGTACCTCTAGGACTTGGAACTAAGGTTACTGAACTTTATGATTATGCAAGAGAACTTGCAGAAAAAGGTAACTCAAATGCAATTACAGACGTTGCAGTAGCTTTATTAAATATTGAAGCTGCAGTTCACGGAGCTTTCTTAAATGTAATCATTAATCTAAACTCTCTTAAAGATCAAGATTACAGACATGAACTTGAAGAAAAAATGGAAGCTACAAGAAAGATTGTAGAAAAAAATCACGCAGAAATTATGAAAATAGTAGATGAAAAACTAGCATGATTTATCTTTTAGTCGATGTTGGATCAACTTATACAAAATTACATTTAGTGGATACAGATGAGAATGTGGTTTTGGCTAGTGCTTCAAGTTACACTACTGTGGAGACTGATGTGAGAGAGGGCTTTAACAAGGCTTATAAGAAGTTAAGAGAAATCTCTGATGTCAAATATGATTAAAATATTAGGTTGTTCTTCAGCATCAGGAGGGCTAAAGGTAATTGCAATAGGTTTTTCAAAAAATCTAACTACTGACGCTGCAAGACTTGCGTCACTATCAAGTGGAGCCAGAATATTAAATGTTTATTCCTTTGAACTTAAAGACGAAGAAGTTGAAGAAATAAATAATTCTGGAGCCGATATCATAGTTTTGTGTGGTGGAACTGACCACGGCAACAAGGAAAATATAATCTACAATGCAAAAAAACTTGCAAAGGGATCGGTAAAAATTCCAGTTGTTGTGGCTGGTAACATTGATACTCATGAAGAAATAAGGGACATCTTTTTAAAAGCAGATGTCCCTTGTGACTTCACAGAAAATGTTATGCCAACGACAAACACAATAAACTATAGACCTCTCAGGGAAACAATAGGAAATCTTTTTATAAAGACTATTGCCCACGCTAAGGGAATAGATTTATTGAGTCAAGATTTTGAAATACTTCTTCCAACTCCAGTTGCAGTTCAAAAAGCCATGTCTGTCTATGCAAAATATCTTGACAAAGTTATTTTATCAGTAGATATTGGTGGAGCAACAACAGATATTCACTCAATAGGCAAGACTTATTATGGAGAAGAAAATGTCATCTCACCTCCAATTGATGAGCCTTATGAAAAGAGAACTGTTGAGGGCGACATGGGAATGAGATATTCTGCCACTGCTCTTTATGAGTCAGTTGGGGAAGAAGCTTTTTTAGACTTTGGAATCAAGGATGCTAAAGAAAAAACAGAATTTCGTTTTAATCACACAAATTATATTCCAAACAATGAAGAAGATTTGTATTTTGACAATGTCTTGTGCTATATTGCAACTCATACTTCCCTTATGAGGCATATTGGTCACATTAAAAAAATTAAAACAGCTACTAGAACGATTTATGAACAGTATGGAAAAGATTTGAGACCAGCAGAAATGTTTATTGGGACTGGAGGATCTCTCATTAATTCTAATGAACCTAAAAAAATTCTCTCAGCCATAAAAGATTTAGAAGATAAATATTTGATAAATAGAGATGTGAAATGCTATTTAGATAGCGATTATATCCTATCTTCTGCCGGTTTAATTTCTACTGTTGATGAAGAAGCTTCCTACAAATTATTAAATAAATATTTAAAAGAACTATAAATTTAAAAGAAGCTGCCATTAATTTGACAACTTCTTTTTTTATATTTAATATTAAATAATTTTGAGGAAAAAATATTTTAAATTAAAAATACAAGAAAAATTTAAAAATTAGTAAGAATAATAAAATTGAAAAATTATTTGTAAAGTTGTATTATCAAAATAGATAAGTTTAAAAAGGAGAGATGACATGAAAATAAAAAGATACTTTTATTGACTATCTTATTTGCACTTCTTCCATGTTTTGTTTTTGCAGAAGATTTTAAGAGTATTAAAATTGATGCCACAATTGATAAAAATGGAATTGCAAAAGTAAATGAAGTTTGGCAAATTGATGAGGACAATAAAGATTACACTGAAAGATATAAACTAATAAACAATTTGCAGGGTATAAAAATTGAAGATTTTTCTGTCAATGCTCTTGGAAGGGACTTTACAGAAATTAGTCCATGGAATATAGATTCAAGCTTTGAAGAAAAAGCCTATCACTATGGACGAATTGATAGAGAAGACGAAGTGGAACTTACTTGGGGAATTAGTGAATTTGCTGATAACACTTATAACTTATCTTACACAATAAATCCAATAGTAGTGGGATTAAATGACAGCGATATGTTATTTTTTAAATTTGTTGGAGATAACTTTGATCCAAAACCTAAAAATGTAGAAATAAATATTAAAGGCTTTGAAGATTTTAATGACGTAAAAATGTGGGGTTTTGGCATGGAAGGAGAAATCCACAATGTAGATGGAGTAATCCAAATGAAATCCTCTGGCTATGTCGATTATGCAAGTGTCATGCTAAAATTCCCAAAGGGATATTTTAATACAGCTTATAAAATTGACAAAAACTTTGATGATTATGCAAATATGGCGGCTGAGGGCTCTCATTGGGAAAATAGAGAAGGAGAAGCTTACGAAAAGCCTATGTCTACAGGAGAAAAAACTGCCCTAGGAGGAATTTTTGCAGCAGTAGTGGCAGTAGTTTATTTTGTAGCAAGGGCTGTAGGTCTATCCTTTAATAAGAGAAAAATCCAAAATAAAAAGATTCTTCCAAAAACAAAGGATTTAAAGGGAGAGTACTATAAAGAAATTCCTTATGAGGGGCCAATGGAAGATTTGGCATATTTTATAGCTGAAGCTTATCTAGTTACAGGAGATTTAGTTGGAAATTATATAAATGCCTTTATTTTAAAGTGGAATTTAGAAGGAGCCATAGAATTTGCAGAAGAAGATGTTGGATTTTCTAAGAATAAGATAAAAATTTTAAAAAGTCCTGAAAACATGGGACCAATGGAAGAAGAACTCTTTGATATGATTTCTGCAGCCAAAGAAGAAAATGATAAAGAATACATCACAGCAAAAGATTTCAAAAAATATGTGAGAAAACATAGAAAAGAAATGGAAAATTATTACGAAGAATTCCAAACATCTTCTATTAGAAATCTTAGAGAAAGAGGATACTTAGAGGATTATGTCTATGAAAAGAAATTCCTAGGATCAAGAAGAACTGGCAAAGAACTTCGAGTAACTGAAAAGGGAAAAGTTCTCTACGAAAATATTATTAAAGTTTAAAAATTATCTAAAAGACAATCTAGAACAAGTGACAAAAGAAGTGGAATTTGAGAAGTGGGAAGAATATCTAATTTATTCATCAATCTTCTTCTTGGACAAGGAGTTTGTAGAAGGAGCAAAGGCATATCCAGCTTATGTCAATAACTACGCCCTTTACAACACACATATATTGGCAACGAGAAATTTTTCAAAAAAAATCAATCAATCTTATCAAAGTGGATCTGGATTCACTAACGGAGGAGTTGGAGGCTCAACTTCTGTTGGTGGCGGAGGAGGATCCTTCGGTGGAGGCGGCGGTGGCGGTCGCTAATAATATTCATCTCTAATATAAAAAGAAAGACAGTTTCATTATAGAAGCTGTCTTTTTTTATAGAAATATATTTAATTGAAATATTAAAATCTTATCTAAAAATAAAGAAATACACTAAATAAAAATATTCAATATAAACTATTGATTGTAAAAATATAAATGTGTATAACTTGTTTTTTGAAGTAGTTGTAATTTGTTTAAAATTATATATATTCATAACAAAGAATACTAGGCTAGTTAAAAGAATTAAATACATATAAATGTTTGGAGAAAATAAATTTGCAAATTCCATGTGATATTTATCTGGAATTAAAAATATCATGGGAGTTAATACAATGGCAGATATCATGTATAGAAAAATTCCCTTATCGCTCTTTTTTTCTTCATCATAAAAATAATAAAAAATCATAAATAATATAAGTGTCAAAATTAATAAATAGGACTTATCAAAACAAAATGCCAAGGTAAACATCACAAAATCTATATTTTTTAATATTTTTAATCTATATTGAGAATTACCTTTTTCTCCTTCTGGGAAAAAATTAAATATAATAAATCCAATAATAAATAATAATAAGGTAATCAATTCGGGCTTCATAATTAATCACTTCCTTAAATTTATAAGATTAGTAGATTCCTATCATAATTAAAATTATTTATAAGCTCCTTATATGTAGTGATAAATACCTGATATAGGAAAAACTAAAATTTCATTAAATCTTCTACAAATATTGTAAAAAAGAAAAAAAACCCTTGTCAAGGAATTTAGGGAAAATATTTATTATTCTATTTATCTACAGATTACGATAAAGTATAAAAACAATAGTAAAAGCACCTAAAAGACTGCTATTTTCTGAATTTCTTAGAAATTTTTATTATTTTTTGGATTTTCTAAAGATAAACTACCAAGTTTTTATAAACAAGTTTTTATAAATTTAGTGAAAAAGCTGTTTAATGTATTGAGTAGATATACACTTTTTGGGTAATTAAAAAGTAGGCTATAATTTTGTAATTATTTTTTTAGGAGGTATAAAATGGCAGACGATAAGAAAAAAATGGACCCAACAGCTAAGAACAAGGCCGGAGATCCAATGCCAAGTAGAAATCAAAATGTAAATGATGATCCTACACTTAGACGTGCAGGTGGACAAGTAGTTGATAATGACGAAGATTCCATGACTGCAGGTATGGATGGTCACCTTTCAGTCCAAGATTTGTGGTTATTTGAAAAACACGCTCACTTTAATAGGGAAGTCATTCCTGAAAGAAGAATGCACGCTAAGGGCTGGGGTGCTTGGGGTGAATTTACTGTAACTCACGACATCACAAAATACACTAAGGCAAAACTTTTTAGCAAGGTTGGAAATAAGTGTAAGGTATTTTCAAGAATGTCAACAGTTGCTGGAGAACGTGGAGCAGCTGATGCAGAACGTGATATTCGTGGATTTGCAGTTAGATTTTATACAGAAGATGGAAACTGGGATGTAGTTGGAAATAATACTCCCGTATTTTTCTTTAGAGATCCAATGAAATTTATTGATTTAAACCACGCTGTCAAGAGAGATCCAAAGACTCACCTAAGAAGTCCAAACACAAACTTTGATTATTGGTCATCTCTTCCAGAATCTCTACTACAAACAACTATCATAAACAGTGATAGAGGTATACCTTCTTCCTTTAGATATATGCACGGTTTTGGTTCTCATACTTATTCTATGTATAATGAAGAAGGCACAAGAGTTTGGGTTAAGTTCCACTTTAGAAGTCAACAAGGTATTTTAAATTATACTGACCAAGAAGCTGAAATGGTAAATGGTAAGGACAGAGAATCTTCAGGTCGTGACCTTTATACAGCTATTGAAAATGGAAATTATCCAAAGTGGAAATTATATATCCAAGTTATGACTGAAGAAGAAGCTGAAAAACATCCGACAAATCCTTTTGATCTTACAAAAATGTGGTTAAAGAAAGATTATCCACTTATTCCTGTGGGAGAATATGTTTTAAATAAAGTTCCAGATAATTTCTTCCAAGATGTTGAACAAGCTGGTTTTTCTCCTGCAAATATAGTTCCAGGAATTGCACTTTCTCCAGATAGAGTTCTTCAAGCTAGAGCTTTCTTCTATTCAGATGCACAAAGATATAGACTTGGAGTTAACCATCACCAAATTCCTGTAAATTCACCACTTGGTGTAAAACATCCTCATGATTTCCACAGAGATGGACAAATGAGAGTTGATGGAAATAAGGGTGCAGAACTTCACTATAGACCAAATTCTTATGGCGGATGGCAAGATGATCCAAGCCTAGAAATTCCACATGATAAGGGTGGAGAAACTAAGAGATACGATTATAGGGCTGATGATCACGATTACTTCACACAACCTGGCATGTTATTTAATAGAATGACTGATGAACAAAAATTAGTTTTATTTGAAAATACTGCTAGAAACTTAGGCGACTCAACTATGCAAATTAAGCACAGATATATAAGAAATTGCTATGCAGCTGATCCTGAATATGGAAAGGGCGTGGCTAAGGCTCTTGGCATAGATATTGATACAGTTGACTTAGAAATGCATGAAGCTAAATCTCGTGAAGAATTGGAAAAATTAAATGCAAGAGATCAAGATCTTAATTATCCAACAGAAGCTGCAGAACCAGAATCTGCTAAGGACCTTCCACCAGAAGGAAGAGATACAAATGCCAAAGATCCGACAACATTAATTGCTTGGGAAGATGACCCATATCTACTTTGATAAGGAAATAAATTAAATAATATTAGAATTGCCTCTTTTATGAGGCAATTTCTTTAGGAGGTTATAGGAAAAATGAAAATTGTATCTTACAATGTTACAAAAAAAATGCAACCTCTATTGTGAACACTGCTATAGGAATTCTAAAGAAGATGTGGATTTGTCAGATGAGCTATCTACTGAAGAGGCAAAGGAAGTCTTTAGAGATATAAAAAAAGCTGGATTTAATATGCTTAAATTAAGTGGTGGAGAACCCCTAATGAGGGAGGATATTTTTGAACTTGCAGAATTTGCATCCAGCCTTGGTCTTTATACTTGTATGGGAACTAATGGAACTCTCATAGATGAAGAAAATATAGGACTTATAAAAAAGTATATAAAATCCCTTGCCATTTCTATAGATTCGAGAGACAAAAATATTCACGATTCCTTTAGAGGATATGAGGGAGCCTTTGAAGAAACCATGAGAGGTATAGAGATTTTAAAAGAAAATGATGTTAAGTTTCAGATAAACACCACTATCTCTAAAATTAATTTAAAGGAAATAAAAGGTCTTTTAGATTTTGCAAGCGAACTAGGAGCATCTTCAGTACATGTTTTATTCTTAGTTATGACAGGTAGGGGAAAAAACTTAGAAAATGTATACCTAACAAAAGAAGAATATACAGAAGCTATTAAGGAAGTTTTGGAGTACGAGTCAGACTTATTTATAAAGCCTACTTGTGCACCCCAGTCAACAGTCATGGCAAAGAAATTAGATTTAGATCCAAGAGTAAAAAAGTCATGCATAGCAGGTACAAGTTATTGTAGCTTGGTATACGACGGCAGGGTGAATATTTGTCCCTATGCAGAAGTAGAGGCTGGCAATGTGAAAGAGGATTCTTTTTATAACATTTGGAATAATAGCGAGGTCTTTCAAAAACTTAGGGACCCTTCATATTATAAGGGAAAGTGTAGAACTTGTAATTTTAATAATATTTGCGGTGGATGCAGGGCAAGGGCCTATGCAAATACTGGAGATTATTTAGAATTTGATAATTATTGTGTTTTAGGTGATTAGATGAAAAAATTTAGACTGAAAGATTGGGTTTTAATGGGTCTTTCTCTGGCTATGATGATTGTTGTTGGTAAAATCCTTTATACTATATCCTTGAGTTTACCAATACCTTCTTCAAGAGTCCTTATGACGGCGCCCGCTTTCTCCTTTATATATACAGCAACAATTTTAAAAACTAGAAAAATTGGAACTGTATCCTTAATTTCTTTGTGCTATGCGATTTATATGCTTAGGTTTTCTGTTTTTGGAGCCTTGGCTGGACTAGTCAGCGGAGTATTAAGTGATATTTTGACTTTGATAATCTTTAAAAATTATGATAAAGATAGTAATATATTTTATTCTGTACCAACAAAAAGTGCTTTTGGCGTTTGGACTTCCTTTTTCATAGTAAAGTTATTTGTACCACAATCAAGATTTGTGCAAGCAGGGATTATTCCAACTATTATAGTCACAATTATAATATATTTTATTGGATACCTTGCTTCTAGATATACTTTAGAAATCTTTTCAAAAAGGATTGTTAGGGCATGAAGAATTTAAAAGTAATCGAAAAAGATTGTGCAAAAGATTTAGAATTAAAGAAAAGAAAATACATACTTTCTCATGATGATGAAACAGGAGAACTTTTTGTTGAAATAGTGGATAATCTAGATGATTTTAAGATGAGTGAAGAAAGGGATGAAGTTTTTGGATATTGGGAAGATGAATACTTTGTACTCCAATGCTTCCTAGACAATGAGAATTCAAAATTTTCTACAAAGGCAAGATTTATAATTTTCAAAGAACATTTACAAAATTCTCTTCTTGCAATTGTACAAGCTGAGAGAAAATTAAATTTTTCTGATACAGATATTTATGTGAAGGAAATTTATAAGTCCAAAGATGAAAAATTTAATATAAGGCTTGTAGAGAAAACTCTAAGAGATTATGTCTATAAAGATGATAGATCCTATGTAGAATATAGAAGAGGATTTGATTATAGGTCTTTAAAAAATATTTAAAATTAAGTGGAATAAAATTTCCACTTTTTTATTTTGTAAAAAATTCTTATTAATAAATAGTAGATTTTAATTAAATAAAGTTTTCATAATCTTTAAAAAACACTATAAATAGTGTAAAATAACTGTAAGGAGTTTTGTCGTGGAATATTGGGATGTTTATAATAAAAATGGAAAAATGGAAAAGACGTGTCATTAGAAAAGGCGAGCGTCTTAAAAACAGCGATTACCATTTAATAGTAGAGGGATGGATTTTAAGGGACGACGGACAATTTATTATCCAAAGAAGAGCTCTTGAGAAAAAATCTTTTGCTGGAATGTGGTATTGTTCTGCTGGTGGCTCTGTCATTTCTAGAGAGACCCCAAAAGAAGGTATGGTTCGTGAATTTAAGGAAGAACTTGGAGTTGACATAAGAGAAGAAGAACTTAAGTTAAAAAGAATTATTACTGAAAAAAACACAATATTCTATATCTTTTTAGTGAGAAAAAATATTTCTCTTGATGAAATTGTAATGCAAGAGGAAGAAGTCATGGATGTTGATCTTGCAAGCGTGGAAAAGATTCAAAAAATGATTAATGACAAAACTTTTATAGGACTTGATTACTACGAAAAATTTTTCAGAAGTATATTTAAATAATCGTCTCTATTGAGGCGTTTTTTTATAGGAGGATTTATGAAATTATACAATACTCTAACGAGAAAAAAAGAAGATTTTGTGCCAATTAAAGAAGGAGAAGTTGGTATATATAATTGTGGTCCAACTGTCTACAATTTTATTCATGTTGGAAATGCAAGACCTCTCGTTGTATTTGACACTTTGAGAAGGTATTTTGAATATAAGGGAATGAAAGTTAAATTTGTAGTTAACTTTACAGACATAGATGACAAAATGATAAACAAGGCAAATGATGAAGGTGTTGAAGTTTCTGATATTGCCAAGAGATATATAAAAGAATTTAAAAAAGATGCAGGTGGACTTCACCTATATGATTATGAAACCCTAAACCCTAGAGCAACAGAACACATAAATGAAATTATTGATTTTGTACAAACTCTAATTGACAAGGGTGCTGCCTATGTATCTAATGGAGATGTTTATTTTGACATCAGCCATGCAAAGGACTATGGCAAACTTTCAAAGAAAAATATTGAAGATTTAATTTCTGGTCACAGAGTTGATATCAATGACAACAAGAAAAATCCAAGTGACTTTGCACTTTGGAAAAATAAAAAAGAAGGGGAACCTTTCTGGCAAGCACCTTGGGGTGAAGGAAGACCAGGTTGGCACATTGAATGTTCAGTTATGGCAAAGACACTTATTGGCGATAACATTGACATTCATACAGGTGGAGAAGATTTACAATTCCCTCACCACGAAAATGAAATTGCTCAATCAGAAACTTGTAACGACGTTCCTTTTGCCAATTATTGGTTACACAATGGAATGATAACTGTGGACAATGAAAAAATGTCAAAATCTAAGGGAAACTTCTTCACAGTTAGAGAAATTTCTGAAGAATTTGACCTAGAAGTTTTAAGATTTTTCCTTTTGACAACTCAATATCGTTCACCAATTAACTTCTCAAGAGAAGTAATGGAACAAACAAAGAATTCTAGCAAAAGACTTTATAATGCCAAGTACAAACTTGAAGATGCAATAAAAAAAACTGAAATAGAAAGAATCACAGAAGATGAAGAAAAATTATTTAAGTCCTTTGACAGACACGTTGAAAAATTTGAATCTGCCATGGAAGATGATTTAAACACTGCTGATGCAATTACAGCAATCTTCGATTTAGTAAAAGATATAAACTTAAATCTTGATGAAAATTCTTCTAAAGAAGTTCTAGAAAAAGCCCTAGATCTTTTAAAGAAACTTACAAAAGTTCTTGGAATTATGGAAGAAGAAAGAGAAGAAATTTCAGACGATATTGAAGAACTTATCAAGGAAAGAAATGAAGCTAGAAAAAATAAAGATTTCACGAGAGCAGATGAAATCAGAGATGAGTTAAAGAATATGGGAATTGAAATTGAAGATACGAGAAGTGGAACAACTTGGAAGAGAATTTAAATTTTTTAGAAATTAAAGATTATAGTGAAGCTGAAGTAAGAGAACTAAGCCCTTTGGCTCTAGCTTATATTGGCGATGCTGCCTTTGAGATTTTAGTCAGAAGTAAAATTTTAGACCTTAGAAAAAATCCAAACAAGCTTCACAGAGAGAGCATAAAATATGTAAGGGCAAAGGGTCAAAGAGAACTATTTGAAAAGATAGAAAATCAATTGACAGAAGAAGAATATAAAATATTTAAAAGAGGTAGAAATGCAAAATCCCACACTGTTCCCAAAAATGCAGATCCCATTGATTATAGGATTGCAACAGGAGTGGAGGCTCTCTTTGGTTACCTCTACCTCTTAAAGAGATATGAAAGAATTAGGGATTTATTTAAGGAGATGACTAAATGAAGGTAAAGATTATTTCGCATACAATGGATCCAGACAAGACCATTGCAGCAGCAGCAAAACTTTGTTATTCAAGAGTAGGTGTAGAAGAAATAACAGAAAATTTGACAGAAGAATCTACTGAAAAGTTTCTAAATAGACTTATGTCTTTTTCTCATCTTTCACCCCTTGAACACGTTAGCTTTACCTTTGCCATAGAAGGAGTTTCAAGGACTCTTACTCATCAATTAGTAAGACACAGACTTGCATCTTATTCTCAACAATCACAAAGGTATGTAAAATTAGATTCTTTTGAGTATATTATCCCACCTCAAATTGAAAAAAATGAAGAAGCAAAAAAAATATTCATAGAAGCTATGAAAAGAGATCAAGAAGACTATGACAAATTAGTTGATATTTTAGTAGAAGAAAATGCAAGACCTTTAATCCAAGAAGGAATGGATGAAGAAAAGGCAAAGAAGGCAGTGGAAAAAATGTCCATAGAAGATGCGAGATATGTATTTCCAAATGCTTGCGAAACAAAGATTGTTGTTACAATGAATGTCAGAACTTTGAGACACTTCTTTACAGTTAGATGTTGTGAAAGAGCTCAATGGGAAATAAGAGAGCTTGCAACTGAAATGCTAAGACAAGTTAAGGAAGTTGCTCCACTTTTATTTAAAGACCAAGGTCCAGCTTGTGTATCAGGTCCATGCCCTGAAGGCAAAATGACTTGTGGCAAGGCAAAAGAAATTAGAGAGAAGTTTAAGAATTTATAATGAAATATATTTATGGAAGAGGCCCCGTTATGGAGGCCATAAAAAATGAAGAAGTAGAAAAAATTTATGTAGGAAAAAATGCCAGTGGATCTATAAAAAAGATTCTTGGCATGGCAAGAGATGCAAAAATCCCTGCAGTTACTAGTGACAATGAAAAGTTGGAAGAACTTGCTGGCACGAAAAATCACCAAGCAGTAGTTGCCCTAGTTAGTGATTTTGAATATATTGAACTTGAGGATTTAATAAAAAAGTTAAAGGATAAAGATGATGCCAAAATATTTATCCTAGATAAAATAGAAGATCCTCACAATTTTGGAGCAATTGCAAGAAGTTCTAATTTCTTTGGAGTTGATGCAATAATTTTTCCAAATAGAAGGGCTGCAACTGTCAATGACACTGTTGTAAAATCTTCTGCTGGGGCAATTTATGATATTGATGTAGCCAAAGTTTCAAATATTTCACAATCAATGGACAAATTAAAGGAAGCAGGATTTTGGATTTATGCGACAGACCTTGAAGGAGAGGACATTAGAGATTGTGACTTTTCTGGAAAGACAGCCATAGTTATAGGTAATGAAGGAAAGGGAGTTTCAAAAAATGTTTTGAAAAACTCTGATAAGATTATAACTATTCCAAATTTTTCTGATTTTGATTCTTTAAATGCCTCAGTTGCAGCGGCAATTGTCATGTATGAGATGAAAAGATAAAAAAATATTAGATAGAGAAGAAGAATGAGAAGGCGGATAAGTAGATATAGGAGAGATACAAATTATCTCTTTGTTGATGGATACAATATTATAAATTCCTGGCAAAATTTGATAGATTTAAAAAATATATCTCTTGAAGATGCGAGAGATGAATTAATAGATATTATGATAGAATTTTCTCACACGACAAAAGAGCATATTATCCTAGTCTTTGATGCTTACTTAGTAAAAAAATCTGGAGGCAAAACCTATAAGAAAGATGGGATTGATATTATTTTTACTAAGGAATTTGAAACTGCAGACCACTATATTGAAAGGCAATTAGATAATATTGGCAAGCTAACCAATGTTCGTGTTGCCACATCTGATAATGTGGAGCAACAAATTATTTTATCGCGTGGGGGCATAAGGATTTCTGCAAGAGAACTTGAAGCTGAGGTAAATAATTCAAAAAATAAAGTAAATCACGTGGCAAAAAAATTAAAAGAAGAAAAAGTAACTGCCCTTGATGATGATATAATTCATAAACTCAAGATTTTAAGGCAAGATATATCTAATAAAAAATAGTTAGGAGGTTTTTAAATGAGATGTAAAAATTGTGGACAAGAAAACTCTGACGAATCTCTATTTTGTATGAAATGTGGTCACGATTTGAGAGAAGATGAAGATTTTTCTAAAACTAAAAAAATCCATAATGATCACGATTATTATAGGGAAGATGATGAAAATATTGTTAAAAACAATTCCTTTAAGGATGATTCTATGGGCTTGAAACAAAAGGGACTTGTCTTCGGTCTAGTAATTGTGGGCTTAATAGCTTTTTCTTTAATATTTAATTTTGGATTTAATAAGTATAAGTTTAGTAAGTTGGAAAATTCTGCAAAAGCAAATTTAGAAGCAAAAAATTATAAAGAAGCTAGGGAAAAATACAGCCAACTTTATGAAAAATCTTCTGACCAAAAGTACTTAGATGAAATTAATAAAATTGATAGTGCAATCCAAAATAAAGATCTTTTAAATAAGGCAAATCAAAATTATGAAGCAAAAGATTTTGAAAGTTCCCTTGCCAAGCTAAAAGAAATTAAAATTGATGAAGATGATGATGAATTAAGCGAAAAGGTAAATTCTTTAATTCAAAAAAATTATGCTGGAATAAAATCTGAAATTTCACAACTTAGATCTAGCAAAAATTATGAAAGTGCAATTAACAGGTTGAATTCTTATATTTCTGTTGATCCTGACAATTCAGAATTTAAGAAAATGATTGAAGATATTAATTTAGAGAAGACAAATAGCGATAAAAAAAGCAGCAGAAGAAAGTGAAGCATCAAAGCAAAAAGCAAGAGCAGATGAATTGGAAGCACAAATTGCAAGATTAAAAAAATTCTGAAGCATCTAATTTAATTGGAACTTACCAATATGTAACTTCAAGCAAGGCAAATGTAAGAAGTGGACCAGGATTTGCTTATGGAGTTTCTTTTGTCTTATACAAGGGCGATGCAGTTTATGTATATGACACAAGAAGAGCAAATGGTAGAACCTGGTGTAATGTTGGAAATGGTTGGATAAGTTATAGAACTTTAAATGGTGAAGCAAATTAAAAATTTTGAGGCAGTCCCAGGACTGCTTTTTTTATGAAATAAATCTTAATAGGATTTTATTTTAAGTTTAAAAATTTTCGTATAAAGGCAAAAAAAATCTACTGAAAAACTCAGTAGATTACTATAAGTATGGAGGCGACAACCGGATTTGAACCGGTGATAAGGGTGTTGCAGACCCGTGCCTTACCACTTGGCTATGTCGCCATAACAACATTAGTATAGCAGACTATAAAAAAATTACAAGTAAAAATATATAATTTTATGAAAATAGTGAAGTTGCTTTTGAAAAAATCCTTTGAATAGTTGAGTTTCTAGGATATTATAAGTGTAGAAGGATTTTTCTTAAAATTTGAAGGAGGAAAAATGAAATTACTTATTTTAGTTGATAATAAAAATGCCATTGCAAAGGATGGAGAACAAATATTATTTGTGGATAATGATCTTCACATGTTTAGAGATTATACAACAAATAATATTATTGTAATGGGTAGACACACTTTTGATAGCATCGGGAAGCAACTTCCAAATAGGATTTCTGTGGTATTTACACGTTCTGATAGAAAAGACAAAAAGGATTTATTCTATGTTGATTCTATAGAAAAGTTAGAAAATATTATGAAAAAATATCCAGAAAAAGATGTTTTTGTAATTGGTGGAGCTGAAATTGTAAAACTTTTATGGGACAGAATAGATGAACTTATTGTGACAAGAGTTGATACTGTAGTTGAGGGAGCAGACACCTTCATTCCAGAATTTGATGATTTTAAGCTAGTTGATAAAACTGAAATATCTGACCCAAATTATAAAGTTTATCATGAAAAGTGGATTAGAGAAAAATGAAAATTTTAGTTGTAGAAGATGAAGAAAATCTTCTTCAGTGGATAAAGGAAGGACTTGTTCATTCAGGTTATTTAGTTGACATATCATCAGATGGTGACGAGGCTTCTTTTATGGCATTTAGTAATGATTATGATTTAATTATTCTAGATATAAATCTTCCAGGGAAAAATGGTTTTGAAATTTTAAAGGAAATAAGAAAGAGAGATAGTGAAGTTAATATTATAATTCTAACTGCCCTTTCAGATATTGACGACAGAGTTCGTGGACTTGATCTTGGAGCTAATGATTATATTGTAAAGCCCTTTCACTTTGATGAACTCAAGGCGAGAATCAGATCGCTTCTCAGGAGAAAAACTTCTATAAGAGATTCTATAATTAGGTCAAATGGAGTAGAATTTGACACAGTAAAAAGATCTTTTTACATTGATAAAGAGCCTTTAAAATTGACAGCCAAAGAAGCTGGAATTTTTGGAATATTTATTTTTTAACTTGGGAAGATATGTAACTGCAGAAGAATTGATGGAACATGTCTGGAACGATGAAGTGGACTTGTTTTCCAATGTGGTGAGAGTTCATATGTCTGCCCTTAGAAAAAAGTTAAAGAATAAGCTGGGAAATAACATAATAAGAAATGAAATTGGGAAAGGCTACATTATTGATGACTTGGATGAAAAAATTAAAAATTTGAGAAAGACACTTGTCTTTAAACTTATTTTTTCCATTATTTTAATTTTTATAATAATGACTGCCACATCAAATTATATTATTGGAAAGTACCAAGAGAAAAGAATTCTTGATATTGGCGAGCAAATTATTGTTGAAGAAAATAAAAAAACTACAAAAGAAGATTATTTTATTGTCCTTGAAGATGCAAAATTAAAATCCACAAGAGAAATAAAAAACTTTTCCTTAATAGTTATTGGCATGACAATTTGTCTGGGATCTCTTTTTTATTATTTTCTACTTACAAAAATCCTTGGACCTTTAGCTGATTTGAAAAATAGGGTTCTTGAAGTGGATATAGATAATATCAAGGCGAAAGAGTCAATTTATATGGAAGGAGAATCTAAGGAGATTGAGGACTTGTCACTTGCTTTTGAAAAATCTCTTGATAAAATTTATTCTAGCTATGAAAGGGAAAAATCTCTTTCTTCATCTATAGCCCACGAGCTAAATACACCAGTTGCTGTTATGAAATCATCTCTTGAAATTTATCTTATGAAAAACAAGGTGGATGATCTTGAGCTTCATGAACTTTTGGAAAATTTTGATGAAAATATAGATAGGATTTCAAAAATTATTGAATCTCTTTTATTTTTAAATAGAAGAGAGAATGCAGTTTTGAGAAAGTTTGACATAAAAGATTTAGTAGATGAAATTGTTTTTGACCTAGAAGATATGGCAGAAGAAAAAAATGTAGAAATTATTTCGAGAGTAGACAATAATATTATCTATTCTAGCGACATCTTGCTTGAGAGGGTTCTTTATAATCTTGGGAAAAATGGAATATCTTATAATAAAGATGGCGGAAGTCTTATTTTTGATTTTTATGAAGATGATAAAAATTATTTCATTAAGATTAGTGACACTGGCATTGGAATAAGTGATGAAGATAAGGAAAAAATCTTTGATTTATTTTATAGAGTTGATGGATCTAGGAGCAGAAAGACTGGTGGCTATGGCATTGGTCTAAATCTAGTGAAAAATATTATGGAAAAATTAAAGGGTGAAATAAGAGTAAGGGATAATATTTCTGAAGATAAGGAAAAAATTGGAAGTATAATTGAAATTATTTTGCCAAAGATAAAAAAAGAGACCCTGTGAGGTCTCTATTTTTGTTTAGTCTATTTGATTTATAAATTTTTTGGAATTTAAAGGAAAAATTCTATAAAAGGGATGGGACCTTATGCTTTTAAACTTAATAGGACCAAAATATCTTGAGTCCACAGATCCTCCAGGATTTCTGTTGTCGCCAAGGACAAATACTTCATCATCTTTTATTTCGAAAGATGAAGTAGGAGATAAGGTGTAGGGTTTTTCTGCAAAATATTTTTCTTCTAAAACTTCTCCATTTATATAAATAGAACCATCATAAATTTCAACTTTTTCACCAGGAAGTCCAACAATTCTCTTTATATACATCTTATTTTCAGAGGGAGCTTTAAAGACAACAATATCTCCCCTTTTAAAATCCTTTTTAAATCTATAAAGGGAGCTAGATAAAATAATGTCATTGGGTTTTACTGTGGGATACATTGAAGTTTGCTGAACTCTAACTATATTAAAAAAGAAAAGTTCTTATTATAAGGGCAAGTAGGATTGCAATAATTATTACTTTTATGTAAGATAAATCTTTTTTCACTATTTTCCTCCTTTTTTCATAAAATTTTATTTTATTATAGCATTATCCACAAATTTATGTAAGATGAGCTTTTCGTGTTATAATGTTTTTGGTGAAAAAATGATAATTTTAAGAAATATAAAAGTTCCCTATGATAAAGATCAAAGCTTTTTGAGGGAAAAAATTGAAAAAGAAATTAATAAAAAAGACTTTTCTTATAAGATTTATAAAAAATCTCTTGATGCCAGAAAGGATTTGAGTTTTGTCTATCAAGTCTTAATTGATTTAGACTTAAAGGATATTGACAAAAAGACTCAAAAGAGATTAAAAAATAATATTGCCGAATTTCATGAAGAAAAACTAAATGCTAAAAATAAAAACAATATAAAAACTGCAGTTATAGTTGGAACTGGACCTGCAGGACTTTTTGCCGCCTATTTACTTTCAAAAAATGGAGTAAAAGTTACTCTGATTGAAAGGGGAAAGCCCGTTGATGAGAGAGTAAAAGATATTGACATGCTTCACGAAAAAGGGATTTTAAATGAAGAATCCAATGTCCAATTTGGCGAAGGAGGAGCAGGGACTTTTTCTGATGGAAAATTAACTTCACGATCAAAGGACAAGAGAGTTTCTCAAATTTTTGATATTTTTGTGAAAAATGGTGCGCCAGAAGAAATTCTTTATGAGCAAAAGCCACACATTGGGACAGACATCTTGCGTGACGTTATAAAAAATATTAGGCGTGAAATTGAAAATTACGGTGGAAAATATAAGTTTCAGGAAAAATTTTTAGATTTTGAAATTGATAATGGTAAAATCAAAAAAATTATCACAAATAAAGAAAGTTACACTGCTGATGCCTATATTTTGGCAATAGGAAATTCTGCAAGAGATACTTTTGTGACTCTTGATAAGTATTCTCTAATTGAAGACAAACCCTTTGCCCTTGGATTTAGGATTGAACATCTGAGAAAAAATATTGAACTTGCCCAATATGGATTGCTTTCAGAAAAACTGCCAGCAGCCAGCTACCAATTAAATGTTACAGATAAGGATGAAGAACATTCAGTTTATACTTTTTGCATGTGTCCAGGTGGCTATGTTGTAAATTCATCTTCTATAAATAATCAGCTTTGTGTAAATGGCATGTCTTATCATGATAGAGATGGAAAAAACTCTAATTCTGCTGTTGTTGCAAGTGTTGATGAGAAAATTTATGGAAAGGGAAATTTGGCAGGCATGGATTTTCAAAATAAAATTGAGAAAAAAGCTTATGAAATGGGTTCTGGCAAGGCACCAGTTCAAAGAGTTAAAGACTATTTTGAGGGAAAAGTCACAGAAAAATTAGGCGAAGTTGTGCCGACTTTTAAACCAGGCTATGTTTTTGCCGATTTAAACGAAATATATCCTGATTCAATTAATCATGCCATAAAAAATGCTTTAAAGATTATGGACAAGAGAGTCCACGGTTTTGCAGCTGATGATGCAATTTTAACTGGTGTGGAAACA
>NZ_HE978595.1:3050-12145 GCF_000312025.1 Peptoniphilus timonensis JC401 | reverse complement strand
GTGGAAACAAGGACGTCTTCTCCAATTCGAATTGTGAGAGAAAATTATAGAAGTAAAAAATTGAAAAACCTGTATCCTATTGGAGAAGGAGCAGGTTACTCTGGTGGAATAGTTTCATCTGCCCTTGATGGAATTAAGTGTGCCATAGAGATTTTGGAAGGAGATAAAAAATGTTAAATATAGTATTTTATGAACCAGAAATTCCCTTTAACACAGGTGCTATTGCAAGGACTTGTGGACTTACAAAGACAAGACTTCATCTTATAAAACCTCTTGGATTTGAGGTAGATGACAAACATTTAAAGAGGGCGGGACTAGATTATTGGCATCTTGTAGACATAAATTATTATGATTCCTATGATGAACTTTTGAAAAAATATCCAGATGGAAATTTTTATCTTGCCAGCACTAAGGCAAAGAAAAAGTACACAGATGTTAATTTTAAGGATGAAGATTTTATAGTTTTTGGTCCAGAAACACGCGGTCTTCCAGAAGATTTGATTTTTTCAAATTACGACATGGCAATTAGAATTCCCATGTTAAAGGATTATGGCAGAAGTTTAAATTTGGCAAATTCTGCAAATATAATTTTATTTGAAGCTTTGAGGCAATTAGATTTTTTAGATTTGGAATAAATTTTATTTAAATAAAAAGTCAAAGTAGAAAGGATTTATTGTGAAAGAAGTAAAGATCTCCGTAAGAAATTTAATAGAATTTGTCAAAAGATCTGGCGACATAGACAGGAGATTTTTTTCCAATAAAAGGGCAGTAGAGGGAATAAAGGCTCATCAAAAGGTGCAAAGAGAATACTCAAAGGATTTTTTAACAGAAGTTTTTTTGAGAACTCATGAAGAAATTGAAGGCATAAATTTCACTGTGGAAGGTCGTGCTGACGGAATAGAAGTTAGTGATGAAGTTACTGTTGATGAAATTAAGTCAACTACAAGAGAACTTGAGGACTTGAAAAAGGAAAAAAATATAATGCACTGGGCACAGGCAAAGTGCTACGCATATATTTATGCAAAAGATCATGAACTTGATGAAATAAATGTAATGCTAACATATTTTCAACTTGAAACAGAAGAAACTCTAAATATTAAAAAGACTTTTAATTTTGGTGAACTCCGTGATTTTTTTCATGGGGACTCTAGTGGAATATCTTGAGTTTTCCAAGAGAATTGTGGAGTGGAAGGACACAAGAGATGAGTCTGTAAAAAAATTAAAATTCCCCTTTAAGTCTTTTAGGAAGGGACAAAGAGAACTTTCGGTTGCTGTCTATAACACAATTGACAATGAAAACAAATTATTTGTGGAAGCGCCAACAGGTATTGGAAAATCAATTTCTACAATTTTCCCAGCAGTAAAGGCAATGGGAGAAGACAAAATCGACAAGGCTTTTTATCTTGTGGCAAGGTCAACGGGGAAAAATGCCGCAAAAGATGCACTGGAAAAATTGTTAAATAAAAAATTGAGATTAAAAGTTACAATTGTCACAGCAAAAGACAAAATTTGTTTAAATGACAAGCTAGCCTGCAATCCCAAAGATTGTCCCTATGCCAAGGGGCACTTTGATAGAGTCAATGATGCAATAATAGATATTTTTGATGCCTGTGACAATTTCACAAGAGAAAATATAGAAAAATTTGCAAGACTTCACATGGTTTGCCCCTTTGAATACCAACTTGACCTCTTAGATTTTTCTGATTTTATAGTATGCGATTACAATTATATATTTGATCCAACAGTTTATCTAAAGAGATTTTTCGAAAACTCTATGTTAAGATTTAGTCTTTTAGTGGATGAGAGTCACAATCTTTTGGAAAGAGGCAGAGAAATGTACTCGGCAGAAGTTTCTATTGAAGAACTTGAAAAATTAAGAGGACTAATCCCCAAGAAGAGGAAAGCTGCGAGAAGACACTTGGCAAATGCCATAGATGAGTTTTACAAACTTGACAAGAGAAAAATTTTTTATTCCTACGATTCTTTTCTTGCATTTAATGGAGAAATTGAAAAAGCTGTTTTTTCTATGAACGACTTTTTAACTAAGGATAAGGAAGAAGAGTCCTATGAAGATGCTCTTGATATTTATTTTTCTCTCTTTAATTACATAAAAATTTTGGAATACTACAACAAGGATTTTGTTTCCATAAAAGAAGAAAATCTAATAAAAATAAAATCCCTTGACATTGCACCAATTTTTAAAAATATTTTAAGGACTCCTAGGTCTTCTGTTTTCTTTTCTGCAACCTTAAATCCCATAAAATATTATGGAAAACTTTTGGGAGCAGATGAAGAAACTTCTTACTATAAAATAGATTCTCCCTTTGATCCAGAAAATCTTTTAGTTTTGCGAAATAATAAAATTTCCACAGTCTATAGAGATAGAGAAGATTCCATCGAAGAAATAATAGAAAATTTAAAGAACTTTTCAGATGATGATGGAAATTACATTTTTTTCTTTCCCTCATATTCTTATATGGAAGCAGTTTACGAAAGATATGTAGAAATTGATAGAGATGTAATTAAACAAGAAAGAGAAATGACCGAATTTGAAAGAGAAGAATTTTTAAATAATTTTACTTTCTCATCTTCTACAAGAGCCTTTGCTGTTATGGGTGGGGTTTTCTCTGAAGGAATAGATTTAATTGGTGAAAGATTAAGAGGTGTTGCTATAATAAGCGTTGGTTTACCTGGACTTTCTTATGAGAGAAATATTTTAAAATCCCACTTTCAAAAGAAATATGCCATGGGTTATGAGTATGCCTACATTTATCCCGGCATGATAAAGGTAATTCAGTCAGCTGGAAGAGTTATAAGAACAGAAGATGACAGGGGCAAAATTTTATTAATAGACAAGAGATTTTCAAGACAAGATTATAATTATTTGTTGCCAAATCATTGGAGGATTTTTGATTTTTGTGACTTAAAGGAAATGGAAAAAATTATAGATAATTTCGAAGAGGGTCAAAAGCTTAAAAATTAGAGAAAATTTATAATAAATAACTTTACAAAGTTTGACATTTGTGATAGTATTACTTAGTAAATTAGAAGGAGCCAAAGGCGGCTCTTTTTTTTAGCACTGGAGGTGTTTTTATGGCAGATAGAGTAGTACTTGAGTGCACACAATGTAAAAACAGAAATTATGTGACATATAAGAACAAGAAAAATACTACTGAAAGATTGGAACTAAAGAAGTATTGTAAATTCTGTAAAGAACATACAACTCACAAAGAAACTAAGTAAGGAGGATTTATGGCTACTAAAGCTACAGCTAAGACTGAAGAAAAAAAAGGCGGTCTAGGTAGATATTTTAGAGGTGTGAAATCTGAATTCAAGAAAGTTGTATGGCCTTCTAAGGATACTGTAATCAAATATTCTATAATAGTAATCGTGGCAGTTATACTGTCATCACTATTACTATTAGCATATGATAAAATTATAATGTTTTTATTTGGTTTTATTTATTGATTGGAGTGTTATAGTTGGATACACAAGAGCTTAACAACAATGAAGCTTCAAAATGGTATGTAATACACACTTATTCAGGTTATGAAAAAAAGGTAAAGGCAAATATGGAAGCCATGGTTCACAATCGAAATATGGAAGATGTCATCTTTGATATTAGGATTCCTATGGAAGACTATGTTGAAACAAAAGACGGTGTTTCCAAAGCTAAGGAAAGAAAGATGTTTCCATCTTATGTCCTTGTAAATATGATTATGAACGACGAAACATGGTATCTTGTTAGAAATACAAGGGGAGTAACAGGTTTTGTTGGTCCAGCATCTAAGCCTGTGCCACTAACTGATGAAGAAGTGTTACTACTTGGAGTTACTGATAACAAAGAGTTATTTGATAATTACGAGATAGGGGAGTTAGTCAAAGTTATAAATGGACCTTTCAAAGATTTGGTAGGCAAAATTGACGACTTCAATTACGACAAAGCAAAAGTTAAAGTTTGTATCTCAATGTTTGGAAGAGATACGATTGTTGAATTAGATTTCAATCAAATTATTAAAGAGTAAGATATGTGTGGGAGGGTAAACCCGCATTACCACAAGGAGGAAATAAAATGGCAAAAAAAGTCATAGCATTAGTAAAATTACAAATTCCTGCTGGGAAAGCTACACCAGCTCCACCAGTTGGTACAGCACTAGGACCTCATGGTGTAAACATCATGCAGTTCACAAAGGAATTTAACGCAAAGACTCAAGATCAAGCAGGTATGATTATTCCTGTTGTTCTTACAGTTTATCAAGATCGTTCTTTCACTTTTATCACTAAGACTCCACCAGCTGCAGTTCTTATTAAGAAAGCTCTTAATATGTCTAAAGCAAGTGGTGAACCTAACAAGAAAAAAGTTGGAAAATTGACAAAGGCTCAAGTTGAAGAAATAGCTAAAACTAAGATGCCAGATCTTAACGCAGCAAGCATTGAAGCTGCTATGGAAATGGTCGCTGGTACAGCTAGAAGTATGGGTATAGAAGTAGAAAGATAAGTGGGAGGCTAAGCCGTAGGTACCACGAAGGAGGTAAATATGCCAAAAAGAGGTAAAAAATATCAAGATAGCGCTAAGCTAGTAGATAGATCAAATTTATATGATGTTAACGAAGCTCTTGACTTAGTTACAAAAACTGCTAAGGCAAACTTTGACGAAACAGTGGAACTTGCAGTAAGACTTGGTGTTGATCCAAGACACGCTGACCAACAAGTTAGAGGTACTGTAGTACTTCCTAACGGAACAGGTAAAGAAGTTAAAGTACTTGTTCTTGCTAAGGGAGAAAAAATTAAAGAAGCTGAAGCAGCAGGAGCTGACTACGCAGGTGGAGAAGAATACGTAGAAAAAATCCAAAATGAAAACTGGTTTGATTTCGACGTAATCATTGCAACTCCAGACATGATGGGTGTAGTTGGTAAAATCGGTAGAGTTCTTGGACCAAAGGGACTTATGCCAAACCCTAAATCAGGTACAGTTACATTTGATGTAGAACAAGCTGTTAAAGAAGTTAAAGCTGGTAAAGTTGAATATAGAGTTGACAAAGCTGCTATAATCAATGTTCCAATAGGAAAAGTTTCCTTTGGAGTAGATAAACTTGCTGAAAACTTCAAGACTATTGCAGATGCTATTATTAAAGCAAAACCAGCAGCTGCAAAGGGTCGTTATTTAAAATCAGTAACAGTTTCATCAACAATGGGACCTGGAATCAAAGTTAATGGTTCAAAATTAATGGAAAAATAAAAACACCAAATATATAAAAAAGCCCTCTTACTTATACAAGTAGAGGGTTTTTTGATGTCTAAAATTATTTTTTCTTATAATTTTGCCAAATCTTTTGTAAGAAAATTCCTCAATAAAAAGATTACTAAAACAGTGACAGCAAAATCAATAGATAAGAATGATGCGTTATAGGTTATAGAGTAAAACCATGGATTCATACCAGCAGGTGCATATTCTTTAAAGAAGACTACGCCTGATAGGACATGACAAATAAATCTTCCTAAAATTCCCGCAAAAGATCCAAGTAAAATAGTTTTAATAGAATGAGTTTTTTGAAATTCATCTTTAAAAAGACCTGCAAGACCTAAAAGACCATAAGCTAAGGGATAATCTAAAATAGCTTGGACTGGATGGTAAATACTTCCACCAAGAATAATAGACATGACTCCATAAACTGCACCAACAACAAAGCCCTTGATAGGTCCATACCTTAGGGCAAAGATAATTAAAGGAATCATCTTACCTGGAGTAATAGAGCCTCCATTTGGAAGTTCGTAGAGCTTAATAGTACGTAAGATAAGAGCGAGAGCAATACACACAGCTCCTTCGACTAACATTTTTGTTGTCCAATTTTTATTTGTTTTTTGCATAAAAAAAATACCTCCTTTGCACAAATACTTAGAGAGGTTTAGACACTTCCCTCCACAAGCATTACCTTGATTGGTTAAAGGGTATAATCTCAGCCTTTCGGCACCCCTAGTGCAAATTCAATTATACGATATTAAAAAAATTATGTAAAGGAAAATGAAAATTTATGATATTATAATAAAAAAGAAAAGATATAGAAAAATCTGAAAAATATAATAAAAAAACATTGACAAAGCACAAAAGACTATATATAATACTTATGTTACTAAGCCGCAGACAGTAGGTGGCAATGCCATAAATCCTACCGAGGTTTGAAATTCGGATTTATTTGATTTTCACATCTCACGGCGGCGTGAGATTTTTTTATTTTGGGGGTGACAAATTGAAAGAAGAAAAATTACAATCAAAACAAGCCCTAGTTGATGAAATTAAAGAAAAAATTCAAGGAGCACAATCTATTGTTCTTGTAAACTACAGAGGATTAACAGTTGAAGAAGTAACTGAACTTAGAAAAAAATTCAGAGAAGCAAATGTTGATTACAGAGTTTACAAAAACACAATGATGAGACGTGCTTTTGAAGAATTAGAAGTTACTGGTCTTGAAGAATTCTTAAAAGGACCAAGTGCTATTGCTTTCGGAATGGAAGATCCTGCATCAGCAGCAAAAATTTCATCTGAGTTTGCAGAAGAACATGAAGCATTAGAAATCAAGGCAGGATATGTTGATGGAAAAGTATTATCACTTTCAGAAATCGACGCACTTGCTAAATTACCATCTAAGGAAGTACTTCTTGCACAAGTTCTTGGCGGCTTAAATGCTCCAATCCAAGGATTCGCAAATGTACTAAATGGTACTCTATCAGGTTTTGCAAGAGTTATTGCACAAATCGCAGACAAGAAAGAAAACGAAGCAGCATAATGGTATGCTAAAAATTAGAATTATTAAATTTACGGAGGAATAAAATGTCAGAAAAAGTAGAAAAATTAATTGAAGAAGTTAAAGAACTTACAGTATTAGAACTTTCAGAAGTAGTTAAAGCTCTTGAAGAAGAATTCGGAGTATCAGCAGCAGCTCCAGCAGCAGTAGCAGCAGCTCCAGCAGCAGCAGGTGCAGCTCCAGCAGCAGCTGAAGAAAAACTGAATTCGACGTTATCCTTGCTGAAGCAGGACAAGAAAAAGTTAAAGTAATCAAAGTTGTAAAAGACATTACTGGACTTGGACTTAAAGATGCAAAAGCAGTTGTAGACGGAGCTCCTAAAGCAGTTAAAGAAGGCGCTTCAAAAGAAGAAGCTGACGAAATCAAAGCTAAACTTGAAGAAGTTGGAGCAACTGTAGAAGTAAAATAATTTAAGTAAGTTAAATTTTTAAAAGCTGTCCCCTAGGGGGGCAGTTTTTTTATGCTCTTTTTGATGCTTTATTTTAAGCTTTGATAATCTTTAATTTTTATTAAAAATTTTGACATTTATAAGGTTTGCTTTTAGCTTCATTTTATAAGAATAGCTAGATACTCTCAAAATCCCAGCAAATATAAATGGGATTAAGGGGTTTTAATTTTTCATAAAATTCATCTTTTTATAAAATTTTAAATGAAAGTTTTAGTGTAGCTTATTTTGTGCAAATAAAAAACCTACCACAAGGCAGGTTTAAATTATTTTAATTATTTTCTTTTAATTATTTTCTTTTAATTTATCTTTTTTAAAATCCCAATCTCCTCTGGGATCGGCATATCTTATAAAGATTGATCCAATTGCAAAAAGTGCCAAAATTGCTTGGTACCATAGGAAGGGAATAATTTCCATAGGCGCCACGGACATTTCTCCCAGTTCTTTTGTAAGTCCTGCAGCAATTAGTATTTGTGCTCCGTAAGGTATTATACCTTGCATAACGCAGGAGAAAGTGTCAAGAAGAGCGGCTGATCTTCTTGGGTCAATTTCAAAGTCATTTGATATTTCTTTTGCCACTGGTCCATCTATTATTATTGCAACAGTGTTGTTGGCAGTTGCAGCATCAGTTAATAATGTAAGTAGGGCTATGGATATTTCGGCTGATCTTCTTCCTCTGGCAAAGCTTCTTATTTTTTCTACTAGCCACTCAATTCCGCCGTTTTTTGAAACCATATATGACAGACCGCCAGTAAGCATTGATAATAGAAATATTTCAAACATTCCTTCGAAACCTGTGAATATATTTTGTGCGAAGGTCATTAAAGTTAGACCGCCACGAGCTATTCCAATTATTCCTGAAAGTACAATCCCACTTGTCAAAACTAAGAAAACATTCATGCCTGAAATTGCTGATATGAGAACAAATAAATAAGGAATGATTAATATAAAATTATATGGCAGTTCATCTATTGTAGGAAGTTTATCTGGTTTTCCAACAATTAATAAAATAATAAAAGTTATTATTGCAGCAGGAAGTGCCATTTTTATATTTGCTCTAAATTTATCTTTCATCTCAACGTTTTGTGTCCTAGTTGCAGCAATTGTTGTATCAGATATAACTGATAAATTATCGCCGAACATTGCGCCTCCAACTAAAGAGCCAAGGACTAGGGCAAGGGGAAGATTTCCTTTTTGAGCAAGCCCAACTGCTATTGGACCAACTGCAGAGATTGTCCCCACAGATGTTCCAGTTGATATTGATATGAAACAGCCTATTAAAAAGATTCCAGCAGTGATAAATTGTAGGGGAATTATTGATAAGGCAAAGTTGACAACGGAGTCAACACCACCGGATGCCTTTGAAACAGTTGCAAAAGCACCTGCTAGAACATAAATAAGACACATTATTATTATATTTTCGTCGCCACAACCTTTTACAAAGTCATTAAACTTATAGTCGACGCTTCCCTTAAACATAATAAAACTAAGTATAATTGCTGGCAAGATACAGACTGGAGCTGGCACTTGATAGAATGCCATTTTAACTCCTTTAGCATTTAAAATAGAGCCTGTTGCCATATAAACTAAGACAAATACAGCAAAGGGAAGTAGTGCTAACCCATTAGCCTTAGTTTTTTTATTGTTGCTATCCATTTTTCCTCCTAATTAGACTATATGTAAATTTCACATATAAGATATAAATAAACAAAGATAATTATAATATTAATAAATTCTTTTGTGAAGTCTTTTAGGGTATTTTAAGGGATTTTTGATTAAATCTCATAAAATTTCTCTTAGAAACTTTTTTAAATTTATATCTTACTATATAATAAGAAATGTTACTC
>NZ_HE978595.1:0-2800 GCF_000312025.1 Peptoniphilus timonensis JC401 | reverse complement strand
TTTCTCTTTAGTAAACTTTTTTTAAATTTATATCTTACTATATAATAAGAAATGTTACTCTTATAGTAATTTTTTTAATTGAAAAAATATTAGATGGGATTGTGATTTTTTGAGGAAAAATAAAAACTTAAAAGCGATAGTAGCTGTGGCGCTCACACTTATTGGTTTTTTATTTGGACAAGATCAACTAAAGGATTTTGATAAAAACTACAAGCTAAAGACTTTAAATAAATTAGAAGAATTATTAGATATATTTGGAAATAAGTATGAAGTAAAAGATTCTAGCATCTATTATAAAATTGATAAAAATCCACCACAATTTACCGAAGAAGATTTAAAAATGGGTCCAGATTATTCATATTTTTCCCAATTAGATGAATTAAATAGGGTTGGACCTGCCAATGCTTTAATAAGTAGGGATTCAATGCCTAAAGAGCCTAGAGGAGATATTTCTAAAGTGTATCCCAGTGGTTGGCATCAAAAATTTTATAAATTTGTAGAGGGAGAGGCTATTTATAACAGGTGTCACTTAATTGGATATCAGCTAACAGGAGAAAATGCCAACTGGAAGAATTTAATGACAGGTACTAGATCCTTTAACGCTAAGGGAATGCTCCCTTTTGAAAATGTAGTAGCGGCATATATAAAAGATACTGGAAAGAAAGTTAGATATAGGGTTACTCCGGTTTTTTTAGATGACGAATTAGTTGCAAGGGGTGTCATCATGGAAGCTTACAGTATAGAAGATGGTGGCAAAAAAATTAATTTCAGAGTTTTTGTCAAGAATATAGAAGAGGGAGTCCAAATAGATTATAAAACTGGAAGGACAAGATTAGCTAAAAATAAAGGATTAAATTAGATTTCAAGATAAGCAAAAATTTAATTCTACAATAAATAATAAAACTACATAAAAGTTTTTGAAAAGCCAAATTTTATGGCTTTTTATTTTTGTAAAAAATAATAAACTTGTTGACACATATATAACTTATGTTATAATTCCATAGGATAAAAAGGAGAATGAAATGAGACTTAGAAAAAACATTTTGCAATACCTGAAATGAATGAAAACCCCTATGTTTATTTTAATGGACAAGAAAACAAGGGTAAATGGAAAGAAATATTTCAAAATGACAATCCCATCTATTTAGAAATTGGAGCTGGGAAAGGTACTTTTACAATAGAGTCAGCAAAAAGAAATAAAGATATTAATTATATAATGGTAGATATAGAAACTAATGCGCTTATCTATGCAACTCGAAAAATTTTAGATGAAGAGTTAACAAATGTAAGAGCCATGCCAATAAATGCAGAAAATATTTTAGATTATTTTGAAAAAGATGAACTCGATAGAATATATATAAATTTCTGCAATCCTTGGCCAAAATTAAGACACAAAAAGAGAAGATTAACTTATCCAAGATTTTTGGAAAAATACAAGATAATATTAAAACCAAAATCACAAATTTACTTTAAAACAGACGATTTAGAATTATTTGAAGAAAGCTTAGATTACTTTAAAGATTCTGGATTTTCTACTTTAATAGAAGACTTTGACATGACTTTGGAAGAATATCCTCAAAATATAGTGACTGAATACGAAAGTAAATTTAGAGGATTAGGCGAAAAAATCAAATTTGGCGTATTTGAACATTATGTTAACTAAAAATTAAATAACATTGACAATAAAACTCTTGAAATATATAATAAATTTCAGGAGTTGAGGAAATGGATATAATTGAAATAAAAGAAAAAGTGAAAGATGGCTACGAAATAACAAGAGATGAAGCAATAGAAATTTACAAGTCAGATTACGAAGAACTAACTAAGGCTGCAGATGAACTTAGAAAATATTTTTGTGGAAATGATTTTGATATATGTACAATAATAAACGCAAAGAGTGGAAAATGTTCTGAAAATTGTAAATTTTGTGCCCAATCAGGCCATTATCACACACATGTTAAAGAATATGACCTATTAGATAAGGAAACAATAGTGAATGATGCCTTGGACAAATATAATAGAGGTATTCCAAGATATTCAATGGTAGCAAGTGGAAAGTCACTTACAAATGAAGACATAAATAACATTTGTGACATAACAAGAGAGATTTATGAAAAAGCACCTGGGATAAGAGTATGTCTATCTGGAGGTTTGATTTCTGAAGAAGGATTTGAAAAACTAAAGGATGCAGGTGTAAAGAGAGTACATAATAACCTAGAATCATCAAGAAACTATTTTAAAGAAATATGTACTACTCACACCTACGATCAAAAAATTAATACAATTAAAGCAGCTCAAGAAGCTGGCATGGAAATTTGTTCAGGTGGATTAATTGGCTTGGGAGAAAGCTTTGAAGATAGAATAGATATGGCAATGGAATTAAGAGAACTTGGAGTAAAATCTGTTCCAGTAAATCTTTTAAATCCAATAAAAAATACGCCCTTAGAAAATATGGAAAAACTATCTATGGAAGAAGTTAATAGAACTTGTGCAACATTTAGATTTATTTTAAAAGATGCCTTCATAAGACTAGCAGGCGGAAGATCCTTAATGGAAGAATATGGTAAATCAGCATTCACTAGTGGAGCTAATGCTACAATATCTGGAGTACTACTCACTACAGAAGGACCATCTATTGAAGATGACATAGAAACATTAAGAGAATTGAACTACGAAATAAAAGCAATGTAAAAAGAAATAAAAAATGTAAAAAAACTTTTAAAAAATCTTTATAAAGTATTGACAAAGAAATGTAAAAATAGTAATATAAAACAGCTGTAAGAAATGCAGCTGTTTTTAA
>NZ_HE978594.1:316656-322951 GCF_000312025.1 Peptoniphilus timonensis JC401 | reverse complement strand
TTAAAAGGTCTATTGATGTAAGGATTCCTTTGTCAATAGACTTTTTATTTTAAATACTCCTTTTAAAATTAGTAAAATATTTTGCTTTAATTATTCCACAATGAGTAATCTCATTACATATTAAAGATAAGAAGATCTTCCTTAATTGGAAGATTTTTTTATTGCAAAATTATTTCGGATTTTTTATGTAGAGAATTTTAATATAAAGGGGTAAATATGAAATAGGTGATATTATGAAAAGTAAAGTCGCAAAAATTTTTGCTATTGTAATTCTTCTTGCAATAATTTTATTTGCAGCGGTTCAAGTTTATTTTTCTCCTACTCCAGATTTTAGAAGAAATAATTCTATACATGGTGTTAAGGTAAATATAAATGTCTCTGAAGATGATAGAAAGCCTATTGTTAGGACATTTGAAAGATCGAAGTTTGAAAGTATGCCTGAAAAGAAAATTGCAAAAGTAAAAGATACAGTTGATGGAAGAATTGAGGGAGATATTCCCTGTATACATTTAAATGAAGACAATAAGATTTATTTTACTTTTGAAAAAGATGGAGAAATTTATGAACCAGAAATTCCAAAAATAAAAATATTTGCCCATGCTTCTCATTATGACGATAAAGAAAAACAGAGACTAATAGAGGGAGAGCTAGATAGGCTTGATGACGGCAGGTATTGTTATGAAACTAAAAGATATAGCACTCAATTTGAAAAATATTTTATGGAATATTTAAGGATTGAAATTTACTACACAATTGATGGTGTGGACTACCTTTCTACCTTTGGGACCTTCCAAGATAATGCCAATGATGGGACAAACTTTTTTGACAATGAAGAATTAGAAAATCCAATTCCTCCAGAATTATAAAATAGGAAAAAAATTCCTCAGCATTAGAAGGCGCAAGTAAGGGATTTGTTATCCCTTGAAAATTCGGCATAGTTTCGGAGAAATCTTTGGCTATGCCGTTTTTTCTTTGCTATATGTCAAATATTGGGGGACTCCTTAATTCGAGTCTCTCTTTTTATTTAAAAATCAACATTTAGACGCTGATTAAACTATCAAAACTAAAATAACTAAAAAACTTTAAAAATAAACATAGCAAATAAAACCCTTAGGGGTTTTGCAAAATTTTCCTGTTTTCCCTTCACTACTTACAAGCAAACATAGTTCTTTTTCTAACATTCTCTAAATCCCATGAAACTTGTCTTATGAAGTGATACCTATTAACTATATGAATAGAATTTTAAAGAATCTATTCTTAACAGACTTAAAATTATTAGACATATCACTTACAAAAAACTTAACAGCTTGTCTCTCTTTGTTAGGAACATTTTTTAGAGTATTTAAACAAAAAGTTCTTATCGCGAGTAGGCAAAATATCAATGAAAGAGTGCTTATCACCATCAAGAAGAGAAGTCTCATATTTAAAACTTACTCTATCTCCTTTAAATGAATAAGACATTTATTACAATGAATATGAGTATCCTTAATCTTTTGAATCCTATTTTAAAACACAATAAAAATTCATGTTATTATTTTGCACTTATATGAAGCTCCTAGCTTTGTTTGTTGTTATTTTAAGTTTGGGACTAAATGCCTATAAGTGCAATTTTTTTGTATAAAACTATCTGTTAGATATTTACTCCCCAACAGATATTGTAGAGCCTTTTTTAATCAACTCAATTTTTGATTTAATAGTTTGTGATAATAGAAAAGGATGCAAGCTTTTGTGGCTGCATCCTTTTTTGTCATTTATATTTTTGTTTATTTTAATAGTTTTTAAAAGTTTTTATTGTAGTGTTTAAATTTTATATACTTTATAAATCCTTAGTTCTTCTTGGACATTTTTTTAAATACCTGGGCGTATTTGTCAAAGAGTTTTTCTAATTCTTTTACTTCATATTTTTTGCTGTAAGGGCTATTTATTATTTCTCTTAGGACGCTTTGGATCTTGTTGTGGATTTTTATGTTTGTTACTATTGATGCATTTGTGTGAAGTTTGTCCCTGCCGATTTTTTTGAAAAACATATTGTTTTCGTTTATAAAGAAGTTAAATTTGTCCAGTCCTATGGATTTTAGGTATCTGTTGTCATTTATGATGTAAAAGTTTATGTTTTCGTTATTTTCCATAATTTCTATTATGTTTTTTATGTGGTCCTCAATTTCCCCAGGGCTGAGTTTTGCTTTTGTGGAACAGTAAAGAATGTCGCCTGTTTCCAGATAGTTTAGAAGGCTAGTTCTCGTTGTGAGGAAGTTTATTTTTGCGTCCACAAAAAGTTCTTCCCAGAGGAGTTTTATGCCAGAAATTTCTTTTTTATTTATTTCTCTATCGTCGTCAAGGGAGTCTTCTATCCTGTCTATGATGTAATTTGGAAGTAAGAATTCAAAGCCGTAATTTGACAAGAATAAGAATTCGTTGTCTGAATAGAAATATTTTCTGTAATCTGTCTCTGCCATTTCTTGGGGAGAAGATGTGACTATGATTTTATTTAATCCTTCAAAGAAGTTATTCATAAAGGAAGAAATTTCAAAAAGTGTGTCGAGTTCACGTCCTGATGTTAGGGTTGAGTAATCTTCTCTTTCGGCAATTATTATATACATTTCGTCTTTTATGAGTATGAAGTCACAGTGGGTATAGCTTCTTTCATAGAGTTCAATGTTGATGCTAGAGTTGTCAGTAATTATTTTTAATATGTCTATATTTTCTATGTAGTCTTTTTTGCAAAGTAGGTGGAGGTTCACTTCTACTTCCTTTGCAATTTTTTTTATGCTTTGGATGAGGATTTCTGCATAGGGGCTTCTTATGTCAAAGGTTGCCCGAATGTCAAGGTCCTTATTTTCCAAAATTAATTGGTCCAGGATTTCTTTTAAGTCAATTTCTACGCTAGATGTTTTGAAAATGAAATTAGTAGTTGAAGGGATTTCTTCTTTTACATCTGTGTTTGTGTAGGCGTAGGCTTCGTTTAGAAGTTTGTATATTAGTATTTCTAGACCTTTTTCTTCGTCTTTTTTTAGTATTTCTGAGTTTTTTATTTCAAAGCTTAAAAGAAAGTCCTTAGTCTTTTTTTCTTCTATTAGGGCCTTGGCAAAGAGTGGGGCAAGTTTTCTATTTATTGTGTAGATATTTTTTGATGAGGGCAATTTTTTGCCGCTGTTCCACTTGCTTATGTAGGATATGTCGTAATCCAATGCATAGGCAATGCTAGATAGTTTTGTATTTGTCATGTCTAGTAATAATTTAAAAACTTGTCTGTAATGCCACATAATTTGCTCCTTTAAATTTAAAAATATATATAAATTATATTTATTTGTTGAATAAAAGTCAAATTTTGTAAGGATAATTCAACATATTGCAACTACTAATAAGGGGTTTTTATAGGATTAAGCTATATAATTAAATTAACAAGAATATTTTTAATAAATTATTGGAGGGAAAAAATGGTAAATTATAATGCTGTTACAGAAAGCGTAATAGAAGATATTAAAAATGCTGTATCTGGCAAGGTTTATGTTGGCGAAGAAATCAACATTGACTTTTTCCACGATGAAATGCCTATCTACGGCGAAGGACAACCTGAACTTGTTGTTGATGCAACAAATGCAGAAGAAATTGCAAAGGTTGTAAAGATTTGTAATGAAAACAAGATTGCTGTTGTGCCAAGAGGTGCAGGTACTGGTCTTACTGGTGCTGGTGTTTCTAGACATGGTGGCGTTATGATCAATATGCAATCTATGAATAAAATTCTTTCTTATGATGAAGAAAACATGGTAGTTAAGGTAGAACCAGGTGTATTATTAAATGACCTTGCTGAAGACTGTCTATCTAAAGGATACATGTATCCACCTGATCCAGGTGAAAAGTTTGCAACTCTTGGGGGAAATGTTGCTACTAATGCTGGTGGTATGAGAGCTGTTAAGTATGGCACAACAAGAAATTATGTGCGTTCAATGGAAGTTGTTCTTCCTACTGGAGAAATCACAACTTTTGGTGCTACTGTTTCAAAGACTTCTACTGGTTTCTCATTAAAAGACCTTATGATTGGTTCTGAAGGTACTCTTGGTATTATTACAGAACTTACTCTAAGGATTATCCCAGCTCCAAAGGAAACTATTTCTCTAATTGTTCCTTATGAAGATCTTGACACTTGTATTTCTACAGTTCCAAAGTTATTCAAGGCTCACTTAAATCCACAAGCTATTGAATTTATGGAAAAAGAAATTGTAAATATGTCAGAAATTTATATTGGAAAATCAACTTTCCCTAAGGAATTAGAAGGAATTGACATTGGCGCTTATCTTCTTATCACTTTTGACGGAGACAATGAAGACGATCTTAACGACATTATTGAACAAGCTGCAGAAGTTCTTATGGAAGCAGGAGCAATTGATATTTTAGTTGCCGACACTCCAAACAAGATCAAAGAAGCTTGGGCTGCAAGATCATCTTTCCTTGAAGCAATTGAATCTCAAACAAAACTTCTTGATGAATGTGACGTTGTAGTTCCTATTAACATGATTGCTAAATATGTTCACTATGTAAATGAAAAAGCTAAGGACTTCCCATTTGAAGTTAAGTCTTTTGGTCACGCAGGCGATGGTAACTTACACATTTACACTTGCTCAAATGATATGGATAAAGATGAATTCGTAAAAGAAGTTGAAGTATTTATGCAAGATATTTATAAGAAAGCTTACGAATTTGGCGGACAAATTTCTGGAGAACACGGAATTGGTTATGGTAAAAAATCTTTCTTACATGAATTTGAAGGCGATGTTAACACTGAACTTATGAGAGGAATCAAGAAAGTATTTGATCCAAATTTAATTCTTAACCCAGATAAGGTTATTTAATAGAAGGAGATTTTAATAAATGTCATATTTAATTTCAGAAGAAGCACAGGATTTACTTTTAGACGTAAGAAATTTTTGTGAAAAAGAAGTTATAGATGTTTGCAAGGAAGCTGATAGAACTGGCGAATTCCCAGAAGAACTTTATGAAAAGGCAAAGGAACAAGGTTACTTTGCCCTTGAAGTTCCTGAAGAATTAGGTGGTCCTGGTCTTTCTAGAGTAGATGTTGCTGCTCTATTTGAAGAAATGGCTAAGGCTGATGCTGGTTTTGCCACTACTATTTCTGCTTCAGGTCTTGGAATGAAACCAGTTCTTATTGCTGGTAGCGATGAACAAAAAGAATATATTGCCGATGTAACAATGGAAGGCGGACTTGGTGCTTTCTGTCTTACTGAACCAGGTGCTGGTTCTGATGCAAGCTCAGGAACAACTACTGCTGTAAAAGATGGCGATGAATATGTCTTAAATGGAAGAAAGTGCTTTATAACTAATGGTGCTGTTGCATCTTATTATTGTATCACTGCTTCAACTGACAAATCTAAGGGCGTAAAGGGTCTTTCAATGTTCTTAGTGCCTGCTGGAACTGCCGGTTTAAGTTCTGGTAAGGAAGAAGATAAGATGGGAATTAGAACTTCTAACACAACTGATGTTGTTCTTGAAGATTGTAGAATTCCTGCAAAAAATCTTATTGGCAAAGAAGGAGAAGGTTTCTCTATTGCAATGAAGACTCTTGACCAAGCTAGAGCATGGATGGGTTGTCTTGCTGTTGGTATAGCTCAAAGAGGAATCGACGAAGCTAAAAAATACACAAGTGAAAGAATCCAATTTGGAAAAGCAATTAACAAAAACCAAGCTATTCAATTTAAATTAGCTGACATGGACATTCAAACAGAAGTTGCAAGACAAATGGTTGCCAACGCTCTTACAAGAATGGACATGGGACTTAGCTACAACAGAGAATCTGCAATTGCAAAATGTTATGCATCTGATATTGCCATGAGAGTTTGTGAAGATGCTATTCAATTATTTGGTGGATATGGTTATTCAAGAGAATATCCAGTGGAAAAACTTTTAAGAGATGCTAAGATATTCCAAATTTTTGAAGGTACAAATGAAATTTTGAGAATTGTTGTTGCTAATAATTTATTGAGAGGTTAAGGTTTTAAAATGAATATTTTAGTATTTATAAAAGAAGTGCCTGATGATTCAGTGGCAGTTTCTGTAAAAGATGAGAAGGCTGATATTGAAAACATCACGCCTGTTGTCAATGCTTTTGACACTTACTCCCTTGAAATGGCAGTAAGACTTAAAGAAGCTAATGAAGATTCACAAGTTGTTGTGGTTTCTATAGGAAATGAAGAGGTTAAAAATTCTCTTAAAAACTGTCTAGCAGTTGGTGCTGACAAGGCATACTTAGTAAAGAATGATGATTATAAAAAGCTTGATG
>NZ_HE978594.1:313453-316194 GCF_000312025.1 Peptoniphilus timonensis JC401 | reverse complement strand
TAAAGAATGATGATTATAAAAGCTTGATGCAAAAGCTATTACTGAAATTCTTATGGGAGCAAAGGAAAAATTAGAAGCTGAACTTGGTGCTTTTGATGTAATTTGCTTTGGTAAAGAAACTACTGATGCAGAAGCATCACAAGTTGGAGTTTATTTTGCTAATAAGTCTGATCTTGGTGTAGTTACATCTGTTATTGCAATGGAAAAAGATGGTGACAAACTTGTTTCTAAACAAGAAATCGACGGCGGTTATAGAGAAATGGAAGCAAAACTTCCTACTGTTGTAACTATTGCAAAACCAGATTATGAACCGAGATATCCTACTATAAAATCAAAAATGGCTGCAAGAAGACAAAAGATTGAAGACTTTGAAGTGGAAACTACTTCTAGTCCAATTCTTGAAGAATTAAAAGACTTCGAACCTAAGAAGAGAGAAGCTGGAGTAAAAATTCAAGAAGATGAAGTGGAAGATACTGTAGCTAAGGCTATTAGCCTAATGGTAGAACAAAAGGTTTTATAGGAGGAAAAGATGAAAAATATATTGACATATATAGAAATAAAAGATGCTGCTCCTATTAAACTTTCTTTAGAATCCCTTTCTAAGGCAAGTGAAATTGCGAGGGATAAGGGTGGAAAATCCATTGCTCTTATCACTTTTGAACTTGCAGATGATGAAGTAAAAAATTAAAGGGTGCAGGAGCAGAAGAAATTGTGCTTGTAAAAAGAGATGCCTACAATATGGAAGACTTCGCAAATATTATCCTTGAAGTTTCTAAAAAATATGACTGTGAAGATATTTTCATAGGAGGAACTCTTGATGGTAAGGACCTTGCTCCAAGTGTAGCAGCAAAACTAGACACAGTTTCTGTTACTAATGTAATGGACATAAAATTCGAAGGTGAAGATGTAATTTATGTTACACCATCTTATGGTGCAACAGTCCTTACAGAATCAAAAATCTCAAAGGCTCCAAGAATTGCTGTTATAAGAGCGGGATCCTTTGACAAGAGAGATGATTTTGATGCTAGCGGAAATCTTGTGGAAGAAAACATTGATGAAGTTAAAGATTTAAAGGCAGTAATAAGAGAAGTTGTTACTGCTAACGAAGCCGCTATTAATCTTGAAGATGCTCCAATAATTGTAACTTGTGGTAGAGGTGCATCATCTGATGAAATCTTCCCATTTGTAAAGGAACTTGCTGATGTTTTTTGGTGCTCCAATTTCTGGAACAAGACCAGTAATTGATGATGGAGTTCTTCCAAAATCTTCACAAATTGGTCAATCAGGAAAAATTGTTGCCCCAGCTCTATATATTGGCTGTGGTGTAAGTGGTGCAGTGCAACATATTTCTGGTATTGAAAATTCAAACTTTATTGTTGCAATAAATAAGGACGAAGATGCTCCTATCTTTAATATGGCAGATATTGGTCTTGTAGGCGATTGCAAGCAAATTCTACCACTATTTATTGAAGAAGTTAAAAAAATAAAAGCTAATGCTTAATAGGTGAATTATGAATTATTTAAAGGAATTTGTCATACTTTGTGTATGTTTAATGCTTGGAGTAGTGACAAGACACTTGGTAAATTTCCCAATACCTGAAGCTGTTTATGGTATGATTTATCTCTTTATTGCCTTTTCTATTGGAATTATAAAGCCCGATGATGTCAAAGAAACTTCCAATGGAATTTTACAAAATTTGGCGATTTTATTTGTGCCAGCTGGTGTAGGCATAATAAATTCTTATGATGAGATAAAAGGAAAAGCTGGTCTATTAGTACTTCTAGTAGTTCTTGGAACTGCTATAACTATGGGACTTACTGGTAAAATTATAGAACTTTTACAAAGGAGGAAAGATGTTTAGTAACAAATATTTTGGAATCATCTTGACTTTTGCGACTTTTGAAATAGGCAAGATGATAAGCAAAAAACTAAAGACTCCTTTGGCGAATCCTCTTTTAATATCCATTGCCCTATGTATATTATTTTTAAAGCTAACTGGCATATCTTATGAAGATTATAAACAAGGCGGGGACTTTATAATGTTTTTTATAGCTCCTGCCACAGTTGCCATGGTAGTTGATTTGTACGAAAACCTCCCAGAACTTAAAAAGAATTTAATTCCAATTTTGTCTGGAACAATTTTAGGCTCTGCGATTGCTATGTTTTTTGTTATTTTCGCCTCAAGCTTTTTAGGCATAGACGAAAATCTTGTAGTATCCTCAACTCCACAATCAATTACAACAGCAATTGCAATTTCTCTTTCTGAAGAGTATGGTGGAGCCTCTGCTATAACTGCAGTTCTTGTAGTTATAAGAGGGGTAACTGGCGCAGTAATTGCGCCACTTATTATGAAACTCTTTAGAATAAAAGATCCAACAGCACAAGGAGTTGCCATTGGCACTTCTTCTCACGCAGTTGGTACTTCTGAAGCGAGAAAGCTTGGAGAGATCCAAGGTGCCATGAGTGGACTTTCTATTGCAGTGGCAGGTCTTGTGACTGTAATCCTAATGCCAGTAGCAATGAAAGTTATAGAAATGTTATTTTGATTTGAAATAAAGAATAAGTAAAGATATTGTATATAAAGACCTATTGTCTCCCTCAATAGGTCTTTTTTAATGATAAGAAAAACAAAGATGTGTCTCTGTTTTCTGGTTTTCACAGCAAATGCGAGCTTTAGCGAAGCATGAGCTGATGAAAAATCTTATACAGCTATAATAAAGGAACACGGATTTTTGACAAG
>NZ_HE978594.1:311268-313168 GCF_000312025.1 Peptoniphilus timonensis JC401 | reverse complement strand
CTATGATAAAGGAACACAGATTTTTGACAAGCAAAAATCTGCGGGCAGACTTATCAAAATTTCTTGCAGAAATTTGATTAAGTCTCAGCCTTTGACCGAATAGGGAGCATTGTCGAGTGAGTCGGATATATTGAAATAAATAAAAAAACATAAAGAAAAGACTGCCCTTTGGCAGCCTTAAAAATCTTTTATCTTCTATTTTTTATTTCTTTAATTAAGTCTGGAACTACATTAAATAAATCGTCAACAATACCGTAGTGAGCTGTCTTAAAGATAGGAGCGTCAGGGTCGTTATTGATGGCAATTATTGTTGTGGAATCTTCCATTCCCTTAGTGTGTTGGATTGCTCCAGAAATTCCAAGGGCAATGTATAAGTCTGGTTTTACTTGAACTCCTGTTACTCCAACTTGTAAGTCTTTGTCACACCAGCCAAGGTCAACTACAGCTTTTGTTGCTCCAACTGCACCGCCAAGTGCATCGGCAAGTTCTTCTACTAGGTGCCAGTTTTCTGGTCCACCAAGTCCTCTACCACCAGATACAACAACTTTTGCATTTAATAATTTGTCAAGAAGTGGATTTACTTCTTCTTTTTCAAAATCTATGAATTTTGTCTTAACATCTTCTTCTGTGATATTAATATCTTCTTTTATGATTTCTGCTTCTCTATTTTCGTCTTTAGCAGCTTCAACAAATCCGCCTCTGCCAATTGTTGCCATCATAGTTTCAGATAAAATTCTTACATCGCAGAATAATTTTCCGTCGAAGGAAGGTCTTATCCATTTAATATCACTTTTGTCTTCTGTAAGTTCAACATTTGAACAGTCGGCAACAAGTCCAATGTCTCTTTTTGCAGAAACTCTACCTGCAAGGTCACGACCATTGTGGCTTGCTGGAAGCATAACTATTGCTGGGTCATATTTTTCCATTAACTCATCAAGGACTTTAGCATAAGCTAAAGTGTTGTAGTTTTCTAGAAGTTTGTCATTTACTTGGATTACCTTGTCTGCACCAAGTTGACCTGATAGTTTTGCTTTTTCGTCGTTTTCAAATCCAATTTCTACTGCTACTAATTCTTTATCTAAACCGTCAGAAAGTTCTCTAGCTATAGACATCATTTCTTTAGTTATAAGTGAAAGTGAACCTTCTGAAGTTTCGTTTATTACCCAAATATTTCCGTTTTTCATTTTATCACCTACACTAACACTTTTATATCTTCAATAATATTCATAACTGCTTCTATGTTCTTATCAGTAGAACCTTCGTCAATGATTTTTCCTGTTTCAAATTTTTCTGGAGCAGAAAGGTCTTTTACTATTGTAAGAGATCCCTTTTGTCCAAGTTTTTCTAAATCAAGACCAAGTGATTTTGCAGTGATATCATGAATTTCTTTTTCTTTTGCAATTTTAGATCTCTTTAGGGCAAATTTTGATGGTTTATTAACTGAACCCTTTAGTGCTGATGCAACAAAAGGTGCTTTTAGAGAAACTGTTTCAGTTCCGTCTGAAACTTTTCTTTTTACTTCAAATTCGCCGTCTTTGTAGTTAATATCTGAAACATAAGTAACTTGGTTCATGCCAAGACGTTCAGCCATTTGTGGACAAACTTGACCTGTATCTCCGTCCATAGTTTGATCTCCAGTGAAGATTATATCGTAATCGCCAATGGATTTTATAGCTTCTGCAAGTGCATAAGAAGTTGCAAAAGTGTCAGAACCCTTAAATTCAAGACCTTCTACTAAGTAAGCTTCTTCTGCACCCATTTGGATACATTCACGTAAATATTTTTCTCCATCAGGTGGTCCCATAGTTAGGACATCAATTTGAACATCTTCTTCCATTTGTTCTTTGACATTTAGTGCAAATTTTAAACCACAAAGATCAGATGGGTTGATTATTGTTTT
>NZ_HE978594.1:301479-311160 GCF_000312025.1 Peptoniphilus timonensis JC401 | reverse complement strand
TCTCTCTTTAGGTTTTTTGTTTCTGGATCGATTTTTGCATTTGTTGTGTCAGGAACAATTTTCATCAATAATAATATTTTCATAGTTCCTCCTATTTTGTTTTACTCAATATACATATATAATACCCCAAAATCCACAAAGTATTAAGATAATTTTCACAATTGATAAAAATAATCAAAAAATTTTAAAGAATTTCTTTTTATTCTTCAAGATCCTTAATTTTTTCTCGACTTGTATTATAATGGAAGTGGAAGTATTTTTAATTTATATATATGAAAGAAGGTTTAGAAAAAGAAGATGAAAGATTTTAAAAAATTAAAAGTCTTTGTTTTAATGGCAAGTATGCTTGGCTTAATTTTGACAGGCTGTGCCAATAAGACTGAAGATGAACTTAATAATTCTACTAAAAATGAAACAAAAGTAGCAGCAGAAGAAAAAACTGGGACTCACAAAATTACTGACCATGCAGGTAGAGAACTTGAAATTCCAGACAAAATCGATAGAGTTGTTATTGATCAAGTTCCAATTTTATCTACTTATATGGCATACCATGAAGGAAAGGCTCCTTACATTGTGGGTTATGCTGGTTCACTTAAACAAGTTATATCTAATACAGTTCTTCAAGATATTGCACCTGAACTTTTAGATACGACAAATACAGTTCAAGGTCAATCAGACATAAATGTAGAAGAAATTATAAAGTTAAAACCAGATGTAATTTTTTATAATGCAAAAAATCAAGACAGATATGAAAAACTAGCAAAGACTGGTGTTCCTTGTGTTGGTTTTGTGACTATGGGCGCAGAAAGTCCAGCTGATCCAATAAATAGGTATGGAGAATGGCTAAAACTTTTGGAAGATGTATTTGATGAAAAAGGCAAGATGGACGACTTCTTAGGAGCTGGCGACGATATTGTAAAGGATGTCGAAAAGAGAATTGCTACTGTGCCAGAAGATAAAAGACCAAGTGCTATGATTCTTTGGAAGTATGTTGAAGGAACTCCAATTGTTGCTGGAAAGGGAACTTTTGGCGACTTTTGGTTAAAAAGACTTGGAGTAAAAAATGTGGCACAAGATGCAAAGGGATATGCCAAGGTAAATGTTGAAGAAATTTACAAGTGGAATCCTGATATTTTGTATCTTGATGGGCCAGGTCTATTGGATATTAAACGAAGCGATGTCTACAACAATTCTGTTGAAGGATTTGATTTTTCAAACTTAAAGTCTGTAAAGGACAAGAGAGTTTACAATTCAAAGTTAGGTATGTGGAACTGGCTTACACCAAATCCAGATGCGCCACTAGTCCTTGCTTGGCTTGCAAGTGAAACTTATCCAGAAGCCTTTCAAGACTATGATTTAAACAAGTTAATCAAAGATTATTATCTTAAATGGTACAATTATGAGCTTTCTGATGAACAAATCGAGGACATGTTTAATATATGACAAAAAACTTTTGGATTAGGGATGATGGGAGATTTCATCCCTATCTTTATTTTATTTTAATTATCTTTCCAATTTTTTGTGGAATAATCTCCCTTTATATGGGAAGGATGGATATTAAAATATCAGAAATAATTTTACTTTTTAAAAATTTCATATTAAAAAGGGAACTTGATCCAATGATGGAATCTCTAATTTTTAATATAAGGCTCCCTAGAGTTTTGACAGCTCTTCTTGTAGGATCAGGTCTTACTGCAGCGGGCATTAGCTTTCAAAGTTTATTTTCAAATCCTCTTGCAACACCAGATATTTTGGGAGTTTCTTCTTCTGCATCTCTTGGTGCAATTTTGGGGATTCTCTTGTCCTTTGGCACTATGGGTATTCAAATGCTGGCACTTTTGACTGGGCTTTTTTCAATTTTTATAACAATAAATATTGTAAAAAAAGATGAAACTTCTATGATGAGCCTGATCTTGGCAGGAATTATTGTATCTTCCCTTGCCAATGCCCTAAGTTCGCTTTTAAAATACACAGCTGATCCTATGGACAAGTTGCCACAAATCACCTATTGGCTAATGGGATCCTTTGGCAGAACTTCTTATAAAAATCTCCTTTTAGCAGGTCCGCTTATAATAATTTCTATTATTGTAATTTATAAAATGAGATGGAGCCTTAATATTTTATCTTTATCTGAAGATGAGGCCATTTCTCTTGGGGTTAATGTCAAAAAGACAAGGTTGATTTTTATTTTCGCTTCAACCCTAATCACTGCATCTTCTGTTTCTATTTGCGGTCAAATTGGCTGGATAGGCCTTATTATTCCTCATCTTGTGAGATTAATTGTGGGAGCTAATAACCTTTACACTCTCCCTCTTGGGCTAAGTCTTGGGGCAGGATTTATGGTTTTAATCGAAGCTTTTTCAAGGACTGTTTCTGTTATTGAACTTCCTATTTCAATTTTAACTGCAATTCTTGGAGCACCAATTTTTATAGTCTTGATGAGAAAATCGGGAGGTGTCTTTAAATGAAATTAGAAGTTGTGGGAGGATCTTTTAAATTTAAAAATACAGATTACATTTTAAAAGATATGAATTTTTCCCTAGAAGATTCTGATATCCTTTCAATACTTGGACCTAACGGAGTTGGAAAGACAACTCTAATTATGTGTTTAACTGGACTTCTTCAGTGGAACAAGGGTGGAACTTATTTAGATGGAAAAAATATTTCTTCTATAAATAATAAAGAATTTTGGTCAAAGCTTTCTTATATACCACAAAAGAGAAATTCAACTTTTTCTTATTCAGGACTAGACATGGTTCTCTTTGGGGCGAAATCTTCTATGTCAATTTTTGAAAGACCAAGAGCTTGCCATATAAAAAAAGCCTGTCAAATAATGAAGATGGTTGGAATTTATAATTTAAAGGACAAAAAAGTCGGATCAAATGAGTGGTGGAGAAATCCAAATGCTTTTAATAGCAAGAAGTCTTATGAAAGATCCAAAAATAATTATTTTAGATGAGCCAGAAAGTGGTCTTGATTATAGAAATCAAAGGATAATCTTGGACTTGTTAAAAGAACTTTCTAAGACTGGTGTGATAATCGTTATGAACACTCATTATCCAGAGCACGCACTAGCAAGGTCTAACAAGTGCCTTATTTTAAATTATGACAAGACTTATGAATTTGGAAGGACTAGGGAAGTTTTAAATAGAGAAAATTTAAAAAAGTCCTTTTCCATTGATGTAAATATTTCTGAAATAGAAGTAGAGGGGAAAAAATATGATAGCATTATTCCTCTGGACTTAGATGAAAGGGATAAAAATTATCCTATATAATATGTAGAAAGTTTAAAGTATATTTTATAAAAAAATTCTGTGATAAAAGTATGGTTTTTACCATACTTTTTTATTTGTAAGAGAGTTTTATTATAGAAGAAAATTAAATTTGTAAAAAAATAATTGTGTAAATAAATATCTTTATAACAGAAAAAATTATAATATAAAAATATTTTTAGAATTTTTAAAAAATATTTATAAATCATTGCAATTATAATCTTTTTAGACTATATTAGATAGAGCGCCTATAAATATAGGAGGAATTTCCTCATAAGAATATTTTTAGTAAAAAATCCCATAAATTTCAAAAAAACCTGTAAATATCCTTTACAATTGGCGTTTTTTATTATATAATATCTGAGCGTAAAAAAAAGAAGGTTGCGATGAAGTCATAAGTTGCTTGAAATTTTGTTGAAAAAAAGGAGTTTCAAGGTAATTATGACAGAGAAGTCCAAGCTGGACTTGGGCGTGGGTTATTTTTTCAGATGCGCCCTGTTTACACACCAGGGTGCGTGTATCGATAACCCCATTCGCAAGTAAGGCTTTAGCGAATAGGAGGTAAATATGTCTAACAAAGGCAAACAAAAAATTAGAATTAAACTTAAAGCTTATGATCATGAATTACTTGACAATTCAGCACTAAGAATTGTTGATGCTGCTAAAAAGAGCGGTGCAGAAGTTTCTGGACCAATTCCTCTTCCAACAGAAAAGGAAATCATCACAATTATAAGAGCTGTACACAAGTACAAGGATTCAAGAGAACAATTTGAGCAAAGAACTCACAAAAGACTAATTGATATACTTAATCCTACACAAAAGACTGTAGATTCACTTATGAAGTTAAATCTACCAGCTGGTGTAGATATTGAAATTAAACTTTAAAACTTTGCTTTATATGACTTCTTTTAGTAGAAGTCCGCTGTAAATATTAGGAGGTGCAACATGAAATATTTAGTAGGTAAAAAAATTGGCATGACCCAAATTTTTGACGAAGAGGGTACTGTCACTCCTGTCTCAGTTATTGAAGTAGAACCAAATGTTGTTGTGCAAAAGAAAACTGTTGAAAGTGATGGATACGATGCTATCCAAGTTGCAACACATGAAGTTAAGGAAAAGAAATTAAACAAACCTGAGAAGGGACATTTAGACAAAGCTGGTGTAGGATATAGAAAACATCTTTCAGAATTTAGAACTGATGATGTAGAATCTTACAACTTAGGCGATGAAATAAAAGTAGATTTATTTGAAGTTGGAGAACATGTTGATGTTGTAGGAACTTCAAAGGGTAAAGGAACTGCTGGTATTATTAAACGTCACAATTTTGGACGTGGTAGAGAAACTCACGGTTCTAAATTCCACAGAATGCCAGGTGGTATGGGTGCTGCTTCTTATCCAGGAAGAGTATGGAAAAACCACAGAATGGCAGGAAAAATGGGTAACGAAAGAGTTACTGTACAAAATCTTGAAATTGTAAGAATAGATACAGATAAAAATTTAATTTTAGTAAAAGGTGCTATTCCAGGACCTAAGAAGGGAACTGTTAGAATTAAAAGCACTGTTAAAATGACTAAATAAGATAGGGAGGTTAAGAAATGCCTAAGATTCAAATGATTGACATTAAGGGAAATCCTGTTGAAGAAGTCGAACTAAGTGAAGGGCTATTTGCTGCTCCTGTTAGCACTCATGCTGTTTATTTAGTTGTTAAAAATATTTTGGCTAACAAAAGACAAGGTACTCACTCTGCTAAGACACGTGCTGAAGTTCGTGGAGGCGGAAGAAAGCCTTGGAGACAAAAGGGAACTGGTCGTGCAAGACAAGGTTCTATTAGATCACCTCAATGGAGAGGCGGCGGAGTTGTTTTCGCTAAGAAACCAAGAGATTACTCTTACACAACTCCTAAGAAGACTAGAAGAGTTGCTCTAAAGTCAGTTCTTACTAGCAAGTTACAAGATGGCGAAATGATTCTTGTAGATAACTTCCAAATGGAAGAAGTTAAGACAAAAGTTTTTGCTAACATCTTAAAGAATATTGGTGCTGGTGAAAAAGCACTTGTTGTTGTTAATGACGACGAAAAAGATGTTCAAAGAGCTGCAAGAAACATCGCTGGTGTTAAAACATCAAGAGCTACTGATATAAATGTATATGACTTACTAAAATACGACAATCTTGTTATTACTAAGTCTGCACTTGATGTTGTTGAGGAGGTTTTTAACTGATGAATAAATTTGACGTTATAAAAAGACCTTTAATCACTGAACAAAGTATGGACATGATGGCAGATAACAAATATGCTTTCGAAGTTGTTAAAACTGCTACAAAACCTGAAATCAGAGAAGCTGTTGAAGAAATCTTCGGCGTTAAGGTTGAAAAAGTATATACAATGAATATGCGTGGTAAACTTAAAAGACAAGGAGTTCATCAAGGAAGACGTCCTTCATGGAAAAAGGCGATAGTTAAGCTTACTGATGACTCAGAGCCGATAGAATTTTTTGATTCTATTTGATAGTAGGGAGGTATTATAATGGCGATTAAAGGATTTAAACCTACAACTCCTGCTCGTAGAAAAATGACAGTTGCTTCTTTCGAAGAGATTACTAAGACTACACCTGAAAGATCTCTTTTAGCAACAGTTAATAAGACTGCCGGTAGAAATGCTCATGGTAGAATTACTAGTAGACACAGAGGCGGCGGAGTTAAAAGAAAATATAGAATTATAGATTTAAAGAGAGATAAAGACAATATTCCTGCAAGAGTAGCAGCTATTGAATATGATCCATATAGAACAGCTTACATTGCTCTTTTAAACTATGCTGATGGTGAAAAGAGATACATCATTCAACCAAATGGTTTAAAAGTAGGAGATGTAATTGAATCAGGAACAGACGCAGATATCAAAGTTGGTAACGCACTTATGCTTGCTGACATTCCTGTTGGTACAACAGTTCACAATGTAGAAATGACTCCAGGACGTGGCGGTCAAATCGCAAGATCTGCTGGATCATCTGCACAACTTATGGCTAAAGAAGGCAAGTACGCTCAACTTAGACTTCCATCAGGTGAATTTAGATTAATCAACCAAAGATGTAAGGCAACAATTGGACAAGTTGGAAATATTTCTCATGAACTTATCACACTAGGTAAGGCAGGTAAGAGCAGATATCTTGGAAATAGACCTCACGTAAGAGGATCTGCAATGAACCCTGTTGATCACCCTCATGGTGGTGGGGAAGGTAGAACTCCAGTTGGTAGACCTTCACCAATGACTCCTTGGGGCAAGAAAGCTCTAGGACTTAAGACTAGAAAGAAATCTAAAAAATCTAACATGTATATTGTAAGAAGAAGAACTAAGTAATCGGAGGGTATTAATGAGTAGATCAATAAAAAAAGGACCATTTGCTGATGAACACCTTCTAAAGAAGGTTGACGAGCTTAATGATAAGAACGAACACAAAGTAATTAAAACTTGGTCTCGTCGCTCAACTATTTTCCCTGAATTTGTTTCACACACAATTGCTGTTCACGACGGCAGAAAACATGTGCCAGTATACATTACTGAAGACATGGTAGGACATAAATTAGGTGAATTTGTTCCAACAAGAACATATAGAGGCCATGGTGCCAAGAGCGAAAAGAGCACAACACTTAAATAAGGAGGGTTATAATGCAAGCACAAGCAATTGCTAAATATGTAAGAATATCACCTCTAAAGGTGAACTATATATGCGCAGAAATACGCGGAAAAAGCGTTGATGAGGCCCTCTCTATTTTAAAGTTTACTAATAAAAGGGGAGCTCATGAACTTTATAAGGTACTAAATTCAGCTGTAGCAAACGCTGAAAACAACCTTAATTTAGATAGAGGAGATCTTTATGTTAAAAAGGCCTATGCTAATGAAGGCCCAACTATGAAGAGATTCCATCCTAAGGCTAAGGGTATGGCTTATCCAATTCTTAAAAGATCAAGTCATATTGGCGTTGTAGTAGCAGAAAGAGAGTAAGGAGGTAGAGAATGGGTCAAAAAGTAAACCCACATGGACTTCGTGTTGGAGTAATCAAAGATTGGGATTCAAAATGGTACGCTGATAAGAAAAATTTTGCCGATCTTTTAGTTGAAGACAACAATATTAGAAATTATGTTAAGAAAAAACTTTATGCAGCAGGTATTGCTAAGATCGAAATCGAAAGAGCTGCTAATAGAGTTAAAATTTCTATTCATACAGCAAAACCAGGTATGGTAATTGGCCGTGGTGGTGCTGGCGTTGAAGAACTAAGAACTGAAATTGAAAAACTTACAGATAAATCTGTTGTTATAAATGTAGAAGAAATCAAAAACCAAGACTTAGATGCACAAATCGTTGCTGAAGGTATTGCTGAAGCTCTTGAAAGAAGAGTTGCATTTAGACGTGCTATGAAACAAGCAATCCAAAGAACTATGCGTCAAGGAGCACTTGGTATTAAGACTTCTGTTTCTGGTCGTGTTGGTGGTGCTGATATGGCAAGAACTGAAGGATACTCTGAAGGAACTATTCCTCTTCAAACTTTAAGAGCTGACATTGACTATGGTTTTGCTGAAGCTGATACAACTTATGGTAAAATCGGTGTTAAGGTTTGGTTATACAAAGGTGAAGTTCTTCCTGAACTAACTGAAGAAAAGGGAAGAAGATCAAGAGATAATAGAGATAACAGAAATCGCAAGAGACGCGATAACAGAAATAATAATAGAAATAATAGAAGAGACAATAAAAATAAAGAGTCTTAAAGAAGGGGGGAATAGTCATGTTGATGCCTAAGAGAGTAAAATATCGTAAAGTTCACAGAGGCAGAATGAAGGGCAAGGCTATGCGTGGTAATGAGCTTGCATACGGCGAATATGGTATAAAAGCTTTAGAACCTTGTTGGATAACTTCAAATCAAATAGAAGCGGCACGTCGTGCTATGACAAGATATATTCGTAGAGGTGGAAATATCTGGATTAAGATTTTCCCAGACAAACCTGTTACAGAAAAACCTGCTGAAACTCGTATGGGTTCCGGTAAAGGTGCACCAGAATACTGGGTAGCAGTTGTTAAACCAGGTAGAGTTTTATTTGAAATGGGTGGTGTTTCAGAAGAAGTTGCAAGAGAAGCTATGAGACTTGCATCCATGAAACTCCCTGTAAGAACAAAATTCGTTATGAAAGATAAGGATGGTGACTCAAATGAAGGCTAATGAAATCCGCAATATGTCTAGCGAAGATTTAAATAATAAAGTTAATGAACTTAAAAATGAACTTTTTAATTTGAGATTCAGATTGGCAACTGGCCAACTTGATAATCCATCAAGTATTAAAAATGTTAAAAGAGATATAGCAAGAGTAAAAACGATCATTAGAGAACGTGAACTTGAAGTTGGAAAGGAGGCTTAATCTCATGGAAAGAAATTCAAGAAAAACTTTAACAGGTATTGTTGTAAGCGACAAGATGGACAAGACTATTGTAGTTCAAACTGAGACTTTAAAGACTCATCCAATTTATAAGAAGAGATTTAAGAAAACTACTAAATTCAAGGCTCATGATGAAAATAATGAATGTGGTATTGGTGATCGCGTAAGACTTATGGAAACTAGACCACTAAGTAAAGATAAAAGATGGAGACTTGTAGAAATTATTGAAAAAGCTCAATAATTTTGGCTTGAAAGGAGAATAACATGATTCAACAAGAAACAAGATTACGTGTTGCTGACAATTCAGGTGCAAGAGAACTATCTGTTGTTAAAGTCCTTGGTGGTACTAATAGAAAAACAGCTAACATTGGCGATATTGTAGTGTGTTCTGTAAAACATGCAACACCCGGTGGCGTTGTTAAAAAAGGTGCCGTTGTTAAAGCAGTTATTGTTAGAACAAACAAGGGTATCAGCAGAAAAGACGGATCTTACATTAGTTTCGATGATAATGCAGCTGTTGTAATAAAAGACGATAGAAGCCCAGTTGGAACTCGTATTTTTGGACCTGTAACTAGAGAACTTAGAGCTGGAAACTTTATGAAGATTATATCTCTAGCTCCGGAAGTACTATAATTTGGAGGTGTAATATGAGAATTAAAAAAGATGACATCGTAAAAGTTATAGCCGGAAAAGATAAAGGCAAGACTGGTAAAGTCCTAAGAACAATTCCTAAGAAAGACTTAGTTGTTGTTGAAAAAGTTAATGTTGTTACTAAGCACATTAAACCAAGAGGACCTCAAAACCCAGGTGGAATAGAAAAAATGGAAGCACCAATTCACGTATCAAATGTTATGTACTTTGACAGTGCAGCAGGAAAGGCTACAAGAATTGGTTATAAATTTGAAGATGGAAAAAAAGTTAGATTTGCTAAATCTAGCGGAAAGACAATTAAGTAGGGGTAGAATAATGACTTCAAGATTACAAG
>NZ_HE978594.1:263547-301209 GCF_000312025.1 Peptoniphilus timonensis JC401 | reverse complement strand
ACAATTAAGTAGGGGGTAGAATAATGACTTCAAGATTACAAGAAAAATATAAGACAGAAGTTGTGGGCCACCTAATGGAACGCTTCAATTACAAAAGCGTTATGGAAGTACCGAAACTTGAAAAGATCACTATTAATATTGGTCTTGGCGAAGCTAAAGATAATCACAAGGCTCTAGAAGCAGCTGTTGAAGAGCTAACTCTTATTTCTGGTCAAAAGGCTATTGTTACAAGAGCTAGAAAATCTATAGCTAACTTTAAACTTCGTGAAGGTCAAAATGTTGGTGTTAAGGTTACTCTTAGAGGCGAAAGAATGTATGATTTCTTAGATAAGCTAATGAACGTTGCTCTTCCAAGAGTAAGAGACTTTAGAGGTGTTAAACCTACTGCATTTGATGGTAGAGGAAATTATGCTCTTGGTCTTAAAGAACAACTTATCTTCCCTGAAATTGAATACGATAAAGTTGAAACAATTAGAGGAATGGACATCAATATAGTAACTACAGCTAATACTGATGAAGAGGCTAAAGAATTCCTAGACAAAATGGGAATGCCTTTTGCTAAGGCTTAAGGAGGTACAAAGTGGCTAAAAAATCAATGATTGCTAAACAAAAGAGGAAACAAAAGTATTCTTCTCGTGAATATACTAGATGTAAAATTTGTGGAAGACCACATTCAGTTTTACAAAAATATGGAATATGTAGAATATGCTTTAGAGAACTTGCGTATAAAGGACAAATCCCTGGCGTAAGAAAAGCTAGCTGGTAATAAGCCTTAGATGAAAGGAGGCAAACTGATATGATGACAGACCCAATTGCAGATATGCTATCAAGAATTAGAAATGCAAATAATGCAAGACATAAATCTGTTGATATTCCTTGCTCAAACATCAAAAAAGAAATTGCAAAAATTCTTCTTGATGAAGGTTATATTAAAGGATATGACGTTGTTGAAGATGACAAACAAGGAATTATTAAAATAGATCTTAAATATTCAGGGGACGGTGAAAGAGTTATCTCTGGATTAAAGAGAATATCAAAACCGGGACTTAGAGTTTATGTTAAGTGCGACGATGTTCCTAAAGTCCTAGGTGGACTAGGAATTGCAATTATCTCTACATCTAAGGGAATAATTACAGATAAAATGGCAAGACAAGAAAAAGTTGGCGGAGAGGTAATCTGCTACGTTTGGTAATTTGGAGGTGAAAAATGTCAAGAATTGGCAAAAAACCTATTGAAATCCCAAAGGGCGTTGATGTTAAAGTTGACGGTCAAACAGTTACTGTTAAGGGAGCTAAGGGTGAACTAACACAATCTTTCGATAAAGATTTAAAAATAGAACTAAATGACGGAGTTCTCACTGTAGAAAGACCAAATGATATTAAAAAAATTAAGGCACTTCACGGTTTAACAAGAACTCTTATTGATAATATGATAATTGGCGTTACAGAAGGTTATTCAAAATCTCTTGAAATAATCGGTACAGGATATAGAGCTGCAAAGAAGGGAAAAGTTCTTTCTCTTAACTTAGGTTTCTCTCACCCTCTTGATCTAGAAGATCCAGAAGGTATTGAAGTTGAAGTTCCAGCTCCAAACTCAATTATTATTAAGGGTAGCGATAAACAACAAGTTGGCGCTTATGCTGCTTACATTAGAAGCTTCAGAGAACCTGAACCATATAAAGGTAAGGGAATTAGATACACTGATGAACATGTAAGACGTAAAGTTGGTAAGACAGGTAAGTAAGAAAGGAGAATTTAAGTGTTAAAAAAGATTAATAAAAACGAAAACAGAATTAAAAGACACAAAAGAATTAGAAATCACATCTCCGGTACTTCTATTAAGCCTAGACTTTCAGTTTACAGATCATCTAAACATATTTATGCTCAACTAATTGATGATGAAGCTGGCAACACTTTACTAAGTGCATCTACACTTGATAAGGGATTGAATTTAGAAAACACTGGAAATATTGAAGCAGCTAAATCTGTTGGAGAATCTATTGCTAAACAAGCAAAAGAAAAGGGAATTGAAGAAGTTGTCTTTGATAGAAGTGGTTATGTTTACCACGGTAAAATCAAAGCACTTGCTGATGCAGCTAGAGAAGCTGGTCTAAAATTCTAAGAAGGAGGAAGTAATGGAGCGTTCATTAATAAATGCGGCAGAACTTGATCTTGAAGAAAGAGTTGTATCTATAAACAGAGTTGCCAAAGTAGTTAAGGGTGGTAGAAACTTTAGATTCTCTGCTCTTGTAGTAGTTGGCGATAGAAACGGACATGTTGGTGTAGGTACTGGTAAAGCTCTTGAAGTTCCTGAAGCTATAAGAAAAGCAACACAAGATGCTAGAAAGAATATTGTAAGAATTAACTTACTAAACACTTCTATTCCTCATCAAGTAACTGGAATTTATGGTGCAGGTAGAGTTTTCTTAAAACCAGCAAGAGAAGGTACAGGAGTTATTGCCGGTGGTGCAGTACGTGCTGTATGTGAACTTGCAGGTATTTCTGATATTCGTACTAAAAACATTGGTACAAACAACCCAAAAAATATTGTTAATGCAACAATGGAAGGTCTAAAGTCACTAAAGACTGCAGAATCTGTTGCTAAACTTAGAAATAAATCTGTTGAAGAAATTTTAGGATAGGAGGAAAATCATGTCTACAATTAAAATTAAACTTGTAAAAAGTCCTATCGGGAAAGTACCTAAACACAGAAAAACAATTCAAGCACTTGGTTTCAAAAAGACTTATCAAGTTATTGAAAAAAATGACACTCCTCAAATTAGAGGAATGTTAAAACAAGTCGACTACATGGTCGAAGTAGTAGAATAAGGAGGTGTACCTAATGAAGTTACATGACTTAAGACCTAACGAAGGTGGCGGAGTTAAAGCTAGAAAAAGAGTAGGTCGTGGAATTGGTTCCGGTACTGGTAAAACTTCCGGCAAGGGTCACAAAGGACAAAATGCTAGAAGTGGCGGTGGAGTAAGACCTGGATTTGAAGGTGGTCAAATGCCACTATTTAGACGTCTTCCAAAGAGAGGATTTACTAATATATTTAAGAAAGAATACGCTGTATTAAATGTTGGCGATCTTAATGTATTTGAAGAAGGAACTGAAATCACTCCTGAATTCTTGATAGAAAATAAATATATCAAAGCTGCTAAGGCTAAAGACGGAATTAGAATCTTGGGAGATGGTGAATTAAATGTTAAATTAACTGTTAAAGCTCAGCATTTCTCAAAATCTGCTATAGAAAAAATTGAGGCTTGCGGAGGAAAGGCCGAGGTGATTTAATGCTCTCCACTTTTAGAAATGCGTGGAAGGTTGAATCTCTTCGTAAGAAGATGCTTTTCACTCTTTTCATGCTTCTATTATATAGACTTGGATCACACATCGCTGTTCCATATATGAATTCACAAGTTATTTCACAACTTATGAGTGGAGCAGGCGGATCAATTTTCTCCTTCCTTGACTTAATGGCAGGAGGAAACTTTAGAAGATTTACAATATTTGCTGCTAACATTTATCCTTATGTTACAGCATCAATCATACTTCAACTTTTGACAATTGCTATTCCATCTTTGGAATCTCTTGCAAAAGAAGGAGAAACTGGTAGAAAGGCAATTGCAAAATATACAAGATACCTTTCTATTGTAATAGCTCTTGTACAAGCTATTGGTTATACTTTTGGTCTATTTAGACAAGCTATTAACGCTACAAGCGCTATTGAATATGTAACTATTATCCTATCAATAGTTGCAGGTACAGCAATACTAATTTGGATAGGAGAACAAATAACTGAACACGGAATTGGAAATGGTATTTCAATATTAATTTTTGCAGGTATCGTTTCAAGATTTCCACTTGATATAGCTCAATCAGTTGCACTTGTTAGGGCAGGTAAGGCTAGCCCAATCTTCTTAGTACTATTTGTAATAATTGCAATTGCAATTGTTGTATTTGTAGTAACACTTACAGAAGGTGAAAGAAGAATTCCTGTACAATATGCAAAGAGAGTTGTTGGTAGAAAGATGTACGGTGGTCAATCCACTCACATTCCTATTAAGGTTTTGATGACTGGTGTTATGCCAATTATCTTCGCTAACTCACTACTTGCTATTCCTGCAACTATTGCTATGTTCACAAGTGAATCAACTAGAAATTGGATTCAAAAATGGTTAACTCCTGCTGGAGGACCTGGAGCTGTGATTTATATAATATTTACTGTTATTCTTATTGTATTCTTCACATTCTTCTACACAACAATCCAATTTAACACTGTTGAATACTCTAAAAACCTACAAGCTAATGGTGGTTTTATTAGTGGTATTAGAGCAGGTAAACCTACAAGTGATTATTTAGGTAGAACTTTAAATAGATTAGTAATGCCAGGAGCAATTGCACTTTCTATACTTGCAGTTCTTCCAACTATTCTAACTCTAATTTCAGGACTTCAATTTAACTATGGTGGTACATCAATTATCATCGTTGTTGGAGTTGTACTTGAAATTCATAGAGTATTAGAACAACAATTAATCATGAGAAACTATCGTGGATTCTTAAAGAATAAGTAGGAGGTAATTATGAAATTAGTTATATTGGGACCTCCAGGGGCCGGAAAAGGCACACAAGCTGAATATATTGTTGAAAAATACAATATTCCACACATTTCAACTGGAGATATCTTTAGAGAAAATATTAAAAACAATACAGAACTTGGTAAAGAAGCAAAGTCTTATATGGACAAGGGACTTTTAGTTCCAGATGATTTAGTAATTGCACTTGTTGAAGATAGACTTAACAAGGACGATGCTAAAGAAGGATTTTTACTAGATGGTTTTCCAAGAACTGTAGCTCAAGCTGTTAGCCTTGACTCAATCTTAGACAAGAATGATGACAAGTTAACTAAGGTTATTAATATTTCTGTTGATCCAGAAATTTTAATCGAAAGAGCTGTTGGAAGACGTGTTTGTAAAACTTGTGGAATGACTTATCATGTAAAATTCAATCCTCCAAAGGAAGAAGGAATTTGTGATAAGGATGGTACTAAGCTTATTCAAAGAGATGACGATACTGAAGAAACTGTAAAGACTAGAATTTCTGTTTACTTTGATCAAACAGCACCTCTTATAGATTATTATAGAGCACAAAATCTTCTAATAGATATTGACGGTGCTAAAGATATTGACAAGGTATTTGACGATATAGTTATTGGTCTCGAATAGTTCATGGATAATACATTTAGTCTTTTGAAAGGACAAGTTGTAAGATCCAAAAAAGGTAGGGATGAGGGTAAGGTCTATATAATAATTGATTTTATTGATGATGACTTTCTCTTCGTCGTTGATGGAAAACTAAGAAAGCTAGATCGACCAAAGAAAAAAAGGTAAAACATCTTTATATATATAAGGATGTCATCGATACTAATGTTAGTGAATTTAATGACACCTATATTAGAAAGAAACTATTACCTTATAGCTAAAGGAGGATCCTTAATAATATGGCTAAAGAAGATGTAATTGAAGTTGAAGGCGTTGTTGTAGACGCTCTTCCTAACACTCATTTCAAGGTTGAACTTGAAAATGGACATATCATACTTGCTCATATTTCAGGTAAATTGAGAATGAATTATATTAGAATTCTTCCTGGTGATAAGGTGACAGTTGAGCTTTCACCTTATGATCTTACACGAGGTAGAATAACTTGGAGAAAGAAATAATCCTAGAGTCAGGAGGCATTTAAATGAAAGTAAGACCATCTGTAAAAAAGATGTGCGAAAAGTGCAAAATAATTAAAAGAAACGGAAAAGTAATGGTAATTTGCGAAAATCCGAAACATAAACAAAGACAGGGATAAGGGAGGTAATTATGGCTAGAATTTCCGGTGTTGATTTACCTAGAGAAAAGAGAGTTGAAATAGGACTCACTTATATTTATGGTATTGGAAAACCCAGATCTCAAGAAATTTTAACTGCAGCTGGCATTGACTTTGACACTCGTGTTAAAGACTTAACAGAAGCAGAACTTGCTAAAATTAGAGAAGAAATTGATAAATACCACGTTGAAGGTGATTTACGTCGTGATGTTGCAATGAACATCAAAAGACTTCGTGAAATCAACTGTTATCGTGGAAGAAGACATAAAGCAGGTCTTCCTGTAAGAGGACAAAAAACTAAGACAAATGCTAGGACAAGAAAAGGTCCTAAGAAACTTGTTTCTAAGAGTAAGTAAGGGGGGACTTAGATGGCTAAAAAACAAAAAGCTACACGTGCTAGAAGACGTGTACGTAAAAACATTGAAAAGGGAGAAGCACATATAGCTTCAACATTTAACAACACTATGGTTACTCTTACTGATATTAACGGAAATGTTATATCTTGGGCTAGTGCTGGACAACTTGGATTTAGAGGTTCAAGAAAGTCAACTCCTTTTGCAGCACAAGAAGCTGCACAAGAAGCAGCTGAAAAAGCTAAAGAACACGGACTAAAGAGCGTTGATGTATATGTTAAGGGTCCAGGTTCTGGAAGAGAAGCTGCTATTAGATCTCTTCAAGCATCAGGTCTTGAAGTAACTATGATTAAAGATGTTACTCCAATTCCTCACAATGGATGTAGACCACCAAAACGTAGAAGAGTCTAAACTATTGATTGAGAAGGAGGGTACCCATGATTGAAATTGAAAAACCTAGAATTAGTATTGAAGAATTAGATGAGTCAGGTTTATATGGTAAATTTGTCGTTGAACCTTTAGAAGCTGGATTTGGTATCACTATTGGAAATTCCTTAAGAAGAGTGTTACTTTCCTCTCTACCTGGCGCTGCAGTATCATTTATCAATATACGTGGCGTTGAACATGAATTTGATACAATTCCAGGGGTATTGGAAGATGTACCTGAAATAGTTTTAAATATTAAATCTATAGTTTTAAAGATGACTGAAGATGAGCCTGTTAAGCTAGTAATAGACAAAAAAGGCAAGGGAGAAGTTAAGGCCTCTGACATTGAACTAGCACCACATGTAAGTGTAATTAATCCAGATCAACATATAGCAACTCTAAATGATGATGCTGAATTTTATCTTGAAATGATGGTGGAAAAGGGAAGAGGCTATGAACCTTCTGAACTTAAAAAAGATGAAATAACTGAAATTGGAATTATACCTATGGATTCTAACTTCACTCCTGTAGAAAAAGTAAACTGGAAAGTTGAAAATACAAGAGTTGGACAAAGAACAGATTATGATAGATTAATTCTTGAAGTTACTACAGATGGTTCAATGAAGGCTGACGAAGCAACTTCACTTGCAGCAAAAATATTGACAGAACATCTTGAACTCTTCATTGGCCTAAAAGAACATGTCAGTGAAATTAATTTAATGGTTGAAAAAGAAGAGGATCAAAAAGAAAAAGTTCTCGAAATGACAGTTGAAGAATTAGACTTATCTGTAAGATCTTTTAACTGCCTAAAGAGAGCAGGCATAAATAGCGTTGAGGAACTAACTAATAAAACTGAAAGTGAAATGATGAAAGTTAGAAATCTTGGTAGAAAATCTCTACAAGAAGTAACTGAAAAACTTGAAGAGTTAGGTTTAGGCCTCAAAGCTGAAGAAGAATAAGGAGGATATTATGGCAAAACAAAGAAAACTTGGCCGTAATTCAAGCCATAGACGTGCAATGCTTAGAAACCTTGTTACTTCTCTCTTAAAAGAAGGTAGAATTGAAACTACTCACACAAGAGCGAAAGAAGTTCAAAGAATTGCTGATCGTATGATTACACTTGGAAAAAGAGGCGATCTTCACGCAAGAAGACAAGCTCTAGCATATATTTATTCAGAAGACGTAGTTACAAAACTATTTACTGAATATGCAGAAAAATATGCTGATAGAAACGGTGGATACACTAGAGTTCTTAAAAAAGGTCCAAGACGTGGAGATGGCGCAGAAATTTCAATTATAGAATTAGTATAAGGAAATCCAATGGGGTTTCCTTTTTTTATAAAAATTTGGAGCTTTTATGACTTACAAAAAAATATATCATTCTCCTTTTGGGAAAATATTACTTATATTTGATAAAAATTTTTTACTAGGACTATATCTTGAGAATCAAAAAGAATTTGAAGATAAATTAAAAGATGAAGATATAAAATTTATTGATGGAGAAAACTTAGAGATTTCTTCTGATGAATATAATATTTTAAGAGATATAGAAAAGTGGCTTGAAATATATTTTTCTGGCAAAGACCCAGAATTTATTCCAGCAATAAAAGTTTATGGAAGTGAATTTAGAAAAGATGTCTGGGATATCTTATTAAAAATTCCCTATGGGAAGACTTGGACCTATAAAGAAGTTGGAGAGAGTTTACTTGCAGGTGGAAAATATGAAAGAGTATCCAACCAGGCAGTTGGAGGCGCAGTAGGTCACAATCCAATCTCTTTAATAATACCTTGCCACAGGGTAATAGGAAGCGATGGGAGTTTAAGAGGATATGCTGGGGGAATTGAAGTTAAGAGGAAGTTGTTGGAATTAGAGGGGGATGGGAAAAAGTAAAAATTGATATAAAATTGTTGTAAAAGCTTCGCTTTTGGAATATATAAAAGATTTCATCTTTAAAGAGTTTATGTAAAGCAGAGCTTTACGATTCTTTATCCAGAGGTGGTTAGGACCTTTCGATTGGTCCTTCCCCCTCCGGACCTCCCCCAACACCTTGAACGACCTGGCAGGGGCCTTTGCCAACAACCACGAGCGGCAAACATCCTAAAAATTCAAAACTTGCTCGCTTCAAACTTTTACAAACTAAAAATCATTTATCAATAGAGTCAGATAGTCCTGGCTCTATTTTTAATTTGCGAGTTTCGCGTGAACCTAATCAACTCAAAGTTCGCTTCGCTCCTTTTCGTTGTAAGGTTCATCGGCTGAGCAAAAAATTGCTCAAGCACATTGAATTTTTTAACGGCTGTCTTGCCTTACGGGGTTTTTAAGTATTATTTGACGGTTTTACCTTTACACAGTTTCAAATTTATGCTGAGTTACTTGCAAAAACCTAACAATAAATTAAAACTTTTACATCAAAAAAAGCTTAATCAGATTCGATTAATCTTTTTCTTTTTACGTACATATATTTAATTATGAAATCATAATTTTTTATCACTTCATAATGAACTACAACTTAATACTTAAACAGTGAGCTAATCAAGTGTAAATAATGATCAAAAAAATTGGTTATGCGTTAAAAATTTTCAACTGTTTGAATTCGCGAAGCGAATGAGTTTTGAAAATTTAGCATAACCGATTTTTTTGGACTCAACGTACGTGGGGTGAAGGGGGTGGTTTGGAGGGGCAAGGGGCCTCACGATGCCCCTAAGCCCCTCCAATATAAATTATAAAAGCATCAGCTTTTAAAAAATTTTTTTAAGTATTTCTCTTTAAAGAAGACTTGAAAAAATTTTTCTTTTGAGTTATCATATACATATTAGCAGAAGAGATGAGTGAGTGCTAAAAATATAGATAAATTTTAGGAGGTTTATATAGATGAAATTAAGACCACTTGACGACAAAATTGTCATCAAAAAAATTGAAAAAGAAGAAACAACTGCTTCAGGTATTGTTCTTCCATCATCAGCAAAGGAAGAATCTAATATTGCAGAAGTTGTTGCAACAGGTAATAAATTAGATACAGACGAAGAAATGAAGGGACTTGTAAAAGTTGGGGACAAAGTTATTTTCTCAAAATATGCAGGAAATGATATTGAACTTGACGATGAAAAGTACACTATAATTAAGTTCCAAGACATCTTGGCAGTTATTGAATAATAATTTATTGAATAAGGAGAGATAAAATGGCAAAAGAAATTAAATTTTCAGAAGATGCTAGAAAAGGCTTAATAAAAGGAATTAACACTCTTGCAGATACAGTAAAAGTAACTCTTGGACCTAAGGGAAGAAATGTTATTTTGGACAAAGAATATGGCACACCTCTTATTACTAACGACGGTGTAACTATTGCAAGAGAAATTGAATGTGAAGATAAGTTTGAAAATATGGGAGCACAACTTTTAAAAGAAGTTGCTACAAAGACTAATGACGTTGCAGGTGATGGTACTACAACAGCTACTCTTCTTGCGCAAGCAATTATAAGAGAAGGCATGAGAAACCTTGCAGCAGGTGCAAACCCAATGGTTTTGCAAAAAGGTATTTCTAAAGCAGTTGAAGCTGCTGTTGAAGAAATTAAAAATTTCTCTACTGAAGTTTCTTCAAAGGAAGCTATTGAACAAGTTGCTTCTATTTCTGCTGCTAACGAACAAGTTGGAAAACTTATTTCTGAAGCAATGGAAAAAGTTGGCAACGACGGTGTAATCACTGTTGAAGAATCAAAATCAATGGGAACAAGCCTTGATGTTGTTGAAGGTATGCAATTTGACAGAGGATATCTTTCTCCATACATGGTGACAGATTCTGACAAAATGGTTGCTGAATTAGAAGACCCATATATTTTAATCACAGATAAAAAAATTTCAAATATTCAAGAAATTTTACCATTACTAGAACAAGTTCTACAAGAATCAAAACCACTTCTTATTATCGCTGATGACATTGATGGAGAAGCTCTTGCAACTCTTGTTGTAAACTCACTAAGAGGAACACTTAATGTAGTTGGAGTAAAGGCACCTGGCTATGGCGACAGAAGAAAAGATATGCTACAAGATATTGCAATCTTAACAGGTGGACAAGTTATCTCATCTGATTTAGGTCAAGACCTTAAAGATGCAACAATTGAAATGCTTGGCTCAGCTTCAAAAGTAAGAGTTGAAAAAGAACTTACAGTAATAGTAAATGGAGCTGGAGAAAAATCTGAACTTGACAATAGAATTAGCCACATTAAAAATCAAATTGAAGAAACAGATTCAGAATTTGATAAAGAAAAATTACAAGAAAGACTTGCAAAACTTTCTGGCGGAGTTGCAGTAATCCAAGTTGGAGCAGCAACAGAAGTTGAACTTAAAGAAAGAAAATTAAGAATCGAAGATGCCCTTGCAGCAACAAGAGCAGCAGTAGAAGAAGGTATAGTTGCAGGTGGTGGAACTGTATTAATCGACTCAATAGGAGCAGTTTCAAAAGTAGTTGACGAATTAGAAGGCGATGAAAAAACTGGAGCAAATATTATCCTAAGAGCTTTAGAAGAACCACTAAAACAAATAGCAGAAAATGCAGGACTAGAAGGTTCAGTAATAGTAGAACAGGTTAAGACAAAAGAAGCTGGAATTGGATTTGACGCTTATAAATCAGAATATGTAGACATGAAGAAAGCTGGAATAGTTGACCCAACAAAAGTAACAAGATCAGCACTTCAAAACGCATCAAGCGTAGCATCAATGATTTTGACAACAGAAGCAGCTGTTGCAAACATTAAAGAAGAGGCGGCAGAAATGCCAGCAATGAATCCAGGCATGGGTATGATGTAATGCTAGTAAATAACATGGCAAAGCCATGTTATTTACGGTCTTCACTACGAAGTCGAGCGAGAGCGAAGACTGAGTAGATGAAGAAGCTTATCCAGCGAGCGAAGACGATGCGACTGAATAGGGAGCATTGTCGAGTGAGTCGGACTTGTAAATCAAGAAAAAACCTAAAAAAAGGCAGTCATAAAGTTGACTGTCTTTTTTTATCATAACAGCGAGTGCGAGCGTTAGCGATGCAGGAGCTGATGAAAAATCTTATCCAGCGAGAATATAGGAACATAGATTTTTGACAAGCAAAAATCTGTGGGCAGACTTATCAAAATTTCTTTCGAAAATTTGATCAAGTCTCAGCCAAAACGACCGAATAGGGAGCATTGTCGAGTGAGTCGGACTTTTAAATATAGAAAAAAACCTTCATGCACGAATATCTCATTACAAAAATTGGTGATTTTCTAAATCTCGATCTTCTAAAATCGCAAACTCGCTTCGCTCAAACAGTGCGATTTTAGCCGAAGTTCTTCGATTTGAAATCTACACAATTTTTTTCATAGGATATTCTTAGCAAGAAGGTTTTTATTTGTAATCTGTTTAAAGACAGCAATAAAGCGTCTGTATTTTTTAATCTTCTATAAATGTTTAAATACCAGCAATAAGAGTAATAATATTAAGAGGTGTTTTATGAATATCAACTATATAAAAGCTTTTAATGACAATTATATTTGGACAATTGAAAAGGATGGCAAGATTCTTGTTGTTGATCCTGGCGATGCTAGTCCTGTCATTGATTATTTAAAAAATAAAAATCTTGACTACATTCTTTTAACTCACAAGCATATGGACCATGTGGGAGGAGTTAAAGAACTTAAAAATAAATACGGAGCAATAGTTTATGGTCCCCTTGAAACAAGTGAATATAACGACATAACTTTAAAAGACGGAGACGAATTTGAAATCTTTGGAGAAAATTTTAAAGTTATTTTAACTGGAGGACACACAGAAGAACATATTTCCTATTTAATGGGCGATAAATTGTTCTGTGGAGATGCACTTTTCCTTGCAGGCTGCGGCAGAGTCTTCACTAAGGACTACAAAAAAGCCTACGAAGGTCTAAATAAGTTGAAAAATTTAGCTGAAGATACAGTAGTTTACCCTGCACACGAATATTCTCTTGCCAACTTAGAGTTTGCAGAGTCTGTCATTTCTAATGAGGACTTAGACAGAGAATATGAGAGGGTAAAAAAACTTAGAGAAGAAGATAAAATTACACTTCCATCTACAATAGAAAAAGAGAAAAAAATAAATCCCTTCTTTTTGGCTAGGGATTTAGATGAATTTATCCAATACAGGAATAAAAAGGATAATTTTTAAAGAGAAAGCTCTGGGTCATAAGCTGATCCAGAGCTTAATTTTTTATTGATTTAATTCTTTTTCTATTTTATTTAACAAATCTTCTGGTATAGGATTTTCTTCACTATACTTAGGATAATCTATTTCCTTGCAGAAAATGTAAATATATTCTTCTAAAGTAGGTGCAGAAGAAAGAGGGTTAGTCATAGAGCGACGTTGTTTCTTAAAATTATAATCATCCATTTTTGAAAGAAAATCACTGTGACTAGAGGAATCTGTAATAATTAAGTCTGGATAGACTTCAAAAACTAAATCTGAATCTGGATTTTTTTCGCTTCCAATAATTTTTGCTTGGGGATAAAGATCTTTTGCTTCTTCTACTGTTCCACCAACATTTTCATAGCCAATTTCTTTTAAAATAATAGAAATATTTTTAGTTAGTGCCACAATATTATATTTTTCTTCGATTTGATTATCTTCTTTTTTCTTCTGTTTCAACTTTTTCACTTTGAATAGAATTTTTAGCTGCTTCTTGGCTAGAATTTGCACTTTCGCTATTTGTTTTTTTACAAGCACTAAAAATTAAGGGAAGTGTCAATAAAATAATGAGATATTTCTTTTTCATAATCTTGCCTCCTAGTCTCACAAAATATACTTTATCTTAATAACATAATATCATACAAAAAAACAAACAAGAGGATATTTTTTAAAATTTAAAAATTTTAGAGATTATAAAATAAATTGTAGGATAAAAAAAGTATTGGCAAATATAAAAGCCAACACTTTTTATTTTTATTTTAAATTTTATCAACCAATACCACCAAGCATTGCACCTGCTATTAGGGCAACTATGGCAGCTGTTACATATACATATTTTGCAAGTGGATAGTACCAAGATCCAATTGGTTTTAATGCACCTTGGTTTACTGCAGAAAGTGCATAATCTTTTCCTGCAACCCAAAGGAACATTATACCAGCAAGTGCTGCTCCTAGTGGGCAAATGTAAATTGAAACTACATCCATCCAACCACTTACTATTGCTTGGATAAATATTGCCACTATACAACCAATTATATGGATAGTTGTTGTTGCAATAGGTCTTGAGAAATTAAATTTTTCTTGCAAGTAAGCTACTGGTGTTTCGTAAAGATTTATTATTGAAGATACACCTGCGAAAAGTACACAGACGTAGAAAATAATTCCTACGATTCTTCCAACAGCCATTCCGTTAAATACATTTACTAGGAAGATAAACATAAGTCCAGGACCACCAGTATCAAGTGGTGCATTTGCTGTTGCCATTGCTGGGATAATAACAAAGGCAGCAAGTAGAGCTGCTATTGTGTCAAAAACTGCTACATTTCTCGCAGATGATGGAATGCTTTCGTTTTTTGGTAGATAAGATCCATAAATTACTGTTCCATTTCCTGCAACTGATAAGGAGAAAAAGGCTTGTCCAAAGGCAAAAATCCAAACTTTTGGATCCTTTAATCCTTCTGGGTTTACTGTAAAGATGTATTTATATCCATTAGCTGCACCAGGAAGAGTAAAGATGTAAATTCCAAGTCCAACAAATAAAATAAAGAGGACAGGCATCATAATTTTATTTGCCTTTTCAATTCCACCTGATACTCCCATGACCATAATGGTAAAACTTGCAAGGACAGCTATAATTATCCAGATATTTGCACCAAAGGCAGATGCTGTTTGTCCAAAAGTTCCACCAATTACATCCATGTCTTGACCCATTGCATAAAGTCCACCTGATAGGGAAAGGAAAGTGTATTTAAAAATCCATCCCATTACACAAGTGTAACCTATTGCTAGGGCAAGGGAACCAAGGACTGGAATAAGTCCAATTATTTCTCCAAGTTTTCTATTTTTCCATCTTAGTTCTGTACATTTTCCAAAGGCACCAACAGGTCCAGCATCAGCTGATCTACCAAGTGCCATTTCAGAAATTACTCCAGTAGATCCTATAAGAGTTACAAATATTATGTAAGGGATTAAAAAAGTCATGCCACCATAGGTAGAAACCATTATAGGAAATCTCCAAATATTACCCATTCCAACTGCAGAGCCTATACAAGCAAGTATAAAGCCCCATTTGCTTTTAAAACCATCACGAGTTTTCAAGTTGTTATCCATAATTATTCTCCTTAATAGGGTAATTGCCCCTGTATTTCAAGGGGCTAATTGAATTTTGTTTTTTCTTTTACTCTAAATTATTTTTCATCTTCAGAAGGTTCATAAGTTTCTAGGAAAGCGTGGAAGTGACGCATTGGAAGGTTTTTACCCTTTACTATTCTAATATTAGGAATAGTAGCACGATCTTCATAAAGAGCCTTTACAGCTGCAATTACATAATCCATGTGTTCCTTAGAAAGTTGACTTCTGTTTACTGCAAAACGAACTACGTTTGCCACTTCAGCTTGTTGTTCTGGAGTTTTTAAATCATATTCCATTGAATAGTTGCCTAGTTCTGCAGTTCTAATTCCATAACGTCTAATTAATTCGACAGAGAAACCTTGACCAGCAAAAGTTTCTGGTGCTCTCTTGTTGTCGAAAAATTCGTCCATGTTGATGTAAACACCGTGGCCACCAGCAGGAAGTACAACGCCCTTTACGCCAGCTTTGTAAAATCCTTGTGCAAGGTATTCACATTGTTTAACACGGGCATCAAGATAATCAAACTTAGCTGCTTCATAAAGACCAGCAGCAAGTGCCATAATATCTCTACCACTCATTCCACCATAGGAGTCATTTCCGTAAGAAGAAATTTGTTTAACTTTTAATAAAATACCTACATCAGTTTTAACTGATCCATCTTCATTAAAGTCAGAGAACTTCTTCCAGAATAAACCCTTATCTCTAAAGGCAAGAACGCCACCCATGTTTGCGTGTCCATCTTTTTTAAGAGAAGCAGTGAAACCGTCACAATAAGAGAACATTTCCTTTGCAATTTCTGGGATTGATTTGTCAGCGTAGCCTTCTTCATTAACTTTTATGAAGTAAGCATTTTCTGCCCATCTTGCAGCATCAAACATATAAGGTATTTCGTATTTGTGAGCAATTCTTGAACATTCTCTCATGTTTGCCATAGAAACTGGTTGACCACAAACTGTGTTGTTTGTAATAGTTGTATAAATTAGAGGAACATTTTCTGGTCCTAATTTTTCAATTAATTCTTCCAATTTCTTTGTGTCCATGTTGCCTTTAAATGGATTCTTTTCATAGTGACCATTTTCAGGAACTTCCCACAAAAGTTCTTTATTGTATAAGTTTCTTGGGATAGATCCCATTTGTTTAATATTTCCTTCAGTTGTGTCAAAGTGTCCATTTGAAGGAATAGTATAAGTCTTTCCTGGTTCTCTTGCATTTAAAATATTTCTTACAAGTTCAAATAAAACAGATTCAGCTGCACGACCTTGTTGGATGATAAAAGTATTAGGTCTTTCCATTTGTGCAGAGCCACCGTTAAATAGTCCACCTTCATATTCACAAAGGTAAACTTCGTTCATCATTTTTTCAACATCGTCGCAGTCAGTTCTCACAAGGTCAATAATTCTCTTTTGATCGTCGCCTCTTTCAAAGACATCTCTAAAGGTATCTAAGAGAACATAGTAGCCCTTGTTTCTTCCATAAGATTCATCACCCAAAAACATTGCAGACCATTGAACATCTGTCATGGCAGTAGTTCCTGAGTCAGATAACATATCGATAGTTAACATTCCTGCAGGGAAAGCAAATTCATTGTAGTGAGTAGCCTTTAGGGCTCTTTCTCTTTGTTCCACAGTTACATTTGGAATATTCTTTGTAACATAAGTGTAGGAATGTGGTGTAGGTACGTCTAATTGATACTTTTTCATAAAAAACCTCCATATAAAAATAAAAAAGTTATAGAGGAACCCCGGTCATCGACAAAAGTCGACTAGCGGACAGTATCCTATAGAGAACCCCGGTTATCAAAATTTTAAAAATTTCTTTCTTGATGAGCGGTCAGAACTCCAAGATAATATGTATTATCTATGAAATAGTTTACATTACTAGCAGAAAGAAGTCAATAAACTTGTAAAAGCAGGAAGTAAAATAAAAAATAATAATGAAATCGTTTTACAGTAGAAAATAAAAAATCCTCAAAAAAATGGAGATTTAAAAAATTTAAAATATTTATTTTTCAACTGAAGCTGAATAATTCTTTTCGATAGAGTCGTCAAGCATTTTTGTAAATTCTTCGTCTGTTTGATTTACATTAAGTCCTTCAGTTAAGGCTCTTGAGTAAGAAGCAATTACGCCTTTATTTTTTCTAAGTTTTTCGTTGGCATCATCTCTTGAATAACCACCAGAAAGAGCAACAACCCTAACTGTTTGATCAAAGTCGTAAAGATCTTCGTAAAGATTTTCCTTCTCTGGAAGAGTTAACTTAAACATTACATAAGTTTCTTTGTCTAATTTTTTAAGTTCTTCAACAAGATATTTTTTAAGAACTTCTTCGATTTCAGCCTTGTCCTTAGCGTGGATGTCAACTTCTGGCTCGATAATAGGAACAAAGCCTGCCTTAGAAATTTTCTTTGCGTAGTCAAATTGTTGTTCAACAACTTTTTTAATTGACTCTTCATTAAGTTCCTTTACAACAGAACGCATCTTAGTTCCAAAAATATTTCTTTCTTTAGCATTTTCAAGAAGTTCATCAATGTGTTTGAAAGGCTTCATAAGTTGAGCACCGTCTTTTTCTACATCAAGACCTTCATCAACTTTTAAGATTGGAACTATGCCCTTTTCTTCCCAAAGATAATCTCCAGTGTATTTGCCATCAATTTTGGAATTCATAGTAACCTTAAATAAAATTGCAGCTAAAATTCTATCAGATGTAAAAGCTTTGTCCTTTATAATTCTCTTTCTCATTTCGTGGACTTTATCAAACATTTCTTCTTCGTTTGAATAAGCATCTTCAGTTACACCATAATTTAATAGGGCTTTAGGTGTGGATCCACCAGATTGGTCAAGAGCGGCAATAAAGCCTTTGCCATTTTTCATTCTTTCAAATTGTTCTTTGTTCATTTTTACCTCCAAAAGTCTAGACTTCTAATTACTTCTAATTATATAATAAGTAGACAAAGTTGACAAATGACAAAATTTTGAGGTGAATATGAAGTATTACGCAGTAAGAGTTGGAAGAAACCCTGGCATCTATCACACTTGGGATGAGTGCAAGAGAGAAACTGTGGGATTTAAGGGAGCAAGCTTTAAAAAGTTTTCTACATTAGAAGATGCCAAGGCTTTTATAAATGAAAAAGAAGAAAAAAAGAAAGAATCAGCAGGAAAAGATGAACTTCTTGTCTATGTTGATGGATCTTATAGGAATAAAGATAAATCTCACTCTTATGGAGTCTATATGTTTAATGATGAAGAAGAGTATACTTATTCCAAGAGATTTTTTAAAGATTCAGAAATGAGAAATGTGTCGGGAGAAATCAAGGGTGCCATGCGTGCCATGGAAGAGGCAGTAAAACTTGGCAAGAAAAAAATATATCTTCACTATGACTACGAAGGCATAAGATCTTGGGCTCTTGGATTTTGGAAGACAAATAAAGAAGGAACTATTAATTATAAAAAATTTTATGATTCTATAAAAGACAAATTGGAAGTAAAATTTATAAAAGTAGAGGCTCACACTGGTGTTGAGTACAATGAATTAGTGGATAAATTTGCAAAGGAGGCAAAATGAGAAAATCTTGGGATGAATATTTTATGGAAATAGCAGAAATGGTGGCTACAAGGTCCACTTGCGATAGAGCTTTTGTGGGTTGTGTTCTTGTTAATTCTGACAATAGAATAATATCAACAGGTTACAATGGATCAGTTACAGGAAATCCTCATTGTGACGAAGTTGGTCACACTATGCGTGATGGGCACTGTATAGCTACAATCCATGCAGAGATGAATGCACTTTTATATTGTGCAAAAGAAGGGATTTCTGTAAAGGGAGCAAAGGCCTATGTTACACATTTTCCATGTCTTAACTGTACAAAGGCACTTATACAAGCAGGCATTCGTGAGATAAATTATCACGAGGCTTATAGGATAGATGACTATGCATTAGAGTTACTTAAAAAGAATAAGATTTTATTAAAACAAATTTAAAAGTAAATATAATATTTTAAAATTAAATCTATTATATAGAAGAAAAATATATAGAAGAAAAACTCAAGCTAGATTATAAATTGAAAAATCCAATAGCTTGAGTTTTTTTATTAAGTGAATTTTTAATAAAAATTTTTAATACTTGTTTTATATAAAGTTACTTTATTTAAATAGTGGGTATTTAATATTAGTAAGCAATATTAATTTTATTTATGGATAAATTTTTAATAAAAGGAGGAAAAATGAAAAATTTTTTAGAAGAGTTTAAGGAATTTATTGCTAGAGGAAATGTAATGGACATGGCTGTAGGTGTTATCATAGGTGGTGCCTTTGGTAAAATCGTTTCAAGCCTTGTGGAAAATATTTTAATGCCGCTTATAGGTATTTTACTTGGTGGAGTAAATTTTTCAGACCTAGCTGTAACTGTAGGTAGTGCAGAGGTTAAATATGGTATTTTCTTACAATCTGTATTTGATTTCTTGATTATTGCTTTAGTTATTTTCATTATTATTAAGCAAATTGCTAAGGTTTCTGAAAAAATTCAAAAAAGAAGAGGAAGAACCAGCACCAACTGAAAAAGTTTGTCCTTTCTGTAAATCTACTATAGACATTAATGCAACAAGATGTCCACATTGTACATCTGAATTAGGAAGTGCAAAATGAAAAAGTGGGCATTAGTCCTCGAAGGTGGAGGAGCTAAGGGCGCCTACCAAGTAGGAGCCTACTTCGCCTTAATGGAAATGGGATTTGATTTTTCGAAAATAGTCGGAACTAGCATTGGTGCCTTTAATGGGGCCATGTTTGCCCAAGGGGATGCCTATGAATGTTTTAAGGCTTGGAAGAGTTTGGATTTTTCAGCCTTTGATAATGAAATAAAGAATGTTCAAGAAGATGAGAATCTCTTGACAAAAATTGTAGAAAAACTTCGTCAGCACGATATTAAAATTCCTGAGCTTACTAGATCGCCTAATCCTCTTTATAGATTAGTTGATCAATTTATAGATGAAGATAAGTTGAGAGAGTCTGATGTGGATTTTGGCATGTGCACAGTAAATGTGTCAGACCTTAAAGTTGAAAAACTTTGCAAGAATGATATTGAAAAGGGACTTTTAAAGGATTATATTATTGCTTCTTGTTATCTGCCAGTTTTTAAGTTAAAACCTCTCCATGGCAAGTATTATATAGATGGAGGTTTTGCTTCACCTGCTCCTATAGACATGATTGATAGTGGCAAGATGGATGCTGTTGTAGTAAGACTTCACAAGGATCCACCTAGGAGTGAAATTAAAGCTAAATATATAATAAAGCCAAATAAAAACTTAGGATCAAGCATGGATTTTAACAAGGAAAAGGCCGATGAACTTATAAAAATGGGATACTTTGATGCTTTTAGAGAAGTTAAAGGCTTAAAAGGAGAAGATTTTTATATAATGCCTGTTGATGAAGAAGAGAGCTTCAAGTATATTTACAGACTTTTGAAAGATAAGGTTGAAAGGTCTGATAAAAAGCTTGCTAGGATAATTTTTGAAGATTATGCGCCTAAGTTGGCAGAAGAATTTGAAATGTCAGAAAATTTTGAATATGATGAGCTCTTGTACAAGCTTCTTGAAAGAGAAGGTAATAGAAAGAAAATTGACAGATTTAGGATTTATACAGTAGAAGGATTTATGAGGGAGATTGAAAATGGATTTTGAAGCTGATAACTCTCTAGAAAAGATAAAGTCTAAGTTTCAGAATAAAAAGCCCATGCCCGTTGATGTAAAAAATAGGTTTTCAGTGATGTTACCACTTATAAAAAGAGATGGCGAGATTCATCTTCTTTTTGAAAAGAGAGCCTTCACTCTTAGAAATCAACCAGGTGAAATTTCCTTTCCAGGAGGACGAATTGAGGGTAAGGAAAGCCCACTAGATGCAGCTATAAGAGAAACTTCAGAGGAACTTTTGATTCCCAAAAAAGAGATAGAAATATATTCTGAAAGTGACTTTGTGGTCAATCCCTATGCTGCAATTATTCATACTTTTATTGGTGAGATAAAAAGAGATTTTGATGAAATTTCTCCATCAGTAGATGAAGTTGAGAAGGTTTTTACTATTCCCTTGTCTTACTTTTTGGAAACTGATCCAAAGTCTTACAAGATAAATCTTAAAGTGGAAAGAAATAAGGAATTTCCTTATCACCTTATACCTAATGGAGTTAATTATAAATTTAAAAGAGGTAAGGAAGAAGTTCTTTTTTATGAATATAATGGAGAAATAATTTGGGGTTTTACGGCAAAGATGGCTAGAAGGTTTGTTGAAAATTTAAGATCCTAATTTATTTTATCTCCTTATAAAAATTTTATATTTTAATAATTTATTCAAAAATATTTAAAAATTTGTAATATAAATGTAATATTTAAATAAAAAGCCCTAAATTTCAAGCTTTAGGGGCTTTTTTATTTTTTGTGAAAAATAAATTAATTTTTTTAAAAATTTAAAATGGCTAAATTTAGCCTTTCGCAATGTTATTTACAAAAAAGTTACAAAAAAATTGACAAATTTAGTTTTTTTTAATATACTTTTATGAGGTTAGAAGAAGTTACAAAAGAGTAACAAAATTTACAAATTTGTAACGTTATTGGAGGTTATATTTTTGAATAATAAGAACATTTTTAGGAATGCGAAATTTATATTAATCGCACTTGCCTTGGTATCTGTCTTAACAATGGGTTTTAGTACAGCTCTTGGCAATGATGTAGAATTAAATATCAATGGAAAGACTAAAACAGTTTTTACATATGAAAAGACAGTAAAGGACTTCTTAGATAAAGAAGGAGTTGTACTAAAGAACAAGGATCTTGTTAGTCCAAGTTTAGATGAAGAAATTACAAAGGACACAAAAATTGTCATTACTTCACCAAAGTCTTACCATATAAAAGATGGCAACAAGACTCTAATAGCTGAAGCTAATGGATACACTGTTTCTGATGTACTTGAAAATTTAAACATTAAGTTAAATAAATTTGATAGAGTTTCTCTACCACTTGATGAAATTGCAAAACAAGGTATGGAAATTAAAATCGATAGAGTAACTCAAGAAACTGTAGAAAACAAAACTGAAATTCCTTTTGAAACAGAAACTCGTGAAAACAATGAAATGTTTAAGGGTGACAAAAAGGTAATCACTAAAGGTCAAGTTGGACAAAAAGTTGAAAGTTTAAAAAACACTTATGTAAATGGAAATCTAGAATCAACTGAAGTTATTAAAAGTGAAATTACTAAGGAAGCTGTAAAAGAAGTTGTAGAAGTTGGCACAAAAAAAGGAAGTGCTGCTCCTAATGGAAAATCAGCTAAAAAGGTAATTGTTATGCAAGCTACTGCTTATGATCCAAGTGCAGGTTCAAAAACTGCTATGGGAACTAGAGCAAGAGTTGGTGCAGTTGCAGTTGACCCAAGAGTTATTCCACTAGGTTCAAAATTATATATTGAATCAATGGATGGCTTTGCAAGTTATGGATATGCTACAGCAGAAGATACTGGTGGAGCAATTAAGGGCAACAGAATAGATTTATTCTACAGCACTAATGCCGAGGCAAATAATTTCGGAAGAAGAAATGTAAAAGTTTATGTACTTGATTAATAGAGTCCTGGAAACAGGACTTTTTTTTATGGTTTTTTTGAAGGACTTATATTAAAATAGTTTAGAAAAGTCTTTATATTTATAAAAAATGAAAAGATTTTGTAAATATAATGTCAAAATTATTTTTAAAATTAACAAGTACTCATTTAAAAGAACCTACATTTAACTTATAATATATATGAGGATGGTTTTATGAAATTAATTGAACATGAACTCGTCGATAGATATATTTATTATTTGCAAAGATACATCCCTTATGACAAGCAAAAGGATGCTAAGGACGATGTTTTAGCTATATTGGGAGATAGACTTCCAGAAATTTATACGGAAGAAGATATAAAAAAAGAATTAAATAGGATGGGCAATCCCTACGAATTTGCAGGAGCTTATAGTGAAGCTGGTAATTTTTTATTAAGTGGGAAAAATTATGAAATTTTTCAAGCCTTTTTAAAGATTTTATCTCTTTCAGCTCTTATTGGAATAATTTTATTTACCTTTAATTATTTTAGTAGATTTCATGGGACTAGTTTATTTGACGTATTAAAAAGTCTTGTAATAAGTATTTTTGTACTTAGCGTGTTGCCTTCATGGATATGTGAAAAAATAAAAACCACAAAGATTTTAAATGCTTTGATGGAAGATTGGGACATAGAAAATCTCTATGAATCCAAAAAGTTAAAGTTAGAAAACTATGAAATTGGTCTTCTAATTGTAAAATTTTCCATGTACTTTATTTTGCAAATTTATATACTTACAGCTAGTATAAATATCTCAATAGTTACCTACACTTTTGTCATGATTTTATTTTTTATAAATGTGCTTTCTGCAAATCTAAAATTTTCAGAAAATACAATCCTATCAAGGACATTGTATGTGGAATATTTTGTAGATATTTTCAGCATTCTTAGTCTTATTATCATGACAAGCTATTTTATGCCAAGAGTCTTTGCCATTAAATTTATAATTCTATGTAATATAATTAATTTGATTTTAAATACTTACACTATTTCCAAGTCAAAAAATATATTGTTGTCGAGAAAAAAGAGAAGAAAAAACAGAAGAAAAACAAAAAAGACAGAGATTAAACTCACTGAGTAATCCCTGTCTTTTTTATATTGTTTATTAAGCTACATTGTCATTTAAATATTTTATAATATCTAGTGATTCATAAAGAGGTTTTTCTCCAATGAATAGGCAAGGCACTTGTTTTTTGCCGCCCTTTTCTATTAGGTATTCACGAGCTTCTTTGTCTTCGTCTATATTTTTTATTTCTACAGAATCAATGCCCTTTTCCTCCATAAAGCTTTCTACTTTTTTACAAAATGGGCAAGTTGTTCCTACATATAATGTTAATTTTTCCATATTATCCCTCCAATCTTTTATTACCCAAATTATAATAAAGAAAACACTGCTAGTATTTAAAAAATAGAGCTTTTTTGGTATAATAACATAGATTCGAGGTGATTATGTGGGATTTTTAGACAGTCTCGATGGCAATTTAAATGACCTTGCTGGAAATTTAAATTATCTCAAGAAAAAACTTGTTAGTGAATCACAAGAAATAAAAAAGACGGCAAGACTTAAATATGAAATTTTAAATGAAGAGAGAAAAATATCAGAACTCTTTGAAGCTCTTGGTCGTCATCAATATAAACTCATAAGAGGAGAAGATTCTCAGCTTGATATTGATAAAACTTTATCAGAAATAGATAAGCACAAGTCAAGAATTTCTTCACTAAAAATGGGTCTTGATTTAAGTGATAATAGGTCTTATATAAATTTCACTGATAGCAAAGAAAATTCAGGGAAAAGTGAGTCCACTTCTATTTTTATAAAAGACGATTTAGAAAGAGAAGATGACAAGGACTCAATAATTTTTATAAAAGAAGATGAAGATGAAAGTTAATAAAGAATTTGTTGAAATAGATGGAATAAAAACTGCATATATAAAAAGAGATGGCGGCGAAAAGATTGTAGTAATCCTTCATGGTTGGGGTGCATATATTGAATCGATTATGCCGATTTTTAATGCTATACCTAAAGATTACACAGTCTATGCCTATGATGCTCCAGGTTTTGGCGACAGTGAAGATCCAAAAGAAGTTATGGGAACTTACGATTATTATGAATTTCTCCTAAAGTTTTTGGATAAATTTGAAATTAAAAAGGCAACTTTTATTGGCCATTCCTTTGGAGGAAAAACTCTCACAATTTTGGGATCAAGAAATAAGGACTTAATCGACAAGTTAGTTATAATTGATGCATCAGGAGTTCTTCCAAAGAGAAAATTATCTTATTATACTAAGGTTTATTCTTTCAAGGCAGCAAAAAAGATGTATCTATTAAGTCATGGAAATGATGAAAAAGCCTTGGAAAAGTTTTATAAAAACATGGGTCAGATGATTATCAGGCTGCCAATGGAATTATGAGAAAATGCTTTGTAAAAGTGGTCAATGAATCCACAAGAGAAGAATTTAAAAATATTGATGCAGAAACTCTTCTCATTTGGGGAGATAAAGATGATGCAACTCCTCTTTATATGGGTAAGATTTTTGAAGAAGAAATAAAAAATTCAGGACTTGTTGTCTTAGAAGATGCAGGTCATTATTCTTACTTAGATAAGTTTAATCAATTTAGTGCAGTTATTAATTCATTTTTTAGGTTAGGAGATTTTTAATGGAATTATTTTTTAGCAAGACTACCAATTTATATAATAAATTTTATAGTAATAGTCTTAGCTCTTTATTATTCTCTAATTAGATGTAACTATCCAATTCACATGCTTCAATTAGAGGGTTATGATAATGATGAGTACAAGACTTTTTTGAAAAACAATAAGGACAAGATGAATAAACTAGTTTACAAGCTTGAGAAAAATCAAAAGACTCCTTTGGTTTGGACTGACAGGGCAAAGAGACTTTTGAAAAAGCACAAACTTGTAAATGATATTTCTTTTATAATTATAGTGATAATTTCTATTGCTATATTCGATGGTAGCGGCTCTTATGTAGCTTCAATTCTAGCAACTTTAGTTCTATCATTTTTAGTTTACTTTTACCAATATAAACTTTTGATATTATCAAACAAGTGGGCAAAACCAACTGAAGATAAAATTAATATGGGCTTTTATACTTCAGCTCAAGAAAAAATTAGAAAGTATAAAAAAGAAGAAGGCTTAAAAGTTCTTGGAATCACGGGATCTTTTGGAAAGACTTCTGTAAAATTTATATCTGATACAATTTTATCTGAAGGACTTAGAGTTAAGAATACGCCATCTTCCTTTAACACTCCAATGGGACTTTCAAAGATAATAAACAACGAACTTGAAAGAGATAGAGAAGTTTTCATTGCAGAACTTGGTGCCAAAGTTCCTGGAGAAATTCACGAAGTTGCAGAACTTGTCCAACCTGACATTGGAATAATAACAGCCATTGGACCAACTCACATGCATCTTTTTAAGACAATTGAAAATATTCAAAAGACAAAGTATGAATTAATCGAAGACTTGCCAGAAGATGGGATTGCAATTTTTAACTATGACAATGACTATGTCAAGCCACTTGCAGACAAGACAAAAAAGAAAACTTATAGGTATGGTACAAAGGACATTGAAAAATTAGATGTCTATGCCGATGACATAAAGGTAAATGAAGGAGGTTCTGAATTTATCCTCCACATAAAAGGAGCAGGAGAAATAAAATGCTCGACTAAACTTTTAGGTGTCCACAACATTTCAAATTTACTTGCATCTGCGACAGCTGCTCACGTCTTGGGGCTTACTTTAGAAGAAATTCAAAGAGGAATTTCAAAAGTTGAGCCAGTGGAACACAGACTTTCACTTATACCATCATCTAATAACACCATAGTTATTGACGATGCTTTTAATTCAAATCCAGTGGGCTTTAGGGCTGCACTTGATGTGTTGAGAGAATTTAAGGACCACAGAAAAATAATCATAACACCTGGTATGGTAGAACTTGGTGATATGGAAGAAGATGAAAACAGAAAAATAGGTCAAGTAATGGCAGATGTTCTTGATTTTGCAATTTTAGTTGGCAAAAAGAGAACTCTTCCAATTTATGAAGGCCTAAAAGATAAAAACTTTGACGAAGAAAAAATTTATAGAGTTTCTTCACTAAATGAGGCAACTGAAGTTTTAGCAAAGATTTCTATGCCAGGAGATGTCGTTCTCTTTGAAAATGACCTACCTGACAATTACAATGAGGAGTGAAAAAATGGAAAATATTGGTGTAATCTTCGGAGGAAGATCCGTTGAACACGAAGTTTCTGTAATTACAGGAATGCAAATTATTGAAAATATGGATAAGACTAAATACAATCCAATTCCTATTTATATTACAAAAGAGGGCAAATTTTTGTCAGGTGAAAGCTTAAAAAACTTTAAGGCATACAAGGATCAAGACTTTCACGATGGAGTTGAAGTATTTTTTAAGCCAGAGTTTGGCAATAAAAATTTATACTATGTAAAACACAATCCAAAAAAATTATTTAAGCAAGAATACGATTCAGTAGAAGTTTATGAAAAAATTGATGCAATATTTTTTGCTCTTCACGGTACTTTTGGAGAAGATGGATGTACACAAGGTTTATTTGAACTAATGGGCATGCCATACACAGGTTGTGGAGTTATGTCTGCAGCTGTTGGCATGGACAAGGTTGTGATGAGAAAAGTCTTCGAATCAGAAGAAATCCCAATGACAAAATACAAGTACTTCTATAGAGATGAACTTAAAAACTTAAAGGGTATTATTGAAAAATGCAAGGACTTAAATTTCCCACTTTTTGTAAAACCTGCTAACTTGGGTTCATCAATTGGTATTTCAAGAGTAGAAAATGCTCTTGATTTATCAAAGGCACTTGAACTTGCTGCTCACTACGATAGAAAAATTATTGTCGAAGAAGCAGTTGTAAATCCTAGAGAAATTAATGTTGCGGTTCTAGGTTATGAAAATGACCTTAGAGTTTCTGCAGCAGAAGAACCTCTTGGATTTAAAGATCTTTTAAAATATGAAGACAAGTATGTCGCTGGTTCAAAGGGAGCTAAATCATCACAAAAACATCAAAATAAAAAGCTACCTGCTGAACTAAGTCCAAGTCTTGAAAAAGAAATAAAGGATCTTGCAAAAAAAGCTTTTAGGGCAATTGATGGTGCAGGAGTTGCAAGAATTGACTTTTTAGTTGATGGTGACAAAGCTTTTGTCAACGAAATCAACACTCTTCCAGGTTCTATTGCCTTCTACCTTTATGAGGTAGATGGACTTATGATTAAGGATTTAATCACAAGATTAATTGAACTTGGTCATGATAGGTTTAATGAAAGATCAGAAAATAACTATTCTATTGATTCCAATTTATTTAATATGACAAGTTATGGAGCAAAGATTTAATGATTAAAGAAAAGATTTTAAAGATTATCGAAAACTCAAAGCCAAGGACTAAAGATGAACTTATTAGGTCATTTAAAATTAAAAATAAAGAGAAAAAAGAATTTATAAAAATTCTCGAGGAACTCGAGGGAGAAGGGCTTATTTTCTTGGACCACAGGAATAAATACAGACTTGTGGATAATGAAAAATTCTTTTTTGGAAAACTTCAAACAAATGCCAAGGGTTTTGGATTTTTGATAACAGAAAATCTTGACGAAGATATTTATATATCAAAAAACAACCTAAACTCAGCCCTAAATGGAGATGAAGTTATTGTCAGAAGGTATAGAGAAACTTCTGGAGATAAACCTGAAGGAAAGGTGCTTTCCATTGTAAAAAGAGGGAATACAAAATTTGTTGGGGTCTTTCAAAATAAGAGAGATTTTGGATTTGTAATTTCTGATGAAGCAAAAATGGCAATGGACATTTACGTTCCAAAGAAAAAAATAAATGGAGCAAAAAATGGACAAAAGGTCCTTGTAAAAATTGAAAAGTGGCCAGAAGCAAACAAAAAACCAGAAGGAAGAATAATAGAAATTTTGGGCTATCCTGATGATCCTCATGTTGACATTCTTTCTGTGGCGGCAGGACTTGAACTTCCCATGGAATTTTCTAAGGCTTCTTTATCACAAGCCAAAAATATTCCCCAAGAAGTTACTGAAAAAGAAATAAAAAATAGAAGAGATTTAAGAGATCTTGTGACCTTTACCATTGATGGAGCAGATTCAAAGGATTTTGATGATGCAATTTCACTAGAAATGGCAAAAAATGGTAATTATATTTTAGGTGTTCACATTGCAGATGTTTCTCACTATGTAGAAGAATATAGTCCCCTTGATGAAGAAGCCTTTGAAAGAGGCAATTCAGTTTATCTATTAAATAAAGTTATACCAATGCTTCCCTTTGAACTTTCCAATGGCATTTGTTCTTTAAATGAGGGAGTAGACAGATTAACTCTATCAGTTATTGCAGAGATAAATAAAGATGGCGAAGTAATAAAATATGACATTGTAGAATCTGTAATCAGGTCAAATAAAAGATTAGTCTATGAAAATGTGTCAGATTATTTGGAAAAAAATATTGTTCATGAATCTTTAAAGGGTCTAGAAAAAACCTTAGACAAGATGTATGAGCTTTCAAAGATTTTGCAAGATAAGAGGGAAAGAGAAGGTGCAATAGACTTTGATATTCCTGAAGTTATAATAGAAGTTGACGAAAGAGGTTGGCCAGAAAATATTCACAAAAGAGATAGGAGAACTGCCAACAAACTCATTGAAGACTTTATGTTAATGGCAAATGTCTGCGTTGCAAAAGAATATTATTTTAAGAAAATTCCATTTTTATATAGAATTCACGAAAGACCAAAGGATGAAAAAATTTCTGAACTAAACTCTTACTTGAGACCTCTTGGTTATATGATAAACTTTGATGAAAAAGTTGAACCAAGAGATGTTCAAAAAGTTCTTGAAAAAGCAAAGGGAAGTAAGGAAGAGATGTTTGTTTCAACTATGACACTAAGGTCTATGGCAAAAGCTAGATATTCAGAAATAAATGACATTCACTTTGGTTTGGCATTTGACTATTATTCTCACTTCACTTCTCCAATAAGAAGATATGCAGACCTTACAATTCATAGAATTATAAAAAAACACATTGAAGGGAATTTATCTAAGGGAGATATAAAAAATCTAAAGGTAATTTTACCTGAAATAGCAGAACAAGTTTCAAAAACAGAAAAAGTTGCCCAAGAAGCTGAAAGACAAGTTGAAGACATTAAGATGGCAGAATACATGTCAGAGAGAATTGGCGAAGTTTATGAAGGTAAGGTATCTTCTATCACAAACTTTGGAATGTTTGTTGAGCTTGATAACTTAATCGAAGGTCTTGTAGCTTACAGGACTATGGATGGTTACTATGAATTTGACCAAGATCATTATAGAGCAATTGACTATAATACAAAAAAAGAATTCCATATTGGCGATGATGTAACAATAAAAGTTACTAATGTCGACTTAAATATGGGCAATATTGATTTTAAAATGGCAGGTGATAAAGATGAGTAAGGAAAAAAATAATGCAATAGCAAATAATAAAAAAGCCAGCCATATTTATTTTATTGAAGACACTTATGAAGCAGGAATTGAACTTGTGGGGACTGAAGTAAAGTCCATAAGAGCAGGTCATGTTAATATAAAAGATGCTTACTGTGACATAAATAAGGGAGAAATTTTTGTATCTGGAATGCACATAAGTCCCTACGAACAGGGAAATATTTACAATGTGGATCCCATGAGAAAGAGAAAACTTTTGATGCACAAAAATGAAATCCTAAGACTTGAAAAAGTTAAAACTCAAGATGGATATACAATTATTCCCCTAAAAGTTTATCTTAAAAAGGGAAGAGTAAAAGTCTTAATCGCCAAGGCAAAGGGTAAAAAGCTTTGGGACAAGAGAGAGACAATGAAAAAAAGAGAAGTTGATAAGAAACTAAGACAAGCACTCAAATACTGAGTGCTTGTTTTTTATAAGAATTTATTTTGATTTTAATTTTTTGTTTTCTTTATAATATTGAAAACATTCAAAGATGATAAATACACAAGGAATTATAAAAAATAAATAAACATCATTTTGAGAATAAGCGAGATCCCCTGATGTAGCTATTGCATCTATGACATTAAATGAAATTAAGATGAGATAGAAATTATGTCCTATTATAGATTTTTTTATTAAAAATATCCCCAGTATATTAAATGCAAGTAAACTTATGAAATAATTAAGAGTATGATTTTTTCCATCAAATACATTAAAAACTATGTGACTATAGCTTGCATAAGATACTTTATAAAGTAGGTAGATTATTATAAAGATAGATAAATATTTTAAAATTTTTTTGCTTTTGTCATTCATATAAATCCCTTCTAACTTTAAATTACAGCTGATATCTTCTATTTATAATATAATCATACAAAATAAAATAATTTCTTGCAATAAAAGAGAGAAAATTTATAAAGTAAAGGGAAAATTAGATTCATCTAAAAACTTTAAATCTACTAGTAATTGATTAAAAGAAATTTAATTTTTGGTATAATAAAGCCAGGTGATTATATGTCTTTTATCGAAGTTAAGAATCTTTCAAAAGAGTATAGAATTGGCGAAAGATCAGTAATGGCAAATGATAAATTAAATTTTGAAATAGAAAAAAATGAATTTGCAATAATCCTTGGAGCATCTGGCGCCGGCAAGTCCACTTTTTTAAATATCTTGGGAGGACTTGACACTCCATCAAGTGGCGAACTTTTAGTTGATGGGAAAGATATTGCAAAATACAGTGAAAGAGAACTCACGACTTACAGAAGATATGACATGGGTTTTGTATTTCAATTTTATAATTTAATTCCCAACTTGACAGCTCTTGAAAATGTTGAGCTTGCCAGTCAAATTGTAAAAAATGCAAAAGATCCAGTTGAAGTTTTAAAATCTGTAGGCTTGGGCGAGAGAATGGACAATTTTCCATCACAACTATCAGGTGGAGAACAACAGAGAGTTTCAATAGCTCGTGCCATTGCCAAAAATCCAAAACTTCTTCTTTGTGATGAACCAACAGGAGCTTTGGACTATAAAACAGGTAAACAAATCTTAAAACTGCTTCAAGATTTAACGAGAACAACAGAAACTACAGTGGTTTTAATTACTCACAACTCTGCAATAAAAGATTCTGCAGATAGACTTATTGAAATTTCTGATGCCAAAGTAAAAGATGTTTTTATAAATAAAAATCCAAGGGATATTATGGAAATAGAATGGTAGGTGGAGAGTGAAAGCTCGCGAAAAAGATAATCTTAGGGAGAATAAAAAAAACTCTGCCAAGATTTATCTCAATTATGATAATTGTATTTTTAGGTGTCTTTGTCTTAATTGGTTTGATTTCCACAGGCAAGGTCATGAGAAATACAATAAATAATAAAATAGGAGAACTAAATCAAGAAGATATAAAAGTTTCTGTGCCCATTGGACTAGAAGAAAAAGATCGTGAAATTATTGAAAGTCAAGAGGACATAAAGGAACTTGAGTATGGATATGACAAGGACGTTTTTCTGGCAGGAGATCCAACAGTAATAAAAGTTTTAAATATGCCCTATGAAATTTCAAAACCAGAAATTGTTGAAGGAAGGGATATAGAAAGTCCTGATGAAATAATTTTGGATTTAAGGATGAAAAAAGATGGCAAGAAAATTGGAGATACCATAACTTTTAAGGAAGACAATGACGACGATGAGGACAATGATTTAAATAGACTTTCCTTTAGAGTTGTTGGCTTTGCAAATTCCTTGGATTTTATTCAAGAAAATAATTCCACTTATTCTGAAAGAGGTTATGGACAAATTTCATATTTTGCCTATATTGACGATGGAAATTTCTCTGGAGAACCCACTCTTGCAAAGATAAAATTTTTGGGAACAGAGAATCTCGCAACTTCTGATAAGGAATATGCTGACTACATGGACAAGAAGATGAGAGCCTTAAAAATTGATCTAAAATCAAGACCTAAGGAAAGACTTGCATCTATTCAGGGAGAAATTTCTGGAGAAATAGATAAGGCGAAAAATAAAATTTCTGATGCTGAGGACAAACTCACTGATGCAAAGGAAAAACTTGTAAAAGGTCGTGAAGATTTAAATAAGGGAAAGACTGATTACAAGGAAGGTCTTGATAAATACAATAAAGAAAAGATAAGGCTGAAAAAGAAATTTCAAAAATCGAGATAAACTTTACAAGGCATCTGTAGAAATAGACGATGGCGAGAGAAAGTTAGTCGATGGCTACGAAAAATTAAGTGACGGCAAGAAAAAACTTGATGATGCCAAATCTGAATTAAATTCTGGAAGAAAAAAATTAAGTGAAGGGAAAGAAAAATATCAAAGAGGTCTCGGAGAATTTGAAGCTTCAGAAAAAGCTTTAAAAGAAGGAGAAGACCAACTAGCTGATGGAAGGAAAAAACTTGACGATGGCTGGGATAAGATAGAAGAATCAAAGAAAAAAATTATCTGAGGGCATAAAAAAATATGAAGACGGCGAGAGAGAGTATGAGCTTGGAAAAGAAAAGCTTGAAGATGGAAAAAATAAACTCACTAAAGAAATGGGTGCTTCATCTTATGAAGATGCTGTCGAAAAAGTCTATGCCTTAGATAAAATTTTATCAACTGCAGAAGATGTAGTGAAGAAACTTCCTACTATTGAAGAAGAAATAAATAGGACAAATTCTCAAATCAGAGAAGTTGAGGGAGAAATTTCTGGAATAGATTCTGAAATCGGAAGTTTAAGATCTTCCTTAAAGGATCCAAATATTTCTGATGAAAAAAAGAAAAATATAGAAGGGCAAATTGTAGGACTTGAAGGGAAAAAATCTGCTCTTCAAAAAAATAAGGCTGACTTAAATAAAAAATTAGAAATTCTTGATAGATCTAAGAAAGAAATTGACAAGGCAGTAGAAGAAATAAACAAAGAAGTGCCAGGTGGAGTAACAGGAAATTTAGCTGATGTGAGTGCAAAATTAAGTGAAGCTAAAAAGGGAATCCAAACAATTTCTGAAAATGAAAAGAAACTTGCACAAGCTAGAGGAACTCTCGATGCCAGCAAAAAGCAAATAGAAGAAGGGAAAGCCCAACTTGAAGAAGGAATTGCTGAAGCAGAAAAAGGAGAAAGAGAATACGCAAAAAGCAAAGAAGAAATAGAAGAAAATAAAAAGAAACTTGAAGATGCAAGAATAGAATTATCTAATGCAAAAGATAAACTAGATGAATCTGAAGAAAAATTAAACAAGGGAACTGCCGATTATGAATCTGGGAAAAAAGAATATGATGAAAAATACGATGATTACTTTGAAGGCAGGGAAAAACTTTCTAGAGCTAAAGAAAAATATTTATCTGGAAGTGATGAATTAAAAAGAGGAGAAGAGAGACTAGATAAAGAACTTAAATCTGGTAAAGATGAGTTAAATGATGCAAAGTCAAAACTCTACAAGGCAGAAAAAGACTTAAACAAGGGTGAAAGCGAGTACGAGGATAAATCCAAAGAAGCTGACGAAAAAATATCTGATGCAAAAGACAAAATCGCCGATGGAAGAAAATACCTCAGCTTGATAAAACAACCTCGCTACACAATTACAGCTAGACATTTATCCACTGACATAAACACCTATATGGATTATGCAAAAAGAGTGGATGGCTTGTCCTTTATATTTCCAATATTTTTCTTTGCCATAGCCCTTTTAGTTTGCTTCACAACAATGACTAGGATGGTTGATGAGAACAGACTTGTCATAGGAGCTTACAAGGCATTGGGTTATACAAATAGAGAAATAGGCAAAAAGTTTTTCCTTTATGGATCTTTAGCATCACTCATTGGTGGACTAATAGGTGCAATATCAGGATCCTATATTTTGACCTACATCATAGGAAATGCCTACTCCACTAAAACAATATTCCAAGATAAATTAATAATAAACATATTTCCTCTTAGGATAATTTTCGCCATAGCAATAGGATTTTTATTCACCAGCGTGGCAGCAATGATAACAGTGAATAAAAACTTGAAAGAAAAAACAGCTTATCTGCTTAGGGGAAAAGTTCCAGCTAAGGGAAACAGAATATTATTGGAAAAAATTCCTTTTATTTGGAATAAAATGAGCTTTTTATCTAAAGTAACAGCAAGAAATCTATTCTTATCAAAAAAGAGAATGTTCATGACAGTAGTGGGAGTTCTCGGTTGTGCAGCTCTTTTAGTTTTAGGATTTGGCATATCAGAATCAGTTAAAGACGTAGAAAAATTACAATTTAAAAATATTTTAAAATACGACTTGTCTGTTTTATACGACAGCGACTTAGATGAAGAAGCCTATGAAAAATATAAAAATTCTCTAAAAGATAAAAACATAAATTACACTGAAGCCTATGAAGAATTATTTACAGTAGATTACGATGAAATAGACCAGTCAGTAAATGTAATAGTCCCAGGTGACAAAGAAGAATTTAAAAATTATCTTGCCCTATTTGACAAAGACAGTGGAAAAGAATTAGAACTTCCAAAAAGAGGAGTGATAATAACAGAAAAATTATCCAAACTTAAAAAAATAAAAGTAGGAGATCCTCTAGAAATAAAAGATGTCTACGGCAATGAATTTGAAGTAGAAGTAGTAGGAATAAGCGAGTTTTATTTGGGACACAACATTTACATGGATAAAGACTATTTTGAAAAAGTGACAGGCTCTGACTTTAAATCAAATACTCATTTAATAAAAGTGTCTGAAAACTTTGACAAAGACAAATTTATAAAAACAAGCATAGAAAACAAATCAGTCTTTAACATAGCAAATGTCGATGACATGAAAGATGTCCTAAACCAATTTTTATTTTCAATAACTCAAGTAGAATTAATTATATTAATCGTGACAACAATTCTAGAAGTTGTAGTTCTCTATAACCTGACAAACATAAATATAGAAGAAAGAATAAGAGAAGTTTCCACGATAAAAGTCCTTGGATTTTATCCAAAAGAAACAACATCCTATATTTACAAAGAAACCTATATCTTGGCAATAATTGGAATATTTATTGGACTTTTTGTGGGGAAAATCCTCCATTACTCTGTCCTTCAAATAGTCGTTCCCTTTATGGCAATGTTGCCAGAAGACTTGAGCCCAAGACCCTTTATCTTGGCGGGAATAATAACAGCTTTTGTAAACACAATAATAATGATTATATTCCACTTTAGAATAAAGAAAATAAACGCCCTAGATGCACTAAAATCTAACGAATAAAAGTTAAAATATAAAATCTTAGAAATAGAAAGCAAGAGTTTAATGTCTCTTGCTTTTTTAGTGGGGATTTTGAAATAAAGATTTTTAGAAATTTATATATTATATACTTTCCACTTAAAAGAAACTTATAAGTAAAAGATATTTTATATATAGGAAGTGGAGGAAACTTTGAATTAATTTCCTATTGATAAATTCATAAAGACCACTTCATACTATGTGCTATAATAATAAAGAAAAACTGTAAGAAGTAAAAGATTAATTGAAGAGAATTAAGGGATTCTCCTATGACAAACTATTGTAAAAATTAATAGATGAAAATATGAATAAATTAGACTGATAAAAAGCCATACAAACAAATCCTCATACAATAGCTATAAAGGGACGAGATAAAAATGTAATTATTAGATATTGAGGAGAATTTGTAGGAATTTTAATTGCAATATATAGTAAGTATTGGAGTATAAAAATGAGTAAAAAAGAAAAAGCGACTGATTTATGGGTCTATGATCTTCTAAAAGAAGCGAATATTTCTTTAGACCCTCAAGGTTCTTCTATAAAGGAAGTAGATGAGGCACTAAAAACTGCATCAAAAAGAGGAACTGGAAAGGTTGGATATCCAGAATATGTAGGAGCAGTAAGGGATTTTTTAATAGTCATAGAAGATAAAAAATCAATGTCTTATCATGAAAAAAGAACAGACGAAAGTATTATAGCTGAAGACATCGATTCGATTTGTGACTACGCTGTAAATGGAGCCTTATTTTATGGAAAGCATTTAATAAAAAACACTGGATATAAAAAGATTATTGCTATAGGAGTATCAGGCAATGAGAAAAAACATAGGATTAGTCCTATATTTATAAATGAAAGACAAGATTACTATGAATTACCAGAGATAGAGACATTTATATCATTTAATGAAAACAATATTTATGAATATTACACTAAAGAGATTCTAAAAGAAAATACCAACTTTGAAAAAGAAACAAGAGAAATATTAAGAGATGCTGAATTATTACATGAAGATTTAAGAAATTATGGCTCTATTCAAGACAAGGATAAACCCTTAATTGTATCAGGAATACTACTTGCTTTAAGAGAAATAGAACATGGAAGTTTTTCCATAGATTCCTTAACAGGTGATAAGAATTATACTGATGGGGAAAAAATATATGACGCTATAAAAAATAATTTAAAAAGAGCAGATGTATCTCCAGAGGTAAAAAGAGATAAACTTTTGAATCAATTTTCAGTAATTAAAGATACAACAAAAATAAATCAAAAAGATTTTAATTTAGGAAAAACACCCAATAGACATTACACAGAATTTTTATATAAGAGCATCTTTCAATCAATTAAATTTCACCAAAGTGGAGAAGATTACTTAGGTAGATTTTATGGGGAATTCATGTCCTACTCTGGAGGAGACGGACAGAGTTTAGGTATAATACTTACACCAAGGCATATTACAGAATTGTTTTGTGACTTACTAGATTTAAAAGCTAGTGACAAAGTTCTAGATCCTTGCTGTGGGTTTCGTGTCATAATAGTGATAGAGGCAAATAGTTATGTAAATATAAGGAGTTCAAGACTTCTACCAAAGTTTAAAACTCAAAAAATAAATAGTTGGTGTGCTGCTTAGAGTATCCATTTTAATAATGGGTATTGTAAATAGCATACCAATAAAACTAAGGATTCTTTAAAGAGTCTTATTTTGTGATGAAAATTTAATGTGCAAATCTCAGACGATAGAAAGCAGTAATTCTGTCGTCTTTTTTTATTTCAAAGAAAGGAGGCAGGAATGAATTTTGATTATTTTTATAATAGGCAATCTGAGAT
>NZ_HE978594.1:232064-262686 GCF_000312025.1 Peptoniphilus timonensis JC401 | reverse complement strand
ACATATCTATTGCAAGGTATGTGGTACAAGAGTAGATGGAGAATTACTTGACCTTGGATTTACAAAGTTTATTCCTAGAATTAAATGTGAATGTGAAATAAAAAGAGATAAGGAAAACGAAGAAAGAGAAAGACTGATGAGAATATCGACATTGAAAAGAGATTGCTTCTCATCACCTATCCAACACAAATATAATTTTGAGAAATACTTAAATGAAAAAGGTCAAGCTTACAAGGTTGCTTACAATTATGCTAAAAGCTTTGAGCAAATGAAAGAAGACAATGTTGGACTGTTATTTTATGGAGATGTTGGAAGTGGAAAGACTTATCTTGCTTGTTCTATTGCAAATGAATTAATTGAAAGAGAACAAGTTAAAATTAAGATTATGAATTTATCTCAAGTTATAAACCAAATACAAAAATCAGCATTTAAGCTAGATTCAAATGAAATTATAAGTAACATCTCTAATATTCCTTTGTTAATCCTAGATGACCTTGGAATTGAAAGGGATACATCTTATGCAAGAGAACAAGTATATAACATTATAAACACAAGATACTTAAAGGGTAGGCCGACAATTTTTACTACAAACTTATCATTGGAAATTATTCAAAATCCTAATATTGAACTTGAGTATCAGAGGATATATTCAAGAATACTTGAAATGACAATACCAGTTAAAGTTACGGGAGAAGATTTTAGAAGAAAAATCCATCAAGAGAAGTTAAGAAAATACAAAGAGTTACTTTTATATGGAGGTGGAATAGATGATTAATGAAGAAGTATCAAGGTCGAGTCTTAATCTTGAAGTAAGACTTGCAAAAGCAACAAGTAAAGCAATTCTTTATGCCTTAAAGAAAGTACACAAGCAAATAGAAGAACAAGGAGGCTTGAAAAATGTAATAAAAAATAACGGAGAAGAAGTAAAGCTAAAGGATATGGTTAAAAAGGGACAGTTAGAAGAAATTAATCTAAAAGATCCTGAGTTAAAAGAATTAAAGAAAATTTTAAATAAACACGGAGTGAAGTTTTCTGTTATGAAAGATAAGGAAACTGGTAACCACTCTGTGTTTTTTCAATCTAAGGATATAAAGGTAATGGAACACGCCTTTAAAAAAGCAGTTAAGGCTTCTGAAAGAAAGGCCGATAGAAAAGATTCAATAACGAAGACTATAAATATGTTTAAAGATATGGCTAAGGAAACTATCAGTAAAGATAAAGTTAAAAATAAACATAAGGAGCAAAGCTTATGATAAGTAATTTAAAAACATTTGAAAATAAGAATTTTGGGAAACTCACTGTTATAGAAAAAGACGGTGAGTTTTTCTTTATAGCAAATGAAGTAGCAACTATGCTAGGATATGTCAATCCAAGAAAAGCTGTTTATGACCATGTAGATGAAGAAGATAAGGGTGTAACGAAATGGAACACCCCTGGTGGAATACAGAATATTTCAATAATTAATGAGTCAGGATTGTATTCACTTATCCTCTCATCAAAACTACCACAAGCAAAAATATTCAAAGCTTGGGTAACTAGAGAAGTCTTACCAAGTATTAGAAAAAATGGAGGATATATAGTAGGGCAAGAAAAGAAAACTAATGAAGAGCTACTTGCAGATGCAATTCTTGTAGCCAATAGAATTATTGCCGAAAGAGAAGAAGAGATTGAAGAATTAAGACCAAAGGCAGACTATTATGACAAATTAGTAGATTATAACCTACTTACAAACTTTAGAAATACTGCCAAAGAGTTAGGAATACCACAAAATCAGTTTATAAGTTTTTTAATGGATAAGGGATTAATTTACAGAGATAAGAAAAGAAAACTCTTACCTTATGCAGATAAGAACAAGGGATACTTTGAAGTTAAAGAATGGGTTGATCCACTAGGTACACTTGTAGGAATACAAACATTTATAACACCAAAGGGAAGACACTACCTACTAATTTTATTAGATAGTGAAGGTTTCTACGATGAATAAGATATTAGAAGCCATTCTTTCTGATATTAAAAACCTAATTAAAATAGACAACCCAAAGAAATTTATATTATCAAACATTCCTTATCTATCATTTTGCTACATTGGAAATATCTTTTCCAAGCACATCAATTCTTATGTAGGAGGAGATATTATTGATAGAATAATGGTGGGAATTTCTGATATAGGAACTTTATCTTATATACCAAGCCTTAATCCAAGGGACTTGCTAGTAGGTATTTCAGTTGCTGGTCTTGTTAAGCTAATTGTTTATAGCAAAGGCAAAAATAAAAAGAAATATAGGCAAGGCAAGGAATATGGATCTGCAAGATGGGGAGAAAGCAAGGATATTGCTCCATATATTGACCCTAAGTTTGAAAACAATGTACTAATAACTAATACTGAAAGACTAACAATGAACTCAAGACCTAAAAATCCTAAATACGCTCGAAATAAAAATGTATTAGTAATAGGTGGTTCTGGATCAGGTAAGACAAGATTTTATGTAAAGCCAAACCTAATGCAAATGCACTCTTCCTATGTAGTAACAGACCCTAAAGGCACGCTTGTGTTAGAGTGTGGAAAAATGCTTTATGAAAATGGATATGATATAAAGATATTAAATACAATAAACTTTAAAAAATCTATGAAATACAATCCATTTGCATACTTGAGAAGTGAAAAAGATATTTTAAAGCTTGTTCAAACAATTATTGCCAACACCAAGGGAGATGGAGAAAAGGCAGGAGAAGATTTTTGGGTAAAGGCTGAAAAGTTATATTACACTGCCCTCATCGGTTATATATATTATGAAGCACCTGAAGAAGAAAAGAACTTTAAGACACTTTTGGATATGATTGATGCTAGTGAAGTTAGAGAAGATGACGAATCCTATATGAACCCAATTGATAGGCTCTTTGAAGCTCTTGAAAAGAAAGACCCAAGTCATTTTGCAGTTAAGCAATACAAGAAATATAAGCTGGCAGCAGGAAAAACTGCTAAGTCAATTCTCATATCATGTGGAGCAAGACTTGCACCTTTTGATATAAGAGAGCTTAGAGAGCTAATGAGTGAAGATGAATTAGAACTCGATAAAATTGGAGATAGGAAAACTGCCTTATTCGTAATAATATCAGATACTGACGATACCTTTAACTTTGTAGTTTCAATAATGTATTCTCAATTATTTAATCTACTATGTGATAAGGCAGATGATGTGTATGGTGGAAGACTTCCTGTTCATGTTAGGTGTCTACTTGATGAGTTTGCAAATATTGGTTTGATTCCTAAATTTGAAAAACTAATAGCGACAATTCGTTCAAGAGAAATATCGGCAAGTATAATACTGCAAGCACAATCTCAATTAAAAGCAATTTACAAAGACCATGCAGATACAATAGTTGGTAACTGCGACTCTACACTCTTTCTAGGAGGAAAAGAAAAAACAACAGTAAAAGAATTATCAGAAACCTTAGGAAAAGAAACCATAGACCTATATAACACATCAGAAACAAGATCAAATCAAAAATCTTTTGGACTAAATTACCAAAAAACTGGCAAGGAACTTATGAGCCAGGATGAAATAACTGTAATGGATGGTGGTAAATGTATATACCAACTAAGAGGAGTAAGACCTTTTTTGTCAGATAAATTCGATATTACAAAACATAAGAATTACAAGTTGTTGGAAGATTATGATAAGAAGAACTTGTTTGATGTTGAAGAGTATTTAACAAATAGAGATAAGGTAAAGTTAAAATCAAGTTATAAAATAAATAGATTAAACATTTGATTTTATGGAGAAAGCAAAATGTGTGAAAATAGAAAATCATCTTTAATTATATTAAATATAAACGGTGAGCAGTTTATTTTAGAAAGTGATACAGAACTCACTATGGATAAGAAAAATTATATTGAAGCAATATGTGAGACAATGTACGATGAAAGCAATGAATGGTATGAAGATATATACGATATGTCCCCATATGATATAGCTGAGCTATTTGAAAAAACAGTAAAGGACGAAGTAGGAATAACTGTTACGTTTAAAGCGATAGACCTTGAAGTATCGATTTTAGAAGACTAGAAATAAGGTGTTAATAGGCGATAGAAATTAAAAACTCTATCGTCTTTTTTTATACTCAAAATTAGGAGGTAAAAATGGTAAGGATAAGAAGTCCCACTTAAAACAATTTAATATATAAGACATTTAGCGATTGAAATATAAGTTCAGTCGCTTTTTTAATTGAAATTTTTAGATTAAGGAGAAGTATTTAATGGATAGAGAAATGATAAATATTAATGCAAATTTAGTTAAGGAAGCTGAATTTTCAGAATTTGAAAAAGATGGAGAAAATGTTCAAGTAGCAAATTTTGCTCTTGTTAAAAAATATGGAAAGGGCAAAGAATATACAAATTGCTCAGTATATGGAGAAAAGGTAGAAATTGCAAAAGAATTTGAAAAAGGAGATCTAATCCATGTCTTTGGATATTTCAAAGAAAACAAAAAAGGAGATAAGGTCTACAAGAATTTTATAGTTAAATCACTAAACAAAATAGAAAATAAGAAAGAAAACGAGGAGGAATAATATGGAATTTTTTACAGCTGGAGTTGGAGTTTTAAAGACACTTGTAACTGCAATTGGTGCAGGTTTAGGAGCGTGGGGAGTTATTAACTTGATGGAAGGTTATGGTAATGATAACCGTGCGACACGTTCATAAGTGAAAAGCTTATGCACTAAGTTTAAGGACATAAAGTCCGAAACTTAGGAGAACTAACAATCTAATAGGTAGAATGATGGAGTAACGCCCTAAAATGCCTACACTGATACTCCGATTGGCAATAAATATTAGACTAATTTATTGTCAAAAGCTCGGTGAAGTCGGCAGAGAGTAGCCGTAAATAGCTATATAGTTATACGAAACCTGTTTAGAGGTAAATGGTGCTACCTATATGCCGGGTGTCGAATACGCATGGTGAGAATGTGTATACCAAAACACTGACGCACTTCCGAATGTACAAGTCTAGACGTTTGAATTTGTCTAACGGCAATTACCATCAAAGATGGTGTGTTTGTGGATTAGTAAGAATGGTTGTTATGAAAGTCCATATATCGTTACAGGCGATAAGGCGAGAGCTAAACACAGGCTTAGAGGAAGAACCTAAACGTATTCAATGATAGGATTGTTGGAACGTGGTAAACCAAGAACATGGAAGCAGTCTAATGCTAATGAAGTGTTAAATGGGAAAATGATAAGAAAAAGATCATATAACTATTTTTTATCTTGGTGAAAGTGGTGGCATAGTACCTATGAAGCGAGAATAATAAGCTCGTGGAGGGATAGCCACTAGTCACAAGAAAGAACAAGAACTGAAATTAAGATAAACACAGCTTCGAGTATGACAAAGAAAATCAAATCCGAAAGGAGATGGTGCCTGTGTCCACTTCGAAACAAAGATTAAAACAAAATAAAATCCGTTATACGGAATATTATGACTTGCAAGAAGTCCTTGATAATCTATATAAAGATAGCAGTGAGAATAAAGTATTTTCAAATTTAATGGGGTTAATAACTTCAAGAGAAAATATAAAACTAGCCTATCGAAGTATAAAAGGAAATAAAGGCAGTCACACAGCAGGAGTAGATGGAAGAACAATAAACCATCTATCAAAACTAAATGAGGAAGAATACATTTCTCTAATACAAAAACAGTTTCATTGGTATAAGTCCCGCCCTGTAAAAAGAGTGGAAATACCAAAACCTAATGGAAAAACAAGACCGCTTGGAATACCAACGATTGTTGATAGAATTGTACAACAATGTATTTTACAAATTTTAGAGCCAATATGTGAAGCGAAATTTCACGACAGTTCTTATGGGTTTAGACCTAATAGGAATACAGAACACGCTATTGCAGAATGTGCAAGGCTAATGCAAAGGCAGCATTTACACTATGTAGTTGATATTGATATACAAGGATTTTTCGACAATGTATGTCATTCAAAACTCATAAAACAAATATGGCACTTAGGAATAAGAGATAAAAAGCTAATTTGCATTATCAAGGAAATGTTAAAGGCTAATATTGTAATGCCAAATGGTGAAACAATTATACCTACAAAGGGTACACCTCAAGGAGGTATTTTATCCCCATTGCTATCTAATATAGTACTAAATGAGTTGGACTGGTGGGTTTCATCTCAATGGGCAACAATGCCAACGCATTATCCATATAAACAAAAGACTAATAGCAAAGGAACGGAAATAAAAAGCCATACCTATAGAGCTTTAAGGTCAAGTAAGCTCAAGGAAATTTACATTGTAAGATATGCTGATGATTTTAAAATATTTTGCAGTAATTACTATGATGCAAAAAGGACATATCAAGCAGTGAAACAGTGGCTTGAAGATAGGCTTAAATTAACAATAAATGAAGAAAAATCAACAATCACGAACCTAAAACAAAGGTATTCAGAGTTTTTAGGCTTCAAGCTGAAGGTTAAACCAAAAGGTAAAAAGTTTGTTGTACAGTCGCATATAAGTGATAAGGCATTGAAAAATGCAAAAGAAAATATTTCTAAATGTGTTGCGGATATAAAAAGACCTGCAAATGAAAAAGAGCAGTACAAAGCAATAGCTAGGTATAATGCCACTGTTTCAGGCTTGCATAATTATTGTCAAATAGCAACAAATGTGAGTTTAGACTTTGCTAAAATAGCCTTTCATATTAAAAAGCAAATGAACAACAGGCTTGACTTAAAGACCAATGGGATATTAAATAAAGGATTTATCAAAGATAAGTATGGAAAAAGTAAACAACTTCGCTTCCTTAACGGACACCCATTAATTCCAGTGGGGTATATCCAAACTAAGGACGCAAAACACAAGAAAAAAGATATAAACAAGTACACTGTAGAGGGTAGATCTTTAATTCATAAAAATCTACAAATTGATATAGACACTCTTGTTTGGTTAATGAAACACCCTGTACTTGATAAGAGTATAGAGTATGCAGACAATAGGATTTCGCTCTTTGCAGCTCAATATGGAAGATGTTTTGTAACAGGGAATAAATTAACACCAAGTGATATACATTGCCACCATAAACTACCACTTGAAAAAGGTGGTACAGACAAGTACAGCAATCTAATTCTTGTAACAGAAAAAGTGCATATACTAATCCATGCAACAAAAGAAGATACAATTCTAAAATATGTAAAAGAACTTGCCTTAACAGGTAAGCAAATTGAGAAATGTAATAAACTTAGAGAAATGATAGGATTGCCAACCATTTAAAAGAAATAACTAGTTGTTGAGAAGTGTGTAAATCTTAATTAAAACGTGAAAATCTTTCTTGTGATGGGGCGCCGTGTGCGGTGAAAGTCGCATGCACGGTGCTAAGCGGGGGAAAAGCTGGAAACACTGAAACTGTAGGCTTACCTATCGCAATCTGGTGCTAAATCTCAAGGTATTAAGCAGCTTATGGCTGGTGGAGGAATTGTACTAATTGGTATCAAATTAATTCCACTACTTGCAAATGCTTTAAATTAGGAGAAAGTCTATGTTTGGTATCTTTGACAAGCTAACTGAATTTTTTAAGGATATGCTACTCGGAGGTATCAAAGCAAATCTTGAGTCCATGTTCTTAGATATAAATGACAAGGTAGGAGTTATTGCAACTGATGTTGGGAAGACACCAATGGGTTGGAACGGAGAAGTATATAACTTCATAAAAAACATTAATGATAATGTGATTGTTCCAATAGCAGGTCTTATCATAACAGCAGTTTTATGTATTGAACTCATAAATATGGTTATGCAAAAGAATAATATGCACGATACAGACACTTTTGAGTTTTTCAAATACATTATAAAGATGTTTATAGCAGTCTACCTTGCAAGCCATGCCTTTGAATTTTCAATGGCAGTCTTTGATGTGGCACAAAATCTTGTAAACAAAGCGGCAGGGGTAATCACTACTTCTGCCACTGTTTCAGGAGATCAGATAGTTGCAATGGTTGATACATTAAAAGAAAAAGATGTTGGTGCATTAATAATGATATTAGTTGAAACAAGCCTAGTGAGGATTGCAATTCAATGTATATCTTTAACTATTACCTTAATAGTATATGGGCGTATGTTTGAAATATATGTCTACTCATCAGTATCATCCATACCATTTGCGACTATGGGAAATAAAGAATGGGGTCAGATTGGAACAAATTATATCAAGGGACTTTTTGCCTTGGGACTACAAGGTTTGTTTTTGATGATATGTTTAGGTATCTACACCGTTTTAATAAGAACGGTACAGGTTACAGATATTCACGCAAGCTTGTTTAGTATATTAGGATATGCTCTACTACTTGGACTTATGATGTTTAAGAGTGGAACAGTTGCAAAAAGTATTATGAATACGCACTAGGAGGAATAAATGTTAAAAAAGAAAAATTGTGCTTTATTGGGACTTGGAATTTTATTGGGAGGAACTTATGAAATCTTAAAAGAGAAAAAAAGAAATGAAGAGATTAGAAACTTAAAGAGGAGAATAAACAGACTCGGAAGATGTCATAATGAATTTGTTATGTATCAAGGAGAATACAATGACAGAAATGAAGAAAAACAAGAAGAATTAGAAGAAAGAATTAGCTACCTAGAAGAAGAAACAACATCTAATTATGACCATATACTTGAACTTTCCAAAGAAGAAGTAGAGGGAGATTAAAAATGGCGTATGTACCAATACCAAAAGATTTGGACAAGATTAAAACAAAGGTTGCCTTTAACTTAACCAAAAGACAACTTATAGGTTTTTCGGTGGCAGGACTAATTGGCATACCAACTTATTTATTTATGAAGAAATATCTACCTAATGATGTTTCTATCATTGTAATGCTAATAGTAACCCTGCCAATCTTTTTTATAACCTTATATGAAAAAGACACCTTAACTTTTGAAAAATATTTTAGATTTTTCTATCTTCATAAGTTTTATCAACCAACTAAGAGAATAAGAAAGGAGGCATACCTTGAAGCAAAGAAAAAAGCAAATCAGCGACTTAAATCTAAGGGAAAAACAATTAAAAAAAGACAGAAAGGAAGTAAGAAGGCTAAAAACAAAGAAAGATCCAAAAAATAGTCTTCTAAGTGTACTTTTAAAGAAAGAGAAAAAGAGATTTACTGTTGAGGATACAATTCCCTATATAAGAATGTTACCAGAGGGCATTTGCCAGTTAGATGAAAAAAATTATTCAAAGACAATTTCATTTCAAGATATAAATTACCAGTTGGCATTGGAAGAAGATAGAGATTTAATCTTTAACCAATTTGCCAACTTTTTAAATTCTTTTGATCCGAGTGTCCACATTGAACTTTCTTATGTAAATCAATTAGGAAGAAATAAAGACTTACAAGACGCAATTAAAATTGCTGATAAGGGAGACTTTTATGACGATGTAAGAAAAGAGTTTAGAGAGATGTTAAAACTTCAACTTGCAAAGGGGAATAACGGACTTAAAAAGATGAAGTATATAACCTTCACCACAGAAGCCGATAACTTAGAGCAAGCAAGAGCAAAGTTAAATAGACTTGAAGTAGATATTTTATCTAACTTTAAATCTATGGGAGTAAGAGCAGAGAGTCTTGATGGCGAAGAAAGGTTAAGACTTGTTCACGATATGTTAAATCCAGACAAAAACTTTGATTTTTCATATAAAGATTTGAAGAAGAAAGAGTCTACAAAATCACATATCACTCCCAATATCTTTAATTTTGCACCAGCAAATAATTTTAAATTTGGGAAATTCATTGGAGCTGTAAGCCATTTTCAAATACTTGCAAGTGAGTTATCAGACAGAATGTTATCTGAGTTTTTAGATATTGATGACAATATTTATGTAGCTTTTCATATAGATGTAGTTGAACAAGCAGAAGCTATTAAACTTATTAAGAGAAAGAACACAGACCTAGACAGAATGAAAATTGAAGAACAAAAGAAAGCAGTTCGTGCTGGATATGATATGGATATTATTCCTTCAGATATAAATACTTTCGGAGCTGATGTTAAGTCTATGTTATCTGACTTACAAAATAGAGATGAAAGGCTCTTTGTAGTTACCATAGTAATGATGAATTTTGCTAGGACTAATCAAAAATTGGAAAACACTATTGCTCAAATCTCATCAATTGCTAACAGACATAATTGTCAAGTGAAAAGATTATCTCATCAGCAAGAGCAAGGACTTGTTTCTGTCTTACCTTTAGGAGTTAACCAAGTCGAAATAAAAGATTTTTAACTTCATCATCAACGGCAGTATTTATGCCTTTTACAACAGAAGAGTTATTTATTGATTCGGCAAATTCCTTGTACTATGGCTTAAATGCCCTTAGCCAAAACTTGATTATGGCAGATAGAAAGAAACTAAAGAACCCTAACGGATTAATATTAGGTACACCAGGTTCTGGTAAATCTTTCTCGGCAAAGAGAGAGATGGCAAATGCAATTCTTGTCACAGATGATGATGTAATTATTTGTGATCCTGAGGGAGAGTATTCAAACCTTGTAAAACAATTTAATGGAGAAGTTATTAAAGTTTCAGCAAAATCAAAGGACTACCTAAATCCACTAGATATTAATATGAACTATGGAGATGGGGACGCACCTTTAAAGGATAAGGCAAACTTCATAATGTCAATGCTTGAACTTGTAGTAGGAGGATCTGGTCTTACTGCTGCAGAAAAATCTGTTATAGATAGGTGCTTACCAAAGATATATCAAAAATATTTTGAAGACCCAAAACCAGAAAATATGCCAATATTAGGAGATTTATACGATATGCTCCTATCTCAAGAAGAGGGAGTTGGTAGGAAGCTCGCAACAGAAATGGAAATTTATGTTAAGGGAAGTCTTAATGTCTTTAATAATAGGTCAAATGTTGATCTAAATAGACAACTGCTCTGTTTTGATATAAAAGAGCTAGGAACACAACTTAAAAAAATAGGTATGCTTGTAATTCAAGACCAGGTTTGGAACAAGGTTTCCCTTAATAGAGGAAGCAAGTCTACAAGATACTATATAGATGAGTTCCACCTTTTATTAAAAGATCCACAAACTGCTTCATATTCAGTAGAAATCTGGAAAAGATTTAGAAAATGGGGAGGTATTCCAACAGGTATAACTCAAAACGTAAAAGACCTTTTAACAAGTCAGGAAATTGAAAATATCTTTGATAATACAGACTTTGTTCTAATGTTAAATCAAGCATCTGGAGATAGAGATATTCTTGCTAAGAAATTAAAAATATCGCCTTATCAGTTAAACTATATAACTAATTCAAACGCAGGTGAGGGACTATTATTCTTTGGAAATACTATTGTTCCCTTTATAGATAAATTCCCTAAAGATACCATGTTATATAAGCTAATGACAACAAAACCAGAAGAAGCTAAGTAGGTGTGATATGGATAAAAAACTAAAAAAAGATTTTCAAAAGAAAATTATACGAAATAGGGACGCTCCTGAAAAGAATATTGATAGTAAACTTGTACATTCAGATGATTATACCAATAAGATTATTAAGACTAAGGATAGGTTCGGAGATAAAATTTCAGAAAAAGAATCTAAACTTATCCATGAGAATGTATTAAATAAAGATCAAAAACAAGATAAACTAAAAAATTTTCAGAAGTCTAAAAACAAGGAAAGAATTAGAAAAGAAGTTTTAGATAATAAGAATAAGGCTGAAGAAACAAAACAAGCTAATCTTGAAATAAAGACAGATGAAAGCTTTAAACTTGATGAAGACTTAGATGTAGACTTTAAAAAAGTAAATTTTGATAGTGAAAACAGTAGAGATATTAATTCTAATAAACTAACAACAGATGATATTTCAGCTAACTCTAAGCCATTAAGCAATAAGAAGGCATCAAGTAAAAGACAAGTTCTTAAAAATTATGAGGATAAACTTATTCATAGTAAGGATAAATTCCAAGACAAAATCAACGAGAAAGAGTCTAAGCGAATCCACACAAGTGAAGATAAACCTATTGAAACAAAGAATAGCAAGAGAATATATAGAAAAGATAAGTTTGTTAGAGATGAAGTAAGTAAGAACGAGAGTAATGCTAATATCGATAAAAAGCAAAAGCAGAAACTTTATCAAGGAAAGAAGTTTAAAGATAAGGAAAAAATTTCTAAAGAAATAGATAAAGAAAATAAGCTAAGCGAAGTTGATATAGATAAGACTTTTGATAATTTTGAGCTTAAAGATAATAATCAAGAATTTATAAAAGATGAAAAGGAAACAAGCCTTAAACCTTCAGAACAAAAGAAAGTTAACAAGAAGAAGACTTACTACAAGAGAAAAAATTATGAAAGTGATAAATTTACTCGAAAGAAAATTGATGACTTAAAAAATGAAGCTAAGAAAGTTACACCGAAAGATTCTAAGAAAGCAAAAGATGTTAAAGATTTTATATCAGATAAAAAGATTGGAGAGCTTGAAAAGTCTAAAAGTAAGCTAAAGGATAACATCTTAAAGAATAAAACTAAAGGAGGTCTATCTTCTGGGGTTTTATTATCTGGAGCTAAGTCCTCAGAGTTAGTGAGAGATTATTTAAGTTCAGGATCTGACAATACTGGTGTAGAATCTGGAGAAAAAGTCGCTAATGTAAGCTCTAAACTCCAGCATGGAATAAGGAAGTATAAGTTAGACAAAAAGAAAAAGTCCTTAAAAAAGCTATCTAAACTTGATAAAAAAATAAGAAAGAGAAAAAGCAAGTTGGAGTTTAAAAGTGGCTTGGAAGATTTAAAAAAGTCAGATGCCTATATAAAGAAAAATAGATTTAAGAAGTTTTACCAGAGTAAGCAAATGAAGAGCATGATAGCTAAAAAGCATGAAACAAGACTTGTAGATAGAGTTAAAAAAGCTATTTTAAGTTTAGGTAAGGCTTCTAAAGAGCTAATCGTAAGAAAAAGTAAGATGATTTTATTTCTAGTAATAGGACTAGGTCTTATGCTATCAATCATGATTGGTGGTGGAAGTGTTGGTATGAGTGGACTAAGTAACTCTGTAAACTCAGTAATGACAACAACATACCTATCACAAGATACAGTTCTAAGTGAAGTAAATCAAGAATTTTCATCAATGGAATATGACCTACAAACACAAATCGAAAGTGTAAAAACAAGCCATCCTGGATATGACGAATATATCATAAACAAAGAAGGAGAAATTGGTCATAATACCCATGAACTTTTATCCTATATAACTTCAAGATGTGGAGAAGTAAAATCAGCATCTGAAGTAAAAGGAATTTTAAAAGAACTTTTCGATAAGATGTATAAACTTGATTTTAAGGAAGAAATTGAAATTAGAACAAGAACAGTAGCAAGAACTAGATATGATAGTCGTGGCAATCCTTATACTAGCTATGAAAAAGAAGAGTACGAGTATAAAAAGTTAATTGTAACTTTAAAGAAAAAAGAAATGGATGAAGTTGTTAGGGAAATATTTAAAGATTATCCAGACAATGTAGTTCATTATGAAGCTCTTCTTGAAGCTAAGGGGAATATGGGTGATGTTTTTGGATCAGGTAATGGGGACTTAGGAGAAATAGTAGACAATCCAAACTTTGGAAATCCTGGTCTTGCTTTTGATTCAGCTACTGCCAAAGCCTTATTTAATGAAGCAGAAAAACATATAGGTAAAAGATATGTGTTTGGAGCAAGTGGACCATCTAACTTTGACTGTTCAGGTTTTGTATGTTGGTCATTTACAAAGTCTGGTGTAAAGAGAATGCCAAGAACAACTGCATGGAGAATATACAAAGACTATTGTAATCCAGTAAGTCCAAGTGAAGCTCAACCTGGAGATATTATATTTTTCCACTCAACATATAACAGTGGAACACCAATATCTCACGTAGGAATATACGCAGGTAACGGAATGATGATTCACGCAGGAGATCCAATTCAATACACATCAATAAATTCAAAATATTGGAAATCACACTTTTATGGTTTTGGAAGACCAAGATAGAAGGGAGATATTATGTGAATAGAAAACTTATAAGTATTAGAAACAAAAAGAAAAAAATAGAAGAGAAATTGAAAGATTTAAATGCAAAATACAAGGAAATTTGCGATGAAGAAATACAAGTTGAAAATGAAGAAATAATTGTAACTCTTAGGAGGAACAATATTAGCTTGGAAGAATTAATGGAGAAAATCAATGATAGAAAAAGAGAAGAAAAATTAAAAGAAAAGGAGAACATTCATAATGAAGAAATTTAATACGAACAGACTAAGAGCCTTTTTTATGGCTCTTTTATTAGTTTTAACATCAACCTCAACTACTAATGTACTAGCTAAAGCTGATGATACAGATGGTAGTAAAAAAGTTATAGAAAGTTCAATAAGTAAAATTAGTGATTTAGAAAATCAGATCAAAGACTTAAATGATAAGAAACAAGAAGACCAATCAAAGATAGATGAATTAAAGGAAAAGCTAGAATCTTGCAAAGATAATGGAGAGAACTTAAAACAAGAAAAATCTAAGTTAGAAGAAGAAATTAGAGATAAAGATAATAAGATTGCTCAATTGAATAAAGAAATTGAGGATCTTAAAAACTCCAATAATGATGAACTAATAGCAGAAATTACTCAGCTTAAAGATGAATTAAAAAGATTACAAGATGAAAATGCAAAATTAAAAGAAGATTATTCATCTACAAATTGGGAGTTAGAAGCTGAGAAAGAAAAGACCGACAAAAACGAAAATAAAATCAAAGAAATGCAAGAAAAGCTCGAGTCTTTAGAAGAGGAACTTGCAAAGAAGACTAAAGAAATTGAGGATAAAGATAATAAAATTAAGGACTTAGAAAAAGCTCTTGATGAAAAAGATAATAAGATAAAAGAATTAGAGAATAAAAAGAAAGAAACAGAAAAGACTAAGTCAGAATGCTTTAAGAAAATTGAAGAGCTTCAAAAGGCTATTGATAGCTTAAAAGAATCTTCTGAAAATACGAAAAAAGAATTAGAAGAGAAGATTAAAGGGTTAGAAGAAAAACAAAAAGCTTCTGAAGAAGAAATTAAAAAGCTAAAAGAAGAATTAGATAAGAGAATTGAAGAAGCAAAGAAGTTAATCGAGGAAGCAAATAAAAAAGCTAAAGAAGAACTTGAAAAGCAGGCTAAAGATGAAAAAGAAAAAAATATAAACCAAGACTTCTCTAAGAAATTAGATGAACTTCTAAAACTCCAAAAAGAAAACAAAGAGAATAAAGAAGATAATAAATCTCAAGATAAGAAGTGGGACGAACTTTTAAAAGCTGATGATAAGAACATCCTAAATCAATTTGATCTTAACAAGATGAAAAAGCAAGAGGAACAACAAGACAAAAAGCAAGTTAAAGATGAAAAAGAATTTGCAGTTTTCCAAGTAGACAAAAACTTTTATAACATTATCAACAAAGATGGTAAGACAACAGTCTATATGGATGTAAAAACTTATGTAGACCAAGGAAGAACTATGATTCCAGTAAGATATATTGCTTATACTCTAGGTTTTAATGTTGAATATGACAACTCTACTCGTGAAGCTATTTTCTCAAATAAAGAGAATAATATCTTAGCTAAAAAGACATTAAGACTAAATATTGATACTGGTGTTATGAAAGATTCAGATGGAAAAGTCTACAATTCAGATGTTAAGCCAGTGATTATAAATGGAAGAATTCATGCTTCAATTTCAAATATTGCTAAAGCTTTTGGAGCAAGTCATGGAGATATTAAAGATGGTAAAAACCAAACAATAGAATGGGACAATGCTAGAAAAGCAGTCTATGTATTTAAAAATGTAAAATAAGAAAGGATAGAAAAATGGATAAGAGCATTAAACGAGGAGTAGCCATAGCGTTACTCCTTTTTACATTTACAGTACCAGCAACTACATTTGCGATGACAAATGAAGGACAAATAGAAAGTCAAAACGAATCAATCTATGAACCACAAAAAGAAGAATTTGAAAAAATGTTGAAAGATGATGTTTTTAAACCATCAAAAGAAGAGATTCCTTACCAAGATGTTCCAAGAATACCAGGAAATACAAGTGAAGCAAATAAGCCTTCAACTAATCCTCCTAAGAAAACACCACTTGTAAAAGGTGGTAATACAAAGGCAGTAAATAATCTTGCGACTGGGGAAAATAAGGCAAGAGGTTCAGTAATTGAAAATGTAGATAGTAATGGAAAAGATATTACACCAAGTGGAGATACAGAAAAAGATAAAGAAAATCCAGTAGATGTAAGACAATTTTTAACATTTCAAACTAAAAGTGGAAAAACTATGCACCTAATAGTGGATCACTCATCAAATCAAGACAATGTAAGGTTATTGACAGAAGTAGGGGAGCAAGACCTACTTAATATGATTGAATCAGAAGATAAAAATACTATAAAGGTTGAAGAACCTAAGAAAGAAGAAGTGAAAAAAGAAGAGCCTACGGTTGTTCCAGTAAAAGAAGAAAAGAAAAGTGGAATAGGTTCATTTCTAATTGTTGCACTTGTAATTGGAGGAGTTGTAGGAGCAGGATATTATTTTAAGGTAGTCAAAGCAAAAGAAGATAAAATGTTGGAAGACTTTGAAGAAGATGATGAGGATTATATTATTGAGTCAGAAGATGAATCTGACAATTAAGAAACTCACGAAGAATCTTTAGATGAAGACGATGAAGATGAACTATTATAATAATTTTTAAAAGCTTGAGCGAGAGAGAAATCTTTCGCTCTTTTTTTATTTATGGAGGTATTAATGAAGTTAGTAATAGCAGAAAAGCCAAGTGTAGCAGTTACAATTGCAAAAGTAATTGGAGCAAGAACAAGAAAAAACGGATATTATGAGGGAGATGGATACATTGTTTCTTGGTGTGTAGGTCATTTAATTCAAATGGCAAGTCCAGATAATATAGACGAAAAATGGAGAAAATGGACAATAGAAAATCTTCCTATAATTCCAGAAGAATATATTTATGAAGTATCTAAAAGCACTAAGAAACAATATGGAGTTTTAAAGAAACTTTTAAACGATAAGAACATCGACACAGTTATAAATGCTTGTGATGCTGGAAGAGAGGGAGAACTTATTTTTAGGCTTGTATATAATCAAGCTAAATGTAAGAAGAAGATTCAAAGACTTTGGATATCTTCAATGGAAAACAAAGCTATTGAAGATGGATTTAGAAATCTTAAAGATGGAGAAAACTTTGAAGACTTATATAGATCTGCAAGTGCAAGAGCTACCTCTGATTGGTTAGTTGGAATGAATTTAAGCAGGCTTTATTCTTGCATTTACAAAGAAACATATTCAGTTGGTAGAGTACAAACACCAACCCTATATTTAATAGCTAAAAGGGATAGTGAAATAAACCTATTTAAGAAGCAAAAATATTATACAGTTGACCTATCTTATGAAGGATTGAAACTTGTATCAGATAGGATTGATAAAATTGAAATTGCAGAACAACTATTAAATCTACTAGAAGATGAAATAGTTATTACAGAGGTAGAAGATAAAGAAATAAGCACAAAACCAGATAAGCCTTATGATCTCACTACCTTACAAAGAGAAGCAAATAAATATTTTGGATATTCAGCAAATGACACCTTAAATCTTGCACAAGGTTTGTATGAAAAAAAGCTAATCACATATCCAAGAACAGATAGCAGGTATTTAACTGATGATATGGTTAATACTATAAAAGAATTATTAGAAGGACTTGAAGAAGATTTTAAAATCAATGAATCAAACTTTAAGTCTATTTTTAATTCATCTAAAGTTACAGACCACTATGCGATTATTCCTACTATATCAGGTGCTAGAAAAGGCAAAGATTTATCTGATAAAGAAAGCAAAATCTATAATCTAATTAAGAATAAATTACTTGCTTCATGTTCTAATAACGTAAAGGAATCTAGTAGAAAGATCAGATATGAATATGATAAATTTAACTTTAATGCAAGTGGTAAGACTGTAATCGATGAGGGTTATACCAAGTATCTAAAGACTCATGGAAAGGAAAGACAAGAAAATGAATTACCAGATATAAAGACTGGAGATAAAATTAAGCTTATTTCCAAAAATATATCGGAGAAATTTACAAAAGCCCCAAGTCATTATAATGAAGATACACTTTTAAAGGCTATGGAGAATGCAGGAGTAGAGTCTTTGGATAAAGACATAGAAGTAGAAAGAAAAGGCTTAGGAACACCAGCTACAAGAGCAGGAATTATCGAAAATCTTATCCACAAGGATCTCATAAGAAGAGATAAGAAAAATTTGCTTGTAACAGAAAAAGGCAATAGGCTTGTATCGATTGTAGAGGATAAGTTTAAGTCGGCAGAAACAACATCTGAATGGGAAATGAAACTTGCAAAGATTAGCTCTGGCGAAGTAGATAAAGAAGACTTTTTAAGAGAAATAGAAGATAGTATAAGGGAGCTTGTAGATAGGTACAAGAATAATCTAAATGAATAAGGTAAAAATATTAGAGCTTTTCGGTGGCATAGGTGCTATTAGAAAGGCTTTTATTAATTTAAAGATACCTTATGAAGTAGTTGATTATGTAGAAATAGATAAGGCTTGTGTTAAATCATACAACGCACTTTATGGAGAAGATTATAAAGCAAAATCAGTAGTAGGATATAAAGCTCCTGATGAGAAGATAGATTTAGTTATGCATGGAAGTCCATGCCAAGACTTTTCAAGAATTGGAAAAAAGCAGGGAGGAGTAAAAAACTCAGGAACTAGGTCAAGCTTACTATTTGAAACAATTAGAATAATTAAAGAAATGAAAGAAAAACCTAAATGGATAATTTGGGAGAATGTAAAGGGAGTCCTTGATAGAAATATGAGGGACTCCTTTTTTATTTATCTAAAAGAGCTAGAAAACCTTGGATATGAAAGCAAATATGAAATCTTAAATGCAATGGACTTTGGGATACCTCAAAAAAGGGAGAGAATATTTGTTGTTTCATGTCTTGGAGCGAATAACTTTTCTTTTGAAAAATTGGAGAGGAAAGAAACAAGACCACTAAGTGAATTTTTAGAAAAGGATGTAAATGAACTTTATACCATGAATCAACCTTATATGCTGAAATTTTTAAAAAAAGGCATAGATAACAGTTTTAGAGGGCGACTCAAAGTGATTAAAGATTTTTCTTATACTATTTCTACAAAACAGATGAGAGTTCCTAATTCTGGAATAATAGATATTGGAAATGGTCAGTATAGGTATTTAACAGAAAGAGAATGTTTAAGACTCATGAGTTTTGATGATAGTGATATAGATAAACTAGAAGGAGTACATCCAAGAAGAAAAAATTGCACTTCAAGCAAACTATATAAGCAGGCCGGTAATTCTATTGTGGTTGATGTTTTAATGGCTATTATTAGAGAGATATATTATATTTAAATGGGTATAAAAATAGCTGAGGTGAAATAATTGGATAAAACAAATTTAGTTCCTGAAAAACTAAAAAAATTATTTGGAAGCGAGTATAATCAACCAACGCAATTAGGAAAAGAAATAAGCAATACAAATTTTGTCCAAAGGTATGATCATTTATGCTTAAGAAAAGAAAGAAGTTTAATGCATCAAGAAGATTCATTGGAGAAGCTTATTAATGACATAGATAAGGAAATAATGAAAACAAAACTTAGCGTTAAACAGGTTTATTTAGAATTACAAAAATACAGGCATATAATAGCAAAAGAAAAAAATAATGGAGGATTTGTTGGAACTAATTTTCCATCAATTATCAAAACAATAGGAGCAATTATGATATTTATTTTCTCTATAACAGATTTGAATATAGTAGATGCTCTAAAGTATAGTTATTATAAAATAGGACTAATTTGGACGTTTCTATTATGTATAACTATTTTGGGGATAGGTGGCTTTTTATATAAAGCATTTACATCAACAATATATGAAGATAAAACAAGTAAATATCATGACTTTTTAACTAGTTATTTAATAATTAATAATTCGGATATTATAGGTCAAAGTTTTATAGACGATGGAAAATGACATTCTATCGTCTTTTTTATTGTTAAAAAGAGAAGGAGGAATAAATGCAAGTAAATGATTTTAAGAATATACAAGAAGCAATAAAGTATGAAGTTTTGCAAGATGAAAAAGAATATTTAAAACTCTTAAAAGTTATAGGCAATAATCAGAAATATGATTTTTCTAGCCAACTAAGTATATACAACAAAGAACCTGAAGCTAGAGCATGTGCGACTTTTGATATGTGGAAGAAATATTTTGGTCGAGTTGTTATGAGAGGTCAAAAAGGTATTCCAATTTTGGTTGGAAGCGATGTAAACAAAAAAGTTTCATACATTTTTGATATTAGTCAGACCACCTCAATGGATAGGAATATCAATGAGGTTAGCTTATGGCAGTTTGATCACGAAAACCATAATGAGGCTTTAAAAGAAATAATAAGAGATTTTTCATTTGAAGCTAGTGATTTACTTAATGAAAATATATTTTCTTTAAGTCGAATTTATGGAGATGAATATATTAATTTGGCTCTAGCTGATTTGAGGATAGATATAGAGGATAGATTAAGTTTTGAAAAGTTTATGAGAGACTCAATATCCTATGCAGTAGCTAATAGGTTTAATACAGTCTACCCTATGGATATGGAAAATTTAAAAAATAATTTTTCTAGGATAAATACAATTTCTTTAGAGCAGATAGGTCTTGTAATATCAAGGGTTAGTGAAGATATTATAGATAGCACAATAGAAAAATCTAAGGAAATGGATCGTGCTAGGCTGCTGACAGAAAGGGCTACTGCCGACTATAATAGAGATATAGAAAATATAAATGAAGATAGAGGAGGTCAAAATGATTTATATAGACGAGATGATAGGTCAAGAAGTAGAGATGGACGAGTTTTCACAGATGGAAGCGACAGAAGAAATAGCGATGAAGATCGAAGAGAAAACCTTGGACATGATGGAGAAGGATCTGGAATTTATGGAGAGATATCCGAATCCGACATACGCAGTTCTAAGACTGTCTTACCTGGTAGGGAGCGAGGACATGGAGAACTGGAAGAAACTTCAGGAAATGTACGAAGAGAAAACACTTTTGAACCATCTGAAGGAAATCCAGAATCAAGCAGTGGACTTCATCAAGAGAGAGAAAGTCAAGATGATGAAAGCACAAGGATTGACAGAGAAGATGATGAAAGAGAATCCAGAGGAATACCAAGGACAGATGAACAACTTGATGGCAACAGTGAAGAGAATGGCAATCAAGGAATACGTGGAAGCTTAGAAAATGAAATAAGTCAAGAAAAGGAAGCTGATGAAGCTTCTTTTTTTGATGGCAAAAACATTGAAAATAGAAAAGATTACTGGATTGTAGAATTTAATGAAAACCACGAATTAGTTCCCGATTATAGTGGGCAGATAGTAACCAAAGAATTAATAAATGTCCTAAGACAAAAGGATATTGATGTTAAAGACCATAATCAAACTCTTGGAGAAAATGAATTTGGGGAAATGACTGATGATTATATCGGATATTTCAAATTCTATTTTGACCACTATGTAGATGGCGAAGTTGTCGAGCATTATAGGATTGACCTTGGTGATGGTGAAGAAGTAAATGAGCGTGAATTTTCATATTTAGAAGAGCAAGTTGAATTAAGTGAGGAAAAATCATTTCAAGAAGAAGCTAAGGAAAAGATAGAACCTAAATTTAAGATAGGTGATCAGGTTAGATATAAAGATAAGGACTTTACCATTACAGATTTTGATGAATTAAGTGGAGGACTTAAAACTGTAACCATTAGAGATAATACGGAATATCTGGGAGGTATGATTAGGGGGTCGGAAGTAATTCCATATAGAAACGATTCATACCTTGAAGAAATCTTTGAAAATCTAAGTCAAACATCAGAAAAACTAGCAGTAAAAGTTGGTAAGGAATTTATTTTAGAAGATGAGAATATCTTTGATGGAATTAACTTAATTGAAACAGGAACTAAAGTAGAAGTTAATGGAGAACAATATCCTTTATATAAGGGTGAAACATTTGAAGAAAGTAGAAAGATTGATGACCTTTTAGATAGTGGAAATTATGAGATATACAAACTATCTGACCATGAAAAACAAATTGAAAGCCAAGTAGAGCAAGAAAGCTTTATTGATAACCACAATCCTGAAATTGACCAAATGATGGATAGGTATAATGTCCCAAGACAAGCAGCCGAAAACTTATTGAGGGGAAAAGAAGATTTAAAGAATCTAGGCTATGAACCTAATAAGGAAAGGCTAAGTTTTGCTAGAAATTATGACTTGAAAAATCATATCTACTCGGAATACCTAACACCATCAGAAAAGTTAGATAAAAATATCAAAGCTATTAAAATGCTCAAAAGACTTGAAAATGAAAATAGGAGTCCAAGAGAGTATGAACAAGCCTATCTTGCTGACTATTTAGGTTGGGGAGGTCTTGCTGATGTCTTTGATGAAGAAAAGGGAGGTCAATGGCTTGAAGCAAGGAATATTTTAAAGGAAAATCTAACAAATGAAGAGTATTTGAATGCTAAAGAGTCTACTTTAACATCGTTTTATACACCTAGAGAGGTAATGGATGGAATATATAAGACCATAACAGATATGGGATTTAAGACTGGAAATATCCTTGAACCGTCTGCAGGGGTCGGTAATTTTATTGGTAATATGCCAAGTGAAATGCAAAGCTCTAAAGTCTATGGAGTAGAAAAAGATAGTCTAAGCGGAAGAATAGCAAGAGAACTTTATCCTGAAGCTAATATTCAAATTAAAGGATTTGAAGAAACAAACTTCTCAAATAACTTTTTCGATTTAGTTATAGGAAATGTTCCCTTTGGAGATTTTAAAGTAAACGATCGTGAATATAACAGAAATAACTTTCTGATTCACGATTATTTTTTTGCAAAGTCAATAGATAAGGTTAGGAATGGAGGAATTATTGCCTTCATAACATCATCTGGAACTATGGATAAAAAAGATGAATCTGTTAGAAAATATATTAATGCAAGATGTGAGTTTTTAGGAGCTATGAGGCTTCCTAATACAACATTTAAAGGACTTGCTGGTACAGAGGTTACTTCAGATATTATTTTCTTGAAAAAGAGGGATTCAGTTATAGAAAGAGATGATGATTGGATTCATTTAGCAACTGATAAAAAGGGTTTGACCTATAATAAATACTTTGTAGATAATCCTCAGATGGTATTAGGGGATATGAAAGAAGTATCTGGAAGATTTGGAAATACTATTACTTGTGATGAAAAAGAAAATGAAAAGTTAAAAGATTTAATGGATCTTGCAAGTAAGGAAATATCTTCAAGTTCAAAATATGAAGAGGTCGAGCTATTGGAAGATGAAGAATTAAGTCTTCCAGCAACAGACGATGTTAAGAATTTTTCTTATACCATTATTGACGAAGATGTCTATCTAAGAGAAAACTCAGTCTTAATCAAGCAGAATATATCAGATAAAAACAAAGAAAAGATAAAAGATTATCTTGATGTAATGAATGCTTTAAAAGATGTAATAGAAAAGCAAAAGGACGATTTTTCTGATGAAGAAATAAAAGAGTCACAAGCAAAGTTAAATGAAGTCTATGATAACTTTTCAAAGAAACATGGCTTTATTAATTCCTTATCAAATACTAGAGCCTTAAAGGAAGATTCAAACTTTCCTTTGGTTTCCTCAATAGAAATACTTGATGATGAGGATAATTTCAAAGCTAAGAGTGATATATTCTCAAAAAGAACAATCACAAAGGCAAAGGTAGTAGACCATGTAGATACTTCCCTTGAAGCCTTAGTTTTATCAGTTTCACAAAAGGGATATGTAGATTTTGAATATATGGAATCTATAACAAGTAAAGATAGGGACACCTTAATTGGTGAGCTTGAGGGCGAGATATTTTTAGATATTAAGGATACAGACCTAATAAATAACAGAATGCCCTTTGAGAACTTTGACAATGACGATCCATTTCATTTTTCATATGTATCGGCTGACGAGTATTTAAGTGGAAATATTAGAGAAAAGATTGGCTACTTAAATTCATATATCGGAGAAATTGAAAATGTAATAGATTTAGCACCTTCTGAAAAGAAAGACACATTATTAAACGAGTTAGGCAAACTCAAATACCAAAGAGAGAAATTACAAGAAGTTATGCCTGAAGAACTCACTGCTTCTGATATAAATGTAAGGTTAGGAGCAACTTGGATACCTCAAAAAGATATAGAAGACTTTACTTTTAATCTTTTAAAAACACCAGGTTATGATAGGTGGAATATAAATGTTAGATTCTCACCACATACAAGTGAATGGAATATTGAAGGTAAAAGTGTTGACTCGACTAATGACCTTGCTAATATGACTTATGGTACAAGTAGAGTAAACGCCTATAAGCTAATTGAAAATGCTCTTAATCTAAAAGATACAAAGGTATTTGACCAAGTAATAAATGATGATGGTTCTAAGACTTCTGTATTAAACAAAAAAGAAACTATGCTTGCAAGTCAAAAGCAAGAACTGATTAAAGAAGAATTTAAGAATTGGATATTTGAAGATCCTGATAGAAGATATAGGTTAGAAAAGATTTATAATGAAAAGTTTAACTCAATTAGGAATAGAGAATTTGATGGCTCTAACTTAACTTTTGATGGAATGAATACTGAAATCAGACTTCGAGAACATCAGAAAAACGCCATAGCAAGGACTCTTTATGGTGGAAATACACTACTTGCCCATGTAGTAGGAGCAGGAAAAACTTTTGAAATGGTAGCTTCTGCTATGGAATCTAAAAAGTTAGGACTTGCAAGTAAATCATTATTTGTAGTTCCTAATCATCTAACCACTCAAATTGGTAGAGAGTTTATGCAATTATATCCGTCAGCAAATATTATGGTGGCCGATAAAAAAGACTTTCAACCTAAAAATAGAAAAAGATTTATTGGTAGGATTGCAACTGGAGAATATGACGCAGTCATTATAGGACACTCTCAATTTGAAAAAATACCAATGTCTAAGGAATACCAGGTAAGACATATACAAGACCAAATAGATGATATAGTTTCCTTTATTGATGAGAACAAAAGAAATAGAGGAGAAAATTTCACAGTTAAACAACTAGAAAAGACAAAGAAGAAACTCTTGGTAAGACTGGAAAAGCTAAACGATGACTTTAAAAAAGATGATGTAATAACCTTTGAAGAACTAGGAGTAGATAAGTTATTTATAGACGAAGCTCATAATTACAAAAACTTATTCTTGCATACCAAAATGAGAAATGTTGCTGGTATTGGTCAAAGTGAAGCCTTTAAGTCTTCAGATATGTATATGAAATGTAGGTATATGGATGAAATGACAGATGGAAAGGGAGTTGTATTTGCTACTGGTACACCGATATCAAATTCAATGACAGAGCTTTATACCATGCAAAGATACCTTCAATATGACGATTTAAAGGCAAGAGGATTAGAACATTTTGATGCCTGGGCTTCTACTTTTGGAGAAACAGAAAACACCTTTGAATTATCTCCAGAAGGCACAGGATATAGGCAAAAGACAAGATTTTCAAAGTTCTATAACTTGCCAGAATTGATGTCTATGTTTAAAGAAGTAGCAGATATAAAGACCTCAGATATGTTAAATTTGCCAGTACCAGAAGCAAATTTTGAAGTTATTAAAACAAAACCTACTGAGGAACAAAAAGAAATATTAGAAGCTATTTCAGAAAGAGCAGACGCAGTTAGAAATAACCAAGTAGAGCCAACAGAAGATAACATGCTAAAGATTACAAATGATGGTAAAAGACTTGCCCTTGATCAAAGATTAATAAATCCACTACTTCCAGATGATCCTAATTCAAAGGTAAATGTATGTGTAAAAAATATCTTTTCGATCTGGGATAAGACAAAAGAAAATTCATCGACCCAATTAGTATTTTCAGATATGTCCACACCAAAAGGAGATGGAGAATTTAATATCTATGATGATATTAGAAATAAGCTAGTGAATATGGGAATACCAAAAGAAGAAATAGCCTTTATCCACGAAGCAGATACAGATAAACAAAAAGATGAATTGTTCTCTAAGGTAAGAAGAGGAGAAGTAAGAGTATTATTAGGTTCTACTCAAAAAATGGGTGCAGGTACAAATGTACAGAACAAATTAATAGCCTTACACGATTTAGACGTCCCTTGGAGACCGTCTGACCTAGAGCAAAGAAGTGGTAGAATTGTTCGTCAAGGTAATGAAAATGATAAGGTAAATATCTTTAGGTATGTAACTGAGAATACCTTTGATGCTTATTTATGGCAGACAATAGAGAATAAGCAGAAATTCATATCCCAAATAATGACAAGTAAGACACCTGTGCGTGTTGCTGAAGATGTTGATGAAGCAAGTCTATCTTATTCAGAAATTAAGGCTTTAGCTACTGGCAATCCTCTGATTAAAGAAAAAATGGATTTAGATAACGAAGTTACAAAACTAAAAATGCTGGAAGCAAACTACAAGTCTAATAAATATAAGCTTGAAGATAAGGTAAATAAAATTTATCCTCAAAGTATTTTAAAAACTGAAATGGAAATACAAGCAGTTAAAGAAGATATTGCAAGTGTTGAGAAATTAGGAGAAGGAGATAACAAATTCACTTCAATCAGTCTTGGGACAAATAAAATTTTAGATAAAAAAGAAGCTGGAGAGAAGCTATTAGAAGAAATAAAAAAGGTAAAGATAAATGATAGCAAGGTCATTGGCAAATATAGGAATTTAGACTTACAAGTTTCATATAACTTTATGACAAATACTCACACCTTTAAACTTTTAGGAAAAGCAGAATACTTTGGAGAGTTTTCAAACTCTACTGATGGTAATATAACAAGGCTTGATAATGCCATTGAAAAAATGCCTTCAAGAATTGAGAGGTTAAATCAAAACCTTGAAAACTATAAAGAATCTTTAGAAAATGCAAAAGTAGAATTGACAAAACCATTTGAAAAAGCAGATGAGTTAAGGGATAAGACACTAAGATTAGCTGAGATTAATAAACTTTTAGATATGGGAGAAGTAGAAGAATTAGAAAACCAATCACCACTATTAGAAGATTTAAAGAGGGCGATAGTTGATTATTCTAACTATGAGTTTTCAGAATCCAATAGCTATGAAGACTTTGACAAACTATACCCCGATTTAAGCCATATAGGACTTGCCTATACAGAAACACCTGATGGTAAGCACTCGATTCAATATGAGGTAAATTTGGAAGAAAAAACATGGACTCAGTATGTAGATAATGTTGCTATTAGAACAGAATCTTTTGTAGAGGAAGATATATCTAACTCACAAGCTATTAAAGATATGACCGAAGCCATAAAGATGTCAAGTTTTGATGATCTGGTATCAGTAGATGAAGAAAATTTAAAACAAGCTCTAGGACTAGAGATAGATGATGATGGAAACTTCTATGATCCACTAGCAAAAGATCTTGACAATGATGGAATACCAGATAGGTATGACAATGATTTTAAAGATAGTGATTACTTTGAATCAACTTATGATGTAGAGGATAATCTTCACGCAAGGGAAGAGAAACCATCAATATTAGGACAAATATCCAAATTCAAATCAGAAGAGGAAAAAGATAAAAATAAAGAAAAAAGTGAAAAAGGACAAGAACGATAGAGGAGGGCGAAAGGCTCTCCTTATTTAGTACAAGGAGGAAATTATGGAATACAAAGATATTAGAGAAAATTTAGAAGAAATGATGAATGATAATTACAAGGACTTTATAAAAGCACTTGTGAGTATAGAAAAAGGTGTTAATGATGAAAAGGCACTTGAAGAAGTCTATGTTTTATATATGAACAATGACATAACAGGTCTACTAAGTGATGATTTTGACTATATGATTGATGATATGAAAGAACAAGGTAAGATTGTTGAAAATGTCAGTGATATTGAAGAAAAAGATGATCTTATAAATCTTGTTGGTAATATAGCTGGCAAAGTAGAAAATCTTGAAAGAGAAAATTCACATGGAGAAAAATTTAAAGTAAGTAATTTTTCAATTGTTTCAAAAGATGACGATGGAAACAAAATTTATACCAATTGTTCAGCCTATGGAGATAAGACAAAAGATTTAGAGAACTTAAAGCAAGGAGATTTTGTTAAAATATTTGGACAAGTAAAAACAAGCATTGACAACAACGGAAAGGAACATAAGAATGTTCGTATTTTGTCTTCTAAGCTCTTAAAAGCAAAAGAACAAGTAAAGAGTCAAGACAAGGATAAAAAGTCAATATTAGGGCAAATAAAAAGCTTTAAGACAGACGATAAAACTAAATCAAACAAGAAAGACCATAGCAAAGGTGCAGAGAGGTAAATACCGGCAGTCTTCGGACTGCCTTTATTTTTTTGTAAATTTGCAGTATTTACTCATGTAAATAAGTTCTAAATGCTTTAAGATAAATACATAAGAAAATAAGTCTTATTGACAGGAGGTTTATAAAGGTGAAATAGTCACTAATATTAACTCGGAATTTGGAGATAGGGTTCAAATAATAAGTGACGAAGAGTATCAAAAGTTAGAGTTAGGAGAAGTATCAAGTATAGGACTTAGATCAGCAAATATAGACGAGGAGATAAGCCTCGGTAGATTCGATAATACTAGTTATAAATTCAACATGGACACTTGGTTTGGTCCGGTTCATGATGGTTTTACAGTTAGATTAAAAGATATGTCATGCTCAGGAGGAATTAGCTATTCGGTAATTATTGAAGAAGATGGAAAAATCATCTATGATGAAAGATTTGCTTCAGACTCAACATTAAAAGTAAAAGCCTATAGAGGTAGTAAATATATAGTTACAATTATTAATCAAACAAATACAACATTATCAGGAAAGATAAAGATAAACTCATATGTAAGATAGATAGGAGGTGAAATAATGGACTTAAATCCTATGAGATATAGTAATGGCGATTAGTTTAGATGCTATATTATATAATATAGCTAGAAACAACAGTTGGAAAATAGATAATATTTGATTTTAATGTCAAATATATTGAGGTTAAGCAAAATTATAAGAGGGAGGTAATTATCGTGATTTATACGAATCCTCAAAGGTATAAGAACGGAGATTGACCAATCTTTATTCATAAACTTGATAAATAAAAAAACTAGAATTAATAAGATAACTGAGTATTGCCCTATAGGATTTAGAGGCAATAGAAGTTATGATGGATTTGATTAATTATGTTTTGGATGTCAAATACCTTTCTAACTGATTATAATAAGTCTATTGTAAAAAGAACAGCAGGGTTATTGTTAATAATAATTCTTATGGTTAATTTAAGCTCATGTTCTAGTTCAAATGATATAATTATTGATAAAGAAAATAATGGAGAGTCTGTGAAAGTATATATTTATGATGAGAAACAAGAGGGTTTTAAAGAACTAGATATATCTTCAGATCAACAAAGGAAAGTTTTAGAAGAATTGAATAAACTAAATAAGGATTGTAATTTATATGATTCAAATAATCAATATTTAGGGTTGGATATCGCTTATTCTGATGGAGCATATCTAATTAAAATAAAGAATGATGAAGAATATGAGATTGAGATAGTAGAAGATAATCCAATTAGTGCAGAATAGATACTGGTACAATGTAAAATCAAAAAATAAAGATATAGAGGGGATATATAAAACCTCTTATAATTTGAAAGAAAAAATAAATAGGATTGTATTAGAACAATGATTTACTTTGGATTGTCGCACTTTGATTTTAATTTGAGTCTCATATTCTACTAATTTATAAAGCATCTGGAAGATTTCAAGTGCTCTTTAGTACCATAAATAGTGTAAGAAAGGAAGTAATTCCTGATTCCAATGGGTATCAAAAGCGTGGAAATTGTTGTTGCAGTATTGTATGTCAAAAAGGAGTGAGTATTTATGACGAAATGTTTTAAGAAATGTTTATCTTTATTGTTGGCGATTGTTTTGTGTATGGGAACTACAATCACAGCCTTTGCTGCTGAGGAACGTGACCCCTATACTATTGAGGGACATTATGTCGAAGAACTTGTTCAGCTTAATGAGGAAGAATTAGCTAATCTTCCTTTAGAGCAAGCGGAAACACTTTTTGAAGAAGCGTTTGCCGTTCCTGCTGATAATTACACAGAAGATGAAATTCGTTTAGGATTAGACGGATTATCTTTTGGATTGAAATTTCAGCTTATCATGGACGAAATTAAGAAAACAGCAGACACTGAACCTTCATATCCTGTGAAAACACGTTCAACCACTGGTAGCGTAAGTTATTCTGGCGACATAGGTGTTGCGTGGGTGCGTGATACTACTAGCGGACATTCTCCATTAACTTTAGGAGAAATTCTTTCAGGAACGTATACACTAGAAGTCGATTTTATAACATGGGATACCGCAGCGGCTATTTTGGCTTCTAGCGCAAGTTATGATGCGTTTAAAGATTTAGTGGAACTTGTTGGTACTGGAGCTGCTGGTTCTGCTTTAGGTGCTTATATTTGTTC
>NZ_HE978594.1:203304-231882 GCF_000312025.1 Peptoniphilus timonensis JC401 | reverse complement strand
TTCTGCTTTAGGTGCTTATATTTGTTCTGTTTTGGGAATTACTGGTGCGCCTGCGACAGTTGCTTCGGTTGCAGTTGGGGCTGCTGTTGGTTTAGGGTGGAATTGGTTAAAAAGTATAGACCGTTCTAATATGTATGATTGTTTTAAGGGTATGAGCAAAAACCAATACATGAAAGTACAGTTTATGTGGTCTGGAAATATGGTAAATAAATTCTATACTACTGTTTCTAAGGGCAGATCTATCTCCAACCCATTCCCGGGAACCTATGGCGATTGGTATAAAAATGATTTTGGTTATCTTTATAGCTACTAAACTTTAAAATCATAAAGTAAAAAATTAGGGCAACAGCAAAAATGTTGTTGCCCTAATTTTTGAAAATCATAGAGGAGGAAACATGAAAAAAATTATACATTTACTTTTTTTATGCTTAATTTCAGTATTTGTTTTTTTCTGTATTGAATATGTTGTATATAAATTCTTTATTCTCCACAATCCATTATATATAGTTACATTTATATTGTTTTTGGTTGTGTTTTATTTGGATATTCATTTGTTGAATAAAATGAATTTTCCATATAAGATAATTTCCCCAACGATTGCGTTAATAACAGTATTTTTAGGTTTGGCACTTTTGAAGTTTTTGCTACCTATTTTGAAATAAATATCGGTTAAAATTAGGCTGAGGAAAGGAGGAATTTCTATGACTTGCACATAAGAATACAAGGAGCATATCGAGTACACATTCCATGCTTTTTGTAAAGCCGTTATCCGAAACGCCGAGTACAACGCTTTGTGGACATGGTGCAGGAAATGCCAAAGAGAAATATCCCTTGAATACCTCACAGAAGAAAAGTTTTATCTATTCAGTACCGAAGATAACTATTTTAGCTGAGAATATCCGTTTACTATCTGCGGCGATATGGTCAATCTCTATGACAGGCTGCTTTTTTACACCCATTTTTTGGCATTTTCTTTTTCTGACTTTATTAGAAAACAAAGGGGAAAGTTTTGAAAGTCTCCGTCAATTTCGACTTTTCAGGTGTTGTAGGGAGTAAGGAATACTTTTCCCTTATGTTATAAGGCTGATGATGTGTATGGTGGAAGACTTCCAGTTCATGTTAGATGTTTGCTTGATGAGTTTGCCAATATAGGTTTAATTCCTAAATTTGAAAAATTGATTGCAACAATTCGTTCAAGAGAAATATCAGCAAGTATAATACTGCAAGCACAATCTAAATTAAAAGCAATCTATAAAGACCATGCAGATACAATAGTCGGTAACTGTGACTTAACACTCAAAGAAATAACAACAGTAAAAGAATTTATCTAATACCCAAATTTTATGAAAATTACAGATGATTGTGTATATTTAAAGAAAATGTGGTGAGTCGTGAAAAGAAGAAAAGTTAGAATCAAGCTTTTTATTTTATTTATTGTTTTATCAATAATGTGTTTTCCAATAAAATATCATTATAAAGACGGAGGATCAATTTCATATAAAGCTATTTTATACTCATATACAAAATATCACAAATTGGAAGATGATGGTTCGTATTTTATAGATACTGAATTTTTAATTTTCCCATTTAATTTTTTAAAATAAAAGAGGAGATGATTATTATTATGAAGATAAGAAATTTAAAAGTTGTATTTATAGCCATTTTAGTTATGTGAGGTGGAATAAAATTGAGAAATTTATAATAAATTAGAAGAGATGAAATGCTTGAATACCTAAATCATCTAAAAAATTCATACAGATGATGAAAGTAGGATTGCATTTGGCAAGATTGAAACAACCCTAACCGAGAAAAATATGGATTAGTTTGGGAGAACACGAAGAAGAAGTAAATAAAAGTAAAAGAGAAGAATTATGTAAAACAAAAAATAATCGTTGACAAATAAAGATGATTATGATAAAATAGTATATGACAACCTAAAATAATTAAACTTAAAGAATATAAAAAAGCCATTGAGATTATTCCAACATATATTGGAAAAATAGGAATATCAAGGATAAGAATGAATAAAATAGAGACGGAAAAGACTCCACATACATTAAATACAGCAAATGATATAGCCGATACTTTAGGCATTTGCATGTATCAGGTTTTTGATTTAGATGGTAAGGGACTATAAAAGTTTAAATTGTAATTGTGGTAATTATTAGCAAAAATCATTGATAATTAAAGATGTGTATTAAAATAAAGGGAGGTTTAAGTATGAGCAATTATATGAATCCTCAAAGGTATAAGAACGGTGATTGAGTTATCTTTGAGTTGGTTGTGAGGAATTTTAGTTTTACGATATCCAATCAACTAACTAATTATATGATGTAAAAATAAAATTCGTGAGAGATAATAAAGCAAGGAGGGCTTCAATTGAAAAAGATTAAGACTTTATTAGCAGTGTTTGCTATATTTATATTTGGCTCAATGATGGTTTATGCTGGAACAACTTATGAAGGCTATAACACAACAGTAGGTAGACTTAACGGAAATGGTTATACTGCGTATCAAACAAAATATATTGGTGGTGCAAATGGTGACTTGAGTTCTGATTATGTTGGTTCGGATTATGTTGTTGATGCAAGAATGCAAGAAGATGATGGAACCGCAGGTTCTTGGACAAGAGATGTAGATGATAATTCTTATTACGACTTGGACGGACATATTGATCACAAATATGGGGATTAAGTAAGAGTTCAGTTCTCAAATGACTGGAATACAACTGTTGATGTTCAAGTTGGTGGATCTTGGAGGAGTAATTAATATCGAATTTAACATTTCTTATAACACAAGCAGCATGTTATAGGAGACTATTGCATAATAGTCTCCTATTTTAAGTGAAAGAAAGGAAGTAATTATGAGATTATATTTAAGCTCGATGAGAAAACAAGCTATTCCTGCTTTCGCAGTAGGTATAATTTATGCAGTCGTTTTAATGACACTTATAGTAATATATAACTCAAATAGTATGATATATTATCAAATTAGTCCATATTCATATGCATCAGAACCAATCGATTTCTTTTTTGGATTGATTGTAAGTATACCATTTTCTATTTATACGTTTTTTATGAAAAAGGATAATTTTTTAGAATATGTTCACGTCCGTATTTCCAGGAAAAAATATATACTTATTCACATCTTGTCAACGATGGCAGTATGTTTTCTAATGGTATTTATAGTAAATATAATAGGAGTGGTTTTCTCATGTAATATCGCAGATCTTGTTGAAACTGGCAACAAGCCAACCTTAGCAAACTATATTTTTGGTGAATTACAGATGTACAACCCAATCGCCTTTGGGATTTTGTGGTCATTACAAAAAGCATTAATTGGAACAATTATTTGCTTGTTTGGACAGATAACGGCGCTGTATATTGAGAATCTATTTCTTGCATTGATAGCACCGTTTGCATATATTATTGTAGAAAATTTCATCACATCTATACTTGGCTTATCAAGGTTCAGTATAACTACAACATTTGTTTTGAATAGATTGAAGCCTAGGTCTATGACAATTACCAATATTACGATAGGAAGTATATGTTTTATACTTATAATTGCAATTATTGGAACTGTTTTAAGGAGTAGATTTAATGGGGAGAAAGTGTAAGAGGATTTTTGTTGAAAACAGGACGTTACTACTTATAAATTTTGGTGTTTTATGCTTCTTATGCGGCAGCATAATAAGAAAATATAGAAAAGTGGATATGGGAATATGGGGTTATATGCTCTCGATTCTGACAAATCATTATTATATTTTATACTGTGTATTTCCAATTTTACTAATCATAATTGCAAGGCATATTAGAAACGTTAATGATATTGAGATGATAAGATATAGAAATGCTTTCCAGCAAATAAAAATGTCTACAAAGTCTTTTATTCAATGGCTGATGGCATATATGGTATTACATTTAGTTATTACGTTTGTGATTGGAATAAGAACGTTTGACTTGTCAATCCATACTCAAAATATAAAGGTAGAAACATATGACGAATTAATTAACATTTTAAATACTTATATTGAATATTTTAGTAATTCGTTGTTTGCTGTAATTTCGAATGTGGTGTATTTTCTATTTGGATTTACAGTATTGATATCATTACTTTCGTATATTAATTATAGATATAAATATAGAAATGTAATATTGTCATCGGTACTTATTTATATATTGACATTTATTGGTTTTAAGACAGAATTAAAAGCAATTATTCCGATAGTTTGCTTTGACAATTTTATCTTGCTGCACCATGGATTATTCGTAAATGGATCCGCAAAGTTTCTACTAACTATTCTATTTGGAGTATTGGTAATCCAATTTTGTTTTGGAAGAATGTTCAAAGTTAACAAATATGGTTTTAAAGAATTCATTATTTCAAAAAAGGAAAAATATATATCAGCTTTAGTAGTATTAGTATTGTTTTTGTTAGAGCTACTTAGAAAAATAGGAAATGTGGATTTTAATTTCAAGGATGTTATTATTATGACATTGTTTGGAACTAATGAAAAATACGTGTCATTTATTCCTTGGTTAAGAATTACTATTTTGTATTTGATACCACTATTTTTTATAGGAATAGCTGATAGTAGAATAAAAAAATATGGACAGGCACCAATATTGATTCGAACAAAAAGCAAGTTGAGCTTTGAACACAAACTTATAGGAGTATATATGAATTATATCTTTCTATATACACTTTTTGTGTATGCATTAGGTAGTGTGTTCTATTTTATGGGTGGAGCAGGTACTCTTAGCAATGAATATTTTATAAGTGAATTCAATATAAAATTTACATACGGAATTTTGAGTATGTATTTTGTAATTTTCCTTGTAAATTTAACTTTTGATTTTGTGATTTTTAAAATTTTATGTAAATTTGCTAATGGAATAGTATCTTTTTTAGCAATCCTATTTTTTAAGTTTTTTTTCTTCATGCTACCAACTTTTAATCTATTTGATTTAAATTTTGGACTATCTAATTTATTTGATGGAATTAACAATAAAAATGAACTTGTAATAAAAGTTGCTACCATATGTGTTTTGAATGTTATTTTCTTTGCTATTATTAATATGAGGAGGATAAGACATGGGAATTATCAAGATTAAAAATATAAACAAAAAATTCAAACAAAATGTTCTTTATGAAAATGCCAGTTTAGAAATTGAAGCTGGGAAAACTATTGGAATTGTAGGCGGTAACGGGACAGGTAAAAGTGTTTTATTTAAAATGATTACCGGTTTAGAGTTTGTTGATGATGGAGAGATCTATGTTAGAGATAAGAAAGTAGGAAAAGACTTGGATTTCCCCCGAAATGTGGGGCTATTTGTAAATCAACCTGGATACATTGACTTTTATGATGGATTTACAAATCTAAAGTTATTAGCAGATATTCAAGGAAAGATTGATGACAGCACAATTAAAGAATATATGAAACGTGTTGGACTAGATCCTGATAATAGGTCACGAGTAAAAACTTATTCTTCAGGAATGAAACAAAAACTAGGAATTGCTCAAGCGATTATGGAAAATCAGGATATTATTTTGTTAGATGAGCCATTCAATGCCCTAGATTTTCAAACAAATGTTGATGTGCTAAAAATATTATCGGCTTTAAAAAATGAAGGGAAGACTATATTGTTAACTTCACATCAACACGAATATTTGGAAAAAATATGTGATGAAATATATATGATTTTGGATAAAAAATTTGTGTTATTTACCGATGAACTCAAAAAGTCTTATTTTTCAGTTTTTGAGAAGTGAGAAATTTTGTGGATTGATGGTGGTAATATACATGCTAAAATAAGCAATTTGAGTAATTACAGTTTAAAGATTAGGTGCAAAGCAATTGAGTGAGAACTTGATTGCTTTTGTTATTTAAAAAGCTAGAATGAGGAAATGACAATTTAAAAATTTGAAAAATTGATGGAACAATTTGATAAAAAAGACAAAAGAAAAAATGCATAAACAGAGTAAAGCAACTTAATTAAAAGAAAATAAGCTGAAAAGAAATGCAGAAAAAAAGGAAAATAAGGACAAAGAACTTCTGAAAAGAGAGTGTCTGTTAATAAAATTAAGGTTGATTACAAGATAAATAGAGGATCAAAATTATAGATTTGATATCTATTATTTTTCACCAGAAAGTAAAGCTGGAAAACTTGAAAATCTTGAAAGAGAAAAAGCTAATTGAGAAAAATTCGAAGTAAGTAACTTTTCAATCGTTTCAAAAGATGACGATGGAAATAAAGTTTATACTAATTGTTCAGCTTATGGAGATAAGACAAAAGATTTAGAGAATCTAAAAAAAGGAGATTTTGTTAAAATATTTGGTCAAGTAAAAACAAGCATTGATAACAACGGAAAGGAACATAAAAATGTTCGTATTTTGTCTTCTAAGCTCTTAAAATCAAAAGAACAAGTAAAGATTCAAGATAAAGATAAAAAGTTCATATTAGGGCAAATAAAAAGCTTTAAGACAGAAGATAAAACTAAATAAAACAAGAAAGACCATAGCAAAGGTGCAGAGAGATAAATATTGGCAGTCTTCGGACTGCCTTTATTTTTTTGTAAATTTGCAGTATTTACTCATGTAATTAAATTAAGAATGAAATAAAATATGGTTGTAAGGAGGTGAGAATATGAAACCTGAAATCGTAGCAATGGGTAATGGTTGCAAACTATGTGCGGGATGTACAGGATGTATGTTCTGTGGTCCTAGTCCAGCAGCTGGTGTAGGTGTAGCTGGTTTTGTAGGATTCTTCTAAGAAGAAGGGGGAAATTCTTGGATAACAAGAATGAGAGTAAAAAGTTATGTTTACTAGTCTCATATATAAATATGACAAATAAAAAAACTATAATTAATTTTTTATAGTTTTTTAGTCGATTTGTTTTGAGACTAGTAATAACTTTTGATAAGTTTACAGCTAAAAAAGTTTTGTCTGTAGGATGTAGTATTAAGTCGGGGGATATGAAAAGGTGTATTTAAAGGCTAAAAATATAAAAGCAATTGAAAAACAAAAAAATGCCAATATTTTGGTTGTTGAAAATAGATATGAGAAAATGGGTGAATCTCTTTATAGAATAAATAATGATGCAACAAACATAATACTTTGGTTAGATGGAAATCATACATTTGATGAAATTGCTAAAAAGATGTGTGATAATAATACGAGCTTAATTGAAGAAGCTAAAATTAATTTAAATGAATTTTTAAATTCTTTAATTCTCAATTATGGCATTGTTATTGATAGATTAGAAAATCCGAGATATGATGAAATAAGGGTTTTAGGAAATGGTAAAACACAGTACCCATCAGCAATATCTATTGAAATAACACATACTTGTAATGTAAAGTGCTTACATTGTTATGGTGAATATTCATGCTATAATAAATTTAAAGACAATACTGAATCGATATTTAAAGTACTAGAAGATGCAAGAAGATCTGGTACTAGAGTAGTAGAATTTACGGGTGGAGAAGTTACCTGTCATCCAAGATTTCTTGATATTTTAGACAAGGCATATTCTTTAAATTATCATTTAGTAAGTATTTTATCAAATGGAACAAACTGGAATGAAGACTTGTTTAATGAAATATATAAAAATAGGGACAAGACGGTAGTACAAATAGATCTACATGGAGACAATGACGATTATATTAATTGGTTTATGGGTTCTAGAATAAAAAACATTTCGAATATCATAAAAAGCAATATAGTTAGGATTCACAAAATGGGAATATATATGAGAATTGTAACTATGATAACACCGAATAATATAGATCAATTAGAAAATATTGCTGATTGGATTCATGAAAATGGCATAGAGACTTATGGTTTATCTTCAATTATACCAATGGGAAGAGCTGCTTTAAAAGACAATAATAATTTATTATTAAAAACTAAAGAAGATTCTGAAAAACTGAATGAAGTTATTTCAAAAATAAATAATAAGTATGGATATGGTTTTCTATATCAAGTAAAGGACGGAGATCCAAACGTTAAAAATTGTGGAGCATTTACAAGAAATCCATCTATTACTCCAGAGGGAGATATTAAATTTTGTGCTATGGATGATCAAACACTTATAAAAAGCTTTGGCAATGTATTTAATACTGATATCGGTAAGCTATACACAGAAAATTATAAAATATTAGATTTGATAAGAAATATAGAAGCACCTAGCTATGTAAATTCCGAGTGTGAAAATTGTGAGAAGAAATTTTTTTGTAGTGAATGCATTATAAGGGGACTCATTGGAGCAAAAGAAATAGGAGTAGAAAATTGTGCTTGGTTTTATAATAAGTTAAATGATGAGTTTAGGAGGCTTTTAATATGAATGTAATCGAAGTAAAAAACATGAGCCAAAACTTTAAAAATAAAAAGCTATTCAACAGTTTTTCTTTAGAAATTGAAGAAAATACAGTGCATGCAATAGTAGGTCCTAATGGTTCTGGAAAAACTTCGCTTCTGAGAATATTAACGAATTTATATTATGAAGATAATGGAAAAGTTATCGTTAAGGGAAATCATGCAATGCTTTTAGAGAATGATTATTTGTATGAAGATAAGACTGGAATAGAAAATATAAAATTATATGGTTTATATTTTGGATATGAGCCTATAAATTACAAAAAATATTCTGAGCTTCTTCAAATAACAAATGATTTAGATAGGAAAGTATCAACATATTCTAAGGGAATGAAAAGGAAATTATCTTTATTAATTATTGTAATGATGAATAGGGAGATAATATTTTTAGATGAGGTAACTAGTGGGGTAGATCCAATATCAAGAGTTGAGATTAGAAAACTCATAAAATTACTAAAGGATGAAGGTAAGACCATAGTAATTACTAGTCATGACCTCTCAGAAATTGAAAAGATAGCTGATAAAGTATCTATGATTAAATCAGGAGAGTTACTTTTTACAAAGAATATTGGAGAAATTAAGGGAGAGAGCTTAGAAGATTTATTTATAGAGGAAGGTACAAAATGAAAAATAAGATGAATATTAATAGAGCCTGTAGGTACTATTTAAGTAAAGACAAGGATTTTATTTTAAATTTATTATTATCTACTTTGATTTCTCTTGGCTTTATTTTTTTACTATATAAAGGGATGTTTGATTCTAGAGGAAATGATTATATTATATTAATGCTATATGTACTAATGCTTGGAATTTCATTAATTATGTCTAATTCTATGGTTGTAAATCTTACAGTCAAGGATAAACTAAATAAACGTATTGAATTTATTCTAGCATCAGGAATTAATATAAAAGATGTGATTAAAGCCTATGCAATAGAAATGTGGAGACTATCTTCTATTGTTCCATTTTTATTATTTTTCCTAACTTATGTCCTAGTAGACTTTAAAATCGAATTTAAGTGGATTGTAGGCATATTTGTTACAATGATAGGAATGACATATTTTGAAATACTATTTTTTAACCTTATAAGTTTATCCCAAAAAAACTTTAAGTTTTTCAAAAATATAGTTTTCTTTGGAACAACAATTTTAATTTACATGATAGGCACTTTTTCAGAGAAGATTCTATCATTAATAGAAAGATATAATCTAAATCTTATTTATATCATACTAGGTATAAATATTGGCTTAGGATTAATCTTTGCAGTTTTTTCTATGAAAGATTTGTCTAAGATAAACAATGAATCTATAATTAATAAAGAAGGGTCATGGTCATGAAGTTAGTCATTAACGATTTAAAAAAGCTTTTAGATAAAAATGCCTTATTAATGTCTCTTATGGCACTAATCTGCTCCTTTATGGCTCTATTTTTTGCTGATGGAGGAAGCCAAGAGATAAATAAGGTCATCGATACAATTAAAATTGATGGAATTTTAATACTTTTTGTAATGTTTGGAGTAGAACTCGCTAAAAATACCTTGGTATCAGATAAGATTAGCAAAAAACTTGAATTTTTACTTGCAAATGGACTTTCTATAAAAAAAATTCTAGCCAAATATTTGTTTAGTATTTATTTAGGGGCTTTGATAATAGTCCTTCCAAGCCTTGTATTAAACCTAGTTAAACTTGATCTAAGCTTAACCATTGGTATAAACTTAATTTTATCAAGTTTTCTTTACACTCTAATAATAGTTTTTGTAATTCTTAATACTAGAAACATGAATAAAATAAATTCTCTCCAAATTCGGTTGATAGGACTATCTTTAGCTATTATGATAACATCTGCCATTGTATATAATTTTACAAACTCCTTTACATTTTATTTTCTTACTAAGTTTATTATCTTAGCTTCAATTATTATATTTTTGGGTATTAATATTAATAAAGAAAGGATTGTAATTAGTTACTATTAGATATGTATAAGAAATTAGAAAAAATTGTAATAAGCCATTTAATGATAATTTTATTTTGGGGTCTTCTTTTTAAAAACAATTTGTTAGTAAAAGAGGGCCCAATTTTAAATGCAGTTTCACTTATATTATTTTTCACCTTGTATGGACTTATATACACAGAAATTTCGAATAAAAAAATACCGGAATTTGTTTCCATTTTGGTTGTTTTTACTTCTCTTTTGCCGTTGAGCCTTATTTTAATAAATAATCTACACTATAAAGTCTCCTTTGCCATTATTAGTATTGCTTCAACATGCCTGTTTATTAAAAAATACATGGATATAGAGAGTTTTAAATATATAAACATCTTACCAATATCAAGAAAATCTACACAAACATTTACTATCAAACTAGTATTTTTTATTTTTGTGGTAATTTACTTATTTGATATAGATACGGCAATGATAAATATATTTACTCAAATAGTTTTTCTTATTACAGAATTTTTCTTTATCTTATTTTTAAAGGAGAAAGAGTTAGCTTTTGAGAAAACCTTCAAACTTTATTACCTATCAGACTATATGGCGAGCGAAAGAGATGAATTTGCAAGAATTATTCATGACGATATTTTGCAAGATATATATGCAAGTAAAAATTACTTATCTTCAAAAAATCCTGATATAGAATATTCTAAAAATATCCTAAGAGAACTTGAGGAAAAAGCACGAAATATAATGAAATTCTACCAATCTTCTTTATTTGAAAAAGCAAATTTGGAAACATCTCTATTAGCTATATTTGATAATGTAGCTTCACTATATCCAGATAAAAATATTGAAATTACTAAATATATCGATAGTGATATGACAGAGGATAAAAGATTAATTAGGTTGATTTCAATAATATCAAAAGAACTTATAAATAATGTATATAAGCATTCCGATGCTAAATATTTATCTTATAAACTTTATAAAAAAGGAAATTTTGTATATATAGAAATGGAAAGTGATGGCGCAAGATCAGATGATTTTAATAAGATTAAGGAATCTAAAAGAGGGGTTTTGCTGCTTAAACTTTTGATAGATTCAAATTCAGGAAATATTTCCTATGGATTAAACAAGGGAATACTTACAACAAGAGTTAGCTTGGAGGTGGAAAAAGATGAAAATTATTTTGCTTGATGACCATAAATTATTTGGTGGATCTCTTAAGATGCTTTTAGAAGAGCAAGAAGAAATTTCATGTGCCTATGTATCAAAAGCCCAAGAGTTTTTAAAAATGATAGAAAAAGAAATCTACGATATTTTCTTAATTGACATAAATTTAAAAGATGATAAGACTGGTCTTGATTTAATTAAATATTTGATAGATGAAAATCCCAGACAAAAGATAATAGTTTTAACATCTTATGACTTAGATAATTACAAGGATATGGCTTTTAAGTTAGGAGTAAAGGATTTTATAAATAAGTCTGTTGAAATAGAAGAACTCTTAGCAAGAATAAATAATGTATATAAAGGAAACTATAAGAAAATAGATAAATACATTGTTGATCCACTGACTAAACGAGAGATAGAAGTACTGGAAGAATTAATAAAGGGGTCAAGCAAAAAAGATATTGCCAAGAAGCTTTTTATCAGTGAGAGGACCCTTTATAATCATATAGCAAATATATATGATAAATTACAATCTAAAAATATTGTTGAAGCCTATAATAAGGCTATGGAGCTTGGCTATATATATCCGGTTATGTAAGATTATATGATTAAAACTTATTTGGAGATTATATTTTATGATTTATGAAAACTCTCATAGATATAAAAACTGAGATTAAACATCTTGCCAACTTATTATAATCGTAGAAATAAAAAAAGTGAGGGATGTTTATGTTAAAACAAGTTCTAGATATAATAATTTTATATTTACTAATATATTTGTTTGGAGCATATATTATTTTTCTAGTGAAGTCTGTGATATATGGAAAAGAAAAAGTTTATGGTTGTTCAAAGCCTACACTAATGGAAAAAATTTTTATAGGATGCTAACAAGTGTTTCATACTTTAAAAATTAATATTGATTTTAAATTTGATAGGATTGTACTCTTATTAAAATTTTGCAGTAGCTTATATTAAATTAACAGTATAGAAGCAGCAAAAAGATAGAAATTTGGTGGAAAACACAAATATTGGTGGTCTTCGGACTGCCTTTATTTTTTTTGTATTTATGTTTTAGAAAAGTGAATAATATTATGAAAAAAGTGAAGGTTTATGATATAATATAACTGATACAGAATTCATGAATGGAGAGATAGTCATGTTAAAAATCAGCTATAAAAAGCTATTTAAAAAAATGATTGACCTAGATTTAAATAATACAGAATTAATGGAAAAAACAAATATTAGTAGAAGTACATTTTATAAAATGAAAAATGGGGAGAATATTACAACTGACGTATTGTTAAGAATATGTGAAGGATTAAATTGTAATCTTTACGAAATTATGGAGTTAGTTAAAGATGAAAATAATTGATTATGTTTTAAATAAGACAAATGAATATATTAAGATTGCATCTAAAGAAACTCGAAAAAGAATAGGACAATTTTTTACTAGTAAAGAAGCAGCAATATTCATGGCATCTTTATTTGACTTAAATATTAAAAGAGATGAGATATCTATTCTTGACCCAGGAGCTGGCTCTGGAGTTCTTTCTGCGGCACTAATTCAGAGAATTATTGATAGCAAAATGATAAAAAAGATAAATTTAACATGTTATGAAACAGATGAAGACATTGTAAATTTGTTGGAAGCTAATTTATATTGGGTAAAGGAAAATTCAAATATAGATATAGAATATAGAATTATAGATAAGAATTATATTATAAGTCAGGATTATGAATACAATAATTTCTTAGGAATGTATAACAATGTTAAAAAATATGATTTAGTTATATGTAATCCACCATATAAGAAAATTGGTAAAAAAGACAGAGAAGCAATTATAATGTCAGATGTTTGTTATGGTTCTCCTAATTTATATTTTCTTTTTATGCAAATGTCAAATTTCAATCTAAAAGAAAATGGGGAACTGGTATTTATTGTTCCAAGATCTTGGACATCTGGAGCATACTTTAAAAAATTTAGAGAAGAATTTTTAGAAGAAATGTCATTGGAGCATATACATTTATTTACGAGTAGAGATAAGGTTTTTGATAAAGAATCTGTCTTACAAGAAACTATGATAATAAAGGCTAAAAAGACAAGAATACCCCCTGAATTTATAACAATCACATCTAATAATGGAAATTTTGATTTTAAAAATACAACAATTTTTGAAGCAGATTATGATTTAGTTGTTTCTAAAAAAAATAAATATATATATTTAATTACAAATGAAGAAGAAGCAAATACAATAAAACAAGTAAAAGAGTGGAAAGATACTTTGCCAAGCTTGGGATTAAAAATGAAAACAGGATTAACTGTGGATTTTAGAAATAGTGAAGTATTGAGAGATAGATCTGAAGAAGAAGCAGTACCCTTATTCTATTCTCAGCATATAAAGGATGGAAAAGTTGTTTTTCCAATGGGTAAGGATAATGAATATATTTTAAATTCAAAAAAGGGGTTATTACAAGAGAATAAAAATTATTTATTTGTAAAGAGATTTACATCTAAAGAAGAAAAGAGACGACTACAATGTGGAGTCTATTTAGCAAAAAAATATCCAGAGTATGAAAAGATAAGCACTCAAAATAAATTAAATTTTATAACTGGATTTGAAAATTTATCTGAGTGTTTAGTATATGGATTATATGTGGTTCTAAATTCCACTTTATATGATCAGTATTATAGAATTTTAAATGGTTCAACTCAAGTTAATTCAACAGAAATTAATTCTATGCCAGTTCCTCCACTAGAATACATTGAGAATATGGGAAAAGATTTGATAAAGGTAAAGATATGTCAGAAAAAACATGTGATGAAATATTAGGGAGGTATATTTATGTCTAAATTAGAAGAAGCAAAAGAGCTTTTAAAGGAAATGCAAGTACCAGAAAGACAACAGTCGGATTTATGTGGATATGTTATATTGGCTCTAGCTAATATTAAGGATAAAGATTTATGGTGCAATGCAACTAATAATTGGATAAGGATACATGATATTATATTATTTATATCGGAGAATTATGGTCTTGCATATGCTGAAAATAGTAGAGAGACATTTCGAAAACAGGCAATACACCACTTTAGAAATGCTGCTTTTATAGAAGATAATGGAAAAGCGACAAATAGTCCGAATTATAGATATAGGTTAACAGATGAAATGTTAGGATTGGTAAAGACATATAAGACTGATGATTGGGAAAAATGCAAACTAGACTTTTTAAGTAATCATGATACTTTAATGGATTTGTATAAATCTAAAAAATCCATGAAGAAAATGCCAGTAAATATAAATGGAAACGAATTTAAATTTTCACCAGGCAAGCACAATCAACTTCAAAAGCTAATTATTGAAGAATTTGCTCCACGATTCGCTGAGAATTCTGAATGTTTATATGTTGGTGACACAATTCAAAAGGATTTGGTAAAAAATGAGGAGAAACTAAAAGAACTCGGTTTTGAGATAACACTCCATGATAAAATGCCTGATGTAGTTTTGTATTCTGAAGACAAGGATTGGATTTACTTTATTGAGTCAGTAACATCTGTTGGACACATGACACCTAAAAGGATGTTAGAAATTGAAGAAATGACTAAGGATGTTAAATCAGGGAAAATATATGTAACTGCATTTTTAGACTTTAAAACTTTTAAGAGGTTTTCTGATTCATTGGCATGGGAAACAGAAGTGTGGATTGCTGATTTACCTGATCATATGATTCATTTGAATGGAGATAAGTTTTTAGGACCGAGAAAATAGGGGGTAATAATAGAATGGAAAAAAGAGATAAATTGTTGATTGAAAGTCTTAATGATATTGATATTACTCCAACTATGGAGAAAAATGCTAGAGAGAAATACAAGGCTATTTCTGAGTATTTAAATGGGCATGATCTTGAATCTGATTTTTATCCACAAGGTTCTTTTTTGTTAGGAACTGTCATAAGACCATATAGAGATGGAAAAGATAAGAATTACGATTTAGATATTTTAGCTTTATTAAAAAAGAAAAATCAAATACAGATCCACAAAGTACAAAAAATGATGTTGGTGATTGTATAAAAAGTAGTGAATTATATAAGTCTAAATTATCAAAAGAAGATAAAAACTGCTGGACTTTAGAGTATGCAGAGGTATCAGGGGGAGTAGGATTTAATCTAGATATTGTTCCTTGTGTTAATGAGGAAGAAAATATTATGACTGAAATTGTTAATTCAGGTGTAGATTTAAATTATGTATTTAAGACTGTATCAATAACTGAGAAAGAAGATAGTAATTATTCATGGTTGACTAGCAATCCTTTAGGATTTGGTGATTGGTTTAAAGATATTAGCGAAAGGTTTATTTCAACAGAAATGAAAATGGAACAGTTTCACAATTTTCCTGTCGAACTAAGAGAAATATATAATAAAGTAGAGAATATACCAAATTACTATTATAGATCAAATTTACAAAGAGCAGTACAGGTTGTAAAAAGACATAGGGATATATTTTATGATAGAAGTAGGAATGTTAAATCTAAGCCATCTTCTATTTTAATAACAGCTTTGATAGCAGACTCTGTTAAAGATGAGTTCAATTTATCTATTATAGATATAATAAAAGTGTTTATTCATAAATTCAAGAACAAGCAAATATCTATAATGGTAGATAATAAAATTTTAAATCCTGTTGATTTGAGAGAAGATTTTATAAGTAGTATATCTGAATCGGAAAAGAATATTATGAATAGTTGGATAGCTGACTTATCAAATTTTATAAGTATAGATTCAGAGGTAGAATTTAAAAAATCTATTCATAATGACTTTAATTCAAAGATGTACTCAGATGCGTTTTATAATGTAAATATTGTAAACCCAACGAAGCCATGGAGATATAGTGAATAATATAAGAGAGCAAATCAATGACTTATTAAAACAACAAACAGAATTGCAGGTAAATTACAAAGAATCAAATATATGTATATACGGAAAATATCATTATTCCTTAAAACATAATGATGTGATTTTAGATGGGGTCAAGGATATTAAAATAGAAATGGATTATGAGTATCCCATTAGTATTCCAAAAGTATATATCTTCAACTTAAAAGAGGAACTAGAACATGTATATAAAGATAATAGTATTTGCTTAGCAACTGTTGGGGAGATACTTCAATATCTTATTGATAAACCCTCAATTTCAGAATTTTTAAATAGATTTTTTAGATCCGTTTATATTTTCGGCAGATTGGCATCTTAAATATGGAGTATTTCCATTTGGGGAAAGGAAACATGGATATGAGGGTTTATTAAGTTATTATACGGAAGAGTGGGGATTAACAAAAGAACAGTACATTAAAATGGTATTTTTAATTTACCATAATAAATACAAAGGTCATTTACCTTGTTTTTGCAATTCGGGTTTTAAATTGAGAAATTGCCATGGTAGATATATACTTCCAATTGTTAAAAATCAAAGATTAAGAAATACCTTTTTAATAGAATCTATAATGATATTAAATAAGGATGGTAAAGAATATGGGTAAAACACCACAAGATGATAGTCATAATAAGTCTAGAAACTTAGGTTATGTAGTTGATTCATTATCAATATTATTATTAATAATTTCCTTAGTACAAGTTAGATTTTCGATTTTAAATATAAAAATATTGCTCATAATTTCTGCTGTAATTTTATTAATTCAAACAGTAGCAATATATTACAGAAATTATTATTTTGATTTGGGAAATAAAGACAGATTTAACATGTTTCTAGACAACTCATTTGGTAGAAAGATAATACCATGTTATAATAGCGATGAATATTTTGACAATAAAGATATAGAAGCTGGTTTCATTAAAGCTTTAGCAAATACACATCAAAATTCTTTTTTTACATCAAATTTAGCTAAACTGAATAAAAAGTCGTATTACGTTTTTTCTTTTATTGTTTTATTTTTATTTGTATATGCAGTTTTTATCAATGGATTAAATGATACAACATCTTTATTGCTTAATTTTATAGTATCAGGTGAGATTATTAATAAGGCTATAAAATATAACTCTCTTTATGATAAAACTAATAATATTTACGAATCATGTAATAGAATATGCTCATCTTACCAAACAAATAATCAAGAAAAATTTTTCGCAGATATTTTTGAAATAATAATTAGTTATGAGAATATAATTTATGAGAGTAAAATTGAACTTTCTCAAAAAATATTTTTAAAAAACAACTTAAGACTCACTTTGGAATGGGAAAAGATTAAAGATGATTATAAAATTTATTCAAAAAGTAGAGAGATTAAAGAGTAATTATCTCTCCACCTCCTTTCCATAATAATTTTCATAGTTTTTCCTATACTGAACAAGGTCAGAAAATTGCTCTTTATTCAAAGAATACTCTTGCATAAGGGTGTTCTTTTTTTCTTGCAATTTATCGAGGTTTGATAGTATTTCTTTTGTGTTTGGTAGTTTTTTATAGTTTTCTAAAATTTCTTTTGCGGCTATTTTATAGACGGAAAGTTCACTATAATACTCATCTGCAAATTGCTTATCTTCAGGATTTTTCTTGTGGTATTTATATATTTCACGATACTTATTTATAGTATTTATATTTTCCATATCTTGAGATAAACTCTTCATTTCAGTTTCAATCTTCTTTATTTTATCTAATAAGTCTTGTCTATCATCAGCAGATTTTTTAATTAGATCATCGAGTTGAGTGATTGAATTAATTCCTTGTTCTCTAAGTTTAATTATTGAATCAGCCATTGTTTTGATATTATGTTTTCTTGCCCAAACTTCATAACCTTTAGAGGATTGAGCTTTTTCATTAGTAGATATATCAATAACATTTCCTACACGTTTTTTAATAGGATTAGCTTTGTTTTTTATAGCTAAATCTATTCTTTCTTTGATTTTTTCCTCAGTATAATCTTCTCCGATAGTCTTTGCTCTTGTAAATCTTTGCTTATCTTTATGGCGAAAAGCAATGTGTTTACCAAACTTAATTTCATAATCAAGAGATTTCATATTTTCTAAAAACTCTTCCCACGATTTAGACTTATTAATCATTCTATCTATATCAAATTGCAATTTAGATTTCCAAGAATTTCCTTTCTTGTTTTGGTCATACTCATACCAAGATTTACCAGCAGTTTTATATTTTCTTTTGTAAGCTTCATAATATTCATCAATGACTGAAAGCTTATTTACTTTACATAATTCATCACTTTGATACCTGATTTTATGATAAGTTTTTTTGTTAGATTGGTAGCATTTACCAGTCTTGTAATTAACATTATTAAAAATAATATGGTTATGGATATGCCCTCTATCTATATGAGTTGCAAGAACAAATTCATAATCTTCTTTTAAAATTTTCTTACATAATTCCATTCCAATTTCGTGAGCTTTTATAGGATCAACCTCTCCTTGTAGAAAAGATTGGATTAAATGTCTAGCCAAAACTGTCCCTTTAGTATCGTTATCTTCTCGTGTTTTCATAAATTGAATATGGGCAGTAGATGGATGACATTTAAATGAAGATACCAAGACTTTTTCATCAGTTTTTTCACTCTTAGTTATATAATCTATTGCCAAATTTAGAGTTGATTTTATAGGATGTATTTTTGTAATTGCCATACTAATCTCCAGAACTTTCTTTTGACTTATTAAGAAGTAGGGAATGGATCTGCCATATTTCTCTTGATAATTTTTCTATTTGTTTATTCATTGATTCAATTTCATTCTTGTAAATAACACCAGTTGTATTAGTAGCCTTTGCGATCTGGTTTATATTATTTGTTGCATTTGAAAGCAGCCATTGTAGGTTTCTAAATGGTTCTAAATCTACAACATAAATCTCTTTTTCCAATACACATTTTCTAAGAAAGTGGGACATAGTTTTGCAATTTGCAAGTTTCATTTTCTTTTTAAAAAATTTCTTTTTCTTCATCTGTTAAATATATTTTTAGTTGATTATTTCTTTTTCTATTATCCATAGAATATCTCCTTATCATAAAATATTGGGGTCTTAGGGTTCTCCCTAACAAGGTAAAATTGATAAAAAAAGAAGCAGTCCATAAAGGTTCTGCTTCATCAATTTTTCGTAAGTGGGTACTCACTTACTGTGCTTGCTATTAAAGTTATAAGCATTAAGCGTGTATTAAGTTATTCTTCTAAATCTTTAGTATTATCCTCGAGTTCTAGGAACTTATCAAAATCACTTTTGTAGAGTCTATCTTGTATAATTCTATATTTTTCAAATTCACTTTCTGCGTGCTTTTTTGCAAGAGCTGCAGATACTTTTCCTGCATCATTTAAGATTTCTTTATCCCATAATTGTAAAAAGCCATTTAATCTTTTTTCCCAATCTTCCATTGTCATAGGAATATGTCTTTCTGCTTGCATTTCTGCCATATCCAGATAAGATGAAACAATTCTTTGCATTTGATTTAATTCTTCTTCGTTTAGATAATTTTTTGCAACGACTACATCATATTTATGAATTTTCGAATCTGGAGAGCCTTCCCAAGTAGTAAGTCCCATATTTTTAGTTTTGTGATTGGCTCTATCTACAATTAATTCAGCTGCAGTTTTTCCATGAATTGCATAGTGCAATTTATTTTGAATAGCTGCAAAAAATCGTTTTGTTGCTTTTGCAGATGGATCATAGTCTAAAGATGTGGCATAAATATCTGTGATTTTTTGATAGAATCTTCTCTCAGATAATCTAATTTCACGAATTTTTATAAGTAATTTTTCGAAATAATCCTTGGTAAGTTTTGTGCCAGAATTTTTTAATCTTTCATCATCCATTGCCCAACCTTTAATTGTAAAATCTTTTACAATTTGGTTTGCCCACTTTCTAAATTGGACGGCACGTTCGTTATTTACTTTAAACCCTACTGCAATAATTGCTTGTAGGTTGTAGTGTTTTGTTTCTCTTGAAACATTTCTAGAACCTTCTTTTTGAACTATTAAGAAATTCTTAATAGTTGCTTTTTCTTGTAATTCATTATCATCAAATTATTTTTTTTAAGTGCTGATTTATTGCTGCAGTACTGACATCATAAAGAACTGCCATCATCTTTTGAGTTAGCCAAATATTCTCATCTTCATATCTAATTTCTATAGCTTCTTTGTCATCACCATTAGCTGCAATAAAAGTCAAGTATTCAGCAGCAGATGATCTAATTTGAAGTTCTTTTTTATCTTGATTTTCGTCTTTATTTTTATCCATTTCTTTACTCATAATTTCCTCCAAATATAAATTTCATTCTACCTTTAAACACTGGAATACTAATCAAAAATACAATTACATAATGTATAAAGGAATTTATCATCATATTTTTTGTTATTGGTAATTGATGATAAGTTTGACCTATTATTTTAAAAGCGGCTAGAGTGTTTGTTATAAAATCAAGTGCCAACCATAGGGCAACTGATGATCCTATGAAAGCAATTATATAGTTTAAAAGTTTACTAATCCTTGGTAGCTTTTGATTTATTAAAACTAGCAATATTCCATAAATAATTACTACTGTAATTGAAAGGGGAATAGCTAATTTGTTATCAAGTTTATCTTTTATGGATATATAAAATCCTAAACCTACAACTATAAAATCAATCAAAAATGCTGAAATTTTTACAGAGTAGGTAGAGATGAGATAGTAGAAAACTATTCCAGAAAGGATTAATAAAAAATATCCTGTAATAAAAATTCCCATAGAGTCTCCTAATAATAATCATCATGTTCAGGGCGATAGTTTTTAAGAAAATCTCCCTGAGGTATATTAACATTAACTGGTTTATTAAACTTGCCCATTTTTGCTAACTCAGAAATTTTTAGATTCAGTAAATTTATATCTACACCTAACTGTCCTGCGATTTCATAATCACAAACTTGATCATTGATATTATCTAGGACATCTTCATCACTAATTAATAAATGAGCTGCAAAAATATTAGCTTCAGTTTCAAATTTATTTGTAGGGTTTAAAACTGTCTGGTCATGAAAAGCTCCGCCACTCATACAATAATCTCTGTGAAGTTGATCGTGACCTAATTCATGTGCTAATATAGTCTTTCTATTAAAATTTGTGTTGCTACTGATAAAAATAAATCTGTTCCTTTGAATATAATGGTACATTCCTAAAAGTATTTTTGTTTCAGGTAGATATACCAGGTTAATATTCAAAGCTTCTATTAATTCGATAGGATCTCGTGTCTTATATTTTTTTATAAGTCGATTAACCTTATCATATATATAGCGATTCATGCTCATAAAATCACCTAATCTTTTTTCTTACGACCGTATTTCTTGTTTTCTCTTTTAGCCTCCCAATAAGCACGAGTAATAGCTTCAAAAGCAGCATCTTTATCTTCGTCAGAAATTTCTCCACCTGCAAATAAAGAGCTTAGACCTTCTGTTAATGCTCTAGCTTTTTCTAATTCTCTTTTACCACCCATGTTATAAACTCTATTTAAAAACTCGTCACTTTCTTCTAGAAGATAATTGTAATCACAGTCCATAACTTCAGCTATTTTTTTGTAAACCTCGACATCTCTTGGGTATCTTTCTCCATCTTCATAATGTACAAGAGTTCTTGTACTTATTCCTATCATTTTTGCAAAATCTGCTTGACTTAACTTTTCTTTTTCACGAAAATCCTTTAATCTATCCGCAAAAGCCATAATTTTAACCTCCTGAACTAATGTGCATTTATAACTTTTAATACGAACAATAGTGCTTGAATTATTTTTCAATTTGAGATATAATACAAACTGAACTTATATTCATATTATAGCACAAACATTCAAGTTTGTAAATAAGTTGTATTGGGGTGATTAGATTGAGAATAAGTAAAACTTTAAAGAATATAATGAACATGTATGCAGATAGCAACTTGAAATTTGAAGAGATCAGTTCAGCTGCAAAACTTATTTTAAGTTTATATAGACAAGTTACCTGGGCAGTAGATAGCAGGGCAAATTTTATGATGTTTGAGAGTAAAGAAAACTATGGATCAACTTCAGAATCTGCTTACTTGTATCTTTCTACATTTGCTCCAGAAAAAAGTTGAAGAAAAGTTTAATAATAGAGTTTCCAATGTAATGGATAGTAAGCTTATGCTTTTAATAATTTATGATGCCTGTGTTAGGCTAAAAGTTTATCCAGAGTATGGAGAAATCTATCATAAGATTATTTATAACTACTACATTGCTGAAAAAAAGATTACTGATGAAGCATGTATGAGAAGTGTATCTTTAGAGAGAACTGTTTATTATCAAAGAAAAAAGGAAGCAATTGCATTGGTTGGTGTAATAATTTGGGGATATACTTTACCAACTGCTATTAGTCAACTTGAAGACGGTCGTAGCATTGAAGAAATAATGAATATATAAGAAATTAATTTATGACGAACTGATTGCGTACTATTTCCGAATGAAAAAAGTACCATATACGAATTTTATGTGTACTTAAGTGCATATATAATATCCATGATGGGTGATTTGCACCTAAATTTAATATTGGCATTAATTGACTGAAAGAATTTATTTTCTTTCGGTCTTTTTTTATGCCCAGGAGAATATATGCAAAGAATTAGAAGTCCTCCTTGTGTGAATTTAATTTTTAAACAAAAGAAATTCATGTCAACAAGGAGGAAAAATTAATGGACAAAGATTACTATTTATTTGTAGAAGGAAAGAAAGTGGTTGTTAGCAAAGAGGTATATCTTGCTTATCATAGTGAATTGAATAAAGAGAAATATCAAATGAGAAGAGACAGGTTAAATAACTGTTTCTTTTTTGTTCCTATGATCATGATGGTAATTTTGAAGAAAATTTAGAGGATCTGAAATTTGATGTTGAAAAAATTATCGAAACAAAGGAAATGATTGAAGAAGTAAGAAGAGCTATTTCTAAACTCAACCCTGTTGAAAGGGATTTGATAGAAAGTCTTTTTTATAAAGAAGAAACAATTAGAGAAGTAGCTGCCAAACTGAATATTTCTCATCCAGCCGTTATTAAAAGGCGTAATAAAGTCTTAGAAAAACTAAAGGAAATGTTGGAAAACTTTTAGATGACAGTTGCCAAGAGGGTCTAATTTTCACTGTTACTTATGCAGTGGGAATTGGACCTTTTTATTTAAACAAATTTATTTTTGAAAATTGGTTACCAAGAAAGACTTCTTTTCACTGTTAAGTATAAGAGGGTAATTTTAAACAATTTTGTTTCATCAAGATAAGTATTTTCTGATGGTCAAATTTAAAAAAGATTAATGACTCTCGATAAATTTTGAACCTTAACAACTGAATAGACCAAGACAAGACGTTAATCATTTTTGGAGCGTAATAACCTATCCGCCAAGATCTTTCTGCTGAATAATTCGGCAAAACAAGTACTGCTAAGCTAAAAGCAAGGGAATAAGAAAGGGAGCGATAAGTAAGAGTTTGAATATAGGGAGGGACACCCTATTCGCTATGAAGAAAATGAGGATAATGATACTTCTAAGGTTGAAGCCGGCTCATCCTGAACAGAGGCGGAGGTGAGATTCCTATGTTGCTAATCCAAGGCACTTGTCAATGTCAAAAAACTTTAATTTTATATTGTGAGGTAAAACCTATGAATACAAAAGAAAAGAAGAAATATAAACCTAAAGAGCAAATATCAAAAGAAGATTATTCTAAAAAAATTACTTACACTCAAAGTGATAAAGAGTCCCTCGACTTACTAGATATTGTTGAGCTTTATTTATGTAGAGCTTGTATAAGACTATAAGCTGGGGTGCTGACTTAAAAACTTGGGTGCGGTAAAATATAAGTGGTAGAAGAACTCCTTAATGACTATTTGCCCAAATACAAATTAAGGAGGTTTTGTGATGGAAAAATTTGCTTGTATGTATCTTCGTTTATCGAGAGAGGATGGAGATAGCACAGAAAGTAATTCTATTTCAAATCAAAGACAGATTATCAAATCATATGCAAGGGACAATGATTTTAAAGTTGTTGCTGAATATGTAGACGATGGCTTTTCAGGATCTAATTTTGACAGACCAAAATTTAAGAAGATGATTCAAGATCTTGAAGAAAAGAAGTTCAAAACAATTATTGTGAAGGACTTATCCCGTTTTGGGAGAGATTATATCGAATCAGGAAAATATCTGCAAAAGATATTCCCAGAGAAAGGTATAAGATTTATATCCGTAAACGATAACTATGATAGTGAAAATGCAGATGTAAGCGATACACACCTAATTCTTCCGATAAGAAACTTTATTAATGATTCTTATTGTAGGGATATTTCTATGAAGGTTAAATCTTCAAAAGAAATTAAAAGAAAGAATGGTGAATTTATTGGTGCATTTGCTCCTTTTGGTTATAAGAAGGATAGCAAAAACAAACATAAGTTAGTCGTCGATACAGAAGTTTCACATATAATTGAAAGAATTTTCAATATGAAGATAGACGGCTATTCATCTAAGGCTATTGCAGATTTTTTAAATAGCATAGGTTGTGTAACACCATCTAAGCATAAGGAAAATTCTGGCGATAATCATACTACTGGTTTTATTGTTAAAGACTCTAAATGGGACGCAAAAATGGTCAATAGGATTATTACAAACAAGGTCTATATAGGAGTGCTTGAACAAGGGAAAACTAGAAAACTAAATTACAAGTCTAAGAGAGAAGTAGAAGTAAATGAAGAAGATTGGATTGTAATAAACGACTCTCATAAGCCTATTATTTCAAAAAGCATTTATGCTTTGGCTAATAAGATGATGCTTCGAGATGTAAAACAATCGGCAGATATACCACATATTTTATCAGGAATGCTTTATTGCAAAGATTGTGGATCTTCAATGGTTAGAAGAAAGGTTAAGTCCAAGAATGGATATAATATTTTTTATATTTGTTCTCACTATAATAACAAAGGAGATTGCACAAGACATAGTATAAAAGAAGACTATCTACTGGATATGACTCTTTTTGCACTTAAAGATTATTTAAAAAAATATAATGAACTACTAAGTCAAGTTAATAAGTTAGATGTATCAAAAGTAACATTTAACATTGATTTTGAAAGCTTAAACTCAGAAAAAAGAAAGTATGAAAGACTTAGACAGTCTTTATATATGGACTTAGAAGATGAACTTATAACTTCTGAAGAGTTTGAAAGGTTCAGAAAAAATTATCTTATTAAAATCAGGGAAATAGAGAAACAAATTGCTACAAAGAAAAATATACTTGCCAATTTGCAAGAAAAGATGAAAAACAAGGACAGTTTGGTTTCCGAAATTGTTCCCACTGATTTAAGCAGTCTAAATAGACTAACAATTGTATCTTTTATAGATAGAATTGAAATCGGAGAAAATAATGAGATTAATTTTGTCTTTAATAATTTGGAAACAGTTAACTTACTGAAGACCCTTATAAAAGAAGAAAGTGAAAGCAAGTCCGAAGTAAAGAAGAATTTGATTTCAATAAATAAGGTTTTTGGAAATGCTCTTGAAAATAAGACTCCAATGCAATTAGCTGGAGGTGTTTTATAATGGCAAGAACTTCCAAAAGATATATTGAAAAGAAAAGCGAAAAGACAGAAAGAAAAGTCTTTAAGGCCGGAATTTATACAAGGCTATCCAACGAAAGAACAGAAGAGTGGAGAGAAAAATCATACTCAATAGAAACTCAAATACTGTCTTGTAAAGAATATGCATTAAAAGAAAATATAGATGTTTTAGAAGTTTACACTGACTATGAATATAGTGGAACAAACTTTGAAAGACCATCATTTCAGAATATGATGCAAGATATTAGGGATAGAAGAATCAATTGCATTATTATAAGAGATTTATCAAGACTTGGAAGAGAGTATCTTGAGATGGGAAGATTGATTGATAAAGTATTTCCATTTCTAGGTGTTAGATTTATTTCGGTTAATGATAAATTAGACACAGTAAAAGAAACAGACTCAAAGAAATCTTTTGAGGTTACTCTTAAAAACATTATCAACGATATGTATGCTAAGGATATTTCAGTTAAGATAAAAACCTCAAAACACAATAGGGCAAGAAACGGATACTTTATTGGTTCTGTTCCACCTTATGGATACAAGATTAAAAAATCTAAAGAAGGTCAAAAACTTGTAATCGATGAGAATGTTAGATTTATTGTGGAAGAGATGTTTGATTTAACTCTTCAAGGCAAAAGCCAATATGAAGTCGCAAAGCATTTTAATGAAAAAGGCTATGCTCCTGGAATGATTTACTATAAAACTGGGAGAGTTTACAGAGAAAATGATGATCCTGAATGGAATAAAGGGACAATTTCAAAAATGCTTACAAACCCAGCTTATACGGGGACTTTAGTACAAGGAGTTAAGCAACAAAATCTTGCAAAAGGAATTAAACAACATTTTGTAGACGAAAGTCAGTATATAATTTGTGAGAATGCACATGAACCAATCATTTCTAAGGAAGTTCACGAAAGAATCTTACGAGAAAGACGAGAGAGAAAGAAAAATCATGTTTTCAGTTCGCCAATGCACAACTTTGAAAACAGGGACTATGAAAACAGATTTAAAGGTCTTGTAATCAATAATAATACTGGCAAAGAACTTAATAGAAGAACTCGTATCTATGGTAAAAATAAAGATAGACTTTATTATTCATTTCAGAATGAGAGATTTAGTGGAAGTATAAAACCCGAAAAATCAGTATTCATTATGGAAAGAGATTTAGATCAGGCAATCAGTGATAAGATTTCTGAGTTTATTATGAAGACAACTAGCAAGACAAAATTTGTTAACCGAATTAAATCTAGATTTAATAAAGCAATAGATACTTTTAAGAAAGACATAGAAAATCTTAAAAGAAAAAATCTAAATGAAGAAAATATCATTCAAAGAGCCTATGAAGAATACAGTCTAGGTAAGATTGATAGAGATGAGTATCTATTAAGAAGAGAGATTGCTCAAAGTCATATGTCTACATTTGATAACGAGATTTCAGAAATTGAAGTTAATATCTCAAAGCTTAAAAAAGAAAGATTAAAATCAACAAAATGGATAAATGATTTATATGCTTCAAAGAATTTGGAAAAGCTACCAGGTGATTTAATCCATAGCTTGATTGAAAAAATAATAGTTTATGATAAACACGAATTTGAAATAGTCTTTAAATTCAATATTGATAATTTGGTAGGAGGAACAGACGATGAGTAAGATTGCTCTTTATATCAGATTATCCGTTGAAGACATGATAAAGACTGATGAGAGTGAAAGTATTATAAATCAAAGAGCATATCTAAATGATTATCTAGATAAGAATGAAGAATTTAAGAACGTCACAAGAGAAGAATATGTCGATGACGGATATTCTGGAACAAATGAAAATAGACCAGCCTTTCAAAGAATGCTTGAAGATGTAAAGAAAAATAATATCCAGACGATAATTGTAAAAGACTTATCCAGATTTATGAGAGATTATATAACACTTGGAGATTATCTTGAAAATATATTTCCATTCCTAGGAGTAAGGTTTATCGCCATAAATGATGGCTATGATAGCAACAAAGAAAAGGGAAATGGAACAGATTTAGATATCCAATTCAAGGGACTGTTATATGATTTCTACACAAAAGATATTTCTGAAAAGGTAAAGTCATCTATGACTACACTTAAAAAACAAGGAAAGTTTTTAGCTTGGAGTCCACCATTGGGATATATGAAAGATCCTAATGATAAACACAAAATCATAGTTGACGAAGAAACTGCTTGGATAGTAAAGAAAATTTTCAAACTTGCACTAGATGGAATATCTTCAAGAAATATAGCTAAGATATTAAATGAGGAAAAAATTCCAACACCATCGAAAAGAAAGAGTGAATTAACAAATCTTGATTTTGAATATTCGATAATTAGAACTGAGAAAAAACCTAGACCAACTTGGACTAATGGTAATGTAATAGATGTATTAGCAAATGAAAATTATACTGGAACTTACACTTTCAATATGCAAGATAAGTCGGTATTAAATCCATCTTCTTTTAAATTCAAACCAAAAGAAGAATGGGGAAGAGTTGAGAATAACCAT
>NZ_HE978594.1:184970-202606 GCF_000312025.1 Peptoniphilus timonensis JC401 | reverse complement strand
GATATGATTCAAAAAACTGATGACGATTTTGAAAAAACATAATATTAGGAAAAATCAACTTTTTGGAATAGAAGACCAATCCTATATGTTTACTATTGCCACTACAAACATGATTTTAAGGGGAGATGGAAAAAGTAATCTTGAAAATCAAGATTTCTTAAAACAAAATCCAGCGAAATTACAACTAAAGGGATGTACTGTAGGAATGATGAATCCACCATATTCTCAAGGATCAAAGGATAATCCTAATTTATATGAAATATCATTTACAGAGCATCTTTTAGAATCACTTGTTGAGGGAGCAAGAGTTGCAGTAATTGTTCCCCAATCTACAATGACTGGAAAGACAAAATACGAGAAAGAGACCAAGGCAAATATTTTAAAACATCACACCTTAGAGGGAGTAATTACTTTAAATAAAAATACTTTCTATGGTGTAGGTACAAATCCATGTATAGCCGTTTTTACTGCTGGCATGCCTCACCATAAAGATAAAATTTGTAAATTTATAAATTTTGAAGATGATGGATATGAAGTTGCTAAGCATATAGGGCTTGTAGAAACACCATCGGCAAAAGATAAAAAACAGCACTTGCTTGATGTGTGGTTTGATAGGATTGATTCTGAAACAAAATTCTGTGTTGAAACCACTATTGAAGCAGACGATGAGTGGCTACATTCTTTTTATTACTTTAATGATGAAATACCAACTGATGAAGACTTTAGAAATACCATAGCAGATTATATTACCTTTGAAGTAAATATGATCACCCATGGTAGAGGATATTTATTTGGACTTGAAGATGATGATGAAGAGTTATTTTTTGATAACTCCCCAATAGCAGCTGAAGATGGTGAAGATTATGACACAAAGTAGCTTGTCGCTAAATGATGTTGAGTGGAAAAAATTCAAGATTAAAGAAATTTTCATAATAAAAAAAGTTAAAGGAAGACCTATAGAAAATTATGATAAAGGTAAAATTCCGTATGCGTCTACATCATCTGTTAACAATGCTATTATTAACTTTATTAATACAGAAGAAAATATAATAAATAAAGGAAAATCTATTTCTATAGACCCCATAGCGGGTAAGGCATTTTATCATGATTACGACTTTATTGGTAGAGGATATAGCGGAGCTTCAATTAACGTTCTTTATAATAAGAAATTAAATAAATATAGTGGTTTGTTTTTATGTAAAGCTATTGAAAAAACATCCTCTAACAAAGCTTCATATGGATATTTATTTAATAGTAAAAGATTAGAAAATGGAGCCATATTATTACCCATAGATGAAAAAGGAAACCCTAACTGGAAATTTATGGAAGACTATATTAAACAAGAACAAAAAGAAATCGCACAAAAAGTAGTTTCTTATTACGAGAAAAAAATGCTTAAAACATCTTTTGATTTAGTTGGACTTGAAAATGTTGATTGGAAAAATTATAGTTTGGAAGAAATTTTTCAAATTGTTTCAGTAAAAGGCAAGACAATTTCTAAGTATACAAAGGGTGAAATTCCATATGTATCTACATCCAGTCAAAATAATGCTGTAAGTGGATTTGTAAATTCAAATAATAATCTTAGTAAAGGTAATTGCATTTCCGTTGATCCTATTGCTGGGAACTGTTTCTATCATGAGTATGAATTTGTTGGAAGAGGTGGTGCAGGAAGTGCCATAAATCTGTTATATAACAGTAATTTAGATAAATATAATTCTCAATTTTTATTAACATCATTAGAAAAAGTTTCAAAAGAAAAAGCTTCTTATGGAATAGCTTTAAATGGACAAAGATTAAAAACAACAAAAATTTTTCTTCCAGCAGATAAAAACGGAAATCCTAATTGGGAATATATGAGTAAATTTATGAAAAAAATAGAATTAGAAAATCTTGAAAAAGTCATCGAATATATATATATATATATATATATAAGTTAGCCATTTCTTATGAGTCTAAGCTTGTCCCATTAGATAAAAAAGAGTGGAAAGAATTTTGGCTTGAGGATATTGTTAACATAAAATCTGGGAAAGATATTTACGAAAGAGAAAGAATCGATGGTAATACTCCATATATAACTGCTACTGCTCAAAACAATGGTATTGGTTATTTTGTTGATAACATAAATAATACATTGGAAGAAAAATCTATAAGTGTAAATCGTAATGGTTCTGTTGGATATGCATTTTATCATGATTATAAAGCTTTATATGGAAATGATACAAGAAAATTAATTCCAAAATATAAAAATAGATATGTTTCTATGTTTTTAACATCAGTTATTACTAAACAGAAAGAAAAATATGGTTATGGTTATAAAATGGGAACAGCAAGATTAAAGAGACAAAAGATACTTTTGCCTATTGATTATGATGAAAAACCAGACTTCGATTATATGAAAAAATATATGCAAATTCAAGAAATAAAAAAATATTATGATTTGGTTAATTACTATAATTGTCATCTATAAATCACATTATACTAATAAATAAGAGTAGATTAATAATTCAATTTATCTGATTAATTAAAAGATTTTTATCGAACAAAAAAATCTATAACCTTTATTTACCTTCTTTGAAAATTTTAGTTTAAGCAACAAAAATGGAGCCAAATTTAGGCTCCTAATTTTATATTTCCAATTATTCTCTTGTTTATTTTTATCCTTTTACTCTTTCATTATCTTTGTCATAAAAAACCCTGTCGCACAATTTTGCTTCTAGGCTTCCTGCTTTTGTTTTTATTTCTACTTTTTTTCCTTCTACTGCTTTATCTTTTTCTATCATGCAGTAGCCAATATATTTTTCTACTGTGTAGCCGTAAATGAATTTTGTCACTTCACCTATTTCTTTGCCATCAAGTAAAACTATATCGCCTGCTTCGACTTCTCCATCTTCTAATAATTCATATCCAAAGAGGTCACGATTTACATTTTCTTTTGCTTTAAGAAGGGCATCTTTTCCTATAAAGTCGCTATCCCAAGCTACTGTCCAGCCGTAGCCAACTTCAAGAGGATTTGCTCCTTCTAAATCGCTCATAAGAACGTAGCCTTTTTCGCCAGGCAAGCTTCCAATTATTACGTCACTTGTTATGTTAAGAAGGTCAAATTCTTTTCCACATTCTTTTATTTTTTCTTCTAAGATATCTTTTTTATCTGATTGTACATATAGTTCGTAGCCAAGTTCGCCAGTGAAGCCTGCTCTTGCGACCATAAGGTCCAAGTCGCCAAGGGAGTTATCTTCTATTGTAAAAAATTTAAGATCAGTAATGTCTTCATCTACAATTTTATTTACTAATTCTTTTGATTTTGGTCCTTGGATGGCAAACATAGTGAGCTTATCTGTGATGTTTTTGTATTCAACATCATAGCCATTTTTAAATTTGTCAAACCACTTAATCATCTTGTCGATATAAAGAGTGGAAATTAGATATTTTTCTTTTTCTAATCTAAAGATAATTACATCGTCAATGATTTTTCCATCTTCATTTAGCATTGTTGTGTAAAGAGCATGAGTATTTTTCATATTTTTAATGTCATTTACAAAAATTTTATCCAAGAAGTCTTCCGCATCTTTTCCAAAGACATCTAAAACTTGGTGGGTAAAGTCATAATATCCAACTGAATTTCTCACGGCCTCGTGTTCTTTTCTTCTCAATTCATCATTTTTCATAAGATCACTTTCCTTTATCACTTTAAAACGACATCCTATATTAATATGATACCCAAGAAAGTTTTTAAGTAACAAAGCCTGGAAGTTCAGTGATTTTAATTTTTATTTTCTTAGCTAAAAAATTTTAAGGACTAAAAAGAAACTTAGCCATTAAAGTTAAATTATTTTATAAATAAAGCTTAGTCAAAAAAATAAACTCTTCATTCTAAGTTGAGCTAGTGTATATACACTTGACTTGTCCTGTATGCTTCATTGTAATATAATTTTAAGTAAAATTTATTAGGAGATTGGTGAAATTGAAAAATTTAGAAAATTTAACTTTAAAAGAAAAATTGAAATATTAAAAAAATTAAAGAAAGAGAGAGATGCTGTTATACTTGCCCACTACTATGTTGATGAAGAGATCCAAGCTGTAGCTGACTACATAGGAGATTTCTTTTTTCTTGTCTCAAAAGGCTACAGAACTCAAGGAAGAAACCATAGTCATGGCAGGAGTCTACTTTATGGGAGAAAGTGTTAAGATTTTAAATCCAAGCAAGAATGTTTTGATGCCTGACCTTGGAGCAGATTGTCCCATGGCCCACATGATTAGCGTTAGAAAAAATTAAGGAGATGAGAGAGGCTTACGATGACCTAGCAGTTGTGACTTACATAAATTCTACTGCAGAGATCAAGGCCTACTCAGATATTTGCGTAACATCTTCAAACGCTGCAAAAATTGTTAAATAAATTAAAAGAAAAAATATTTTTTTTGTACCAGATAAAAACCTTGGCGACTACATAAAGAAGTCCTTGCCAGATAAAAATGTTATTTTAAATGACGGCTACTGTCCTGTTCACGATGAGATAGATCTTGAAGATGTAAGAGCCTACAAGGGTAAGGTAAAAATTTTGGCTCATCCAGAATGTAGGAAAGAAGTCCTAGAACTTGCTGACTTCATTGGATCTACAAAGGCAATTATTAATGAAGCAGGAAAGTATGATGATGTTCTAGTTGTCACTGAAGAAGGAATTTTTACTGAGCTTAAGAAAAAATATCCAAAGGTCAACTTTAGAAAGCTTGCCAAGGAACCAATTTGCCTAGACATGAAAAAATTGACCCTAAATAAAATTATTGAAGTCCTAGAAGAAAATAAAAATCAAGTTGAAGTTCCAAGAGAAATTAGAGAAAGAGCCTTAAAACCTCTTGAAAAAATGTTGGAGTTAGGTGCATAGGATGAAAAAATTTGACATTTTAATTGTGGGTTCAGGTCTTGCTGGAGTCAGCACTGCCCTAGAGTTAAGTGAAGATTATAGGATTGGTATTGTCACAAAGAAAAAGTTAGAAGATTCAAATTCTTATCTTGCCCAAGGTGGGATAAATGTATTAAGAGATGAAGAAGATAGGGAAGTTTTTATTGAAGACACAATGAGGGCAGGCCACTACAAAAATAATTTGAAGTCAGTTGAGACCATGGTGGACAAGTCAAAAGATGCAATTAAGTTTTTAATGGATCTTGGAGTTGAGTTCACAAAGAAGGATGGCCAGCTTGATTATTCAAGAGAGGGCGGACACTCAGCATCAAGGGGCCTTCACATTGACGATGAAATAGGAAAGGGAATCCTCGATGTCCTCTATAAAAGATTAAGGGAAAGGTCAAACATAGAAATATTTGAAGACACGCCTATACTTGATCTTATTGTAAAAGATGGCAAGTGTTACGGAGCAAGGTCTCACGATGAGGTTTTTATTTCTACAAATGTGGTTCTTGCAACTGGTGGACTAGGTGGACTCTTTGACAAGTCAACAAACTTTCCTCATATCTCAGGAGACGGACTTGCCATGGCAATAAAAAACGGAGTCAAGATAAAGGACATATCTTACATTCAATTTCATCCAACTTCTCTTTATGAAGAAGGAGTAGAAAGGCAATTTTTAATTTCCGAATCTGCAAGGGGAGAAGGGGCAGTCCTACTTAATCATAAGGACCAGAGATTCACAGATGAAATGAAGCCAAGAGACATAGTAGCAGGCGCCATAAAAAATGAAATGGAAAAAGAAGGAATGGACTTTGAATACTTGTCTATGAAGCCCCTTGGAGAAGAAAGAATTCCCAAGAGATTTCCAATGATTTTTGATGAGTTAAGAGCCAGGGGGATAGACCCAAGATACGAAAACATTCCAATAGTTCCCTGCCAACACTACACCATGGGAGGAATAGAGTGTGATATCGAAGGAAGGACTAACCTAGAGGGACTCTTTGTAGTTGGCGAGGCTGGTAATGTTGGAATTCATGGTTCTAATAGACTTGCCTGCAATTCACTTTTAGAGTGCCTAGTTTTTGGAAGAATTTTGGCAGATTTCTTAAACGAAAATAAATTTGACAATGCAGAAATAAATTTCAAAATTGATACAATAGATATTGATGAAGAAGAAAAGAAAAAAATTATTTTTGAAAGGATAAGAGAAGATGAGAGATCTAAAGCCAATCTTAATTGACAAGTATATAATCGCAGCCCTAAGGGAGGACATTACAAGTGGAGACATCTCAACAGATGCCATCTTAAAGGATGAGAGGGCAGAGGTAGATTTAAGAGCCAAGGACTCTGGAATACTTGCAGGTCTTGATGTCTTTAAGAGGGTCTTTGAAATTTTAGATGAAGATGTGAGCTTTGAATTTTATTTTTCTGACGGGGACCAAGTTAAAAATAAGGACCTAATAGGAAAAATAAGTGGAAGAGCTAAGGCAATCCTTGAGGGAGAAAGGACAGCCTTAAACTTCTTGCAAAGGATGAGTGTGATTGCAACTTACACCAAGAAAATGGTTGATGCCCTTGACAGCGACCATATAAAAATTCTCGACACAAGAAAGACTACACCTAACATGAGGCTTTTTGAAAAGTATGCAGTGACACTTGGTGGAGGCTACAACCACAGGTACAATTTATCTGATGGAATTATGCTAAAGGACAACCACATAGATGCAGCTGGTGGAATAAGAGAGGCAGTGAAAAAAGTGAGAAGCCTCAATCCCTTTGTAAAGAAAATTGAAGTTGAAGTAGAAAATTTTGACCAAGTTAGGGAGGCCTTAGAGGCAAAAGCTGATATAATAATGTTAGACAACATGGATATAGAAGAGATAAAAGAAGCCTGCAAGATAATTAATAAGAGGGCCATCATTGAGTGCTCAGGTAACATAAGTCTTGAAAATATAAATTCTTATAGGAACCTAGACATTGATTATATTTCTTCGGGTGCCATAACTTACAGTGCAGGAGTCTTGGACCTATCCATGAAAAATTTAAAAATCTATTGAGGGAGATATGTTAGATCCAAAATCAAGAAGAGAAGACTTGTTAAAAATTTTATACGAAAGTCAAAAGCCTATGTCGGGAGAAAATCTGGCAAAAAAGTTTGATGTAACAAGACAGGTGATAGTCCAGGACATGGCAATACTCAGGGCTAGCGGCAAGGATATTGTATCAACTAATAGGGGCTACTACTTAAACGAAGCCAGGACCCAAAAAGTTTTTAAGGTCAAGCACAGTGACAAGGACATAAAAAAAGAACTAGAAGCCATTGTTGACCTAGGAGGACTTGTTAAGGACGTCATTGTCCACCACAAGGTTTATGGTGAAATAAAAAAAGATTTAAACTGTTCATCAAGAAGGGACGTAAAAATTTTTTTAGAGAAGATGAATGAAGAAAAATCCAAACCCCTTGACGTGCTAACAGGTGGAGTTCATTATCACACAGTTGTAGCAGAAAATGAAGAAGTCATGGAAGAGATAGAAGTTGTCTTGGGGGAAATGGGATTTTTAATAGAAGACTAAAGAGTTAGGAGACTAGCTCTTTTTTTATTGTAAATTTAGTATAGTAGTGTATTGACATAAAGTTATAATTTCTATACAATTGACTTAGATGTAAACGTTAACTTATTTCAAAGAAAGAAAGGAGAAGTTATGAAAAAGACGAAACGATATTTTATTTTATTTTTATCTCTTGTAATGCTACTCTCAACAGTAAACGTTTTTGCTGTAAGGCATGAAAAAAGAGATATTCCGTTGAATGGGATAATTGTCAACGACCACATTGTATATAGTGACGTATATCCTTACATTAAAAATTCTAGGACCTATGTACCTATAAGATTTATAGCTGAAGAACTTGGCTATGATGTTAAGTGGGACGGAGCAAACAAAAAAGTAACAATGACAAATGATGGAACTACAGTTGAACTTACTATAGGTTCGAATAAAATGATGGTAAATGGTAAGGCAGTTCACTTAGATGCTCCAGCAGAAATAAGAGACGATAGAACTTTCGTACCACTTAGAGCAATTGCAGAAGCTTTTGGAGAAAATGTAGATTATTCTAGTGATTATAAGGCTGTTTATATTGGAGATAATCCTAAATACAATGCTTTCTATAAAGTGGTATATTATTATGAAAAGAGAGAAACAGTAATTTCTGAATACACAATTAATATTGCAACTTACAAGATGAATGTAAATGGAAATGTTACAAGATTTGAAACAATAAGCGAACTTGTTAACGTAGTTTATGAAGATTTCTATGAATATAGAGTTAGCGGAGTCTCTAAATATGGTGTTACAAATTATAAGACTAGTACTACTAATTATACTCAACCAGTAACTCAACCTGTAACTCAGCCAAAAGAAGAAGTAAAGTATGTAAAAATTCCAAAATCAAATGTAGCAGAAGAAAAACAACTTAAAGATAAATATTATGTAATTTCTACTGATGATATTTTAGTAGGATCATGGTATGGGCCTGGTGGACATAAATTTAATGATACAAGTCTATCCACAGATGTATACACTTATATAACGAGTCTAGGAAATGGAAGATATAAGCTTACGACTAGAACTATACTAAGTTCAGACAATAATTCTGAATATTTTGCAGAACAGTATGGATACTATGATAAGGACAAAAATGCCTTAGTAGTAGAAAAATCACACACAACTTATGGCGAAACTGGATTTTTTGTCGGAGTAAATCCTTATCTTGTGGCAGGAACATATTATCTTGAAAACTCATATACAAGATTATCCTGGGGAAGAATTGGCTCTAGTTATTATTTTGAAAGATACTAAAATTTAATAAAAGAAAAATTAAAAATTTAGCTATGAGATTTACCCTCTTTACTGACAAATAGTAAGGAGGGTATTTTATTAAAAAAAACTTTACACAATTTCACTATTCTTTCACGGTATTCAAAATAATTTACATAAAATTTACAAAAGACTTCTTGGCAATTTACAAAACAAAACTATAATGACCATGAAATAAAAAATAAAATTAAATTTTGAAAGGATGAAAAAAATAATGAAGTTAAAAAGTTTTGGAAAAGTTGCTTTAGTTTTAGCATTAGGAGCTAGTCTTGTAGCATGTGGAGGAAACAAGAAAGAAGAAACTACTGCAAATGCAGGTGGAGAAAAGACAGAAGAACTTAGTTCGATTAATGTTATTACAAGAGAACAAGGTTCAGGTACAAGATCTGCTTTTACTGAACTAACAGGAGTTCTTGTAAAAGATGGCGACAAAGAAGTTGACAACACTTATTCTGAAGCAGCTGTTCAATCTTCTACTGATGCAGTTCTTACTACAGTTCAAAATGATGCATCTTCTATTGGTTATATTTCTCTTGGATCTTTAAATGATGATGTCAAGGCTCTAAAAGTTGAAGGTGTTGAAGCCACTCCTGAAAACATTAAGTCAAACACATATAAACTTGCAAGACCATTTAATGTTGCTTATAAGAAAGATGTTGACGAAAAAGCAATGGACTTAATTAAGTTTATTATGTCAGATGAAGGACAAAAGATTTGTGAAGAAGAAGGTTATGTAGGAGATGCTAAGGGCGAAACTTACGAAGCAATTAATAATGATGCAAAATTAACTATTGCTGGTTCAACTTCTGTTACTCCTCTTATGGAAAAACTTGTTGAAGCATATAAGGCTAAGAACCCAGATGTTGTAATTGATATCCAATCCAATGGTTCATCAGCTGGTATGACTGCTGCAATGGAAGGAACTGCACAACTTGGTATGGCTTCAAGAGAACTTAAAGATGAAGAAAAAGAAGCTCTTGATTTTACAGTTATAGCAAGAGATGGTATTGCAGTTATTGTAAACAAGGAAAACAAAGTTGAAGATGTAACTATGGACGATCTTCAAAAAATCTTTACAGGAGAATTGACAGATTGGGCAAATCTTGCAAAATAAAATGCAAAGGAAATGAAATGGAAAATATTAATATAAAGGCCCCTCGAGAAGACAAGAGGACCAGGACATTTTCATGGGAAGAAATATCTAAGTATTTCTTCCTAATTTGTTCTGTTCTTTCAATATTCTTCTTACTCTTAATTTGTGTCTTTATCTTTAAAGATTCTCTTGCCTTCTTTGGCAAGGTAGGAGTAAAGGAATTTTTATTTAATGATTCTTGGGCACCTATGAATCAACCGCCAACTTATGGAATCTTATCAATGATACTTGGCTCAGTTATTATTACAGCTCTATCATGTATAGCTGCTGTGCCAGTTTCTATAATGGTTGCTGCTTACTTGGCATTTGATTGTCCAAAGAAATTTTATAGAATTTTAAAACCAGGACTTAATTTAATGACAGGCATACCTTCAATTGTCTACGGTTTCTTTGCCTTGACAATTATTGTTCCTATTAATAAAAGTCTTTTTGGTGGAACTGGGATGAATATTTTAAGTGCATCAGTCTTACTTTTAATAATGATTCTTCCTACAATAATTTCTATGGCAGAAGCGTCACTTAGAACAGTGCCAAAATCTTTTTATCAAGGATCACTTTCTCTTGGTGCAACTCATGATGAGACTATAACAAGAGTTATGATACCAGCTGCAAGATCAGGGATTTTTGCAGGAATTATTCTTGGAATTGGTCGTGCTATTGGCGAAACTATGGCAGTAATCCTTGTTGCAGGAAACCAAACAAGACTTACTCTAAACCCTTTAAAGGGAATTAGAACTATGACTACAAATATTGTACTTGAAATGGCTTATGCTGCAGGCGACCACAGACAAGCTCTAATAGCCACAGCTGGAGTCCTATTTGTATTTATTTTAATAATAAATACAAGCTTTTTTATAGTTAAGAATAGGAGAGAAAAAAATGATTAAATATATTGGTCTTGGACTTATAGCAGTTTTAATTTTGTCTATCCTAGGTCTACACTTTATTGGAAAAGTATCTTTTTATAGAATAACAACTAGACTTTTTTCTGCAATGACTCTTGCAATTTTAGTTTTTATAGTTGTCTTTGTTGTCTTAAAGGGCGCCATGTCTTTTAGTCCAAAGATGCTATCTCTAAATTACACAACAGAAAATTTATCCATGGGTCCTGCTATTATAACTACATTACTAACAGTTGTCCTTTCAATTTTACTTGCATCACCTATTGGAATTTTCACTGCTATTTTTCTAGTTGAATACACTCGTGTAGAAAACAAACTAGTAAGAGCCATAAGACTTGCAACAGAAACTCTAGCAGGTATTCCATCTATTGTTTATGGATTATTCGGTATGTTATTCTTTGGACTAAAACTAAAAATGGGATTTTCAGTAATTTCTGGAGTTCTAACAGTTTCTATAATGATTTTACCAATTATAATAAGATCAACTGAAGAAGCACTAAAATCCGTTCATCCATCAGTAAGACAAGGATCTCTTGCTCTTGGTGCAGGAAAGCTAAGGACAATTTTTAAGGTAGTGCTTCCCATAGCAATTCCAGGGATTTTATCAGGAATAATTTTATCTGTTGGTCGTGTTGTTGGAGAAACAGCTGCCCTAATGTACACTTTGGGAACAGCGACATCACTTCCAACTACATTAAAAGCATCATCAAGAACTTTGGCTTTACACATGTATGTACTTTCATCTGAAGGAAAACACGTTGGAGAAGCTTATGCAACAGGTATGATTCTTTTGATTCTTGTCTTAATTATAAATTGGTCTTCAACAAAACTTGCAGACAAACTAAGAGAGGTTGAATAATGAATACAAAAATGAGCGTAAAAGACCTAGATCTTTATTATGGAGATTTTCAGGCTCTTCACAATATAAACTTAGACATAAAAGAAAGAGAAATTCTTTCCTTTATTGGACCTTCTGGTTGCGGTAAGTCCACTCTATTAAAGTGTTTAAATAGAATGAACGACCTTGTAGTGGGCTGCAAGATAGAGGGAGATATTAGACTTGATGGCGAGGACATCTACGCCAAAAATTATGATGTAAATAGTTTGAGAAAAAGAGTTGGAATGGTATTTCAACAACCAAATCCCTTCCCAATGAGTATCTATGAAAATATTGCCTATGGTCCAAAAACACATGGCATAAAAAATAAGGCTGAGCTTGACGAAATTGTTGAGTCATCACTTAAACAAGCTGCTATTTGGGAAGAAGTAAAAGATGATTTAAAAAAATCTGCCCTTTCAATATCTGGTGGACAACAACAAAGACTTTGCATAGCGAGAGCTCTTGCAGTAAATCCAGAAGTTATCTTAATGGACGAACCAACTTCTGCTCTTGACCCAATTTCAACAGGAAAAATCGAAGACTTAGCACAGGAATTAAAGGATCAATACACAATTGTTATGGTAACTCACAATATGCAGCAAGCATCAAGAATTTCTGATGAAACAGCCTTCTTCTTAAATGGTGTAATTGTGGAAAAGGGAAATACAGTTGATATTTTTACAAATCCAAAAGAAGAAAAGACAGAACTATATGTAACAGGAAGGTTCGGTTAATGAGAAAAAGATTTGATGATGAATTAAGAAAGTTAAATGATTTGCTTTTAGAAATGGCTGGTTTAAATGAAAGTGCCATAAAAAAAGCAATTTCACTTTTAGATGAAAAAGAAGAAAGCATTGCAGAAGAAGTTGTCCATGACGAAGAGAGAACTGACGAATATGAGGATATAATTCAAAAACAATGCCTTAAAATTTTTGTAGAGCAACAACCAGCAGCTAGCGACCTTAGGAGGGTTTCTTCTGCTTTAAAAATGATTACAGACTTAGAGAGAATTGGCGATAATGCAAGAGATATTGCAGAAATCTGCATGAGTCTTCCAAATAATTATGACACACTTAGTTTCCCTTTAATAAAGAAAATGGCTGATGCAACAGTGGAACTTTTAAATAAATCCATTGATGCCTTTGTCAATTTAGATCTTGAAACAGCAAAAAAAATCGACAAAGAAGATGACATAGTTGATAATTATTTTGTAATGATAAGAGACCAATTAATTGATATAATAAAGTCAGATTTTGACCCAGCTGCTGCAATTGATTTTATAATGATTGCAAAATACTTGGAGAGAATTCCCGATCACGGAGTAAACATCGCTCACTGGGTTATTTTCACTATTGAAGGCTAGTTTTATAAATTCAATTGATTAATAAGGATGATTTTATGTTAATTTATCTTGTTGAAGATGACACATCGATTTTAAAGTTAATAGAATATTCTCTAAAGACAAAGGGATATGAGGTCAGGGCTTTTGAAAGGGGAAAGAATTTTTTTCAAGCCTTAGAAGAGGATAAACCTGACTTAGTTTTACTTGATATTATGCTTCCAGATATGGACGGTTTAGAGATTTTAAAGAGACTTAGGGAGAGAGAAGACACAAAAAATGTTTGGGTTATTATGATTACAGCCAAGACTTCTGAATATGATGTTATTTCTGCTCTTGATAAGGGAGCAGATGATTATATTAAAAAACCTTTCTCTGTTATGGAACTTTTATCTAGAGTTGGAGCAGTAAAAAGACGTGCTGGAAAAGAAATAATTGACGGTAGCGTCTTAGACTTTAATGGTATCCTCATAAAGGATAAGAATAGATCTGTGACAATTGACGGAAATCAAGTTGATTTTAGTTTAAAGGAATATGAAGTTTTAAAATATTTAATTTTAAACAAGGATATAGTTATCTCTCGTGAAAAACTTCTTACAGAAATTTGGGGTTATGACTATGAGGGTGAGACTAGAACAGTTGATATGCATATAAAATTAATTAGAGATAAATTAGGCGACAAGAGAGGATGTATTAAAACCGTAAGAGGTATTGGATACATGCTTACTAGGGAGGAATAAAATGAAAAAAAGATTTTTCAGGTATCTCCTTGGAATATCTCTCTTAACTTTATTTCTATCAACAATTGCTTCCATGTTCATTTATTATTCTGTTTATGCAAAAAGATCCAACGAAGATTTGAGGAATATTGTAATTACTATGGGAGAAACTTTAAATAAAGTTGAAGATGACAAAAATTATTTAGAATCTCTTGCAAAAAAAGAGAATGGATTTTAGAATTACTTTGATACAAGAAGATGGAGAAGTTCTCTACGATTCTAAAAAAGATGTTAGATTTTTACCATCTCACAAGGATAGACCTGAAGTTATTCAGGCAAAAAAGCTTGGCTATGCACAAGTTGAAAGATATTCTAACACCTTATCAAAGGATCTTTACTATGTGAGCCTTAGATTAGATGATGGCAACATGATTAGGATTTCAAGAGAGATGGATAACCTAATTGGAGCCTTTACAAAGGTTCTTCCTTTTGATATTCTAATGTCTCTTTTAGTGTTTTTAATTGCAACTGTTGTTTCAAAAAAACTTACTAAAAAGACTTTTGATCCTCTAAATAATTTGGAAGAAGATTTACTTAATGTTGACACAAATAAGCTTCCGGAAATTTCCCCATTTATTAATAAAATAAAGAAACAAAATATGACTATTGAGGAAAGTTACAAGGAAATTGCAAGAGAAAGGGATACAATAAATACAATACTAAAAAATATGAAAGAATCTCTTGTCATTGTGGATGAAAATAAAAATCTTTTGACAGTAAATGATTCTGCTAGAGAAATATTTAATTCTAAAAGGGATATTCTCGGTGAAAATATTATAAATCTTATAAGAGATGAAAATATTTTAAATATGGCAGATGAAGCCTTAAAGGGAAAAAGCTGCGAAGCTATAACAAAGATTGGCGATAGAGAATACAAATGTTATGTCAATCCAGTATTTGAAGATAAAAAAGTTAGAGGACTTTTGATTTTATTTATAGATGAAACAGAAGAAATTAAAGCCACAAGACTTCGTGAAGAATTTTCTTCTAATGTTAGTCACGAGTTAAAAACTCCTCTTACATCTATTTCTGGTTTTTCAGAACTTCTTTTAAATGATCTTGTTGAAGACAAGGACAAGGAAGGTTTTTACAAATTAATTTATGATGATTCTAAAAGACTTTTAAGCCTTGTAGAAGACATAATGAAAATTTCTGGACTTGAACACGCTGGAGATTTTGACAAAGAAGAGATTGACCTTAAAGAAATAATTGCAGAAATTCTAAAGGGATATAAAAGTTTAATAGAAGAAAAAAATATCTATGTAAACTTGGAAGGTTCAGGATCAGTTTTTGAAAATAGAACTATGATTTGGGAACTTTTCTCTAATTTAATAAATAATGGAATTAAGTACAATAAGGATAGTGGAAGACTTGATATAAAAATTTCTGAAGATGCGAATACTTGTAAAATAATAATTAAAGATACTGGCATAGGAATTCCTCAAGAAGACTTAGCAAGAATTTTTGAAAGATTTTATAGAGTTGATAAGTCTAGGTCAAGAAGAGTTGGAGGAACTGGACTTGGTCTTTCCATTGTAAAACACGTTATACAAAATATCGGTGGAAAAATAAAAATTTCTTCAGAATTAGGCGAAGGAACAAGTTTTGAAATACTTTTAAAAAAGTTAAAATAAGACACACTTCTAATTTATAAATTCTCATAAAAAATACCAGAGTTAGTTTTCACTTTCTCTGGTGTTTTTTTATTCTTCTTTTGTATCTTCTGTTAAAATTTTTAAAATTTTTGAATAAATTTCTTCTGGATTTTTCTTAAAGTTGGAAGAGATTTTTTTGCCATATTTACATCTGATGTTTCGATTTTAAGATCAAGGACTTCTATATTGTCGTCTTTTATAATTAGTTTTGCATAAGAAGTTTCATCTTCTTCTATGGCTTCTCCTGACACAGAATTTTTGAGGAGTAGTTCATGGCGGTATTTTTCCATATTCTCATCCAAAAATTTTATATTATCTTCAGGGATTTGTTCGTAAAAAATATTTAGTGTATTTTGTCCATCCTCTGAAAGATAATATTTTTTATCCTTGTCAAAAAGGACAAGCCCTGTTGATTCTAACTCCTTTAAATATTGTTTAAAGTAAAAATAATTAAAGAGTTCAATGTTAAGGACAAAATAGCTAAGGTCATTTTCTTTCAATCTGTGGTTGAAATTATCTATCACATATAAAATTAATAATTTATTTAATGCAAGTTCAAAAGAACTTTTTTCCATAAGATCACCTTCCAAGTAATTATACCAAAGCCAGGCTTATAATGGCAATTAAAGATGAATTTTTGGCATTTTTTGATATAATGTATTTGGAGGAATTATGGAAAAAGAAATATTATTTTCTCGTGAAGAGATTAAAGAAAAAGTAAAAAGTTTGGGCAAGAGAATTGAAAAGGACTTCGAAGATGATTTCGTAGTTATTTCCCTTTTGAGGGGAAGTTTTATTTTTGCCGCAGACTTAGTAAGAGAGATAGATAAATTAGTAGAGATAGATTTTCTTACAACATCAAGTTATGGTCACAGCGAAAGTTCTAGCGGTGAAGTTAGATTTTTGACTGACCTTAGAACAGATATTGAAGGCAGAAATGTGCTTGTAGTCGATGACATTTTAGATACTGGAAACACACTTTATGCAGTGAAAGAAAAATTAAAGGAAAAAAATCCAAAATCTTTAAAGACTTGTGTCTTGCTTGATAAACCTTCAAGGAGAGAGGCAGATGTAAGTGCTGACTATGTTGGATTTGAAATTGACGATATTTTTATAGTTGGTTATGGACTAAATTATGGCGACCACTACAGAAATGTCCCTTACATTTACACATATAAAGAAAAAAATGAGAACTTATAAAAAGAAAAATTTAAATGTCATGAGCGTCAACTCTTTGACACTTGTGCTTGCAATTATTTTTTTGACAATTGGTTTTAATATTCAGGAGCGTTTTAGCTTTTGGGGAACCTTTATAACAGAAACTTTAATAGTTTTACTACCAGCCCTTCTCATTTCTTCAACTGGAGATGTAAAAGAGGTCTTAAAAATAAAGAAAGTTTCTTTTAAGAGTTTGGGGAAGACAATTATTTTAGTTGTTTTAATTTACCCAGTGATTCTCTTATTAAATGGAGTATTTTTATCCCTTCTTTCAAATTTTATTGAATATAAAAATTTCCCTATGGAAATAATGCTACAAAATGTTCCTATTTTAAATTATTTGATTTTTATGTGCCTTGTGCCAGCAATTTGTGAAGAAGTTTTCTTTAGAGGGACACTTACAAATGCCTATAATGTCTATGGAGAAAGATTTGCCATAATAGTTTCGGCACTTGTTTTTGCTTTATTTCACTTCGACATACAAAACTTTATTGCACCCTTTTTGTTGGGGCTTTTATTTGCAAGTTTAATCGAATACACTGGATCAATTATCCCTGCTATTGTTGCACATTTTATAAACAATGTCATTGCAGTTTTGACAGCTAGATACTTAAATGAAAGACTTTTTGATTTTTTGAGACAGACAAAGTTTACACGTGAAATTGGATCTCTTGAACTTTCAATTATCATTATTTTAGTTCTTCTTTCAATTTTTTCATTTATACTTAGCAGGTTGATTTTAAAAAGTTTAAAGGAAGAAAATAATAAGTACAGGGAAGTAAAAATCAGATATAGAGATGTTGAGGGGATAGATTTATTTAACTTTGTTCCCCTAATTGCCCTTGTGATTTTGTATTTCATCTATCACTACATTGTTTTTTAAGGAGATGGGATTATGGATAAAATAAAAGAAGCAGCAGAATT
>NZ_HE978594.1:179685-184816 GCF_000312025.1 Peptoniphilus timonensis JC401 | reverse complement strand
CATGTTTTTTAAGGTAGATGGGATTATGGATAAAATAAAAGAAGACAGCAGAATTAATTTTAAAATCAAAAAAAGTTTTTGCCCTAACAGGTGCAGGAATTTCTACAGATTCAGGCATTCCTGATTTTAGATCATCTACTGGATATTATTCCAAGATGGATCCAACACTTGCCCTTTCAAAGGACAGACTAATAAATCATCCAGAAATTTTTTATAAAGAAGGCTATAAAATTTTAGAAGACTTAAATGACCAAGAACCCAATGATGGTCACAAGGCCCTTGCAAAGATGGAAGAGCTTGGATATTTATCTGGAATTATTACACAAAATATAGATAACCTTCACGCAAAGGCAGGTTCAAAAAATATATATGAAGTTCACGGAGAAACTCGTGGCACTCATTGTATGTCTTGTGGAAAAGAATATCCCTTTGCCCTAATGCGTGAAAGAGTTGAAAGAGGAGAAATCCCACCTAAGTGTGATAAATGTGGCGGAGTAATAAGACCAAATGTTGTGATGTTTGGAGATATGATGCCAGATGATTTTGAAAGAGGAGCAAGAGAACTTGATTCAACTGATACCTTAATTGTTGTGGGCTCATCTCTTACAGTTTCTCCAGTAAATTTCTTGCCAAATTATGTCGATCATTTAATTATAATAAATAATGATCCTACACCAATGGACAGGCGAGCAGATTTTGTTTTCCATGAAAATTCGTCAAAAGTTCTTCAAGAAATTTTAAAGGAGATTGAAAGTAGATCATGATGTACGGAGATTTTGCTTATTTTTACGACAAGCTCATGTATGATCTTGATTATGAAAAAATTTATAAATTTATAAGAGAGCTTCTAGGGAAAAAATCTCTAGAAGCTAACTTAATTTTGGAAATGGCTTGTGGGACAGGAGGACTGACAGAAAAGTTGGTCAAGGACTACAAAGTCCACGCCTTTGATTTGTCAGAAGATATGTTAAGTGTCTGTGAAAATAAAATTAGAAGTAGAAATTTAAAACTATTTAAACAAAATATGGCAGCTTTTTCTGCTCCATCAACTTATGATGCAATTGTTTCTGTTGGCGACAGCTTAAATTATCTAACAGAAAAAGAAGATTTCGAGTCAGCTCTAAAATCAGCTTACAAGCACCTAAGAGATGATGGAATTTTTATATTCGACCTAAATACAGAGTACAAGTTTAAAAATATTGATCCAGTAACAGTTGATGAAGTCGAAGACGTCTTTTATATTTGGGAAAATATTTTTGATGAAGAAAAGAATTTAAACACTTATGGAGTTAATTTTTTTAGAAATACTGATGACAACAATTATAAGAGGTTTTATGAAGAACACCTTGAGAGGGCATACGACTTATCCTATGTAAAAAAGTTTTTAGAAGAAATTGGATTTAAAGAAATAGAAGTTTATGATGATTATGAATTTAAAGAAGTAAGTGATAAAACTTCGAGATATACAATAGTCGCACAAAAATAAAATACATTAAAAAAATGGCTTCCATGTAGGAGGCCATTTTTAGTAGATAAATTAAATTTTTAAATTCTCTTATAAGAAAGTAAACCTTTAAGGATGACAGAAAGCATATTTTTAAGGATCACAGAATACCTATTTTTAAGGATAACAGAAAGCATACTTTTAAGGATGACACCTTTTACATGCTTGGTAACCAGAATTTATTGCTTCTTCACGAGAGTTAAAAATAACTCTGTTGTGTTCTGCGATTTTATTAACAGATCCGCAACTTCCTCTGTGAAATTTAGAACTATTTGAATTCCCAACATATTTTGCATTTGTTGGAATATTATAAGTATTAAAATTATTTCCATTGCCAATAGGATTACCAACTAAGGTATTCACATTTGCAGTTTTATTAGTTTCAGCACTTTTTTCACTTGTATTAGTTTCAACAGTCTTTTCGGTTTTTTTAATTTCCTCTTTTTTAGGAGTAGCTTCCTTATTTTGTAAAGTGAAGTCATATCCACTTCCAATTACTACAGTTCTATTTGCATTGTCCCAATTGACTTCTTTGTCAAAAAGTTCTGCGATAACTCTAATAGGCACAAAAGTTCTGTCAGCTATTATTTTTGGTGCAACATCCATTTCCATCTTTATGTCGCCCTTGCTATAAAAGTTTTCACCAATTAAGAAAACAAAATAATCTTCACCTTGAGAAATAATTACTTGTTTCTCTTCTGGCATCCATTCTACATCAAGACCCAAATTTTCTGAAATCACTCTAGGTGGCACAAGAGTTCTACTTTCTTCTATAAAGGGTGCGACATCTGATTCTACATAATTGCCGTCAATCCATAACTTGATTTCATTATTAGCAAATGCATTTAAAGTCACTAGGCTAAAAAATAAGCAAAAAACTAAAATCAATTTTTCAAACTTCTTATTCAATTAAATTCCTCCTAACTATTTTGGCAGTCAAGCTGCTTATATATTGAATATATTATATTAAATAAAATATATAAAGACAACGTTTCTATAAAATTTTAAAAATTTTACTAATTTGAAAAATAATTAAAATTCCTCAAAAGCTTTAAAATACACCATTTTTACTTAAAAACTGTTATAATAGTAAACGGTGATTTAAATGGGATATATTTTAAGAGCAATAGATGATACAGAAACTATAAAAATTTCTGCTGCTATAACAACTGATGTTGTGGAAGAGGCAGCAAAGATTCACAAATTATCAAAGACTACTTCGGCAGCTCTAGGTAGAGTTCTTACTGCCACAGCAATTATTGGTTCTTGGCAAAAAAATGAAAAGGACTCAATAACTCTTTCCATTAACGGAAATGGTCCAGCTGGGTCTGTTGTTGCAACTTGCAAAAATGACGGCTTTGTGAAAGGATATGTGACAAATCCATCAGCAGATCTTCCTATAAGAGAATCTGATGGCAAAATTGATGTTGCTGGTGCAGTTGGTCAAGGAAATTTAACTCTTGTTATGGACACAGGAATGAAAAACCTTACACTGGAACAGTAAATCTTACTAGTGGCGAAATTGCAGAAGATCTTGCAGTTTATTTTTTACAATCTGATCAAGTTCCATCTGCAGTAGGTCTTGGTGTTTTAGTTGATGTTGATTATTCAATTAAGGCGGCAGGCGGCTTTATAGTTCAACTTATGCCAGATTGCAGAGAAGAAGAAATTGCAAAACTTGAAGAAAATTTGAAAAAACTTAACAATGTGACTTCAGTGATTGACGAGTATCACGATGCAGAAAAGTTAATTGAAATTTTAATGGGAGACATGAACTACAAAGTTCTTGAAAAAAGAGAAATAGAATACAAGTGCAACTGTTCACGTGAAAAAGTTGAAGATGCAATTGTATCTGTTGGTCCAAAGGAAATTGGTAAAATTTTAGAAGAAGACAAAAAAGCTGAAGTAAATTGCTACTTCTGCGACAAGGTCTATGATTTTGATGAAGAAGATTTAGAAAGAATGTTAAAAAAAGCTGAAGACATAAATAAAAATAGGGACGTAATTATCCAAGATAATTTTTAAAATTTTATAAAAAAGAAAGATAGCTTTTGAAGTTAGGACTAAAAATGATTTTAGTTTTACTCAGTTAGCTATCTTTTTTTTACGTTTTTTAGTTTAAAAATTTTTAAAAACTTTTTCCATTGGTTTTAAAACGATTAGGACAATTACAGATGAAACTGCAATTTGAATTAAGTTGCCTGGTATTGAGGCAAGAGGTGCAATAAATGATGACAAGATGAAAATTTCTCCTATGTAATAAACTAGAACTTTCACTATAGCTACAAGCACAAAGGACAAAATTAAATTTTTAATATTTAATTTTTTGTAATTCATTTTGTTTAAAATGTAGCCCATAATAAGTGCTGAAATTACTGTCATGGGTGACCAAAGAACCCAACCACTTGTGAAATCAAATAGACCCATTCCAAGAGCACCTGCTGTCATTCCAACTCGCTTGTCAAAAAATATTGCTGCAAGGAAAAAGGGGACATTGCCCAAGTGAATCAAACCTCCATTTGGGGAAAAGGGAAGTTGGATTTTTACTATCCAAGTGAATATATAGACAAGTGCAATAAAAAGTGATGTTATGACAAGGTCTTTAACCTTAAAATTTTTCATACTTACTCCTTTCACATTTTATTTTAAGTTAATAATACCAGAAATTGTCCTATAAAAAAAGAAAAAGGTCGACAATGCGACCTTTATTTTTTTAAAATTTTTAAATTAAGAAGGCTCCTCTTTTATCAATTTCTACTGGCATAACTTTGTAACTAGCTGATAGTTTTTCCAATTTACTTTTTATAAGTTTTTCTGACTTTCTATCACTAGATTTTAAAATCACCATTATAGTTGAACCAGCACCACTTAGGTAGTGACCAATGGCAGGGGAGTCAGCAATTATTTTTTCGATTTCATCAATTTCTGGAATTAGTTTTAATCTGTAGGGTTCGTGAATTTTATCTTCAAGGGCAGTTTTTAGATTTTCTTCATTTCCTGATATTAAAGATAAAATAAGCATAGAAACTCTAGAGATATTAAAGACAGCATCTTCTTTTGTGTAAGTTTGTGGAAGGGCTTCTCTTGCTAATTTTGTTGGAAGTTTAAAGTCAGGAATGATTGCCAAGAATTTAAAATTATTTGAGATTTCAAATTTTTCTACAAAAACTTCTTGTTTTTTTAAAATTGCTGCACTTGCATTGCCAAAGATAGCAGGTGAAACATTGTCTGGGTGTCCTTCAATTTCTGTTGCAATCTTTAAAATTTCTTTTTTATCAAATTCTTTATCCATGACAGAAAAGGCAGCCATTATTCCCATCACTATACAAGCTGCTGATGAACCAAGACCTCTTGATAAGAAAATATTTGTATTTACATCAAATTCCACAGGAATTATTTCTTTTTCGTAAAAATCAAAGGCATATTTGTAAGCCTTATATATTAAATTATCTTTAAGATTTTTTTCAAAAAGATCTTTATCAGATGTTTTTTTAAATTCACAAGTGTTATAAAGTCCGAGGGCTAGTCCCAGGGCATCAAAGCCAGGTCCAAGGTTTGCTGAACTTGCAGGCACTGAAATTCTCTTGCCACGAGATGCAAATTTCAAGACTTCTTCTTCAATTTCAT
>NZ_HE978594.1:155194-179213 GCF_000312025.1 Peptoniphilus timonensis JC401 | reverse complement strand
TTTCTTAATTTTTAATTTCACTAGGAATTTTAACTCCTGTTTTTTCATGGAGAATATTTATATTTTCAAATTCATCCTTGGAAATATTTTCGCCAAGAGCATCTAGGACTGATGATGAAAATTTGTAAGGGCTTGCAGTTGATAAGATTACAGTTTTTTTAAGTTCAAGCTTATCCACAATATTTTTTGCAACGCCTGTGTGAGGATCCATCAAATATCCTTCTTCTTTAAAAGTTTTTGCTATTGTATTTTTTGTTTCTTCTTCGCTGGCATAGCCACACAAAAATTCATCAAAGTCGCCTTCAAAAGTGAAGATGTGAGAATCATTTAAGTCCTTCATTTTTTCTTTTACAATTTCATCAGATGACTTGTGGAAAATTAATCTCTCAAGATTTGATGAAACTAAGATATCCATAGAAGGGGAGATTGTCTTTACAAGCTCTCTATTTGCATCGTAAGTCCCACTTGTGAAAAAGTCTGTCAAGACATTGTTGTCATTTGACGCAATTACAAGTTTTTCTACTGGAAGACCCATTTCTTTTGCATAATATCCTGCCAAAATATCTCCAAAGTTTCCTGTAGGGACACAGAAAGAAATTTTTTCTCCTGCAGAAATTTTTTCTTTTTTAACTAAGTCTGCATAAGAATAAAAATAATAAACTATTTGGGGAAGAAGCCTGCCAATGTTAATAGAGTTGGCAGAAGATAAATAAATATTTTCTTTTTTTAATTCTTCCTTAATTTTTTTATCATTAAATATTTTTTTGACAGCAGTTTGAGCATCGTCAAAGTTTCCGTCGATGGAAATAACCTTAGAGTTAAGAGAATCTGTTGTATCCATTTGTGCTTTTTGAATTGAGCTGACTCCTTCAGTTGGATATAAGACCAAGATATCAATGTCTTCTGTGTTGTAAAATCCTTCAAGGGCAGCTTTTCCAGTGTCGCCTGAAGTTGCTGTCAAAATCAAAGTTTTGTCCTTGATGCCAAGAGATTTTTTTGCATAAGCCAAAAGATTTGGAAGTAGGCAAAGGGCAAAGTCTTTAAAGGCAGAAGTTCTTCCGTGATAAAGTTCAAGATAGAAATCTTTTTTGCAAGTTACTTTTGCAATTTCATCTTCAAAAGATGCATAAGATTTTTCTATAATTTTTAACAAATCTTGGCTGTCAAAATCTGTAAGATAAAGAGACAAAATTTTGTGGGCAAGATCTGTGTAGGAAAGATCTAAATTTTCCATTATGTCAAAGGAAGGGAAGGATTCTGGAACAAAAAGTCCACCGTCTTCAGAAATTCCTTTAACAATAGCTTCTCTGCCAGAAATTTTTAAATTAGAATTTCTTGTTGATAAAAATTTCATATTTCCTCCTCCATTTCTGCTATAAATATATCGTCAAGATCTTTTATAGAATCTTCTAGGTCATCAAGACTTATTTTTTTAGTGATTATATGATGATCTTGTCCAATGTATTTTTCTTCTTCTACTAAATTTTTTAATTGGTTAGAGATTTTTGAAGTCCTAATATAAAATTTATTTTTCAAATTATTTGTGACTTCATAGGAATTTTCTGCATCATAAAAAGTTTTGATTTCTCTTTTAGCAAGAATTCTCAAGAGATCACGCATAATTGCATCAGCAGTTTCAAGTTTACCTGCACCAGGTCCCTTTAATTCATAGGAAGAAAAGTTTTCGCCCCAAACTTTTATAGCATTAGTTCCATCAAAAGTTTTTGCAAAAAAGTTGTCTTTTAAAAAAGTTGGTATTACAGAAATATTTATTTTTCCATCTGAAAGTTTTGATTTGGCAAGAAGTCTAATAGAATGGCCCTTTTCTTTTGCGAAATCAAAATCAGATTTTTTTATATTCGAAATTCCAAAAGTGAAGATGTCATCTTCTTCTATTTTTGCATTATAAATAAGTGAAGATAGAATTCTTATTTTTCTCATGGCATCAAAACCACCAACATCAGCTGTTGGATCAGCTTCGGCATAGCCAAGATCTTGTGCATCCTTTAGTACATCTTCATAAGATGAGCCTTCAAGTTCCATCTTTGAGAGAATATAATTTGATGTTCCATTTAAAATTCCATAGACCTTATCCATTTGACTAAAGAAAGCTTCTTCCATAATAGGATGAATTATAGGGATTGCACCGGCCACTGAAGCTTCATAGGAAAAGTAAATATTATTTTCTCTTGCAAGCTTATTTAAATTTTCAAAATATTTAGAAACAACAGCCTTATTGGCAGTTACAATATTTTTGCCAGCTTTCATTAATTTTACAATTCTTTCATAAGTTTCTTCTAGATTTGAAGTGACATCAATAACTGTATCCACATCAGAATTTAAAATTTCATCAAAGTCATCTGTAAATACTAGATCCTTATTGTGAGGAAACCTTTCTTTATTTTTATTTTTTATTAAAATTTTTTCTATTTCTATATCAAAATTATTTTTTAAGAGGACATCTCTTTTTTTGAACAAGATTTCTTCGACGCCAGTTCCCACTGTGCCGAAGCCCATTATTGCAATTTTCAAATTAAACCTCCAAGACTTTTTTAGCAATTTGTACTGCGTTAGTTGCAGCTCCCTTTCTTATATTGTCGGCACAAGACCAAAGATTTAGTCCGTTTTCTACAGTAAAGTCACGTCTAATTCTTCCAACAAAGACTTCGTTTTTGTCAGCTGCCATAAGTGGCATTGGGTAAACTTCATTTGCAAGATCGTCTTCTAAGACCATGCCAGGATATTCTGAGATAATTTTTTTCACGTCGGAAACTTCAAAAGCTTTTTCCACTTCAACATTTATTGATATGGAGTGAGAATTTCTAACAGGGACTCTCACAGTTGTTGCAGTCACAAGTAGGGAGTCGTCATGAAAAATCTTTTTAGTTTCATTTATCATTTTCATTTCTTCCTTGGAGTAACCGTTATCTAAAAATACATCAATTTGTGGTATGCAGTTATTTTTAATTGGATACTTGTAGGCAAGATTAGTTCCCTTTTCCAAGTCTGAGATACCTTTTATGCCAGATCCTGAAACAGATTGGTAAGTAGAATAAATAACTCTCTTGATCTTGTATTTGTCGTGTATTGGTTTAAGTGGCAAAACAGATTGAATTGTAGAACAATTTGGATTTGCAATTATGCCCTTATTATTTTTTATATCTTCAGGATTTATTTCAGGAACAACTAGTGGAACTTCTGGGTCCATTCTAAAAGCTGAAGAGTTATCTACAACTGTTGCACCAGCTTTTGCAGCAAGGGGAGCAAATTTTTCACTTACAGAACCACCGGCAGAGAAAAGAGCAATTTTAATATCTCTTCCTTCAAAAGAATCTTCCTTTAATTCTTCAACAGTATATTCTTTTCCACAGTATTCAATTTTTTTACCTGCAGATTTTTTCGAACTAAATAAATATAAATTGTCTATTGGAAAATTTTCTTCACTTAGAACCTTTAACATCATACTTCCAACTAAACCAGTTGCACCTACAACAGCTACATTAACTTTCTTCATCTTTAGTCCTCCTTGTAAAATTCTTTGTAAATAGCACGAATTGCCTTTTCAAAATCCTTAGTTTCAACTCCAATAATAATATTAATTTCGCTGGAACCTTGACTTATCATCTTTATATTAATGCCCTCTCTGGCAAGAGCAGTAAATGTCCTAGAAGAAACACCTTTTTCATTGATCATGCCACGACCAACAACAGCAATAAGGGAAATATCTCTTTCCCAAGAAAGATTGTCCACATTAAGATAAATTTTTAATTCTTCAAGAACCTTATTTAATTTAGCTGTTATAAAAGAATCTGCAACAAGTACAGAAACAGAATCAATACTCGATGGCATATGTTCAATAGAAATGTCATTAGATTCAAAAACTGTAGTTAACTTTCTGAAAAAGTCTTTTTCAGTATTCATATTTACTTTTTCAAGATTTATAACAGTAAAATCTTTTTTGCCAGAAATACCAGTTAAAATATTTTTATTTTTCACATCGCACTTGGATAAAATCAAAGTACCTTTTTCATGAGGGGCATTGGTATTTTTTATATTAATTGGAATATTTTTGTCCCTAAGTGGGAAGATTGCCTCTTCGTGTAAAACTTTTGCACCCATGTAAGAAAGTTCTCTAAGTTCTTTATAAGTAATAGTTCCCATTGGTGCAGGATTTTTTACTATTTTTGGATCTGCAACTAAAAATCCAGAAACATCTGTAAAATTTTCATACATTTCGGCATCAAGGGCAGAAGCAATTACAGAACCAGTCACGTCAGACCCACCACGAGAAAAAGTCTTTACCTTTCCATCTTCTTTTACACCATAAAAACCAGGTATTACAGCCCTATCGTGTTTAGTCAAAACATTTTTAATATTTTCTTCTGACTTTTCTAAATCTAAAACTCCATTTGTGAATACAATAAGATCTTTAGCATCAACAAAATCATATCCCAAATAAGAAGCTAGAACTTGAGCACTAATAAATTCGCCACGGCTTATGACAAAATCATAACTTGCGCCTTTACTAATTTCATCTTTAACATTAGATAAAATACTATTTATGTCAATATCCAAAACAAGATCATCAACAATATTTTTAAAAACATTTTCGATGATCTTGTAAACTTCATTAAAATTCAATTCGTGCGCACTTAGCTCGTGGCACATTGCTAGAAGGTCAGTGACCTTGTGATTGTTGTTAACACCTTTTCCAGGCGCAGAAACCACGATGTACTTTCTTGCGTCATCTTCCAGAATAATATCCTTAACTTTTTTCAGCTGACGAGCATCGGCAAGTGAGCTGCCACCAAATTTTGCGACTTTCATCTTTTTCTCCTTTTTAAGTAATCTAAAATAAGTAAGCGAATAAAATTCTTTAACATAAATTTGTGAAAATAAAAAATATAATTTCTAAAAACAAATAAAAAAATTCTGCCCCAGAATTGGGAAGAAAAATCTCACAAAAGAACCATTAATATAGGTAGAATGTTAAAAGTAATTTTTTCGATTATACAATTATTTACTAAAGTTGTCAATTGCTAGGGGTCTATAATAAAGAAAGGAAAGATAAGTTATGACAAATTAGAAAGGGGATAGTCAAGATAAAATTTTAAAATGTGAAAATAAAAAAGGCTCTTAGTGGGCCGTTAAAATTATAAATCAATATCTGGAACAATTTGAATTTTGTAATCAGGATAAAGTGTAGAAATTTCTTCTTCAATAATTTTTAAAGCCTCATCTCTTTCTACATCAAAACTCAAGACAACATCAAATCTAATACTTTTATTTTTTGTGTCAACATAAAATCCATGAACTTGGAGGGCCCAATCGTGGGACATTATCTTTCTTTCAATTGTCCTCCTAATTTCTCCAGCTTCCTCGTCCCTTGTGTTGTAGGAATAAACACCTAGAGCAATCAAAATAATACCAGTTTTTTTATAGACTTTATATTGTAATTTTCTTGTAAGTTTATCTACCTCATCAACATCCATACTGTCTGGAAGCTCAACATGAAGAGTGCAGTAATATTTGTTAGGACCATAATTAAAAAGTGCAAGATCATATACTCCAATTACAGGTTCTTCTTCTTTTACTAATCCTTTAATTTTTTTAACCATTTTTGGATCAGATCTATGACCAATTAAATCATCAATAGTAGATAAAATCATTTCTATACCAGCCTTAATCATAAAGACAGAGATGACAAGACCTACATAAGCTTCGAGAGAGAGTCCAAAAGTTATAAAAATAATAGCAGAAATAAAAACAGAAAGTGAAAGAATTGAATCAAATAGGGCATCTGACCCAGATGCAATCAAAGCGCCTGAGTTTACTTTTTTCCTTGTCCTTTGACATATTTTCCTAAGAAAAACTTCACTACAACAGCGAGACCAATTACAAATATTGAAAGCTTAGTATATGAAGCAGGGCTTGGGTTAATAATTTTTTTAACACACTCCACTAGAGAAGTGATTCCAGCATAGAGGACAAGGGCAGCTATAATCATAGAAGAAATATATTTAATCCTTCCATAACCCATAGGATGCTTCTTATCTGGTGCTTTGCTTGCGAGTTTTTCTCCTATAATAGTTACAAGATAAGAAAGAGCATCAGACAAGTTATTAACAGCATCAAGGGTTAAGGCAATGGAATTGACAAAAAAACCAAGTATCGCCTTGAAGACCGCTAATAAAACATTGGTGATTATTCCGATAATACTCGTCCTTACAATAATTTTTCCACGAATTGCTGATTCATTTAATACTTCAAAATTGTCATTGACATTTTTTCACTCCTTATTATTGATTTGATAGATTAAATTTTCAAGATATAAAATTAAGTTGAAAACATTAAAATTGTTTTTTGAAAAAATTAACTCTTCAAAAATTATTAAGTAAGCTAATCCAGCTTAATTATTTCAAGATTTAACATTTAAAATTTAATCTTAAAAATGTTTTATATTTTCTAGATATAATAACACACTTTAGAAAATTCTTATAGCTATGATTTCGTATCATGACAAATAAATAAGACCATAGTATTAACTAAGGTCTTAAGAGTTTATATTAATTTTTATTCACACTCAACTTTTCCAAACGTCCGATATATCCCAAACCTTTCAAAATACAAGTTTCCTTTTTTTAGAGTATCATCAAATCCACCTAATTATAGGACGTTTTTAGATTTTTAGTCCAGTACCGGAGAATTAATTATATAATGAATTATGTTTGCATTTATACACTATCTATGAGATATCCTTTTAATATTATTTTTTTCACTATGAAACACATAAGATTTTACTGTAACCAAAATGAAAATTTATTGGTATTCAATGATTTAAAATCATTAATTAAGTCCATAATATTGTGTTGCTATTTATACAGCAATATTAATTAATTTATAATCCAAAATATTTATTATAAAAATAGTAAGCTGATAATTATTACATTAAAATTCAAAATAACTTTTCAGCGTTATCAAATAATAATTCTTTAAATCCTTTTTGTATTAACTTTCTAGCATCAGATAAATTTTCATCTTTTTTATACTCTTTTAAAGTGGATTCGATTACATCAACAAATTTGTTTACTGGTTCTTCTTTGTATAATCCCTTAAGATAAATTACATACAAATATTTTTGATTATAACTTTTATATTTTGATTTTTCATACGCATCTTCAACGGATTTATACAAATTAATTAATTCAATATAAAAGTCAAAGTCAATGTTGTCTTTTGGAAAAATATCATCATAATATTTTTCGAAAAGTTGAGATTTTTGATTTGTGGATCTATCTGGGAATTTATTGTAAGAATATATAATTTGTGCGAGCCTTTCCATTGTTATTCTATATGTGAATACTTTATCTTTTGGTTTTACGTCGCCAGCTTTTCTTATATAATCTATATTTTCTGATTCTAGGTATTTTTCTATTTGAATTTGTAGATTACTAATAGACTTTAAATCTACTGATGAAATTGCATTTTGACTGTTAGTATATTCAGCAATATTATTAGTCAACTCTTCGTCAAACTCTGTTTTAAACAATCTTACAAGCACTTCAGCAGTTGCTAAATTTGTTTCATTAAAATCCTCTTTTTTATATTCATATATAGTACGCAGAGATTGACCACCATTAACTACTTGAAAACCCTCAATTTTACATGAATATTTTTTTCTGCCATTTATTGATTGCATGATTATATTTTGAGCAGTAATAGTAATTCCGTTATTATACATAAAAAATTTAGAAGGATCTTCTTTTAAAGTATCTAAAATTCTTTTGTTAAATTTTGTGTTTCCAAGATATCCTCTTACATTATCATAAAGTATACCTAACTCTAATTGAACACTTCTGAGATCTGAAATATCACTCATAGATTTATTTTTCCTTTTTTCAGGATCACTACAAGTTATTCTTACTAAAGTTGATAATGGTAATTTAACTAAATATGATTTTTGCGATTCTAAAGGGTTTTCTTCATAGGTAAGAACAGAGTTAGAATCAATTATAAATTCTGCACTTAAATCATCAGGTCTTTCTGATATGTAGCTAACAACATCGTCTAAAGTTATAGGTTTAACAATTATATCGTAGGCATCTTTAAAGTCGTTTATTGTATTATTATCAGCAGATAAAGCAATATTATCATTAGATACTAAATATAATTCAGTTTTCCAAATTTCTTCCGAGTCGAAATGGGATTGTATTCTTTCAAGTTTTTTTCTTGTTCTTGAATCTACACCATCAAAATTTCCACTGTTTAATTTCATTAGAAATTTAGAACTATCAAGAATATTACCTTCTTTCTGTCCTCTATTTTTTTTAAAATTTTCTCGAAATTTAAAATTAAAAAGCTTTACTATTTTTTGTTCTTCATCTATATATACTGCATCAATACCCAAATCATTATTTTGCTCATTGTATACTAATTTACAAAATTCTGTATCTATTATTGAATCTTGTAATTCGTCTAGATTAGGATTTCCTGTAACACACTCTAAAATCAATAAATAAAAACCTAATCTTTTATTCTGACTCTCATTAATTTTATTATTTGTTTTTATATTCTTAAAATAATCTTTAGAATACTTATTAACCAATTTAAAATCATTTATATTTGCCATAATTCTCCTTATAAATAAAATAAATTTTTACAATATTATTATGTTTTTTACCTACTTCCACTTACAATCTATAGAAATAATAGTAGTAGGCATACCTATTATTTGTATATCAAACTTCAAACTTGTTTCTACTTTAGTTGCTGCATTGTGTATTCTAAAGCTAAATTGCCAACCCCTATCAAGGTATAGTTCCAAAGTATTTTTGCTTCCTGGTCTAAATTCTAAGCTTACAATTCTTGTTGGTAACGAAGCTATCGGCAACTTGACACTTCTTTTGCGTTTTATGCCTTCTTTATTCAAAGTACCTCTTAGGTTATAGCTTTGAACTTGTGTCATTTGTTTACTGTCAAGACCAATCACTTTATAAAAATCAAACTCTCCAAGAAGATACTCAACCATTAATTTTGGAATATCTTTACCATAAACATTGTTTTGCCTATCTATTTCATCCTTAAAAGCATTTAGAAGAGGTAAATAAACATCATCTTCTTTGCTAGGAAGATCTCTCCATTTTGATCCTTTTGCCTTTTCATCTTCTAAATAATCAAAAATAGGCTTTATATCTTCCCAATATTTATCAGAGCATTTTATACCGTACCATTTTTCTCCAAAGTCTAATACTTTAGATAATCTGCTGTGCTTAACAGCAAAATGATTGTGCTTTATACTAAGCCCAATTTCCCATTCTATTCCTTTTCTAATTATAAGGATATCCCTTACATCTCCAGCCTTACCCATATCATCAGTTTGGATTTTTAGTTCTAATTCATCATTACCGTCGTCTAAAATTAAGGGTTCAAGTTCTAAAATTGTATTAGTTCCAGCCAAAGCACTTATTTTGTATATATCTTTTTCCGATTCTTCTAAAGTATTCCAAGCTTTTTCAGCTGCATGATAACTTGAGTTCTTATCAATATTAGAAGGTCTGTATTTTGAAATTTCTTCGTGAAGAGTATTGAGATATGCAAACTCATAAGCTCTTCCCTTATTATTGCTTTTATCAGTCATAATAATACCTCAAATCATTTGTAATTGTTTAGGTCTACTAAACTTATTTGGTTTAACGAGTGCCATTTTAATTGATTTTGCCATTTCATAAGCAAGATTTACTGGTACAGCATTGCCTATCATCTTATAGGCATCATTCAAATTAGTGTAATAAAATTTAAAATCATCAGGAAATCCTTGAATTCTAGCACATTCTCTTACAGATAACCTTCTATATAAATTTTCACTTCCAGGTTTAAAAATTTGCTTATTTTTTTCTATTTTAATCATTTTTGGGGCTTGTGGGTGTAGTTGACACTGTCTTCCTGAGGCTTGCACAGTAAAAGCTTGTTCACCCCATCCACGAACTCGGTTTCTACTCATAAAAATAGGTGAGTAGGCGCCTATAAAATATTCATGATTAACAAAGTTACATTTATCTCCATTGGTTTTATTTTTGGGGAGTGCAGGAATAACATTATCTTTCAGATCATAAATTGCGTCTCTAAAAGTTAGTTTATAATTATATTTTTCAGGTGGAGAATCAAAATTTACATTTAAATCTTTTCTAAATCCAACATAAAATACTCTTTTTCTGTCTTGTGGTACACCGTAATCACTGGCATTTAATAAATGAATAAAGACATCATACCCTGCATCTTCAAACTGAGATACTATATTCTTAACTGCAGAATTATGTCTTTTTGCCATCATACCTTTTACATTTTCCGCAAGAAAAAATTTAGGTTTTTTATCTTTTAAAATTCTTATGTATTCATAGAATAATTGTCCTCTTGGATCATCGATTCCTTTTAAAGCACCTGCTTCACTCCAAGATTGGCAGGGAGGTCCACCAATTATACCATCACAGTCTGGAAATTTATCAGATGAAATTTCACAAATATCACCTTTTATAAGTTTATTATCATGATTTTTTCGTATGTTTCCCAAATTGTTTTGTCAAATTCGTTGGCTGCGACTATCTCATAACCAGCTTTTTGAAAACCTAGGTCAAGTCCCCCTGCACCAGAAAACAAACTAATTAATTTCATTGATTTGTTCCTCCAATATTTTTTACAAAATTCTACTAAATTTTAAATACAAGTTAAATCAAATAAAAATTTATCTGTATTTTACTATATTATTTTAATTATATCATTGTTAGTAATAATAAAAAATAAGTTAAATACTTAAATAATAAAAAAGTGATGCTACAATAATTAATTTGTGGCATCACTTAAAATTTTCTATTTATAATTTTTATTCCCACTCAATTGTTGCTGGGGGTTTTGATGTTATGTCATACACTATTCTATTTATATGGTCTACTTCATTTACTATTCTATTTGATACTTTATCCAAGATTTCCCAAGGTATTCTTGCAAAGTCTGCTGTCATAAAGTCTGTTGTTGATACTGCACGAAGGGCAAGGGTATAGTCATAAGTTCTAAAGTCGCCCATTACTCCTACGGTTCTGTTATTTGTTAGGACTGCAAAGTATTGGTTGATGTCTTCTAGTTTTGCTTTTTCTAATTCGTCTCTAAAGATTTTATCTGCATCGCGAAGTATGTCTAATTTTTCTTTTGTTATTTCGCCCATTACTCTTATGGCAAGTCCTGGTCCAGGGAAGGGTTGTCTATCTACTAGATAGTCTGCTAGTCCAAGTTCTCGTCCTAAGTCACGTACTTCGTCTTTAAATAGCATGCGAAGTGGTTCTATTATTTCTTTAAAGTCAACGAAGTCAGGTAGTCCTCCAACATTGTGGTGGGATTTTATTACTGCGGAGTCGCCTAGTCCTGATTCTATTACGTCTGGATATATTGTTCCTTGTGCAAGAAAGTCTACGGATTTTATTTTTTGGCCTTCTTCTTCAAAGACTCTTATAAATTCTTCGCCAATGATTTTTCTTTTCTTTTCTGGGTCTGTCACGCCAGATAGTTTATCTAAAAATCTTTTTTCTGCGTCTACTCTTATGAAGTGCATGCCTGAATTTTTAAAGGCTTCTTCTACTTCGTCACCTTCATTTTTTCTCATTAGACCGTGGTCTACGAAGATGCAAGTTAGGTTTTCGCCAACTGCTTTTGATAGTAGGGCAGCTGTTACTGATGAGTCAACTCCACCTGATAGGGCAAGGAGTACTTTACCGTCAGCGACTTTTTCTTTTATTTCTTGGATTGATTTTTTGGCGTAGTTTTCCATTGTCCAATCTTTTTTTGCTCCACAGATTTTTACTGCAAAGTTTTCTAACATTTCTTTTCCGTGGACTGAATGGTTTACTTCTGGATGGAATTGTAGGGCATAGAGTTTTTTGTCTACATTTGCCATTGCTGCTATTGGGCAGTTAGCACTGTTTGCTATTATTTCGAATCCTTCTGGAGCTTTTTCAACTCTGTCTACATGACTCATCCAAACTGTTTCTTCTTGGGATAAGTTTTCGAAGATTTCTGATTTTTTTGTTTCTATTTTTGTTTTTCCAAATTCTCTTTCTTTAGGTGATTTTATTACTTTTCCACCTAATGTGTGGGCCATGATTTGCATTCCATAGCAAAGACCAAGGATTGGAATATTTTTGTCGAAGATTTCTTTTTCTATTTGTGGTGCTCCTTCTTCGTATACTGAGTTAGGTCCACCTGTAAATATTATTCCTTCTACATTTTTTCTATTTTCTAATTCTTTTAAGGCCTTGTTGTATGGGACAACTTCACAGTAAATATTTAAGTCTCTTATTCTTCTTGCTATTAACTGATTGTATTGGCCGCCAAAGTCAACTACTAGTATCATATTAACCTCCTCTTCATTTAATACATTTTATAATAAAACTTTTAATTTGTATAGTTTGTTATGTTTAGATAGGATTTAAATTAAGTAATTATCTTATTTATATTGACATTAAATATTAGTAACAATATAATTTATAGAGATATATGAAAAGTGATTTTTATTGTAAAATATGCCATTTAATGATAAAATAATACGTCGGGTAAAAGGAGTGGTAAAATGGGTTTAATGGAAAAGATTTTTGGTACCTACAGTGAAAGGGAACTAAAAAAATCGAGCCCCTTGTGAATAAAGTTATGAGTCTCGAAGGCGAGATGGAAAAACTTTCTGATAATGAGCTTAAAGACAAAACTGAAGAATTTAAAAATAGAATTAAAAATGGTGAAACTACTGATGATTTACTTCCAGAAGCTTTTGCTGTTGTAAGGGAAGCTGCTTGGAGAGTGCTTGGCATGAAGCACTTTAGAGTTCAAGTTATCGGTGGTATTATTCTTCATCAAGGTAGAATTGCTGAAATGAAAACTGGTGAAGGTAAGACACTTGTTGCTACACTACCAGCTTACTTAAATGCTCTTGAAGGTAAGGGTACTCATGTTGTAACTGTAAATGATTATTTGGCTAGTCGTGATAGGGACTGGATGGCTAAGGTTTATGAATTCTTGGGTCTTACTGTTGGATGTATTATCCACGATATGGATCAAGAGGACAGAAAGGCTGCTTACAATGCAGATATCACTTATGGTACTAACAACGAATTTGGTTTCGACTACCTAAGAGATAACATGGTTATTTATAAGGAAGAAATGGTTCAAAGAGGACTACACTTCTGTATCGTCGACGAAGTTGACTCAATTTTAATTGACGAAGCAAGAACTCCTCTTATTATTTCTGGTCAAGGAGATGAATCTGTTGACTTATATGTAAGAGCAAGAGATTTTGTAAATACACTTAGCCACAGAATCAAGAGCCAAGATGAAATTGATCTTGAAAGATTTAACAGAGAATTCGAAGAAGAAACTGTTGATTATGTAATAGATGAAAAAGATAAGACTGCAACTCTTACTGATAAAGGTATTGCTAAGGCTGAAAAATATTTTGGAATAGAAAACTTAGCAGATGCAGAACACATGGAACTTTCTCACCACATTAACCAAGCTTTAAAGGCAGCAGGTACAATGAAAAAAGACATTGATTATGTTGTTAAAGATGGCGAAGTTATTATAGTAGATGAATTTACTGGTCGTCTAATGTATGGTAGAAGGTACTCTGAAGGATTACACCAAGCTATAGAAGCAAAAGAAGGTCTAGAAGTAAGAGCTGAATCAAAAACTCTTGCAACTATTACTTTCCAAAACTACTTTAGAATGTATGACAAGCTTTCTGGTATGACAGGTACTGCTATGACAGAAGAAGGCGAATTCAGAGATATTTATAACATTGACGTTGTTGAAATTCCTACAAATAAACCTGTGCAAAGGGAAGATGACAACGACCACATTTATTTAAATGAAGATGCAAAATTCAAGGCTGTTACAAGAGAAATTGCTGAAGCACATGAAAAGGGACAACCAGTTCTAGTTGGTACAGTTTCAATTGACAAGTCAGAAGCTTTGTCAAAATATTTAAAACGTGCTGGCATTAAGCACAATGTTTTGAATGCTAAAAAGCACGAACAAGAATCTGAAATAGTTGCACAAGCTGGTCGTTTTGGACAAGTTACTATTGCTACAAACATGGCTGGTCGTGGTACCGACATTGTACTTGGTGGTAACCCTGAATATCTTGCAAAGAAAGAACTTAAAAAACAAGGTATGGAAGATGAAATGCTTGAATATGCAGACTCATACTTCAAGACAGAAGATCCAGAAATTTTAAAGGCAAGAGAAGATTATCAAGCTCTTGTAAAAAAATTCAAAGTTGATACTGATAAAGAAGCTGAAGAAGTTAAAGCAGTTGGCGGACTTAGAATTATTGGTACTGAAAGACACGAATCAAGACGTATTGATAACCAACTTCGTGGACGTTCAGGTCGTCAAGGAGACCCAGGTTCTTCAAGATTTTATATTTCAGCAGATGATGATTTAATTAGACTATTTGCTGGAGATAGATTTAAGGAAACAATGCTTAAACTTGATCCAGAAGAAGATGAACCAATTGAACACAAAATCTTGACAAGACTAATTGAATCAGCTCAAAGAAAAGTAGAAGGTAATAACTTTAGTATTCGTAAGAATGTCTTAAAATATGACGACGTTATGAATAAACAAAGAGAAGTTATTTATGCAGAAAGAAGAAGAGTACTTGAAGGTGAAAACCTAAAAGATGACATCATAGCAATGAGAAATGATGTTATCGACAAGACTGTTGATTTCTACAACAAGCTTGATGACAACAACAAAAACTATCTTGATTTTGAATCAATTAGAAACTTTGGCGTAAGTACTTTTGATTTTGAAGAGGACTTCTTAAAGAAACTTGAAAATCCAACTGTAGACTCTATAAAAGATTATATGAAGAAACTTGCTGATGAAAAATATCTTGAAAAAGAAGAAGAATTCGGCGAAGAAAAATTCAGAGAAATCGAAAGAGTTGCCTTACTTCAAAATGTTGACCAAAAAATGGATGGATCACATCGACGCAATGGATCAACTAAGAAAGGGAATTGGACTTCGTGCAGTAGGACAAACTGACCCAGTTAGAGCTTACGCAGAAGAAGGTTTTGACATGTTCGAAGCAATGAACGAGTCAATAAAAGAAGATACAGTTAAGATGCTTTACCACGTTGTAAATCCTGAAAGAGTTAAGAGAGTTAGAGTTGCAAAAGAAGTTGAAACTGTAAATCCAGATGACGGAAAGAAAAAACCCTACGTTAGAAAAAAAGAAAAAGTAGGAAGAAATGATCCATGTCCATGTGGAAGTGGAAAAAAATATAAAAACTGTCACGGAAAATTTGAATAAGATATAAACATAAATTAACTCTGGTAGAAATGCCAGAGTTTTTTTGTGGCACACACTTTAGCTTGATAATATATTGACAAATCGGCTAAAAAATAGTAAAATGTTTTCACAAGTAAATATTAACTGCTTCATTTTGCATGAGCTATTACAGTAGATCAAAAAACATTATGAGACCCAGTAAATAAATATCTTTTATTTTGCTGGGTTTTTTTATATTTACTTATAATTTGTAAAAAATATAAAGGAAGGAGACCTAAATATGAAAATTACAGAAGTAAAATTAGGAATCTTGTCTGTTCCTTTGAGAGTGCCTTTTAAGACAGCTCTAAGGTCAGTTGACAGCGTTGAAGACATAATAGTTGAGATTCACACAGACACAGGAAATATTGGCTATGGAGAAGCACCACCAACAGGAGCAGTGACAGGAGAGACACAATATTCCATTATAGGAGCTTTTAAGGACCATATAATAAAAACAATTGTCGGTAGAGATATTGACGACTTTGAAAATTTAATGATGGCCTTAAACTCTTCTATAGTTAAAAACACCAGTGCAAAGGCAGCTTGTGACATGGCTCTTTGGGATTTATATGGACAATTACATAAAATTCCTGTTTACAAATTAATGGGTGGATCAAGAAAAAAAATAACTACCGATATAACAATTTCTGTAAACGACCCAGAAGAAATGGCAAGAGATGCCATAGACGCAGTTAAAAGAAAATATGACACCCTAAAAGTTAAAGTGGGAATAGATCCAAGCCTTGATGTAAAAAGACTTGAAGCCATAAGAAAAGCAGTTGGTCCAGATGTGAGAATAAGGATAGACGCAAACCAAGCATGGACACCAAAAGAAGCAGTTAGGATTTTAGACTCAATGCAAGAAAAACTTTTGGACATAGAACTCGTAGAACAACCAGTAAAAGCTCATGACTATGAAGGATTAAAATACGTAACAGACCATTCCATAGTGCCAGTTCTTGCAGACGAAAGTGTATTTTCACCTGAAGATGCCATGACAATATTAAATATGAAAGCAGCAGACTTGATTAACATAAAACTTATGAAGTGTGGAGGACTTTATAATGCACTTAAAATAACAAGCATGGCAGAACTTTGTGGAGTTGAATGTATGATTGGTTGCATGTTAGAAGCAAAAATATCTGTAAACGCAGCAGTTCATCTAGCTTGTGCAAAACAAATAATAACAAAAATTGATTTAGACGGACCAGTACTTTGTTCAGAAGATCCAATAGAAGGCGGAGCGGTCTTCAATGAAAAAGAAGTCACAGTGACAGATAACATTGGTTTGGGAATAAAATCAGTTAAGGGAATAAAATATCTAGACATTTAAAAATTGAAATCATAAAATTCAAAATTAAAAAAAGAAAGTTGAAACTAACTTAAATAAAAATAAAAAATGAAAGGAGATAATTATGGTTATTACTAATGGATTTACTTACATCGCATTTTTAATGTTCGTGGCAGGAGCTCTCTTAGCACTTGAAAAATACACAAAATGGAAAATTTTTAATGTAGTTCCACCACTTGTATTTATCTATGTATTAAACATGATATTTTGCACAATGGGTCTATATGCATCAGATGCTTGTTCAGATACATATTCAGCCCTAAAGAACAACCTCCTATATGCAATGATTTTTGTAATGTTACTACGTTGTGACTTTAAAAAACTTGCAAAACTAGGTGGCAGAATGGTAGCAATATTCTTAGGATGTTCAGCAACATTATTTGTAGGATTTTTAATTGGATATCCAATTTTTAAACACACTTTGGGAACAGACACTTGGGCAGCAGTAGCAGCACTATTTGCATCTTGGGTTGGAGGATCAGCAAACATGGCAGCCATGCAAGCAGCATTACCAGTAGATGCAGGAGCTTACTCTTGTGCACTTGCACTTGACACAGTATGTTATTCACTTTGGATTGCCCTACTATTATTAGCAGTTAGATACGCTCCAAAATGGAACAAATCAACAAAAGCTGACACATCAAAACTACAAGCAGTAGCAGATGCAGCAGCAGAAGAAGTAGCAAAGGGAAAGAAAAATAGCAGATTCAGCAGATTGGATTTTCCTAATTGGATTATCACTAATAGTTTCAGCACTTTCACAACTAGTGGGAGCAAAACTATCTGATGGACTTACAAACGCAGGTCTTGCAATGTTTGATAAAGGAACAATAACAACTTTATTCGTAACAATATTGGGACTTATTTGTGCCCTATCACCAATAGGAAAACTTCCAGCAGTAGAAGAATTATCAAATGTTTACCTATACGCAGTTGTATCCTTACTTGCATCAACAGCATCAGTAGTAGACCTAATCTCTGCACCAATGTGGGTAGTTTATGGAATATTTATCCTAGCAATTCACGTAGTACTTATGTATCTACTTTCAAAAATATTCCACTGGGATCTTTGCATGGTTTCAACAGCATCTCTTGCTAACATTGGTGGATCAGCATCAGCTCCAATAGTTGCCTCTGCCTATGACGCATCTTATGCAGGTATAGGAGTTCTAATGGGAGTACTTGGTGCCGCAGTTGGTAACTTCTTTGGAATTGGCATGGGACAAATTTTAAAATTACTTAGCTAGTTTGATAGAAAAGAAAGTGTTCCTATGATAAACTATAATAAATTGAAAAAAGAAATAGAAGATCTGGTGAAAGACAGTTCTGCAAATATTTCTATTAGCTTTTATGACCTAGATGAAGATGAAAAATTTGCTATAAATGGTGATAAAAAAGTTCCTTCAGCAAGCATGATAAAGTTATTAATTGTGCTAAAACTTTTAGAAAAAGTTGAAAGAAAAGACTTGGATCTTGAAGAAAAAATAAAAATTCAAGATTATGAAAAAGTTGATGGATCTGGAATATTAAAAGAACTTTCAAGTAATCACTCATTTTCTATTAGAGAGCTTTTGACTCTTATGATAATTGTAAGTGACAATTTTGCCACAAATATTTTAATAGAAATCATTGGCATGGATGAGGTAAATGACCTTGGAGAAAAACTTGGGCTATTAAATACAAGTCTTCAAAGAAAAATGATGGACTTAGATGCCAAAGAAAAGGGATTTGACAATTATACATCTTCTCATGATATATTAAAAATCTTAAAAATGATTTATGAAAAAACTTTTTTGAGAGAAGATTTATCTGATCTTGCCCTTGATATATTGTTGAGGCAGCAGGAAAGAAGTAGACTTCAAAGATTTTTATCAGAAGATATAAAAATTGCAAATAAAAGTGGCGATTTGGATAATTTAGAAAATGATGGCGGAATATTTTTTACTAATAAGAAAAACTATATACTAGTGATTTTAGTAAATGAAGCCCAGTCAAATGTACTTGCAAAAGAAATCATAGGCAAAATCTCTCTCAAAATTTATGAGGAAATTGGAGAATAGGATGAAAAATACTTTATATCTCACGGGAGAAGCAAGGACTAGTTCTGATAATGCAATAACAAAGATTTACGGAGTTTTCTATTTAGCCTTTGAAGTTGAAGAAGATGGCAGGATTATCGATGCGGATACCAATGCAACTCTTGAACTTACTAGAAAGTTTATAAAGGGAATTTTTATTGGAAAAAATATAAATGATCACGATCTTATTGTTGAAGAAGTCCAAAGAAGATACAATGCTTCATCTACTAAGGCAATAATTTCTGCCTATAAAGATGCCCTGCAGAGATATAAAAATTTAAAATAAAAAAAAGCTTTTATCTCTTGATGTGGAGATGAAAGCTTTTTTACTTTAATTTTAAACAAGAAAAAAAGAAGGTCAAAGCCTCTTTTTCTTTAAATTACATATCTTTTTCTATTAATTTTCCTGTTTCAAGATCATATTCATAAGTGATGTCTTTATTTCCCTTTACAACTTCAACACTTACTACATACTTTCCGTCATCGTATTCAACTTCGTATTCGCCAGCTTCATAGCCTTGACCAGCGTCTTTTAAAGCTTCATCCATGAACTTGTCAACAGCTTCAACCATGTGTATTTGAACGTCAGCAACTTTATTTGAAGTGTTTTCTGCTTCGACTTCATCTTTTACAATATCACCAGTAACTGCATCAACTTTAACTTCGTATTCATTTTTTGCATCGTAGCCATCAACTGTGTAGTAGGCTTTTCCATTTTCAACATCAAGTCCGAAAGATTCAATCTTTGCGTCAGCGTGAAGTTTTTTGAAACCGTCAAAAGCAATTCCTGGATCTAAGTTTGCAACAGCACCCTTATTTACTGCAGTTTCTTCTTTTGTTTGAGCATCATTCATACTCTTATATGCATTTTTATTAGCATTTTCTTTTGCAGCTGCATTTGTATTAGCATTAGCAGTTGTTGCTGTATTATTTGTCTTTTCATTTTTTGTATTTAGAGCTTGGTTTTTTGGACCACATGCTGAAAGAGTAAGTGCTAATCCAAGTCCAACAGTTGTCATTAAAATTTTCTTATTCATAATTCCTCCTAAAAATTTCTATATTGTTTTTACAAATATAATTTTACCCATAGAATAGACTATTATTCATTTTTTCTATAGATTTATATATTTTTCATATAAAAAAATAAATTTTTGTAGAAAACTACCCTCAATATGTTATAATGAAAAAAAGAATTTAATGCACTAAAGGAAAACATTTTTTAAAATAGGGAGGTGAGATTTTTGGAATTAAAGGCTAATAAAAAATCTCTTAGTAATATGGTATATAGAGATTTAAAAGAAAAATTTTAAAAACAAATTACTACCTGGAGATAAGCTTATAGAGATGGAAATCGCTTCTGAGTTAGATGTTTCTAGAACTCCAGTGAGGGAAGCTCTAAAAAAATTAGAAAATGATGGTTTAGTAACAAGTTTTCCAAGAAAATCATATATTGTTTCTAAAATTTCTGTCAAGGAAGCCAAAAATCTATATATAGTGAGAAAATCTTTAGAGCCTCTTTGTGTCGAACTCTTGGCAGAAAAAGGATTGGGAAAGAACACCAAATATTTTCAAGAAATAAACAAAGAACTTGGAATAGCCATAGACAATGGGGAAGAAGAGTTGGCACAAAATCTTATAATAGAGTGGAATTTAGCACTTGTAAAATCACTAAACAATGAAATTCTATATGAAGTTATGACTATGGTAAATAAAAGACTTTACAGGTTTGGGAATTTTATTTTTAAGAACAAGGCAAATTATGGCAAACACTACAAAAATTTGCAAAGAATTTATAATTTAATAGAAGAAAAAAATCCTGAAGAAGCTAGAGAAGCCAGTGAAAGAACTATTGATGCTATTTATGAAATGTTTGAAGAGCAGGCTGATTATAGAATGTTTAGGAAATAAAAAATAAAAAAACACTTGACAGGAGTGTTTTTTTTATTTATAATTATTTTTGTTGTACTGATGGTACAGCTCAAAAGTAAAATTATTATATGCACCTTTAGCTCAGTTGGTAGAGCAACTGACTCTTAATCAGTGGGCCTACGGTTCGAGTCCGTAAAGGTGCACCACTTAAAACCTGCTGACTTAGTTGGCAGGTTTTTTTCTATGATATTATAAAATTAAAATGTGAAAAATTTTAGTAAATACTTTTATGAAATTTTACATATTATGCTATAAATGTTTATTATTCTTTTTGTTTTTCAACTTATATAGTATTATAATAAAAGAGTTGGTGATTTAATGGGAAAAAATATGATTGGCTTTTATGACAGTGGAGTCGGTGGGCTTTCAGTTCTAAAAGTCGCTTTAAATAAAATAAAAAATAAAAATTTTGTCTTTTTTGGAGATACTCTTAGAATGCCTTATGGCGCAAGAACTGATGAAGAAATAAAAAATTATACAATGGAAGTCATGGGATATTTCAAAGATTTAGATGTAGATCTTTCTATTATTGCTTGTAATACTGCTACAAGTCATGGTTTAAAAGAGTCAAATGAAAAATACAAGTATCCTATAATTGGAGTTGTCGAACCAGGTAGCATCAACGCACTTGAGAGGACAAATACAAAGAAGATTGCTTTAGTTGCAACTAAATCTTGTGTAAACAGTAAAGTTTATGAAAAAGTACTAAAGTCTATGGACCCATCCATTGAATTAAAATCTGTTTATTGTCCAAAACTCACTCTTGCTATTGAAAGGGGAGAGTTTGAAAAAGATTATATGGATGCAATTGTAAAAGAGTACTTAGATGAATTTGGCGATTATGATTTTGACACTATGATTTTGGGCTGCACTCATTATCCTCTAGTCGAAGATTCTTTCAAAAGAGTTTTAAATTCACAGGGTAAAAAAGTTTTAATGGTGGATCCAGCTTACAAAACTGTCCTTGATGCCATGAATATTTTAAATATAGAAGAAAATCACGAAGAAATCCCAAATAGAAAAATTGATTTTTATATTACAGGAGATATAGATCAGTTCCGATACACTATGGAAAAGATTGTGGATTTAAGTGGATTTGATGTCAACTTCCACAAGGTTGATACAAAGGATTTAATAAAATATAGATAAAAAAACAAGGCTTATTTTTATGAAGCCTTGTTTTTATTTAAGTCGTAAATATATTTTAAACCACTTATGCCAAGTTCATCTTCTCTTATCATTTCGTATTTACAAAATTTAAGAAGATAGGCATAGGCACCAGTTATTAAAATACTTGTATTATCTTTTTTCAGTGAATAGGATTCTATTATTTCATCAATTATCCCAAGGACTGCTTTTTTGTAGCCAAAGTAAAGACCTCTTTGAATTGCTTTTTCTGTATTTTTTCCAATAATATCATCAGGTCTTTTTATTTCCACATGAGGGAGTTTTGCACTGCCTCTTACAAGTGAATCTTGAAGCAAGTTGATTCCCGGAAGGATTAGTCCTCCCAGGAATTCTTTTTTTGCATTGATATAGTCAATTGTCGTAATTGATGATGCAGACACAATTATTATATTGCTCTTGTATTTTTGAGTGGCTGCTACAGCTTTTATTATCCTGTCACTGCCAACTTCTCTTGGATTTTCACATTTTATATTTAGACCAGTTTTAACTCCAGCAGATATAACTATGGGTTTTTTGCCAATTAGTTCTCTTGAAATCATTTCATAAGAAGATGAAAGTTCGGGAACTACATTGGAAATTATAATTTCATCAATTTCACTGAGATTTATATTTTTATCATCTAAAATTAATTTAATTGTCAGTTTAATTTCCACAACGGATCTGTTTTTGTCAGTTGTAATGGAAAATTTATCTATTAGTTCATCTTTATCATAGACACCAAAGTCTGTTGACCTATTATCTATATCAATTGCAAGTAACATATTAACCCCTTCTTGATTTTAAAGCTTTTATAACTGCTGTAGTTATTATAACAGATAGAATTGCTTCAGGTATTCCTGAGGTAACTGACACACCAAGAATTGCTGATTTGGCATTGTCTAGTGGAATATCTAAGGCTTCCACATATCTCTTGGCATAGATAAGATAAATTCCACCAAGAACTAAAATAGTATTAGTCATTGATCCAACAAAGGCACCAATGGCAATAGGAAAGTCCTTTTCACTTGATTTAAAAGAATAAACTAAAAAGCCAATGCAAAGTGCAAGGAGAATTACTACAAAAGTAATATTAAGTGCTGTTCCACCTGTTTTAATATTTTTGATAAGTAAATAAACTAAGAATATTGAAATAATACCCCAAAGTGCTTTTGTGAGATTTCTCAAATTTTTGTCTTCAAGCTTTTTCACAGCTGTGTAAGAATAATAGGAAGTTATACCTATTAAAATTCTTGGCACAACAGAAATTAATGGATTATAAAAGACAAAAGCAACGGGACTTGCATTTCTAAGAATTGCATTTAAAAGAGAAGATACTCCAAAAATAAGTCCAACTAAAGCCCCCACTACTGGACCTTCTGCTATTGCTCCAATAATTACTGGTATGTGCATTGTAGTTGCATTAATCACTCCAAGCGGAATTAGTCCAAGGGGAGTAAGACTAAGTACAACGGTAATTGCACCAAGCATGGCAGCTATTACTAGCCTTCTGTTACGTTCTGTATTTCTATTCATTTTTTACCTCCGATAGGGTTCAAAAAGATACCCTTCCTGCATCATTTGATGCTACTATAACTAACAAGCCCACCTGAATCCTCAGCTGAATAAATTGCATTTGCAATAGACCTAGAAATAGTTTTTGCAGCAAGAATTCCAACTAAATTAATATCTGCTTCAACTTCACCAGATGCAAGTGTAAAAATTGTATCCCCATCGTTCATGGTGTGGACTGGATTAATTGATCTTCCATATCCATCGTGAGCCATTTGTGAGATCTTATTACAGTTTGCCTTAGTGAGTTTTGCATTTGTTGCAACAAGAGAAATTGTTGTGTTGGCTGGGCTAAATTGATTATAATCGTTTAAACTCTTTTCGTAAAGAGTACAAGTGTCTAAAAATTTTTTATTTTTCTGTCATAAACTCCTGCAATTCTTTTTCCCTTTTCATAATCAAAAATATCTCCAAGAGCATTTAAGGCAACTATAGAAGAAACAACTAAGTCGCCAACTTTTACAGAAGATTGACCAATGCCAGACTTCATGGCAAAATCATTTCCCAAAATTTTTCCAACACTTGCGCCACATCCTGCACCCAAATTTCCCA
>NZ_HE978594.1:140058-154952 GCF_000312025.1 Peptoniphilus timonensis JC401 | reverse complement strand
TTTTTGCTGCAGCATAACCCATCTTAAAATCAGGTCTAACCTTTGCATCACCTAGTGCAAGATCAAATAGAACTGCACCAGGAACTATAGGGACAACACCAACACCAACATCAAAACCAGAACCACTTTCTTCCAAAAATTTCATAATGCCGCCGCCAACATCAAGACCATAGGCAGAGCCACCAGTTAAAAAAACGGCGTGAACCTTTTGGACTAAATTTTCTGCTCTTAAAAGATCAGTTTCACGAGTACCAGGACCTGCTCCACGAACATCAACTCCAGCAGTAAAACCATCCTCACACAAAATAACACTAGTCCCAGTTAGGGCAAGCTTATCTTCTGCATGGCCAAGTTTTATTCCTTCAACATCTGTCAAAAAACCTTCGTACATATTTCCTCCTCCTTAAAAAAACATAAAGACCATAATAAATTAAAAAATATTTTTAGAAAAACCCCATCAATATGATGAGGTCCTATAAAAATTATTTATTTTTTCTCTTTTCATTAACTGATGTAACTTTATCCTTAAAAGTGTAATCCTTGTCACGTCTGTCGTCAATTTTTACAACAGAATAAACTCTATTTGCTCCAGCATCAAAGACAGATTCTTGCATTCTTCTTATTACTTCATATAAAACTTTTAAGTCGTCATGAGCAATTGTTGTGCCCATGGGATTTAGTTCATAAGTTAATCCTTCGATTTCTCCAATTGAATCCAAGGCACCTGCTATGTATTTGCTCACAGATGTAGTCTTTGTTCCTATAGGTATAAGTGTTAATTCTGCTACTGCCATTTTATTCCTCCTGATTTTTTATCCTTGGCAAGTTCCAATTTTTTTTCACTGCCAAAAGTCTAAATATTAAAACTGTAAAAAAGCAAATTATCATGGAAAATTGATAAGAAAAGAAATGTCTTGCAATTATAAATACAATTGAACCTAAGATACAGGCACCGGCATAAATTTGTTCCTTAAAAATAAAGGGGATAGTCCCAGCCAAGATATCACGAATCATACCACCGCCGACTCCAGTTATTGTTCCCACAAAGATAAGAAGGAACCTTTTGTCGTAACCTAAAGAGATTGCTGTTGCCATTCCAGTTATGGTAAAAGATGCAAGTCCAATTGTGTCAGTTATAATCATGAATCTGTTCATGAGTTTTAACAAGTGAGAGTTGGAAAAATTTTTCTTTAGTAAAAAAGAAAATAAAAACCAAAACTGCAAAGGCAGTGGATATAAGAGCATTTGTTGAATTTTGAAACATATTTGGTGGATTTATTCCAAGTACCAAGTCACGAACAAAGCCTCCTCCAAGAGCTGTCACAAGTCCCAAAACTATTACGCCAAGTATGTCCATATTCTTTTTGCAACCAAGTATGGCACCAGAAATTGCAAAGGCAATAGTTCCGATGATGTCAAAAAATACATTAAATTCTAAATAATTTCCATTCATAAGCTCATTATACCAAAGTTTATTTTGTGAAGTGAGAAATTTCAATAAATTGAAAAAAATTTTTTAATAAGGGTAAAGACAAAATCCAAGATACATGGAAGATGAATTTTATCCTATAAATTGCCAAACTTGTGTGCTTGCTTGTGAGCCTGCAGAAGAAATTATATTGGAAGGATTTTACGAAAATGCAAATGTGTCATTCTATAATAACAAGGATGAATTAAGCTATTTAGGACTGCCTGCATTTTATTTTAGAAAAAGTAAATAATCTTGAACAGATACAAGATGAAAGGTATTTAGAAATACAAAAATACTTTCATTCCAAAAATAGCTTAATTATTATAAGCACACTGACAATTAAATGTTATAAATACCTTGTTTTATTTCAATAAAAGTGATAATATTTAATTACCGAAAACCTTATTAGTTAAGGATAAGGTACTCATAAGAGGAAAGAGCCTTATTAGTTAAGGACATTGCAAGCAGGCTGGTTAGCCTGCTTAATTTTTGGGGAAATTTATGAAATTTGAATTATTTGATGTTTATCTGGTTGATTTTAAAAATAATATAGGTGGAGAATTACAAGGGAAACATTATGCTGTAATTTTGTCTAATTTTTCCTATGCGGATAAAACTATTTTAGTTGCACCAATTACAAGTAAAAAATCAGGTAAAAAATATCGTGGTGGATTTACAATAAATTGTAGGGATTATCAGCAAAACCCAAGTTATGAAAAAGCTTTTGTAAGGGTTAATAAATTAAGAGAAGTTTCAACAGAAAGATTTTTAGGGAATAGAATTTACAAGTTAAATGATGTTGACATTAATAAGTTAATAAATTCATTTAAGAATGTTTTTAAATTTATATGATTTGAGTTAAAGCACACTAACTGTTAAAGAGTAGATGTGCTTTTTTGATGGAAATTATCGCGAGTTAATATTGTAAAATCACAGAAAAATTCACAGGACTAAATATTTTGCAGGGAGCTCATAGAATTTTAAATTCTCAATCATACTTTAAAAATTGAAAAAAATTTTTAAACTTTGTTATAATAATATTAGTATTGGAGGAATTATGAGTATACTTTTAAAAAATATTTCATATTTAGATATAGAAGAAGAAAAAATTGTCGACAAGGCAGATATTTTTATAGAAGAAAATAAAATAAAAAAAATTGGAAAAAATTTAGATCTATCAGCAGATGAAGTTCTTGATGGAGAAAATAAACTTCTCACACCAGGTTTTGTAAATGCCCACACTCATCTTGGTATGTCTTATTTTAGAAACTATGCCGATGACTTGGCACTTATGGACTGGCTTGAAAATGAAATTTGGCCAATAGAAGCTAAATTAAATGCAGAAGACATTTATTGGTCTTCAATGCTTTCTATTATTGAAAATATAAAGTCAGGGGTCACATCTTTTTGCGATATGTATTACGAAATGGATAGAGTTGGCGATGCAGCTATAGAAGCAGGAATTCGTGGAGTCTTAACTCGTGGCATGACAGATGTGGATGGCAAGGGCGAAGAAAAGTTACAAGAATTTGATGATCTTTACAATAATTATCACGAAAAGTGTAATGGCAGAATAAAAGTTGTTCCTGCACCTCACGCAATTTACACTTGTTCCACAGAATTTCTAAAAGAAATTGCAAAAAGATCTCTAGAAAGATATGACAGCTTAATTCACATTCACTTGTCAGAAACTCTTACAGAAGTTGAAAATTCTAAAAAAGAATATGGCATGACACCAATTGAATATGTAAATTCATTGGGCCTTCTTGATAGCCAAATAATTGCAGCTCACTGCGTTCACATTACTGACGAGGAAATTGAACTTGTAAAGGATAAAAAATTCTTCCCAGTTTACAATCCATCATCAAACTTAAAGCTTGCCAGTGGATTTACACCAGTGGATAAACTTTTAAAAAATAATATCACTATGGCACTGGGAACTGATGGCGATTCATCAAATAACAATCAAGATTTTGTAGAAGAAAAGCACATTGGCGGCATTGTCAATAAGGCTGTTACTATGAATGAAAAAGCTGTTCCTGCAATAGAAATTTTAAAGATGGCAACAGTAAATGGAGCAAAGGCACTTGGATTTGAAAAACTTGGCTTAGTAAAAGAAAATTATCTTGCCGACCTTACAATTTTTGATTTAAACTCAAATTCCTTTACACCGAGAAATAATCTCATCTCTGCACTTGTATATTCTGCAAATTCATCTGATGTGGAATCAGTAATTTGCGATGGTAAATTTATAATGAAAAATAGAAAAATTGTAAATGTTGATGAAGAAAAAATTAGGAATCTAGTAAATGAGAGATGGGAAGATATAAAAACAAGGGGAGAAAATTAAAATGGATGATAAAAAAATAGTTTATTCAGGGATTCAACCTTCAGGTTCCCTCACTATTGGAAATTATATTGGAGCTTTAAAAAATTTTATTGGACTTCAAGATGACTACAACTGCTTATACTGCATTGTAGATATGCACGCAATAACTGCACCACAAGAACCAAAGGACTTGAGAAAAAATACTCTTGATGTCCTTGCTCTTTATCTAGCAGCAGGTCTTGATCCAAAGAAATCTATAATTTATATTCAATCTCACGTGCCACAACACGCAGAACTTGGTTGGGTACTTAACACAATGACTGGACTTGGACAACTTCAAAGAATGACACAATTTAAAGATAAGTCCAAAAAATATTCTGATGTCCAAGCTGGAATTTTAAACTATCCTGTTCTTATGGCTGCCGATATTTTGCTATATGGAACTTCTTATGTGCCTGTTGGAGAAGATCAAAAGCAACACATTGAACTTACAAGGGATTTGGCACAAAGATTTAATTCAAGATATTCAGAAACTTTTACTATTCCAGAAATTATGACTCCAAAAGTTGGGGCAAGGATCATGTCACTTAAGGATCCTTCTTCAAAGATGTCTAAGTCTGATTCAAATAAAGATTCCTTTATCTTAATTTTGGATTCAGAAGACGACACAAGAAAGAAAATAAAAAGAGCAGTGACAGATTCAACTGGAGAATTTAGATATTCTGATGAACAAGCTGGTTTAAAGAATTTAATAAATATTCACTCATCTTTTTCTGGCATGAGCCCTGAAGAAATTGTCAAGAAATACGAAAATCTTGGCTATGGAGAATTTAAAGAAGACCTTGGAGAAGTTGTAGTTGAAGGATTAAGACCACTTAGAGAGAGATTTAAAGAAATAAGATCTGACAAGGCATATCTTGAATCAGTTTACAAAGAAGGAGCAGAAAAAGCATCTTATCTTGCAAATAAAACTCTAAGAAAAGTTTATAAAAAAGTTGGTTTTATCCCTAGATAATCGAATTCTTATTGATTTCAAAGATTTTTTGTGGTATCTTTTATATTAAGTTGGAGGTGGCTTATGAAGAAAATAATAATTGTAGTAGCGATTAGCTTAATAGGTTCAGGAGTCTTAGATAGATCTAATGCAAATGAAGCTGCATCTATTGGAATAATCGGCGGAGCAGATGGTCCAACTCAAATCTATACAGAAACAAATAAAAAGACTGACAAAGATAAGGGTATAGAAATTATTGGTGAGGCAGACGGTCCGACACAAATTTATACTGAATCAAAATAAAAACAAGCAATAAAAAAGAGGATTGTAAAAATTTATATCAAGAGAGAGACTGTTTGCTGAGAGGTCTTTATGAACTTTACAATTGTAGCTTTTTTGCTTCTTTGGTGAAAATAGTAGCCAGAGACGACTTATCTCGTTAAAGATTTTAGAGTGTTTATTGAAAAATAAAAATTAAGGTGGTACCGCGTCTTTCGTCCTTAGGGATGGAGGACGCTTTTTTATTTTTAATTTTATAAATTGTAAATATGTAAAAAAGATAAATTTAGGAGGAAAAATGAAAGAGTTAAACAAAACTTATGATCCAAAGGATTTTGAAGAAAAAATCTATGATTATTGGATGGAAAATAATTATTTTAAGGCAGAGGTGGACGAAAACAAGAAGCCTTATTCTATAGTAATGCCACCTCCAAATGTAACTGGAAATCTTCACATGGGTCATGCTCTTAATAACACAATACAAGATGTTTTAATTAGGACAAAGAGAATGCAAGGCTACTCTGCTCTTTGGGTTCCAGGAACAGATCACGCTTCTATTTCCACTGAAGCAAAGGTAGTGGAAAAATTAAGAAGTGAAGGAATAGATAAGGAAGACATTGGAAGAGAAAAATTCCTAGAAAGAGCTTGGGATTGGACTAACGAATATGGTGGAAACATTGTAAATCAACTTAAAAAACTTGGAATTTCCTGCGACTGGTCAAGACAAAGTTTTACTCTTGATGATAATTTATCCAATGCAGTGGAAGAAGTTTTTATAGAACTTTATGAAAAGGGACTAATTTATCGTGGCAACAGAATTATTAATTGGTGCCCATCTTGTGAAACTTCAATTTCTGATGCAGAAGTAGAACACGTTGAAAGTGACGGAAACATCTGGTACTTTAAATATCCTTTTGCAGATAGAGAAGGCGGAATTGAAATTGCAACTACAAGACCTGAAACAATCCCAGGAGACCTTGCCATTGCAGTAAATCCAGCTGATGAAAGATACACTGATTTAGTTGGAGAATATGTAATGATTCCAGTAATGGATAACAAAAAAATTCCTATTATTGCCGATGAATATGTTGAAATGGATTTTGGTTCTGGTGCAGTAAAAATCACTCCATCACATGACCCTAATGACTTTGAAGTTGGTGCTCGTCACGATCTTGGTCAAAACATAGTAATTGATGGCAAGGGATATTTAAATGAAAATGCTGGTGCCTATGCAGGTATGGAAAGATATGAAGCAAGAAAGAAAATAATAGAAGATTTTGAAAAGCTTGGCTTTTATATTGGCAAAAAACATCACCACAACGCTGTTGGTCACTGTGAAAGATGTCACACAGTTATAGAACCACTAATTTCAAAACAATGGTTTGTAAAAATGGCACCTCTTGCAAAGCCAGCTCTTGAAGAATACAGAAAGGGAAATTTAAATATTGTCCCAGAAAGATTTGGAAAAATTTATGAAAATTGGTTAGAAAATATTCGTGACTGGAATATTTCAAGACAACTTTGGTGGGGACACAGACTTCCAGTTTGGTATTCTGATTCTGATGATGAAATTGTTATTTCAAGAGAAGATCCATCAAATACAGAAGGACACGAAGGAAAAACATATACACAAGATCAAGACACATTAGACACTTGGTTTTCATCAGCTCTTTGGCCTTTCTCAACATTAGGTTGGCCAGAAAAAACTCCTGAATATGAATATTTTTATCCAACAAATGTGCTTGTAACTGGTTATGACATAATTTTCTTCTGGGTAATTAGAATGGTATTTTCTGCCTTAGAACAAACTGGCAAACTTCCTTTTAAAGATGTATTTTTAAATGGACTTGTAAGAGATGACCAAGGTAGAAAGATGTCAAAATCTCTTGGAAATGGAATCGACCCACTAGATATAATTAGAGATTATGGTGCTGACGCCCTTAGATTTACTCTTGTAACTGGAAATACACCAGGTAATGACATGAGATTTTATATTAAGAGAGTAGAAGCAAATAGAAACTTTGCCAATAAACTTTGGAATGCAACAAGATTTCTAATGATGAATATGTCTGATGAAATTAAGGATTCAAAATTTGATTTAGAAAAACTTCACTACCAAGACAAGTGGATAATTTCAAAATTACAAAAAGTTATAAAATCAATTACAGAAAAAATCGACAAATATGAAATTGGACTTGCAGCAGATGCAATCTACGACTTCATCTGGTCTGACTTCTGCGACTGGTACATTGAAATTGTAAAGCCAGTTTTATATTCAGATGATTTAGAAGAAAAGAACAACACAGTAAAAGTTTTACTTTATGTATTAGAAAACATCTTAAAACTTCTTCATCCATTTATGCCATATATCACAGAAGAAATTTGGCAAGCTCTACCAAATAGAGAAGAAGCCTTAATTATTTCATCTTGGCCAGAATACAAGGAAGATTTTGTATTTGAAAAAGAAGAAAAAGCCACTGAATACATTGAAAATGCAATTCGTGAAATTAGAAATGCAAGAAGTGAAATGAATATAGAAAACTCAAAGAAATCCAACACTCTTGTCTACACAAAGGATGCTGAAGTGAAGGAAATTTTTGAAGAAATGAAGGGACTTTTACTAAATCTTGGTTATTCAAATTCAGTTGAAATAACAGATGATGAAGCAAAGAAAAATTCTGAAAATATAGCCATTGTTCTCGATAGAGCAGAAATTCAACTTCCACTAAAGGAACTTGTTGACTTTGAAAAAGAATTAAAAAGACTTCAAAAGGACAAGAAGGATGCAGAAGCTGAACTAAAAAGAGCAAAGGGAAAACTTTCTAACCAAGGTTTCGTATCAAAAGCTCCAGCAAAATTAATCGAAGAAGAAAAAGAAAAAGTTACAAAATACGAAGAAATTTTAAAAACTGTAGAAGCACAAATTGCAAAGGTAGTAAAAAATCTATGACTTATGAAGAAATTGTAGAAAATATTGAGAAGAGAATTGGAAAATTCAAGTCCAAGGGCAATGTGAGAATCAAAAAATTCTTAGAAAATATTGATTCACCCCATAAAAAATTAAAAGTAATTCACATTGCAGGGACTAATGGCAAGGGCTCAACAGTAAGCTTTATAAAGGACATCTTAAAAGAAGACTATAAACTTGGCACTTTTGTTTCTCCTCATCTAATCACATATTGTGACAGGATAAAAATTGGCGATAGAGAAATATCACAAGAAGACTTTGCTGATATAGGCGAATTTATTTTAGAAAAGGAAAAAGAAATAGTTGAAGAATATGGGGAATTAAATCTCTTTGAATTTTTAACTATTATGGCAATAATTTACTTTGAAAGAGAAAAAGTTGATTTGGCAGTTTTGGAAGTTGGCATGGGAGGTCGTGCCGACTCCACAAATATCTTCACAAGTCGTGAAAAATTAATTTCCATTATCACATCTATTTCCATGGATCACATGGAATATCTTGGCAATACAATAGAAGAAATTGCAGATGCCAAGGCAGGCATTATCCAAGAAGATGGACTTGTCGTGACTACAAATAAAGATGAAAAAATCCTTAAAGTTATAAATAAGGAAGCAAGAAAAAATCTGCAGAAATTTTTTACACTAAGGATCTTGAAAGTGAAATTATAAAATCTGACTTAAAGGGAATTGATTTTAGAGTAAAATTAGATGGAAAAGAAGAAAAATTTCATCTCACACAAATTGGCGATTACCAAGCTGAAAATGCCCTTGGAGCAATTTATGCCCTTTATATTTTAAATAAGAGGGGTATTTTAAAAATTTCTCTTGATGAAATAAGAGATAGGATAAAAAATTCAACATGGGCTGGCAGAATGGAAATTGTGTCGAGAGATCCACTTATTATACTAGATGGAGCTCACAATTTTGATGGAATAAAAAAATTAATAGAATCCATTGATAACTTTAAGTTCAAAAAACTTTATCTAATCATGTCCATTTTATCAGACAAGGAACACAATAAGATGCTAGAAGAAATTTCATCTTTCACTGACGAAGTCGTCTTTGTAAATTTGGACTACAAGAGGGGAACAAGCCCTGAAGAATTAAAAAAAGAGGCAGCTTCTTATGGAATTAGAGCCCAAGTGATGAAGTTGGAAGATGCCATAGACCATTATAAAGAAAAATACAATGATGGCGATTTGATTTTAATAACTGGTTCACTTTATTTTGTGAGTGAAGCGAGGGCAAAGATTTTAAATTACGATTACAGTATTTAAACCTAATAAAATTAAAAAATTATAAAAAAAATAAGACCATGGATTATAATTTCCATGGTCTTTTAAAATTCAAGTTAAATTATTTTGCTTCTTTTGCAGTTTCTTTAACTTCTTCTTTTGCTTCTTTAGCGTCTTTTTTGATTTCTTTTTTGCCTTCTTCAGCTTTTTCTTCTATTTTAGCGTCAGCTTTGAAACCAATTTTTTCTCCAGCTTCAACTAGAGCTTTAAGTTCGTTTTCGAATTGTTCAGCAGTAGCTTTTTCATCATTTAGAAGTGATTTTGCAGCTGCAACTGCGTTTTCGTAGTTAGTTTTAACTTCGTCAGTAGCTTTTTTGTATTCTTCAGAAGCACGAACTTCTTTTTCTTTAGCTAATTCTTTGTTGATAGCTTCTTTTACTTCTTCAACTTTAGGAGCAACTTTTTCTTCTTTAGTTTCTTCTTTGTTAACAACAGAAGTTAAAAGAACAGTATCAGTAGCTTTGTCATATCCAACGCCAAATTCAAGAGCTTCGCCAAGATCTCTTAACTTGTAGTAGTTAAGGTCATCAATCTTGTAAGCAGTAGCAGTAAGAGTTTTATCTCCAACTAGAACTTTGTCATTTGTAAGCATACCCTTAGATTCAGCTTTAACTTCTTTTTGGTCAGATTCTACAACTTTGTAGTCTTCTGCCTTAGTTAGAGTAACAACGCCATCTTTGTAGTTAACGCCGAATTTAGCTTCTGAATCTTTAAGAACTGCAGCTAAATCTCTAAGTTTGAAGTAGTTGTAACCATCAATATTGTATCCGTAGATAACAACATCTTTGCCGTCAAGTTTAACTTTTTGTTTAGTAGCTTTAACGTCAATAGTCTTAACTTCTTTTTTAACTTCTTCTTTAACTTCTTTAGCTTCTTCTTTAACTTCAGTCATTTTTTCTTCAGCTTTTTCTTCAACTTTTTTGCCAGCTTCTTTAGTTTCTTCTAGCTTTTTGTTGCCTTCTTCAACAACTTTTTCCATCTTAGTTGGTTCTTTTACGTCTTTAACAGCTTCAGTAACTTCAGCGAAAACTGGGCTTGCAGTAGATAAAAGCATAACTCCTGCTAGTGATAATGATGTTAATTTTTTGTTCATATTTTTTATCCTCCTAAAATATAAGTTAACTTTATTATACAGATTTTCTTCAATAAATCAATTAAAAGGCTAAAATGAGTGACTTAATTTGGCATTCTTAATATTTCTGTAACATTAATAATTAGAATAAGCGTAAACAAATCCGCCACTTGCATCAATTGCTATTAGGCTAGATTTTGTGTAAAAGTTGTAAGTTCCAGCTTCTGGCGTAACTTGTTGATTTGCATTAAGTTCATTTTCCTTTAAAAATCTTTTCTTATCCCCAACTATGTCCATAAATTCACGAGCCACTTTTTTTGACTCATCTTCACTTAAATGTTTTTCCAAGAAAGGATACTTTTCGTTAGGGAAGTAGTCAAACTTATAAAATCTTAAATTATTATTTTTATCAAAAGAAAATCTCATAGACAAATTTTTCTTTTCATAATCCTTTAAGTACAATTCATAAACTTTTCCATCTTCCACTTCTTCAACTTTCATCACACCATCTTTTAGATATCCAGCAAGATCAGTTACCTTTCTTATCTTATTAATAGTTTGAAGATCCTTTGCATCCTTAATTAAATCTACACCACGAGTGGAGTCAATTTCATAACCATTGTCGATTGCACAGTAAAACTCTTTTTCATTCCATTCTAATTTTGCATCCATGGCATTGGCAAGCGCCCTTGCTGGCACATAAGTTGTATCATCCATGATGAAAGATGGAGAGTCAATTGTGAAGACCATATCGTCAATCCTATACTCATTAGAATCAACATAAAAGACAATTTTCTTATCTTGATTTAAAATTTCAACCTTACGCTCATCAGCATTCCAATTGACATCAGCACCTAGATTTTCAGAAACTAGGCGAAGAGGAATGTGAATCCTATCATTTTTAACAATAAATTCCTTTTCAAAGACAATATTATTAATGACAAGAGTCATCTTTTTCCCACCATTGGCATAAACGCTAGTAAATAAAAATAAAAAAGATAAAATAAATAAAAACTTCTTTTTCATAATATCACTCCTTTAATTCATTATAACATTAATAAAAGATTTAAAATTTACAAAAAGATTAAGAATTTAGGCAAAATAAAAAGTCCCCATAAGGGAACTTTTAAGATTTTATTATGAATTTGTTGCCGCAAGACTTGCAAGTTACTCTTATTTTGCCCTTGCCCCTTGGGACTTTCATCTCAAACTTACAAGATGGACATTTGATATACTTGTAAGTTTTTCTTTTTTCATAAGTATTTTTTGATTTCGAAAATTTTCTTTTCAGTGGCTCAACTGTGTCCAAAAATTTTCTATTTTCCTTGTATCTTGCATTGACATCACGAGAAAGGATCCTGTAATAGGAATAAATTATAAGCACTAGCGCAACTGTTGGCAGGGAAGCATTTTTCACAAAGAGATTTATAATTAAAATCACAAGTGCCAGGGATAGGATAAATTTGCCCAATTGATCTTGCCCATATCTGCCGACCATAAATTGTCTCATTTTTTCTTTAAAGTTCAAAAAAATCAACTCTTTCTAAAATTATTCTTTCTAAATATTATAGTATAGGAAGATATAAAAAGAAATAGGAGCAAATAATAGTAGCAGCTAAAATTTATAAAAATTTTGTAAAGAAATCCCATAAATTCACTCTTTATATAAAATTAAAATAAAATTTGTAAAAAAAAATATAAAAAATTCTGGATTTTTTAAAAATCACCTGCTATAATAAAGAAGCACCAGAAAAGAGAAGGACAAATCTTCTCAAAAATAAAAAATAAAAAATAAAAAGTAAAAAAACTTTAAAAAAGTATTGACAAAATATTAAAAGGTGCGTATAATATATTTTGTTGTTAAAACTTCATGCGGGAATGGCGGAATTGGCAGACGCGCTAGACTTAGGATCTAGTTCCAACGGAGTGGGGGTTCAAGTCCTCTTTCCCGCACCAGTATTAAGCCCACAAGATAACTTGTGGGTTTTTTCATGCCTATTTTTATAAAAATCATAAAAAAATCTCTTGCATTTATTTTACAAGAGATTTACAGAATTATTTATTTATTTAAATTTTCAATATCGTATTGGTATAGGTCCTCATAATAATAAGAATTTTGAATACCACGCATATAGACTTGTCTGCTTTCAATATCACTTGTTAAAGCTGATTTCAACAAATGATTTATCTCCAGTGAGTTGACGGGAGATCTTTCCATAGCACTTAGATATTGAAATTTATCCACTTTAGACCAGTCTACACAGAGTTTTAAATTTTTCTTTAAAATTAAATCTAGCCATATTCTTGTTGCACGGCCGTTTCCTTCTCTAAAAGGGTGGGCGACATTCATTTCTACATACTTTTCGATAATTTCATCAAAATTATTGTCGGGCATTTTTTCTATTATTTTTAAATTTTCTCTCAAAAATAAAATTGGAGCAAATCTAAAATTCCCCTTAGAAATATTTACTTTTCTTATCTCCCCGGCAAAATCAAATATGTCTTGGAACAAATATCTGTGAATATCTTGCAGCCCTTTTAGACTTCCCACTTCAAATTCATTTATTAACTTCTTGTCCCAGAGTTCAATTGAACGCATTTTTGATAGTAACTCTTCATCTTTCATTTAATAACCCCTTTGCAAATCCTATTCATTAGATTAATTTTACATACAATCAAGTAAAAAAACAAATAAAGACTTACAAATTTATAAATTAAAATATTTACAAATACTTTACATTTAAAAAATCTCACATAAAAACATAAACTTTAGAGTATAATAGTTGAAGGAGGAATTATGAAAAAAGCATTTAAAATAATTTTTGGACTATTATTAGTTTTATTAATTTTCATATATATAATGGGACTTTATTTTTTCAAAGACAGATTTATGCCAAGAACTTTTGTCAATGGCAGAGATTTTGGTCTCACAAAGATTTCTGAATTTGAAAAAAATTACGAGGACCTATCAAGGAACTTTGAACTTGAAATAATATCAAAGGACAAAAATCTAAATGATAAAATTACAGCAAAAGAAATAAATTACATAGACTCCATTGGTTCAAGTTTTGTAGAACAAACTCCTTTCTATTGGCCAGTGGCTTCTCTTATAAATAAAAATTATGAAGTTGACTTTGACCTTCACTATGATGAAAAAGCTTTAGATGAAAAAATTGCAAATCTAAAAGCAGTTAGGGGAGAGTCTAAACCTTCTCAAGATGCCAAAGTCGTCTTTGACAAAGATGAATTTAAAATAGAAGATGAAGTTTATGGAAATATTATAAAAAGAGATGAACTAAGAAATGCAATCCTAAATCACTTTGCAGATAAAGACGAAAAATTAGACCTTGAAGAAGAAAATCTATATATGGAACCAAAGATAAAGGCAGATTCAGACTACATTAAAAAACAACTTGCTTCTTATGAAGAATTATTTAATAAAAAAATTACCTTTGACTTTGACGATAGAAAAGAAGAAGTAACAGGTCAGGGTATAATCGCTATGTATTCCAAGTCAGAGGATGGAAGTCTTGTCCTTGACGAAGAAAAAGTTGCCCATTTCGTAGAAAAACTTGCTGCAAAATATGACACTTATAGGACATCGAGGATTTTTTATGCAAGTGGTGTGGGAACAGTAAAAGTTGACGGTGGAATTTACGGCTGGCTAACAGACAGACCAAAGACGAGAGAAGTTCTTGTAGCTGCCCTAGAAAAAAATGAGCCAGTGACAGTAAAAGCAGTTTATAGACAAGATGCAGTTTCAAGAAAAATTGACGACATTGGGAAAACTTATATAGAAGTTGACTTGGCAAGACAAAAACTTTGGTACTACAACAATGGAATTATGGAACTACAAACAAATGTAGTTACAGGAAATCCAAATCATGGCAATGGAACTCCAACGGGGACTGATAGAATCTGGTCTCGTGAAAGAGATAGATACCTAACTGGAGAAACTTATCGTTCAAAAGTTTCCTATTGGGCTCCAATAAACTGGTCTGGCATAGGACTTCATGACGCATCATGGAGATCATCCTTTGGAGGAAATATCTATAGATCTGGTGGATCTCATGGCTGCATAAATATTCCACCTGCCGTTATGAAAAATCTTTATCCAAAAACATTTACAGGTATGCCAGTTATAGTTTATAATTCCGCAGCTCAAAAAGTTCAAGATCCAGGTCCAGAAAATACAGTGGGACAAAGACCACAATAAAATGTGAAAAAAAATTAGAAATAAAAAATTTGAAAGAAAAAATGCAAGGAGAAACATAAGAAAAATAATTGATAATAAATATAAATTAAGTAGACATAAATCTTGCAAAAATTTTCACAAATGTTATAATTAAATTAAGAAATAAATAATAATTTTAAATCTTCAGGGAAGGGTGCAAATCCCAACCGGCGGTAAAGTCCGCGAGCGAAAGCCGAATTGGTGCAATTCCAATACCGACAGTAAAGTCTGGATGAGAGAATGATTTAAACTT
>NZ_HE978594.1:132424-139763 GCF_000312025.1 Peptoniphilus timonensis JC401 | reverse complement strand
GAAAGCCGAATTGGTGCAATTCCAATACCGACAGTAAAGTCTGGATGAGAGAATGATTTAAACTTTCATGCCCCGAAGGTTCGGGGTTTTTTTATGCCCCAACAGGAGGTAAAATGAACAAAGTAAATTCAAGTTCTATGATAAGAACAAAAGACATGACAAAAGTAGGAATGCTATCAGTAATTGCATTTATATTGATGTACTTTCAATTGCCAATTACCTTTGTAGCACCACCCTTTATGAAGCTAGACATCTCAGATTTGCCAGTCCTCATGGGGGCTTTCACAATGGGACCAGTCTTTGGAATAATAATAGCTGCCTTAAAAAATATAATGCACATAATATTTAAAGGAACAATGACAGCAGGAATAGGAGAACTATCCAACTTCCTAATCTCAAGTACCTTTGCCTTTGTGTCAGCATATTTTTATAGAAAACACAGGACATATAAAGGAGCCATATTATCATTAACACTAGGAGTTCTTGCCATGACTTTTTTAGCAATGCTATCAAACTATTTCGTAGTTTTCCCACTTTACGCAAAAGTAATGCCAATGGACGCAATAATAGAAATGGGATCAGCTATCACACCAAGAATCACAGGACTATTTTCCATGATGATTTATTCAGTCCTTCCTTTTAATCTAATAAAAGGATTCACAACATCAGCAGTGATGATGCTAGTTTACAAAAAAATTAGTCCAATCTTTAAAGATTAAAGATAAAATTATAAAAGCAAGCTGTCAAAAGGCAGCTTGTTTTTTTGTTGTCCCCATAAAAAATTTAAAAATAACATTTAAACTTTAATTTAATGTGATAAAATACTAGTAATAAATTTAAAGGAGGCAGATTATGAAAAAATTTGCAGTAGTATTATTAGCTCTTTTAACCTTAACAAGTCCAATGACAACCCTAGCTAACAGCAATGCAGGAAAAGGAGAGAACAAAGCTAAAATATCAAAATTAGAATCAGACGAAAGGTTTGCTGAGACATCAGGAGAAAAAGTTAGATTTGACGGAAAAGACATAAAAATAAATTCTTACCTAATAAATAGGTCTAACTATGTAAGAATTAGAGATGCAGCAGCTCTTCTAAAGAACACACCATCAAAATTTATGGTATCTTACGACAATAAAACTCAAAAAGTAATTATAACAAAGGGTGAAAATCAAAAAGAAGACTTAACTTATGTTGAAAAAACGGAAGAAGAAAAAATAGCAAAAACAAATAAACAAAAAATAGTTGACAGCAAAGGAAAAGACATAGAACTTAATGGATATTTCATAGATGGATACAACTATTTTCGATTAAGAGACCTAGCAAAAATCTTGGACTTTGGAGTAGCTTATGACTTCAAAACAGGAACAGTTTTATTAGATTCCAAAGATGCAAACATAAAAGACATATATGAAGAAGGTTACTTCACTGCGCCTATAAACAAAATCAAAACAAAAACAGGAGAAGAAGACATAAGATTTTTAATCTATGGATTTGAAGAATGTCCTTACTGCCAAAAATTAAAAGCATATTTAGATAACAAAGGCATCAAATATATATCAAGAGATATTAGAGATAGCGAAGAAAAAAAAGATGAAATATTTGAAAAATATTATTCTGACCGAACAGAGTATAATGATAGAGTTTATTATCCAACTCATATAATAACTCTTGAAAAAGACGGAAAAAGCATAAGCAAATGCGTTGTTGGTTTTGATAAAGAAGAATATGACGAAATATTTAAACAAATAGAAGAAGGAATTTACTTTGTAGAAAATAAATAAAAACCAAAAGCAAGCTGTCAAAAGGCAGCTTGTTTTTTTCTATCTATATTAATATAATTTATTCAAAAGAAATTTACATAAGAGAGGTAAAAAATGAAAATACTATGTGCAGGACCTACATCAATTGACGAAAGAGTAATGGAAGTCATGGGAAAATCACACACAAACCCAGACATTGATCTAGAGTATGAAAAAAGACACAGACAAGTAGAAAAGAAAATTTCAAAACTATTAAAAACAGATGCCACTTCCTTTATCATGCTTGGCGAAGGCATAATTGGACTAGAAGCAGCAATTATAAACCTAGTAGAAGAAAACGACAGAGTCCTAGTCCTAAATAACGGCGTTTTTGGAGCAGGCTTTGCCGACTATGTAAAATTTTATGGTGGAGAATCTTACATATATGAAGATGACTTTAGAAGAGGATTTGATATAGAAAAATTAAAAAAATTCCTAGAAAAAGATCACGACTTCAAAGTTGCAACTATGGTTCACTGCGAAACACCATCAGGAATAACAAATGACGTAAAAACTATTTGCAATCTCCTAAATTCCTATGGAATCCTAACAGTTGTGGATACAGTGTCAGGAATGGGTGGAGAAGAATTTGACTTTGACGATTTCAAAGTTGACATAGCCCTTGGTGGAAGTCAAAAATGCATTTCAGCACCAGCAGGACTAACACTAGTCACAATATCAGAAAGAGCAAAAGAAGCCATAAAAGAAAGAAAAAAACCAGTTCCTTCATATTACATGAATTTCACAAACTACTACGAATACTCTGACAGCTTTGCTTTTCCATACACAATGAATGAAAACTTGACCTATGCCCTTGACTTGGCACTAGACATTTTGATGGAAAAAGATTCCTTAGCTCTTCACAAAAAATACGCAGAAGTAACAAGAGAAATATTTGAAAAAGCAGGATTTGAACTTTATGCCAAAGACTCAAGATCAAATACCCTAACAGCAGTCATGGTTCCAGAAGGATTTATAGCAGAAGACATCCTATCAGCACTTAGAAAAAGGGGAATCCTTATATCAAAGGGAGCAGGAGAAATATTTGAAAAAGTATTTAGAATAGGACACATGGGCAACAACATATCCTATGAAAACTTTTTAGAATTATATGAAAAATTAGATGAAGTATTTGAAGAACTTGGAATAAAGACGGAAGTTTCTTTAAAAGAAACTTATGTAGGATTGATGAAATAAAAAGAATTGATTTTGCAAGTATAAAATTATAAGTTTTTGATTAATTTCTATAATGGAGAAATAATATAAGAGAAAGGGCACTCTTTGCAGATGACTATCGAGTTTATCTGTAAAGAGTGTTTTGCATTAGGAGGAATTGAATAATAAAGCCAGAGTTTAAATCAACATAATCTTCTTTTATTACAATACTAAAGAATTTAAATTATGTCGGGCAAAGTGTCGGTCAAAATGTCGGTTAAAATGTCGGTCAAAATGACACCCAAAATAACACTCAAAATGACGGTCAAAGTGAGGGAGAAAATGAGGGTTAAAAGGATATTCAAAAATTAAAAACAAAAAATAGATGAGGAATGATTGTAAAAATTATCAAAAAAATTTATATAAAGATAAGTTCTATAGAAACATTTTTTAAAAGCGTCAGCTTTTAAAACAATTTTAACAATAATTTTATCGATAAATATATATATCTTTTTATCCTTGTGTTATAATGACAATGAGGTGATTATATGAACTTTATTAAACAAATTTCTAATAGAACTGTATCTATATCTGATTTTAACAGAGGTCTTGCAGGTAGAATTTTTGATGATGTTAAGTCCACTGGATCAAAAGTTGTATTAAAAAATAATACACCTGAGTGCGTTCTTCTTTCACCAGAGGAGTATTCAAGACTAATGGATGAAGTTGAGGATGCAAGGGACTTAATGCTTGCTAAGTCAAGACTTGAATCCATGAATGAAATTGAAGTTATTTCAAAAGAAGATATTGAAGAAGCATTTAAGATGAACTTCGATGACATTGAACCTCTTAGTGAAGATGAGTTTGAATGATGTACAAGCTATCCTTTATTAAGCAGGCAGCAGAAGATTACAAAGCCTTAGACGGTTCACAAAGAAAAATTGTAGATAAAGCGATAAAAAGAATACTAATAAATCCATTACCCAATACAGAAGGAGGATATGGGAAGCCACTAGGAAACCAAAGCAATTCATCATTAGCAGGACTTATGAAAATAAAATTAAAAAGTTCAGGACTTAGAATCGTCTACAAATTAGAAAAACACGAAGATAATGTCTTGATAATTATAATAGCGGCAAGAGCAGACTCCAAAGTCTATAAAGAAGCAGAGAAAAGAATGAAGGATCTATAAGAAGGATTAAAGCCATGGGATTTACAAACCAATCAAAAATCATTAGCTTTTAAAAATTTTATAAAAACATATATATATTCTCAAAGATTTCATCTTTCACCCCTTTCTTAAATTCTTCCATCCTTTCTTTATATAAGAAAAGAAAAACTTTTTCCACCCTTTACCCAAAAATACAATTGCAAAATTGTAACCACTTTGTTATAATTCTAAATACGGTCCAAAAGACCTATTTATATTAGCACAGGAAAGTGCCAGTAAATGCCAATTACAGACAATAATCTTAATATTTCATGATAATTTCATGGATGAAATTTATGTAATGTAATTGTAATTTTACAAAGCAAATTTCTAGTGTATAATATAAGCACAAGAGGAACATGACAACTAAATAAAACCAAAAGGCGATATTTATTTGTCGACCTCTTAGCCGAGATAGTTCAGTCTTGGCGACAAAAGTTTGAGACTTTTGTAGAATCTACAAAATTTTTAAGGAGGTCGAAAGACAAATGAACAAGAAAATTATTTCTCTAGTACTAGCACTAGTTATGGTACTAGGAACATTCTCAAGTGTCTTCGCCGAAACAGCTAAAAAAGCTGAAGCTAAAAAAGCTGAAGCTGGAGAAAAAGTTGAAAAAGTAGTTGGAAAAGATAACAAAATCCAATACGTAATCGACAAAAAGCTTGTTGAAGGCTATGAAGACGGAAACTACGGACTTGATAAAAACATCAAGAGATCCGAAATTACAAGATTACTTGTACTAGCTAACGGTAACGAAGAATTAGCTAAACAACTACAAGGATCAATGAAAATCTACTCTGACGTAGATACTAAGCACTGGGCAAACGGAGTTATCACAGTAGGTACAACTGTTCCTTCTGATGCTAACGGAATTGCTATGCTAGCAGGATATCCTGATGGATCATTCAAGCCAGAAAACGATGTAACTTACGCTGAATTAGCTAAAATGCTAGTAGTTCTTGTTAAAGAAGATCTTACTGCAGACATGGTTAAAGACGCTAAATGGGCTTCTTCTTGGATGACTTGGGCAGCTGAACTTGGAATTCTTGACGACGTAACAGTTGCAGATTCTAACAAAGCAGCTAACAGAGCAGACGCATTCACTATGGTTTACAATGCTCTTTACAAAATGAAAGAATTCAAGAGAGTACCAGCTAACGAAACAAGAGGTATTGTTTCTAACTTAACAAACTCTAAACTTACTCTTAACCAAGATAGTGACAAAGAATACACTATCACTGGTGATACAGTAATCGTTGATGGTAACAACACTAGAAAACAAATCGTTAAAGTTAACAGCCTTAACAATCTTGACCTTTACAAGGGATCTCTAGTAAGAATTCTTACTAACGACAAGAACGAAGTAACTCACATTATCGAACTTGGTAACCCAAAAGTACTTGCAAGAACTGACGAAAAGAATCAACTTCTTGACAAAGACAACCATATTTGGGAAGGTGTAGCTGATGCAACTGCTGAAACTACAAACTATGATTTCGACAAAGCATCACTAAAAGAAATTGCTCAAAAAGACATTAACGGAGCTTACGCTACTGTTAAGTTAAATTCTTCAAACACTAAAGCTGATTATATCAAATTCCACAATGCTGATGGAAAAGTTTTCGCTGACCTAAAGGTTAACGATAAAACTGAAATCTATGTTGCTAACCCATACAACAACATTATGAAAGAAGTTAAAGACATTAATGAAGCACTTTCATTAATCGGTTTCCACCACTATGGAGAAACTTTCAAGATTCCTAATGTTTATGCAGGATTCGACACAGATGATCACAAATCAGCTGTAAAATCTTTCGATTCTGAAAGAAGCACTGCTAGAGTTATCGTATTTAACATTGTATCTAAAGACAATGATGGAGACAGATACAGAGTAATTAACTCTTCTTCTTCTAAATTCTCTTCTACACTAGAAGATACTGATGGAAAACTTTACGACAGAGACAACGTTCTTAACAAAGCTAACTTCCCACTAAACTATGGTGATTTACTTGACGTTATCGAAACTCGTGGAGACGTTATCGACAGACTTCTTGACCACAGCGATGAAAAAGCATTCCCTGTAGTTAAAGTTGCACAAATCTTTGACAATGATGAAATTCAAGTTGAAGACAGATTTGGAAACGAAACTCTTCTTTATGTAGGCGATGCAGACATCTTTAATGCTAAACAATACAAAGATTTAGCTAAGGGTGACTACCTACAATTCACTGCTAACAACAAAGATGCAAGAGATATCGAAATCGTATCTATTCTTGATGATACTAAAGACACAAGAGACCTATTTGATAAATCAGGTTCTGTTCTAAACGTTGTTCAAGGAATTGAAGCTAATACTGTAGTAGGTACTGTTACAAAAGTTAATAATGCAGCTTATCCTTACACTGTAGAAGTTGAAATTGAAGAAGCTAACTGGGATGAAGGACTTGCTCGTACTACAAAGGTATTTGAAGTAAGTAAAGAAAATGCTGATCTATTAGCTAAAGGACAAAAAATTAAATTCAAAGTTGAATTTAAGAAATATGATAATAGAGATTGGGGTTATGACTTTAGATTAAACAAAGCAGGTTTCCCAGCTATTAAAGAAGGAAAAACTGTACTTCAAATTTATGTAAATGATGTTGAAAAATTAACTCCAGTAAACAAAGTTACTGCTGAAAACTATAAAGATGTTCAAAAAGAACTAGATTATATTGCTTTAACAAAACTTTCAAATTCAGATCAATTTAAATTTGATAATGATTACAAAGCTCACGCTGAAAAATTAGCTGATGTTACTAAAAAAGTAAATGAATTTAAAGCTGAAGCTGAAAAAGCAGCAGCTGAAAAAGCTCAAGCTAAAGCAGATCTTCAAGCTAAAATTGACGAAGCAAAAGCTAAAGTAAAAGATGTTAAAGCATCTGAAGATGGTACTGAAGTAGCTAAAACTGAAAAGTGGGCAAAACAAGCAGATATTGATGCTATTAACAATGCTATCACTACAGCAGAAGGCGAATTAGACAAAACTACTGAAGAAATGAACCAAGCTAAAACAACTCTTCAAACAGCTATTGATAAATTCGCACCTCAAGCTGGACAAAAAGAAGCTTAATTAGTTAAATCTAACTAATATTTAAAGATAAAACCTGAGAGGAAACTCTCGGGTTTTTCTTTTT
>NZ_HE978594.1:72964-132056 GCF_000312025.1 Peptoniphilus timonensis JC401 | reverse complement strand
TTTAGCACCAGCTGTAAAAATTGGTGCACGAGAAAGAAAGTTCAAAGCATGGAATGCTGCCGGTAACAGCCCCTTATAGGGGCAAAACAAACCACCGGCTTAGCCGGTGGTTATGATTTACATATTTTATTTATATGTCTGTTCTAAAGATATAAAAAACAAAAGGCAAAATAAAAGGCTAGCAAAAACTGCTAGCTTTATTTTTTTACTCTCTTATCTATAAAATTTTTAAGTTCTTTTTATACAGACTTTACTGTCGACTTTTAAGCCGATTTCTATAATTATCTCATCTGTCCAAACCTATTGTAAGCACTGTCTTTTAAAAGTAGATAGAGGACAAACTTTTTATTTACATATTTCCATCAACAAAAGAGCGATTTTTTATTAGCGAATAAAAAATATCAACTCTTTTATCTAAATCATCAGTATAAAGCTCTTCATTTTCAAAAGTCTGAAAAGAACTATTTAGTGATGATTCCAATAAATTTGTATCTCTAGTCCCATAACTTACAGAAAAAAGAAAAAATAATCTTTTTAAAAATACAGCTACGTGGGTTATTGTCTGAGATTATCTCTTTATTAGATTTCAACGAGCTTGGGGCACTATTGCCAAGCTCATAATAAATATGAAGATGTAAATAGAAAAGTTTAATTAATAAAATATTAAGCTTATTTTATTGTAAAAATTTATTTTTGTTGTTAATTTTTGTTAAATAACTTCATATTTAGTTCATTGGAACTACCCTTAAATCCTTTGAAACGCTATTTAAAACTTCACACCCATCTTCTGTTATTAAAACTAAATCTTCAATTCTAACTCCAATTCCTTCGTCTAATAAATAAATGCCAGGTTCAATGGAAAAGATTTGTCCCACTTCTATTATGCTGTCATTGACTGAAGAAACATCGCCTTCTTCGTGAGTTTCAAGTCCAATGGAGTGACCAGTTCTGTGTGTAAAATATTTTCCATAGCCTTTTTCTTCGATATAAGATCGAGCTGCCTTATCTACATCAGACATCTTGTTGCCAGCTTTTGCAGCAGCAACTCCACGAAGGTTTGCTTCTTTTACAATTTCATAAATTTCTCTCGCCCTGTCTGATACTTCGCCAATAAAAACTGTACGAGTCATATCAGATGCGTAATTTTTATACATTCCACCAATATCTAGGACAACACAGTCGCCGAGTTTTCCCTTGCTATTATCTGTTGAATGGTGGGGATCAGCGGCAGATTTTCCATAAGCAGTTATTGGTTCAAAGGAAACTTCTTCAACTCCGTGAGCTTTGTAAATTTCTTTTAATTTTTGTGAAAGTTCTTTTTCACTCAAACCTTTTACAACCCATGGGATTAATTCTTCCATAACTTTATCGTTGATGGCAGAAGATTCACGCATTAAATTTTTTCTTCTTCGTCTTTAACTCTTCTAACTCCATCTACAATTGTGGATCCATTTATATATTTTTTATCTGGGAAGATTTCTTGAAGTCTAAGCAAGAATTTTGCGGACCAAAATTTATCAATTCCAATTAAATCATCGTCTTTTATAAATTTTGAGAGTTTTTCAATGCCATCTTCAACATCGTTATACCAGATAAAGTCAACTCCAGCTATTTCTTCTTGAGGGAATAATTCATTTATAAGAAGTTTTAAATCTCCATCCTTGTGGATATAAAGGGCAAGAGCTCTTTCTCCTGAGCTAATCATCCTATCTAGAAGATAAAAAATTGCATAGGGATCAGTTATTATCATGTGGGAAAGATTATTTTCTTCCATTTTTTTTATTAGTCTATTAATTCTATTTTTGTGCATAGCGTCCTCCAATCTTTTTTTAAAATATATCACAAATTTCTCCATATAGCCATGGGGAAAAGAAATCGCTTTTATAATTTAATAAAAGATTTCATCTTTAAAACTATTTTAAAAGCTGACGCTTTTAAGTAATATTTTTAAGAAAACTTCTTTATAGAGAAATATAAAAGCAGAGCTTTTACCCTAATTTTATACAAAAAAATCTGTAGTTTCCTACAGATTATTTTTGTGCAAGTGATTCAATTATATTTGCCACCTTTGATGGCATTTCTATTTTGTGTTCACCTGGAGCAAATGCATTAACTCCAAGGTTATTGCAAGCACTTACGAAGGCATTTTCAGATTCAATAACGCCTTTTTCTTTTAAGGTTTTTGCAAGATCTTGTGGACTTGCTCCTTCTTCTATGTTTACAGTGTAAGTTTTAAATTCAATGCCAGCTATTTCAGCAAGTATTTCTTTTACTGTAAGGTCCTTATCAAATTTGTAAGCACCAGGATTAATCTTGTCCTTGATTTGCAAATCATCGGCCAAGGCCTTGTAAGTTGCCATATCAGCTATTAGTCCCTTAGAGATTAAAAGTTCTCCAAGACTATCTACATCAGTTCCTTCAGGAACTGTAAATTCATTTACATTTTCATTTTCGTCTTTTTTATCGTCATCAATTAGGACAACAGGCTTAACAGCTTTTTCTTCTTTTATGCCAGTTGCAACTAAAATTTCGCCATAAGTTTTCTTTAGTTCATCTACTAGACCAATATTTATTTCTTTAGTTGATATAGAATTTAAATATAGAGAATCCATTCTCCACTTAATTACAAAAACTAAAAATATGAAAAATAAAATTGATAACAAAACTTGTGCGAATTTAATAAAAAAGAGTTTGCCTTTGTTAAAGTTATTCAAAATAAACCTCTTTTCATCTTGTTTTGATATAATTATATCAGCAAAGTTAAAAAATGAAAAGTTTGGAGATATTATGCGAAAAATTATTGTTAATAAAAATGATGAGGGAAGAAGATTAGATAGATTTTTAAAAATCTATTTTGAAAAAGCACCACTTTCCTTTATATATAAAAATTTGAGAAAGAAAAATATAGTCTTAAATGGGAAAAAAGCAAAGCCAGAAGACATAATTAGTGAGGGCGACGAGATAAAATTATTTTTGGCTGAAGATACTATAAATAAATTTAAGAAAGATATAAAAAAATCAAAGAATTCAAAAAAACCAGATATTTTATATGAAGATGAGGACATAATACTTGTGAAAAAGCCTGTGAACATGTTAACTCACAATGACAGTCACGGCTACAAGGACAATGCCCTTGATAGGATGGTAGATTATTTAATTAGTAAGGGCGATTACAATCCAAGATTGGAAAAATCTTTTAGACCTGCCTTTGTAAATAGGCTTGATAGAAATACTTCTGGGATTTTAATTGGGGCAAAAAATTTAAAGAGTCTGCAAGATTTAAATGAAGCTATAAAAAATAGGGAGATAAAAAAACTTTATGTAACTATTGTTTCAGGTTTTGTAAAAGCTGATTTTGATGTGGATATTAATCTTAAAAAAACTGGCAACAATGTCATGAAAAAGACATCAGATAGGGAAGGGAAAAGATCTTTGACAGAATTTAAAGTCTTAAAATCAAATGAGGACTATTCTCTTCTTTCTGTAAATTTAATAACTGGAAGGACACATCAAATTAGGGCTTCTCTAAAGGAAAAAAATTTGAGTATAATTGGAGATAGGAAGTACGGAGACAATAGGGTAAATAAAATTTTTAGAGACAAGGGTCTTGACAGTCAGTTCCTCCACAACTATGCCCTAGTTTTTGAGTCAGATAGATTTGATAAATTGAAGGGCAAAAAATTTATTTATCTGCCAGGCAAAAAGATGACTGATATTGCAGAGGACATATTTAAAATAAATTTAGGTGAATTATTAAATGAAGAAAATAATTTTTAGAAATCCTAGAGAAAATTTTGATTTTGAAAAGTTGAAGGGCAAGGAAACTTTAATAATCTTGCCCTCTCAATCTGCTATAAATTTTTACATAAGAGAAATGTTAAAAAAGGGTTTGGACATAAGTAAGACTGAGTTTGAAACTTTTGACGGCATTGGAAAGAAAAATAGGGAAAAAAGACCTGATGAAATCTTAAAATATTTGGTCTTGTCAAAAATTTTGAAGAAAAATTTTGGGGATATTCCAGTTTATCCAGAAACTGTGGATATTGTTTTGGATTTTTTTGATGAAATTTGTGAAAACAATTTAAGTGTTTGTGATATAAGAGAAATTCCTGGTGAGATTTTTAAAATTTTGTCAAAAGTTTTTGAAATCTATGAGGGATATTTTAAGGCTAGGTCCTATGATATTTATGGAAAAGTAAAGAAATCTTCCATAAAATCAAGCAAATTTGACTCTATAATAATTTCTGGATTTTTAGAATTTGGAAAAACTGAAGAAGAAATAATTAGAATTTTATCAGAAATAGAAGACAAAAATATCTACATAGACATGCCCTTTAATTTTATAAATTCTGACTTAATTGAAGATACTATAAAAAGTTTGTTGAAATTTTCTTTTGAATTGGAAAGAGGAGAATTTTTAGATTATAAAGAAGAAATAAAAAAAGATAATATAAAAGTTTTTTCTTCAAAGAATAATTTTTACAATTTGTTTTTTTCAGAATTAAAATTGCTTTTAAAAGATGAAGGTCCAAATAGTATTTCAATTTTAAGTGCTTCATCTAGTCTTTCAGAGAAAATTAGAAGTAGAGAAAAATTTGAGGGTCTAGAATTTAATTTGCCGAGATATGAAAATTCTCTTCTTGAAAGTGAGTTTTTATCTCTTTTAGATTATTTTAGTGACAGGTCTAAGGAAAATACTTTAAAAAGAGTGAGATTATCCTTTTTTCCACTAGATATTGACGAAATAAAACTGGAATCAGCTTTGATGTCCTACGATTTTAAAGATTTATATGATATAGATTTTTCAAATATAAGGGAATTTAGGATAAATGATGGGGACTTAAAAGATTTTCTCCTTGGCAGTAAAATTCTTCAAGATGAAAAAATAAATAAAAGTGACAGTCTTGATTATTATAGGAAATTTTTTGGAGAATATTTAGAAAAAGCTAGGGAAATAATAGAAAGTGAACTTGAAAAAAATCCAGAGAACATAATAAGGCGAGAACTTAGATTTTTGGAAAAACTTGATGAAATATTTTTGAAGATGGATAATCTTTTGGACTTTTACGAAATTATTGATCTAGATGAATTTATTTTGATTTTGAATAAATATATGGAAATGGCGAAGATTTCTCAAGTGCAAAATCTTGATGCCCTTGAAATTTTAAAGCTTAGTTCCAATTATTATAGAAGTTTTAAAAATTTAATCTTAATTGGATTTGATGAAAATTATGAAAATAATAAAAAATCAAATTTTATCTACAAGAGAGAAAGTCAAGCGATCATGGAGAAATTGGGAATAATAAAGGATAATTTTAAGAGAGATTATATTTATTTACTTTATGATTTTTTCACAGCAAAAAATATTTTAATTCTTTGTGGAGATAGGGAAAAGGGCTTTTCAAAACTTTTAAATTCTCTCATTTATGATTTGGATCTTGAAGTTCAAGAAAAAGAAAAAATTTATGAAACTTCTAAACTCTATAAAAGAGAAGAAGTTGAGGAAGAAAATTATCTCCTTGATTTTCTAAATTTGACAGAGATTAATAAAAAAATTTCTGAAAGATCTTATTCTGTGACAGATTTTGATGTTTTAAAGGACTGCCCAAGGAGATTTCTCTTTGAAAGAGTTTATGGACTAGGTAAACTGGAAAAGGACTATGATGAAAAATTTTATATAAATATGGGGGACAAGTACCATCATATTTTGGAAAAATATTTTAAAGCTGAAAGTGGATTTAATGAAGATAAGTTAAGGCAATTGATTTTGGAGGAAGAAAATCTTGGCGATTTTGAAAATTTATCTTTTCTCAATAAAATTTCTGTCCTAAATTCTCAAAAAATTTTGGGAGAATATATAAAAAAAGATTTGGAAGTTCAAGAAAAATATGGATTTAAGCCAAAATATTTTGAAGAAAGTTTTATGACTGACGTGAGGGGACTAAAAATCAGGGGAAGAATCGACAGAATTGATGCTCGTCATGATGAAGAAATTTTAATGGACTACAAGAGGTCATCTGTAAAGACAAAAAAAGAAATTGTAGATTTAAAATCTTTCCAAATGCCACTTTATGCTATAGCAAGAAGAAAAGTGGGTAAGAAGTTATCGATGGCGAATTATGGTTCTATTAAAAGGGGAGAAATTTCCACAGTTATAAAAAATTCTGATATCTTGCCAAAAGATGACAGGGGGAGATATTATTTCACAGAAGAGGAAATTCAAGAACTTTTAAATAGAGTTGAAGATGAGATAATTTCCATAACTGACAGCATAAAAAATGGTAATTATGAATCTACTAGTGATTGCAAAAATTGTGATTATTTAGAAATTTGCGAAAATAAGGAGAAATTTAATGGATAAAAAAGAACTTAGGAAAAAATATACAAAAATAAGAGCGGAAGTAAAAAATAAAGAGGAAAAAGACAAGTTAATTAGAGAAAAATTAAGAGAACTTGAAATTTATAAAAAGGCAAAATCAGTTTTTGTTTTTATATCTTATAAATCTGAAGTTGATACAAGAGAAATAATTGAAAATATACTTGAAGATGGTAAAAAACTTTTAGTTCCACTTGTTAAGGGCAAGGAAATGATAGCAGTGGAAGTAAAGGGAATTGATGATCTTGAAGAAAATAAAATGGGCATTTTAGAACCAAAAGATGGAGAAGAAGTAAAAGATGTGGACTTAACTATTACTCCAGGTCTTGCCTTTGACAAAGATGGTTATCGCCTTGGCTATGGTGGAGGATTTTATGACAAATTTTTTGCCAAAGTTGACACTATAAGATTGGGCATTGGATATTCAGACCAATTTGTGGAAAGTATAGTTCACGAAGAATATGACAAGCCTTTAGAATATCTTTTGACAGATGAAGGTTTAGTAGAGTTTGATCAAAAATGAAAAGATCTTATCCAGAAATAGAAGCTAAAACTTGGAAATGGGTCTTGGCACTTTTTCTATCAATTGCATCCTTCTTTGGAATTAGCCTTATATTTGGACTTTTGAATTTGAAAAATGAAGTTTTATTGGCGACAGGAATAAGTATTTGTGCTCTCTTGTCCCTTCTTGTAGTTGATAGGGATTTTATTTTTAAAATATTTTTGCCCCTAAAAATGAAGGACCTTCTCTATATTTTAATAGGCCTTGGATTTTCTTTAGTGGCAGTTATAGTGTCATCTATTGTTGTAGAAAAAATGGGAATAGAAGGCAGTGCAAATCCAATTTTTGATGTCTTGACAGAAGATAACATTAAGAGCTTTTTTGCCTCAACTTTGATTCAATTTATTGCAGAAGAAATAATTTTTATAATTCCCTTTTTATTTGTGATAAATAAATTTAAGACAAAAAATGAACTTTTAAAAACTATTGTGGCAATACTTGTTTCATCAGTAATTTTTGGTGCTATGCACATTTCAACTTATAATTTTAATATTTTGCAAGCAGTTCTTGTGATATCTATAATAAGGACAGGTCTTTCAATGTCCTATGTTATTTCAAAAAATTTGACTGTAACTTATTTGATTCACATAATTTATGATTGGACCCTTATTGGAATATATTTGACAGCAGGACAAATGATTTAAAAGCTTAAAAAAATAAAGCCCCACAATCCTGAAAGTGGATTGAGGGGCTTTTTTGTACCATAAATAGTGTAAGAAAGAAAGTAAATTCTATCTTGCACTATTTTTTGTGGCAAGATTTTTAAATTGAAAGTTCTTTAAATCCATTGCCCAAAATTTCTGAAGTTTCAGACACAGTTACAAAGGCACCAGGATCTTTTCTTTTTATGATTTGTCTAACTTTAACCAGTTGTCTTGAAGAGCAGACAACATAGAGTATGTGAACATCTTTTTTCATATAAGAAGTAATTCCCTTTATGTAAGTTGCACCTCTATTTGTTTCTTCGTGAATTTCTCTTGCAATTTCTTCATTGCAGTCAGAAATTATTAGGACTTGTTTTTGTTTTCCAACACCAAGTTGAATCCTATCAATTACGCTATAACTTATAAACATTAAAATTAAAGTAAAAAGAACCTTGTCTATTGAGTACAAGTAACCGAGGCAAGATACAATAATAAAATTAATTCCCATTAAGACATTGCCTATAGTAATATTAAAATTCTTTTTTAAAATAGCTGCGATAATATCAAGGCCACCAGTAGAAGTTCCACTTCTAAAAGCAATGCCAGCTCCAATTCCATTTAAGAGCCCACCAAAGATACAAGCAAGGATAGGTTCCTTTGTCAGGAAAAATCCTGGCATAAGTTTTTCGTAAAAAGAAATAAAAAGTGATAGAAGAAAAATTGCAAGTGTAGAAAAAAATGTAAAATCCCTATCAAGAAAAAATAAACTCAAAAAGGAAGTTGGAATATTTAAAAAGAAGACAAGTAAAGGAAGGCTAATTCCTGTTACATTGGATGTCAAAATACTAAGACCTGTCAAACCTCCTGATATAAGTAAATTTGGTTTAATAATATATGTAATTGAAAAGGCAGTTATCAAGTTGCAAATAATTACAGAAAGTAATTTCCTGCCGAAAGTTTTCGAAAAAACCCAGTTCTTAAAACTAGTCTTATGTGAATTCACTTTATCACCTCAATTTGTATGATACACCAAATTAGAAAAAATATTAAGTGATAAATTTGATATATATAAGATAAAAAATATAAAATAGGAAAAATTATAAAGAGATAAAAGCTAAAACTAAAGCTTTTGCCAAAGATTTGTGAAAATGATTACAGAATTTGAATTTTTATTTATTTAGAAAAATGCTAAGTGAGAAATTAGAAAAAATTAATGACATAAATTATAAAAGTAGCTTACTATTGTTTACGAATTGAATTAATATAAGCTAAAAAGAATAAAATGATAAAGCTTAAATTATAAATACAAACAATTAGTTAAAATTGATGGGTCAACTTGAACTTAATATTTCTATTTGTTATAATTATGACTGTAAGAAATGGTTATCATGATTATACATAAAGGAGAGTGTTAATAATGACAGATACTTTAAATCCGTTAGTAGCAGCTCAACAAAAAGTTAAAGCTGCATGTGACAAGCTAGGTTGTGACCCAGCAGTTTATGAAATTCTAAAAGAACCTGAAAGAGTAATTGAAATTTCTATTCCAGTTAAAATGGATGATGGTTCAGTTAAAGTTTTCAAAGGTTGGAGATCAGCTCACTCAACAGCAGTTGGTCCTGCTAAAGGTGGATGTAGATTCCATCCAAATGTAAACCTTGACGAAGTTAAGGCTCTTTCACTTTGGATGACTTTCAAAGGTGGCGCACTTGGTCTTCCATATGGTGGATCAAAAGGCGGAATTTGTGTAGATCCTTCTGAGCTTTCTGATAGAGAATTAGAACAACTTGCAAGAGGTTGGGTAAGAGGACTTCATAAATATCTTGGAGAAAGAATTGATATTCCAGCTCCAGACGTTAATACTAACGGACAAATTATGTCTTGGTTTTTAGATGAATACATCAAATTAAATGGAGACAGACAAGATGTTGGATCTTTCACAGGTAAACCAGTTGGACTTGGTGGATCTGAAGGAAGAAACGAAGCAACAGGATTTGGTGTTGCTGTAGTAACTAGAGAAGCTGCAAAACGTGAAGGAATTGACTTCGCAAAAGCTAAGATTGCAGTTCAAGGTTTCGGTAATGTTGGATCTTTCACTGTTAAAAACATTGAAAGACAAGGCGGAAAAGTTTACGCTCTAGCTGAATGGGACAAAAAAGAAGGAAACTACGCTCTATACAATGAAAATGGACTAGACTTCAAAAAACTTCTTGAATACAAGAACGAACACCACACATTAATTGGTTACCCAGATGCAAAACAAATCACAGATGAAGATTTCTGGACTGGCGAATGGGATATCTTAATTCCAGCAGCTCTTGAAAATGTAATCACTGGCGAAGTTGCTAAAAAACTTAATGTTAAATTAGTTTGTGAAGCAGCTAATGGTCCTACTACTCCAGAAGGAGATAAGGCTCTTATGGAAAGAGGAATTCCTCTAACTCCAGATATCCTAACTAACTCTGGTGGAGTTCTAGTTTCTTACTACGAATGGGTTCAAAACCAATACGGAATGTACTGGACAGAAGCTGAAGTAGAAGAAAAACAAGAAGCTGACATGATGAAAGCTATCGAGGGCGTATTCGGCGTTTGTGACGAATATGATGTAGTTCCTAGAGAAGGAGTTTACATGTACGCTATTCAATCAATTGACAAAGCAATGAAACTTAGAGGATGGTATTAATCCCTATAAGTAAATAAATGCTTAAAAAGGCCGCAAGTTATCTTGCGGTTTTTTTGTGCTTATTTTTACATATTGATAAAAAATAGTGCTGATTTTTTACCTTCAACAATGTTTTTTGTTGTGCATAAAAATACATATTATTAAGTTGTTTCTCTAACAGACAAAAATGTATTAAATGTAATATGTTCTACTTGGGAATAGTCCGATTTTGAGTTGATTTTATTTATTAAGAGTTCTACTGATTTATTTGCAATTAGATCAAGCGGCATTTCCATGGAAGTAATTTTTGTCTCTAATAAATCGCCTATTGAGTGTCCTGTTAAACTTAATATTTTCACATCGTTTGGTATTTCAAATCCCATATCTTTTAAAGATCTTAAAACTCCCATTGCTTGGAGATCATTTCCTGTCAATATTCCATCAATATTTTCGTAATTGTCATATAGTTCTTTAGATTTATTGTAACCAGTCTTAAAAAAATCCATATTGTAATAATCATGGCTTATTGATAAGTCTTCTTGTCCTATTTCAGATATAGCTTTTAAATAACCTTTATATCTTTCTGCAAAAGGACGAATTTCTAAGATTCCATTTATTAGTGCAATTTTTTTACTAACCACATTTGTGCAAAAAATGGACTCCTTCATGAGCACAATTAAAATAATTTACATCAACTGAGCTTAAGTGATCAGTTTGATTTCTAACCAACTGTACTACAGGTAAGTCAGATGAATTTATATCTCTAATAAGTCTTTTATTTTGTCCTGTTGATACTATCAACAAACCATCTGTATAACTATCCCTAACTTTTTTTAATGATATTTCTTCTACGTTTGGATCATCATTTGTATTTATTATTACTATTTCATATTCATATTCTCTTGCTTTCTCTTCGATAAGTTGAACTAACTCTCCAAACATGGATAAGAACAAAGATGGTATCATTACGCAAATATTTTTTCTTTTACCCTTTTTAACACCCTTGATTAATAAATTGGGTTTGTAGCTCAATTCTTCTACAGCTTCCATTATTCTTTTCTTAGTTTGTGGATGAACATACCCACTATTATTTAAAGCTCTAGACACAGTACTGACATCAACGTTTGCTAGTTTAGCAACATCCTTTAATGTTGTCATAAAGCCCTCCATTCTTATAAGTTATAATACAATGATATATTTTATTTGAATTTATTTCAATACTAACAATTTACTCAAATAATGCAATAGTATTGCATAGAATATTTAATTTCTGCAAAATATTGCACAAGGTATTGATTTCGTTGACCATGTTTGGGAATAGATGATATAAATTAGTTAGAAAACGTTGCAGCGTATAAATCATTAAGTAAAAATAAAAATTAAGGAGTAATTAAAATGACTAAAGAAAAAACTTTTAAAACTATATTTCCAGCAGTTTCTGTACCACTAAATGACGATGATACTATTAATGAAGAAGAATTTAGAGAATATTTAAGATGGTTAAAAACTTTTTATGATAAAGGAATCCAAGGACTAGTTGTAAACGGTCACACTGGAGAAGTTACAGGATTAACTGAAGAAGAAAGAATTAGAACAATTGAAATCGCAGCTGAAGAATGTGGAGATATTATGACAATAATATCAGGAATAAACTGTGAAAGCACAAATGGTGCAATTAAAATGGCAAAAGATGCTAAGACAGCTGGAGCTGATGGAATTCTATTAATGCCACCACATATGTGGTTAAGATTTGGTATGCACAAAGATGCTCCATTTGAATTTGTAAAAGATGTAGCTGAAGGAGCAGACATAGATATTATAATTCACCTATACCCAGCTACTTCTAAAGCATTTTATCCAGTTGAAACTCTTATTAAAATGTGTAAAGAAATTGATCATGTTAAATCAATCAAAGTTGGTACTAGAGTTACTTCAATTTACGAACACGATATTAGACTTCTTAGAGAAGAATGTCCAGATATATCTCTTATCACTTGTCACGATGAAACTCTATGTGTAACAATGTTTACTGGAGTAGATGGTGCTCTTATAGGATTTGCTGGTTGCGTTCCTGAAATTATCTGCGAAGCTTGGGATGTATTTAAAAATCCTGAAAAACATACTCTAAAAGAAGCTCAAGAAGCATCTGATAAGATTTATCCAATTAGTCAAGCTATTTACGGTGGAGGACAACCTTCTGGTGAAGCTCATGCAAGACTTAAAGAAGCTCTTGTTCAAAGAGGAATTTTCACTAGTGGTCTTATGAGAAAACCAGTTCTTCCATTAAATCAAGAAGAAAAAGATTGGATTGCTGAAGGCCTTAAAAAGAGCGGTGTAGAAAAAGTTGATATGACTGAGTTTAAAAAATAAGAAAATTCTTAAAATCCTCTGACTCTATGGCAGAGCAGAGGATTTTTTGCACATAAAGGAGCAAGTATGGATAATAAGAAACTCTATGGTGAAGATATAAAAAAGCTTCCATTTAAAGAACTCATTAAGAGAATAGGTCCAGGACTTATAGCTACAGGAATAGTAATCGGACCAGGGGCAGTGACAACAGCAGCCATGCTTGGTGGAAATTATGGTTATGATTTAATCTGGCTTTTAATACCAATTATATTTATGGGAATTACTTTTATGATGGTTACAAATAGACTAGCAATTACAACAGGTTTTCCAACCATACATACAATTCACAAGTATTATGGACCAATAGCTTCAGGTATAGTAGGAACGGCAACTTTTATAGCCTGTTTATTTTTTACTATGGGTAACATATCGGGAACAGGAGCAGGAATGAATCTGATTTTTGGGATAGACTGGAAAATCGGTTCTGCTATTATGGTTGCAATAGTAATTTATTGCTATTTTAGTAAAAATGTTTATAATAAAGTTGAAAAGGTTATCACATTCTGTATAATTGGAATGATTGCAGCATTTTACATCACTTTATTTGGTGTTGGTGGACCTGATCCAAAAAGTTTAGCTAATGGGATGACATCTTTTAAAATTCCTGAAGGTAGTTTTGGAACAGCTCTTGCTTTTATTTCTACTAATGCAGCAATTACAGCAGGAATTTATAACACTTATTTGGGGAAGGAAAAAGAATGGAATAAGGAAGATTTATTTAATGGAGTTATGTTTACAGATGCTCTTGTTCATGTAATAAGTGTTGTTTTAATTTCAGGTGCTATAATTTTGGTAGGAGCAATTGTGCTTCATCCAAGTGGGGAAAAAATAAAAGCTCCGGCACAACTAGCAGCCTTATTAGTTCCAATGATGGGTAAAGCAGCAAATTATATAATGGGTGCAGCTCTATTAGGTGCAGGTTTTTCTTCATTAATAGGCAATACACAAAGAGGAATAGTTTTATTAAATGCGGGAATGCAAAAAGAAGTAAAACTAGAATCAAAAATAGTCAGAAATGGTTGTTTAGCAGCTTTGATTTTTAGTATGTTAGTGGCTTATGTTTTTAACGGATCTCCAATACAGTTAATCTTTATAGCAAATTTGGCTACTTCTATTGCGACACCAGTAGGCGGTTTCTTTGTAACTCTTTTAATATGGAGAAAAGATGTAAACGAAGGATATAAAAATCCAACTTTATTAAGAATAGCTATGACAATAAGTTATGTTTTTGTATTAATTATGACTTTCTCATCACTAAAAAGTTTAATTCCTAAAATAATGAATATGTTTTAAAGATATAAAGTAGAACTCAGATATACTATTGAGTTCTACTTTTTATTATAAAGGCATTTATATTTTTGTAATTAATACTAATTATTTGCGGAGTTTTTTTAATAGTTCTATTTCTTTTTTGTGACCTTCTAAGTCTTGTGGTGTTTCTAGGTAAAAGGGAAGGTCTTTTAATTTTTCATGATTTATAATTCTTTCTATTGCATTAAGTCCAATTTTACCTTGACCGATAACTTCATGTCTGTCCTTGTGAGCACCTCTTTCATTTTTGCTGTCATTTAAGTGAATGGCATAGAGTTTATCAAGACCTATAAATTCATCAAATTCTTCAAGAACAACCTCTAAGTCATTTACTATGTCGTAACCTGCTTCGTGGACGTGACAAGTATCTAGGCAGACTCCAACTTTTTCTTTTAAGTTAACTTTCTCTATTATTTTTCCAATTTCTTCAAATCTTGATCCCACTTCTGTGCCTTTGCCAGCCATGGTTTCTAAAAGGACTATGGTATCTTGTTCTTCTCTTAAAACTAAATTTAGTTGTTGAGAAATAATTTCTATGGCAGTCTGTGTTCCAAGACCTGTGTGAGAACCGGGATGGAGATTGTAGTAAGTGTTCTTAAAGTATTTTAGTCTTTCAAGGTCTTATGCAAGGACTAAATTTGCAAATTCTCTCACGCTCTCTGTTGAAGAACAAGGATTTAGGGTGTAGGGTGCGTGTGCCAAAAGTGGTCCAAATTTATTTTCTCTTGCTATTTTCATCAAGTCTTTTATGTCTTTTTCATCTAACTTTTTCATTTTGGAACCTCTCGGGTTTCGTGAAAAAAATTGAAATGTTGTGGCAGAAATTTTGAGAGCATCTTTTCCCATATTTGCAAAGCCCTTTGATGTAGAAAGATGGGGACCTATTTTAAACATATTACCTCCTTATAAAAACATATTAAAAAAATAAAAAAATTATTAATTTTATAAAACTTTTTAAAAATTTTTAGTGGAACTTATTTTCACTTGGATCGTGAAATTTTACGACTTTAGCTGGGACTCCAACAGCAGTTGAATTCGCAGGGATATCTGTTAAGACAAGAGCACCTGCTCCTATTTTTGCTCCTTCACCAATTACTACTGGACCAAGAACTGTTGCACCAGTTCCAATTATTACGTTGTTTCCAACTGTGGGATGTCTTTTCTTTTCTTTTTCATTTCCAGTTCCACCTAGTGTTATGTTGTGGTACATATGACAGTTGTCTCCAACTTCGGCAGTTTCTCCAATGACCACAGCCATGCCGTGGTCAATAAAGAGATTTTTGCCAATTTTTGCACCAGGATGGATTTCAATTCCAGTTTTTTTGCGAGCTCTCTGAGAAATCCACCTGGCAAGACTTGTGTGATTTTTTTCGTAAAAGTAGTGAGCAATTCTGTGCCTAATCATGCAAGAAACAATAGGATACATGAAAATTGCTTCAAATAAACTTTTACAGGCAGGGTCTTTTTTTAATATAAATTCCCCGTATTCTTTTAATCTTTTAAAAAAATTATTCATTTTTAAATAATTCAGTGGACATATACCTTTCTGCTGTGTCAGGTGCAACTGTTACAATATTTCCACCAATTTCCTCTTGCATTTTAAGTGCACCGACAACATTGGCACCAGCAGATATACCAAGAAGAAGTCCTTCTTCTCTTGAAAGTCTTTTAGCCATTTCGATAGCTTCATCTGATTTTACAGTTATTGTTTTATCAAGAATTTTTGTGTCTAAAGCTCCAGGAATAAAGTTTGCGCCGATTCCTTGAATCTTGTGGATTCCAGCTTCTCCTCTTGTAAGGAGAGCTGATTCATCTGGTTCAAGTCCCCAAACTTTTATTTTTTCATCTTGAGATTTTAGATATCTTCCAACACCACTTACAGTTCCACCAGTTCCAATTCCTGCAATAAATCCAGAGATTTCTTTAAGATTTTCATAGATTTCTGGACCAGTTGTCTCTTCGTGAGCAAGGGCATTGTATTTATTTTCAAATTGGTTTGGCATAAAATAGTTTCCTGTAGCTACAAGTTCTTTAGCTTTATCTACAGCAGCTTGCATTCCACCTTCACCAGTTAATATTAAGTTTGCACCAAAGGCTTCGATTAAATTTCTTCTTTCAATTGACATTGAAGAAGGCATTACAATATTAACCTTATATCCTAGAGCACGACCAATCATGGCAATAGCAATACCTGTGTTACCACTTGTAGGTTCAACTATTTCCATACCTTCTTTTAAGGATCCGTCTTCTATTGCTCCTTTTATCATGTAAAGGGCAGCTCTATCTTTAACAGATCCTGCTGGATTAGATTTTTCTACTTTTACGAAGATTTTTCCATTTCCAATATTTTCTAATTGCACTAATTTTGATTTTCCAACTGTTTCTAATAATTTTGTCATTTTTTCCTCCTGAGTAATTCTAAATAAATAGATAATAAAAAAAGAGTATATGAAATCATATACTCTTAAAGCTTTCTTAAAATTTTATAAAAGGTTTAAAATATTGATTCACATTCAAATAAGTCCTATAAAATTTTTTATAGAACAACAACAGAATGCTTGGCTTGTGAAATTTTTAAAGTTATTTAGGTTTTTCATTTTTATCGCCTCATCAATATGTTTCGACTATACTATTTAAAATTTTGTTTGTCAAGGGGAAAGAAAAATTTTGTTTTTAGAAAAGTAAAAGGAAATTTTTAAAGAAGAGGCATTAAGACGACTCTCATCCACTCCAATATAAAAATTAAATAATTTTAAAAGAATTTTATATTAGAAAAAATAGCTAATGTATATAGATAGTAAAAAAATTATATAAACTATTACTTAAAAATAAATTAATTGTGAAATATTCTTGAATATAAGTGTGAATCTTAGTTATAATGTAAGAAGTAAATAAAAAGAGGTGTTTTATGAAAGTTTCAGTTATCCTGGCAGCAGGAGAGGGAACGAGAATGAAGTCCAAAAAACCAAAGGTACTTCATGAAATTCTTGGAAGACCCATGCTTTTTTATGTCCTAAATTCTTGCAAGCATTCTCAAGTTGAGAAAAATCTTGTGGTTGTGGGACACAACAAGGAAAAAGTTCGTGAGTCCTTTAAAGAAGAAAAAGATGTAGAGTTTATTGAGCAACCAATTGGCGATAATGTACCTTATGGTACTGGCTATGCTGTTATGAATGCTCTTGATAAAATAGAAGATGAAGATACAGTTATAATTTTAAATGGAGATACTCCAATTATTTCTAGCTCAACTATTTCTTGCTTTTTGAAATATCACGAAGAGAGAAATAATGATATAACAGTTTTATCTGCTGATATGAAAGACCCTACAAATTATGGACGAATTGTAAGGGATGAAAATGCAAATGTAGTTGCAATAGTAGAAGAAAAGGATGCCAGCGAAAAACAAAAGTTAATTCGTGAAATTAATTCTGGTATTTTTGCTTTCAAGGGTTCTTCTCTGAAGTCAGCTCTTTCAAAAATTGATACAGACAATGCGGCAAATGAAATGTATATAACTGATACTCTTGGTATACTAGTTCAGGAAGGCAAAAAGGTTGATTCCTTTAAACTTAGAGATACTAGAGAAATTCTAGGTGTCAATTCTAGATATGAATTATCTGTTGCAGCAGAAATTTTGCAAAAGAAAATAAATAAAGAGTATATGATAAATGGTGTTGGGATAATTGATCCTAAGTCCACTTATATTGAATATGGCGCAAAAATAGATAGAGATGTCATGATTTATCCTGGCACTCGCATTGACAGAAATTCTGTAATAAAAGAAGGCACAGAAATTTATTCTTCCACAATTAAAAATTCAACAATTGGAGAATATGTAATTATTAGATCATCTGAAATTGAGGATTCTTCCATAGGAAAGGGAACTACAGTTGGACCTTTCGCTCACCTTAGACCAAATTCTAAAGTTGGGGAAAATTGTAAGATTGGAAATTTTGTTGAAGTTAAAAATTCCAATGTGGGAGATGGTTCCAAGATGAGTCATCTTGCTTATATTGGTGATGCTGATGTGGGATCTGGTGTCAACATCGGTTGTGGAGTAGTTTTTGTAAACTACAATGGAAGAGAAAAGTTCAGGGCAAAAGTTGGGGATAATGCCTTTATTGGTTCTAATTCCAATTTAGTTGCTCCAATTGAAGTAGAAGATGAGGCTTATATTGCTGCAGGTTCTACTATTACTAAAAATGTTTTGAAGGGTCAACTTTCTCTTGAGAGAGCACCTCAAAAAAATATAGATGGATGGGTTGAGAGAAAAGGATTTGTCAAATAGGAGGACAGTGTAAAATGAGTACAGTAGTAAATGGAGATATTGTAGTATTTACAGGAAATTCCAATTTAAGTCTTGTAGATAAGATTTGTGAAAACTTGGGAATTGAAAAGGGAGCTTGCAGCGTTTCAACTTTTTCTGATGGAGAAATTTCAATTGATATTGGAGTTTCTGTAAGAGGTAAGGATGTTTTTTGTTATCCAATCTACTTCTTCACCAGTTAATGACAATTTAATGGAACTTTTAATTTTAATTGATGCACTAAAAAGAGCTTCTGCTGGTAGAATTAATGCAGTTATTCCTTATTATGGATATGCAAGACAAGATAGAAAGACTAAGGCAAGAGAACCTATTACTTCAAAACTTGTTGCTGATCTTTTAACTAAGGCTGGAGCAGATAGAGTTGTTGCAATGGATCTTCACGCAGGACAAATTCAAGGTTATTTTGATATTCCAGTTGACCATCTTACTGCAGTTCCTTATCTTGCAAGATATTTTAAAGATATTGTAAATGAAGATGATTTTGTTGTTGTTTCTCCAGACTTAGGTGGAGTTACAAGAACAAGAAAATTTGCCAACGAATTAAATCTTCCTATAGCTATTATTGAAAAGAGAAGACCAAAGGCAAATGTATCTGAAGTAATGAATATTATTGGTGATGTTGATGGCAAGTCAGTAATTCTTGTTGATGACATTGCAGATACAGCAGGAACAATTACTAAGGCTGCTGATGCTTTAAAGGCAAGGGGAGCAAAATATGTTTATGGTGCTGCAACTCACGGAGTTTTATCAGGACCAGCTATTGAAAGATTAGAAAAATCATCTCTTGAAAAATTTGTAATCACTGATACAATTGAACTTCCAGAAGAAAAGAAAATAGATAAAATTGATATTGTGTCTGTTGCTCCAATTTTTGCATCAGCAATTAGAAGGATCAACACATCAACATCAGTTAGCGAAATGTTTGAATAAGGTGATTATGTGTATATAATTGCAGGACTAGGTAATCCCGGTAAAAAGTATGAAGATACTAGACACAATGTGGGGTTTAAGACAATTGATGTTCTTGCGGATAAGCTAAATATAAAAGTTAATAAGATTAAATTTAAGGGGCTTGTAGGTGAAGGGAGAATAGCTGGTGAGAAGGTTATTCTCCTAAAGCCCCATACTTTTATGAATAATTCCGGAGAGTCAATTGTAGAAATTTTAAATTTTTATAAGTTAAATCCAGAAGATTTAATGGTAGTAGTAGATGACATAGACATTGACTTTGCACAGCTAAAGATAAAGAAAAATGGTTCAGCTGGAACTCACAATGGGCTAAAGTCAATTGTAAATTTAACAGGAAGTAAAGATTTTGCCAGGTTTAAAGTTGGTGTTGGAAAGAAACACCCAAATGAAGATTTGGCAAGTTTTGTGCTGTCAAATTTTCCTTCAAAGGATAGAAAACATATAGAAGATGCCATAGATGCCTGTGCCGACGCCATAATAGAAGCAGTTGATTCAGGTATCGACAAGTCTATGAATTCATATAACAACAACATTTATTGAGGTGAAAATTGAATTTTTTAATCAATAGTGTAAAAAATCTAAAATCTTTTAAAGAAGTAGATAAATCAATAAAAAATTCAAGGAACACTGCAGTCTTTGGTTCAGAGGAGGCAGTGCTCTCTCTTTTTGCGCCTGCATTTTGTGATGAAGGGAAAAAAGTTTGTCTTATTTCACAAAACAGGATGACTGCTAGAAAGGCTTATGAGGATATAGAAAGTATTTCTGATGAAAACTGTGTATATTATCCAGAAAAAGATGTATTCTTCTATGATAGGGATTCAAAATCAAAAGAAAATACAAAAAAAAGACTTGAAGCTATGGCAGAAATTTCAAGCGGAAGGGCAAATATTGTTGTTACAACTTTAAATGCTCTAACAGCAAAAATATCTAAGCCAGAAATTTTTTCAAGCTACAAGATAAGTATAAGAGAAGGACAAGTTTTATCTCTTGAAGATCTTCCAAATAAACTTTTAGATATGGGTTACGAAAGATTTCCAAGTGTTGAAGGTCTTGGTCAATTTTCTATTAGGGGTTCGATAATTGATATTGGAACACAAGATGCAAATTACAGAATAGAACTCTTTGATGATGAGGTTGACTCTATTAGGTCCTTTGAAATAGAAAGTCAAAGATCCGTAGAAAAGATGGATGAAATTTTAATCTATCCCATAGAAGATTTAATTTTAAAGAGTGGGGACAAGGGAAAAATTGCAGAGAGAATAAAAAAAGATATTTCCAAGACAAAATTAGTTGGCAAGGAAAAGGATAGGCTTAATGAAAAATTCCTTAGATATGTGGATAGACTTGAAAATAAGGAAGCTATTTTAAATAAAGATTTAATCCTTCCTTATATTGATGAAGATGAAGTAGGATCTTTCTTGGACTACTTAGATGATTTTTTATTTTTAATTGAAGAGCCTACTAGGATTCTTGAAAGAGAAGATGAAATTGAACTTGCAAATGGAGAAAAAATTTCTATATTAATAGAAAATGGAGAAGTTACAAAAGCACACGAAAATACTTTTTATAATTATAAGGACATAGTCGACAGGCTAAATGAAAAGACTTTAATAACTTTTAATGCTCTTTTAAAACCGCCTAAAATGTTTAAGCCACAAGATATTGTGAACATCAAGGTAAAAAGTGTCACAAATTATATGTCCAAGATAAAATTATTTAAAGAAGATTTAGATTATTATGGAAAAAATAATTTTAAAGTTATTCTTCTTGGTGCAACGGAAAAAAGATCAAAGAGATTATTTGATCACTTAGTGGAACTTGGATATTCTCCACACTTGGCAAAAAACACTAAAAATGAAAAAATTTCTTCGAATATTGTAGTGACTACTGGAGCCTTAAATGATGGAATTGAATTTTCTGATTCGAAGACAGTTTTTATAAATTATTCTGAGATTTATGGATCTTTTTCTAAAAAGAAGAAAAAGAAAAAAACTTCTAAGAAAAAGTCTTTGAATTTTGAAGATTTAAAAATTGGGGATTATGTTGTCCATGAAGCTCATGGAGTTGGAAAATATGTTGGAACAACAAGACTTGAAGTTTCTGGAATCCAAAAAGGATTACATTGTAATAGAATATGGTGGAGAAGATAAACTATTTCTTCCTATTGAGGCTTTGGATTCAATTTACAAATATGTTCAAGAAGGTAAGAGAGCTCCAAAGGTAAATAAATTAAATTCTCTTGACTGGAAAAAGAAAAAGGCTCGAGCAAAAAAATCTATTGACGATATGGCAGATGAGCTAATAAAACTTTATGCAACTCGTGAAAATACAAAGGGCTTTGCCTTTAGCGAGGACACTCAATATCAAAGGGAATTTGAAGACGCTTTTATTTATGAAGAAACTTCAGGACAATTGAAGTCTGCTGAAGAAATAAAAGAAGACATGGAAAAACCATCTCCAATGGATAGACTTTTATGTGCCGATGTTGGTTATGGAAAGACAGAAGTTGCTCTTCGTGCTGCCTTTAAGGCAATTCTTGATGGAAAGCAAGTTGCGATTTTAGTTCCAACAACAATTCTTGCCCAACAACATTACAATACAATAAAAGAAAGATTTAAAAATTTCCCAGTTGGTGTAGGACTTTTATCTAGATTCAGAAGCAAGAAGGACCAAAAAATGGATCTAGAAGGTCTAAAAGATGGAAATATTGACATAATTGTTGGGACTCATAGACTACTTTCAAAGGACGTAAAATTTAAGGACTTGGGACTTTTAATTATAGATGAAGAGCAAAGATTTGGAGTTCGCCACAAGGAAAAACTTAGGATGTTAAAGGAAAATGTAGATACATTAACTCTAACAGCAACGCCAATCCCAAGAACTTTACAAATGTCAATGATTGGCATAAGAGATATGTCAGTAATAGACGAGCCTCCTGAAGAGAGATTTCCCGTTGAAACTTATGTCTTGGAATACAACAATTTAATGGTTCGTGAGGCAATTTTAAAAGAAATTGAGAGAGGCGGACAAGTTTACTTCCTCTATAACAAGGTTTCCAATATGGAAAATAAACTTTTGGAACTTAGAAAACTTGTGCCAGAAGCAAGTTTTTCAATGGCAAATGGACAAATGACTGAAAAAGCTCTAGAAGACACTATGATTGAATTTATAGAGGGAAATATAGACGTCTTAGTTTGTTCAACGATTATTGAAACTGGAATGGATGTACCTAATGCAAACACAATGATAATAACAGATTCAAATAGACTTGGTCTTTCACAACTTTATCAGCTTCGTGGAAGGATAGGAAGGTCCTCAAGAATTGCCTACGCTTATTTCACCTATGACAGGTCAACGTCAATTTCTGAAGTTGCTCAAAAAAGACTTCAAGCAATAAAAGAATTCACAGAGTTTGGTTCAGGTCACAAAATTGCAGAAAGAGATCTTGAAATAAGAGGGTCTGGTTCTATACTTGGTTCAAGACAGTCAGGTCATATTGAAAAAATTGGTTATGACTTGTATATGAAATATCTAAAAGATGCTGTCATGAAACTAAAGGGAATAGAAGTGGAAGAAGAAATTGACACAACAATTGATTTAAAATTAGATTCCTTTATACCAAAAGATTATATAGGAGATGACAAGACAAGACTTGAAATTTATAAAAAGATTTCTGTAATTTCAAGCGAAGAAGATTATTCTGATCTTGTAGAAGAATTAATTGACAGGTTCTCAGATTTTCCTGATGAAGTTTCTAATCTAATGGATATTGCCCTTTTAAAGAACAAGGCACAAAAGGCTAAAGTGTCATCAATTGTTGAGAGAAAGGGAGAATACAGAATTAAAGTTCTGGGAGAAGTTTCTCTTAATGCCATAATGGAATTAAATAATGAATTTGAAAATATTTCTTATTCCATGGGAGAAGACAATGAAATTGTTCTTACAAAGTTAAAATATCCTCTAGATGAGTTGAAAAAACTAGTTACTATTTTGTATTTACACAAAAAGGACACAAAAACTTCCAAAAAGTAGTGTATAATGGAATTATTATATGAGAAAAATAAATTAGAATAAGGAGAGAATTATGAAATTTAAAAAATTTGGTAAATTAGCAGTAGCTATTGCCCTAGCTGGGACACTAGTTGCTTGTAATGGAAAAAAAGAAGGAGTAGCTGCAACAGTTGGTGGAGTTGACATACCAATGGAAGATTATTATAAATCTTATGCAGCAAGAGTAAATCAACTAACTTCAATGTATGGTGAAGATGTTCTTAAAAATCAAGAAGACGGCAAAAAAACAACTGAAGAACTTCTAAGAGAACAAGCAATAAATGATTTGACAACAACTGAAGCTTTAAAACAAGATGCAGAAAAGTCTAAAATCACAGTTACTGATGAAGAAGTAAATAAAAAGATTGAAGAAATTCAAATGCAACTTGGTGGAGAAGAAAACTTCAACAAATTCTTAGAAGAAAATGGTCTTCCAAAGGAATATGTAACTGAAAATATGAAAAATCAAATGCTTGTTGGAAAATATACTCAAGAAAAATTAAAAGATCTTGAACCAACAGAAGAAGAAGTTAAAAAGCATTACGAAGACAATAAAGATAGCTACTACAAGGCTAAAGCATCTCACATTTTAGTATCTGATTTAAAAGAAGCTAATGTATTGAGAAAGAAAGCTTTAAAGGGCGAAGATTTTGCTAAACTTGCAAAAGAAAATTCTAAAGATACAGGAAGTGCACAAAATGGTGGTTCTCTTGGAGAATTTACATCTGGTCAAATGGTAGAAGCTTTTGATCAAGAAGTTGCTAAGATGAAGGCAGGAGACATTTCTGAACCAGTTAACACACAATTTGGATATCACGTAATTAAACTTGATGAAAAAACTCCTCTAGAATTTGATGCAATAAAAGATCAAATTAAGGCTGAACTACAACAAGAAAAATTCAAAGACTATCTTGACAAAGTTAAGAAAGATGCAAAAATAAAAACTTACGTTGACACTTCAAAAGATGTTGAACTTCCAGAAGAATACCAAAATTTTGGTAAAGTAGAAAAAGAAGGTCAAGAAGTTAAAGAATCAAATACTAAGGCTGCAGAAAATAACAAAAATGCAAAAAAAGCTAATGCAGATAAAAATACAAAAGTAGAAGATAAAAAAGAAACAAAATAATTTAAAGTAGATTTTAAGCCTGTGATAAAAGAGTTAAGGGCAAAATAATTTAGCTCCTTCTCTTAGCTCACAGGTTTATATTTTTGTAATTTGAGATTTATGTAAAATAAATTTCCTATATTAGATAAATATCTAATTAAATAAACAAATTATAGTAAATTCTGGTATAATAAAGTAAACTTATTGGTAATGGGGTGAAGAAATGAGTTTTTCATCTGAGGTTAAGGATGAAGTTGCAAAGATAAAAGTTTCTGATTATAAATTAATTTTGTCTGAACTTGCAGGAATCACACCCATGTGTGGGATTTTAAATTTTAAAAATAATAAAATTTCCATGGAGTACATTACTGAAAATGCTCCTGTGGCGAGAAGAATTTTTACATTTTTAAGAAGATATTTTGGATTTGATGTTGAAGTAAAAAATGTAAAGTCCACGCAACTTAAAAAAAATATATTTATTATCTATATATCTCAAGATGAGTCTTGCAGGTTACTACTTGATGAGTTAAAATATATAAAGGGTGCAAGCGTATTTATGATAAATTATGCACCTACTTTACTCATAAAAAGTAAGAATGAGAAAAAGGCCTACATACGTGGTGCCTTTATGGGTTCAGGTTCTATTACAGATCCACAAAAAGGATATCATTTAGAATTTGTTTCTGAAAACGAATCCAATGCAAATTTTTTGATGGAGACAATTAATGAATTTGGTCTCAATTCCAAGCTTATTATGAGAAAGGAAAAATACATAGTTTACATTAAAGATTCAGAACAAATTTCTGATTTTCTATCTCTTATTGGTGCCTATAACTCTGTTTTGAAGTACGAAAATATAAGAGTTATAAAAGATATGAGAAATAATGTAAACAGAATTGTAAATTGTGAGACGGCTAACTTAAATAAAACAGTTAAGTCATCTTACGATCAAGTGGAAGATATTAAGCTCATCGATAGGGAGATAGGGATAGAAAACTTGGATGATGATTTGAAATCTATTGCTAGGATTAGACTAGAAAATAGGTCTATGAGTTTAAATGATATTGCAAACTCTCTAGATCCAAAGGTTTCAAAATCCACTGTTAATTATAGATTTAAAAAACTTAGGAAAATTGCTAACAAGTTGAGGGGTGTATGAAATGATAAGTAAAAAAGTTGTGCTTAATAATGCTGACGGACTACATGCTAGAGCCGCTGCACTTTTTGTAAGAGAAGCTAATAAATTTGCTTCTGATATAAATCTTGAAGCTCACGATGACAAGGTAAATGGTAAATCTATTATTGGTATAATGTCACTGGGAGCTTTTATAGGCGAAGAAATTTCCATTGAAGCTGATGGGGTAGATGAAGAAGAAGCTGTGGAAAGACTTGCCAGATTAGTTGAAAAAGAATTTATTAATCTATAATTTAAATAAAATGTTATTTATTGGAGTTTTGCTTAGTCAAAACTCTTTTTTCATGTCCTTTTATTTGTCCATGGGCTTTGATAAAATATATTAAAGATTAGTAATAGAATTTTGTTTTTTAAAATATAGAGTTAAAAACTTTTTATAAATTAAGGATGATTGTATGAATAATTTTGTCCACCTACATTTGCACAGTGAATATTCTCTTTTAGATGGATCTACAAGAATAAATCTTTTGCCACAAAGAGTTAAAGAACTTGGCATGGAGGCTGTCGCTCTTACAGACCATGGAAATATGTATGGGGCTATTGCATTTTATAAGGCTTGCAAGGATATTGGAATAAAACCAATACTTGGCTGTGAGGTTTATATTTCTGAAAAGGATATGTCAATAAAGGACAAGTCCAATAAGAGATACCACCTCATTCTCCTAGCAGAAAATAATGAGGGCTTTAAAAATATTATGAAAATAGTTTCCATTGGATATGTGGATGGTTATTATTATAAGCCAAGAGTCGATAAGGATGTTTTGAGAAAATATTCAAAGGGTGTAATTGCAACTTCTGCCTGTCTTGGAGGCGAGGTTCAAAATTTAATTTTAAATAGAGATATTGAAGCTGCAAAGGCTGCTGCTCTTGAATATAAAGAAATTTTTGGAGAAGATAATTTTTATTTGGAACTTCAGGATCACGGTATGCCTGAGCAAGCTAGAGTTAATCGTGAATTAGTTTTACTTTCAGAGGAATTATCCATAGATCTTACTGCTTCAAATGATGTGCACTATTTAAATAAGGAAGACGCAAAAAGTCACGACGTACTTCTCTCAATCCAAACAGGCAAGACTGTAAATGATGAATCTAGGATGAAATTCCCATCTGATGAATTTTATTTAAAATCGCCAGATGAAATGGCAGCTCTTTTTCCAGAAAATAAAGAAGCTTTAGAAAACACAGTAAAAATTGCCAAAAGATGTAATGTGGAAATAACTTTTCACGATCTTCATTTGCCAGAATTCACTGTTCCAGAAGGATATACTCACGAAGAATCCTAAAAAAACTTGCCATAGATGGAATGTATAGCCGCTATGAAAATGTAAGTGATGAAATAAAAAATAGATTTGAATTTGAATTTAATACCATAAAAAATATGGGCTATGTGGATTACTTTTTAATAGTATGGGATTTTATAAGATATGCAAGAAAACATGAGATTCAAGTTGGACCTGGAAGGGGCTCTGCTGCTGGATCTTTATTTTCCTATTGTCTTGGCATAACTGATGTTGATCCTCTTGAATTTGATCTTCTTTTTGAAAGATTTTTAAATCCAGAGAGAGTTTCTATGCCCGATATTGATATAGATTTTTGCTATGAAAGACGTGAAGAAGTAATAGAATATGTAAATAGAAAATATGGAGATTCTCACGTTGCACAAATTGTTACCTTTGGAACTATGGCTGCTCGAAATGCCATAAGAGATGTGGGTCGTGCTCTTGATATGTCCTATGCAAAAGTTGATTATATTGCAAAACAAGTGCCACAAGCTCTAAATATGACTCTTGAAAAAGCTCTAGAAGTTTCTGAAACTTTTAGGGGAATTTATGAAAGTGAAGAGGACTCAAAACTTTTAATTGACATGGCTCTAAAGCTTGAAGGTCTTCCAAGACACACTTCAACGCACGCTGCTGGAGTAGTTATTTCTAAGGACGAACTTACAGAATATGTTCCACTTACTAGGAATGATAAAATTATTGCCACTCAATTTAATATGATTGAACTTGAAGAGTTGGGCCTACTTAAAATGGATTTTTTGGGACTTAGAACTCTTACAGTCATAAGAGATGCCATAAATTTAATTAAAGAAAATCAAGGCAAAATTATAAATTTTGACAATTTTAATTACGATGATAAAGACGTTTTAAAGATGTTTGCAAGATCAGAAACTCTTGGAGTTTTTCAATTTGAATCTTCTGGCATGAGGGCCTTTTTAAAGGAATTAAAACCAGATGAATTTTCAGATCTTGTTGCAGCCAACGCCCTCTTTAGACCGGGCCCAATGAAGCAAATTCCAAAATTTGTAGCTTCAAAACACGACAAAAGTAAAATTTCTTACATTCATCCAAAACTTGAACCAATACTTAAATCTACTTATGGTTGTATAGTCTACCAAGAACAAGTTATGCAAATTGTTCAACAAATTGGTGGTTACTCTCTTGGCAGGGCGGACATAGTAAGACGTGCCATATCAAAGAAAAAAATGAAGGTAATGGAAGAAGAAAGGCAGAATTTCATTTATGGAAATGCAGCTGAAGGAGTTTGTGGAGCTATTGCAAATGGAGTTGACGAAAAGTCTGCCAATGAAATTTATGATTTGATAATAGATTTTGCAGATTATGCCTTTAACAAATCCCACTCTGTTGCTTATTCAGTAGTTGCTTATAGGACAGCTTGGTTAAAATATTATTATCCAAGAGAATTTATGGCAGCACAGATTTCCACTTATACAAATGACATTAAGCAAGTTAGCCTTTATATTGAGGAGATAAAAAGACTTGGAATAGAAATTTTGCCACCAAATATTAATTATTCTTTTAAAAACTTCACTGTTGAAGATAAAAAAATAAGATTTGGTTTAAAGGCAGTTAAAAATGTTGGGGACAACTTAATCGATGTCATTGTTAAGGGAAGAGAAAAGGGAACCTATAAATCTTTAAAAGATTTTGTTGATAGGATTAATGCCATTGATAAGTCTGCTATAAATAAAAGAGCTGTGGAATCCTTAATAAGATGTGGTGCTATGGATGATTTTAGGGGAAATAGAGCTCAATACCTGGCAATTTATGAAGGAATTTTATCATCTTCATCCAATACTGCAAAAAATAATGTGATGGGACAATTTTCTCTTTTTGAAGATCAAGACCTTCAAGAAGATTTGCCAAGGCTTCGTGATTTCCCACAAAAAGATAAATTAGACATGGAAAAAGAAGTTATAGGAATGTATATATCTGGACATCCTCTTGATCCTTATAGAGAAGCAATTGAAAAAAATTCAAGCATTAATACAAATCAAATTTTTGAAAAATATAGGGAAAATCTTTTGAGAAGGTCTAGGGTAAGAGTTGCAGGAATTTTAAAATCCAAGAAGACAATGATAACAAAGACAAATAAAATGATGGCATTTGCAGCTCTAGAAGATTTATTTGGCACAATTGAACTTGTTATTTTTCCAAATGTTTATTCCAGATATAAGGACTTAATTGAAGATGAAAATATAGTTATAGTAGAAGGCCACTTCCAAGAGTCTGAAGTTGAAGAACCTAAAATTTTAGTGGATACAATTTCAAGATTGAAGATGCCAACAAAAAATAAATTATATATTTCAGTTAATTCCATGAAAAGTGAAAATGTAAATAAGATAAAGAGAATTTTAAGGGACTATGAAGGCAACACTCCTGTTGTATTTTTTGAAGAGGAAACTAGGAGAGCCTTTGGCACAGAATCAAATCTTTGGATTGACGACAAGTCCTTTGATGAAATACAAAATGAATTAATAGAATTTACAAAAACTAGAGAAAAAATTATTTTAAAGTAGGTGGATATGAGAGTTGCAATTTTAACAAGTGGCGGAGATGCTCCTGGCATGAATGCCACAATAAGAGCAGTTACTAGAACTTGCATATTTGAAGGGATAGAGGTTTATGGAATAAGTGGTGGCTATGAAGGGCTTATTGATGCAAAATTTGAAAAATTAGAAGTTTCATCTGTCGCTGATATTATCCAAAGAGGAGGAACAATTTTATCAACTTCAAGATCAGATAGATTTATGACAGAAGAGGGACTTGAAAAGGCAATAAATTCTCTAAAAATTTTTGAAATTGATGCACTAATTGTCCTTGGAGGAGATGGAAGCCTAAGGGGTGCAAAAAAATTAAAGGATTGTGGAATAAATGTAATTGGGATTCCTTGCTCCATAGATAATGATCTTGCCTATACAGATTTTACTATTGGATTTATGACAGCTGTTGAAACTGTCACAGAAGCTATAAGTCATATAAGAGATACAACTGAAGCTCATGGTCGTGCAAATGTTGTGGAAGTAATGGGTCGTGAGTGCGGCGATATTGCCCTTTATGCAGGAGTTTCTTCTGGTGCAGAGTCAATAATTGTTCCAGAAATCGAAACAAATATAAATGAAATTGCAGAAAAGGCAATTATGGGAAAAAATCGTGGCAAAAGACATCACATAATTATCATGGCTGAAGGTTGTGGGTCTGCCTTTGAATTTGCCAAGGACTTTCAAGAACTGACGGGCATTGACACAAAGGTAACTGTCCTCGGTTATATCCAAAGGGGTGGTGCGCCAGCTATCTTTGATAGAATTTTGGCATCTCAACTTGGATATCTTGCAGTAAAAGAAGCTAAGAAGGGAAATTCTTTAGCTCTTGGATTTAAAGATGGAAGGGCAATGACCATGACTTTTGATGAAATTTTTGAAGTGAAAAAAGTTTTTAGACAAGATTTATTAGATATTCTAAAAACTGTTTCTATATGAGGTGAATTATGAAAAATACAAAAATGGTAGCGACAATAGGACCTGCAAGTGAGAGTGAAGAAGTTTTAAGGGCTCTTTTCGAAGAAGGGGTCAATGTTGCCAGATTAAATTTTTCTCATGGAAGTCATGAAGAACACAAGATAAAAATTGACAGAATTAAAAAATTAGGCGTGAAATGGATCTTCCCATTGGAATTATGCTTGACACCAAGGGACCAGAAATAAGACTTGGAGATATTGAAGGGGAAGTTCTCTTAGAAATTGGTCAGAAGTTTATTTTGACAAGCAAAGATTTAATTGGCAACAAGCAAATTGCCAGTGTTTCCTATAAAGATCTATACAAGGATTTAAAAATTGGGGACAAAATTTTAATTGACGATGGACTTGTGGAACTTCTTGTCAAATCTATTGAAGGAGAAGAAATAATAACAGAAGTGAAAAATTCTGGCACAATTTCATCTCACAAGGGAGTTAATGTACCTGGAGTTGATATAAAACTTCCAGCCCTAACAGAAAGAGATATTGAAGATATTAAATTTGGAATAAAAGAAGATGTGGACTTTATAGCTGCCTCTTTTATAAGATCAAGAGAAGATGTTTTAGCTATAAGAAAAGTTCTTGAAGAAGAAAAAGATTACACGACTAAAATTATTTCCAAAATTGAATCTCAAAAGGCTGTTGAATTAATTGACGAAATAATAGAAGTTTCTGATGGAATAATGGTGGCAAGAGGAGATCTTGGAGTTGAGATAGAAACAGAAGCTGTTCCAATAATTCAAAAGAAAATTATAAAAAAATGTAATATTGCTGGCAAGACTGTAATTACAGCTACACAAATGTTAGACTCCATGATAAGAAATCCAAGACCTACTCGTGCAGAGACAAATGACGTTGCCAATGCAGTCCTTGATGGGACAAGTGCAGTGATGTTGTCTGGAGAAACTGCAAGTGGGAAATATCCTTTAAAAGCAGTGGTGACTATGAGAAAAATTTGTGAATACACAGAATCAACAGTGGATCACAATGAAATTTTGGAAAATAGAATTAAAGATGTGGAAAATTCCATGACCAATTCTATTGGAAGATCTGCCTGTGTAATCGCAAGAGACTTAGCTGCAAATGCAATTATAACTGCCACAACTTCAGGCAACACTTCAAGGGCAATTGCAAAATTTAGACCTGAAACTCCAATTATTGCTTCAACTCCCTTTGAAAAAATTAAAAATCAACTGAGCTTGGTTTGGGGAGTAAGACCAGTTAAAGTTTTAAATTTTAAAGATACAGATAATTTAATTGATGCATCTATGGAAGTTGCCGTTAAAAAGGGATTTTTAAAATCGGGAGATCTAGTTGTTTTAACAGCAGGAGTTCCAACTGGCATTGCTGGTTCTACAAATCTTCTAAAAATAGAAAATGTTTCAGAAATTCTTGGAAGAGGAACTGCCATTGGCAAGAAGAAGAAAAAGGCGAGGGCAGTGGTTGCAAATACTTTTGAAGAGTTAAAAGAAAACTTTAAGACAAAGGACATAATTATCTGCAAGGGAACAGATGGAAGGATGATTCCTTACATGGAAAAATCTTCAGGATTTGTAACAGAAGAGGCAGGTTTTACATCAAATGGAGCTGTGGCTGCTATATCTTTAAATAAAACTGCCATAGTTGGAGTAAAGGACATTACAGAGCTAATAAAAACTGGCGATATAATAACTATTGATGGAACAGATGGAACAGTTAGAAGATAGAATTTTTACTTTGAAAAATTTATATGTAATGAAAAAGACCTCAAAAAGTATTTTTTACTAAAGAGGTCTTTATTTTTGTGTAATTAATTTTTTTATATTTTCTTCTCTTTCTTTTAGATTTGAATTTAAATCAATTAGTTTTAGCTTGAATTTTTTTGATTCTTCTAATAATTTGTGATTTGCAATTCTCTCGGATTCATTTATTTCAGAAAAATAAGCATTTATATTCTTGTCAATTGCCAGATAAATTTTGTCTAAACTTTCAAATATCTTTAAGAGATGATTTAAAGTTAAAATTAAATCTGAAATAAATAAGAGTGAGAAGAAAATAAGTAGGTAATCTACAAGCTTATCACTTGCAAGGGATAAGAAAAACACAAGTATTGGTGTTAATTTCTTTACTATAAAAATATTTGCAAGACCAAAAATCAAAAGTCCATATAGGCAAACCCTGCTCTTGATTTGGAAGGGATAGTTGCTGTAATCCCACCATCTCTTGTTAAAAAACTTTTCCAAAAGATATCCAATTATATATTCAATTAGGCAAGATAAAAAAGCTGAATACAGAAAAATTGTAAGATTTGATTCAAAATTTTTTAAAAAAGCAAAGGAAAGGCTAGCTCCAATTCCATAAATAGGACATGAAGGACCGAGTAAAAAACCTCTGTTATGAATTTTGTTAAGCTCAATAGCAGAGCAAGGAAAAGTCTCCCAGCACCAACCTATAAAAGAATAAATAAAAAATATTAAATAAAATTCTTGATTTCTCATAGGCGAACCAGTCCAACTTTTACAGGTATTCCCCTTAGAGTTTCAACAAGGGATACATACTTGTCAGAGTAAGTTACAATCCAAGATTCCAAATATTTTGGAGGGAGCGGTGTTAGGGGAAACATGTGCTTTACAATTATATCTCTCTCAATTTTATTAAGGCCTAGTTCTGATTTTGCATTTAGATATGCCTTCATGGGATGGGTAAAGCCGTGAATCATTCTTTCTCTTTTGCCATCGTGCCAATCATAGAGGAAGTAATCGTGAAGAAGAGCTCCCCTTATCATAGAGTCCATGTCCACATCAAGATTATATTTTTCTGCTAGCTCAATTGACTTTTTTGCCACAGAAATTTGGTGGGAATAGACAGTGGTGTCGCCGTGTTGTATAAAGTTTTTAGTTTCTAAAAATCTAGTGTTTTCATTTAAGAATTTCACTATTTCTTCTAATCTTTTTTTATTATGCATTTTTTTCCTCCCAAGACCTATTGTAAACTAGAAAAGTAAAAAAAATTCAAAAATTTTATTAAATTTTTGAGTAAAAAATAGGATCTTTGTAATTTTTTATTTATTTTTGGCAAAAAAATAAAAGCCATATTTCTATGACTTTTATATTCTACTAAAATTTTGTTTCCATGTAAATTCTATTTTTTCCTTCAGCTAAAATATCTTTTACTTCTTTGACTTTTAAATTGTCCTTGTCGAAAATGAGGACAGAAGTAATTTTGTCAATATCTCTATCAAGAAGATTATATCTCTTTTTAATTAGTTCGATTTCATCCTTATCTTTACTTGTAAATTCGTAAGCTGTGTCATCTTTTCTCTTTAAGATTGTAGGATTTGTTTTAACTGCATTTAAAAATTCTGATACAGATTCTGGACTTAGGGAAGACTTTATCTTGTCTAGTGGAAGATTATCTATTTCTTCTTCAGAAATGGTTTTTTTAGTTCTAGTATTTTCTAGTTTAACTTTTGTATTTAAGTCTTCCTTTTTCCAAGGATTACTTTTAAGAGAAGATATTAAATCAGAATATTTTTCATTAGTAATTTTTAAGTTTTCTTTTTCTCTTTTAATTTCTTCTGGCTCGGATATCTTTTCTTTTTTAATTTCTTCGGTCTTAACTTTTTCTTCTTTTACTTCTTGAGATTTAACTTGATTTTCTTCATTAAGATCTTTAGCTAAGTCTTCAGAATTTTCTTTTGAAGCTTGAGCATCTTCCTTAACTTTATCGGCTTCATGAGAAACTTTTACATCAATATCTTGATTATAGAGTCTAGTTTCTTTTTTACTTTCATCAGCCTTAGTTTTTTCTTCTTTTACTTCTTTAGCCTTAATTTGATTTTCTTTTTTAAGATTTTTTCCTAAGTCTTCAGAATTTTCTTTTGAAGCTTGAGCATCTTCTTTAACTTTATCGGCTTCATGAGAAACTTTTACATCAATATCTTGATTTTCAATCTTAGTTTCTTTTTTACTTTCATAAGCCTTAGTTTTTCTTCTTTTACTTCTTCAGCCTTAACTTCAGATTTTATTTCATTAGATTTTTTCTTTTCACGTCTTTTCTTACCACGATCTTTTTTTCTTGAAGCATCATAAACTTCCTTCTTATTTTTTCTTTCTAAATCTTCATTATTAGAAAGTCCATTGGAATTATCACTTGTCTTATGTAGATTTTCCCTTTTAGAATTATTAGCTTCATTGACTTTTTCAATTGATTTTTTACCTTCAGGAATTCTCTTATTTTGTGATTTTTTCCAATAAATAAAGCAAACGATTACAACAATGGCAAGAACAAAAATTACGCCACCCATAATAACACCTCCAATTTATTTATATTATACCACTTAAATAGTAAATAACTACTTTAATTAAATAAATTCTAAAAAATTTTAAAAAAAGACTCAAATTTGAAATAGAAGCTATCAATTTTTTATTTACAATTGATTAGCATTTCAAATTTGAGTCTTTTAAATTAATTTTCTAAATTTTTAACTTTTTATTTTCTAATTTTTCTCTAACAATATTAACAACATCGCGAACTTCGCGAACTCCTAATTTGTAAAGGAAAAATACATAAACTGTTGCTGCAATAAATACTACTATCATTAAAAATATTAGTCTTAATAGAGTTTGAAGTCCTCCTGATGTCAAAGACATTATAAGCTTTTCGTAAGGGAAGTAGGAAAGTGCCACAAGACCCATTGCTATTGAAGCCATAAATGTTTTAATCAAGGCTTTGATGTAGGATTTTGTTCCAAGATTTCCAATTTTTCTTTTCAGCAAGATAAAGGAAATAAAAACTGCAATTGTTGTAGCAATGGAAACAGATGCTGCAAGTCCATTAGTGCCATAATGTCTTGCAACCAAGAGATTAAGGCCAACATTAATTGCTACATTTGTTATTCCAACATAAAAAGGCGTCTTTGTATCCTCGATAGAATAGTAAATTCTATTTAAAACATTGATAACAGAAATTGAAATTAAGGATAGAGAATAACATCTAAGTGTTGATGTTGCTGCAATACCATCTGCTGCAGTAAAATATCCACGGACAAAGGCAATTTCTATTATTGGTCTTGCAAGTATTATTAGTCCCACAGTTGCTGGAACTGTTATAAATAAAACAGTTTTTATTGATGCATTCATAACTTTTTTACCAAGTTTCATGTCGCCTGATCCCAAAGTTCTTGTGAGGATAGGGAAAACTATGGCAGTTATTGCTGTTATAAAAATTCCAATTATCATGGTATTCATTTTGTTTGAATAATATAAAATTGAGGCTGCACCTTCGCCCATTCCCGATGCAAGGTTTCTATTAACAATTGTGTTTATGTCATTAACTGATACAGAAACGAAAACTGGAAGGGCAAGGACTATTGCTTCTCTAACATACTCGTCCTTAAAGTCTGCGACCAATTTTGGTCTGTAACCGATTTTCATTGCGTTTGGAAGCAAAAATAAAAATTGTGCAAGTATTCCAAGGACTGATGCAATTGTTAGTCCCATTATGCCAACGTGATGGGAGAAAATTGCAAGATAAATTATATAAGTTAAATTAAGTGGAATGGCAATGGCACCTGTTGCGGCAAATTTGCCACCGTGTTGAAGGTAGCCTTCCATTACACCGACCCAAGATGAAAATAAAACCACTGGCATTCCAACTTGGATTAATTTTACTACAATGGCGTAAGTTTCTGGATCAGCTTGTGATGCAGTTAAAAGTGCAATTTGATTTGGAAAAAGAATTCCAAGAATTATTAGGACAAAGGAAACAAGAGATGTAACCATCAATAAGTTATTTGTGAAATAATTTTTTCTACTTGGTCCATGGTCGCTTTCTGCTTTTTGGGCAGAAGGTATATAAGTTGTGGCTATTGCTTGTGTTACAAAACCTGCAATCATTGCTGTCGCAGCTTGTGCAAGAGAAAAGGCATCCATTTCAGTGCCGGCACCAAAGACATAGGCTGTCAGTGATTCTCTAAAAAAGCCGAAAATTTTTCCTATTAAAAGAAAGCCTGTGATGGCAAGAGTTGACTTTGCAATTCTTGAACCTGTGCTGCTTTCGCTACTTTTATTTTCCAATTTAAAATCTCCTTTATAAGTCTTATCAAATTATAATTTGTTTGAAATTTTATGTCAAGTAAGCTTGATTTCTAGTATTCCAAAGAATTTAGTTTTTGTGTTATTATGTATAGTGCAATAGAAAAAATAAGATTAAGGGGAGGAAATATGAAAAATAAAAATTTAATAAAAAAAGTTTTGCCCTATTTTTATAAATATAGATTTACTCTTTTTTTAGATTTATTGTGTGCAGGACTTACAACTGCAAGTGAAATGATCTTGCCACTGATATTAAGAGCTTTGACAAATAGAGGTATGGAAGACATTCTTTCCATCACATTTGATTTTATCCTAAAATTATCACTTATATATGTAGGAATAAAAATTGTGGAAGTAATTGCTCAATATTTTATGACAAGTATTGGACACATTATGGGTGCCAAAATAGAAACTGATATGAGAAAGGACTTGTATTCCCATCTTCAAAGTCTATCAGATACTTTTTACAATGAAACCAAGGTTGGAGTTATTATGTCAAGAATCACCAACGATTTATTTGATATAACAGAATTTGCCCATCACTGTCCAGAAGAATATTTTATTGGAGCCATTAAGATAATTATTTCACTTATTATTCTCCTAAACTTCAATGTAAAAATGACTCTTCTTATTTATATTATGATTCCACTTATGATATATTTTTCTGGTCATTTTAGAAATAAAATGAGAAAAGCTCAAAAAGATCAAAGAGTTCACGTAGGAAATTTAAACTCTAGTATAGAAGACTCTCTTCTAGGTATAAGAGTTGTAAAATCTTTTGCTAAAGAAGATTTGGAAAATGAAAAATTCAATAAAGAAAACAACAAATTTTTGGGCATTAAAAAGAGATATTACAAGTCTATGGCTGGATTTAACACGGTAAACAGGATTTTTGACGGGCTAATGTATCTCATTTTAATAATTTCTGGTGGATATTTCTTAATGAAGGGAGAAATTGGTCCAGAAGATTTGATTGTCTATGTAATGTATGTCCAATCTCTTATTGCCACTGTTAGAAGAATTATTGAGTTTACTGAACAATTCCAAAAGGGAATGACAGGTATAGAAAGATTTACAGAAATTATGGCAATAGAATCTGACATAAAAGATAATAGTGACGCTCTTGAAATAAAAAGTTTAAGAGGTGAAATTTCCTTTGATCATGTAGACTTTTCTTATGGTAAGGGAGAAGAAAAAGTCCTAAATGATTTTTCAGTTAGAATTTCTCCAGGTCAAAAACTTGCCATAGTTGGACCTAGTGGTGCAGGTAAGACTACTATTTGCAATTTGATACCAAGATTTTATGATGTGGATAAGGGATCAGTGAAAGTGGACGGATTTGATGTTCGTGATGTAAAAATAAAATCTCTTAGAGAAAATATTGGAATAGTCCAACAAGATGTTTATTTATTTTCTGGATCTGTTAGAGATAATATTGCCTATGGAAAAGAAGGCGCTAGTGATAGAGAAGTTGTAAAAGCTGCAAAACTTGCTGGTGCTTATGAATTTATAAAAAACTTGCCAGATGGATTTGACACCTATGTTGGTGAAAGGGGAGTTAAACTTTCTGGAGGACAAAAACAAAGAATTTCTATAGCTAGGGTTTTCTTAAAAAATCCTCCAATCTTAATTTTGGATGAAGCAACTTCAGCTCTTGACAATAAAAGTGAAGTTGTTGTTCAAGATTCTATAGAAAAATTATCAAAGGGAAGGACAACACTTACTATTGCCCATAGACTTACTACTGTTCAAAATGCAGATTTAATCCTTGTGATGACAAAGGAAGGTATTGTGGAAAGAGGTTCTCATAAAGAGCTAATGGATAAAAAAGGCTACTATTACAATCTATACACCAAGGGTGGCAGGTTAGAATAATCTAGTTTAGGGTATCATCATATTAAGTTATTAATTTAGCAAGAGGTGAATTATGAAAAACTATATAGAAATAATTAAAAAGAGAAGGTCTTATTACAACTTGTCAGAAGATGTAGACCTTTCCAACGAAGAAATAAAATATCTTGTGGAAGATGTAATGAATGTAACTCCTTCCCACATGAATTCTCAAACGACAAGAATTGTTTTATTATTCGATGAAAAATCTAAGGAATTTTGGAATAAGGTAAATGAAACTTTTGACAACAAAATTAAAGAAGAAAAGTTTCACGGTTTTTATCACGCCAAGGGAACTGCCCTATTTTTCATTGATACTGATGAAATAAAAAAGCAAGAAAAAGATATTCCATCCTATAAAGAATATTTTGAAACTTGGGGTCATCATTCAGCTGCTATGCTTGAATTAAATCTATGGCAAGCCCTTCGTGATGAAAATATTGGAGCAAGCAATCAACACTACAATCCAGTTATAGATTCTTGGGTAAAAGAAGATTATAATCTTCCTGCTTCTTGGGAACTTATTGCAGAAATGCCTTTTGGCAAAATTGAAGAAGAAGCAGAAGCAAAAGAAAAAAAAGCAATTGAAGAAATTTTAAAGGTTTTTGAATAAATTATAATTTTAGGTAGGCATTTTGCCTACTTTTTTTATGAAATTTCAATTAGCTTGTAATAAATAACTTATATGTCTATAATTAACTTGTCAGGGGAGCGCATGCTGAGATTAGGTTTATCCTTAAACCCTTTGAACCGGGACAGGTAATGCTGTCTAGGGAAAGCTGCCTCTATTTGTGGAGGCTTTTTTTATTGTATTTTTTAACAAGGAGGTTAATATGAAAATTTCAATAGCAATACAAATTTTACCTACTACAAAAGAAGGAACATCAGAATCTATTGTTGAAGTAGTAGATAAGGTTATAGAATATATCCAAAGTGAAAATGTAACTTATGTAGTTACTCCCTTTGAAACAGTTATAGAACTCGATGACTTTGACAAGGCCTTTGAAATTTTAAAAAACTGTGTAAAATTATCAGGAGAAATTTCAGAACAAGTAGCTTGTTATTCTAAGACTTTTTATTCTGAGAAAGGGATTTTGACAATTGAAGAAAAAACAGGCAAGTATCAAGGATAATATCTCAGCAGCTTCTTTGATAGTAATTATTTTAGTCCTTTGGCACTTTGTCACAAGTAGAGAAATTGTCTCAAGGTTTATGCTTCCAAAGCCTTTTGATGTTATAAAGGCCTTTGTGACAGACTTTCCAACAATTTCTTCTCACATGACTACTACACTTACTGAAGCTTTTTTGGGACTTTTTGTGGGACTTAGCTTGGGATTTATAGTTGCGCTATTAATGGATTTATCGGACACAATGTATGCTGCCTTTTATCCAATTTTAGTAATTAGTCAAACTGTTCCCACAGTTGCCATTGCACCACTGCTTGTTCTCTGGATGGGCTATGGTGTAAAACCAAAAATTGCCCTAATAGTCATTGGAACTTTCTTTCCCATAGCAGTTTCTCTTTTAGAAGCCTTTAAACAAGTTGACCCAGATAAGATTAATCTTTTAAAGGCCATGGGAGCAGGCAAGTATGAAATTTACAAGTACATTAAATTTCCTGAGAGCCTGACGAATTTTTTTGCTGCTCTTAAAATTGCTGTATCTTATTCAGTGGTAGGAGCTGTGATAGCTGAATGGCTAGGTGGTTACAAGGGACTTGGAGTATATATGATCAGGGTTCAAAAAAATTACTCCTTTGACAAGATGTTTGCAGTTATTTTTTTAATTTCGGCAATTTCACTTTTTTTGATGAAGCTAGTTACTTTTATTCAAAGAAAAGTCATGCCGTGGACGGAGGAAGAATGAAAAATTTAAGAAAATTATTAATTTTATTTTTAGTGGGAATAGCTTTAACAGGATGTGGAAAGAAGGAAGATAAAAAAGCAGAAGATGCAAAAGATCTTCCAAAAGAAAAAGTGAGCTTCCTGCTAGATTGGGAACCAAATGTAAATCACGCAGGTCTTTATGTTGCCATGGACAAGGGACTTTTTGAAGAAGAAGGAATAGAAGTTGAAGTAAATCAACCACCAGCAAATGGTGCAGAAGCTCTTGTTGCATCAGGAAAGGCTGACTTTGGTGTATCTTACCAAGATACAATTGCACCAGCTTTTGCCAGCGAAGAGCCGCTTCCAGTTACAGCTGTAGCTGCTATCATTAATCACAACACTTCTGGTATTATTTCTCTTAAAGAAACTGGAATAGAAAGACCAAAGGACATGGAGGGACACAATTATGCGACTTGGAGACTTCCAATTGAACAAGCAATTTTAAGACAAGTTATAACAGATGATGGCGGAGACTTTTCAAAAGTTGAACTTCTACCAGAAAATGTTGTAAATGCAGTTCAAGCAATTAGCGGAAAAATCGAATCTGTTTGGGTTTTCTATCAAGTTGATGGAGTTCTTGCAGCAAAGGACAATGTGCCAATAAATTATTTTGCCTTTAGAGATATCAGTCCAGTTTTTGACTATTACACACCAATTCTAATTACAAATAATGACTTCTTAAAGGATAAGGAAGATGTGGCAAAGAGATTTATGCGTGCTTTTACAAAGGGCTATGATTATGCAAAGGAAAATCCAAAAGAAGCAGCAGAAATTTTAGTTAAAATTAATCCAGAACTAGATAAAGATCTTGTACAACAAGGAATGGAATATCTTGCAGATAAATATCAAGATGATGCCAAATACTTTGGTGAGATTGATGCAGAAAGATGGAATAATTTCTACCAATGGTTGTGGGAAAATAAATTAATTGATAGAGAAATTCCAAAGGACTTTGGCTTCACTAACGATTTTGCAAATCCAGAAAAATTAAAATGAGCGAAAAATTAGAAATTTTAAGAGTTGAAAATATCAATAAATCTTTTAATGGAAAAGAGGTCCTAAAAGACATCAATATAAAATTAAATAAGGGGGAATTAGTCTCTCTTGTTGGAGTTTCTGGAAGTGGAAAGACAACTTTATTTAATATAATTGCTGGTCTATTAAAAGCTGACTCTGGCAAAGTTTATTTAAAGGGAGAAGATGTGACATCTAGTGCAGGAAGAATTTCCTATATGCTTCAAAAGGACATGCTTCTTCCCTACATGACAATAATTGACAATGTATCGCTGCCTCTAGTTTTAAGGGGAGAGAAGAAAAAAGTTGCTCGTGAAAAAGTTCGTGGCCTCTTTAAAGACTTTGGACTTAATGGATATGAAGAAAAATATCCTGCTCAGCTATCTGGTGGAATGGCTCAGCGTGCAGCTCTTCTTAGGACTTATGTTTTTTCAAAAGAAGTTGCTTTACTGGATGAACCTTTTTCTGCCCTAGATGCAATAACTAAGGCGTCAATACACAAGTGGTACAAAAATATTATTAGTGAAATGGGAATTTCCACAATTTTTATAAGCCATGATATAGAAGAAGCAATAAAGATATCAGATAGAATTTATATTTTAGGCAAAAATCCAGGAACAATAGTTGATGAAATTGAAGTACAAGAAAATTTTGATGAGAATTTTTTTGAAGATAAAAAATTTATTGAATATAAAAAACACATTATCAAGATACTAGATGAAATTGTGTAAAAGAGGCTTTAAGCCTCTTTTTTTATAGAAAATCTACACAAAATACAGAACTTTTAGAAAAGAAAATGTTTGCATAATTGTATTTTTTAGATTATAATTTAAATACGTTATTGCAATAGTTTATTTAGAAAAAGGAGGAAATAGATGCAATACTTTGTAGATTTAAACAGTGACATCGGTGAATCATTTGGTGCCTATAAGATGGGAATGGACCAAGAGATTGTAAAATATGTTACTAGTATTAACTGCGCTTGTGGCTACCACGCTGGAGATCCACTAATTATGGATGCAACATGCAAGGCAGCTGCTGATAATGGTGTTGAAATTGGCGCTCACCCAGGATACCCAGATTTAATGGGATTTGGTAGAAGAAAAATGGCAGTAAAGCCTGAAGAAGCAAGAGCATATATGCTTTATCAAGTTGGAGCTCTTAGTGCCTTTGCCAAAGCTCATGGAAAAAAACTTCAACATATGAAACTTCACGGTGCATTTTACAACACAGCTTGTAATGACGAAGAGCTTGCAAACGCAATCTTAGATGCAGTTGAAGAATTCGATAAGGACTTAATTTTAATGGTTCTAAGTGGTTCATACATAGCTAAAGAAGGTAAGAGAAGAGGACTTAGAGTTGCTCAAGAAGTTTTCGCTGACAGGGGATACAACGAAGACGGAACTTTAGTAAATAGATCTCTACCAGGAGCTTTTGTAAAAGATCCAAAGGAAGCAATTCCTAGAGTGGTAAAAATGATAAAAGAAAACAAAGTTGTAACTGCAAATGGTAAGGAAATCGATATAGTTGCAGATTCAATTTGTGTTCACGGAGATAATCCAGAAGCTCTAGAATTTGTTAAAAATATCCGCGAAGGTTTAAAGGCTGAAGGTATTGAAATAAAACCTTTAATTAGTTTCTTATAATATTAGGAGGACAAAATGAGTAAAAATAAAACTAATATGTCCGTTCTTTTAGGTGCGGCATTCCTAATGGCAACTTCTGCCGTAGGACCAGGATTTATGACTCAAACTGCTACATTTACTACAAATATTGGAGCAGACTTTGCAGCAGTAATTTTAATTTCAATTATATTCTCTTATATAGCACAACTTAATGTTTGGAGAGTTATAGCAGTTTCTAAGATGAGAGGTCAAGACATTGCCAACAATGTTTTGCCAGGACTTGGTTATGTAATTGCCTTTCTTGTAGCCCTAGGTGGCTTGGCATTTAACATTGGTAACGTTGGTGGAGCTGGACTTGGACTTAATGTTATCTTTGGCATTGATGTAAAAATTGGAGCAGCAATTGGTGGTGTTATCGGTATTATTTTATTCTCATCAAAATCTGCATCTTCAATTATGGATAGAGTAACTCAAGTGCTTGGAGCACTTATGATTATCTTAATTGCCTTTGTAGCAATTAAAACACAACCTCCTGTTGGAGAAGCTCTTAAAGCTTCAGTTAACCCTGTTGGTGGATTTAATAGCATTGTTTCTCCAACTCTTACACTTATAGGTGGAACTGTTGGTGGCTATATTATATTCTCAGGTGGACACAGACTTATTGACGCTGGAATCACAGGAGAAGAAAATCTTTCAGAAGTAAATAAATCAGCATCACTTGGTATTGGTGTTGCTTTTATAGTAAGAGTTTTATTATTCCTTGCTATTCTTGGTGTTACTAAGATGACAAACGCTCAAATAGATCCTGACAATATTGCAGCATCTTCTTTCTTAGCTGCTTCAGGTGTTGTTGGTTATAAGATATTTGGTTTTGTATTTGCAGCAGCAGCCTTCACTTCTGTAGTAGGTGCAGCTTATACATCTGTATCTTTCCTAAAGACTTTATTTAAATTTGTAGCTGATCACGAAAACATGGTTACAATTGCCTTTATCGTACTATCTACAATTATGTTTATCTTTATTGGACAACCTCAAACACTACTAGTAGTTGTTGGTACACTTAACGGATTTATCCTTCCAATCACACTTGCAGTAATTCTACTTGCTTCTAAGAAGAAGAAAATCGTTGGCGATTATGTACACTCAAATGTATTATACATTCTAGGATGGATCGTAGTAGCAGTAACTGCTTTCATGGGAATTCAAACTGTAATAGCAAACGTTGGAAAACTATTTGGTTAAGTAAAGAGATGACGTTAGGAGCAAAAAATGTATGATAAAATAAAATTTCTAACTGCTGGTGATTCTGCCATAGTTATGGAATTTGGCGACACTATTGAAAAAGAAATTAATGCCAGAATTGCAGCAGTTGTAGAAAATTTAAAGAAAAAAAATATTGATGGAATCCTAGATATTTTACCAACTTATAGGTCTATCTTAATTAACTATGACCCTGTAAAAATTTCCTATGGTGAAATGATGGATATCCTAAAGGGACTTAGCAAGGCTGATTCAAATAAACAAAGTGATGAAGTTAGACTAATTGAAATCCCTACACTTTATGGTGGAGAATATGGTCCAGATATTGATTTTGTTGCTAAAAATGCAAAATTATCAGAAGAAGAAGTTATAAAAATTCACTCTGGAACAGATTATTTAGTTTACATGATGGGCTTTATCCCAGGATTTACTTATCTTGGTGGACTTGACGAAAGAATTGCAACTCCAAGATTAAAAAGTCCTAGACTTAAAATTGATCCAGGTTCTGTAGGTATAGCAGGCTCTCAAACTGGTATGTATCCACTAGAATCTCCTGGAGGATGGCAACTAATAGGAAGAACTCCACTTAAACTTTTTGATGACACTAAGGAACCACCTGTATTTATACAAGCTGGTGACTATATTAGATATGTCCCAATTGACCAAAAAGAATATGACAGAATTAAAAAAGAAGTGGAAAATGACACATTTAAAGTTTCAATTAAGAAAGTAAAGAGAGGTGATCTTCATGAGTAGTATCGATGTAATGAATGGTGGAATTCTCACAACAATTCAAGATTCTGGTAGATATGGCTATCAAGAATTAGGTATTCCTACATCAGGTGTCATGGATGATTACAACTTTAGACTTGCAAATATATTAGTTGGAAATAATCTTGATGAAGCTGTTCTTGAAATGACATATTTTGGACCAACTTTAAAGTTTAACGAAGATTTGACACTTGCAATAACAGGTTCAGATATGAATCCAAAGATAAATGGCACACCAGCTCCAATGTTTGAAACAATTAAGGTTAAGGCTGGAGACACTCTACAATTTGGAAAAGTAAATGAAGGTGTAAGGGGATATATTGCTTTTGGTGGATCTATTGATGTTCCACTAGTAAATGGATCTAAGTCAACTCACATAAAGACAAAGATGGGTGGAATTAGTGGTAGAGCTTTAAAGGCAAAAGATACTCTTGATATTAAAAAGTCCAAAGAAAAAACAATGAGAAGAATACCAGAAAAGTATCTTCCTAAGTTTAATCACTGTAATGTTTTAAGAGTTGTTCTTGGACCTCAAGATGACTACTTTACAGAAAAGGGAATCCACGATCTATGTAGATCAGGTGGTTACCAAGTGACTAAAGATTTTGACAGAATGGGAATTAGACTTAAAGGAACTGCAATAGAACACAAAGAAACTGCAGATATTATTTCTGATGGTACTAACTTTGGCTCAATTCAAGTTCCAGCTAATGGTCAACCAATTATTCTTGTTGCAGATAGACAAACTACTGGAGGTTATACAAAAATTGCAAATGTAATAACTCCAGACCTTCCAAAGCTTGCACAAGTGTCTTTCTTGGATAAGATTCTTTTCCAAGAAGTTACAATAGAAGAGGCTCAAAAATTAACTTTAGATTACAGGAATAAATTTGAAACAATAAAGAAGGAGTCTGTAATATGAAATTAAGTGAACTAGGAAAAATGCATCCCAAAGAAGTTAGAGAACTCATTAGAAAGGGAGAAGTTGACCTTCCAACTTCAGGTATGAGTGAAGGATATTTACAAGCAAATCTTGCAATTCTTCCAAAAAAATATGCCTATGACTTCTTACTTTTTGCACAAAGAAATCCAAAACCATGTCCAATTCTTGAAGTTTTAGACGAAGGAAGTCCTTTAACAAAAATTATGGCTGATGGAGCTGATATTAGGACTGATGTGCCAAGATATAGGATTTATAAAAATGGTGAATTTGTAGAAGAAGTTAAGGACCTAAAAGATGTATGGCAAGATGACTTTGTTACTTTTGTCATAGGATGTTCTTTCTCTTTTGAAAAGGCAATGCTTGAAGCAGATGTGCCAGTAAGACACATTGAAGACGAGCACAACGTTCCAATGTATATAACAAACATAGAAACAGAATCTGCTGGAATTTTCCATGGAAATACAGTTGTATCAATGAGACCAATTCCATATAAGGATATTGTAAGGGCGACAACTGTTACTGCAAGATTCCCAGCAACACATGGTGCTCCAATTCATATTGGTGACCCATCAGTTATTGGAATAAAAGATATAGACAAACCAGATTTTGGCGAAAGAAGTGAAATTAAAGAAGGAGAAGTGCCAGTATTTTGGGCTTGTGGAGTAACACCTCAAGCTGTTGCTATGGCGTCTAAACCAGAAATTATGATTACTCACGCACCTGGTCACATGCTTATCTTAGATAAAAAAGATTCTTACGTTTCTGTATTTTAATAAAATTTATTTATCTGCCAGGGAAACTTGGCAGATTTTTTATGAAATTTTTTGAAAAAAAATAATTTTGTTATATAATTAGATAAAGTAATAAATAGGGAGCGATATTTATGAAAAAATATTTTAAATTTTTATTTGTCTTAGTAGCTTTGATGCTTTTCCTTACTGCTTGCGAGAATAGATCTCTCTACTCTATGAAGACAGATTTATCTGATGAAGGGGGACTAAATAAATTAGTTGGAAGCATTGACTGGAGACCTTATAAGCTTGAAGATTATAAGGTAAGAAATAAGAATCTAGAAATTAAAGTAAGTGGAGAGTCGGATATAAGCAAAGATGAGTCCTTCAAGACAGGATTTATAAATGGAGTGATCCTACTTATCTTAACTGATGCAGAAGAAGTTAGGTATTCAGGAGAAGACTTATACTTTCGTTTCATTGACAAGGACCTTGCCAATGAAGCTTTGAAAATCAAGTATGGGAAAGAAGTAGATGATTATAAGAAGAGCCAAGAAGACTTTGACAACTTAATTGAAAAACTAAAAAATGAAAAATTTGAAGGAGGTGCTGCTAAATTTGAAATGATGGAATGAAGTTTCACATAAAATAGTTTATTTTTAATTCTCAATTTGTGATATTATAAAATTATAGATTATGAGTTGAGGATGATTTGTTTGGAAAATAATTATATATTTTTAATTTTAAACCTAATAAACTTTATTTTGTACGGCATAGACAAGTACAAGGCAAAGCACGATTTGTGGAGAATAAGTGAAAAAACTCTCTTGACCCTTTCAATCATGGCAGGATTTGGTGGACTTATTGGAATGAAAATTTTTCATCACAAGACTCGTGAGAAGAAATTTTACCTTGCCAACATTATTGGCATATTTGTTACAATTTATTTTATAAAAAATTAAGGATGCTGATTTACTCGGCATCCTATTTTAATTCATCTATTTCAGCTAGAATATCTCTTCCATCTAACATTTTTAAAATATTTTTTATGTCCAAAATTATAACTTTTTCATTTTTCAATTTTTCCTTAGTTTCCTTTTTCAAGAAAGAAGTGTTGATAAATAAAACTGGAATTATATTTTCATATAAATTTGAAAATTTATTTAACAATTTTTTAACTTCTTCTTCAGGCAAAACTTCAATATCTTTATATTTTTTTATTTCAAGAGCATATCTCTTTTTGCCCTTCTTTACATAAAAGTCAAAGGAAATATCTTCTCTTTCATTTCTAAAACGCTCTAGGGTGTATCCTGTTCTTTGTAGGGCAATTTGGGCAAGACTCTCTGTTGTGACTTCTTCATCTAAACTAGAAAGACCTTTCAATAAATTTTTTGGAAATATTTTAAATATACCCGTACAAATATTTTTGCCATGGGCTCCAAATTTGTAATCAAATCCCACTAACATTCCATCAACTATATTAAAAGTCCCATGTGCTAGTGAATTTCTTATATGACGCAAAAGAGAGTCTGTCTTTGATTCGTTATCTTGTTTCGTAAGGATAATTTTTTGTGAATGAGGACAGATTTTTTTGCCATAAAATTTTACTATTTCATCGTCAATGGAATTTAAAAAAGCCACATCCTTATTTTCTAGAGCCATATAATTTTTTATTATTCCAAAGACAAAATTTTCAAAAGAAAGAGAAGAGGTTAGTTCATTTTCTTGTGACTGAGTTGAATTTATATTTGGTACATACCAAAGTAAGTATTCAAGATTTTTTGTCATTTCTTCTGTCAATCTTATGGGTTTATTTTCATGATAAATTGAATAGGAAACTTTGTTTTTACAATTTTCAAATTCAAATCCAGGGATTTTTAATTTGCCAGACAATTTATAACTCCTTTCAAAGTTCTTCTAAGAAAAGTATAGCACATAATCATAATTTTTATATAAAGTAAAATTTGAATTGACATTCTTGCAAAAATACTTTTAAATTAATATAAATATTATTATTTTGGAGGAAATATGGAAAATATTGAAAAAATTTTGAAAATAAAATATAGATAAGAAAAAGAAATTTGTACCATCAATTGAAACTGAACTTAGAAGAAGACAAGTTTCTGTTCCTGAAGTAACTTATAGGGCCAGTGGAATAAATTTCATGGGAAAGAGAATAAAATCTCTAATGTTTACCAATGACATTCCCATAATTGTAAACAATAATGCTCAGGCAATTATGTCAGTTTATCCCTTTACGCCACAATTAAAAATTGTTTCTGCTATAATGGAAGTTGCATCAGTTCCAGTATTTGTTGGAATAGGTGGAGGAACTACTTCTGGACTTAGAGCAGTAAACATTGGCATGCAAGCAGAGCTAATGGGAGCAAGTGGTGTTGTAGTTAATGCACCTATGACAAATGAAAATATTAAGCAAATATCTGATGTTTTGGATATTGCCGTTATTGCCACTGTTATTACAAAATATGATGACATAAAGGGAAAAGTTGACGCAGGTGCAAGAGTTTTAAATATTGCTGGTGGCAAAAATACTGCGGAACTAGTAAAATATACAAGAAAGATACTTGGAGATGAGTTTCCAATTATCGCAACTGGTGGTCATAGTGATGAGCATATACTAGAAACAATTGAAGCAGGCGCAAATGCTATCACTTATACACCACAGTCAAGCTCAGATATTTTTTCTGAAGTAATGGATGTTTACAGGAAAAATATGAGAGAAAAAGATAAATAAAAGAAGGAGAAAAAATGGAATTTGGAATTTTATCGATAATTCCTCCAATAGTTGCCATTGCTCTGGCACTTATAACAAAGGAAGTTATAACCTCCCTTTTAATTGGAATTATATCTGGAGGACTTATCTACGCTGGCGGAAATATTATTGTCGCCTTAGAAACAGTTTTTGATTTAATGGGAACAAAGCTTGGTGACAACGCACTTATGCTTGTATTCTTAGCAATGTTGGGATCTCTTGTTATGGTAATGAATATGGCAGGCGGTTCTTTTGCCTATGGTAAATGGGCAAGTACAAAAATAAAGAGTAAAAAAATGGCAAAACTTGCCACAGCTTTTTTGGGTATTTTAATTTTTATTGATGATTATTTTAACTGTCTAACAGTTGGTGCAGTAATGAAACCTATAACAGATGAAAATAAGGTATCTAGGGCAAAACTTGCTCACATAATTGACTCATGTGCAGCTCCAGTTTGTATCTTAGCACCTGTTTCATCTTGGGCAGCATCTGTTGTTGCAGTTATTGGTGATACTGGTGTTGAAAACCCAATGAGGGTATTTTTATCAACAATACCAATGAATGCCTATCCAATCTTAACTCTACTTATGATTTTGTATTTCAGTACAAGTGAAATTGAAATAGGAGTAATGGAAAAATATGAACTAAATGACACATCAAGAGTTATAGAAAAAGAAGATGTTGGTTATGAATATTCTAAAAATGGACGAGTTTTTGATTTAGTAGTGCCAATTGTAGTTTTAATTTTTGTGACTATAATGATGATGTTAAAGACTGGAGGATTTTTCGCTGAGGATATAGGTGCAGCTGCAGCCTTTGGAGATGCAAATGTAAACTTGTCCCTTGTTATTGGAGCATTTTTTGCAATTTTAATTTCTTTTATCCTTTATATTCCAAGAAAACTTCTAAAATTTGATGACTTTATGAAGGGAATAGTGGAAGGTATGAAAACAATGGTATCTGCAATTGTAATCTTATCTCTTGCATGGACTATTGGTGGAATAACAAGTGATGAATATTTAAATACAGGATCTTACATTGCATCACTTATTTCTAACTCAACAATGCCAATGTGGCTTTTACCTGCAATAATTTTTGTAGTGGGAGCTTTCCTATCCTTCTCAACAGGAACTGCTTGGGGAACTTTTGGAATTTTAATTCCAATAATGGTGCCAATTTTGATGCACACAAATCACATGCACTATCTTGAAGTTGTCCTTGCCGCAATTTTCTCTGGCTCAGTATTTGGGGATCACTGTTCACCAATTTCTGATACAACAATTTTGTCATCAGCAGGAGCAGGATGCGATCACATTTCTCACGTTTCAAGTCAGCTTCCTTATGCAATTAGCGTTGGATCTTCATCAGCCCTTGCCTTTTTAATATCAGGCATACTTGAAAAACCTAGCCTTACACTTCCAATAGGGATTGTAATTTTGGCAGTAGTTGTATTTTTCATGAGAAGATACACAGTAAATAAATATATAAAAAATCAGGCAAAATAATTTTAAGGCTAACTTATGTTGGCCTTTTTTTTGCAATTTTATTTAAAAATTTTTATAAAAACTTTACTTAACTACTTTAAAAATAATCTAATGTGGTATATAGTAATTAGGAAGTGAAAGGGGGGTATTATGAGCTTTCAAGTTGAAAAGAAAAATATTCTAGATTACCAAGTTGACGCTATTGTTAATGCTGCCAATAAGGATCTTAGAAGAGGCGGAGGAGTTTGTGGACAAATTTTTGCAGGAGCAGCCGACAATAGATTGGAAGAAGAATGTAAAAAACTTGCCCCAATAAAAGCTGGTGAATCTGTTGTAACAAAGGGATATAATTTAAAGGCTAAAAATATTATTCACGCAGTTGGACCAATTTACTTTGATGGAAACCAAGCTGAAAGGGAAACTCTTGAAAAAGCATATAAGTCTGCACTAAATTTAGCAGTTGAAAATAATTTTAAGAGCCTAGTTTTTCCTTTATTATCATCAGGCATCTATGGTTATCCAATAGATGAAGCAGCAGAAGTTGCTGTATTTACCATTAGAGATTTTGTCAAAGAACATGATATTGATGTTACAATTTCTGTTTTAAATGACAACATACTTAAAATATTAAAAGAAAAAAATAAAGAGTGGATTGAAAAGTAATTTGTGATTTTTTGAAAAAGTTCTAATATTTTATTAAAAGATTTGCACTTATGAAATACGAAATACTTAAAAGATTAAATAATTTTTAAAATTTAAGAAAAAGAAAAAAGATAGCTCGTCAAAGTAGACAGGCTATCTTTTATTATTAATAAAATAATCTTTTTATTTCATGTCTCATTCTTATTTTGCCAGCATGAAAGGCAACTTTTCCAGCTCTTTTTGGATTTAATAAGGATAACATTCTTAATTTTCTCCTTCTTCTTCTCTTTCTAATTCTTATAGGTCTTAAAACTTTAAAAAATGCAATTAATTTAATTAAACTAGATAATTTTTTCATATTTCCTCCTTGAAATAATTTTAATTATTTCTTTTACTTGTTTTCTTTATTCTATCTTTATCCCTATTATTTGAAGAATTATCATCTTCATCCTCATCATTCATTCCATTTTCATTATACCATTCTCTTGTGTGGATATTACAGTAAGACTTTGGAATAGTCATGTAGTCCTCAGGATAAATTCCATAATGGTCTTTTGCATTATATCCTTCCTTTCTCTCAAAGAGAACAGTGTATAGGACAGATTCGCTTGGACAATATTGGTTTGCAAGTTTATTTGAGTCCTTACAAATTAAATATTTTTTAAATAAATCATCGTGGTCCTTTGGTTCAGTTCCAGAAATAAATTTTTCCTTGTATGATGCTCCAGCATAGTCGCTCATTTTTGTGGCAAGCTTTCCGCTTTTTGATGAAATAGATCTTGTAACAATATAAGATGGATCTTCATCAAAGTTTTCTTTGCCAGCTAAATTTTTTGACATCTTGTTAAAGATATCAATGGCTTGAGATTTATCTGCTGCAAGAGAAATCTTTGGAGAATCAGCTCCAATCCAAAAAGAAACTGTGTGAGATTTAGTAAAAGCATTTACAAAATAATCTGAATTAGTTTTATTTTGTCCAAGATATCCTGCAGTTTCAGCTAATCCTATGCGAACTTTCTTGGCATTTCCACGATCAGTATTTTTTATAAAAACATCTTTTAAAAGATGGGAACTCTTTTCGTCAAAGAGTCTTTTATTTTTGTTTGAGTTATCTATAATTATATTTCCACTTGGATCTTCAATTTTTAAAATTGCTGTTTCCTCTTTGTATAAACCGTCATTGGCAATAGTTTGATACATCTTTGATAAATCAGACAATCTTAAACCAACTTGCATATTTCCAAGGGCAAGTGATTCTAAATTTTCATCATTTTTCTTTTATTATCTTCATGAGTGATAAAATAATCCTCATTATTTTCATCAATTACATCAAATTTTTTAAAACTTCTATGGCATTTTCCTTGCCAATTTCTTGAAGAAGCTTTGCTGCAATGACATTGGAAGAATTTTCCATAGACAGTCTAAGAGTCATAAGTCCCTTAAAAGAATCGTAGTAATTTTGTGGCCAAAAGTTTCCGTCAACAGTCATTGGAACATCGTCGTAGACATCAGATAATTTTTTTCCAGATTCAAGGGCTGGAAGATAGACAGTAAAAGGTGTGAGGGCAGATCCTGCTTGTCTATAAGAGTCTGTTGCACGATTTAAAATCTTTGCATTTTTTGTTCTAACATCTAAACCGCCAATTATTGCATCCACAAAACCACTTTCATTATCTACAGAAATCATGGCAGATTGAGGTTGAATTACAGGATCCTTATTATAGTCAAAATATTTATTTGAAATAATTAAATTATCATTTTCAATTTTATAAAAATCTGGATAGTTCTTTAAATAATGACCGTCAATAATTAAATAATTATTTTTGAGTTCAGCTGCACCATCTTCAATTTTTAGTCCACCAATTTCATAAGTTCGTAAAATTTTGTCGTCAAAAATTTTATAAGCGTCAATTATATCAATTTTTTGACCTGTGTCTTTAAAGTAGGCACGCCTAATTTTGAGGTCGCCATGAGATGATATATTGTAGGCAGACTTTGGAATAACAAAATTAAATTTTTCATCTAAAATATTATTTTTTTCAAAATATAAAATTTCATCTCCAAAAATAATATTATTAGATTCATCGAAATTTAAGTCCAGCATTCTTGAACCAGAAGATGCAGAATAATTTAAAAGAAGTTTTTGAAAATTTTCATATTTGTCTTCTAAATCCTTTTGCATTTCTTCATCAATTGTAGAATAAACCTTGTAGCCACCAGTAAATAGTTTGTGTTCACCCTCATCAAGACTTATCTTATAAAAATCAGCAAGATATTTTGAAGCTTCTTTTTTTATGTAGTCAGTTGAATAGGTAGACATAGTGTGGTTTTTGAAATTGCGAGGATTAAGAGCACTCACAATGTCATAGTTTTTTGCTCTTTCATATTCTAAATCGTCAATGTAGCCAAGTTCGTGCATCCTCATCAAAACAGTTTTTTGTCTTTTGAAAGCATCATCATTTAAGACCATATAAAGGTCTTTTCCATCAACTTCACGAGTTCCTATTACTCTAAAATCATCTTCAAGATATTCGGCAGGAACTGACTTAAAAGGTGAATAGTTTGCTGGAGATTTTGGGATTGATGCCAATAGAGCCGCTTCTGCTACATTTAAATCTACTGCACTTTTTGAAAAATAAGTTTGAGCAGCTGCTTCAATTCCGTAAGATCCTTGGCCTAAATTAATTCTGTTTAAATAAGCTTCGAGGATTTCTTCTTTATTCAAAGCTTCTTCAACTCGAAGGGACAAATAAGCTTCTTGGATTTTTCTGCCAAGAGTTTTTTGATTTGTAAGATAAACTGAGCGAACTAGCTGTTGCGTAATTGTAGAGCCACCACGCATTAAAGATCTTGATTTTATATTTGCAGCAATGGAAGACATAATTCCAATGGGATCTAGACCTTTGTGTTTATAAAATCTGTGGTCTTCAATGGCGACAAAGGAATTTTTTATGTCCTCTGGTATGTCGTCAATGTCAATAAGACTTCTGTACTCAAGAGATTCAATTTTTTCGATTAAATTTCCATCATTAGAATAAATATAGGAGCTTTGATTAAAGGATGAGCTCAAATTATTTAAGTCTGTGGCAGGAGTTTTTGAAATTATTGAAACAATAAGTGCAGAAAAAAATGAAATTATTAAAACAAAAATCAATAGTAAAATTAAAAGTCCGATTTTTATTTTGTTTTTCTTGTCTAAATTTTTAATATTTCTTTTTAATTCTCCTAAGTTTTCCATACTTTCTCCTTTGTACAATTATAACATTTTAATAAGCTAAATACTATTAGACTGATTTTTTTATCCACTAGATATGTAGTATAATGTAGTCATGGATAATGTTTATTTAGAGAATTTAAATTCAAATAAAAAATTAGAGAGAGTTATAACTGTAGGAACAAACCTCGGTGCTTACCCTCACAGCTTAGAAACTTCTATGAAAGAGTTATCTGAACTTGTCTATGCAGATGGGGCAGAAGTCGTGGGAGAAGTCACACAAAATCTTTATAAGTTTAATCCAAAATATTTAATTGGATCAGGTAAGGTTGATGAAATTAAAGAAATGGTAAAACTTTTGGAAGTTGATGCTGTTGTCTTTAATGACGAGCTTTCTGGTATTCAAGTGAGAAACTTGGAGAAAAGAATAAAGAAAAAGGTAATTGACAGGACAAATTTAATTTTAGATATTTTTGGACTTCGTGCCACAACTTATGAGGCTAAGTTACAAGTTGAACTTGCAAGACTTGAGTATCAACTTCCAAGGCTACTTGGTATTGATGGTTGGTCAAGAACTGGTGGTGGAATTGGTACAAGAGGACCAGGTGAACAAATTATTGAAACCGACAGGAGAAGGTTAAAAAGAGAAATCGACAAGATTAAGGAAAAACTTGATAAGGCAAAAAAGACAAGAGATACAACGAGAAATAAAAGAATAAATAATAATATTCCCATTGTTTCCCTTGTTGGATACACAAATGCAGGCAAGTCCACGATTTTAAATAGGTTAAAGGAAGAAGATTCGGGAGAAGTTTCTGTAAAAAATATGCTTTTTGAAACTCTTGACCCATCTTCAAGAAAGGCAAGACTATTATCTGGTCGTGAGTTTATAATTTCCGACACAGTAGGATTTGTTTCAAAACTTCCAACTAAAATTGTCGAAGCCTTTAAGTCTACCCTTGAAGAGATAAAATATTCTGATTTAATTCTTCACGTAATAGACGCATCAAGTGAAGATTTAGAAATTCAGTACAAAACGACAATGGCAATTTTAAAAGATATTGATGTCTTGGACAAAAATATTATCACTGTCTTTAACAAGGTGGACAAGGTCAATTTGTACGATATAAATTTACCTTTAAAAGTTCTTCCAGATAAAAAAGTTTATATTTCTGCAAAAAATGATAAAAATATGGATGCACTTTTAAAAATCATAGAAGATAATCTTGAAGAAAAATATTTTGATGTGAAATTAAAATTTGCTTATGATGACACAGATCTTCTCTACAAATTAGTGGAAAAATTTGATGCAAAGCCCATTTATGAAGATGATGGAATTTATTTAGACCTTAAACTTGAAGAAAAGGAATATGAAAAAGTAAAGGATTATGTTGTAAATGTATAAGGCGATTTTAAAAAATGGAAAAGCTGAAATTGAGATAAAAAAATCTATTTTCATTGGCAGGGCTATTTTCGTAAAAAGCGAAGAAGAAGCCCTTGATTTTCTTGATAAGGTAAAAGAAGAAGAGAAATCAGCCACTCACAATTGCCACGCCTATATCATTGGAGAAGACGGACTAACTCAAAGATATTCTGATGATGGTGAGCCCTCTGGCACAGCAGGCATCCCCATGCTTGAAGTCTTAAAAAAGAAGAGATGAGAAATATACTTGTCATTGTCACTCGTTACTTTGGGGGGACAAAACTAGGTGCAGGAGGACTTGTTCGTGCTTATACTGATGCAGTTGTAAGGGCACTTGATGATGCAAAAAGAGTTGTGATGAAAAATTTCATGAGGACAAAAATAATTTACGACTACACTTTTCATGGTGCTCTTGTAAATCTTCTTGCCAATGAAAATTTTAAAATCATAGAAGAAAATTATACAGATAAGGTTGAAGTCACAATTGATATTGGCGAGGACAAATCTATTTTAGATAAAATTAGGGACCTTACATCTGCAAATTTTGAAAGTAAAGGCTTAGAAGAGATTGAACTTCCAACAATTGATGGAAAAATAATTTATTAAATTTAGGAGATATTATGGATTATAAAAAAGTTACAGAAGATTTAGTAAAATGGGTAGAAGATTATGCAAAAAAAGTTGGTGCCAAGGGATTTATCTTTGGACTATCTGGAGGAATTGATTCAGCAGTAGTTGCTGCTATTGCAAAAAGAGTTTTCCCAGAAAATTCTCTTGGACTAATTATGCCTTGTGACAGCATAGATAAAGATAGAGAAGATGCCCTAAAAGTTGCAGAATCTCTTGATCTTGAAACAAAGACAATTGATCTTACAAGCACCTTTGAAGAACTTATGAAAGCATCTTTTACTTCAGATAATAGGATGGCAAGGTCAAATATCAAACCAAGACTTAGGATGACAACCCTATATTATTATGCACAAGACTTGGGTTACTTAGTCCTTGGTCCATCAAATGCCAGCGAGTGGTATCTTGGTTATTCCACAAAGTATGGCGACTCTGGTGCAGATTTAATGCCAATAGTAAATATTTTAAAGACAGATATTTTTGAAGTTGCAAAAGAACTTGGACTTCCTGATTTTATAATAAATAAAAAACCATCAGCAGGTCTTTGGGTGGGACAAACTGACGAAGATGAAATGGGCTTTTCTTATGATGTTCTCGATTCCTATATAAGGGGAGAAAAAGTTCCAGAAAAAGAAGTCAAAGAAAAAATTGACAGAATGCACAAAAATTCAGCTCACAAAAGATCTATGGCTCCAAGTTTTAAATTTTAAAAATTTTATAAGGGAGATTGTTTATGGGAAATCATCAACTTAGAAATTTGTTTATCTTACTAGTTATTATGGGGGCCTTTGATGTCTACAGATACTTTACTTCTGAGATTATAATTTCAGATTTAATTTACAAGTATATTTTTGTCATTGGGGTATTTTTAATAACTTGCTTTATTGTTTATGTAATATCAAGAAGAAATGAATAAAATAAATTTAAAATTTACAAAAACATCACAATATTTTTACAGGTAATAAATAAACTATTTATATAATTTGTTTAAAAACAGATATATTTTTATGAGGATAAAATGAAGAAATCTATAGTTCCAACAATAGTATTAGGTTGTATTTTACTTACAGTCCCTGTATTTGCAAAAGAATCTTGCACAGTTAATTATCAAGATAAAGAAAAAATTGTACAATATAATAATCAAGGAAACAGAGAAATTGTACCTTACGATATGTTTATTGATTCAGGACATCATATAGGCACTGCATTTGCTCAAACATACTCTTTAAAAAAATCTAATGGTTCAACTGTGAATTTTTGGATTAGAAACAACGGAAGGTATCCTGTTGTAATAAAAATTAATGGAAGTAATGCGGATATTATAGGACCAGGAGGACAAGGGCATACTTCTGCATCAGTAGGATGGTTTAGTTCAAATTATAGGTTTACAGCCAGCTGCACTGAAGGCGGAAATGTAGACATAGATTATAGAATTGCTCAAAGAGACTAACTTTAAAAGTTCTAAGAATCTTGTAATTTAAAATTTCTATATCTGTTTTTTAATGCTACAAAGTATTATTTTTGTAGCATTTTTTGTAATTAAGATTTGGAGGTTTAAAATGAAGAAAAAAATTTTAACTGTTATTGCTGTTGCTTTAGCTTTTATAAGCTTATCAGCATGCACAAAAAATCCAAAGGATGCAGAAGAAAAAAATAAAAAAGAAATTGCGAAAAACATCAATCAAAGTAAAGAAGCTGACAAAAAATCTAATGAGCTATACATTGTTGACAATGGAAGTCAAAAAGGTTCTGCTTTCCAACAAGAGCGCTCTTTAGAAAAGTCCAATGGAAGTGAAGTGAATTTTTGGATAAAAAACAAGGGTGAATATCCAGTGGAAATTAAAATTAATGGAGAATACCCTGTAATTGTTGAAGCTGGAAAAGATGGAGAGACTTCTGCTCCAATAAAAAAAGATAAAGTTGATTATAAATTTTTAGCTAGTCCTACTGAAGGTGGAGAAATCGACATAGATTTTAAAATTGTTCAAAAAAATTAAAAAATAAAATTAAAATTCTTCTTGACAAAAAAATTTTAAGAGAATATAATCTCATTTAATAAAATAATAAATGCCATGAAAGAGAGAAAGATATCAAGTGAGTCTTAAAGAGAGTGGGAAATGGTGAGAGCCCGCAGATTAGCTTATATGTAATATTCACTCTAAAGCATGAAGATTGAATGATAGTAGATCTTCACGGAAGTCTCCGTTACCATAGACTAGAGATTGTTAGATCTTTAAAGAGGAAATATTTATATTTCGAATTTAGGTGGTACCGCGAATCCTTCGCCCTATATGGGTGGAGGATTTTTTT
>NZ_HE978594.1:64165-72354 GCF_000312025.1 Peptoniphilus timonensis JC401 | reverse complement strand
TATTTTAAATAAAAATTTTTTGGAGGACAAAATGAAAAATTTAAAGAAAATGGTAAAAGTTATTGGTCTAGGTGCCCTTGCAGTTTCCCTTATTGGATGTGCAGGAGATAAGAAAGTAGAAGAAAGTGGAGAAAAAATAAAAGTTGGAGCTATTGAGTACATCGAACATGTTTCTCTTGACAATGCCCTAAAGGGATTCCAAGACAGACTAAAAGAAGAAGGAATAGATGTAGAAATTGATGTTGAAAATTTGCAAGGAGACCAAGCTCTTGCCACAACTGTTCCTAAAAAATTTGAAGGCGAGGACTACAAATTAGTTTATGCTATTTCAACACCAGCTGCTCAAGGAGCAAAGACTGCTCTTCCAGATAAAAATATTATTTATTCTGCAGTGACAGATCCAGTTGAAGCAGGTCTAATTGATTCTCCAGATAAAATTACAAATATCACTGGTGTAAATGATGCAGTTTCTGCAAAGGATCAACTTGAATCCTTCTTAAAAATTTATCCTGACATAAAAACTATAGGAACAATTTTTTCAACTAACGAAGCCAATTCAAAGATACAAGTTGAAAGTTTGAAAAAGGCTTGTGATGAACTTGGTCTTACACTTGAAACTGTTGGTATAAATAATATCAATGACATTGGTCAAGCTCTTTCAACTTTAACTGGAAAGATCGATGCTTATTATGCCTTAACAGACAATACAGTTGCATCAGCTGGTCCAATTCTTGCAGAAAGTTTATTAAAAAATAAAGTTCCATCTCTTTCAGCAGAAGAAGGACAAGTTTCAAAGGGACTTTTAATGAGTGAAGGTGTTGACTATTATGAACATGGACGTCAAGCAGGAGAAATGGCAATAAAAATTTTAAAGGGAGAAGATATTAAGAATATTCACGCAGAAGACAACAAGACTTCTAAGAAAAAGATTAATGGAAAAACTGCTGAAGCTCTTGGACTTGACCTTAACAATGAAAATTTAAAGGACGCCGAAGTTTTAAAATAAAAATTTTCACAATTTAATAAAAAATAAAAATTTGGGATAAAAAAATAAAAAAAGGCTTGACTTTGTTCTGCTACTAGAATATAATCAATTTAATTTAAATAAAGCGTTGAAAGAGAAAAAAGAATTTTTGATGATTTAAGAGAGTTGCCGGCTGGTGCGAGGCAATACACGGAAATTTAACATACACTCTAAAGCTTATTTGTTGAAATTAGTAGGCAAGTACGGAAGCCACCGTTATCTGAGGCTAGAGGTTGTTAGACCTTAAAATGAGGTAATCTTTTTAGATTATAAAATCGGGTGGTACCGCGAAGTCAGTCTTTCGTCCCAATGTGGATGAAAGTACTTTTTTTTATTTTATGGAGGTTTTTTATGAAATTTAGAAAGTTGTTTATTTTACTTATTATGTCCCTTGTCCTTGTTGCTTGTGGGAAAAATGGAAATGATGGAGCTGCTAAAGAAGAAGCTGCAACAGAAACAAGCACTGCAAAAAAAGTTGGCGTAGTTCAAATTGCAGATCACATTGCACTTGAAAGGTCAAGAAGTGGTTTTGAAGAAGAACTTAAAAAGACAAATCCAGATGTTGAAATTATTTCTAAAAATGCAAATGGAGATTTGACAGTTGTACCATCAATTATAAAATCTTTCCAAGACAAAAATGTTGATTTGATCTATGCTATTGCAACACCAGTTGCTCAAGGAGCAAAAAATGGTGAAAAGGAAATTCCAATAATATTTAATGCAGTAACAGATCCAGAATCAGCAGATTTATTAAAAAATTTAGAAGAACCTGAAGGAAATATAACAGGAGTAAGTGATTATTTTTCAATCTCAGCTCAACTTGAAGAAATGTTAAATATTTTCCCAGACATAAAAAATGTAGGGGTTATGTTCTCAACAAATGAAGCAAATTCAAAATTCCAAGTCGAAGAACTTAAAAAAGCTGCTGAAGGATTTGGACTAAATGTAGTTGAAGTTGGAGTAAATAATATTAACGATGTTTCAACATCAATAAAAACAATTGAACCCAAAATAGATATTTTCATGGCAATAACAGATAATACAGTATCATCTGCATCATCAATAATTGCAGAATCTCTTAAAGCAGCAAAGATTCCTTCCTTTGCATCTGAAGAAGGACCAGTTGAAAATGGAATTTTAATTAGTGCTGGTGTTGATTACCTTGATCTTGGAAAAAAAGCTGCGGGAATGGCAAGTGAAATACTTGGAGGAAAAAAAGTTTCTGAAGTTCCAGTTTTATTCTCAACTGAAACAAGAAAAGTTGTAAACAAAAAAACAGCTGAAGCACTTGGCTTAGCAGATGACGAAAAATTAATGGAAGATGCGAAAGTTGTTGAATAAATAAAAAATAAATTCTAGGAGGAAGAAAGTTGAATTCAGTAATAATGGAATCCATTGTCATGGGTCTTATATTTTCCATATTGACAATAGGAGTAGTAATAACCTTTAAAATTTTAGATTTCCCTGATATGTCAGTGGAAGGTACTTTTCCACTTGGGGCCTTTGCCTTTGCAAAGATGTTAACACTTGGCATGAATCCTGTTCTTGCCATGCTTGTTTCCTTAATAGCTGGAGGACTTGGGGGTTTTATAACTTATATACTATTTAGAAAGTTTAAGATCCAAGCAATCTTATCAGGAATTTTGACAATGACATTTTTATATTCAGTGAATCTAAGAATTACAGGTACACCAAATGTTACCTTCTTTGATTTCAAAACTGTTTTTCAACTTTTTGAAAATGTTCCAAAGATTTTAATTCTTGCCATTATCACTCTCATTATAAAAATAGCTCTCGATTGGTTTTTAAAGACAGAAAAGGGATATCTTCTTTTGGCAACTGGTGACAACGAAACTCTAGTCAAGGCACTTGGCAAAAATCCAGACAAATATATTGCCATTGGACTTGTAATTTCAAATGCACTTGCCGCTTTAGCTGGAGCCTTGATGGCACAATCAAATGGTTATGCTGACATAACAATGGGTCAAGCAATAATTGTATCTGCTCTTGCATCAGTAATAATTGGAGATGCTTTCTTAAAAAATGCAAACTTTTTAAATAGAACTACAAGAGCAATTATTGGAGCAATTATTTACAGAATTATTTATGGTATTTCAATTTACATTGGACTTGCTCCAAGTGATTTAAAGGGAATAACTGCAATAATAGTAGTATTCTTTATAGTTTACAACAATGTTTCTTCAAAGGGACTATCTGTATTAAAGGGAAAGAGGGAAGAAAATGCTAAAAATTAACAATATATCAAAAACTTTTTACAAGGGAATGGAAGAAGAAAACCAAGTATTTGACAACTTCTGCCTAGAAATCGAAGAAAATAAATGTGTTGCAATATTAGGACCAAATGGATGTGGCAAGTCCACTCTATTTAATATGATTTCTGGTTCACTTTTACCAGATTCTGGAGAAATTCTCTTAGATGATGTTGACATTGCAAAACTATCAGAAGACAAGAGGGCAATTGACATTGGAAAAGTAAACCAAGATCCATCAAAGGGAGTTTGCCAAAGCTTAAATATTTTAGAAAATATGTCCATGGCATTTAAAAAAGGTCACAAATTTACTTTTAAAAAATTAATAGATAAGGATAACAATGAAAAAATAATTGAAAAATTAAAATCCATTGACCTTGGACTTGAAAATAAATTAAAAACTCAAGTGAAATTCCTATCAGGTGGACAAAGACAATCCCTATCTCTTTTAATGGCAACTGTGAAAAAACCAAAAATACTTTTGCTTGACGAACACACAGCAGCCCTTGACCCAAAGACATCAAAGATAATAATGGATAAGACAAATGACCTTATTAAAAAAGAAAAAATTACAACACTAATGATCACTCACAATCTTAAAAATGCAATAGAATATTCTGACAGAATTATAATGCTAAATAAGGGAAAAGTTGTCCTAGATATTCTTCCAAATGAAGTAACAGAAGAAGAACTAAATAGGATCTACAATGAAAAGATTGAAGAAGAAAATAATTTAGAAAGAGAAAATTTTAAAAGTCTAGAAAACATGAAACAAGTAGAAAAAATCGCATAAAATACCTCAAATGAAAATAAAATAGGAGAGGAGCAGACCTACTTAACATTAGATCTGCTCTTTTCTTTTATCTTAATTTAAGAGTGAATTCGTCACCAATTGCTTGTTCTCCAATAGGCATTTCTTTGTCATAGCTGTGAACTGTCACTCTGTATAATTGGCATTTTAGTGTTTTTATTTCATTTAAAAGTTCATCGGCAGTAACTTTGCTAATGACTGGTGAAAAGTATAGGTTGGATTTATTTTTCTCTGCTTCGCGAGTTTCAAAATAAACAAATCTATCTTTAGAATCTCTGGCTTTTATTGAATAAAGATATCCATCTTCGGTGTCAGGATAGGTTAATAGGATTTTTTGTGAAGCTGGGCTTGTAGCAATGCTTTCAATGACAATATTATTAGTATCTGGAATAGTAAAGTCCTTTGCTATAAGATTTTTATTCATTTTCATTTGAGACATATCTATATTTGTTGAAAGATTAATTTTCTTCTTATCTCCTAAAAATTCATCAAAGGAAAATTCTAAATTAACTTTGCCTTCTTTTGGCAAGGAGTCTTCCAAAACATATTCAAGAGTATAAACATTTACTTTTTTATCTTCAGCTAAAGTATATCCAGAGGCACTGGAGCTAAGAATATTATTTTTCTTGCCATTAACCTTAAGTTCAGTTAAGTTAACTTCTCCAGAGAGCATTTTTTCTGAGTCATTTAGGCTCAAAATAACTGTGTATAAATTATTATCTTCAATAATAAATTTATCAAAAATATATTTTTTGCCATTTATTTCAAAAGCTTCGTTTAAATTTACGCTGTACTCATCAACTTCCCTTGACAATCCCATGGCATCAGATAAAGAAATTTTAAAGTTACTTGCTAATTCTCTTGTCTTTGCCAATACATAACCACCATATGTGTGGTTTGTTATTCCTAAAATCAATATAAGAGATGCTGCAATAGTAACTATTTTTTTATTAAACGTATTTTTCTTGTTTTTTATTTTTAATGATCTCACAGTTCTTTTAAGATTTTCTTTTTCAAAATCATTAAGAGGAACTTCTTCATATTCAATTTTCATGTCGTTTAACTCATCATAAATATTATTTTTCATAAAAATTTCTCCTCCATTTTTTTAAAAGACTTCTCCCTCTACTAACTTTTTTATAGGCATTTGCTGTGGAAATATTTTGTTTAGATGCTGCTTCTTTATAGGAAAGACCATGGATAAAAATATTTTCAAAAAGTTTTTTGTCTTCGTTACTTAAAAGCGAAAGGACTTCTTCTATTTCTAAATTTGAAGATAAATCTGAATCGACGATTTTTGAATCTTCATCGAGTCTAAGGCTTTCAAATTTAATTTCTTTTCTAAGGATATCTATGGCTCTATACTTAGCAACAAGGGCACACCAATTTTTAAAAGTAGACCTACTTGGGTCAAAGTATTCTATATTTTGCCATATACTTAAAAGTGCGTCATTCATGGCTTCGTCCCAAAGATCTGGATATTTCCAAAGTGTTTTTGAAATAACACCTTTTAATATTTTTCCATATTCTTCAATAAATATATAAAGGGCATCTTCATCTTTCTTTTTTAGCCTTTCAATCAAGTCTTTATTATCCATATTTCCTCCTTCACTTATATATTCGTGATAGAGATAATAATTCTGACAATATTTTAAAATTAAAATTTATGAAAAATTTTGAGTACAAAAAAACTACCTCGCTTTACAAGGTAGTTTCTAAAGTTAATATTTAAGTTCTTTATTTGAATATATTGAATAAGTCAAGACAATCATAAGAATAAATATGACTGCATTTGCAATTAGTCCAAAAATGTTTAGATTTGCACTTACAAAGCTATATGGTCTAAAGGCTTCGTTAGGGAAGTAAGATACAACCATTCCAAAGACATCGCCAATAACTTTTCCTACAATTGTAAGAAGTACAATTAGGAATACAAAAAGTGCAGCTACGGCATCTTGATGTAGGGAAGATTTTGAAATTGCAGAGAAAAAGTAACCTATGGACATAAATACAAGGCCAGAGCCAAGTAGTCCAACAAAAACCTTAACTACTGCTTCAAAAATTTCAAAACTTGTTATTTGACTTGCTTCGCTTCCTCCTATTCCTATAGAAGAAATTCCAAGCACAAGTCCCATAGTTGCAAGTGCCATTATTATTAAGAACAAAATATAAATTAAAATATTTGCTGTGAACTTTCCAGTTACGATTTCTGATTTAGAAATTGGATTTGAATAAATATATTCAATGTTACCTGAAGTTTGTTCTTTTGCAAGAGAGTTTGCTCCAAGTTGCATTGCAAATACAAAAATCAAAATTGCAAGATAATGGTAAACTAGGGCAATATAATCGCCAATGTTTACTATATCCATACCATCGTAGAATCCCAAGATATTTCTTGTTGGCTCGTTAAAACTTTCTAAAACTGAATTAAAAAGTGAATTCATTTGTGACTCTGCAAGGAAAGGATAAAAGGCAAGCATAAGTCCAAGTAAAATTATTAGGACTATTGCCCAAGAAATCATCTTTGCAAAGTTTGATTTAAATTCCATATTAAAGATCATCTTTGTCCTCCTTTAGCTTTGTTTCTTCACTTGCATTGAAGATGCCTTCATTAGAGCTATCAAAAACTTTTGTGTCCTCACTTTTTGCATCTAAGTCAGTGACATTTTCTAAATACTCAGAAGTGCTAGTTTCTTCTTTGACAGGAGGATTATCTTCACTAAGGACGCGACTATTGTATTCTTCATCTACAAAAAGATTTGTCTTTGTATTGTGAACTGTGTCTTTTTCAATTTCTTTTGCTTCGACACCTTCTATGGTATTAAATTCTTTTTCAGCATCATTTAGCTTAACTGTTTCTTCAGTGACACCATTGATAGAAGTTGCTTCTACTGTGTTATCTTTTTCTAGTTTAATATCCTTATTTTGAACTTCTATTTTTTCTTGATTTTTTCTTGGGAGTTTTGCGTTTTCTCCCTTGTAATAAGCGTTAACTTTGTCGCTTAATTTTGCATCTTCAAGGACATAATTTTCTAATCCTTCTTCATATATTACTTTAGAAAGTTCTGGAAGAGGACCGTCAAAATAAAGCACAGTTTCTTCTTCTTCGTCCTTTAAGATCCTTGCACCAATAGAAGTAAAGTAATTTAGATTTCCACGGAAAGATGTTATTCTTAGGACTTTGTCCCCTGATGCCTTGACATTATTGTATTCAATATCTTGAACCTTGCCCTCAGATAGGTAAGCAATGCGTGAAGAATATTTTTTTGCTTCTCTAAGAGAATCAGACAAAAGTAAAATTGTTAAATTTTCTTGCTCGTTTAATTTTTTTATGTGTGAGAAGAGTCTTTCAATATCTTTTTCTTCTAAGAATTTTGAAGGACTGTCTAAGATTAAAAGTCTTGGTTTAATGACAAGAGCATTAATAATAGCCAAAAGTTTTCTTTCTCTATCTCTTAAATCACAAACCCTTAAATTTGAATTAAAATCAAAATAATCACAGAGAATGTCAATATCTTCTGTGTTAGATAGGTTGTGAGCGTTAAGTGTCTTTTTAAGTAGGGCAAAAGATTTGATTTTTGAATCGTAAATCATATCTTCTGGCACAAAGGACACACTTTCTTTTATTTCTTTTGATTCTTTAAATGAATCCATATCATAAAGCTTAATAGATCCACTAGAAGCTTTTAAATATCCCATTAAAAGTCTTGCAAGAGTTGTTTTTCCAGATTTATCTGTTCCAAGTAGAGAGAAAAATTCTCCATCTAAAATTTCAAGATTTAGATTTCGTAAAACTTTATCTTTACCCTTGCCTTTAGTCAGGTCATTTATGACGATGGCACTCATACTATTCACCTCTTTAATAATTAATAATCTCATTATACAATAAAAAATAGCTAAATAAAAGATTTGACTGCCTTTATTAAGAAATATACAGAAAAGATTAATAATAATTCTATTTTTTCAAAAATATTTTAAAATTTTATTTATTTCAAGCTAATGAAAGCTCTAAAATAAAATGACTAAGACTTTGCCTTGTGATATAATTTTACTTTGAATGGAGGTTTTTTAATGAAACTTGGAA
>NZ_HE978594.1:54284-63791 GCF_000312025.1 Peptoniphilus timonensis JC401 | reverse complement strand
AACTTGGAATCGTGGGACTACCTAATGTAGGTAGGTCAACTTTATTTAATGCCCTTACAAGTGCCGGTGCTGAAGCTGCAAATTATCCCTTTGCAACTATTGAACCAAATGTTGGGGTTGTAAATGTGCCTGACGAAAGGCTAGAAGTATTATCTGAAATTAGTAATTCGGAAAGAATTGTTTACACTAATATAGAATTTTATGACATTGCAGGACTCGTTAAGGGTGCCAGCAAGGGAGAAGGACTTGGAAATCAATTTTTATCAAATATTCGTGAAGTTGATGCCATTGTTCACGTAGTGAGATGTTTTGATGATGAAAATATTATCCATGTGGATGGTTCAATTGATCCTATTCGCGATATTGAAAATATTAACTTGGAACTTATTTTTTCTGATTTAGAACAAGTTGACAACAGATACTCAAAAGTTGTAAAAAAAGCTAGAGCAGAAAAATCTCTCGCAAAAGAAAGAGATCTTTTAGAAAAAATTAAAACTGCACTTGAAGAAGGAAAATCAGCAAGAGAAGTTGAGCTAGATGATGAAGAAGAAAAAATCATAAAAAATTATTCTCTTTTAAGTGCAAAACCAGTTATCTATGTCTGCAATGTTGCAGAAGAAGAACTGACAAAAGATGACAATGAATATGTGAAAAAAGTAAGAGAATATGCAGAAAAAACTGGAGATGAAGTTGTAGTTATATCTGCAGAAATCGAAGCAGAAATTGCAGCCCTAGATGATGATGAAAAAGAACTTTTCCTAGAAGAACTAGGTCTTGATTCTTCAGGTCTTGATAAACTTATTAAATCTTCTTATAGACTTCTTGGATTAATTTCTTTTATAACAACTGGAGAAATGGAAACTAGAGCTTGGACAATAAAAAGAGGTTCAAAGGCTCCAACTGCTGCAGGTAAAATCCATACAGATATGGAAAGAGGTTTTATTAAAGCTGATACAATTTCTTATAAGGACCTCGTTGAAGCAGGTTCTGTTGCTAAGGCTAGAGATAAGGGACTTATTAGAAGTGAAGGAAAAGAATATGTAGTTGAAGATGGAGATGTAATAGTCTTTAAATTTAATGTATAAGAAAAAGGTGATTTATGATTAAAATGGTTTCAATGGATTTAGATGAAACTCTTTTATCTACTGATAAGTTTATAACAGAGTTATTTAAACCCTTTGTGGAAAAATTAAAATCAAATAATATAATTCCAGTTGTTGCCACAGGAAGAGAGTTTTACACTGCTCACAGATTTGTGGGGGAAGATCTTGCAATAGATCTTATTTGCAACAATGGAAATATTATAAGAAATAATTTAAGTGGGAAACTTGAATTTGTTAACCCAATGGATAAAAAAGATGTGGAATTGATAATGTCCTATGATGATAATGACAGAATTTATTCCACTATTCATGTTGAAAGAGAAGATGAAATTGACCTTTTATACAAGAAAAAGAATTTTACATCTTTTGATGGCACTTATGTAGATGCATTTAAAGGAAGAAATTTAGCCTTTGATGATTTCAACAATTATGAAGGCTATCCTCTTTCAATTGTATTTGCAGGAAGTCATGATGACTTAGTTGATCTTAGAAATAGGATGAAAAAAGATTTGGATGAAAAATTTAATTTTCACCTAATGAAAATAAAAAGACAACCAAAGTGGATGCTAGAAATTCTTCAAAAAAAGGGCGACAAGTTTTTTGGAATAAAAAAATATGCAGAAAATAGAAATATAGATCTTAAAGATGTAGCGGCAATTGGCGATGATTCCAATGATGTTATGCTAATAGAAAATGTTGGACTTGGCATTGCAATGAAAAATGGGGTTGAAAAGCTAAGAGAAGTTGCCGATGTAGTTTCTGATTATGACAACAATCATGATGGGGCAATAAAAATTTTAGATAAGGTTTTATTTGGTGATTAAATGAATATTAACTGGTACCCTGGTCACATGAAAAAGACCATAGAGGATATTGAAAAAAAGTTAAAACTCGTTGATTTTGTAATAGAAATTATAGATTCAAGGATTCCTTTTTCTAGTAGAAATCCAATTTTTGATGATCTTTTAAAAAATAAAAAAAGACTTCTTATTTTTAATAAATCAGATCTTTCTGATCCTAAATTAAATGAGGCTTGGATGGAAAAGCTAACTGATGAAAATAACTTCGCCATATCTTACAATGCAATGAAGGGAAATGTTTCTCTTGTAGTAAAAAAATCTCAAGAATTAATGGCTGAAGAGATAAAAAAATAATGAGGACAAGGGTCTTAATAAGGGAGCACTTCGTGCTATGATAGTTGGCATTCCAAATTCAGGTAAGTCAACTTTTATAAATTCTATTTCTGGAACAAGGTCTGCCAAAACTGGAAATAGACCAGGTGTAACTAAGGTCAACCAGTGGATAAAAATTCATCCTAAGCTTCATCTCTTAGATACACCAGGAGTTTTGTGGCCAAAATTTGAAGAAAAAGTTGGATTAAACCTCGCTTTTACTGGTGCCATAAAAGATGAGATTATGGATAGAGAAACTCTCGCCCTAAAATTAATTGAAAAATTAAAAGATATTTACCCTTCTTCTATAGAAGAAAGATATAAAATTTCTAATGTGAAAGACAAAGAAGCCCTTGATATAATGGATGAAATGGGAAAAAATCGAGGAGCCCTAATGCGTGGCGGCTATATTGATTATGAAAAAGTAGCTGGTATTGTCTTAGATGAATTTAGAAAGGGCATTCTTGGCAGGATAACGCTGGAGGTTCCAGATGAGTTTTTATAATTTTGAAAATGAATATTATGAAAAGGGATACAAAAATATTTGTGGAATTGATGAAGTTGGAAGAGGTTGTCTTTTTGGAGATGTAGTATCTTGTGCAATAATTATGCCAAAAGGTGAGTACATCGAAGGAGTTAATGATTCCAAAAAGTTATCTCCTAGAAAAAGAGAATTTCTTTATTCAAAAATTCTAGAATCTTCTCTTGCAGTTGGAATTGGAAGGGCAAGTGCAGATATAATTGACAAGGTAAATATAAGAATGGCAACTCACATTTCTATGATAAATGCCCTTGAAAATTTAAGAGATAGAGAAAATAATAAAATTATAGCAGATTGTGTTTTAATTGATGCCGAAACTATTGAAACAGGTATTTTTCAAAAGGCAATTATAAAAGGCGATGAGTCTTGTTATTCTATAGCTTGTGCTTCTATAGTTGCAAAAGTTTATAGGGACAATCTCTGTAAAAAGTGGGCAGAAAAATATCCTCAATATGGTCTTGAAAAACACAAGGGTTATGCTACAAAATATCACAGAGAAGCTTTAAAGGCATATGGTCCCACAGAAATGCACAGAAAAACTTTCTTAAAGAATATAAAATCATGGTAGGACACAATTTATTTTTCGGCAATCGTGGGGAAGATATAGCTACAAAATTTTTGGAAGACAAGGATTATATTATATTAGAAAGAAATTACAGAGCTCTTGGAACAGAAATTGATATTATAGCAAGAGACAAGGAGGAACTGGTCTTTGTCGAAGTTAAATCTCGTAATTCTAGAAAATATGGTGATGCCTACGAAGCTGTCACAGAGTACAAAATGCAAAATATTATTCAAACTGCCACAGCTTATATAATGGCTAAGGGATTATTTGATATAATGGTTCGCTTTGATATAATAGAAGTTTATTTTAAGGAAAAGGAAATCAATCACATAGAATCGGCATTTATGCTTTCATAAACTAGGTATAGCCTAGTTTTTTTATTGCAATAAATATTTGATATTTAAAAAACTTGTGTTATTATAGTTAATAGAAAAAACATAGTAATTTTGTATGAATTATTTTTTATAAATGGAGGAAGTATGACAGAGTTATTGAGAATTGAGAATTTAAGTGCAGGCGTAGAAGATAAACAAATTTTAAAGAATATAAACTTGAAAATTAATTATGGCGAAGTTCACGTAATTATGGGACCAAATGGTTCTGGTAAATCTACTCTTGCAAATGTAATAATGGATAATCCAGTTTACAATGTAACAAGTGGAAAGATCTTTTTAGATGGAGAAGACATAACTGATTTAACAACAGATAAGAGGGCAAACAAGGGTCTTTTTATGTCTTTTCAAACTCCAGAAGAAGTTCCAGGGATTTCTGTAGAAAATTTCATTAGAACAGCAAAATCTTTAAAGGAAGACAAAGCTATTTCCATTTTAAAATTTAAAAAAGAAATTAAAAAAGAAATGGAAGATTTAAAGATGGATTCTTCTTATGCAGAAAGATACCTTAATGTTGGTTTTTCTGGTGGAGAAAAAAAGAAAAATGAAATTCTTCAAATGCTTATGCTAAATCCTAAGCTTGCTATTCTAGATGAAACAGATTCAGGTCTAGATGTTGACGCAACAAGAATTGTATCAAGCGGTATTGAAAAATATTTAAATAAGGACAATGCAGTTTTAATTATTACTCACCACAAGGAATTAATTGACAATATTAAACCTGATTTTGTTCACGTAGTTTTAGATGGTGAAATTGTAAAAGAAGGAGACGCTTCTCTAATAGATAAAATCGAAAAAGAAGGATTTAACTGGATAAGAGAAGAGGTGAAATAATTGACTAAGAAGTTAGACAAAACTTATGTAGAAGACATGGACCGTGGAGTCTATGATATTAAAAATAAATTTACCTTTAGGTCAAAAACTGAAAAGGGACTTACAGAAGATATAGTAAGACAAATATCTAAGGAAAAAGATGAACCAGAATGGATGCTTGAAAGTAGATTAAAGGCTCTTAAAATCTTTAACGAAAAAGAAAATCCAAGCTGGGGTCCAGATATTTCTGAAGTTGATATGGACGAGATTACAACTTATATAAGACCAGATGCAGATATGTCAGACGATTGGAAAAATGTGCCTGATGAAATTAGAGATACCTTTGATAAATTAGGAATTCCTGAAGCTGAAAAAGAATCAATGCTTTCTGGTGTAGGGGCTCAATATGACTCTGAAGTTGTTTATCACAGCATTCAGAAATATCTACAAGATCAAGGTGTAATTTATACTGATTTTGAAACAGGACTAAAAAAATATCCTGAAATTGTAAAAAAATATTTTAGCAAGTGTATAAATCCAAATCTTCACAAATATGCAGCTCTTCACTATGCTGTTTGGTCTGGTGGATCTTTTGTATATGTTCCAAAGGGAGTAAATGTAGACATTCCTCTACAATCATACTTTAGACTAAATGCTCCAGGTGCAGGACAATTTGAACACACACTTATTATTGTAGAAGATGGTGCATATTGTCACTTCATAGAAGGTTGTTCTGCTCCAAAATACAATGTAATAAATTTACACGCAGGTGCAGTTGAACTTTTTGTCGGAGAAGGTGCAACTTTAAGATATTCAACAATTGAAAATTGGTCAAGAAATATGTATAACCTAAATACAAAGAGAGCCATAGTTGAAAAAGATGGAAAAATCGAATGGGTTTCAGGATCTTTTGGTTCAAAAGTTTCTATGCTTTACCCTGCATCAATACTTGTTGGAGAAAATGCAAGCAGTGAATTTACTGGAATTTCTTTTGCAGGTGAAGGACAAAATCTTGACACAGGAGCTCAAGTTGTTCACGCAGCACCATACACTAGATCAACTGTTAACACAAAATCAATTTCAAAATCTGGTGGTATTGCGATCTACAGAGGTTTAGTTGAAATAAAAGAAAATGCAGTAGGTGCAAAGAACTCAACATCTTGTGAATCCTTGATGCTTGATAGCGAGTCAAGGTCAGATACAATTCCTACAATAAAAATTGAAAACAATGATATTGATATTGGACACGAAGCAAAAATTGGAAGAATTAGCGATTCAGTTATTTTCTACTTGATGTCAAGAGGTATTTCTGAACAAGAAGCAAAGGAAATGGTAGTAAGAGGATTTGCTGAACCAATAGCTAAGGAACTTCCTATGGAATATGCAGTTGAGATGAATAACTTAATCAATCTTGAACTTGTTGGATCAATTGGGTAGGTGAAAAATGACTAAAATAATTGGAAATGAAATTGCCTTTAAAACTTTTAGTTTTTTAAAGGTAAATGACACAGAAATAGAAATTCCCCAAATTCAAGGGAAATTATATAGAGAAGTGGGAGAAAAAAATCCAGGAGAAATTTCTGAATTTGAAAATATAAAATACGGAATATCAAAGGATGCTCTTGATTTAAACAGAGAGTATTTAAATTATTATAATTCCTACAAAAGTGAGGAAGGTCAAGAAAATGAAGAATTTAAACTCTTCGAACTTGATGATGAATATTCTGAACTTTTTGATCTTCACCACATTGTTGCAGAAAAAAATTCTAAATTAAAAGTAATTTTAGACTACACTTCATCTTCTGACAAAGATAAATTTAGAAACTCTGTAATAAAAGTTCTTGCCAAAGAAAATTCTGAAGTAGAAGTATTTGTCATAGCAAGAGATGATAACAAATCACTAGTTCTTGAATCTATTGGAATTTATACAGAAGATAATGCAAAAGTTAGCCTTCACCAATATGAACTTGGTGCAGCAAAACTTTATTCAAACTACAAATGTGAACTTATTGGAGAAAAATCTGAGTCAATTGTAGATTCAATTTACTTTGGACAAAAAGACGAATACCTAAATATGAATTACGACATGATTCACAGAGGTAAGAAAACTCAGTCAGATATTTTGGTAAATGGTGCCTTAAAGGACAGATCAAATAAAAATTTCAAATCAAATTTACAATTTATCGAAGGAGCAAGGGGTGCCCTTGGTTCTGAAGAAGAGTATTCAATATTACTTGATGATACAGTTCATTCAGTTTCAGTTCCACTAATGCTTGCCCACGAAGATGATGTTGTGGGAAATCACGCATCAAGCGCTGGGAAGTTAGACAATGATCAAATATTTTATCTAATGTCTAGGGGAATAAGCTATGATGAAGCAGAAGCCCTAATAGTAGAATCTAAATTTTCTGGTGCAATTGATGCTCTAGAAGATGAAAAATTAAAAGAAGAAGTTTGGGATTCAGTTAGAAAAATTATAAAGAGAGGAAATTAATATGTTTACAAAGGCAGAAATAGAAGAAATCAGAAAAGAGTTTCCCTTCTTAAATTTAAAGCCAAATGGAAAAGATATAGTTTATTTTGACAATGGTGCAACAACACAAAAGCCAAGAGAAATTATTGACAATATAAAGAATTTTTACGAAAGCGAAAATGGTAATCCTCACAGGGGAGCTCATTATCTTGCCATGAAATCAACAGAAGTTTATGAAAATGCAAGACAAAAAGTTGCTGATTTTATTGGGGCAGAAAAAGCAAGTGAAATTGTATTTTTGAGAAATGCAACTGAAGCTTTAAATCTAATTGCCTACTCTTACGGAAGAAACAATTTAGGTGAAGGAGATGAAATTGTAATTTCAATAATGGAACACCATTCAAACTTAGTGCCATGGCAAGAAGTTGCAAAAAAGACTGGTGCAAAATTAAAATTCTTGTATCTAGATGACGATATGCAAATTCCCTTTTCTGAAATCGAAGAAAAAGTTACAGAAAATACAAAAATTCTTTCTATAACAGGAGCATCAAATGTTGTTGGGACAAATCCTGAAATAGAAAAAATTGTAAAATATACAAGAGAACATTCACAGGCAAAAATAATTCTTGATGGTGCTCAACTTGTTCCTCACAGAAAAGTTAATGTAAGTGAACTTGACGTTGATTTCTTAGCTTTTTCTGGTCATAAAATGTATTCTGCACTAGGTGTTGGTGTACTTTACGGAAAAGAAAATTTATTAAATGAAATGGAACCCTTCTTATCAGGTGGCGACATGATTGAATATGTCTATGAAGATCACACAACTTTCTTAGATGCACCACAAAGATTTGAAGCAGGTACAGCTAATGTTGAAGGAGCAGTAAATCTTGCTGCTGCCATTGACTTTATAAACAAGTATGGCATGGATAATATTGATGAATATGAAAGATATTTAACTGATTATTGTTATGAAAAACTTAAAAAATTAGATTATCTAGAAGTTTACACAACAAGCAACAAGAACAGAGCTCCAGTAATATCTTTTAACTTTAAAGAAGCCCATCCACACGATGTTGCATCAATACTTGATACTTTTGGAATAGCAATTAGATCAGGTCACCACTGTGCACAACCTCTACACAGATATTTAGGTTCAAACTTTTCTTGTAGGGCAAGCTTTGCAATTTATAACACTGTGGAAGAAATTGATTATTTCGTGGAACATCTTGAAGATGTAAGGAGGATTTTAGGAATTGAATCTTGATAATATTTATACAGAACTAATCTTGGAACACTCTAGAAATAAACACAACAGAAGAGAATTAGAGGATTATACAAAAAAAGAACTTGGACACAACCCAAGTTGTGGTGATGAAATCACTCTAGAAGTAAAAATCAAAGAAGGAATAATAGAAGACATATCTTATACAGGTCACGGATGTGCCATATCTCAAGCTTCAACTTCAATTATGTGTGACAATGTAAAGGGCATAAGTGTAGATGAAGCTATTGAAAGAGCTGACAAATTTATTGGAATGGTTAAGGGAGAAATTGACGATCCAGATGAATTAGATGATTTAGATGATGCAGTTGCTTTTGAATCAATATCCACTTTGCCAGCCAGAGTAAAATGTGCAGTTCTTTCATGGTACACTTTAAAAAATATGTTAGAAAATAATGAAGAAAAAGGATCCTTCAGACCATCATAAGAGGTGATTAGATGAAACTTTCTACTAAGGGCCGTTACGGTTTAATGGCCATGTATAACTTGAAGGAAAATATGGGCAAGGGTCCCATAGCCTTAAAAGATATAGCAAGAGATGAAAATCTTTCTGAATCTTATTTGGAACAACTATTCACTCTTCTGAGAAAGGCAGATCTTGTAAAATCCATTAGAGGTGCAGGAGGAGGATATATCCTTGCAAGAGATCCAGAATCAATTGCAATTGGAGAAATTATAAATGCACTTGAAGGAGATATTTCTCTTTCCTGTTGCGACCTTGGTAAAAATGAAGCTTGTGGCAAAGAGTCCAACTGTGCAACGAGAGATATTTTGTCAAAACTTCAAGGTCAAATTGAAAATGTAATGGAGTCCATGACTCTAGCAGACATGTGAGGTAATTATGATTTACATGGACAATGCTGCTACTACAAGGATAACAGATAGTGTATTAAATGCCATGCTTCCCTATTTGAAGGAAAATTATGGGAATGCATCGGCAATTTATTCACTAGGACAAAAATCTAGGGCAGCCATAGAAAATTCAAGGATAAAAATTGCAGAGATTTTGAGAGTAAAAGCAAGTGAAATTTATTTCACTTCTTCTGGTTCAGAATCAGATAATTGGGCTATAAAAGGTTCACTCAAGGCAAATGAAAAGAATCATGTAATTTCATCAAAAATTGAACATCCAGCCATTTTAAATTCTTTGAAGAAAATAGAAAAGT
>NZ_HE978594.1:23968-54148 GCF_000312025.1 Peptoniphilus timonensis JC401 | reverse complement strand
AAAGTGGGGAGCAGAAACTTCTCTAATATCAGTTGATGGGGAAGGATTTGTAAATCTAGATGAAATTAAATCTTCTATAAAAGATTCTACAAGATTAATATCCATAATGTTTGCTAACAATGAAATAGGAACAATTGAACCACTTAGAGAAATATCAAAAATGGCAAAAGAAAAAATGTTTTATTTCATACAGATGCAGTACAAGCTATAGGAAATGTAAAATTCAAGATTGATGATATTGGGACAGATATGCTCTCTTTATCTGGTCACAAACTTGGAGCTCCTAAGGGAGTTGGATTACTCTATATAAGAGATGGAGTCGACTTAGACAACTTTATGGATGGTGGAGAACAGGAAAGAGGAAAAAGAGCATCCACAGAAAATCTTGCATCAATAGTTGGACTTGCAAGAGCAATGGAAGATGCTTACAATAATATTGAAGAAAATATTTCTTACACAAGGGATCTTAGAGACTACACCATTGAAAAACTTTTAAATATTGATGGAATTGTTTTAAATGGTCCAAGAGAAAATAGATTACCTGGGAATATAAATATCACTTTAAAAAATACAAAACCACAAACTATGGTTCAGTATCTTGATATGTTTGATATATGTGTTTCATCAGGATCTGCATGTGCAGCAGGAAGCATTAACCCATCCCATGTATTAAGAGCAATTGGAAAAAGTGAAGAGGATTCTCTTTCCATGCTTAGACTTTCCCTAAATCACGACAACACAAAAGAAGAATGTGATTTTGTAGTGGAAAAAATTAATCAGGGGATGAAAAAGTTCAAAAACAGGTGATATTATGTTAGAGCAAATTTCTGATAATGCTGCAAGATTTATGGTTTATGCTCTCGCCATCTTATCAATCTTTCTAATATTTTTAGCTATTTATTATCTAGTAAATATTGGAAATAGATACATAGAAGGCAAAAAGAGAATAAGCATAGATTTAAGGCTTATCACAAAAATATTTTTGGGAATACTTGCTATATATTTAATAAATATAATTTTTAACAAGTTTCCAATTCTTGGTTACACTCTTTCGTCTGTAATAATAGCAATTATTTTTGCCTATATTATTGATCCAATAGTAAACTACTTGGAGAGAAAGGGAGTTAAAAGACAGTTTGGTGTAATTATAGTTTACATTTCAGTAATACTTATCTTTGGAATACTTATAGTTTCAGTAATACCAAAGACAATAAATGAAGTTTCAAACTTACTTGCAAGTCTACCTGCCATGGTGGACACTTTAATAAAAGATGTTAATAATTTTTTGACAGAAGTTTTTGCAAAATTTAATATAGAACTTCCAGAAAATTTTATCAATGTCTACAAAGAATCCAATCCAAAGGTTAATGGAAATGTTGAGACACCTCAAATAGTTTCAGATATTTTGGATTCAATGAAAAAGGCTATTAACGAATTAATAGTGAAAATGCAGGGTTCTCTTATGGGATCCTTATCTAATATAGTTTCAAAACTATATGGATTTTTAACTTCTGCTTTTAGACTTGTTTTAATAATTATATTTTCCTTCTACTTTTCAGTGGACAAGGAAAGATTTATATTAAAAGTAAAAAAGGCAATGCCAAATAAATATAGAGAAGATATTTCTTATCTTACAAGTAATATTGACACAGCTCTGCAACAATTCATTAGGGGAAGAATGTTATTGGCAATTTTCGTAGGTGTTTTAACTATGCTCTACCTATTAGTTCTTAGAGTAGACTTTGCCATAATAATTGGTCTTATAACTTGTGTGGCAGATATTATTCCATACATTGGACCTTTCCTTGGTTGTGCACCAGCAGTTTTATTTGCCTTTATGGATTCGCCAATGAAAGCACTTTGGGTTCTAATTTTATTTGTAATTGTTCAATGGATAGAAAATAATATTTTGGCACCAAAACTAATTGGAGATTCAACAGGACTTAACCCACTTGTAATTTTAATTTCAATAATTATTGGTGGTGGAATATTTGGTGTATGGGGAATGGTAATCTCTGTTCCATTGACGTCAATTATCTTTATACTCGTTGATTTTATCAAAATAAAATACAATGATAGATACAGCTCTAATTGACATTCATATTCTTTATAATTATAATATTTATAGCACATCCTCCCAGGGTATGGGAGGATTTTTAATAGGAGTTGTATATGAAATATTTAGGTTTACACGATATAAGAACTGAATTTTTAAAATTTTTTGAATCAAAAAAACACTATATATTACCAAGTTTTTCACTAATTCCAAAAAATGACAAATCACTTCTTTTAATAGGAGCTGGAATGGCACCAATGAAGAAATTTTTCACTGGAGAAGAAGTTCCACCTGCTAAAAGAGTTACTACTTGCCAAAAATGTATTAGAACTGGCGATATAGACAATGTTGGTTTAACAGATAGACACGCAACATTTTTTGAAATGCTTGGAAATTTCTCCTTTGGAGATTATTTTAAGCACGAAGTTATCCCTTGGGCTTGGGAATTTTTGACAGTTAATCTTGAAATTCCAAAGGAAGATCTTTGGGTAACTGTTTATCACGAAGATGATGAAGCCTACAACATTTGGAAAGATGTAGTTGGAATTCCTGAAGAAAAAATTATTAGACTTGGAAAAGAAGATAATTTCTGGGAACTAGAAGTAGGTCCATCAGGTCCTTGCTCAGAAATTTATGTAGACAGAGGTTTAGAACACGGCAGTGAAGATGAAAGACCTGGTGGAGAAGGCGACAGATTTATTGAAATTTGGAATCTTGTTTTCACACAATTTGACAAGGACGAAGAAGGAAACTACAATCCACTTGCCCATCCAAACATTGATACTGGAATGGGACTTGAAAGAATTGCTACAGTTTTACAAGAAACTGACAATATTTTTGAAATAGATGCAATAAAAGATATAATTGAAGAAATTGCTAAGCTTTCTGGTAAGGAATATGGCAAAGATAAGAATTTAGATATTTCCTTTAGAGTAATAACAGACCACATAAGAGCTATGACTTTTATGATTTCTGATACTATTGTTCCATCTAATGAAGGAAGAGGTTACGTTCTAAGAAGACTTATTAGAAGAGCAGCAAGACACGGAAGAAAACTTGGAATAAAAAAAGCTTTCTTATATGAAGTTTGTGACATGGTAATTGATTCTTGGGGAGAACAATATTCTGAATTAAAAGAAAATAGAGAATCCATAAAAGAAATAATTAGAAGAGAAGAAGAAAAATTCTTAGAAACTATTGATGGCGGCCTTGTTAGACTTAATGGTCACATAGAAGAAATGAAAGAAAATAATGAAAAGTTATTAGATGGAGAAAAGGCATTTAAACTCTATGACACTTATGGTTTTCCAATTGACTTGACTGAAGAAATCTTAAAAGAAGAAGGTCTTGACGTAGACATGGATGGATTCAAAAAGGAAATGGACGACCAAAAGAGAAGAGCAAGAGAAGCTAGAAATGATTCCAATGTTGGCTGGTCTAACCAAGATAACAAACATCTTTTTGAAGGACTTTCCAATGAATTTTTAGGATATGAAAAAGATGAATGTCAAGCTGAGATAAGAAGAATAATTTTTGATGATGAAATAGTTGACTCTGTAGAAGAAGGAGAAGAAGCTATAGTTGTTCTTGACAAGACTACTTTCTATGGAGAAAGCGGTGGACAAGTTGGCGACACTGGAGAAATTATTTCTGATAATTTCAAATTAAAAGTTACAGATACTAAAAAAACTAAGGATGGACTTCACCTTCACCTAGTAAAAGTTGAAGAAGGAAGACTTGAAAAAGCTCCTGTTAAAGCTATTATTGATTCAAAGAGAAGAAATAATATTAGAAGAAATCACTCAGTAACTCACTTACTTCACAGAGCCTTAAAAGATGTTTTGGGAAGTCATGTAAATCAAGCTGGATCTTTAGTTATGCCTGATAGAATGAGATTTGACTTCTCCCACTTTGATGCAATGACTAAGGAAGAGTTAGCTCAAGTTGAAAAAATTGTAAATGAAAAAATCTTTGAAGCTCTTCCAGTTGATACAAAAATTACTGGACTTGAAGAAGCAAAAGAAATGGGTGCCATTGGATTATTTGAAGGTAAATACAAGGACGAAGTTAGAGTTCTTTCTATGGGAGATTATTCTCGTGAACTTTGTGGCGGTACTCATGTAACTAATACTTCAGAGATTTCCATGTTTAAAATTCTATCTGAAAGTGGTATAAGTAATGGAGTAAGAAGAATTGAATCTATTACAGGACCTGCAGTTTACAATTACCTTAACGAATTAAGTGATAAGGAAGATAAAATAGCTGGCGAATTAAAATCAAATAGAGATGAAATTCTTCAAAAAATAAAATTAAATATAAAAAATCTAAAGGAAGCAAATAAATCTATTCAAAAACTTGAACATGATCTTGCCAAGGATCAAATTTCTGGACTTACAAATGAAGTTAAAGAAAAAAACGGCATTAAATATGTGGTTAAGAAATTCGATGGAGTAGATGTAAATACACTTCGTGATCTAGCTGATGAAGTTAGAAATAAAGTAGGATCAGTTGTTGTATTATTTGCAACTATAAACGATGATAAATTAAACTTTGTATGTGCAGTTTCAAAAGACCTAGTAGAAAAGAAAATTGCTGCTGGAAAATTGATAAAAGAAATCGCCAAAGTAGCTGGCGGTGGCGGCGGAGGTAGACCTGATATGGCAACTGCTGGTGCAAAGGACATAGATAAAGTCGAAGACGCTCTAAATAAGCTAAGTGAGCTTTTATAATAATATCAAAATAGATACTTTTATGATATAATCTATTTGGAGGTAATTATGGGTCAAAATAACAATACACAAATTTTTGAAAAAAGCAGTTTGGAACAAGAAAGAATTAAGAGTATTTTAAGAACAGTTTATAATGCTCTAGAAGAAAAGGGATACAACCCAACTGACCAAATTATAGGATATATATTATCAGGCGATCCAACATATATTACAAGTCATGATAATGCAAGATCCATGATACAAGAAGTAGAGCGTGACGAGCTTTTACAAGAAATGTTAAAAGTTTATTTAGAAAAGATTTGAGATGGCTAGACCATCTCTTTTACATATTATATATGTACCTGTAAAGGTTGTGGTTAAATGAATAAAGTTTTAGGCCTTGACGTAGGAGATGTCTGGATTGGGGTAGCCATTAGTGATGCCTTATTGCTTACAGCACAGCCTCTTATGACTATAAAAAGAGAATCAAATAAGATAGCCTATGAAAAAATTCATGAAATTATAAAAGAGAACAATGTAGAAAAAATAGTGGTAGGTCTTCCCAAGAACATGAACAATACTATTGGACCTCAAAGTGAAAAAGTTATTAAGTTTGCAGAAAAGTTAAAGAATAAATATAAAGTTGAGATTGAATATGTAGACGAGAGAATGACTACTTTGATGGCAGAAAAAGTTTTAATAGAGGGTTCTGTTCGAAGAGAAAATAGAAAAAATATATAGATAAAATTGCGGCGACTTACATCCTGCAATCCTATCTGGATAGATTAAATTTATAGGTGATAAAATGGAAAAAATAAAATTATATGACGAAAATAATAATGAAGTTGAATTTTTTGTTGATGCAAAATTTTCTATTGATGACACTGATTATGTCGCACTTTATACTGATGAAGATGATCCAGAAATTTATATATTAAAAGTAATAGAAGACGAAAATGGTGACGAACTTCTTGCTGGCATCGATGATGATGAGTTAGAAGAAGCTAAAAATGCTTATGAAGAACTTCTTGACGAATTAGACTAGGTGACATTTATGGATATAAATATTGAACCTGTTAAAAAAATTTTAAAGGACAGTGGATACAAGTACACTAAACAGAGAGCAAAAGTTTACGAAGTTTTTCTATATAACAAGGACAAACACTTGACGACAGAAGAAGTTTATAATTTAGTTGCAAAAAAAGATCCTGAAATGGGAATTGCAACTATTTATAGAACTGTGCAATTATTTCACAAGCTTGGAATTTTAGATCAAATAGCTTTTGATGATAATATCTTGAGATATGAACTAAGAATTCCAACAGAAGGACACAGACACCACCATCTCGTTTGCATAAATTGCGGAAAAGTAGAAGAAGTTGATATTGACAACTTAAATGAACTAGAAGCTGAAATAGAGAAAGAAAAGAATTTTAAAATTATTGACCACACTCTAAAATTTATGGGTTATTGTGAAGACTGCCAACACAAAATTGAGGAGAAGGCAAATTAATGAGAAACACAAATAAGGTGAAGATTATCCCACTGGGTGGACTTCACGAAATCGGAAAGAATCTTACACTAGTTGAGTATAGAGATGATATTATTATCATCGACTGTGGTATGACTTTCCCAGAAGATGAAATGCTTGGTATTGATGTAGTGATACCAGATGTAACTTATCTTGAAAACAACAAACACAAGATAAGAGGACTTGTCCTAACTCATGGTCACGAAGACCATATTGGAGCAATTCCTTATGTTTTAAGAAAATTAGACCTAGATATTTATGGAACAGGTCTAACAATTGGACTATTAGAAAACAAATTAAAAGAACACAGACTTTCAAGAGATAAACTTCATGTAGTAAGTGCAGGAGATGTAGTAAAACTTGGCAAAATGGAAGTTGAGTGGATAAATGTAAACCACTCTATCCCTGATGCTTGTTCTCTTGCTATTAAGACTCCACTTGGATATGTTTACCACTCAGGTGACTTTAAGGTGGACTTCACTCCAATTAGTGGAGAACCAATTAATTTAACTAGAATTGCTGAAATTGGTCAAAAAGGTGTACTTGCCATGATTGGCGAATCTACAAATGTACTAAGAGAAGGCTACACAATGAGTGAGTCTAAAGTAGGGGAAACTTTTAATAGATTGTTCCAAAATTTATCTGATAATAGAATTATAATTGCAACTTTTGCATCTAATGTTCACAGAGTTCAACAAATTATAAATTCTGCAGAAAAATACGGCAGAAAAGTTGTCCTATCTGGTAGGTCAATGGTAAATGTAACTGAAACTGCAAGAAAACTTGGTCAATTTAGAGTTAAAAAAGATACTTTTGTAGATATAAAAGATATGCACAAGTATGATGACAGCGAACTTGTACTAATAACAACAGGTTCTCAAGGGGAGCCTATGTCTGCTCTTACGAGAATTGCCTATGGTGAACACAGAAAAATTCAATTGACACCAAATGATGCAATTATTCTTTCAGCAACTCCTATACCAGGAAATGAAAATGCAGTTACAAAGGTAATAAACAGACTTCTTGAAAGAGGAGCAAAGGTAATTTATGAAACTTTATCAGAAATTCACGTTTCTGGTCACGCTTGTCAAGAAGAACTAAAGCTTATTTTGAGTCTTATTAAACCAAAATATTTTATTCCAGCTCACGGTGAAGTTAGACACCTTATGAAGCACGCAAGCATTGCTCATCAAATGGGAATGCCTGAAGAAAATATCTTCATAATGGAAAATGGTAACTGTCTTGAAATTTCACAAAAAGACGCAAAACTAGTTGGAGATGTTCCATCAGGTAATATTTTAGTTGATGGACTTGGAGTTGGAGATGTTGGAAATATTGTTCTAAGAGATAGAAAGCACCTATCAGAAGATGGACTAATAATTGTTGTTATCACTATAACAAAAGAAGGAAAAGTAGTTTCTGGTCCAGACATTATTTCAAGAGGTTTTGTATATGTAAGAGAATCTGAAGATTTAATTGAAGATGCAAAAAATGTTGTAAGAAAAATCTTAAAAGAAGATTCTCGCGAAAACTTAAAGGATTGGAATGGACTTAAATCTGATATAAGAGATGACTTGAGATCATATATTTTCAAAAACACAAAGAGAAATCCTATGATTTTACCAATTATTATGGAGGTTTAGGATATTTAGGGAATCTAACAGGTTCCCTTTTTTAGAGGAATTATGCCAAATATAAATTACGATTATATAGAAAATTATTTAAGAGATTTAAAAGATATAAAAGATGAAAAACTTCTTGAAATGAGTAAGTATGCAGAAGAAAATCATGTGCCTATAGTTGAAAGGGAAAGTGAAGAATTTATAAACTTTCTAATTTCTATGAAAAAGCCAAAAAAAATTCTTGAATTGGGCACAGCCATAGGTTATTCTTCCATTTCCTTTGCCAAGAGAAATAAGTGCATAGAGAAAATTGACAGTGTAGAATTAAAAGAAGAAATGGTTGAAATAGCAAGAAAAAATATTTCAGATGTTGGACTTGATGAAATTATTCACGTTCACAATAGCGATGCCTATGATTTTTTAGTTCACTTAGAAGAAAAGTACGATTTAATATTTATAGATGCAGCAAAGGGTCAATATGAAAAATATTTTGATTCTGCCCTAAAAAACTTAAATGAAAAGGGAATAATCCTCTGTGACAATGTCCTCTTTAAGGGAATGATAGCGGAAGACTCCCTTGTAAAGAGAAGAAAAATAACCATAGTTAAAAGACTTAGGAAGTTTTTAAAAGATATTTCTAGTGATGAAAGATTTATTTCATCTGTTGTTCCCATTGGGGATGGAATACTTTTAGTAAGGAGAAAAGATGAAGAAGATTGAACTTTTAGCACCAGCTGGTGATATTAATAAATTAAAAACTGCAGTGGAATATGGTGCCGATGCAGTATATCTTGGTGGAGAAAGTTTTGGACTTAGAAAAGCATCCAAAAACTTTTCCATGGAAGATATAAAATGGGCAACAGAATACCTGCACGAAAGAGGAAAAAAAATCCACGTTACCTTAAATATAATTCCTCACGACAAGGACATTAAAGGCGTAGAAGAATATATTAAGGACTTGTATGATATTGGAGTAGATGCCCTTATAGTTGCTGATCCAGGAATGTTTATGAAGGTAAAAGAAGTAGCGCCAGATTTTCCAATTCATATTTCAACTCAAGGATCTGTTACTAATGCACAAACTGTAAAATTCTGGCAACAATTGGGAGCAGAAAGAGTTGTAATGGCGAGGGAACTCAGCCTAAAGGAAGTTTCTGATATAATAAAAGAAGTTGGAGATTCCATTGAGATTGAAACTTTTGCTCACGGTGCCATGTGCATGTCCTATTCAGGAAGATGTCTTCTTTCAAACTATATGACAGGAAGAGATGCAAATATGGGTGACTGTGCCCAACCTTGCAGATATAAGTATCACCTAGTAGAAGAAAAAAGACCTGGAGAATATTTCCCAATAGAAGAACATGACGAGGGAACTTTTATTATGAATTCAAAGGATCTGTGTATGATTGAACACATTGATGATATGATAAAAGCAGGCATAGCCAGTCTAAAAATCGAAGGCCGTGTAAAAAGTGAATACTATCTTGCCACTGTAATAAGGTCTTACAGAATGGCAATTGATGCTTATTATGCTGACCCAGAAAATTATAAATACGATCCTTATCTATTGGAAGAAATCAAAAAAGTAAGCCACAGAGATTTTACAACAGGATTTTTCTATGGAAAAGCCAATGAAAACTCTCAAGTTTATAAGGACAACTCTTATATTAGAGGTTATGATTTTGTTGGGATAGTCCTTGATTATGACAAAGATACAAAAATTGCAACTATTGAGCAAAGGAATAGAGTCTTTGTGGGAGAAAAAATTGAAATTTTTGGACCTGTAATCAAACATTTTGACTACAAGATAGAAAAAATGTTTGATGAAAAAGATAATGAAATAGATGTGGCAAATAAGGCAAAGCAAATTTTTAAAATAAAAGTCGATGAAGCTATTGAAAAAGGATTTATTTTGAGGAGAGAAAATGAAGAATAAGGCTTGTATCATTGGAATATGCGGTGGTAGTGGTAGCGGCAAAAGTACTGTCACAAAAAAATTAATTGAATTAATTGGAAGAGATAATGTATCTGTTATAGAACAAGATTCTTACTACAAAGATCAGTCAAATCTAGTATTTGAAGAAAGGGTTAAGACAAATTATGACCATCCTCTTGCTTTTGACAACGACCTTTTATTTGAACATCTAAAAATGCTAAAAGAAGGCAAGTCAATTGAAAAACCAATTTATGATTTTGCCCTTCACAATAGAAAAGATGAAATAGAAATAGTTGAAGCAAAACCAATTATTATCCTAGAAGGTATTTTAATTTTTAATGAAGTTAATTTAATTGACATAATGGATATAAAAGTTTTTGTAGATACAGATGCTGATGTTAGAATAATTAGGAGAATAAAAAGAGATATGCTTGAAAGAGGAAGATCTCTTGATTCTGTAATAGACCAATATCTTGCCACAGTTAGACCATCTCATCTTCAATTTGTTGAGCCATCAAAGAGGTATGCTGATTTAATAATTCCAGAAGGCGGCGAAAATGAAGTTGCCATTGACATCCTCTACCAAAAGGTTAAATCTTTAGTATAAAAATAATATAAAAAAATTTTTAGAAGTGTTGACAATCTTTAGAAGCTGTGTTATTATAATGCTTGTTATTAAAGAAGAAGTCCGCTTCTCACCTGATGGCACAGTCATTTAGGTTATTTTAGAATTATGATGAATTTGCGGGCATCTTTGGGTGCTCGCTTTTTTAATTTACGGAGGTGCTTAGAAATTAAAGAACTTCAAATCAATGAAGAGATAAGAGAAAAGGAAGTCAGATTAGTAGATGATGAAGGCAATCAACTTGGAGTTGTGTCTAAAAATCAAGCCATCGATTTGGCTATATCTAAGAAACTGGATCTAGTGAATGTTGCGCCAAACGCAAAACCACCCGTATGTCGTATAATGGACTATGGTAAATACAGATACGAGCAAGAGAAAAAAGAAAAAGAAGCTAAGAAAAAGCAAAAGGTAATCAATGTTAAGGAACTTAGATTTACTCCAAACATTGAAGATCATGACTTAAATACTAAAGCCAATAGAGCTATTGATTTCTTAAAAAACGGTGATAGAGTTAAGGTTTCAGTTAGATTTAGAGGTAGAGAGATGGGTCATACTGATCTTGGTAGAGAAGTTCTCGACAAGTTTTATGATTTAATTTCTGAGTATGGAGTTGTGGACAAAAAACCTAAAATGGAAGGAAGAAGTCTAGTTATGTTCCTTTCAGAAAGAAAAGACAGCGATAAGTCTGAAAAATAAGGAGGATTTTTATGGCAAAGATGAAAACTCACAGAGCTTCCGCAAAGAGGTTTAAGAGAACTGGTACTGGAAAGCTTAAGAGATTTTACGCTTACACAGGACATTTAACAGGTAAGAAATCTGCTAAAAGACTAAGAAAACTTAGAAAGAGCAGTACGGTTTCTAAAGGTGATCAAAGAAGAATTGATCACATGATCCCTTAATAGGAGGTAGAAATGGCTAGAGTAAAAAGAGGCGTTAACGCTAAAAAAAGACATAAGAATATTCTAAAACAATCCAAGGGATATTTTGGTGCAAAATCAAAATTATTTAGAACTGCTAATCAAGCTGTTATGAAATCTCTTAACTATTCATACATTGGTAGAAAACAAAGAAAAAGAGATTTTAGAAAACTTTGGATTACAAGAATTAATGCAGCTGCAAGAATTAATGGCATGAGCTATTCGAAATTCATTAACGGTCTAAAGAAAGCAAACATAACTATTAACAGAAAGATGCTTTCTGAAATGGCAATTAATGATCCAGCTGGTTTTGCTAAATTAGTTGAAATTGCAAAAGAACAATAAATAATTGCTCCCTTTTGGGAGCTTTTTTTGTAGAATAAGTTTGAATAAATTTATTTAATGAGGAAATTATGTTTAGAAAATTAGAAAAGAATCCACCCTTATTTGTGTGCTTATCTTTTTTTGCCCTAATACTTTTAGGGGCAATTTTATTAAATCTTCCCATAGCTAGTGCAGATGGAAATAGTATAGGTTTTTTAAACGCCCTATTTACATCTACTTCAGCTTCATGTGTAACTGGACTAATAGTCGCAAATACAGCTACACAATGGACAGTTTTTGGGAAAATTATTATCATAACACTTATCCAAATTGGGGGTTTGGGTACCATGGTATTTTTATCACTAATTGCCATGGTCCTAAATAGAAGAATTGGAATTACAGAAAGAAGAATCATACAAGAACAGACTAATGCTGATACCAGCAAGGGTATTGTTAAACTTGTAATTTATATTATAAAATTTTCTTTGACTGTGGAACTTGTTGGGGCAATTTTACTTGCCACAAAATTTATTCCTGACTTTGGTCTAAAAAAGGGAATATTATTTTCTCTTTTCCACGCAGTTTCTGCCTTTTGTAATGCAGGATTTGATATTATTGGAAATTCTCTTGTAGATTATGTAGATGACATTACAGTAAATCTTGTAATTGCACTTTTAATTATAATTGGTGGATTGGGTTTTACAGTTTTTATAGATATTTATAGAAAGAAAAAGTTTAAAAACCTTACACTTCACTCAAAAGTTGTAATATCAATTTCAGCAATTCTTCTTTTATTAGGAACTTTTGCCTACTTTTTAATAGAAAACAATAGTGGAGCTATGGAATCATTGACTTTAAAGGGAAAAATTTTATCTTCCTTTTTTATGTCAGTTTCTGCTAGAACGGCAGGTTTTAATTCCATTGACATAGGAAAGATGCAAGAAAGTTCTGTAATTGTGACAATAATTCTTATGTTTATTGGTGCATCACCTGCATCAACTGGAGGGGGAATAAAGACTACTACCTTTGGTATCTTGTTATTCTCAACAATTTCTATACTTAGGGGAAATGATGAAACAGAGATATTCCACAAGACTATATCAAGAGATGCACTCTTAAAGAGTCTTTGTATTTTTTCTTTGGGTTCTGCCATAGTAGTATTTGCTTCTCTTTGGATTACAATAATAGAAAGTGGAAAATTTTTGTACCTAGATATACTTTATGAGATAGTTTCAGCTTTTGGTACAGTTGGTATCACAAGAGGTATAACTCCAAATCTAAGTCCTATGTCAAAATTGATTTTAATAATTCTTATGTATCTTGGAAGAGTAGGAGCAGCAACTTTGGGTATTGGTATTTTAAATAGAAAAAATAAGAAACACACAAGATATTCTTATGGAAAAATAATAGTGGGGTAATTATGAAGACATTTATCGTTTTTGGTTGCGGTAGATTTGGTTCTACTGTAGCAACAAGATTATATGATTTGAAAAATGATGTTGTAATAGTTGATTCTGATCAAGAAAAAATTGATCTTATTAACGACAATGTCACTGAAGCAATTGTATGTGACCTTGAAGATGAAAAGGCAATAGGAGAACTTGCCCTAAAAAATTATGATGTGGCAGTGGTTGCTATTGGGGAAAGTCTTGAACCTGCAATAATGGCAGTTCTTGCATCAAAGGAAGCTGGTATAGAAAAAGTTATAGCCAAGGCACCATCCTATAGATTTGGAAAAATTTTATTAAAATGTGGGGCTGATAAAATCGTCTTTCCTGAAAGAGATATTGGATTTAGACTTGCAAATAATTTATCAAATGATAATCTTTTAAGTTCAGATGAAATTTCTAAGGGATACAGTTACTATGACTTTAAGGCATCAGCAATTATGGATGGAAAAGTACTTGAAGAACTAAATCTTAGAGAGAATTACAATTTTAATGTCTTAATGGTAAAGAGAAATGGAGAAAATAATGTAAATCCAGATCCAAATTTTAAGATAAAAGAGTCTGATACAATAACAGTTTTAGCATCTGATAAGGACATAAAGAAATTTATAGAAGAAAATTAAAATAATAGGACTAGTTTTTCATAACTAGTCTTATTTTTTTGCAAATTTTATAAAAACCTTCTTATAACAAAATAGTATAGGAGTATTAGCCAAGCCACTGTGTGACAGATAATATTGACTCTTTTTCTTATTTTTTCATTCTTAATAATTTTTGTGTACTCAGTTAAAAAATATCCTATTAAAAAGATTAAATAGACAGGAATAATAATAGTCTTAAACATAAATTCATCACCTAACTTAATTCTATCACTAAAAAATATTTAACCAATAAAAATTTGTGGAAAACATCTTATTTACATATCTATATTTATATTCTACAATAAAACTAATACATAAAGAAAAGAGGAAATCTAATGAAAAAATTACAAAAACTTTTACTTATAGGACTAGTTGCCACAAGCCTTGTTGCCTGTGGAAAAACTCCAGCAAATGAAAATAAAGAGCCTGAAGTAAAAGAACCAGAAAAAATAGTTTACTACACACCACTTACTCATGAAGAGAGAGAAGACCAAGAACAAGCCAAGAAAAAAATCTTTGCAGTTATGCTTGATAATCACGACGATGCAAGACCTCAAGCACAAATTTCTAAGGCTGACATAATTTATGAGTACAGGGTTGAAGGCGAGTTCACAAGATACATGGCACTTTTCCAAAGCAACTTCCCTGAAGGCGTGGGACCAGTTCGTTCTGCAAGACCTTACTTTGTGCAAACTGCCAAGGAATACAATGCGATTTACGCTCACTGGGGTGGATCCGAAGCAGGACTTGCTGAAGTTAGAAGTAGAAATGTAGTTGACCTTGACGGAATTGCCCTTGAAGGAATTGTTTTTCACAGAAATAAAGATGTTGGCAAGCGTGCACCTCACAATGGTTACATCTCTCTACCTGAACTAGAAAATTATCTAGTTGATAAGGGAGTGGACGTGAATGACAACACAGCATCTCTTAATTTTTATGACAAGATAGCAGAAATTGAAGGCTTAGATGTAAAAGAAATTACTTTAAACTTCAACAAAAATTACAAGACAAACTTTACTTATGACGATGCAAGTGGAAAATACAAGTACATTCGCCAAGGAGAAGCTGTTCTTGACGAAGCTACTGGCGAAGAATTTACAACAGACAATTTAGTAGTTTTATTCCAAAAGGGAGTAGTTGCAGGACCTAAGGGAACTTTAAAACTTGCAAATATTGGAACAGGTTCAGGTCTTCTTCTTCAAAAGGGAAAACTTGCTCCAATAAATTGGGAAAAAGAAAATGAAGATGCAAGGACAATTTTAAAATATCCTGATGGGACTGAAGTTAAATTTTATCCAGGCAGAACTTTCTTCTCTATAGTTGACCAAGAAAGTGATGCAGTCTATGAAGTTCCACAAGCTGAAGGAGAAGAAAGTACTCAAAATACAAATACAAATGCAGAAAAAGTTGAAAAATAAAGTATTTTAAAAAATTTCTTTTGGGTATCTACTAGTTAGAGGTGATATTATGATTAATATGACAAAAATTGACTATGTTATAAATACAACTGGAGCATCCTATGAAATTGTGAGGAAGGCACTTTTAGATAGTGATGGTGATGTTGATGTAGCAATAACTTATATCAAAGAAGGAAAATACGATGTAAATGTAGAAGCATCAAAGGTTTATGATAGCGAAGAAGAAAAGGATCAAGAATATTCTGAATTTTCTGAATCAAGTGAAAAGAAAAAAATGGCAGAGAATATGTTGACGAAGTTATAAATTATCTTGATGAAATTGTGGATGCAATTAAGGAAATTTGGAGAAAAGGAAATGCAAGTAGACTTTTAGTAGAAAAAGACAATGAAACAGTCCTTTCACTTTCCCTTACAACTTCTGCTATTGGAATGATTTTGGCACTTCCAGCATCACTTCTTGGCATATCTGCAGCTTACATTTATGATTATTCTTTCAAGATTATCATGGACAATGGCGAAGTCATTGATGTAAAAGAATATTTAAAAGACAAGTCTAAATTTTTATAAGTTTAAATTTTATTAAAAAGTTAAGAGCCCTTAGGGGCTTTTTTCTTTAATAAGTTGAGGAGAAAAATGATAATTACAAGCAAAAATAATGATACATACAAATTTTTAAAGGGACTTTTGGAAAAAAAGCACAGACAAGAAAATAAGCTATTTATGGTAGAAAAACCTGTAGTTATTGAAGAAGCAAAAGACTTTAAAATAGAATACCTTGCCCTAAGTGAATCTGCCTTTAAAGAAAATAAATTTGAAAATATAAGAAAGAATGTAGATGAAGAAAATATTTATATTTTTTCAGATAAAATTTTTAAAAATCTCTGCGATGCAGTGACATCTCCTGGCATACTTGCCTATTACAGGGGAATTCACAGAGATTTTGACAAAAGTTCTGGTAAATATTTGTACCTAGATGACATAAGGGAACCTGGAAATCTTGGTGGAATAATTCGTTCTGCTGATGCACTGGGACTTGATGGGCTTATAATTTCTCCAAATTCATGTGATCTTTACAATCCTAAGACTGTGAGGTCTTCCATGTCATCAATTTTTAGATTGCCAATTTATTTTATGACTAGGGAAGATTTGGTGAATTTAGATTTTAACATTATTGCAACTTCACTAGAAAATTCAAAATCTACAAGGGATTATGAATTTAAGGATAAAGACATTGTGGTAATTGGAAATGAAGCAAAGGGAGTTTCTGAATTTTTGATGAAGAATGCAAAAGAATTTTTAAATATTCCCATTTCTCCCAAGGTTGACTCCCTTAATGCCAATGTTGCAGCATCAATTATAATTTACGAGATGATGAAATGACCTATGTACTAGTGGCAGAAAATTTTCCAGAAAAATCTTTGGAGAAATTAAAAGATTATGGAAAAATTGTAAGAACAAAATCAAATAAAAATTTAATGAAAGGACTAGACACACATCCAGATATTTTAGTCCACCCACTTCCCAGTGGAGAGCTTGTAGTAGATAGAGATAATTTAGAATATTACAAAAAAATTTTACCAGACAAAAGAATAATTCCATCTCAATCAAAACTGTCAAAAAAATATCCTAGAGATGTAGCACTAAATGCCTTCACTTTTAAAAATTATTTTATCCACAATTTGAAGTACACAGACGAAGTTCTTTTAGATTATTACAAAAATTCCGGCTATGATCTGTTGAATATTAAGCAGGGCTATGCCAAGTGTTCCTGCCTTGTGACAGAAGATTTTATAATAACAAGTGACGGCGGAATTTATGAGAGTCTAAAGGACTTTATCCCAATTTATAAAATAAAGCATGGAGAGATTAGGCTTCAGAACTTTAACTACGGTTTTATTGGTGGGGCAAGTGGAGCCTTGGGCAAAAAAATATTCTTCACAGGAGATTTTTCTCATCATTCATCCCATGAAGAAATTTTAAAAATAATAAATAATTATGATTATGAAATTGAAATTTTATCAAAAGACCAAATAGAAGATTTTGGTTCTATTTATTTTATTTGAGGGTCTTTGTAAAAGTGACAAATATAAAAGATGGTATATAGAAGGGTTAATGACCTTCTTTAATACCATCTTTTATTTATAATATAATTATTAGGATATTTATAAACATATACTATCTATTTATTTTTTTGTTAAGAATTTTTTCATATAAAAATTTATTATCATAAAGGTAATCAAACATTAACTTAGAAAGCAAATCTTTAAAGACATAATCTTCTTCAAGGTAAGATTCTTTAGAAACCCCAGAAATGTAAGTCATCTCTGTTAGAAGTATACCACTATTTGTAGACATATATTTAGTCTTTTCTTCAAGTATAAGAAAAAGAAAATCACCATACTCAGCCTCTCGTGGATCTACATATTCTATACTTTTTTCATTTTCTATAATTTTAAAGTAGCGAAAGGACATGTCCTTTATCTCAACATTTAGCTTATCATTTCCCACGAAATACTTTGCACTTTCACGAAGCATATCCTTCTTGTAAGAAGGTAATTCTGAAAAATCAATTTCAACAATATCAAATTTATTTTTGAGATAATATATAAGGTATTTTGAATCTCTCTCGCCAATAGGAATTAGGTGTTTGAACATTTTAATTTGAGTTTCATAGTTCACTTTACTTTTACATCTCCTCAAAGGATTATTATATAAAATAATTTTAACTCCTCTTAGGGAGTTTTTTTCTTGTCCTTTTAATAAGTAAAGGGACAAGACCAGGCCAAGTACAAAAAATATTATAGAAGTGAAAGAATAGTCAACTACTTTGAAAAAATAAATTATAAAAAAGTTGTTGTAGATAATTGGAATAAGTAAAATATAGAGAAAATATAAGTTTTTGTTTTTGTAAATGAAGGGCAGTGAAATCAAAATTGGCAAGGCAAGAGAACTTAGTCCATGAAAATTTAAAAATGCAAAAAAACCATATAAATTTTCTTCAAGGACGGGAAGAATTGGTATTGATCCTATAATTATTATTAAAATTAGAATATATTTTAACTTATTTTTCATACTTTCCTCCAAAAAACTTTTCTTTAATAATTATATCAAAAAAAATAAAAATCTTGTTTTAAATAATTTCTCCTGGGTAATATAAAAAGGCGAGAGAAATGATAAATTCTTTCAAAATATTCTTGAAGATGTAAAAACTTTATGATATTATAGAAACAATTTTAAAAGAGACTTTGATAAGAAGAGTAAAATATATAAAATTCTAAGAGAGGAAATGGCAGCTGAAAATTTCTAATTTTATATTTTTGAAAACTAACTTGGAGTCCCATAGCAAACTATGGCGTAAGGATGCGTTAAATCCCTAGAGTTTAATTAAGGTGGAACCACGGTCATCGTCCTTTGGGATGGTGACTTTTTTTATTATTAATTTTTAGGAGGATATAAATGATTATTAAATACCCAGACGGCTCACAAAAAGAATACGAAAGTGGAGTTAAGGTATCAAAAATTACAGGAGATATATCACAAGGACTACTAAGAGATTCTCTTGGAGCAGTAGTAAATGGAGAAATCTTAGGACTTGATGATGAAGTTTATGAAGATAGCGACTTTAAAGTTGTAAAATTTGAAGACAATGAAGGAAAAAGAATTTTATGGCACACTGCATCTCACATTATGGCTTATGCCATTCAAGAGCTTTATCCAGAAACAAAATTTGCTATTGGACCTTCAACTGAAACAGGATTCTACTACGACCTTGACCTTGAACACAGATTTGTAGAAGAAGATTTAAAAGCAATTGAAGACAAAATGAAAGAAATTGCCAAAAAAAGATCTTCCAGTAGAAAAAATTGAAGTTTCAAGAGAAGAAGCACTTGCACATTTCAAAGAAAAAAATCAAGATTATAAAATTGAACTAATAAATGACCTTCCAGAAGATGAAAAAATCACAATGTATAAGATTGGTGACTTCGTTGACCTTTGCAAGGGACCACATCTTCTTTCAACTAAAAAAGTTAAGGCAATAAAACTTCTTTCAATAGCTGGTGCTTATTGGAGAGGCGATTCTAACAACAAGATGCTTCAAAGAATTTATGGTATTGCTTTTGAAAAACAAAAACAATTAGATGAATATATTGAAAGACGTGAAGAAGCAGAAAAGAGAGACCACAGAAAACTTGGAAAAGAACTTGACCTATTTAGTATGCACGAAGAAGGACCAGGATTCCCATTCTTCCATCCAAATGGAATGGTTTTAAGAAATACTCTTCTTAACTGGTGGAGAGGAGTTCTTGAAGAAAATGGTTACGGAGAAATTTTAACTCCAATTATCTTAAATGAAGCTCTATGGCACAGATCAGGTCACTGGGATCACTACAAGGACAATATGTACTTCACAAAAATTGATGATGGCGATTATGCTGTTAAACCAATGAACTGTCCAGGATCAATTTTAGTTTACAATTCAAATAATCACTCTTATAGAGATTTACCAGTAAGACTTGCAGAATACGGCGTTGTTCACAGACACGAACTTTCTGGAGCTCTACACGGACTATTTAGAGTAAGAACATTTACTCAAGATGATGCCCACGTTTATTGCTTGTTCTCACAAGTAAAAGACGAAGTATTTAAGATGATTGATTTAGCAGATTATTTATATTCAACTTTTGGATTTAAATATTCAATTGAACTTTCAACAAGACCAGATGACTACATGGGAGATCTTGAAGCTTGGAATTTAGCAGAAAAATCACTAAAAGAAGCTCTTGAAGAAAAGAACTTACCATACACAATTAACGAAGGCGACGGAGCTTTCTATGGTCCAAAGATTGACTTCCACCTAGAAGATGCCATTGGAAGAACTTGGCAATGTGGTACAATCCAACTTGATTTCCAACTTCCAGAAAACTTTGACTTAACTTATGTTGATGAAGATGGAGAAAAGAAAAGACCAGTTATGCTTCACAGAGCCCTACTTGGATCAGTTGAAAGATTTATGGGTATCCTAATCGAACACTTTGCAGGTAAGTTCCCACTATGGTTATCTCCAGTACAAGTTGAAGTAATTCCTGTATCTGACAAATTTAAAGACTATGCACAAAAAATTGCAGATAAACTTCACGAAGAAGGACTTAGAGTTCACCTTGATGGACGTACAGAAAAAGTTGGTTACAAGATTAGAGAAGCACAAGTTAAGAAGATTAACTACATGCTAGTAATTGGAGAAAAAGAAGAAACTTCTGGCAAACTTTCTGTTAGAAAGAGAAGTGGAGAAGAAATCCAAGATGTTGATGTAGATGAATTTATCGAATCACTTAAAGAAGAAATTAAAAATAAGACAATTACTGAATAAAAAATAAGTTGAATCTTGAAAGTCTTACAAAATAAAGATAAAATCTTAGCAGGTCTTGTTTTAGGACCTGCTAATTTTATAAAATTTTCAAAATCCATACTCTCATGAAAGATAAAAATAAGAATAAAAATTTTGGAAAATTATAATTGTAAAAATTATGAAATTTTATTTACAAAGAGGCTTATTTGTGATAAAATTCATTGATGTAACCGCACAGAATAGGTTTTAAATCCTTGATGCCTATGATGGCGAGTCTTGTAATGAGGAGGTGCTACAATGTACGCAATTATTGAAACAGGCGGAAAACAATATACTGTTGAAGCTGGTGACAAAATTAGAGTTGAAAAATTAGATGTAAAAGAAGGCGACAAAGTAACTTTTGATAAGGTTTTATTTGTATCTGGTGATGATGCTAAAATCGGAACTCCATACGTTGAAGGAGCTAAGGTTGAAGCTAAAGTACTAGCTCAAGATAAGGCAAAAAAAGTTGTCGTTTACAAATACAAAGCTAAGAAAAACGAAAGAAAGAAAAACGGACACCGTCAACCATACACTTTAGTTGAAATTTCAGGAATTAACTAATGACTAGTATTGACCTTTACAAAAAGGGAAATTATTACTGTGGATTTAAGTCTTGTGGCCATGCTGAGGGCGAATTTGACACACTTGTCTGCTCTAGCATTTCTACTCTCACTCAAACCCTTTATTTTACCTTAATAAATAAGCTGGGCGTAAGTGAAAGTGATATAGATGACATACAAGGCGACGGATTGTTAAAAATAGAAATTTTAAAAAGTGATATTTTTAAAAGAAAAGATATTCAAACTTGTTTTGAATTTATGATAACGGGGATAGAGCTTATAAATGAAGCTTACCCAGAGTATTTGACACTAAAGAAGGTGGAGGTGCAAAATGATTAAATTTGATTTATTGCTTTTTTCTTCAAAAAAGGGAGCAGGTTCTTCTAAGAATGGTCGTGACTCAAACTCAAAAAGACTTGGAGTTAAAAGAGGAGACGGACAATTTGTTCTAGCTGGTAACATCATCGTTAGACAAAGAGGAACAAAAATCCATCCAGGTGAAAATGTAATGAAAGGGTCAGATGACACTTTATTTGCAACAGCTGATGGAATCTTAAGATTCACAACTAAGGGCAAAGGCGGAAAGAAATTCGCTAATGTTTACCAAGAAGAAAAAGTTGAATTAGCATAATAGATAAAGCAAGGGAGACCTTGCTTTTATTTTTTTGTAAAATCTAATTTTCACAAAGATTTTACATATTTGACATAAGGTTCAAGTTTTCACTACAATTCTATGTTCTTTCTATGATATAATTTTAGAAAATGCGAGGTAAAAATGTTTATAGATATAGCTAAAATAAAATTGAAGGCCGGAAAAGGTGGAGATGGCGCTGTCGCTTGGAGAAGAGAAAAATTTGAACCAGCAGGAGGACCAGCTGGTGGCGACGGAGGCAGAGGTGGCAATGTAATTGTAATGACAGACTCTGGACTTCACACTTTGATGGACTTTAGATATAAAAGAGAATACAAGGCCGAAAATGGACAAAACGGCATGAATAAATTAAAATTTGGGAAAAATGGAGAAGATATCATCCTAAAAGTACCTGTGGGAACCCTAATTAGGGATGCCAATACTAATGGAGTTATCTACGACTTAAAAGAAAACAATATGTCTGTCACTGTCTGCAAGGGTGGACGTGGCGGCATGGGCAATGCAAGATTTAAAACATCAACAAGACAAGCCCCAGCTTTTGCCCAAGCAGGTAACAAGGGAGAAGAGAGAGAAATTATCTTAGAACTAAAACTTCTTGCCGATGTTGGACTAGTTGGTTTTCCAAACGTAGGTAAGTCAACACTTCTTTCCATAGTTACATCTGCCACACCAAAGATTGCTAACTATCACTTTACAACACTTTCTCCAAATCTTGGAGTTGTAAAAATTGATGAAGGAGAATCCTTTGTAATTGCAGATATACCTGGACTAATTGAAGGAGCGTCAGTTGGGATTGGTCTTGGTGACGAATTCTTAAAACACGTTGAAAGAACTGGAATTTTAATCCACGTCCTAGATGTTTCAGGTTCAGAATCTAGAGACCCAGTAGAAGACTTTTACAAGATTAACGAAGAACTTGTGAGATACAATGAAAAACTGGGACAAAAAAAGCAAATAATCTTTGCAAATAAAACTGATATGCCAGGTGCAGAAGAAAATCTTAAAAAATTAAGAGAAGAACTTGGCGATAAATACGAAATAATAGCAGGATCATGTGCCACAACAGAAAATGTTGATAAGCTAATGAAGCTAACTTATAATAGTTTACAAGAAGTAGATTATACAGATTACGAAACTTATGACGAAGAACACGTAGAAGAAGTTACAAGAGAAGAAGGCATAAGAGTATTTAAGGACCAAGGTCAATACTTTGTTGAAGGACCTTATATTGACAAACTCCTTCGCTCAACTAACTTTGACGATTACGATTCACTTAAATATTTCCAAGAAAACCTTAGAAAAAATAAAGTTGTAGAAAAACTTGAAGAACTTGGGGCAGATGATGGCTGCTCAGTATTTATTGGTGGATACGAATTTGAATTTTTTGAATAAATAAAGGTGATAGAATGTTAACAGGTAAAGAAAGATCATACCTAAAGAGCCTTGCCCACAATATGGACCCACTTATACAATTGGGCAAAGATGGGATAAACGAAGGCTTTTTAAGTCAAATAGATAAACTTTTAGAAGATCACGAAATTGTAAAAATAAAAGTTTTGCAAAATGCACCAGTAGAAGTTGACGAAATTGTTGACGAAATACTAGAAAAAACTGGAGCAGAATTTGTCCAAAAAATTGGCAAGAAACTTACAATTTATAGAGAATCTAAAGAAAATAAAAAAATAGAATTATAATGAAAAAGTACGGAATTTTTGGAGGATCCTTTAATCCAATCCACTATGGACATCTCATGATTTGTGAATATATAAAAGAAGAAATGGGTCTAGACAAGGTAATTTTTATACCAACGGGAAACCCTCCCCACAAGGAAATCGAAGTTTCTGCCAAAGATAGATATGAGATGGTAAAAACTGCCATTTCACCGAACCCTGATTTTGACATATCTGATATAGAAACTACAAGAGTAAAATTATCCTACACAGTGGACACAATTAGAGAACTAAAAGAAATCTACAAAGAAGAAAAATTATATTTCATAATAGGCATGGATTCACTTTTCCAACTTAAAACTTGGAAAAAATAAAAGACCTATCTAGTGAAATAGAATTTGTAGTTGCCAAAAGACCAGGCTATCTTGATGATGAAAAAATAAATAGAGAAATAAAATATTTAAAAGAAATTTTTGGTACAAAAATTATTTTAGTAGAAACTCCTCTCTATGAAATTTCATCAACTGATCTAAGAGATAGAATAAAAAAAGGAAAGTCCCTTAGATACCTAATACCGAAAAAAGTTCTTAACTATATAGAAGAAAGCGAGTTTTACAAAAATGAGCTCTGATTTAAAAAAATTTGAAAAAGAAATTAAAGATAGAATTGGAGAAAAAAGATTTCTTCACACACAAAGAGTAAAGAAAGTTGCTATTGAACTTGCAAAAATCCACGGAGTTGACCAAGAAAAAGCAGAAATCGCAGGATTTTTACATGATTGTGCAAAAATAAGAGATAAAAAGAATTTGTTAAAAGCTGCAAAAGAAAATAATCTTCTCATAACAAAAGAGATGCAGAGAGCTCCACAAATTATCCATTCTTATCTTGGTGCAGTTTACGCAAAAGAATTTTATGGTATAGATGATGAAGACATTTTAAATGCCATAACATATCACACAACAGGAAGAGTAAATATGTCTGATCTTGAAAAAATAATATTCTTGGCAGATTATATTGAACCTATGAGAAATTTTGATGGAGTAGAAGAAGCAAGAGAACTTGCAAAAAAGACCTAGATGAGGCAATGTATTTTGCCTTAAATAATACTTTAAAATTTTTAGTAACACATGATACCTATATAGTGCCAAGCACTGTTACTGCTAGAAATTTTTATAAGGAGTTGAACTCTTGAAAACTTTTTTTAAATCTTTTTTCACAACAATTCTCGTCATAATTATCTTGGCTCTTGCAGCTTTTGCAGGTTACTTTTATTTCTTGGGAGATGAAGATGAGAATAAAAGCTATCAAGAAGGCGAGGACCTACAATTTTTAATGCTGGGAGTTGACTCTCTTGATGCAAAAAATGCCAACAACGCAAGATCCGATACTATAATGGTGGTAAACGTAGATGGCAAAAGTGGAAAAGTAAATATAATTTCTATCCCAAGAGATACTTACACAAAAATAAAGGGCTATAAAAAGACAAAAATCAATCACTCCTTTAAGTATGGAGGCAGCGAACTTACCCTTGACACAGTGAACAATCTCTTAGGCACAGACATAAAATATTATGTCACAGTGGACTATAGATTTGTAGAAGACGTGGTAGATAAAATTGGTGGAGTAGAAGTCGACGTGCCCATTGATATGAATTATGAAGACCCAACAGCTGATCCACCACTTAAAATTGACATCAAACAAGGCAGACAAACCCTAAAAGGCTACGATGCAATAGGATTTTTGAGATTCAGAAAGGGTTATAAAGATGCAGACCTTGGCAGAGTTAAGGCACAACAACAATTTATGTCAGCAATACTCTCCAAGATGAAAGACCCTAAAACTTTAGTAAAATCCCCTCTTCTACTTGGATCTTATATAAATTACACAGAAAACAATATACCAGTAAAAAAACTTGTACAAGTCGCAGCAAAAATGCGTAACATAACAAGTGAGGATATAAACACAAGTACCCTAGCAGGTACGCCAAAATACATTGGAGGAGTATCCTACTTCATACCAAATGAAAACAAAATACAAGTAATGCTATTGGAATACAATTTTAAATAAGAAAAAATAAAATAGGAGGTAAAATGACAGTACAAGAAAAATTAGACATTATAATCGAATCATGTGAAGCAAAAAAAGGAATCGACATCAAAGTTCTTGACATTCAAGGAATGACATCAATAGCAGACTATTTCGTAGTAGTTAGTGGTAACTCATCAACACAAGTTGACGCCTTAGCAAGAGAAATCGACGAAAAATTATCTGAAAAAGGCGAAGGACCACAAAACCTAGAAGGCAAAAACTCAAGCAGGTGGATAATCTTGGACTTTGGCGACATAATAGTCCACGTATTTCACAAAGATGAAAGAGAATACTACAATCTAGAAAGATTGTGGGAAGAAAACAAAGACACTGAGGAGGAATAATTATGGTAAAAACATTACACACAGAAAAAGCACCAGCAGCAGTTGGTCCATATTCACAAGCAACAGAAGTTAACGGATTTATATTCACATCAGGACAACTTCCACTAGTTCCAGAAACTGGAGAACTAATTACAGACGACATCAAAAAAGCAACAGCAAGAAGCCTTGACAACGTAAAGGCAATCCTTGAAGAAGCTGGATCAAGCATGGATAAAGTTGTAAAAGTTAACATCTTCCTAGACGATATAAATGACTTTGCTGCAGTAAACGAAGTTTATGCAGAATATTTCACAGACCACAAACCAGCAAGATCTTGTGTAGAAGTTGCAAAACTACCAAAAGCTGGACTACTAGAAATCGAAGCAATCGCAGTAAAATAATTTACAAAAAGGACCCACTTGGGTCTTTTTTAATAAAAAATTTTTCAAAAGAGGTAGACATGAGAGAAATAAACGTAAATGAAGTAGATAGAATTGTTGACCCAATAATAATTGACGTGAGAGAAGACTACGAACTAGAAGAAACAGGAACAATAAAAAATTCAATTCACATTCCCATGGACCAAATTCCAAATAGACTAAAAGAAATCCCAAAAGATAGAGATATATATGTACTCTGCAGAAGCGGAGTGAGATCCTATAACGTGGCAGCATATCTTGAAGAAAGAGGATATGACGTCACAAACCTAGATGGTGGAATCCTAGATTACAAGGGAAAATTAGAAAAATAAAAATTTTATGAGATATCCCAGGCTCTAAAAAGCTTGGGATATTTTTTTTATCCAAAATAAATAAAAGTTTTGGGTTTTTTATAAAAATTAATAATATAATAGATAGCTTATTTAAGTAAAATGAAGAAAAGGCGAGTATAAAAATAATTGTATGCGAATTGTTACAAAAATGTAAAATTATAAAAAATATCTATGGGTAAAAAAGAAAAAATATTACATTTTAAATTGGTTTATTACTATGAAAAACGCACGAATAATGCCCTTAAAATAGTATTTATTTAATATTTCCAATGAGAGAAAATGTTACACCAAAATAAAAACTGTATTTTATTCTGTACAATTTTCATCAAAATGTACGATTGTACACAAAAAATTCATTGAAGTTGATGGATTTTAAGAAAAGACAACTAGAAAATTATAGTAACTTTTGATATAATATTATACCAAAGTAAAAGGGTAAGTATTTTTTTAAAATTTATCCTATCACTAAATATCTATTTGATATAATTATAATGTATTATGGAAAAAGGAGAGGATAGATAAACAAATATAGTGAAAAATTTAAATTAGCTGACATCATTGATTAAGATAATTTATAAATAATGAAAGAAAATTGTAACTTTATTGTGAAAAGAAAGGAAGAAGAAAAAGAAATGGATAAAAAAAGAAAAAGTCAACACCAATCGTGTTGCTGCTTATGCTTTATCTGGAGTAATGCTAGCTGGTATGATTCCATATAACGTATTTGCAAATCCTGAAGAAGCACAAAATGCTTTAACTAATGTAGTAGCTGCCAGCGAACCTAGATTAGCATTATCACCAGCTAAAGGTCCAGTAGCTGTAAGAGACGCTGCAGAACCAGAAGACACAACTACAAGTGCAGATGCAAAAAATGCAGTTCACGGTTTTGTAGGTCTCCTAGTTGGTAAAGACATAAATGCTGATTTGAAAGACGAAACAGGTCAAGCATTTAAACCAATAGAAGGGGTAAAAGTTTATTTTCAATGGTATGAAGCAAAAGGAAATAGAACTTCTCCAACTTATTATGCAGTTTCAGGAGCTGACGGACAGTTCCATATTAAGGTGAAACCATATATTGGTGAAGACGGAAAATTAGTAAAATTTGATGCTGATACAACAGTATCAGCAGGAAATGAATCCTATAAGATGTGGGTAGATGAATCCACTATTCCAGAAGGCTACCAACTTCAATACTCTACAGGAGAAGGTGTTGAATTTACAGACAGAAGAGTAGCAGGTGGCGGTTACCAACTTGGACCTAACAGACTTGTAAACTACAGAGTCCTTCTAATGCAAAAACAAGATGAAGCTAAGATGCATAAAGAAGCAAATGAAACAGGTCCACAAATATTTAAAACCAAACCTGGTCAAGGAGCAGTTAGAGGAAAAGTCTCTTGGGACTATGAATCTGCAGGTGGTGTTCAATGGGGTATAGTTTCAACACCTACATCACCAGCTGAAGGGGTGACAGTTACAGCATCCTACCTATCTGACTATGCATTGAAACAAATATACAGTGCTGATACTGCCAATATGTTAGGCGTTTCATCTCCTAGTAAAATTCGTGGATCAGGTTGGACATTTAAACTTGAAACTCAATTACAAGAGTGGATAGCAGAACAAGTTGCAGCTGATAAAGACAAATGGATTGCAGAAACTGTAAGTGCAGTTACAAATGCTGAAGGTGACTACAAAATCCAATTTAAGGGAACTTGGGGACCTCATAGAAATACTTCTAAAGTAGCTGAATACACAAGAGAAGCAGGAAAATACTACGCAGGTGATGCGCATAGATGGAGCGAGGAAGAAGCAAACCGTCTTGGTACAGTTGCAGAAAATGCAGAAGATGGTTCTTTCTTAACAGGTGCACTTGACTGGAATGAAAAACACGTTAACTCTGACTGGTTATTTATATCTACTAAAGGAACTGATGATGTTGTGTTAAGAACTCCATGGAACTACAACTGGTACACAGGTTCTGACGATGGCTGGGGTATCCATGGTGGTTGGGCTCAAACAGCTTTTGGTGTATCTACAGTTCAAGCAGCAAACTCAACAAGAGCTGACTTTAACTTAGCTCCAGCAGAAATTAAGTTTAATATTACAAACTTTGATACCCAAGCAAACACTGCAACACCAGGAGATGTAGCAAAAACTAATACTGCAGGTCTTCCTTACAAGAATACAAATGATTCATTTAAAATAGTTTGGTATGATCAAGATGGAAAGAAGATAAAAGAAGAACCTACACAAAAACCAACAGCAACAGGTGCATTAGCAGAAGGTACTTTTGATACAAAAGATGTAAAAGAAACAAAAACATTTATAGCAAAACTTCACTATGTTGATTCAAAAGGGAAATTAGGACAAGTTTTAGCTCAAGATGCATTTACAGTTAAGGTTAACGACAAAATTGGATCACTTTATGAAGAAGTTGAATTCTCAAATGGAGAAACTGAAGGTGCAACTTATGCTGCAACAGGTCTTCCAAGTGGACTTACAATTGATGAATCTACAGGAAAAGTAACAGGAAAGCCAACTGAAGCTGGTAAATTCACAGTAACTACAACAATTACTGTACCTGCAGACGATAAAGATGCAGAAGCTATTTCTGTAGATAAAACAGATGAATATATCATCACAGACTCTCCATTAGAAGATGGAGCTGTGAACACTGAATACAAACAAACTGTAAAACCAACAGAAGTTGATGGATATGTATTTAAAAATGTAACAGCTAAATTTATCGATAAAAAAGCTATTGATGGATTAACTATTGAACGAGACAAGATTTCTGGTACACCAACTACTAAGGTTGAAGCTACTCAAGAAGATCCAAATGTAGAAGTAACTTATGACATCTACAAATTAAACGATAAAGGCGAAGAAGTCCTAATCAAAAAAGGACACGTTGATAAAGTTCCTCTATCAATTAAAGATGGAGAATCTGCTAAGTATGAACCTGAATACAAAGCTGTTGATGGAAAAGTAGGAGAAGAAGCAACAGTTGCAGCTCCAACATTTAAAGACAAAGAAGGAAATCCTGCTACACCAGAAAATGTAACTTACGAATTAGGTGAAGGAGCTCCAGAAGGTGCAAAAGTTAATGCTGACGGTAGCGTAACTTATACACCAGTTGAAGCAGATGCAGGAAATACTGTAAATGTTCCTGTAGTAGTAAAATACTCTGATGGAACAACTGACAAAGTAGATGCTCCAATTAATGTAGCAAAATTAGACGACATCATAGACAGAACAGACGATCCAAGCAAACCAACACCAGACGGATATGTAAGAGTTACATTTACAAATGGTGATGGTGTAAACGAAATCGCAAACAACAAAGTATATGATGTAAAAGAAGGAACAGTATTACCAGCTGATAAATATCCAGAAGTAACAACAAAAGACGGATATGAAAATCCAACTTGGTCAACAACTCCAGGAACAGCAATAACAGCTGATAACGCAACAATAACAGCAACAGCAACAAAAACAAT
>NZ_HE978594.1:17931-23074 GCF_000312025.1 Peptoniphilus timonensis JC401 | reverse complement strand
GTAACAATAAATGATACAACACCAGCAGAAAAAGAAGCTGACAAGTATGAACCAAAGGCAGACCCAATCACAAAAGAAAAGGGAAACCCAGTAACCGAAGACGAAGTAAAAGGAAAAGTTACAGTACCTGATTATCCAGCAGATAAAACAGCACCTACAATAACTGTAGATGATCCAAGCAAACTTCCTGATGGAAACACAGTTGGAGAATTTGATGTACCGGTAACAGTAACATATCCAGATAAAACAACTGATAAAACAACAGTCAAAGTTACAATTACAGAACCTACAGCACCAGCAGAAAAAGACGCTGACAAGTATACTCCAGAAGGTAAAGACGTTGAAGTAGAAAAAGACTCTGCGCCAAAAGCAGAAGACTCAATCGCAAACAAAGATGACTTACCAGCAGGAACAAAATATGACTGGAAAGAAACTCCAGACACAAGCAAAACTGGAGAAACAACAGGTACAGTAGTGGTAACTTATCCAGATAAATCAACAGATGAAGTTGAAGTAAAAGTTACAGTAAAAGATACAACACCATCTGATAAGGATACTAAGATAAGTGGAGATGTTAAACCAGTTGACCCAACTGATGAAAAACAAGACACTGGTATAAATGTTGAAAATAAAGACGATGATACTAAGATTTCTGCTAAAGATGAAGATGGAAAAGATATTCCAGTAATAATTGACGAAGATGGAAATGTAATCGTAATACCAGGTGAAGATGTTGATGGACCTATCACAGTAGTTGTTGAAGATCCAGAACTTCCAGGTGGAAAAGTTGAAATCGAAGTTCCAGTTATTGGACACGAAAAAGGAAGAGACGACAATGGTAGTGGAGACCATGGATATATTCCTGGAGATAATGACTACTTCTTCCCAGGCAGATTCAAGAGACACGATTACACTCCAACTTACCCAGTTAAGACTGTAGTGCCTGAAAAGACACAAGCTGCAACTCCAGTTCGTGATACTCTATGGTATGTATTCCACATCAACGAGTTCGAATATGAAGTTGTTAGAAACGGCGTTGTTACTAAGAGAAAGATGGACGTAACTCCAGTTCTTAGAAACGACAGAACAATGCTTCCACTTAGATATGTAGCTGAAGCTATTGGCGCTGAAGTTAAATGGGATAAGAAGACAAGAACTGCAACATTTATCAAAGACGGTTTGACTGCTTCAATCCAAATCGACAGCGATGAAATAGTTCTTTCTAATGGAAAGACAGTTAAGATGGATTCTAAACCACTTAATATCAACGACAGAATCTTAGTTTCTGTTACTAATGTAGCCAATGTATTTGGTCTAACTAACGGAAATACTCAAGATAAGATTAATCAAGATATTGAATGGGAACAAGAAGATAAGAGTGCAACAATTTATATTAGAAGATAAATTGTTTGATTAAAGAGGAACCCTTAGGGGTTCTTCTTTTTTACATATTTTTGGACTTTGTCTATATGACAGAGTCCTTTTTTTGATGTTGAGGAAAATTTCCCATATCAGATAAAAACAAACGCAAAATAAAATTTACGTTTTATTTCAAACGTAAAAATAAACGCAAAATTTTACCTTTGTTTTTAAAAGTTATTAAATTCGATTTTAATATAATTGGCACAAGCTTTTTAAATTTTTTTGTGTTATAATGTTTAAAGAAAGAACTTGAAGGACCGAGGGAATCTCGGTCTTTTTTTGTTTTGGAAATAATTATTTAAAATAGATTAGGAGAAAATATTGAGATTTAATGAATTAAATTTATCTAGGGAAGTTTTACAAGCAGTTAAGGATTTGGGTTTTGAGAAGCCATCGGAAGTGCAGGAGGCGACAATTCCAACTATATTAGAAGGACGAGATGTTCTTGCACAGGCACAAACTGGTACAGGAAAGACTGCTTCTTTTGGCATCCCAATGATTGAAAAAATGGAGGATAATTGTGATAGTTTACAAGCTCTGGTTCTTGTTCCAACAAGAGAACTTGCAAGACAAGTTTCTGATGAGTTAAAAAAGCTTGCTAAACATAAAAAGTTTATAAAGGTAGTCCCAATTTATGGTGGAGCAGACATGGGAAAACAACTTAGAGAATTAAAAAGAGATGCCAGCATAGTTGTGGGCACTCCAGGAAGAGTTATGGACCACATGAAGAGAAAGTCAATTGTACTTGATGATATAAGTTTCTTGACTCTTGACGAAGCAGATGAAATGTTTGACATGGGTTTTAGAGATGATATGAAAACTATAATTGAAAGGACAAATCCAAATAGGCAAACTTTGTTTTTCTCGGCAACTTTTGACAACAATATAAAGGAATTTTCGAAACTTTATCAAAATAATCCTGCAAAAGTTATTATTGAGAAAAAGGAACTCACTGCAGAAAAGATTGAACAATTTTATCTTGAACTTAATAGAAATATGAAGACAGAAATTTTAAATAGACTTATTTTAATTCACAAGCCAAAGAAGTCTATTATTTTCTGCAACACTAAGAGAATGGTTGAAAATCTTGAGGTTGAGATTGCACAAAGAGGCTACAAGGTGGATTCTCTTCACGGAGATATGCGTCAGTCATCTAGGGACAATGTCATGACGAAGTTTCGAAAGGGAACTATTGATATTTTAATAGCCACAGATGTTGCTGCTCGTGGTCTTGATGTTTCTGATATTGATGTCGTTTTTAACTACGATCTTCCACAACAAGCTGAATATTATGTCCACAGAATTGGTCGTACCGCCAGAGCAGGCAAAAAAGGTCTTTCCTTTACTTTTGTAACTAGTAGGGATTATCCAAAGTTTAGGGAAATCGAAAAGTATGCAAAGATAAAAATGGAAAAGATGAAGCTACCTACAAAATCTGATGTCGAGAGGGAAAGTCTTGACAATTTGTATAAAAAAGTTAATAAAAATATTTTAAAGGCAGAAGAGCAAGTTGATTATACAGAAGTTTTAAATAGGCTTTTGGCACAAGGCTACAGTCTTTATGATATCTCTGCTTCTCTTCTAAAGATGGTAAATGAATCTTCAAACAAGACAAAAATTAATGAACTGGAAAAAGTTGATTATGGCAAAAAGTTTGAAATTTCAAAAAAATCTGAAAGTTCAAAGAGAAAAGGCAAGGACAAAAGAGGAAAAGAAATCAAGAAAATCAAGGGACCAAAGATTTTTATCAACAAAGGCAAAAGAGATGGACTTGATTCTAGTGAAATTATAAGATTAATCGATAGCCACACAAATGTATCTCCAAAGGAAATTGGCAGGATAAATATTATGCCAAGTTTTACTTTTGTGGAAATACCAAAAAATATGATAAAAGAAGCCATAAAAGATCTTAATGGAAAGAAAATAAAGGGAAAGACTTTAAAAGCAGAGTATTCTGAAAGATAATTTAACATTTTTAAATCCCCATAATGAATTTAATTTCACTTGGGGATTTTTATTTGCAAATTTTTTAATAATTTTTATTTACCAAAAAAGGAGGTCAAGCCTCCTAAATTTTTATTCGTGATATGAAATTTTAAAATAATCTAAATAAGTCTTAAATCTATCTTGTGCTGTCAAACAAGTATCAAGTAAATATCCTCTCTCTTTTTTATAATTTGAAAGTCCTCTGTAATAGAAAAATTTTAAATCTTCATTAATAATAAAGGGAACTATATCATTTTTTAGACACTCTTTTAAAATTAAGAGTCTACCCACTCGTCCATTTCCATCTTGAAAGGGGTGGATTTTCTCGAATTGGTAGTGAAAGTCAATTATATCTTCAAAACTTTTTGCTTTTTTGTTATTGTAAAACTCTAAAAGGTTTTTCATTTCATGAGAGACATTTTCTGGCAAGGTAGTTTCATAACCACCCACTTCATTGGGATAAGCCTTGTAATCTCCAACTTTAAACCAGTCTTTTCTTGAATCACTTGTTCCAGATTTTAAAATCTGGTGAATATTTTTGATAAATTCTTCTGTTAAATCCTCATCATAAAAGTCAATAATTTTGTCAATTGCTTGGAAGTGATTTGAGGTTTCTATTATGTCGTCAACCTTTAAAGAAGTCTTGCTATCATCAAGACCAATTGTATTAGTTTCAAAAATTAATCTTGTTTGTTCTTCACTTAATCTACTTCCTTCGATATGATTGGAATTATAGGTGAATTCAACTTGCAATTTATGATATATTCCGCCACTTATTTTATTGTTTTTTTCGAATTTTAAAGTTTCTAATAAATTTCTATTCATAGCTATATTATATCCTTTTTACTAGCAATCATCAATAATATGGACCTTCAAGAAATTGTATACATAAAAAAATAACTTATAAAACAAAATAAATTTTGTGATTTTTATTTGCAAATTTTATTTATTTTAATCTTTGTTATAATGTAGATAGGAGGTTTTTATGGATAACAAATTTTTAATTATAGATGGAAGTTCGCTTTTTTTCAGAGCTTTTTATGCTCTACCTCTTCTAAAAACTAAGAGAGGTCTTTATACAAATGCTATCTATGGTTTTGTCATGATGGTGGAAAATGCCATAGAAAAGATAAAGCCAAGTCATCTTGTAGTATGCTTTGACATGAAGGGAAAGACTTTTAGGTCCGATATATATAAGGACTACAAAGGCACAAGGCAAAAGACTCCCAACGAGCTAGAGCAACAATGGCCCCTTGTCCGTGAAATTTTATCTCACATGAATATAAAAATTCTTGAATCACCAGTTTATGAAGCTGATGATATTGCTGGAACTCTTTCAAAAATTGCCAGCGAAAAAAATTTTGACAACTATCTTTTGACTGGGGACAAGGACTATTTCCAACTTGTAAATGAAAATACTAAGGTTCTTTTCACTAGAAAGGGAATCACAGAAATGGACATTATAACTGTGGATAAAATCAAGGAAGACTATGATATTGAGCCACTTGAATTTATTGAACTAAAGGCCCTTATGGGAGATCAATCTGACAATATTCCTGGAATTTATGGCATTGGAGAAAAGACTGGACTAAAACTCATTCGTCAATTTCACACTTTAGAAAATCTTTACGACAATATAGATGAGGTTTCTGGCAAAAAGCTAAAGGAAAAGTTAATTGATGGCAAAATGTCCGCCTTTATGAGCAAAAAACTTGGCACTATTGTAAAAAATGTT
>NZ_HE978594.1:7742-17692 GCF_000312025.1 Peptoniphilus timonensis JC401 | reverse complement strand
ATGAGCAAAAAACTTGGCACTATTGTAAAAAATAGTTCCTATAGAAGAAGATTTAGATGATTTCAAAAAAGTGGACTACGATTATGAAAAACTTTCTGAAATGTATCGTGATTTTGAATTTAATTCTATGCTTGCAAGACTTCCAGAAGAATATCAAAAGGAAGTTGTGGAAGAAATTTCTGATGATAATTTTAAATTTGTTGAAATAAAAGACCTAAGAGAACTTGAAAAAAATATAAAAGATAAAAAATCTTTTGCCTTTAAATTTATTAGTGACGGCAAGATTTATGAAGGCGTAAAACCTATTTATCTCGCCATAAAAATAAAAGATGAAGCTGTAAATTTTATAGCTTATGATGATATTGACTTTGACTATCTAAAAGAAATTATGGAAGATGAAAGCCTTGAAAAACTTGGATATTCTCTCAAGGAAGACATAATTATTTTAATGAATCTTGCTATTGATCTAAAAAATTATTCTCACGATGTTGAAATTGCAGAATATCTACTAAATTCAACAAAAAGTGATTATGACATAAATAAAATTTCCATGGACTATTTTAAAAATGGCTATTTAGATGAAGAAGACCTTTTGGGTAAGGGTGCAAAAAAGAAAATTTATGCTGATTTAGAAAAGGATGAACTCTTTAAGTATTTTGCCTTTTTATTAAATACAATTTATAGACTTGAAAAGCTACAAAGGGAAAAAATCGAAGAAGAAGAAATGACTTCTCTTTACCTTGATATGGAACTTCCCCTAGTAGAAGTCCTTGCTTCTATGGAATATGTGGGAATTAACACTGATGAAGCTGTTTTAGATGAGATTGATGAAAAAATTATTGATAAGTTAAAAAATTTGGAAGAAGAAATTTATTCTGAAGCTGGAGAAGAATTTAACATCAATTCTCCAAAACAATTGGGAATAATTTTATTTGAAAAGATGGATTTTCCAGTTATTAAAAAGACAAAGACTGGCTATTCAACTTCTGCCGATGTCCTTGAAAAATTAAGGGGAAAGGGAGAAATTATAGATAAGATTTTGGATTATAGAAAGTTTTCCAAATTAAAATCAACTTATATTGATGGCTTAAAAGCAGTTATCAACAAGAAAACAAAGAGGATTCACTCAAGATTTATGCAAACAGTGACTGCAACTGGAAGAATTTCGTCAACTGATCCAAATCTTCAAAATATTCCAATAAAAACTGAAGAAGGACGTTTGATTAGGAAGGCATTTTTGGCATCAGAAGGTGCAAGTTTAGTGGATGCCGACTATTCTCAAATTGAACTTAGGGTTTTAGCTGCCTTATCTGATGACAAGGAAATGTTAGAAGCTTTTAAAAATGGTTTAGATATTCACAGAAAAACTGCATCAGAAGTATTTCACGTAGATTATGACGATGTAAACTCTTTGCAAAGATCAGAAGCCAAGGCAGTAAATTTTGGCATTGTGTATGGAATTTCTGACTACGGACTTTCACAAAACTTAAATATACCGAGAAAGGCTGCGAAAGAATATATTGACAACTATCTTTCTCACTTTGTTGGCATAAAAAATTATATGGCAGAAGAAATTAAGCGTGGAAAAGAAGAGGGCTATGTTGAAACTATCTTCAAGAGAAGAAGATACATCCCAGAGCTAAATGCAAAGAATTTCAACATAAGAAGTTTTGGAGAGAGAATTGCCCTTAATACTCCAATCCAAGGTTCAGCTGCCGACATAATAAAAATTGCCATGGTAAAAGTTTATAATGAACTTAAAAAGAGAAATATGAAATCAAAACTTATTATCCAAATCCACGATGAACTTGTAGTTGACGCAGCAGAAGATGAAGTGGAAGAAGTTAAGGAAATTATGAGAGAATTAATGGAAAATTCCGTTGATTTAAATGTTAAGTTGTCAGTAGATATGAATACAGGGAAAAATCTTTATGAATCAAAATAAAATCATTGGACTTACAGGATCTATTTCTACAGGCAAAACTCAAGTCTCTAACTTCCTAAGAGATAAGGGAGAAAAAGTCATTGATGCGGATTTAATAGCAAGAGAAGTAGTAGATCTAAAAAATGTAAAAGACAAAATAAAAAAAGCCTTTGGAGAAAATATTTATGTAGATGACAAATTAGATAGAAGTGGCTTGGCAGAAATTGTCTTTAGGGACGAAGAAAAAAGGCAAATCTTAAATGAAATTGAACATCCAGAAATTTATAGGATAATTTTGGAAGAAGTGAAAAAATCAAAGGGAAGAGTTTTTTGTGGATATACCTCTTCTTTTTGAAAGTGAAGAACTAAACAAAAAAATATGGCTTAGTTTTTGATGAGGTTTGGCTAGTTTATGTAAACAGGGAAAAACAAATAGAAAGATTGGCAAAAAGAGATGGCATATCAAAAGATTATGCCCTTGAGAAAATAAATTCCCAATTATCTGTTGAAGAAAAGAAAAAATTGGCAGATGTAATTATAGATAACAGTTTTACATTATCAGAAACCTTTAGACAAGTAGAAGAAAATTTAAAAAAATTATAACAAATAGCTGTATTAGCAGGAGTGGGCTAATACAGCTATTTAACTATTTTCCAAAAAACATTATTAAAATTATTAAAATTATTAGCATAAAAGTAGAAATTTTTTTAAATATTTTAGAATCATCGGTATCAAGAGATAATATAATAAGTATCATAAAAATAATGGAAATTACATTTATTATTATCTTTGTTGTTCTATTAAAAATAAAATAATTATGATTATTTAAAAAGATAATTATTAAACTTATTAAATATAACAATTTATATATTTTATCAAATTTTTTCATAATAAAATCCTTTATATTTATAATAACTAAATATTAACCAATAAACACACAAAGCAGTTAAAAATCTAAAAATAATATATTTAAAAAATAAAAAAACTTTACAAATGATGAAATTTTTGTTATCATAATAAAGTATCTTAGGGGTATAGTTCAGTTGGTAGAACATTGGTCTCCAAAACCAAGTGTCGTGGGTTCGAGTCCTGCTACCCCTGCCAATTACTGATTGCATTTGCAGTCAGTTTTTTTATGCCCATTTTTAAAATTTATATTATAGTTACTCTACATATTGATAAAATGGGAATTTCTATTGAATTTATTAAAAATTTTTTGTAACTATGATATAATTATATATTATGAATTGGAGGTCAACATGAAAGAAAAATTACTTGGAATCAAAGATGAATCCATGAAACTTTTAAATGAAGTTAATACGATTAAAGATATAGATGAACTAAAAGTTAAGTACTTAGGCAAAAAGGGCGAGATTACTCAAATTTTAAAGGGAATGAAGGATCTTTCAAAGGAAGAAAGACCTGTTATGGGTGCTCTTGCCAATGAAGTTCGTGAAGAAATTGAAAATGCCATTGAAGAAAAGAAAAATGAAATTAATCAAAAGATTTTGGAAAAGAAGCTTCACGATGAGAGAATTGACGTCACTTTAAAAACTGATGATTTAATTTTGGGACACAGACATCCTCTAAAGAAAACTCTTGAAGATCTTGAAGATTTATTTACACATATGGGCTTTACTGTTTATGATGGTCCAGAAATTGAAACTGTAGAAAACAACTTTGATCTTTTGAATGCTCCTAAAGACCACCCTTCTAGAGATATGTCAGATACTTTTTATTTTGACAAAAATACAATTTTAAGGTCACAAACATCTCCTGTTCAAGTTAGGGCAATGAAGGAACATGGCGCTCCAATTCGCATGATATGTTCTGGTAGAGTTTTTAGATCTGATGAAGTTGATGCAACTCACTCACCAATGTTCCACCAACTTGAAGGGCTTGTTGTTGATGAAAAGATTTCTGTTGCTAATTTAATTGATACTTTAAATTATTTTGTAAAGGCCTTTTTCGGGGAAGAAGTGAAGACAAGATTTAGACCTCACTATTTTCCATTTACTGAACCAAGTCTAGAAGTTGATACTACTTGTACTTCTTGTGGCGGCGAAGGATGCAAGGCTTGTAACTACACTGGCTGGTCTATGGAACTTTTAGGTTGCGGCATGGTTCACCCAAATGTACTTAGAAATTGTGGCATTGATCCTGAAAAATATTCTGGATTTGCCTTTGGTATGGGAATCGACAGAATTGCAATGGTAAGGTACAACATCACAGATATTAGAATGATGTTTGAAAACAACAAGAAGTTCTTGGAACAATTTTAAGGAGATAGATATGTTATTACCAATTAAATGGCTTAAAGATTATGTTGATTTCGATTTTGATGTAAAAAAACTTGCAGATGGACTTTCTAATTCTGGTTCTCATGTTGAATCCATTATTATTCCATCAGAAGGTTTAGATAAAATAGTTGTAGGAAAGATAGAAAAAATTGAAAAACACCCAGATGCAGACAAGCTAGTTATCTGTTCTGTAAATGTTGGCGAAGAAGTCCTTCAAATTGTAACTGGTGCTCCAAATGTTTTTGAAGGTGCAATTGTTCCTGTTGCCCTTCACGGTTCTACTGTGGCTGGTGGTCAAAAAATTAAAAAAGGAAAACTTCGTGGAGTTGAATCAAATGGTATGCTTTGCTCATTGGAAGAACTTGGCTTTGAAAATTCTGTAATTCCTAAGGAAGCTCGCAACGGAATTTTTATATTCCCAGAAGGAACTGAAATTGGAAAATCTGCTTTGGAAACTCTTTTCATGGACAATGAAATACTTGAACTTGAAATCACTCCAAATAGACCAGATTGTTTGAGTATGATGGGAATGGCTGTAGAAACAGCAGCTTCTTTTGACTTAAAGGCTAAGCACAATGAAATAAATTTAGAAAATGAAGTTGATGATTTTTCAGATTATTTCGATGATATTGAAATTGAAACAGAAAATTGCACAAGATACTATTCTAAGATACTTAAAAATATTAAGATTGGACCATCTCCACTTTGGCTACAAGCTTATCTTATGCAAGCTGGAGTTAGACCAATTTCTAATATAGTTGACCTTACAAATTTTGTAATGCTTGAATATGGTGAGCCACTTCACGCTTTTGACCTAGACACACTTGATACTAAAAAGATTGTCGTTAGAATGGCAGAAGATGGCGAAGAAACTGTCACTCTAGATGGAGAAACAAGAAAATTAAAATCTGATGATATTTTGATTACTGATGGCAAAAATATTATTGGTTTAGCAGGAATCATGGGTGGACTTGATTCTGAAATCACTGACAAGACAGTAAATGTTTTGTTAGAAGGGGCAAACTTCAATAAAGAAAATATTAGAAAGACATCTAGAAGACTAAATCTTAGAAGTGAAGCTTCTTCAAGATTTGAAAAGGGAATAGATCCAAATCTTGCAAAAACTGCAGTAGATAGAGTTTGTCAACTTGTACAAAAGATGGGCATTGCTGAAGTTGTTGCTGGAAATAAGGATGTAGGAGATTTTTCTAAAGAAGAAAAAGAAATAAAATTAAGACATCAAAAAGTTGTTGACTTAATAGGTGTAGACTTCAGCATAGAAGAAGTTGCAGACATATTAAATAGATTAGAAATTGAAACTGATATAAAAGATGACTATATTCTTGCAAAGATTCCAACTTTTAGACTTGATTTAAACATAGAAGAAGATTTAATAGAAGAAGTTGCAAGAGTTTATGGTTATGACAATGTTGAACCTAAAAAACTTAGAGGAACTCTTACAGTTGGAAGAAAACCTAGATTTAGAAATGTTGAAGACAGAATTAAAAATCTTTTAATAGGTCTTGGCTATTCTGAATTTATGACTTATTCCTTTGTCAGTCCATCTTCTTATAAAAAGGCAAACTATGATGAAGATGAAAAAAATATTATTAAAATTTTAAATCCACTTGGAGAAGATTATTCAATTATGAGGACAACTCTTGTGCCATCAATGATTGATGCTCTTGCTAAAAACTATGTAAGAGGAAATGAAAATGTTGGTGGATTTGAAATCGGAAATACTTTCTTCCCAAGTGAAGATGAACTTCCAAGTGAAAAATTAAAATTAACTATGGGATTTTATGATCTAGGTGATTTCTACTATTTAAAGGAATCAATAGAAAAAATTCTTTGGTTCTTGGGAATAAATAATCTAGAAGTTAGAAGAAAAGAAACAAGTTTCCTTCACCCTGGTAGATCTGCAGAGTTTATTTTAAAGGGAGAAAGTCTTGGAGTATTTGGAGAAGTACATCCAAAAGTTCTTGAAAACTATGGTTTAAAGAAAAAAGCCTATGTTGCAGAATTAGACTTTGACAAAATTGTTGAAAACACAATTGATAACTACACTTACAAGGAACTTCCAAAGTATCCAACTATGAAGAGGGATTTTGCCTTTATTATGGATAGGGAAGTTGATTCAGTTGATCTTGAAAAGATTGCTCAAAAATATGGAAAAGACCTTTTAGAATCCTTTAAAGTATTTGATATTTATGAAGGTGAAAATATAGAAGAAGGAAAGAAATCTGTTGCCTTCTCCCTTGTATTTAGAGCAGCTGATAGAACTCTAGAAGAAAGTGAAGTTACAGAAATTTGTGAAAAAATAGTTGCTGAGATTGAAAGTGAAATTAAAGCGAAACTAAGATCCTAAGGAGGCTATTATGTCCGATGCGAAGAGAATCGAAGTCACTATTGATGACATGAAGTTTTATGTTATGGGTAATGACAACGAAAAGTATATTAAGGACCTTGCAAGTGATCTTGATGCAAAAATCAAGGAAACAGCAAGAAGTAATTACAAATTAAATCAAGTTCAAACTCTTGTCCTTTGTGCCTTAAATGTATTAGACGATCTTGAAAAGATGAAGGCTGATAAAGATGATTTGGCAAATACTAGCGATGACAAGAAAGAAATCATGGAAAAGATGGAAGAAATCAAAGATCTTAAAAAACAACTTTTGATTTTTGAAGATGAAAACAAGAAGGCAAACAAGACTTACAGAGATCTTCAACAGAAAACTCTTGATTTAGAAGATAGAAACAGAAAATTAAATAGAGATTTAATGGATAAAAACCAAGAACTCCTAGATTCAAAGGAAGTAATTAAGAAGCTTGAGGATAGTATTTCTAATCTAGAAGAAAAAAACAACTCCGCATCGAGAAGAATAATCGACCTATCAAGAGAATTGGAAAATCTTTATGGAGAAAACTAAATATGAATTGTTAGCACCTGCAGGTGATATGGCGGCTCTTAGGGCAGCTGTATCAGCAGGTGCTAATGCCATTTATTTGGGATATGATGAATTCTCTGCGAGAGCAAAAGCAAAAAACTTTGACAAGGAAGAACTAAGAGAAGCAATAGAATATGCTCATCTTAGAGATGTAAAAATTTATGTTACTTTTAACATTTTGATTGCAGATTTTGAACTTGAAAGGGCAATGAAAAGTGTAAAGATGCTTTATGAAATTGGCGTCGATGCCTTGATTTTACAAGATTTTGGAATTGCTGCAAAAATCAGAGAAGTTTTTCCTGATTTTGAAGTTCACGCTTCTACTCAAATGGCAGTAAATAATTATTATGGAGCAAAATTTTTAAAGAAAATGGGATTTTCTAGAGTAGTTCTTGCTCGCGAAACTCCACTTTTTGAAATAGAAAAAATAAAGGAATTAGATATTGATGTAGAAACTTTTATTCACGGAGCTCTTTGCGTATCTTATTCTGGAGAGTGTTTGATGTCATCAATGATTGGTGGAAAATCTGGCAATAGAGGAGAATGTGCCCAAGCTTGCAGAAAATCCTATGAAATTCTTGATTTTAATAAAAATAAACTTGCAAAAAGACTTTATTATCTTTCTACAAAGGACTTAAATACCCTAGATCAAGTTGCAAAAATTATAAAGGCAGGTGCCTATTCTCTAAAAATCGAAGGCAGAATGAAAAATCCTGAGTATGTTTACACTGTGGTTTCCTCTTATAAAAAATCTCTAGAAGATAAGTTGAAACTTGAAGATAAAAAAGATACAGTTCAAGTTTTTAACAGGGGTTTTACTAAGGGGCTTTTTAATGGCGACTTTGGCAGAGATTTTATTTCCTATGACAGACCTGACAACAGAGGTGTGGAAGTAGGAAGAGTCCTAGAAGTTGGTAAAAATTTTGCAAAAGTAATTTTTGATGAAGATATACATGAAGGCGATGGACTAGAATTTAATTCAGCCAAGGGAAGATTTGGCATGAAGTCTAGGGAATTTTATCAAGCAGGAAAAGTTTATAATCTTGAATTGTTTAAAAGACCACTTGAAAATTCTAAGATAAACAGGACTTATTCAAAAAAACTTTACGAAAAAATTGACGAAAAAATTGAAGAATACAACTATAAGAGAAGTCTCGATATTGATTTAAAAATAAAAATTGGGGAAAAACCAATTATTCATGTAAAATCAGAAGATTTAGAAGCTACTTATGTCCTGGATAAAATAGTTGAGCCAGCAAAAAAATCTGGACTTGAAAGAGATAGGGTAATAGAAAATATTTCAAAAACAGGCAACAGTATTTTTGAAGTTAAAAATATAGATTTAGATCTTGATGATGCTGCCTTTTTACCAATTTCTGCCATTAACGAACTTAGAAGAAAAGTTCTTGATATTTTAGAAGATAAAATTTTAAAAAATTCTCTTGAAAGAAAAATTTATGAAAATAAATTAGAAAAAACTGAAAATAGGAATAAGGCAAAAAAATCTCTTGTAAAAGTATTTTTTAATAAATTTGAAAATCTTGAAAAAAGTAATTTAGATAAGATTGACGAAATTATAATTAGGGCAAAGGATCTTGAAAAATTTAAGAAAATTTATGGGAATAGGAAAGTTTCAACTTATCTCGACAAATTTTACTCTTATGATGAATTGGAAAGACTTAGGATTTATATTTTAAAAAATAGAAATGTAAGGGGACTTTGGATAAATAATATTTCTGAATACTACATTTTTAAAGATGATGGTCTTGATCTCAATGCTGATATTGGTCTAAATATTTTCAATAAAAAGAGTTTAGAATTTTTTAAAAATCTTGGATTTAAGTCAGTGACACTATCTGCCGAGATGAATAGTGGACAAATTCAGAGTATAATAAAGGGCGAAGACAGCGAAATTAATCTCATTTCTTATGGCAGAATTCCAGTTATGACTATGAAACACTGCCCTTATTCTATTGAAAAAAATTGTAAAGATGAAAGAAATTGTCCTACTTGTAATTACAAAAATTATCTTTTAAGAGATGAAAAGTCCGTGGATTTTGAAGTTTTAAGACAAAATACTTTTACAGAAATTTTTAATTCATATCCAATTTTATTAGATGGATATGTGAAAAAATTAAAGGAAAATAAAATAAGTCTTATAATTTCGGGAGATGAATTTACAGATGAAATTGTAAATTTGTATAAAAATTATAATGAAGAAGATTTTTATAAAATAAAGAAAAAGTTAGAAGATACGTACCAACAAGTTACTAAGGGACATATAAATAGGGGGATTGTCAGTGGATAATTCTTTAAAAAAAGCATCAAAGACCTTGGAGTTTGACAAGGTCTTAGTTGAACTTAAAAAACTTGCTAGTGCAAGTATTACAAATGAATATATAGAAGAAGTTGAAATTTCTACGGATTATGATGAAATAAATAACAGGTTAAATGAAACTAATGAAGCCTTAAAACTTATTATTTCTAAGGGAGAGCCACAACTTTTTGGTATTGTAGATATAAAATCTTTAATAAAGAGAGCTGAAATTGGTGGATCTTTAACAGCCGCAGGACTTTTACAAGTTTCAGATTTTTTGAGAGTTTCTAGGGGACTTAAAACTTATCTTAAAAAAGATCCTTTCAATAAAGACGAGGAAATAGAACTTGCATATATCGATAAACTAATTGAAAACTTGTACACAGATAAAAGGCTAGAAGATGAGATAAATTCAAAAATTATTTCTGAAGAAGAAATAGCTGATGATGCTTCTCGTGAAC
>NZ_HE978594.1:0-7383 GCF_000312025.1 Peptoniphilus timonensis JC401 | reverse complement strand
AAGATGAGATAAATTCAAAAATTATTTCTGAAGAAGAAATAGCTGATGATGCTTCTCGTGAACTTTTAAGAATTAGAAGAGGAATTGCTGCAAAAAAGGATTCTATAAAAAATAAATTAAATGGGATTTTAAATACACATGCTGATTTCTTGCAAGATGCCCTAGTCACTCTTCGTGATGGAAGGTATGTTGTTCCTGTAAAGATAGAAAATAAATCTAAGGTAAAGGGTCTTGTTCACGACATTTCTGGATCTGGACAGACTGCCTACATTGAACCCATGGCAGTAGTGGATGCCAACAACGAGCTGAAAGAATTATATGTAAAAGAAAATCTTGAAATAGAAAAAATACTTAGAGAACTTTCAGAATTAGTTGGACAAAGTGGAGAAGAAATTAAATCAAATCAAGAGAAATTAATTGAACTTGATTTTATATTTGCCAAGGCAAAACTTGCCATAAATTATCATGCAAATATGCCTAAATTAAATAAAGAGGGAAGAATAAATCTTGTAAAAGCCTATCATCCTTTTCTAGATAGAAAGATTGCAGTTCCCATTGACATAAATCTTGGCATAGATTTTTCTTCACTAATTGTTACAGGACCAAACACTGGTGGTAAAACTGTAAGTATAAAAACTGTTGGTCTTTTAACTCTCATGGCACAGTATGGGCTCTTAATACCAGCTGATGAATCATCGGAACTTGCAGTTTTTGAAAAAGTTTTTGCTGATATTGGTGATGAGCAGTCTATTGAGCAGTCGCTATCTACTTTTTCATCCCACATGGTAAATATTGTCTACATTTTAAAAAATGTTACAAGAAATTCCCTAGTTCTCTTTGATGAGTTGGGAGCAGGCACTGATCCAACAGAAGGTGCGGCTCTAGCAAGGGCAATTATGGAATTTATGTTGGAAAGAGAAATAAGATGTATTTCTACATCTCACTACAATCAGTTAAAGATCTATGCATTGACAACAAAGGGTGTTGCCAATGCCAGCATGGAATTTGATGTAGACACTTTGTCTCCAACTTATAGACTTTTGATTGGAGTTCCAGGTAAATCTAATGCTTTTGAAATTTCAAGAAGACTGGGATTAACTGATGAAATTATCAATAAAGCAAAGGAACTTTTATCTTCAGAAAATATTGAATTCGAGGATGTTTTACAGTCTATTGACAAGGACAGGACAAAAATTCGTGAATACAGAGAAGAACTTGAGAGAGAGAAAATAGACTTAGAAAAAGAAAACAAGAGATTGCAGTCTAAGATAAAAAGATTAGAAGATCAAAGGGAAAAAATCTTAGAAAAATCTCGTGAAGAGGCAAAAAGGCTTCTCCTAAATACTAAAGAAAATGTGGACATAATTTTATCTGAAATAAATGAAGCTAAGGACAATATTAGTTCAGAAAATTCAAAAAAAATTCAAGAGGCTCAAGATCTTTTGCGTGAATCCATAAAAAATACTAGGAATAATTCTGAACTTGAGATTAAAAAAGCTGCCAACCCAATTAGAGAAATAAGAGTTGGGGACAAGGTTAGGACTTCTCTTGGAAACATAGGAACAGTTCTTGAACTTCCAGATAAAAAGGGAAATGTCCTAGTTCAATCAGGTATAATGAAGATGAATATGCCTAAGGAATCACTAATGCGAGTTGATATTCAAGAGGATACAACAAAAAACAACACTAGAAGTATTTTGAAAAACAAGGCGACAAATGTTAAGAGTGAAATTGATATTAGAGGCAAGAATTTTGAAGATGCGAAAGATATTATTGATAAATATTTAGATGATGCCTATCTTTCTGGCTTAAAATTCGTTAGAATAATTCATGGAAAGGGCACTGGTGTCCTTAGACAAAAACTTAGAGAACATTTTAGAAGTGTTAAGATAATAAAATCCTATAAAGATGCAGAATATAATGAAGGTGGCGACGGAGTAACTGTTGTCAACCTAAAGTAAGGAGTCAAGATGATAAATTTTAGAGAAGAAATAATAAAGATCCTTGATGAAAAAATCGAAGGTCTTGAAGCTAAAGAAATCGACAAAATGATAGAAGTTCCACCAAATTATGAACTAGGTGATTTTGCCTTCCCAGTTTTTAGTTTGGCAAAAATTTATAGAAAAAACCCAGCTATTATTGCAGAAGAACTGGCAGGACAAATAGATTCAAAATATTTTGAAAAAGTTGAAAATAAAAATGCCTACCTAAACTTTTACATCAACAAAAGTCTTTTGACAGAAGAAATTTTGAAAGAAGCTGTAAACAAAAAAGAAAATTTTGGCAAGTCAGAAATAGGAAAGGGAAAAAATATTGTCCTAGATTATTCTTCTACAAATATTGCTAAGCCTTTCCACATTGGTCATATTAGGTCCACTGTTATTGGAGATTCCCTAAAAAGGATTTTTAATTTCTTGGGATATAATACAGTGGCAGTAAATCATTTGGGAGATTACGGCACTCAATTTGGCATGCTTATCTACGCCTACAAGACATGGGGTAACAAGGAAGAAATTGAAAATGACCCAATCCCTGAACTTTTGAAACTTTATGTAAAAGTAAATGAAGTTGCAGAAGAAGATGCAGAAGTAAAAGAAGAATGTCGCTATTGGTTTAAGGAACTTGAAAATAAAAATGAAGAAGCCGTAAAAATTTGGAAGTGGTTTAGAGAGATTTCTCTAAAGGAATTTAACAGGGTTTACGACATGCTCGACATTCACTTTGATTCCTACAACGGAGAATCCTTCTACTCTGATATGTTACCTGAAGTAATAAAGGAAATTAGAGATAAAAACTTGTTGGAAGAATCAGAAGGTGCAGAAATTATAAATCTTGATAAGTATGATCTTTCACCAGCAATTGTTGTAAAATCTGATGGTACTTCAATCTATTTGACAAGAGACATAGCTGCAGCAAAATATAGGGAAGAAAATTACAATCCCGACCAAATTATTTATGTTGTTGCAACGCAACAATCTCTCCACTTTAAACAACTTCGTGCAGTTTTAAAGGAAATGGGAGAAGACTTTTGGGACAAGATTAATCATGTTGCCTTCGGCATGGTTTCTCTTGAAGACGGCACACTTTCCACAAGAAGGGGTAAAGTTGTCTATCTTGAAGATGTTCTCAACAAGGCAATTGATAAGGTTCGCGAAATTCTTGACGATAGAGAAAAAGAACAGGGTCAAAAAATTGAAAACAAGGAAGAACTTGCACAAACAGTTGGAATTGGTGCTATTAAATTCCAAGAATTATTTAATGGAAGAATAAAGGACTACACATTTAATTGGGACAAGACTCTTTCTTTTGAAGGTGAAACTGGACCTTATGTCCAATATGTTCACGCAAGAATTTCTTCACTTCTTAAAAAGGGTAATTTCGATATAAATAATGAAATTGATCCAAGCTTACTCACAGAAGAAAGTGAAATAAATATTATAAGAAGTCTTTACAACTTTACTGATGTAGTTATTGATGCTTGTGAAAAGTGCGAGCCATATTTTATCACAAGATACACAGTGGAACTTGCAAAGAACTTTAACAAATTCTACAACCAAACTCAAATCTTAGTAGAAGATGAAAAACTTAAAAACACAAGACTTATGCTTTGCTATGCAGTTAAAAATGTTATAGCAAGTGGACTTGACTTACTTGGAATTAAAGCACCTGAAAAGATGTGATGAAATGAATTTTTTTGAAGATTTACAATTAGTTTATAAGAAGGCCTTTAAAGACACGACAGTAAAAATAAAAAGCTCTCCAATTTTTTTAATTCTTCCCTTAGTGTATGGAGTATTATATACATTGGCGACAACTTTAATAGGCACAGTATTTGGACTTAATTTGGGAGTCCTTGCTGGCTTTATAATTCCTCTAGTAACTTCTTTGATATTATCAAGTTATTTTTCTGTATTGAGTGATTTGATTTACTACAACAGAATTAGTTTTAGGAATTTTAAAAATACTTTTATGGCTTACTTTGGCTCGATTTATTCAGTATATTTTATATTAATATTAATATCCTGGATAATGCCAGCCTTTGGTGGTAATACAAGCATTTTTATATTGATATCAATTGTAATTAACTTTGCAATAAATCCAATTGCAGAGTCAATTTACATTAGAGGAGAGTATTACACTTCAGCCTATACTCACTCACTTGAGTTTATGAAGGAAAACTTTATTTTGTGGATAATCCCATATTTAATTTATCTAGTAATTTTGCATCTATTAGGATTTGATTTTGTATCTACAATAACATCATCTAATATAATAGACATACCTCTTGGAGAAAATCTTGTAAGTGGAGTGCTTTATAGACAATTTTTAAACCCATATATTTTAAAAAATATTTTAGCTACTATAATCACCGCTGTATATGCAATCTTTAGGGGTAACTTATATAAAATTTTGCAAGGATCGACTAGAAGAAAGAGAGCCTACATGGGCGAATTATAAATTTAAAATTAAAAATCATGAGAAGACTTGACTAGTTCAGGTCTTTTTTTATAAGCTAAAGTGTAGGTAATAATATAAAATATATTTAAATAGATTAAATAAAAATAAATTTGGAGGAAAAATGAAAATAATTTCGTGGAATATAGATTCAATAAACGCTGCCCTAACAAGTGATTCAAATAGGGCGAAGATGTCAAGACAAGTTCTTAAAAGCATTAAAAATGCAAATCCTGATATAATTGCAATCCAAGAAACAAAACTTCCCAAAAATGGCCCTAGCAAAAAACACAAGGAAATTTTAGCAGAAAAACTTCCTGATTATGATTATGCGTGGGTTTCTTCAGAGGAACCTGCTCGCAAGGGTTATGCAGGGAACATGTCTTTTTATAAAAAAGGACTTGAACCAAAAGTATTTTTCCCAAAAATTGGCGCTCCAGATACAATGGACTATGAGGGAAGAATTATAACTTTGGAATTTGAGGATTTTTATTTTACACAAGTCTACACACCAAATGCTGGTGGAGAATTAAAAAGACTTCCTCTTAGACAAATTTGGGATGAAAAGTATGGAGAATATCTATCTGAACTTGACAAGATAAAACCAGTAATTGCAAGTGGAGATTTTAATGTTGCACATAGAGAAATTGACCTTGCTCATCCAGAAAATAATCACATGTCAGCTGGATTTACAGATGAAGAAAGAAAGGGATTTACAAATCTACTTAATAGAGGATTTATAGATACTTTTAGACACATAAATGGAGATGTTGAGGGAGTTTACTCTTGGTGGGCACAAAGAGTAAAAACTTCAAAAATTAATAATTCAGGCTGGAGAATTGACTATTTTATAGTTAGCGATAGGATAAAAGATTTTGTAGAAGATTCTGCAATGTTAGACTCTGGAGAAAGACAAGATCACGCTCCGATTTATCTTGATATTGAATTCGATAAGTGAGAATATAAATGAAATCAGAAATTTTAGAAAAATATTCAGTTGCTAATTTAATAAGTGGATGCGAATATTCTCTTTCCTATGCAAAAGAAGGAGATAGGGTAAAGGATTATGTGAAGGACATGATAAAAAGAATGGATATAAATCCAGATGAAATATATTCATGTATTCAAACTCACACAGATAAAGTCCAATATTGCAATGGAGAAAATGGCAAAGAATTTATTTATGGAAAAAATTTCCCAGATACAGATGGACTTATAACGGACAAGAAAAATATTGCCCTCTTGTTAAAATTTGCAGACTGCACACCTTTAGTTCTCTATGATAAAAAAAGAGAAATTCTTTCTATAGTACACTCTGGTTGGAGGGGAGCACAAAAGAGAATTCCGGAAAAGTCTATAGAAAAAATGAAAAGTGAATTTAAATCTAATCCAAAAGATATTTTTGTTTATATTGGTCCGAATATAGATATAGATAATTATGAAGTTGGAGAAGAAGTATATAAAGAATTTTCTAAATTTAAAAATAGAGATAGATTTTTCAAAAAAATAAAGGGAAGCTGGCATTTATCTATGACTTCTGTAAATAAAGAAATTTTGTTAGAAGCAGGTATAGATGAAGAAAACATAGAAATTTGCAAAGATTCAACTTATAATAATTTGTCCCTACATTCTGCTAGAAGAGAAGGTAAAACTTATGGACTTAATTCAATGATAGTCATGATGAGATAAATTGAAAATAAAAAGTTTATTTGATAAAATTTATTGAGTTAATAAAGATGAAAAAGAAAACAGAGGAGATTTAATGGAAAGTCTTTTTAAAGAAGAATTTAAGGATAAATTAAAAAATATAGTTTTTATAGACTTAAAAGAAGATTACCAACTGGAAGAGGTAAAACTTCCTCGTGGCTTCTCTCTACCCTTGAAACTAGATTACCTAATAGAAGGAATAAAGGAACAAGAACTTGAAGAAGAAATAAGTCTTGAAAAAATAGTTGAAGCTATGATTTATCTCTTGGGAATAGATAGTGAATTTAAATACAGCCAAAAGTATAGAGAGATACTTAAAAATTTAAATATTGATTTAAAAAACTATTCCATGCACAAGGCTTTTGTCAAACAAGAAGAAGATCCCCTAGACTCCTATATATTTTTGAAGGGTTACGAAGAAGTTGTGGGGGAAGATCCAGATATAACTTTTAAAGAAGCAAATATATTAGAAGCACTTTATAACAAAATTCAAGATGATTATGAAAAAAGTGAAAAACTATTAAACATAATTATTAAAAAATACAACAAGGTTCTTAACTTAGATGAAAATTATTCTCTAGCTTATTACAGGTTAGCTTATATAAATATTGCCCTTGCCAAATTCATAAAAGCAAATATGTACTTTGAAAAATTTATAAATCTTTCTAATAACGAAGAATTAAAAGACGAAGTTAGAAAAGAGATGGAGATCATAAAAAACAATGTAAACTATGATTCTGCAAAAACATATTTATCCTATGGCGATTATGATAAGGCACTAAATCTTTTAGATAATATAAGCGAAGATTTCAACAAAGATGAAAGTTTCTATTATACTTATGCAATTGCAAATTACAATATAGGAGATCTTGATAAGGCAGAAGAATATGGAAAACTATCTGTAGAGAAGAAGACAACAGAAGAAAACATAAATTTACTAGCTAGTCTATATGCAGCTAAAGATGAATTCAGAAGAGCAATAGATATTTTAAAAGTTGGCCTAGAAGAATTAGAAGACTCTTATCCACTAAATTACAATTTGGGGATAATCTATCTAAATGCAAATGAAAAAGATAAGGGAATAGAGTATCTAGATAAGGCTTATAAAATAAAGCCAACAGAGGAATTAGATAATTTTATAAAAAATATAAAATGATTATTGACAGACAAAAAAGAAAATAGTATCATATAACAGTTGTCAAAAAAGACAGCTGTTTTTAA
>NZ_HE978593.1:730795-752579 GCF_000312025.1 Peptoniphilus timonensis JC401 | reverse complement strand
TTTTTATAGCAAATTTTTGTGAAATGTGTTATATTAATTAAAGACTAATTAAGCTGGTGTAGCTCAATTGGTAGAGCAACTGACTTGTAATCAGTAGGTTAGGGGTTCAAGTCCTCCCACCAGCTCCAAAAAACTTATAGGAACTTACATGGAGGAGTTCCCGAGTTGGCCAAAGGGGACGGACTGTAAATCCGTTAGCTTAGCTTTCAGTGGTTCAAATCCACTCTCCTCCACCAAAAATTAATAAAAATTTTACTTATGCGGATGTGGCTCAGTGGTAGAGCATCGCCTTGCCAAGGCGAGGGTCGCGAGTTCGAATCTCGTCATCCGCTCCATTTTTTTATATGTATCCTTAGCTCAGCTGGATAGAGCGTCTGGCTACGGACCAGAAGGCCGGGGGTTCGAATCCTCTAGGATACGCCAACAAAAAACTTGTAATTTTTATTACAAGCTTTTTTTTACCTTATATTTATGCAGGAGTGCTGGAATTGGCAGACAGGCATGTTTGAGGGGCATGTGCGAGAAATCGCGTGAGGGTTCAAGTCCCTCTTTCTGCACCAATAATAAAAAACCATAGAAAAGCAGTTTTACTAGTGTTTGTAATATTGCTTTTGCTATGGTTTTTTATTTTCTCAAATTTTATTTTTCCAACTCATACTCTAATATATTTTTGCAAACTTCTTTTTGATTTTCAAATATATGATCTTTATAATATAAAATTAAAATTTTGGAAGGACTTTTTATTTTGCTTTTATTATTTATTTCAAAAACTAAATCTTTCTTTAATAAATAAAAGCACTTATTGTTTTCGTCGTAAAGTCCATCTTCTGTATTTATTTTTAGGATAAAGTTTTTTGAATATTCTTCTAATTCAAGAAAGGATTCCTTTTTTTCCTGATTGAGTATTTCAAGAGTATAGATACTATTTGTGGCAAAATAATCTTTATTATAGGAAGTTTTTCCACTAATCTCTATTATATTTCCCAAGATTTTAAAATTTTCCATAAAAAAATACTGAATCTGAGATATCTATTCTTATTTTATTTTTTAAATCTTCTCTAAAGCTCTCATCAAGTTTAACTAAATTATCAAGGCTATTGAAAGTGTATTCGATAATACTTGCCATAGCATGATTTTCGCCTTCTATAAAATTTTTAAAAAGGCTTTTTATTTTAATTCCTTCGTATTCTTTTTTATTGCTATTAGATTCCTTAATAAATTCTTTAAGCAGGATTTTATTAGAATGTGAGGGAAGTTTATATATAAAGTTGTATTTTTTTGAGATTTCTTGTAAGTCAATTATTTTTAAATCAATGTCTTTGGAAAAATAAAAGTCATATTTTGTTTTTAAAAATGGAAGGTCAAAGGATTTACCTGAATAGGTTATAAAAATTTTTCTTTCTAAAAGAGCTGCAACTCTATTTAAGAGTTTTTCTTCGTCTTTAAAGTTTTCTACATAATAAATTTTAGCTCTTTTAGAATTTTTTTCGCAGATTGCAATACTTATAATTGAATCAAGTTCTTTTGAAAGTCCAGATGTTTCTATTTTTAAATAATTCCTTTTAGGGGGAGAAATTTCTCTTTCTAAAGTTTTCACACTATCACCAATACAAGTATATCATTAAAATTTTAAATTTATTCTATTTTTTATTTATAAATGGTCTCTTAGTTAGAAATAGACTTATAAATCATGTTATAATATAAAATTAGTAGAAAAGTTTAAAATAGATAGAAGGAAGATATATGATTTATTTAGATAATTGTGCTACGACAAAGCCAGACAAAGAAGTTGTTGAAGTAATGATGAAGACTCTTACTGATGATTTTGCCAACCCATCATCTTTGCATAGTTTTGGTCTTAAAATTGAAAAGGAAATAGATATTGCCAGAAAAAATGCTGCTGATTTAATAGGAGCTCAAAGTGACGAAATTTATTTTACATCAGGTGGAACTGAGAGTAATAATATTGCCGTTCACGGAGCTATTGAAAAAAATAAGAGAAGAGGAAAGAAGATAATAACTTCTTCTATTGAACATGCTTCTATTGATGATCAGTTTAAACATTATAAAGAACTTGGTTATGAAGTTGTATATCTAGATGTAGATAAAACTGGTGCTGTGGATATTGAAAAGTTCAAAAAAGAGATGAATGAAGATACTATTTTAGTTTCTATAATATATGTTCATAATGAGCTTGGCACTGTAAATAATGTAAAAGAAATTTTTGAAATTGCAAAATCAGTTAATAAAAATGTATTTTGTCATGTTGATGGAGTACAGTCCGTTGGAAAAATTCCAGTTAATGTAAAAGAAATAGGATGTGACACTTTTTCTTTTTCATCACACAAAATTTATGGACCAAAGGGAATGGGTGGTCTTTATAAGAGAAGAGATGTAAAAATTGACAGCCTTGTTATTGGAGGAGGTCAAGAAAAGGGACTTAGATCTGGGACTGAAAATGTGCCAGGTATACTTGGTTTTGGAAAGGCTTGCGAACTTACCAAAAGGGATTTGGATAAAAGACTTGATCACGCAAAGGTAATAAAAGAATATCTTTTAGAAAAGTTAAATGATAATTTAGAAGATTATAAGATAAACACTCCAGAAAATGCGACAAATTTTATAGTTTCTCTCTCTATATTGGATATTAGGGCTGAAGTTCTTCTTCACTATTTAGAAGGTGATGAGATTTATATTTCAACGGCATCTGCCTGCACATCCAATGGAACACATAAGTCTACAACTTTAAAACAAATTGGCTTAGATGACAAGTATGCTGAAGGAACAATAAGAATTTGTACTTCTAAAGACACTACAAAAGAAGATATTGATACTTTTGTAGAAAAGTTAGTCGAGTACGTTGAAGAAATTAGAAAGATAATGAGATAGGTGATTGAATGAAAAAAGTTATGGCACTTTCTCTTGGAGAAGTTATTCTAAAGGGAAAAACAGACATAGATTTATTGAAAAGTTGATTTCATCCATAAAAAGAAATTTGAGAAATTTAGATCATGGAAAAGTATATCACGATATGGGAAAAATCTATGTGGAAGTTACAAGTGACAATGAAGAAAAATTGATAAGTAGATTAAAACACGTCTTTGGTATAGTCTACATTGCTCCAAGTTATCTTGTAGAAACTGACTGGGATAAAATCGAAGAAGCAGTTTTAAAAGTTGTTGATGAAAGCTTAAAGAAAAATCCAGAGTTTAAAACTTTTAAGGTAAAGACAAATAGAGGAGATAAAAAGTTTCCTCTTAATTCTATGGAAATTTCTGCAAAGATTGGTGGCATGGTATTAAAAAATTTTAGACATCAAGGTTGATGTTCACAACCCAGACTTTTATGTTTATTGTGATTTGAAAAAGGATACCTATATCTATGTAGATAAAATTAAAGCTCATGGTGGACTTCCAACAGGAACAAATGGAAGAGGTCTTCTTTTACTATCAGGTGGAATAGATTCTCCAGTAGCTGGATTTTTTAATGGCAAAAAGAGGCGTTCTTGTGGACTGCCTTCACTTCCATTCTTATCCATTTACTTCTGAGAGAGCTGAAGAAAAGGTAAAAAAACTTGCAGAAAATATTTCAAATTTCTCTGGAGATTTGACTTTTTATTCTGTAAACCTCTTGGATATTCAAAAGGAAATAAATATTAATTGTCCTGAAGACGAGATGACTATTATATCAAGAAGGTTTATGATGAGAATTGCAGATAAAATTGCAAGAGAAAATGATTATGATTGCATCATTACAGGTGAAAATCTTGGTCAAGTTGCATCACAAACTATTGACGGCTTAAAGGTAACTAATGATATAACAGATAAACTTGTATTTAGACCACTTATAGGTATGGACAAGGTTAATATAATTGATATTGCTAAGGATATTGACACTTATGAAACATCAATCCTTCCTTTTGAAGATTGCTGTACAGTATTTTTACCAAAACATCCACTTTTGACACCAAGTGTTGAGGGAATAGAGAAATCAGAAGAACCACTTGACTGTGATAAACTTGTTGAAGAAACTATAGCTAAAATGAAAATTGAAAAAATAGGAGGAAGCGATGAAGAATAAAAACAGGGGCGCTGTTGGTATAGTTGCAGTAATAGCCATAGTTGTTGTGCTTGCAATTTTCTTCGGCGGTCAATGGAACAATCTAGTTAAGCTAGATGAAGATGTTAACGGTGCTTGGGCACAAGTTCAAAATCAAGTAAAAAGAAGAGCTGACTTAATTCCTAACATTGTAGAAACTGTTAAGGGATATGCAAGTCACGAAAAAGATACTTTCACAGAAATTACTAAGGCTCGTGCAGGAGTTTCAGAAGCAAACACACCAAAAGAACTTGCTGAAGCTAATGACAATTTGACAGAAGCTATTGGAAAATTAAATGTAGTTGTTGAAAATTATCCAGAATTAAAGGCAAATCAAAATTTCTTAGATTTACAAGCTCAACTTGAAGGCACAGAAAATAGAATTGCCACTGAAAGAATGAGATACAACGACACAGTTAAACTTTACAATCAAAAAGTTAGAAGGTTCCCAACAAATATTATTGCAAAGATTTTAGGATTTGGACCAAGAGATTATTTCGAAGTTTCAGAAAAGGACAATCAAGTACCAGAAGTTAAATTTTAGGTGATAGCTATGAAAAAATTGTTAGCTACAATTTTATTTGTATTCACCCTGGTCTTTAATGTATATGCTTTTGACAAAGACCAGATGTCTTATAATGTTTATGACGAGACAAATACTTTGAGTCAAGAGACAATAGAATATCTCAACAAGACCACTTATGATTTAAAAAAGAAAACTGGTGGGGAGATAGGAATAGTAATTGTCAATGACTTGGAAAATTATTCTCTAGAAGAATACGCCACAAAGATTTTTAATGATATTAAAATTGGCGACAAGGATAAGGACAACGGAGTTCTAATATTAGTTGCTCTTCTTGATGAAGAAAATAGATTTGTCAAAATAGAGCCAGGCTACGGAGCAGAAGGTTTCATTCCCGATGCCTATGCGTCAAGAATTATAAGGCAAATGGGAAAAGTCGTATCTGAAAATGAAGATGACAGACCCTTTGAAAAGGCAGTTCTCGAAGGATATGCCCAAATTATAAAATTATATGAAGGGGAATATGGTGTGGACATTGTGGCAAGAGAGCCACAGGAAGAAATTGATTATTCTGATGGACATGAAGGTAATTTATTTCTATCATTGGTCCCCATTATAAGATTAATCATAATTATTTTTATAATTTATTTACTTTTTAGAAATAATAATGGCGGTGGATCTGGTGGAAATGGACCAGGAAGCAGGAGAAGAAGACAAAGACCAGTGATTTTCTGGGGACCAGGATCCTTTGGAGGCTACGGCGGCTTTGGTGGATCTGGTGGTTTCGGTGGATCATCTGGCGGCTTTGGCGGCGGAGGCTTTGGAGGCTTCGGCGGAGGAGGTTCCTCTGGTGGCGGAGGTGCCAGCGGAAGAATTTAATCAAAAACCAAAGATAAGAGAAAAAATTCCAATCAAAATTATTTGATGGAGAAAATAAATTAAAAGAGAATGCCTGCCCATAATATTGATAATATTGTGGGAGGCTTCTTTTTTTGTAAATTTTACAAAATCAAAGAGAAAATAGCCCATGTAGAATAAAAATATCCATGGAATAAGAGGAAAATAATCTCCAGATGAAAAATTTTCGCTAGGAAGACCAAGAACAAATAAATTCAAATCGTATAAAAATTTGGGAGGATTAATCTTTCCAAAGAAAATACTTCCATAATAAATATTTTTAAGACAAATAAATAAAATAGAATTTACAATAAGTCCAAATTTTGGATTTATTTTTTTTATATAGTCTTTTATGATAAGGTGGATTAATGTTGCTCCTGCAAAAAAGTGAATTATTCCAAAAAAAATTGCATCTTCTTTAGAAAAAATATAGGATCCAAGAGTTATTAAAAGTGAAAGTCCTGTCAAAATCAAAAACTTTTTCTTAAAATTACTGGAAAAATGTGTTGAGTAGCCAGAAATTAAAATAAAAGAAATACAAATATACTGTTGGTAGTAGTAAAAATTGTGATCAAAGTTAAAGCCGTAAAAATTTTCAAGATCAAAAATTCCATGATAAATTATCATGCTTATAATAGTAAAGCCACGCAAAAAATCTATGGCATTGTATCTTTTCTTAATAGTATCCATATAACACCTCAGAAAAATTATAACACAAATAAGATGCCATTAAGGAAAATGTAAATAATGACTCAATAAAATATGTTAAATATAAGATAAAATTAGGCGGAAAATTTTTATTAACTTTCAGTTTTTTTACTAAATATTATTTACTAATAAGATAGATGTAAAATCCCTTTAAAATAAAGCCAACAAGAATTCCAAAAATAAAAATTAAAAAATTTTTCATAAGTCCCTCCTTAATAAATAGAATATATTAGACACAAAGTGGAAGCAAGATAAAAATGATTATAAAATAAAAATGTTCTTAGTAAATTATATTTGACAAAAAATTTACTTTATTAAATAGGACTAATCTATTGACTTTATTACACTTAACACTTATACTCTAATGAGTTTAATAATTTAAGTAATTTGTTTAATATTATAGGTGATGCAATGGATATTGGAAATAAAATAAAAGAAATGAGAATTGAAAAAGGTCTTACTCAAGAAGAACTTGCTGATAGGTCTGAACTCACAAAGGGTTTTATTTCTCAAATTGAAAGAAATTTGACGTCGCCATCAGTTGATTCTCTTTTAGATATTTTGGAAGCTCTTGGGACCAATCCAAGTCTTTTTTTTAAAAAAGATGAAAATGAAAAAATAACCTTTAAAGAAGAAGATTTTTTCGAAAGTGAAAATGATGAAATGGGTTATATTTTGGATTGGGTTGTTCCAAATGCTCAAAAAAATGAGATGGAACCTATGAGGATAAAAATAAAAGCTGGTGGAAGATCAAAGGATATTCAACCCTATGAAGGTGAAGAATTTGGTTTTGTTCTAAGAGGAAGTGTCAATCTTATTTATGGGAATGAGGAATACAAGGTAAAAAAAGGAGAAAGTTTTTATTTTAAAGCTAATAGGTCTCATTATTTAAAGAATGAAGGAAAGTGTGAAACTGAGATTTTGTGGATATCATCTCCACCAAATTTTTAGGCGGTGAAATATGGAAAATTATGTAATTGAATTAAAAAATATAACAAAAAGTTTTGGGGATAATGTAATTTTAAAGAATTTTGACTTTAAAGTTAAAAAAGATGAATTTTTAACTATTTTAGGACCATCAGGTTGTGGTAAAACTACAATTTTAAGACTTATTGGTGGTTTTGAAGAGCCTGATGAAGGACAAATTCTCTTTAATGGAGAAGATATTACAAATAAAGAAGCTTATGAGAGAAAAATTAACACTGTTTTTCAAAAATATGCACTTTTTCCTCATATGAATGTCTTTGATAATATTGCCTTTGGTCTCAAGATAAAGAAGATGGATAAAAATTTAATAAAAGAAAAGGTTAAAGAAGTTTTAAAACTTGTTAATCTTGCAGGTTTTGAAAATAGAGAAATTGAATCTCTTTCTGGTGGTCAACAACAAAGAATTGCCATTGCAAGAGCTCTTGTAAATGAACCAGAAGTTCTCTTGTTAGATGAACCACTAGGTGCACTTGATTTAAAATTAAGACAAGCTATGCAAATAGAATTAAAGAGAATTCAAAAAAGTGTTGGAATAACTTTTATTTATGTTACTCATGACCAAGAAGAAGCTCTTTCTATGAGTGATACAGTTGTGGTTTTAAATAATGGTGAAAATTCAACAAATGGACAGTCCAATAAATATCTACAATGAACCAAAAAATGCTTTTGTAGCAGACTTTATTGGAGAGTCAAATATAATTAAGGCAAAAAATGCTGGAAGATTATAAAGTTAGATTTTTAAATTATGATTTTCCTTGTGTAGACAAGGGATTTAACAAAAATGAAGATGTAGAAGTGGTAATAAGACCTGAAGATGTGCTTTTAGTAGATGAAAATTATCAAATTGAAGGAAGAGTGACAAGTCTTGTTTTCAAGGGTGTTCACTATGAAATGACTGTGGATGTAGATGGTTACTCTATGCTAGTTCAGTCAACTGAAAAAAGAGAAGTGGGAGAAAAAACAGGCATATTTATAAAAGATGATTTGATTCACGTAATGAGGTTGATATGAAAAAATTTTCATTGGTTTATTTATTCTGGGGCTTAGTATTTATTGTACTCCCACTATTTTTAATACTTGCCCACTCACTTTCTGCCAACACAGATTTGTCAGATTTTGCCTTTACTTTAGATAATTTTTCAAGATTTTTTGAACCCTTATATTTAAAAATCTTGGTTATGTCTTTAGTTTTAGCTGGTGTTTCAACAATTTTTTGTCTATTAATTGGATATCCAGTGGCTTATATAATTTCTAGAATGAATGAAAAGCTTAGGAACAATATGATTTTAATTTTTATTATTCCTATGTGGATGAATTTCCTTTTAAGAACTTATGCTTGGTTAACTCTACTAGGAAATAAGGGTTTAATTAATAAATTTATTGGAATTTTTGGACTTGGACCCTGGGATCTTATGTATAATTCCAAGGCAATTATGATAGGTATGGTTTACAACTTTTTACCTTTTATGGTGCTTCCAATTTACACTGTCCTTCTTAAAATGGATCATAAGCTAATTGAAGCAGCTAAGGACTTGGGAGCAAATGACTTTGAAGTTTTCACAAAAGTTATATTTCCACTGTCACTTCCAGGTATTTACACTGGCATAACTATGGTGTTTATACCAGCAATTTCAACTTTTGTTGTGCCAAATTTATTAGGTGGAAATAATTTCTACCTAATAGGTAACTTAATTGAAAAACAATTTACTTTTACAGGAGATTGGGGATTTGGCTCTGCAATTTCTATGATTTTAATTTTAATAATGCTTTTGATTTTAGTTCTTCCAAAGCTATTTAATAAAAAAATTAAAACTGGAGAAATAGAAGGAGGCTTATCTTGAAAAAAACAATTGATAGAATTTACTTATTTTTAATATTTTTATTCCTTTATGCTCCAATTATTATATTAGTTGTCTTTAGTTTTAATAATTCAAAACTTAGAGGATCTTGGGCAGGTTTTACCTTAAAATGGTATAAAAATTTATTCTCTGACCCAGCGATTTTATCATCTTTATGGACAACAATAATAGTAGCAGTGATAGCAACTATTATATCCACAGTTGTTGGTACAATTTCTGCCATTGCAATAAATGAACTTAGGGGCTTTAAAAGAGATGCCATCCTAAATATAAATTATTTACCAGTAATTAATCCAGACATTGTTACAGCAGTTGCTCTTATGGGACTTTTTGGACTTTTTAATATAAGAATGGGATACACAACAATGATTATTTCACACATTGTATTTTGCATTCCCTATGTTATACTGTCAATTCTTCCAAAACTAAATCAGTTGCAAAAAAATACAGTAGAAGCAGCTTTAGACTTAGGAGCTACACCGACTTATGCAATATTAAATGTGGTAATTCCACAAATAAAACCTGCAATTCTTACTGGAGCTTTAATGGCATTTACTCTTTCCATAGATGATTTTGTAATTTCCTTTTTCAATACAGGACAGGGAGTTTCCAATCTTTCCATAACAATTTATTCTATGGCTAGAAAGGGAATTAATCCGTCAATAAATGCAGTATCAACGTTAATGTTAGTAGCACTTTTAATTCTTCTTGTTATAATTAACAAGAGAAGTGATAAAATGAAAAAAATTGAGGTGAATCTATGAAACACATGAAAAAAATAATTTTAGCCCTTTCTTTATTAATGCTTATTGGACTTACAGGATGTGGCAAAGAAGAAAGTGCAAAAGAAGAAATTTATGTTTACAATTGGGGAGAATATATTGACCCACAAATTTTAAAAGATTTCCAAAAGGAAACAGGAATTAAGGTAAATTACGATACTTATGCATCTAATGAAGACCTTTATATTAAAAATGACTCAATCACAAGATAAATACGATGTAGTTGTACCTAGTGATTATATGATTGGAAGACTTACAAATGAAGGTCTTTTAAGAGAAATTGACTTTAATAATATTCCAAACTTTGAAAATGTTGAAGATTTATTAAAAAATCCTAGTTTCGATCCAGAAAACAAATACTCTGTGCCATACTTCTGGGGAACTGTGGGAATTGTCTACAACAAGCAAGAAATAAAAGATGTGGTTGATTCTTGGGATATACTTTGGAATGAAAAATACAAAGATCAAATAATTATGTATAATTCTCAAAGAGATACACTTGGAATAGCTTTAAAGAGATTAGGATATTCCTTAAATTCAAAAAATGAAAATGAATTACAAGAAGCTAAAAAATCATTAATCGAACAAAAACCACTAGTTTACGCTTACCTTGATGATGATGGACGTGATGTTGTAGTTCAAGGAGATGCAAATTTATCTGTAATGTATTCAGGAGATGCTCTTTTAATGATTGGGCAAAATGAAGATCTTGATTATGTTGTGCCAAAGGAAGGTTCAAATATTTGGTATGACTCAATGGTAATTCCAAAAAACGCAAAAAATGTTGAAGGAGCAGAAAAATTTATAAATTATATGCTTGAAAAAGAAGTGCAAGCAAAAAATGCAGAATATTGTGTTGGCTATACTTCACCAGTTAAGGGAGTAAAAGAACTTCTTCCAGATGAAATTAAAAACTCAAAAGTTGCTTATCCAGACTTTGACAAACTTCCAGAACTTGAATCCTTTAGAGATTTAGGAGACTTTATAAAAGTTTACGATAGAATTTGGACAGAAATAAATGCTTCCAATCTTTAATATGCTAATAAATTTGTTTATTTTAGGACCTCCATGTGATATCATGTAATATATGCGAAATGTTTTCATAATGGAGGTTTAAAATGAACGAGAGAATAAAAAAGCTTGTTGTATTTGCAATTTTTTTATTAGTACTTATGTTAGCTTCTCTAACTGCTTTTTTCAGCAAGTCTCTTTTGTGGCCAAATTCTAATGTGAATAGAGAATTCGACGGGATTCTTTTCAACAATTCTGATGGTGTAGAAAATCTTCAAGTTACAAGATCAGTAGAAAAAGATGGCAATGAAAGTCTTATAAAATATGACATAAAGTTTAATTACACAGGCGAAGACACAACTGCAAGAATATTGGGTACTCCTAATAGACAAATTTTCTTTGACGAGGGAGTTAGCTATGGAAAATCTAAGGTTAATCTAAGAGGCGACTTTGACAAGATTAACAAATCCTTATTCGAAGAAAAATTAAAATTAAAGGTAAAAGATTTTTATAACAAGACTGACAACAAAGAATTTAAAGCAGTGAGCGAAGTAAAATTAAGTCTAGAGGAAAAAGTTGGAGAATATGAATTCCAAGTTTACTACAAAGCAAACCCACTATATTTCTCTGGTGGACAAAAGGTTGAAGATGCATCAGTTTTTGTCACAAACGCAAAAGTGGAAAATTGGACAGAAACTACTAAGTCAACAAATAGTGTAAAAGAAGCTTATACTAACTCAGGTTACTATGTAAATAAATTAGAATTAATTGACCAATCCTTGATTAATAAAATTTCACTAATAAATACAATATCAACAGTTGTCTTATTAGTAATATCACTTGGTGTAATTGCTCTAATTTGGTTTGACAGAGGAAATTTCCAAATATATCTTGGAGCCTTTTTCATTATGATACCTGCTTTTTACAGATTTATAGACAAGGGAACAAGCAATCTTGGAGTTTTAATTGCCTATCCAATTCTTGGATGCATAGCTTCCATTGCAGCAAGATATATTGGAAGAGAGGGAGAATTTAAATTTGGAACAAAAGAAATGAAACAATCTGTGGCATTTTTATTAATCTACTTTGTTTTCTCAGTTATTTTCTTTATGATTCCAAGAGTATTTATTGGATAATTTAATAATTATATTTTAAAAGCTCAACTAGTTTGGGCTTTTTTGTGTGAAAAAATTTACAAAAACATAAAAATAATGAAAACTTTTTTATAAAATAAGTATCTTTATAAAAAATTGAAATAAAGTTTATAATAATATATAATTTAATTAAATATATATAGGAGGATTTTTAAATGAAGAAGAAAATTACATTACTTTCAGTGTTATTGATAGCAATGACACTTGTTGCTTGTGGTGGCGGCAACAAAAAAAGAAAGCAAATGCAAATGCTGAAAACGCTGCTAAAGAAACAACTGAAGCTAAAGCAGAAGACATCAATGTTGGTTTTGTAACTGACGAAGGTGGAGTTAATGACCAATCTTTTAACCAAGGTGTTTGGGAAGGACTACAAAAAGCTAAAGATGAACTTGGAATTAATGCTGACTACGTTGAATCTAAGGACACTAAGGACTACACACCAAACCTAGAAACTTTTGCTGACCAAGAAAAAAATCTAATCATTGGTGCAGGTTTCAAAATGGGTGGAGCAATATCTGAAGCTGCTGCAATGTATCCTGAAACTAACTATGCAATAGTTGACGTTGATGTTACAGTTGATAAAGATGGAAACAAAATTGAAGCTCCAACAAACCTACTTGGAATTATGTTTAGAGCACAAGAACCTTCTTTCTTAGTTGGTTATATTGCAGGTATGACTACTGAAACTAACAAGGTTGGTTTCGTTGGTGGCCAAGAAGGTAACATTATTTGGGGATTCGAATATGGTTACAAGGCTGGTGTTGATTACGCAGCTAAAGAAAAGGGAACTGACATAGAAGTTCTTAGCCAATATGTTGGAGATTTCTCTGATGCACAAAAGGGTAAATCAATCACTGCTACAATGTATCAAAATGGTGCTGACGTAGTATTCCACGCAGCTGGTGGAGCAGGCGAAGGTGTTATCGAAGCTGCTAAAGAAGCTGACAAATGGGTAATTGGTGTTGATAGAGACCAAAGCGATAGAGCCCCTGAAAATGTATTAACTTCTGCAATGAAAAACGGCGATGTTGCTGTTTACCAAGTTGTAAAAGATATGCAAGAAGGCAAATTTGAAGGTGGAAAAACTATTGAATTAGGTCTAGCAGATGGTGGAGCAGTAGGTATTGCACCAACTTCTGATAAGAATGTTAAACCAGAAATATTAAAAGCAGTTGATGAAATCTCAGAAAAAATTATTTCTGGAGAAATAAAAGTTCCTTATAACGAAGAAACTTACAACCAAAGTAAATAATTTTATTCGCCATCTCTTTTTGAGTCATCTCATGGAGATGGCTTTTTTTATTGTAAATTATTTTAAAATTATCTTAATCTTTGGTATAATTTATTTAACATAAAAAAGGAGCGTTTGTATTGGAAATTGATAATAAAGATTTAGTCGTAAGGATGGAAAAAATCACCAAAAAATTTGGCGATTTCATCGCAAACGACGAGATTGATCTTGATATTAGAAGAGGAGAGATTCATTCTCTTCTTGGAGAAAATGGTGCCGGCAAGACGACTCTTATGAATATGCTATATGGCATGAGTTCTCCAACTTCAGGTGAAATTTATATTAATAATGAAAAAAAAGAATTTAAAGATCCTAACGATGCTATAAAAGCTGGACTTGGTATGGTTCACCAACACTTTATGCTTATTGAACCCTTCACTGTTGTCGAAAATATTGTTCTTGGTATGGAGCCTATGAATGGAATTAAGGTGGATATAAAAAAGGCAAGGGAAGATGTTATCGCTCTTTCAAAAAGATATGGTTTTAAGATTGATCCCGATGCAAAAATCCAAGATATTTCTGTGGGAACTCAACAAAAAGTTGAAATACTTAAAGTTCTATACAGGGGCGCCGACATTTTAATTTTTGACGAGCCTACTGCAGTTTTAACTCCACAAGAAATTACTGAATTAATTGAAATAATAAAGAATCTTGCCAAAGAAGGCAAGTCAATTATAATTATCACCCACAAGCTAAAGGAAATTAAGCAAATGGCAAATAGATGTACTATTATTAGACGCGGAAAGAAAATTGACACAGTAAATGTTTCTGATGTGAGTGAATCTGAACTTGCCGATATGATGGTTGGAAGGGCAGTTCATCTTGATGTTAATAAGTGCGATGCCAATCCAGGAGATACTATCTTAGAAATTAAAGACCTTTGTGCAAGAGATATTAGAAATGTCAAAAAGCTAGATAATTTAAATTTAGATATCAAGGCTGGAGAAATTCATGGAATTGCTGGTGTCGACGGAAATGGTCAATCTGAACTCATTGAAACTATAACAGGTCTTAAAAAAGCTGAATCTGGTTCTGTGATTTTTAAGGGCGAAGAAATTTTAAATTTAAGCCCAAGAGATATTATAGAAAGAGGATTAAATTCAATACCAGAAGATAGGCAACTTCGTGGTCTAGTATTAGATTTTTCAGTTGCAGAAAATATTATTTTAAAAGAATATTACAAAGAAAAGTTTTCTAAAAAGGGAATTTTAGATTTTCCTAATATCGAAAAAAATGCAAAAGACCTTTCAGAAGATTATGACATTAGACCTAGAAATATAGAGCAACTTGCTGGAGCTTTATCTGGTGGTAATCAACAAAAAGTTATTATAGCTAGAGAAATTTCTGGTGACCCAGATTTATTAATTGCAGCTCAACCTACTAGGGGTCTTGATGTTGGTGCAATTGAATATATTAGAAACTTTTTAATAAAACAAAGAGATAAGGGAAAAGCAGTCTTACTTATTTCCTTTGAGTTAGATGAAATCATGGCACTGTCTGATAGAATTTCTGTTATTTATAATGGAAAAAATCTTAAAGACTTTAGATGCTAGGACTACAAATGAGAGAGAAATTGGACTTTATATGGCAGGAGGTAAAAATGAAGAGGAATAGATTTTTATATACAGTTCTTGCCATTGTACTAGGTATTTTAATTGGTTCTATAATTCTTTTACTTAGTGGGACTAATCCAGTGGAAGCCTACAAAGTTATATTTTTGGGAGCTTTTGGAAAGCCTAAGTATATTTCTTGGACAATTGTAAGAGCAGTTCCACTTATTTTAACTGGACTTTCTGTTGCTTTTGCATTTAACACTGGACTTTTTAATATTGGGGCAGAAGGACAATATATTGTAGGATCTATTGGAGCTCTTGTTGTTGGACTTTTGTTAGATCTACCACCAGTAATTCGCGGACTTGTTGCTCTATTAGCAGGTGCTTTGTGTGGATATATTTGGGGAGCTTTAGTTGGTATATTAAAGGCAAAATTCCAAGTTAATGAAGTTATTTCATCTATAATGATGAACTGGATTGCCTTTTATCTAAGTAATTATCTTTTGAGTTTTCCAATTTTAAGAAGCATTGAATCAGATAACTCTTACGAAATAAAACAAAGTGCAAGTATAAAAATTGCTGGAGTTTGGAAGATGAGTAAGGAAGGTAGAGCATATCTTTTGGACCATAAATTCTTAAAAGATATTTTAAATCCGCCACTAAATTTTGGCATAATAATTGCCATTATAGCTGCCATTGTAGTTTGGTATATTTTAAAGAAGACTACTCTTGGCTATGAACTTAGAGCAGTTGGTTTCAACGAAAAAGCTGCTGAATATGGTGGAATTAATATTAATAAATCTATTGTAAAATCCATGGGTATTGCAGGAATATTAGCAGGTCTTGCTGGAGCTATAACAGTTCTTGGAGTTTCTGGTGATATAGGAATCATGGCAGCCCAAGAAGGATATGGATTTGATGGTATGGCTGTTGCACTTATAGCTGGTAACAACCCATTGGGAACAATTCCAGCAGCCCTTCTCTATGCAGGTTTAATTTATGGAGGAGGAAAGTTAACTACAATAGGAACTTATTCAGAAGTTGTAAATATAATCATTGGTATTATGATTTTATTTATAGCAATGCCAAAACTTTTGGATATAATAAAATTCTTCTTCACTAAGTGGTCAAAGAAGGATAATAAAAATATAGAAAAAGGAGGAGCAAATGAATAATTCACTATTAAGTTTAGCTAGTATTTTATCGATTACACTTTTGTATTCTGCTCCCCTTATTTATACAGCACTTGGTGGAGTTTTATCTGAAAATGCTGGTGTTGTAAATATTGGTCTTGAAGGTATGATGTCTATTGGAGCAGTTGTTGGTTCTATTGTTGGATTTTATGTAGGAAATCCTTGGCTTGCATTTTTGTGCGGAGGTCTTGGGGGAATGCTAATTGCACTTCTACATGCCATTGCCACAATAAATTTTGCTGCAGACCATGTTGTAAGTGGTATAGCCATAAATTTAATTGGACCTGGACTTTCACTTTTCTTGTGTAGACTTTTCTTTGATGGAGCAGCAATGTCCAAATCAATTCCTTATGAAAATAAACTTCCAATTTTATTTGGAAAAGTATTTAAGTCTGATGCAGGAGCAAAGGGAATAAGCAGATTCTTAGATATAGTTTTTTCACAATACGCTTCAGTTTATATAGCCTTTATAATTGTTTTTATAGTTTATTTTATTTTATATAAAACAAGATTGGGTCTTAGAATAAGAGCGGTTGGAGAATATCCAAAAGCAGCAGAAACTCTTGGAGTTGACGCCTACAAAATCAAATACATTTGTGTTCTTGCATCTGGATTTTTGGCAGGACTTGGCGGTGCATCAATGTCACTTGCTGTTGTTTCAAATTACAGAGAAACTCTTATATCAGGTCAAGGCTTCATAGCCCTTGCAGCAGTAATTTTTGGTGGATGGAAACCTCAAGGAGCAATGCTTGCTTGCTTATTATTTGGTTTTGCCCAAGGACTTTCAGTTTTTCTAGGATCTATTGGCATAAAAATTGATACAAACCTACTTTCAATGATTCCTTATGCAATAACTCTTATAGTTTTAATAGCTTTTGTAAAGGGGTCAAGAGCACCATCTTCAGATGGTCTTCCATATGAAAGAAATAATTAAAATAAAATTTGTCTCAGCTTAGGCTGGGACTTTTTTTATGCATATTTGACTCATTAAATTTTTTAATTTATTAATAATTCATATAACAAAGAATGAAATTCTTTATGAAAAAATATTTAAATAATTAGATATTTGAAATTACTTTTCTTTAAAACTTTATATTATGCATGTTATACTAAATTGTAAAGGAGATGGGAGAATGTCAGATTTAATGTTTATCTTTTTAGTTTTTTTGGTTACATCTATATTAGTTACTTATTTTTTAAAAAGAGAAGAAAAAACAGGAAAAAGAGCTACTGATAAGGACCTTGTATTTGGATTTATATTCACTACTTTTATGATTTTACAATTGGCATTCCAAGTCTATCAAGGATCAGGAGCAAGTATAATTGCATTTCTTCTTATAATGTTTTTGGCATGGGGAGTTTTAACTCTTTACACTCAATCCAAAAGAGGAAGTCACCTATTAAAGAATAAAAACCTAGTAAAATATGAGTTGATTTTCACATCTATATTGGCAATAGCAATGCAAGTATTTTCTTTTATTAGTACTACTGATTTAAATACTATATACTCATATAGTAAAAGTGATTTTAGAAATATATTAATTTTAACAACCATCTTCCTATCATACAATATATACCTTTTAACTAAGAGAGCTGTTAAGTTTCTTTTTGTAGAAAAAGATTTGTGGAGAAAGATTTTTATTATAAGTCTGATAATTTTTGTTGTAATATTTATTTTGGGGACTTTATATAACATAATAAATATTGATAGATTTGATTTTTATCTCGATAGGATGTAAAAATTTTTTAGTTAAAGGAGAGAGAAATGACAGGCAAAATTCAAGTAATCCTTTGTGGAACCTTTTTATCCATATTATTTTTTATAATTATTAGAAAATTATCTAATAAGAAAGTTAAAAAAATTCTATCAAAGAAGAGAAACTTTTAGATTCTTACCTAGCTTACACAATATTAACAAGCTGTTGGCTTAGTTCAATTTATTCAAGAACAAATGTAATCTTATTTTATTTTGGATGTTATCTTGTTATATATATTTTATTGAAAATATTAGATTTCGACTCAAAAATTTATAAGAATGAAAAATATTTAAAGCTAATAGTTATAATAAATTGTCTAATTTTTACAATTTATCAGTTTGTATTTTTCTTAACACTAAAAAATGGAAATGTTATGAAAAATTTTAACAAATCAGCTTATGTTAACACTGCGATTTATTTGTTAATAGGATGTTTTATGGTTAATCTATATTTTTTAATAAAGAATCTTAGGACAATTTTTACAAAGAAAGATCTTTATAGAATAGTTTTTACTATTATAGATGGAATTTTTATCTTATCCCAAGCTTTCTTTGTAATTTATAATCTAATAAATGCAGATAGGTTTGTTTTTTTGATGGATAAACTTATGTAAATTTTAAATAAAAAGAATAGATTAATAAAAAAATATGAGGAATTCGCCAATTTCTCATATTTTTTATTGACTTAATGATTATCTAATGATAAAATTGATGAGTATTTGAGACGGAAAGACTACCTAAGACTGGGTAGTCTTTGAAATGTCTGATACTATTAATAAAACAGGAGGTGCAATTAATGCCTACAATTAACCAATTAGTAAGAAATGGTAGAAAGAAAATTCACAGTAAATCTAAATCACCAGCTCTTGATGTAAACTATGACACACTTAAAAAAGTTGAAACAGAAGTTAACTCTCCACAAAAAAGAGGAGTTTGTGTTGCAGTAAGAACAGTAACACCTAAAAAACCGAATTCAGCTCTTAGAAAAGTTGCCAGAGTTCGTTTAACAAACGGATATGAAGTTATGGCTTACATTCCAGGAATCGGACACAACCTACAAGAACACAGTGTTGTTTTAATCCGTGGTGGAAGAGTAAAGGATTTACCAGGTGTTAGATACCATATCGTAAGAGGTACTCTTGATACAGCTGGAGTTACAGATAGAAAGCAATCAAGATCTAAGTATGGTACTAAGAAACCTAAAAATTGATAGAATTTTTTGATGAGATTTTATAGATTTTTGGCTTACGGGCTCAACCTGAGTACCAATGAATCGACTGAAAAATAGTTAAGGAGGGAAGTTATGCCAAGAAAAGGACATATCCAAAAACGTGAAGTTATGGCTGATCCAGTTTACAGTGATGTAGTTATCACTAAGCTTATAAACAATGTTATGCTTGACGGTAAAAAAGGGACTGCTCAAAGAATTGTTTATGGAGCACTTGAAACTATAGCAGAACAAACTGGAGAAGACGCACTTGAAGTATTTTACAAGGCACTTAACAATGTAATGCCTGTACTTGAAGTAAAGGGAAGAAGAATAGGCGGTGCTACTTACCAAGTACCAATGGAAGTAAGACCGGAAAGACGCCAAACTCTAGGCCTAAGATGGTTAGTTAAATATGCAAGAGCTAGAGGCGAAAAGACAATGCACGAAAGACTTGCAAAAGAAATACTTGACGCATCTAATGGTTTAGGCGGAAGTGTTAAGAGAAAAGATGAAATGCATAGAACAGCAGAAGCTAACAAGGCATTTGCTCACTATAGATGGTAATAAGGGGAGGAATTTATGGCTCGCGAAATACCATTAGAAAAATATAGAAATATAGGTATTATGGCCCATATTGATGCTGGAAAGACTACTACAACAGAACGTATTCTTTTCTACTCTGGCAAGATTCACAAAATCGGTGAAACTCACGACGGTGGAGCTCAAATGGACTGGATGGAACAAGAACAAGAAAGAGGTATTACAATTACTTCTGCAGCTACTACAGCTCACTGGAAAGGCTACAGACTTAATATTATCGATACTCCGGGACACGTTGACTTCACAGTTGAAGTAGAAAGATCTCTTAGAGTACTTGATGGTGCTGTTGCACTTTTTGATGCAAAAAGTGGTGTAGAACCTCAATCTGAAACTGTTTGGAGACAAGCAGATAAATATCACGTTCCAAGAATCGCACATATCAACAAGATGGACGTTACAGGTGCAGACTTCTTTAGATCAGTTGACACAATCGACAAGAAACTAAAGGGTAACCCAGTTCCAATTCAAGTACCAATGGGTGCAGAAGATAACTTCATTGGAATGATTGACCTTGTTGAAATGAAAGCAGAAATTTACAAAGATGAACTTGGTAAGGAAATCGAAATTACTGATGTTCCTGAAGAGTACATGGATATTGCAAATAAATATAGAGAAAACTTAATTGAAGTCGCATCTGAATTTGATGAAGACCTAATGATGGCTTATCTTGAAGGAGAAGAAATCGACAAAGAACTTCTTAAAAAAGCTATCAGAAGAGGAACTCTTGATGTTAAGATTACTCCAGTATCTTGTGGTTCTTCTTACAAGAACAAGGGTGTTCAACTTCTACTTGATGCAATAATTGACTATCTTCCATCTCCAATAGATGTACCTGCTATTGTTGGTACTGATGAAGACGGAAATGAAGTAAAAAGACATTCATCTGATGATGAACCATTCTCAGCTCTTGCATTTAAAATTGTAACTGACCCATATGTAGGTAAGCTTGCATACTTTAGAGTTTACTCTGGAGTTTTAAAAGCAGGTTCTTACGTTATGAACAGTGCTAAAGGTAAGAGAGAAAGAATCGGAAGAATTCTTCAAATGCACGCTAACAAGAGAGAAGAAATCGAAGAAATCCATGCAGGAGAAATCGCTGCAGCTGTTGGTCTAAAAGATACATCAACTGGTGATACTCTTTGTGATGAAAAGAGTCATGTTATTCTTGAAAACATGGAATTCCCAGAACCAGTTATCTCTGTAGCAATTGAACCTAAGACTAAGGCTTCTCAAGACAAGATGGCTCTTGCATTAGCAAAACTTGCTGAAGAAGATCCAACATTCAGAACACATACTGATGAAGAAACTGGTCAAACTATTATCTCTGGTATGGGTGAGCTTCATCTTGATATCATCGTTGATAGACTTTTAAGAGAATTTAAAGTTGAAGCTAATATTGGTAACCCACAAGTATCATATAGAGAAGGTATTAGAAAAGCTGCTGAAGGCGAAGCTAAATACGCTCGTCAATCAGGTGGTCGTGGACAATATGGTCACGCTAAAATTAGAATCGAACCAAACGAACCAGGTGCAGGCTTTGTATTTGAAAATGCTATCGTTGGTGGTGCTATTCCTAAGGAATTTATTGGACCAACTCAACAAGGTATTGAAGAAGCACTTAAATCAGGTATCGTTGGTGGATACGAAGTTCTTGATGTTAAAGTAACACTTTACGATGGTTCTTATCACGAAGTCGACTCTTCAGAAATGGCATTTAAGATTGCTGGATCAATGGCAACAAGAGATGCTCTTGCAAAAGCAGACTCAGTACTTCTTGAACCAATGATGAAAGTTGAAGTTACAACTCCAGAAGAATACATGGGAGATGTAATTGGTGATATTAATTCAAGACGTGGAAGAATGGAAGGTATGGAACTAGTAGCTGGAGCTCAAATTGTTACAGCTTATGTACCACTAGCAGAAATGTTTGGTTACGCAACTAGTCTTCGTTCAAATACACAAGGAAGAGCAACACACTCAATGATATTTGATCATTACGAAGAAGTACCTGCATCAATAGCAGAAGAAGTAGTTGGAGATAAAAATAAAAACTAATAAATAGGAGGATTATAATGGGAAAGGCAAAATTTGAAAGAAATAAACCACACGTAAACATTGGAACAATTGGTCACGTTGACCACGGTAAAACAACTCTTACAGCT
>NZ_HE978593.1:722810-729766 GCF_000312025.1 Peptoniphilus timonensis JC401 | reverse complement strand
GATGTAAATTTTTGGACTTAAAATTTGATGAGCATGGAGGACTTAATCATCGTGACAATTTTTATATTCTTATGTCAGTGATAAAATAATGTTTACTGAATTAATAAAAAGATTTACTATTGGCTAGATTTATGACTCTTATGGGTTTATAATCAAGATATAAAATCGTCCAAACAAATAAAGGAAGGAAGGTATATATGAAAAAAATTATAAATAGGTTTATTCATCTTTTTACTTTATTTATTATAAATTTTTCTTTAAATTATAATGGAGTGCGTGTATTTGGTGGAACTGGATCTCTCTATAGTAAATGGATAGGTTATAATCGTATAAAAGCTATAAGAGGAGTTTCACAAAGCTCAATTAGAGAAGCCTTTATATTTATGCTACTAACTTTGATTGTGGACATTTTTATTATTAGGGATATTTATATAATCTTAAAAGAATTGAAAAAAGATTATAAAAATTGATTTTTATTAGAGTGGTTCGAGAGTATCTATATTTCAGTGCTATTTTAAAATTTTATTTTTATATTTATATACTTATTCTATATTTCTTATATAAATTTAAACAAAAAACTTCTGTAATATTTCATACAGAAGTTTTTTAGCATAAATATAATAAAAACTTATATTAATTTTGAAATTTTTTCATCTATAATATCCATTTTAGCTGTGGGTTCAAATCTCTCTACTACATTTCCATCTCTATCAACTAAGAATTTTGTGAAATTCCATTTTATATCAGGATTGTTTTTATAATCTTTGTCAATTGATTTTAAAAGAGTTGACATTGCAAGAGCCTTTGGACCCTTTCCAAAACCTTCAAAATCTTTTTGAGACTTTAAAAACTTGTAAAGTTCAAGTTCATTTTCACCATTTACGTCAGCCTTTTTCATTTGTGGAAATTCTATATTGTAATTAACTTGGCAAAAATTTGTGATCTCTTCATCGCTTTCTGGGGCTTGTTCCTTAAATTGATTGCAAGGTATGTCGATTATTTCTAACCCTTTTTCATGATATTTTTCATATAAATTTTCTAAATCTTCATATTGAGGTGTAAAGCCGCATCTTGTAGCAGTATTAACAATTAGAATAACTTTTCCTTTTAAGTCAGCTAAGTCTAAAAAACTACCGTCTTGTTTTTCTACTTTATAATCATAAATCATTTTAATTCCTCCTATTATATATAGATTACCCATAAAAAGAAAATTAAAAAAATTTTAGTCATTACTCCAAAATAAAAAAGAGATGGAATTTTCCATCTCTTTGTATTTTTAGCTTGTCTCATAAAATACTAATAAAAATTATTTATTTCTTCAAGTAATTTATCAATTGTTGCGGCTATACTATCTTTATCTTGTTGACCTACAAAACCTCCAAGGACTTTTCCTTCAGAATTAACAAAGAAAGTAGTTGGTATTGCAGTTATATTTACAAGACTGTCTTCAGTTGTTGGATTTGGCATAATATTTGTATAATTAACTCCAGAATCCTTTATAATTTTTTGCCCTTCTTCCACATTTGTGTCCATACTTGCGTTAGTGTCTACAACAACTCCAAGAAAGTTTACCTTATCTTTATATTCTTCGTGTAATTTTCCTAAGTCTGGCATTTCTTCCTTGCATGGACCACAGAATGTTCCCCAAACATTTACGAGAGTTAGGTTTTTTTCCTTATAAAAATCTTCTGATTTTATTACATTTCCATCCATGATATCCATTGTTTGGAAGTCAAATCTTTCAATTGGCATCTCACTTAATTCAATGGATGAAGCTGTTTTTGTTTCAACTTCTTTTGTCTTATTTGCTTTAGTATTAACGTCGTTTTTCTTATTGCAGGCAAAAAGACTAAGTGCTACTGCAAATAAAATTAGAATTTTAAATAGTTTTTTCATTTAATCACTCCAGTGTAAAAATTTTTAATTTTGCCTAAGTCAATTATACTTCATGGCTAAAAACTTGTCTATTTTAAAAAAATAAGGTATAATTTATTTCACTTGTTCGGGAACTCCAAGTATAAAAAACTAATTGTTCTCCAAAGAAATGGAGGTTATTTATGAAAAAAATTATTATTGATGCTGATCCCGGGATTGATGATTCCATTGCTATAATGCTTGCAAATAGCATTGAGGAATATGATATTCTTGGGATTTCTTTAGTTTCAGGAAATGTTCATGTCAATAAGGGAAGAAAAAATATCTTGAGACTAGAAAAATTTTTAAAAAAAGATTTTAATGTTCACATAGGAAGTGAAAGTCCTCTTTGTAAGGATTTTATAAATGCAGAGGACACTCATGGTGAAGATGGGCTTGGTGAAACTTATTTATCTTATGATGAAAAAAGTTGCAAGTCTGATGCCATAGACTTTTTGATAGAAGAGGCTAAGAAGAAAGATTTGACAATTTTTGCCTTAGGACCACTTACTAATCTTGCCAAAGCTATTGAAAAAGATAGAGAAGCTTTCAACGACACAAGAATTATTGTAATGGGAGGAAGTTTCAGAAGCCATGGAAATATGAGCCCTGTGGCAGAATTTAATTTTTATGTTGATCCAGATGCAGCAGATTATGTAATTAAAAATGCACCGAGAAAAATTGAAATTTTGCCCTTAGATGTGACTAGGAAATTTGTTTTAACCCCAAATATACTTTCTTATATAAAGAGATTAAATTTTGAAGTTGGCAAATTTTTAGAAGATATAACAAATTTTTATATGGATTTTCATTGGGAATATGAAAAAATCATTGGATCAGTTATAAATGATCCCCTAACCATTCTCTTGGAAAGAAATCCGGATCTTTTTAAGTCCAACACTTACAATGTGGAGTGTGTAACTGATGGACCAGCCAGAGGAATGCTTATGGTTGATGAAATGGATTTTATGAAGAGAGAAAAAAATATGATAATTTATGAAGATTTAGACCTTTATAAAGTTTGGAAATTTTTTATAGAAAAGATAACAGGAGAAGAAATTGATGAAAGAATTTTGGGAGATTTACTATGAAAATCTCTACAAAAAAAATAACACTCCTAGGACTTTGTATTACCATAAATATGGTAGGTGCATGGATTGGTGTTGTTTTAAAACTTCCAATTTACCTTGATTCTATAGGAACAATAATGGCAGGTTTTGCCTTTGGTCCTATTTTTGGAATCCTTACAGGTCTTGTTTCAGCTTTTGTAAATACTATTGGAGATCCAATAGCTCTTTATTTTATGCCAACACAAATAATAGTTGGATTTACTGCAGGTTATTTTAAATTTTTAAAAAGAAAAGATACACTGTCAAAAGTTTATTTGACTCCTTTTATGTCAATTCCTGCAGCAATTTCATCAGCACTAGTAGCGACTTATCTTTTTGGGACTGTGACAACAGCAGGTTCATCTTACATTGTTCAAGCCATACGTGCAGTGATGGATTTGCCAGATTTTGTAATTGTATTTGTAATTCAAATTATAACTGACTACGCTGACAAACTAATTTCTATATTATTAATATCAAAAGTATACAATATGGGCGCTTTCCAAAATATATTAAAAAAATAAAAATTATCAAAACCACTTAAAATGTGGTTTTTTATTTTGGAAAAATTGATTTAATTTGTTAAAATATTAATAGGATTGTTGTTACCTTTTTTATTATAAACAGGAAATATTTACTTTTTTGTATTATTTTAAATAAAGTTGTTTTACTAGGGTAATAATAAAATATGTACAAATTAAAAATATAAACATTGTGGTTAAATAATATTTTAACAAGTGATATAATTAATTTGTGAATAGATTTTACACTGGAGGTGATTTAGTGTCAGATGATGCAGTAAAAAAAGTTAAAGACACTGAAGCTGAGGCAAAAAAAATAATTGACGATGCTGAAGTTAAGGCCAAAGAAATTATTGAAGAGGCAAGAGATGAAGCTGAAAAGGCTTATCGAGCTATTGTTGATGAAGCTAGAGATCGAAAGGATGCCTATGTAAGTAAGGCTAGAGAAGAAGCAGAGGAATCTGTCAAGCCTATAGGTAAGGATTCAGAAATGAAGATTGCTGATATTTCAAAAATTTCTAAAGGCAGGGAAGCTGAAGTTGTAAAGTCAGTGGTAGAGAGGATTGTGAATAATGGCAATAGTTAAGATGAAAAAATTCAAACTCTTTATCTTTGATGAGAACAGAGAAAATTTGATAAATAAATTTCAAAAATTCAACTATGTTCATATTGACGAGTCTGATTTTGATGAAGATGATTTTTCAGAGGATGATTTTACAAGACCTAAATCTTCAGAAGATTTAATTGAAATTGATGACAAAATCAAGAAATCCAAAGAGGATATTGATCTTTTACTTAAATTTAAGGATAAGGAAAATCCTATAAAAGCCATGAAAGATGGGGTTAGCAATATAACTCTTGAAGAACTTACGGCTAGAGCTATGACTTTTCCCTTTGAAAAAATTGATGGGGAAATAAAAAGTCTAGTTGATAAGAAAGAAAAGAACAAGAGTAAGATTCAAAATATCGATTCTAAAATTGCTGAGCTTAAACCGTGGCAAGATCTCTCATCTTCTTTAAAAGGTGTAAATAGGATGGACTCTGTAAACATTTACACAGGAACTGTCTCATCAAATCATGCCGAAGACTTTGAGGGAGAATTTATAAAAAACGATCTTGCTTACCTTGAAAGAGTCTCAAAAGATAAAAACTTTAATTATTATTTAATAATAGTTGAAAAATCTATTGATGATGAAATTAAAGGTCTAATGACAAGTTACGGTTTCACTCCTATTAATATCAAGGCAGATGGAAAAGTTAGGGACAAGATAAGTTCCTATGAAAAAGATAAAGATTTATTATTCGAAAAAAATAAAGAAATTGAAGAAGAATTAAAGACATATTTGAAATATTTAGAGGACTTTAAATATTCTTATGAACATTATCGAAATGAAAAAGTTAAGATAATGTCAGAGAGAAAATTTTTAAAGACTACTGAACTTAATCTTATAGAAGGTTATGTTCCAGAAGATAGACTTGAAGATTTGGAAAATGAAATCCAAAAAGTTTGCAAGGATAATTACTATTTAAGGGCTGAAGATGCCAATAAGGATTCTCAAGAAGTTCCAATTCTACTAAAGAACAATTCTTTTGTAAGTCCTTTTGAAATTATGACAGAAATGTATTCAATGCCAAGATACAATGAAATTGACCCAACACCTTTCTTTGCACCTTTCTATTTTATATTTGCAGGAATTATGGTTGGAGATTTCGGTTATGGTCTACTAGTATTTTTGGGAACACTTTTCGCTCTCAAAAAATTTAAGCTAACGGACAAGAAGAGAAGGTTTATTAAATTTTTTAATTACCTATCTATTTCAACTATTATATTTGGACTTATATTCGGTTCTTTCTTTGGAGGAATAATTGAACTTCCAAGTTTAATAGATCCAGCAGAAGATTCAACTCTATTGGTAATAATTTCTTTAATACTAGGTGGAATTCACATATTCTTTGCTCTTGGAATAAAAGCCTATATGAATATTCGTGATGGAAAACCGAAGGATGCACTATATGATGTTGGTTTCTGGTATATGGCAGTATTGGGAGCAATTGGATTTATTCTAAGCAAATTTCTTGAGCCAGTTCAAGCTTTTGGAAAAGTATTCTTAGTTGTAATGTTACTTGGAATGGTAGGTATAGTTGCAACTGGTGGTAGAGAAGAAAAGTCCACTGGTGCAAAGATTGGATGGGGAGTTTATTCTCTTTATGGAATTACATCCTATCTTGGTGACTTTGTATCTTATCTAAGATTAATGGCACTTGTTTTATCAGGTTCTTTCTTAGGACTTGCTATTAACATGATTGCAGGAATGCTTTTTGAATCAAATATACTTGGAAAGTTATTTGCAATAGTAATTTTTGTAGTATTTCAATTGTTTAATGCCTTTCTTTCTTATTTGTCAGCTTATGTTCATACAGCAAGGCTAACTTATGTAGAAATGTTTAATAAATTTTATGAAGGTGGAGGCATACCTTTCAAAAAAATGATAGAAAATTCAGATTACTTTAATATAGACTAGGAGGAAAATTATGTTAAATGGATTAATGGGAGAATATGGCGGATTGATTTTAGGATCTATTGGGATCTTTTTAGCAGTAGCTCTTGCAGGTGCAGGGTCTGCTAAGGGTGTAGGTTTAGCAGGTGAAGCTGCAGCAGGCGTTGTAATTGATGAACCAGAAAAATTTGGTAAATCACTTGTATTACAACTTCTACCAGGTACACAAGGTCTTTACGGTTTTGTAATTGGACTATTTATCTTATTCAGACTTTCAGCTGATACACCAGTTAACACTGGATTTATGTATCTAGCAAGTGGTGCCGTTATTGGTTTAGCTGGACTTGTATCTGCAATTGCACAAGGTAAAGTTTCTGTTGCTGGTATAAATATCTTAGCAAAAAATGAAGAACAACAAGCAAAAGGTATTATCTTTGCAGTAATGGTTGAACTTTATGCTATTCTTGCTTTTGCAATCTCATTCTTTATCCTATTTAGAGCCTAGGTGATACTATGGCAGGACTTGAAAATATTTTAAATAAAATAATTAAGGATGCAGAAGATAAAGCCCAAAGTATAATAAAAGATGCTGAAGAAAAAAGAATTAGCATTGTAGAAAATAGAAAAGAAGATGGAAAATATCTGGCAAATAAGATAGACGAAATTTCTAAAAGAGAAAGAGAAGACATCTTAAAGAGAAGTAAATCATCAGCAGAATTAAAATCTAGAGATGACATTCTAGCTGAAAAAAATAGGATAATAGACGAAGTTCTTGAAAAAGTTATAAGGGAACTTGAAAATTTATCTGAAGATGATTATGTAAAATTCGTAAAAAATAATTTAAAAGATGTAGATATAAAGGGTGGCACAATTGATGTTCCTAAAAAGTATAGGGATGCAATAAAAAATGCCAA
>NZ_HE978593.1:700084-722064 GCF_000312025.1 Peptoniphilus timonensis JC401 | reverse complement strand
ATAAGGATGCATATGAAATATCTCCTTCCAAAATTCCTGTTGATTTAGTTGCATTAAAATATTTTTATCACAATCTAAAAGTCTTAATTAAGGAAAAGATTAGTGAAAAAGATTTAAATAACATCTATATGAACATAGGTGATTTTGACCTAAAGGAATATAGAGATGGACTTGTAAAGGGAAGCAAGAGAAATAAATATTTTGAACTTATTGGAAAAATTTTGGATTCTTATGAAGAAAAGAAGGATCCACAAATAATTGATATCCACCTTGATAATGCCTATTTCAAGGACTTGCTTGACCTTGCAGAGGAATCTAAAGTTGATTTATTTATTAATTATGCTAAAAATTTAATTGATTTTACAAATATTAGGACTCTTTTGAGGTCGAAAAAAACAGGAAAAAGATGTGGAATTTTTAAAACAAATTATTGTTCCTGGTGGAAATCTAAGAGAAGAAACCTATCTTGATCTATTAAATAGGGATCTTAGTTCAGACACAGATGCTTTCAAAAGACTTGATATTTATAAATATATTAAGGATGCCCTTGATGACTTCAAAGAAAAGGGAACTCTTTCAGATTTTGAGAGAGAGATGGATAATTACTTTATAGACCTTATTAAGGATGTAAAATATGTAACCTATGGTCCAGAAGTTGTTTTTGCTAATGTTTTGGCAAAGGAAATGGAAATAAAAAATTTGAGAATTATTTTAGTTTCTAAATTAAATGGACTAGATAGTGAATTTATTAGAGAAAAGTTGCGTGATAGTTATGTATAAAATTGCAGTTATTGGAGACAAGGACTCCGTTTTATCTTTTAAGGCAATAGGAATTGATGTTTTTGTTGCATATGAAGATAGAGATGCGAGAAGCCAGGTAGATAGTCTTGCAAAAAAAGATTATGGTGTAATTTATATTACAGAAGATCTTGCAGCAAAAATACCAAAGACAATAGAAAGATATAATGAAAAATTAATACCAGCCATAATAGTAATCCCATCAAATAAGGGAACTCTTGGTATTGGTATGAAGAATTTAAATAAAAATGTCGAAAAGGCAGTTGGAGCTAACATATTAGGTGATTAGTCACCTTTTTATAAAGGAGGAGCTTTATTGAAATCAGGAAAGATAATTAAAGTATCCGGACCACTAGTTGTAGCCAGTGGCATGGAAGATGCCAATGTCTATGACGTGGTTGAAGTTTCTAAAGACAAACTAATAGGTGAAGTTATTGAAATGAGAGGAGACGAGGCCTCTATTCAAGTATATGAAGAAACAACAGGAATAGGTCCTGGAGATGAAGTATATACTACAGGAGCACCTCTATCTGTCGAACTTGGACCTGGAATGATTGAGCAAATGTTTGACGGAATCCAAAGACCTCTAGTTGGACTTAGAGATGAAGCAGGAGACTTTTTAAAAAGAGGAGTTACAGTAATCCTTTAAATAGAGATAAAAAATGGGAATTTAAAAAAGTAGCAAGTGTCGGAGATGAAGTTGAAGCTGGTGATGTTCTTGGAACTGTAGAAGAAACTCCAGTTGTCACTCACAAAATTATGGTACCTAACGGTGTAAGTGGAAAGGTAAAGGACATAAAAGAAGGATCCTTTACAGTTGAGGAAATTGTTGCTGTTATTGAAACAGAAAAAGGCGACGAGGAACTTAACATGATTCAAAGATGGCCAGTAAGAAAGGGAAGACCTTACAAGAAAAAAATTGACCCTAAAGAACCGCTTATTACAGGACAAAGAGTTATAGATACTTTCTTCCCAATAACAAAGGGTGGTACTGCTGCAATACCAGGACCTTTTGGTTCAGGTAAAACAGTTGTACAACATCAACTTGCTAAGTGGGCTGATGCACAAATAGTTGTATATGTTGGTTGTGGAGAACGTGGAAATGAAATGACAGACGTACTTATGGAATTTCCAGAACTAATGGATCCATCAACTGGTGAATCTATTATGAAGAGAACAGTTCTTATTGCAAATACTTCTAATATGCCAGTAGCAGCTCGTGAAGCATCAATTTACACAGGAATTACAATTTCTGAATACTTTAGAGATATGGGTTATTCTGTAGCCATGATGGCAGACTCAACATCACGTTGGGCAGAAGCTCTTCGTGAAATGTCTGGTCGTCTTGAAGAAATGCCTGGTGACGAAGGTTATCCAGCATATCTTGCATCAAGAATTGCAGAATTTTATGAAAGAGCTGGTCGTGTTCTTGTTAATGGTAAAGAAGAAAGAGAAGGAGCTTTATCAGTTATAGGTGCCGTTTCTCCTCCAGGTGGAGATATTTCTGAACCAGTTACACAAAATACACTTAGAATTGTTAAAATATTCTGGAAGCTTGATTATGACTTGTCATATCAAAGACACTTCCCAGCAATTAACTGGATAGATTCATATTCTCTATATCAACCAAAGATAGATGCATATTTGGATGAAAATATAGACAGAAGATTTTCTAAACTTAGAAAGAGATCAATGTCACTTTTACAAGAAGAAACTTCACTTTTAGAAGTTGTAAGACTTGTAGGTCGTGATTCACTTTCTGATGAAGATCAAATGAAATTACACACAAGTAAGTCAATTCGTGAAGACTTCTTGCAACAAAATGCCTTCCACGATGTTGATACTTTCTGTCCTTTAGAAAAACAATTTAAGATGCTTGACACAATACTTTATTTCTATGACAGAGGACAAGAAGCTCTTGTAAATGGAGCATACTTCAGTGAAATAGAAGAACTTGATGTAAAAGAAAATATTGCAAGAATGAAGTATCTTCCAAATGATGAATTAGAAAAAATTGACGAAATCAGAGATAAAATAGATAGTCAACTTAAAAAATTAGTAGAGGTCGGTGATACAGATGCTTAAAGAATATAAATCAGTAACAGAAGTTGTTGGACCTCTTATGACTGTAGAAGGTGTAGAAGGTGCAGCCTACGAAGAACTTGTTGACATCGAACTACAAACAGGGGAAAAAAGACGTGGTCGTGTAATTGAAATACATGGCGACAAGGCAATGGTACAAATCTTCGAAGGTTCTAGTGGAATTAACTTAAAAGATACTAGCGTTAGATTTTTAGGTAAGCCACTTGAACTTGGAGTTTCACCAGATATGATTGGTAGAGTATTTGATGGACTTGGAGAACCAATTGATGACGGTCCAAAAATTATTCCAGAAGAAAAAATTGACATAAATGGTACTGCAATTAACCCAGTATCAAGAGACTATCCATCAGAATTTATTCAAACAGGTGTATCTGTAATTGATGGTCTTAATACTCTAGTTAGAGGACAAAAACTTCCAATTTTCTCTGAAGCCGGACTTCCTCACAATGAACTTGCAGCTCAAATTGCAAGACAAGCAACAGTTCTTTCAGGTGGAGATTTTGCCGTAGTATTTGCAGCCATGGGTATTACTTTTGAAGAAGCACAATATTTTATTGATGACTTCACAAAAACTGGAGCCATTGACAGAGCAGTTTTATTTATGAACCTTGCCAATGACCCAGCTATAGAAAGACTTGCAACACCAAAGATGGCACTTACTGCAGCAGAATATCTAGCTTTTGAACAAGGCAAACACGTTCTTGTTATTTTGACAGATATGACAAATTACGCTGAAGCACTTAGAGAAGTTTCAGCAGCTAGAAAAGAAGTACCAGGAAGACGTGGATATCCAGGTTATCTTTATACTGACCTTGCAGGTATTTATGAAAGAGCTGGAAGGATTAAGGGTAGAGAAGGATCTATTACACAAATTCCTATCCTAACTATGCCAGAAGGAGATATTACTCACCCAATACCAGACCTTACAGGTTACATTACTGAAGGACAAATAATCCTATCAACAGAATTATTTAAACAAGGTCTTGAACCACCTATTAACGCAATCCCATCTCTATCTAGACTTAAAGATAAGGGAATTGGAAAGGGAAAAACTCGTGAAGACCATGCAGATACAATGAACCAAATTTACGCAGCCTATACTGCTGGTAAAGAAGCAAAAGAACTTTCAGCAATCTTAGGGGAAACTGCCCTATCAGAAACTGACAAAGCTTTTGCAAGATTTGCAGATTTATTTGAAAAACAATATGTATCACAAGGTTTTGAAACAAATAGGTCAATTCTTGAAACTCTAAACCTAGGCTGGGAACTTTTATCAATAATCCCTAAGACAGAACTCAAGAGAATTGATGACAAATTAATTGAAAAATATTTGGGCGATAAGGAGAATAAAGAGGAGGATTCTAAGGATCCTGAAAATTTAGAAAATGAGGGATTATAATGGCAAGACTAAATATAAACCCCACAAGGATGAATCTATCTATTCTAAAAACTAAACTTGAAACATCAAAAAGAGGACATAAACTTTTAAAAGACAAACAAGATGAACTTATGAGACAGTTCATCACTCTTATAAAAGAAAATAAAAAACTAAGACTTGAAGTAGAAGATAAACTACAAGATTCTTTTAAAGCCTTTTTAATGGCATCAGCTGCTATGAGTCCAGAGATGTTAGAAGAAGCAATCGCCCTTCCAACTACAAAGACTTTAGTAGATATAAAAAAGAAAAATGTTATGTCTGTAGATGTTCCAGAAATGGAATTTATCACTAAAAAAACATCAGAAGATGCCTCAAGATATCCTTATGGATATGCACAAACAACTTCAGACCTTGACTCAGCCATAGATAATCTTACAGAAGTAATGGAAGAGCTTTTGACCCTAACTCAAAAGGAAAAGGCGTCTCAACTTCTTGCCAATGAAATAGAAAAGACGAGAAGAAGAGTAAATGCACTTGAATATAAAACTATTCCAGACTTAGAAGATACTATTAAGTATATTCGTTCAAAGCTTGATGAAAGCGAAAGAGCGAATATAACAAGACTAATGAAAGTCAAGGATATAATCTCAAAGGAAGAGATGAAGGAAGAAAAATCAGAAAAAGTAAATGCAGAACTTATGTCTTAAAAAGTTTAAAGAATTAAAGGAGATATTAACAATGAAAAAAATAAATATAGTAATTTTCATATCAATAATTACTATATTTATTTTTAATATAAATGTTTTTGCATACCAAGAAACGAATTAGGATAAAGAACATACAACTTTTAAAATATATGATAGTATAAATCAGTATGAAGAAGATTAGTATGAAGAAGATCAGTATGAAATTGTACCTTACTCAATCGTAACAATATCGACATTAAGCCTTATATTTATTAGGCTAAATAATGGGACAGATTTAGTTGAAGTCTATTTTAAATATGTGGGTTCAAATCGAACTAATCTTTTAGAAGTAAATAATTTTATTGTTAAAGATTCTAATTTTTTAAATCAAAAAATACTAGCAGAAATACCCCATGCATTCGTTAGGGAGCTTGCAGATACAAGGGTATATTTTAAAATAGGAGAAATAAATTTACCCAAAAAGTTTGATAAAGTTAGAGTAGATTGTGCTCAAATTAATATATATATATTAGATTTTGGATGGTATATGGCTAGCGATCCAGTAGGAACATGGGAAATAAAGAAATGAATCAAGCTGAAAATATAAAAGAAAAATATAAAAAATTCAAATTGCCTAGAAAAAAGTCATCTGATGAGATTTTAAATTGGATAGAAGACAGATATAATGCTTACAAAATTAGCTTTTCAGAATATATAAAGGACAATAATAGAGTAACATTTAATTTTATTTTAATAAATCTTATAAACCATCTATGCACTTATGAATTTTCTGATAAAATTTTGGAAATTCTTATATATAAAATACCTAAAAATGAAAAGACAGAAATTTATTTTTTAGGAAATGAAAATTATAATAAAGTAGATTATTTTTATCTTGTATTCGAAAAAAATACACAATATTTTAGCATAGATCAACATATTATTTTTGGAGAAATTTTTCTTTTTAGTGGAATATCAGAATATGATAGAAAAAAAGATTCAATTAACTATTTAGAATATTTGACAAACATTGAATTTTTCTATAACAACTTATAGAGTTGAAATATCTATTGATTAGTAAAATTTTCAATAGATATTTTTTTGTTTCTTTGAGTATAAGTTATAAAGTGAGGTATAAATAAATTGGAGGGATATTATGAAATTTTTACACACAATGATTAGGGTAAAGGACCTAGAAAAATCTGAAAAGTTTTATAAAGAAAATCTTGGTTTTGTAGAATCAAGACACAAGGATTTTCCAGAAGATGAATTTACACTAGTATATTTAAAGCTGGAAGATTCACCCTATGAATTAGAATTAACATACAATTACGACGGAAGAGATTATACTATGGGCGATGGTTACGGTCACATTGCAATCTCACATCCTAATATAAAATCCTTCAGGGAAGAATTAAAAGAAAAGGGATGCGATGTAACAGAACTTAAAGCCCTTTCAGACAATTCAGACTCTTACTTCTTTGTAAAGGATCCAGACGGATACAAGATAGAAGTTATTGGTGAAAAATAAATAAACAATAAAATTATTTTAGAAATCAGTATGTAGCCTCTTTACTATATAAATTAGTAAAGAGGTTATTTATTTGACATGCAAACTAATCAAGCAAAATTCCCTTTAAAATTGCGTGAATAAGATGGTCGCCATTTTCGTCATAGACATCTGATGTTATATCAATAAAATTTTTGCCTCTTTTATTTTCGACATTGTCGACTACATTAATGCTTTTGATTTTTCTTCCTGTATAAGCTTTTCTCAAAAAATCGAAATCCATTTTATACATCAAGATATCATAATCGCCGCCAATTTTATTAGTAAGACTTGCTGTTAAAAGTCCTTGCAAAAGATACTCGCCCTTGTCATTTGGGTTTTCGTGGTGCTTACCCCAAAAGTTTGCATTTACAGCATAGTCATATAAGTCTTTTTTAGTAAAAACTCTCTCATAAATTATTTCATCACCTTTATTTAATCTCAAAAAATCACCTCATTAAACATATACCCAATAAATAAAAAAATTTTGGGTAAAATAATTAAGAGGTGTTAAAGTGAAAAAAATATTATTATACGGACTTGACAGTGAAAAGACAAAAATTACTGAAAAAGTTGCAAAGGAATTTGATATTGAACTAAATAAAATAAATAAAGAAAATTTGGAAGAAAAAGTTGGAAATTTATTTGAAGAAAATTTAAAAGAAAATAATTCTGTGGAAGATGAAAACAAACTTATGGTATTTTCTGACTTTGACAGAAATATTTTGCGTGATTTTTTAATTGCTCTTAAAAATGAAGGCGTAATGGTTGACAACAAATGCGTATTGACAAAAACAAATGCAGAATGGACCTTTGGATTTTTAATGGGTCATATAGCTGATGAACACAGAGCTGTAATGAAATTTAGAGAACTTGGTGGTCTAGTTAGAATAGCTTTAGATAAGCTTGAAAGAGAAATGGACCCTGAACTAATGGATCTTGTGGATAGGGCAATAGAAAATAAAAATAAAGAACTTGACGAAGAAAGACTAGATAAAGACATAAAAGATTTAAAAGATAAGTTAAATATCAAGTAAAATTTATAAAAATTTAAATTTTTAACTATAACCGATGAAATATTGCATCGGTTTTTTTATTGCATTTGTAAATTTAAAAAATAATTGAAGAATTAATTGAATATTTATATAAATAATATAAAATAGAAAAATACAAAAAAGGATGCATTTCTGCATCCTCTAAAAATTTATTATTTGATTTTTATTAAAATTCTGAAATATCATATATATCCATGTTTTCTTCATGGAATTTTTTATTTTTAACTGCAACCCTTGCTGCTAGGGTATCAAGGCTTGTTACAATGTCAATGCCATATTCTGTTGCCATTCTTCTAATTTTGAAGCCATCTCTTGTGGAGTCGCCACCCTTTGTTGGAGTGTTAACTACAAGATCAATTTCTCCATTTCTTATTACATCAAGGATATTTGGTCTTGGATCGTTAATTTTTCCAATTTCTTTTGCATCTATTCCAACTTCTTTTAGAAGTTTGCAAGTTCCTTTTGTTGCAATAATTTTGTAGCCCATTTCATTCATTGTTTTTGCAATTTCAACAAATTCTTCTTTGTCGTTGTCATTAACTGTTGCTAAAACTCTTGCTGCCTTATCTTCTATTGCTGATCCAGCGGCTAAGAATCCTTTGAAAAGTGCTTCATCTATATCCTTTCCAACTCCAAGAACTTCTCCAGTGGATTTCATTTCAGGTCCAAGAGAAATTTCAACTCTGTTAAGTTTTGACATTGAGAATACTGGTACTTTTACTGCCATTAATTTTGGTTCTTTATAAATTCCAGTGCCATATCCCAAATCAGATAGTTTTTCTCCAAGCATTGTTTTTGTTGCAAGGTCAACTATTGGAACTCCAGAAACCTTTGAAATGTAAGGTACTGTTCTTGAAGCACGAGGATTTACTTCTATGATATAAAGGTCATTTTTATATTCTATGAATTGAATATTTATCATACCCTTAACGTGAAGAGCCTTGGCAATTTTCTTTGTGTAATCTAAAATCTTGTCTTTGATTTCACTGGAGATGTTAATACTTGGATAAATTGTAATTGAATCTCCAGAGTGAACTCCAGCCCTTTCAAGGTGTTCCATTATTCCTGGTATCAATACATCTTCTCCGTCAGATATTGCATCAACTTCAATTTCACGACCAACTAAATATTTGTCAATTAAAACTGGGTTGTCCCTATCTCTTTCGAAAGCTCCCTTTAGGTAAGTCAAAAGACTTTTTTCATCATAAGTTATTTGCATACCTTGACCACCAAGTACATAGGATGGTCTAACAAGTAGGGGATAACCAAGTTCCTTTGCAACTTCAAGACCTTCTTTTATAGTGAAGACTCCATGTCCCTTTGGTCTATTGATTTTTAATTCTTCAAGCATTTCATCAAATTTTTCTCTATCTTCAGCTCTGTCAATATCTTCAAAGTCTGTTCCGAAAATATTAACTTTTTGATCGTGAAGATATTTAGCAAGTTTAATTGCTGTTTGACCACCAAATGCTAGTATAACTCCCATTGGTTTTTCTGTTTCAATTATTGATTTAACTTCTTCTTCTGTAAGTGGTTCAAAGTAAAGTTTGTCAGATGTGTCAAAGTCAGTTGAAACTGTTTCTGGGTTGTTATTAATTGTTATTGTTTCTATGTCCATGTTTATCAATGATTTAATGGCATGAACGCTGCAATAGTCAAATTCAATACCTTGACCTATTCTTATTGGTCCTGATCCAATTACAATTATTTTTTTATTGTCAGAAACTATATTTTCGTCTGTCTTTTCGTAAGTTGAGTAGTAGTAAGCTCCGTTTTTTCTAAAAGGAGAAGTGTCTACTCTTCTGTAATTTGGAAGGATATTGTGTTTTTGACGAAGTTCTACAATTGCATCAATGTTTACACCAAGTGCAGAAGCTATAGTTTTATCAGAAAATCCTAATTTCTTTAAACTATTAAGTTCATCTGATGTAATGGTATCTAGACTTAATTGTTTTAGGTTTTCTTCTTGATGAACTATGTTTTCAATTTTTTCTAAGAAATATAAGTCTATGCCAGTAATTTCGTGGATCATTTCTATGGAAAGTCCACGTCTAATAATTTCTGCAACGTCAAATAGTCTTTCATCGTCAGGGAATTTAATTCTCTTTTTAAGTTCTTCTGTAGTTCTTTCTTCAGAGAATTTAGATTCAAGAGAGAACTTAGAAATTTCAAGAGATCTTATACCTTTTAGAAGTGCCTCTTCGAAAGATGAACCAATGGACATTATTTCTCCAGTTGCCATCATTTTTGTTCCAAGTTTTCTATTTGCAAATTTAAATTTATCAAAAGGCCACTTAGGTATTTTAACAACTACATAATTACATTTAGGCTCATAATTTTCTATAGTTTTTCCAGTAGTTTCGTTTTCGATTTCATTTAAGTTAAGTCCAAGAGCAATTTTTGTTGCAATTCTTGCAATAGGATATCCTGTTGCCTTTGATGCAAGAGCAGATGAACGAGAAACTCTAGGATTGATTTCTATTATTGCGTAGTCAAGAGTTTCTGGATTAAGAGCAAGTTGTACGTTACAAGCACCAACAACATTTACATTTTCTACAATATTTAAAGCAGAATTTTTTAATTTTTGTAAAACATCTTTATCAAGACTTTGACAAGGAGCAACAACTATGGAGTCACCAGTGTGAACGCCAACGGGATCCACATTTTCCATGTCACATACGATTATTTTTTCACCAGCTGAGTCTCTTATTACTTCAAATTCAATTTCTAACCAACCACGGATAGATTTTTCAAGAAGACATTCATTTACTGGGCTAAGACTTAGTCCGTGTGATAAAACTTCTTCAAGTTCTTCTTCATCATAAGCAAAACCTCCGCCTGTTCCACCTAAAGTATAAGCAGGTCTTACAACTAAGGGATAACCAATTTTCTTTGCAAGCTCTTTTCCTTCTTCTAAAGTTGTTGCAATTTCTGAATCAATAATTGGTTCGCCGATTTCTTGCATTGTTCTTCTAAAGATGTCTCTGTCTTCGCCTCTTTTAATTGCTTCGATATCAGTTCCAATTATTTTTATGCCGTACTTATCAAGAATTCCGCGTTTATCTAGTTCAAGTGTCATGTTAAGACCAGTTTGTCCGCCCATGCCAGCTATTAATGAGTCAGGTCTTTCCTTCTCAATAATTTTTTCTATAAAAGAAATAGTAATTGGTTCTATATAAATTTTGTCAGCAACACCTTTATCAGTCATTATTGTAGCAGGATTTGAGTTAACCAGAACAGTTTCAACTCCATTTTTTTTCAAAGTCTCACAAGCTTGTGTTCCTGAATAATCAAATTCTGCAGCTTGTCCTATAACAATAGGACCAGATCCTATTACTAGTGTCTTCTTAATCGAATTATCTCTTGGCATTTTTTTCTCCTTTTCCAAATAAAAGATCAAACATTCTTAAAAAATGGGCAAAAAAAATTTAAGGTATTAAATTTGCTCAAAAAAAAATCATGCACAAGGACATGATTTTACTCAGTCCTTGGACTGACTTTCTATTTTTTTATCTTTATTATTAAATCATTTTTTAGTGATAAATGCAAGGACTTTTTTACTATTTTTTAAATTAAATTTTAAAGGGACTTTAAAATCATTTGCTACTATAAAAATTATTATAAATCATAAGGCCTAGGTCAATTAATAAAAACTGTTAAAATAATATTAAATATATTGTATAATAAACAAGATAAGGAGGAGAAGACATGACAAAAGTTCTCCATTTAATTAGTGGCGGCGATACAGGTGGTGCGAAAACACACATCTTTACTCTAATGAAGGGTCTTAGGGGTAGAGTCGAAACCAAAATCATTTGCTTTATAAAAGATACTTTTTATGATGAAGCAAAGGATAGAGGCATAGACATAGAAGTTTACCCACAAGAAAAAAGATGGGACCTTTCCGTCGTTTCTAAATTAAGTGATGAAATAAAAAATGGAAATTATGATTTAGTACACGCACATGGAGCGAGAGCTAATTTTATTTGCATGTTTTTAAAAAAGAAAATTAATGTCCCAATGGTCACAACGGTCCATTCAGACTATATGCTTGACTTCAAGGATTCTTTTTACAAAAATTTAATTTATACTACATTAAATAAGATGTCTCTAAAAAAATTTGATCACTATATTTGTGTAAGTGACAATTTTAAAAAAATGCTAGAGAATAGGGGCTTTAATAAAGAGAAGATTCACGTTTTATATAATGGAATAGATATTGATGAAAAAATTCTTTACATTCCAAAGACAGCCTTTCTTGAGAAATATAAAATTAATTACAACGGCGAACTCTTAGTTGGAATTGCTGCAAGACTTGATAAGGTTAAGGATCATGAAACTTTTATAAGGGCTGCAAAGGAAGCACTTGATGTAAATCCAGACATATTATTTTTAATTGCAGGAGAAGGCGATGAGAAGAAAAAACTAGAAGAAATGGTAAAAAACTATGGCATAGAAAAAAATATTTATTTTTTAGGTTTTGTTAAAGATAAATATTCTTTCTTTAATGCTATTGATTTAAATGTTTTGACAAGTATATCTGAGTCTTTTCCTTATGTAATCTTAGAGGCAGCCCTATTAAATGTGCCAACTGTTTCTACAAAAACTGGCGGTATACCTGAAATTATAAAAGATGATTATACGGGATATTTATTTAAAGTTGGAAAAGAAAAACAGCTTGCAAGAAATATTTTAAGTCTTTATGATGATAGGGATAAATTAAAGAATCTTGGCGAAAACATAAAGAAAGAAGTAGTGGAAAGATATTCTCACATATCTATGGGAGAAAGACAGACAGAAATTTATGAAGAAATATTGAGGGGAGAAAAAAATGAAAGTAATTGACAAAAAGGGAAGACTTTTTGGACTAATTAATATTGTTGATTTACTAGTTATTATTTTAATAGTAGCTTTAGTGGCAACAGGAGTAAAAAGATTTGGTTCAAAGTCAGCAGTGGGAGAAGTTTCAACTAAAAAGGGAGTTATATCCGCAGAAGTCAAGGATGTAAGAGATGTAACTGCCAATAATTTAAAAGTTGGAGATCCAATCTACGATTATGACAAGGGAACTTACTTAGGTAAAATTGCATCAGTAGATGTGGAAGCTTATAGGGATAAGACAGAATATCAAGGTAAATTTTATAATGCAGAAGTGCCTGAAAAATACAGGGTTCTTATGACTATCGATGCTGACATAAAGGATACTCAAGATTTTTATCAAGTTGGCACAGAACAAGTGAGAATCGGTGCAGAAATGAGGATTAAAAACAAATCTATTACAACATTTATGACAATTCTTGGAATAGAAGTAAAGAACTAGGTGATTACTATTAACTCATTAACTATAAGATTTTTAAATAAAATCTACAGGGTTTTCTCGGATTCTTATAAAGATTCCTTTACAAAAAAATCTTGGGACTTTATAAAAAATCCAATAGAAAGAAATTTTCAAAATTCAAAAACAAGAGAAGTTCTTGCTGGAGAAAAAGTTTTATTTGAAAATACTTTTATCTATAAAATTTATAGTAAATTATTTAATTTAATAGAGAGATTTATGAAGTTTTTGGGAAGAATTTTTTTGCCAATGATAAAAAATTCATTTTTCTTAGGAGGAGCTTATAAGTCTCTCAATTCCTTTGATGAAATTGCAGGACTTATTTCAAATATCATGTTCTATTCTGGGATTTTAACTCTTATAATTTCTCTCATATTTAAGGGGAAAATTATTATCCCTCTTGGCTTTATTGTAATGGGACTAATTTTATCTCTTTTGAAGGGAAGATATATGGAAATAATAATGGGATCAAAATTCATAGAATTTTTTACTTCCTTCTTTAAACTTGATGAAGGTGGTGAAAACTGGTGGTAAAGACAAAAAAGATAAACTTTATTTTACTTTCGGCTATTTTTCTAAGTTTAATTTATTACTTTTTAGGAAGTAAATTTCTATTGGCAGCCTTTCTCGGCATAAGTGGTTTACTTCTTGTAATTTATGACATAAAAATTGGACTTTTTGCTTCAGTTTTCTTATATCCCTTTGTGCCTGATGCCTTGGGACTTATAATGTTACTTTCAATGGGATTTTTTGTTTTGCTCAGGACATTTTTATATGGGGAAGAAGTTAAAGTAGGACCTAGAACAGTTCCTATTGCAATATTTGCTTTTATAGCAATTTTTTCAACTATTACATCAATAGATCCGTCAGGTTCAATTCGTGACCTTGCCCTAAATGCTGCAGGTATTTCATTTTTATTTGCAATGACAAATACTATTAAGACTAAGGGAGAATTAAACGCCTTTATTTCTACTCTTTTGTTGTCGGCTCTTGTGGTTGCACTTCTTGGTGTCGTCCAATATTTTACAGGAGTACAAATGAGACCAGAATGGCTTGATACTGAAAACAATACAGATATAGCAGTTAGAGTTTATTCAGTTTTCTTCAATCCAAATATTTTGGCAGAATATCTAGTTTTGATAACTCCAATAGCAGTTGGTATGACATGGTACACAAAAAGCATGAGGAAAAAATTTTTATTTGCAGGATCTACTGGGATTCTTCTAATTTGTATTGTCATGACTCTATCAAGAGGTGGCTGGGTAGGAATAGCCCTTGCAGCCTTGGCATTTGTTTTGTTAGTTGATAAAAGATTGTTGCTTTTAGGTATACCTATGGTATTAGGTGGACTTGCCTTTCTTCCGCAAAAAGTAGTGGATAGAATAACATCAATTGGTTCAACTGTGGATTCATCTAATTTATATAGAATAAAAATTTGGAATATAACAAAAGATGTAATAAGAGATAACTTTTTGGCAGGGGTTGGTTTTGGATATGTTCCCTTTAAGGAAACTTTTGAAAAATATATAAGAACTATGCCAATTTATCACGCTCACAACACTTATCTTGAAGTTGCAGCGGAAATTGGGATAATTGGATTTATCTTCTTTATCTTGTTATTATTCTCAAGTTTGAAATCAACTTATGTAAATTTAGTTAAATCAGAAGATAAATACTTTAAATATCTTGGAGCAGGTTTATTTGCTTCAATAATTGGAATAATGGGGCATGGTTTAGTAGAACACTTCCTCTACATTCCAAGAATAATTTTTACCTTCTGGATTGTTTTGGGAATAATCTTTACATCTATAAGAATAGAAAAATTTGAAAGAGAAAAAAATCAAGAAAAATCAATTATTGATTTTAAAAACACAGAAGATTTAGATAATAAAAAATTTGAAAAAGAAAACATAGTAATAGAGTGATATATTATGGCAATGAAAAAAATTGTAATTTCAGGATACTTTGGCTTTGATAATTCTGGCGATGATGCCATCTTAAAGGCTATGGTTGAAGATTTTAAAAAATTAAATAGAGAAATAAAAATGACTGCTCTCTCAAATAATCCTGAGAAGACAAAAAAAGTTTACGGCATTGATGCAGTAAATAGATTTTCATTACCAGAACTTTATCATGCTTTAAAGGATGCAGACCTTCTTTTATCTGGAGGGGGATCTCTTCTTCAGGATATAACTTCTACAAGATCTATTGTTTATTATCTGTCGGTCATTATTTTGGCAAAGATATTGCGAAAAAAGGTTTATGTTTATGCTAATGGAATAGGACCAATAGATAAAAAATTCAATAGAATTCTTACAAAATGGGTTCTAAATAGGGTTAATTATGTAACCTTGAGAGATGATTTATCTTATAAATTTGTCAGGGATTTGGGAGTGACAAATAAATCTATAGAAGTAACTGCAGATCCAGTATTTACTTTAAAAGAAGCAGAAGATTTGAGAGTTGAAGAGATTTTAAAAAGTGAAGGAATTGAAATAACAAATAAGACTATTGGATTTTGCATTAGAGATTATAAAAAAGTAGAATCTATAAAAGACAAGTTTGCAAAGACAATTGATTTATTAATAGATGCTGGATATGACATTCTTTTAGTTCCTTTCCATACACCAAGGGACAATGTCTATTCAAAAGAAGTAGCAGAAAAATGTATTCACAAAGACAAGCTTAATCTAATAGAGAACACTTACTCAGCTGGAGAACTAATGGGGATTTTTAAAAGGTTAAAACTTTTAGCAGCTATGCGACTTCACTCTTTAGTTTATGCAGCTAGTGTAAATTTAGCTATGGTTGGAATAATCTACGATCCAAAGGTAGAAGCCATGGTAAATGAATTGGGAATAAAAGAAGCTGTAGATGTGGAAGATTTCACTCCAGAAGAACTTTATGAAAAAATATTAAAAGCCCTTGAAAATATAGAGGATAGAAAAATAATTTTGAGGGAAAACACAGAAAAGATGAGATATGAATCTAAAAGAAATGTTGAAATAACTCTTGGACTTTTAAATGAAGAAGAGTTTTAAGAAAAAAGCATTTGAATAATTTAAAATTTAATAATTTATTTCAAAATAATTTAGAAAAGAGAGGTCAATAAAATGATCTCTTTTTCTTTTTAAAAAAATTAAAAAATAAATGCCATTGTAATCACAAAATATTAGTGTCATGATATCAACTGTGTTATACTAAAATAAGCAAAATAAAGGAGGATTTTTATGGAGCAAAATATCTATTTAGATAAGGAGCGCCTGGAAAATTCCAAAGTTACAACCAAAGCTTTAGGAGAATCTTTGGAGATAGATTCTTTAAAAGAAAAAGTTGTTGAACTTAACAAAAAACAAATGGAACCAGGTTTTTGGGATGACAATGACAGTGCCCAAAAAGTTATTAGAGAAACAAATTCATATCAAAAGAAGATAGATCAATATGACAAACTAAATGAGTTAATTACAGATGCTGAAGATTTAATTACACTTATGGAAATTGAAGATGACTATTCTTCTTATTCTGATTTTCAAAAAGTAGTTGATCAAATTGAAAAAGAAGCAGCTGATTTTAAACTCAACACACTTTTAAATGGAGAGTACGATTCTCACGATGCAATTCTTTCTATCCACGCTGGTGCTGGCGGAACTGAAGCACAAGATTGGGCTAGTATGCTTTTAAGAATGTACACAAGATATGCAGAAAATAAAGGTTTCAAGGCAGAAACTCTTGACATATTAAAAGAAGATGAAGCTGGTATTAAGTCTGTTACTTTAAAAATATCTGGAGATAATGCCTATGGCTATCTAAAGGGTGAAAAGGGAGTTCACAGACTAGTTAGAATCTCACCTTTTGATTCTAACAAGAGAAGACACACATCTTTTTCTTCTGTTGATGTCTTTCCAGAACTTGATGATGATACAGAAGTTGAAATAAAAGAAGAAGAATTAAAGATAGATACTTATAGATCTTCTGGTGCAGGTGGTCAACACGTAAACACTACTGACTCAGCTGTTAGAATCACTCACATTCCTACAGGAATAGTAGTGCAATGTCAAAATGAAAGAAGTCAAATTCAAAACAGGGAAAAAGCAATGAACATGTTAAAGGCAAAACTCGTTGCTCTAGCTGAAGAAGAAAAGAAAGAAAAAATCGAAGACCTTCAAGGTAACTATTCTCAAATTGCTTGGGGTTCACAAATTAGATCCTATGTTTTCCAACCATACACTATGGTCAAAGACCACAGGACTAATGTAGATGTTGGTGATGTTGAAAAAGTTATGGACGGAGATTTAGATATATTTATTAACGCCTACTTGCAAGAAAAGGCGACTGCAGAAAGCTGAGGTTAATATGGCAAAAGATGTAATTATTGCACTGGATTTTCCAAATGGAGAAAAGGCTCTAGATTTTTTAAAAAATTTTAAAGACGAAAAAGTATATGTAAAAGTTGGAATGGAACTTTTTTACAAGGAAGGTCCAAGTATTATTAATGAGATTAAAAAGCTTGGACATAAAATATTTTTGGACTTAAAAATTCACGATATTCCAAACACTTGCAAGGGAGCAACTAATTCTCTCATTTCACTTGATGTTGATATGATTAACTATCACATAGCTGGTGGAAAGAAAATGTTAAGTGATGCTAGTGAAATTGTGAGGGATAAAAAAAGAGATCTTATTACACTTGGAGTAACTATGCTAACTTCCACAGACGAAGATGTTATGCACAATGAACTAAAAATAGAAAAATCTTTGTCACTTGATGAAGTTGTTCTTTCCTATGCAAAACTTGCAAAAGAAGCTAATCTTTCAGGGATTGTATGTTCAGCTCTTGAAGTTCCAAAAATAAAAGAAAATCTAGGAGAAGATTTTATTACAGTTACTCCTGGCATAAGAAAAGTTAAAAATACTGATGACCAAAAAAGAGTTGTCACTCCAGCTGAGGCAAGAGAACTTGGTTCTGATTACATTGTAGTAGGTAGACCAATAACAAAGGCAGAAAATCCATTAAAAGAATACAAAGAAATTAAAAAAGACTTTTTAGGAGGAGAATAATGAGAGAAGTTGCAAAAATTTTATTAAAATTAAAGGCTGTTACACTTTCACCAGAAGATCCTTACACTTGGGCATCTGGAATTAAATCTCCAATTTATTGTGACAACAGACTTACACTTTCTTATCCAGAAGAAAGGAAAATTGTAGAAGAAGGTCTTGTTAATTTAATTAAGGAAAAATTCCCTAATGCAGAATATATTATGGGAACTGCAACCGCAGGAATTCCTCATGCTGCAATAATAGCTGATAAGATGAATCTTCCTATGGGATTTGTCAGAAGTTCAAATAAAGATCATGGAAAACAAAATAAGATCGAAGGAGCAAAAATTGAAGGAGCAAAGGTTGTAGTAATTGAAGATTTATTTTCCACAGGAGGATCATCAATTGAAGCAGCAAAAGCTCTTGAAGAAGTTGGCTATAAAGTTCTTGGTATTGTAAGTATTTTCACATATAATATGAAAAATGCTGAAGAAAACTTTAAAGAAGCTGGATTTTATCACGAATCTTTGACAAACTTTGATGAATTAATTGAAGTGGCGCATGAAATGGATTATATTAAAGAGAGCGAAATCGAAAAATTAAAATTATTTAGGGATAATCCAAAGGATTCTTCTTGGATGAATGCTTAATCTATTTTTGGGTAAATAAAAAGTGAAATTTTTAACTTAGGGGGAAAAAAGTTGAATTATTACAGAGCTTTAAGAAAAATGATACCTTATGCTCATCAAGTTTTTAAGAACAAAGATAGATTAAATAGGGTAGTTCAAGAATCCATGACTAAGACCAATAAAATGGATATGTTTAAAAAGATTTCACGTGAGCTAACCCTTGCCCTAGGTCTGATTTTAGACTACTCTAAGGGAAACTACAGAGATATTAAGAAGAAGGATATAATTTTAATTGTAGCAGGATTTTTATATTTGTTAAATCCTGCTGACATTGTTCCAGATTTTATCTTATTCTTTGGTTTTTTTGATGATTTAAGTGTTTTGACTTATATAGTTAAGAAATTAGATAAGGAATTAGAAAAATATGATGCCTGGAAACATTCTAGAGAATGATTTTTTTAAGAGAGATACTGTAGAAGTTGCGAAAAATTTATTAGGAAAGAAAATTATCAGAAATATTTCTGGTAATTTTTTCTGTGCAAAAATAGTTGAAACTGAAGCTTATCTTGGTCTTAACGACAAGGCTTGTCATTCCTATGGGGGAAATATTACAAAGAGAAATAAAACTCTTTATCTTGAAGGTGGACATATTTATGTATATTTAATTTATGGTATGTACAATCTTTTAAATACTGTTACAAGGGACAAAGATCATCCAGAGGCAGTTTTAATACGTGCACTTGAGCCAATAAAAAATCTAGATGGCTTTTCACAAAATAGATTTGGGGAATTTTATAAAGATTTAAATAATTACCAAAAAAAGAATTTGTGCAATGGACCAGGTAAATTATCTATGGCACTTGGGATAGATAGGTCACTAAATGAAAAAATTCTTTCAAAAGATTATCTCTATATGGTTGATGGAGAGGATATAAGTGAAAAAAATATTGTTACAACAAAGAGAATTGGCATTGATTATGCAGGAGAAGATGCTAAATTACCCCTTAGATTTTATATTAAAAATAATTCCAATGTATCTTGTAAATAAGATGGATTTTTGTTAAGTTATAACCTATAATAGGTTAACATAAAGGTGATAAAATGATTAGTATAAAAAACCTATCTTTTAAATATGACTATGAAGATGAATCAGCAAAAGAGATTTTAAAAGATATAAATTTAGAGATAAAAGAAGGCGAATTTGTTGCCCTTTTAGGTCACAATGGGTCTGGTAAATCTACTCTTGCAAAATTAATAAATGGTCTTCTTATTCCTGGAGAAGGCGACGTACTTGTTGATGGAATGAATACGAAAAATGAAGAAGAAATTTGGGACATAAGAAAGACTGCTGGAATGGTATTTCAAAATCCAGATAACCAATTAGTTGCAACTATAGTTGAAGATGAAGTTGCCTTTGGACCAGAAAATATGGGAATTGATCCAGTTGAAATAAGAAAAAGAGTTGATAAGGCACTAGAAGATGTTGGCATGTCTGATTACAAAAAAATGCACCCCATCTATTGTCTGGTGGACAAAAACAAAGAGTTGCAATAGCAGGAATACTTGCCATGAGTCCTAAATATATTATTTTAGATGAGCCAACAGCCATGCTTGACCCTAGTGGAAGAAGAGAAGTTATTGACACCCTACTTAAACTCAACAAAGAAGAGAATAAGACAATAATTTTGATTACCCATTACATGGAAGAAGCGGCAATAAGTGACAGGGTTGTTGTAATGGAAGATGGAAATATGGTACTTACTGGCACTCCAAGAGAAGTGTTTTCAAAGGTGGATATGATAAAATCTCTGGGTCTTGATGTTCCACAAGTAACAGAACTTGCCTATGAACTTAAAAAGGATGGAATTGAAATTTCTACGGAAGTTTTAAATATAGAAGAAATGGTGAAGGAAATATGTCACTAATAGAAATAAACAATTTAACACATATTTACAGTGAGGGTCTTCCTTTTGAGAAAAAGGCAATTGATGATTTGACTTTAAAAATTGAAGAAAATGAATTTATTGGACTAATTGGTCACACAGGTTCAGGAAAATCAACTTTTATACAACATTTAAATGGACTTTTAAAACCAAGCTCTGGAGAAATTATCATTGATGGAACAAGAGTTGACAAGTCTGGTGCAAATTTGACTGATTTGAGAAAAAAAGTTGGTCTTGTCTTTCAATATCCAGAATATCAACTTTTTGAAGAGACTATAGAAAGAGATATAGCCTTTGGACCTGGAAATCTTGATATTACTGAAGAAGAGGTTCAAAGAAGAGTAAAATCATCGATGGAATCTGTGGGTTTAGATTATGAAACTTACAAGGATAAATCACCCTTTGAACTTTCTGGTGGACTAAAGAGAAGAGTTGCAATAGCTGGAGTTCTTGCAATGGAACCAAAAGTTTTAATTCTTGACGAACCAACTGCAGGTCTTGACCCAAGAGGTCGTGATGAGATTTTAAGTGAAATAAAAGAAATCCATGAAAAGAGGAAAATAACTGTAATTTTAGTTTCTCATTCAATGGAAGATGTGGCGAAAATTGCAGAGAGAATTATTGTATTTGACCAGGGTAGAGTTTTTTTAGATTCTAACCCAAGAGAAATTTTTAGAAATGAAGATAAACTTCTTTCAGTAGGACTTGGCATTCCTCAAATAACATCTCTTATGAGAACATTAAAGAAAAAGGGTTTAGATATAAATGAAGATGCCATAACAGTAGAAGAGGCCAAGGAGTCTCTAATAAAATATTTGAGAGGTGCGTCTAATGTTTAAAGATATAACAATTGGCCAATATTTCCCTGGAGAAAGCCTCGTACACAAATATGACCCAAAACTAAAAATGATTACAATGATTTTATTTATAGCATCCTTGTTCTTTATAAAATCAGTATTTATGTATATACCAGTAGTAATTTACTTACTATTAATAATAAAAGTTGCTAAGCTACCTACAGGAATGGTTCTTCGTGGACTCAAACCCTTAAAGTGGATTATCCTTGTTACTTTTATAATTAACTTGTTTTTCACTCCTGGAGATCCAAAATACACTTTTGGAATTTTAAAAATTTCTCAAGAAGGAATTGATCTTGCAATATTTATGGGCATAAGACTTATACTTTTAGTTCTTGGAACAAGTCTACTTACTTATACAACATCTCCAATTGAACTAACAGATGGAATCGAATCACTTTTAAGGCCCTTTAGAAAAATTGGAGTTCCTAGTCATGAAATTGCAATGATGATGACAATTGCCCTTAGATTTATACCAACACTTATAGAAGAAACAGACAAAATCATGAAGGCACAAATGGCAAGAGGTGCAGATTTTGAATCTGGAAATATAGTAAAACGTGCAAAAAATCTTGTGCCTTTACTTGTTCCCTTATTTTAAATTCTTTTA
>NZ_HE978593.1:696776-699848 GCF_000312025.1 Peptoniphilus timonensis JC401 | reverse complement strand
AAGGGCAGAAGAACTTGCCACAGCCATGGAAGCAAGATGCTACAGAGGTGGCGATGGCAGAACAAAAATGAATGCATCAAAAATCGTAAAAAAAGACATAATTATCTTTCTTGGAAACCTAATATTTTTTACAATAATAGTTGTGGTATCTAAATTATGAATATATTAATAAAAATATCTTACGATGGGACTAATTTTCATGGATTTCAAATTCAGCCAGATGAAAGGACAGTAGAAGGAGAATTAAATAAAGGTATAGAAAAAACCGTAAAACATCCTGTGAAAATTTTTTATGCAGGAAGGACTGATCGGGGAGTTCACGCTGAAGGTCAGTATGCAAACTTCTATTCAGATACTACAATTGATATTGGAAATCTTCCAAAAGTAATAAACTTTAACCTTCCAAATGACGTATCTGTAATAGATGCAAAGTATGTAGCAGATGACTTTCATGCTAGATTTGATGCTAAATTAAAAAAATACCGTTATGTGATTTATAGATCTAGATATAGAAATTCACTTTTATACAATAGAGCCTATGAATATCCCTATGAAGTGGATCCAGATAGAATGAGGAAAGCTCTATCTTACTTAATTGGAGAACATGACTTCAATTCATTTATGGGAAAGGGAGCAATTGTTAAGGATTCAATAAGAAGTATTGAAAAAATTGATGTCATAGAAGATGGAAAATTTTTGTACCTTGATTTTGTTGTAAAATCTTTTTTGAAAAACATGATAAGAATTGTAACAGGGACTGCCCTCGAAATAGGTAGAGGTCAAAGAGAAATTGAATATATGAAAAATGCACTAGAGAGAAAATCTAGAAAAGCAGCTGGACCAACAGCACCTGCCTGTGGACTATACTTAGTAGATGTAAAGTATTAGCCCTCGGGCTTTTTTTATTTTAATTTTAATGATATTTTCATTTTAAATTTTTTATGCAAAATCTCTCTAAAACTGCAATAAATTGATAATATAAAAAGTATTTGGTATAATTATTTTAGTTAATTTGGAGGTGTAATAGTGGATAATAAATATCTTGTTGATGGTAATGGAGCAGACGGTAAGGTTAAGATTTCTGAAGATGTCATTGCTACAGTTGCGTCAGTTGCAGCTGAAAGTGTCGATGGTGTTGTTAAAGTTGGATCTAATTTTAAGTCTCAAGTTACTGACATTTTAAATACAAAAAATTTCAATAGGGGAGTTAAAGTCAATATTGGCGAAAAGGAAACTATTGTAGATGTATATATTACTATTGAGTACGGAATAAAGATTGTTGAAGTATCTGAAAAGGTGCAAGAAGAAGTTAAGGAAGCAATTGAAAATATGACTGATTTTGATGTTGTTGAAGTCAATGTTCACATTTCAGGTATTGCTGTAAAAAATTCTGAAAAGACTGTTGTAAAATGAGTAGGAAAAAAGCAAGAATAGGTGCTATGCAAGCTCTATTTTCTATGGATATTAATGATGATTTTTCTCTTGATAATTTAGAAGTTTTTATGGAAAATAACAACTTTCAAGGTGATGAAGCTGATTATATTAATAGGGTTGTGCCAGATATTTTAGATAAGCTTGAAAGTGTTGATGAAACAATAGAGAAAAATTTAAAGGGTTGGACTATGGCAAGGCTTGCCAAGGTTGACAGACAAATTCTTAGGATTGCAGTTTATGAATTTTTATATAAAGATGATATTCCTAAGGAAGTTTCTATTAACGAAGCTGTTGAGATTGCTCGACTTTATAGTTCTGACGAGGCACCTAAATTTATAAACGGAATTTTGGGAACAATTTATAGGAGTTTTTAATTTGACAAGGTCTGCTTTTAATGTAAGTGAATTAAATAATTACATCAAAAAGCTAATATCTATGGACTATATCTTGAGGGATATTAACATCACAGGTGAAGTAACTAATTTAAATTTTCACAAAAATGGAAATGTTTATTTTTCTTTAAAGGATAAATTTGCCCGCATTGATGCCATGGCTGATCTTTCGGATATAAATATTGATTTATTCGATGGTGCCAAGGTTATGGCAAAGGGAACTGTCACTTACTATGATAGAAGTGGCAGAGTTTTTTTATATATTAGTCAAATGGAACTTGATGGAAAGGGAAAGCTCTATCAAGAATACTTGAATTTAAAAGAAAAACTTGAAAGAGAAGGTCTTTTTGATACTTCTCACAAGAAAAAACTTAGTCCTTATCCTTCTTCTATTGGGCTTATAACTTCGACAAGTGGAGCAGCAATTAAGGATGTTATAAATATTTTTAGAAAAAGAAATAAAAGTTGTGATATTTATGTTTATCCAAGTCTAGTTCAAGGACAATTTGCTGCAGAATCTTTGATTTCTGGTATAAAATATTTTAATGAAGAAAGAAAAGTTGACAGTATTATTATTGCTCGTGGTGGAGGAAGTTTTGAGGACCTTTTTGTCTTTAATGACGAAAGTCTTGCAAGGGAAATTTTTGCCTCAAAGATACCTATAATTTCAGCAGTAGGTCATGAGATTGACTACACTATTTGCGATTTTGTTGCAGATTTAAGGGCTGCAACTCCTACCAATGCTGCAGAGCTTGTGACAAGAAGCGAAGAAGAAATTATATCAGAACTAGATAAGAAAAAGACTGAGTTAAATAATTTAATTGAGAAAAGATTAAACTACAATCGCTTAAAACTTCTTAATTTATATAAAAATATTTCTATAAAAAATCAAGTTTATAAGATAAATCAAATGACAAGAAATTTATTTTGGATTCAGACAAGGCTAAATTCTCTTATGAATGAAGCTTTTGATAAGCATAAATATGATCTTCAAAATATGAGATTTTATCTTTCAAATTTCAAATTAAATAAGGCAAAGGAAATTGAGAATTATTCCTACAGGCTTAAAAATATTTCTAATAATATAAATGTAAATTTAAACAAGTCAAAAGAGTCTTTAGATTTTGATAAAAAGCTTTTAAATTATTACTTTAAGACAAAAGTAAATGAAGATTATAAAAAATTTAAGGCACAAGAAAAATTTATTTTGTCTTATGACTTAACATTCAAATTAGAAAATGAAAAA
>NZ_HE978593.1:686496-696382 GCF_000312025.1 Peptoniphilus timonensis JC401 | reverse complement strand
AAAAAGAAGATTAAATTATCTAAAGATGGGTTTGGACTCTGCCTTTGACAAAATAAATAAAGTTGAAATTTTAAGAGAAGATGGAAGCAAATTAGGTTCTGCTAAAGATGCAAATGTTGGAGAAGTTATTTCTTTGACTTTTAAAGATGGAAAAGTTAAATCCAAAGTTCAAAATGTGGAAATGAGGGATTAAATGGAAAGAGATTATGAAAGTTCTTTTAAAGAGCTTGAAAATATTATAAAGGAACTTGAGTCTAAGGACATTAGTCTTGAAGATTCCATAAAAAAATATGAAAAAGGGATTGAACTCTATAAGTATTTAAATAATACTTTAAAGGCTTATGAAGGCAAGATAAAAACTATTGCAGAGGAAAATTCTGAATTTATTGGGGACAAAAAAGATGAGAGATATAGATAATTTGTTAGAAAAATTTAATAATTATTTGAGTTCTTTGCTTGAATACGACAACAGTCTTCAACACAAGGTCATTGATTCTATGAAATATTCCTTGTTTTCTGGAGGAAAGAGAATTAGACCAATGTTATCTCTTATAAGTTTTTGTGAATTTTCAGATGAAGATTTGGATAAAATCCTTCCTTTTGCTGCTGCAATTGAAATGATACATACTTATTCTCTTATTCACGATGATCTTCCAGCCATGGACGACGATGATTTTAGAAGGGATAAACCAACGAATCACAAGGTTTACACTGAAGGTGTAGCTATTTTAGCTGGCGATGGTCTTTTAAATATGTCAATGGAAATTCTTTTAAGACACATTGAAAATATTGAAGATAAAATCGATTTAAAGCGTGCAATGAGAGCTATGAAATATATTTACAGTGCCACTGGTGTAAATGGGATGATCGGTGGTCAAACTATTGATATTGATTTTGATGTAGCTGATTACACTGAAGAAGATTGCGAAAATATGTATAAGTTAAAGACGGGAGCACTAATTAAGGCTTCAGTTGTTGTAGGTGGAATCATTGCTGGTTTAGAAGCTGATAATATAACAAAACTTTCTAAATTTGGAGAATCTATTGGCATTGCATATCAACTTGAAGATGATCTTTTAGATGAAGAGAAAGATCCAGACAGTGGAGAAGTAAATATGCTTTTATTCAAGGATAAAGAAGATCTTCAAAATGAAATTATTGACTTAACTAATGCTGCTTATGAAGCTTTAGAAGGTCTAGAATTAAAGCAAAATGCGCTAAAACCTTTTGTAGCAAAATTAGTAAACAGGAGCAAGTGATGGCAAAAAAACGAGCAGACGTATTATTAGTTGAAAAGGGACTAATTGATTCTAGAGAAAAGGCCAAAAGACTAATAATGGAAGGCAAGGTTTTTATTGGAACAGAAAGAGTAGAAAAACCTGGAACTCAATTAAAAGATAATGAAAAAATTTATATAAAGGGTCTTGAAAATACTTTTGTATCTCGTGGTGGTCACAAGCTTGAAAAGATGATTGATGATTATGAGATTGATTTAAAAGATTCTGTTTGTGTTGATATAGGAGCTTCTACTGGTGGTTTTACCCACTGTATGTTAAAACATGGAGCAAAAAAAGTTTATGCCATTGATGTTGGATACAATCAACTTGATTATAAACTTAGGATGGACGATAGGGTTGTATCTCTTGAAAGGACAAATATAAGATATTTTGACAAGGACCTTATAGAAGAAGACGTGTCTTTTATTTCTATTGATGTGTCCTTTATTTCTCTTGAATTAGTTCTTCCAGTTGCAAAAGATATTCTTGGTCAAAGAGGAGAAATAGTTGCTCTTGTAAAGCCACAATTTGAAGCTGGCAAGGGAAAAGTTGGAAAAGGTGGAATAGTTAGAGATAAAAAAGTACATATTGAGGTTATAGAAAAAATCCTTAATCTCACAGAAGAACTAGGTCTTAATATTAAGGCTCTTACTAATTCTCCAATTAAAGGAACAAGTGGAAATATAGAATTTTTAATTTATTTGTCAAATTATGGCGAAAGCACTGAAACTTTTGATGCTAAAGAAGTTGTAAATAAGGCTTATGAAAATTTAAATGATTAGGTGAAATATGCTTTTAGAGTTAAATATCGAAAATTTTGCAATAATTGAAAATATGAAAATTGAGTTTGAATCTGGTCTAAATGTTTTGACAGGAGAAACTGGTTCAGGTAAATCAATAATCATAGACTCTCTTGGTCTTGTCCTTGGTCAAAGGGTAAACAAAGATATTATAAAAAAAGGAAAAGACAGGGCATTTATCGAAGCAGTTTTTTCTTCTTATGACGAAGAAACCAAAGATCTCTTATTAGAATATGGGATTGAATCAGGGGATTTAATTGTTGTATCAAAGGAAATAAGAGAAAAAGGACCATCAATTACAAGGATAAACAACAGAACTGTTACATCTCAAATTTTATCAAAGATTTCAACTCATCTTATCGATATTTTTGCTCAACATGAGTCAATTTCATTAATGGACAACAAAAATCAATTAAAATTAATTGATGATTTTTCTGCAAAGGAACAAAAGAATTTACTTTTAAATTTAAAAGATGTAGTTCAAGAAATTAATGATTTAAAAAATGAATATCATGAAAAATCAATGCTTGAGCAAAATAAGGATAGAGAAATTGATCTTCTTGAATATCAAATTCATGAAATTGAAGATGCAGCTTTAACAGACTATGATGACGAAAAACTTTATGATGATTTCAATTATTTAAACAATATGACAGACACTCTTGTGAAACTCTCTGAAGCTAAATCTCTTATAAATGAATCTTATGAAAGCAGCTCCTTAGAAGATATCCTCGATAAAATAATTGCAAATATAGTTGATGTTTCAAAATACAACAAAGATCTAAAAGAAGTTGAACAAGATTTAGAGGATATTAGATATAGGATTTCTGATATTGCAAAAGAACTGGTTAGATATGTAAACTCTAGTGAAATTGATGAAGAAAAGCTTTTATACTTAAAAGAGAGGATAGACTTAGTCAATAATTTAAAATTAAAATACGGAAACAATGTAAAAGCTATAAATAAATTTTACAGTGATATAAGTGAGAGACTTCATTTTCTTCAAAATTATGAAGATAACTTAAATAAACTTCAAAATAAAATTAAAAATATGGAAGAGGAAGCTCTTCTTCTTGCAGAAAAAATAAGTAAAAATAGAAAAGACACTGCAAAAGTTTTAGAGAAAAAAGTTGAAGAAGAGATTGTAAAATTAAATATTAAAGATGCAAAATTTAAAATTGATATAAGTGAAAAAGAGCTTTCCAAAGATGGAATTGACAAAATCGAATTTTTAATTGCTCCAAACCTTGGTCAAGATTTGATGCCTATGGCAAAGGTTGCATCTGGTGGCGAAATGTCAAGAATTATGCTTGGTTTTAAGAGCATAATAGCAGAAAAAGATGATATTCCAACACTTGTGTTTGATGAGATAGATACGGGTATAAGTGGAAGGACAGCACAAATTGTAGGCAACAAGATAAAAGAACTTGCAAGAGATAGACAGATTATAGTAATTTCTCACTTACCACAAATTGTTGCACTTGCTGATACTCATTTTGCAATAAAAAAAGATGTAGTTAACAACAGCACAATTTCTACAATTGACAAATTAAATTATGATGAGCGAGTTAGTGAAGTTGCGAGATTAATTGGCGGAATAAATGTTAGTGAAATTGCAATTGAAACTGCAAAGGAAATGATTGGTGATTAAATGACAAAATCAAATTATGAAGAGAGAACTATGAAATCCACAAAAATATTTGATGGAAAGGTTCTGCAACTTAGAGTTGATACTGTTGAGATGGAGGGTCAAAAATATACAAAAAGGGAAATTGTTGAAAGACATCCATCTGTTGGCATTGTTGCTATAACTGAAAATGACGAAATTATTTTAATAAAGCAATACAGAAAGGCAATAGATAAAGAAATTTATGAAATACCAGCTGGAATGGTAGATTTTGGAGAAGAACCTCAAAAAGCCGCTCTTCGTGAACTCAAAGAAGAAACTGGTTATGATGCCAATAAATCGGAATATCTTGCAGAAATTTATTCTTCTCCTGGTTTTACAAATGAAAAATTATTTATTTTTTATGCAGAGGACTTAACTTTAGGAGATCAAGACCTTGATGAATTTGAACATCTTTCTGTAGAAAAAGTAAAATTTGAAGAAGCACTAAAACTTGTGAGTTTAGGTGAAATAAATGATGCAAAGAGTCTTGCTGCAATCTTATATTACAAGAACTTTAGGAGGAATAATGGATAAATCAATTAATTATATAAAAGAAAAAATTAAAAACGAGCCGGAAATTGGAATAGTACTTGGTTCAGGTTTGGGAGATTTCGCAGACACAATTGAAGATAAAATAGAAATTCCTTATAAGGAAATACCTGGTTTTCCAGTTTCTACTGTAAAGGGACATGATGGAAAATTAATTTTTGGAAAAATAGATTCTAAAAATGTATGTGTAATGAAGGGAAGAATTCATTATTACGAAGGTTATGATATAAAAGACGTGGTTTATCCTATTGAAGTTTTGGCAGGTCTTGGAATAAAGACAATAATTTTAACAAATGCTGCTGGTGGAGTTAATGAAGAATTTGAACCAGCTGATTTAATGATTATAAGTGACCACATTAATTTAATGGGTAAGAATCCTCTAATTGGACCTAATGATGAAAAAGTTGGGCCGAGATTTCCAGATATGACAGATTTATATAATAAGGAACTTGTTGAAGTGGCAGAAAACTCTGCAAAAAAACTTGGGATTAATGTAAAAAAAGGTGTTTATATGTATTTTACTGGTCCATCTTATGAAACTGCTGCTGAAGTTAGAATGGCTAGAATTTTAGGGGCAGATGCTGTTGGAATGAGCACAGTTCCAGAAGCAATTCTTGCAAGACATAGGGGACTTAAAATTTTAGGTATTTCAACAATAACTAATATGTCTACTGGAATATTAGACACTCCACTTGATCACACAGAAGTTGTTGAAGTGGGAAAAGAAGTGGCTGGCAAGTTTAAAGAATTATTAATGGAAATCATTGAGGAAATTTGATGAATTTTTTAGATATTATACAAAAGAAAAAAGAAAATAAAGTTTTAAGTCAAGAAGAAATAGAATTTTTTATAGAAAATTATGTAAAGGGAGAAATTCCTGATTATCAAGTTTCAGCCTTTTTAATGGCAGTTTATTTTAATAAATTAAATTTAGATGAAACTTATTATCTTACAAAAGCTATGATTGATTCTGGAGAAACAGTTGATTTATCAGGAGTTCCTGGATCTAAAGTTGACAAACATTCAACAGGTGGAGTTGGAGATACTGTTACTTTAGTCCTTGGACCTTTGCTGGCTTCAGTGGGACTTGTCTTTGCAAAAATGAGTGGAAGAGGACTAGGACACACTGGTGGAACCCTTGACAAGTTAGAATCAATTCCAGGATTTGATATAAATATTAGCGGAAAAGATTTTATAGAAATTTTAAAAAAATCAAATATAGCAGTAATTGGGCAAACAGAAAACATTGTGCCTGCTGATAAACTTTTATATGCCCTAAGAGATGCAACAGCTACTGTAGATAATGTAAGTCTAATTGCATCATCTATACTTTCGAAGAAAATTGCCCTTGGAACAGATGCCCTAGTACTTGATGTAAAAGTTGGAAATGGTGCTTTTATGAAAGATGTGCCATCAGCTGTAGAACTTTCTAAGTTAATGGTAGAACTTGGCAAAAAATTTGGCAGAAATACAAAAGCTATTATTACAAGTATGAATGAACCTCTTGGAGATGCAATAGGAAATAGTCTTGAAGTTATTGAAGCTATAAATATCCTAAAAGGAGAAAAGGAAGGTCATCTTAAAGATATAGCCTTGAGAATTGGTGCAAAACTAATGTTAATGGAAGGAATTGCAAATTCAGAAGAAGAGGCAGTTAAGACTCTTGAAGATAAGATTAAAGATGGATCTGCAATTGAAAAATTCAAGGAAATGGTAGAACTTCAAAGTGGAGATAAAACTTATATTGATGATACAGATAAATTTAAAAAATACTTCAATAATAAAAGATATTTATGCAGAAGAATCAGCTTATGTAAAATCAATTGAAGCAATAGAAATTGGAATTGCATCAAGAGATTTAGGTGCAGGAAGACATGAAAAGGGCGATGTTCTAGATTTAAGTGCAGGAATTTATCTTCACAAAAAAGTTGGAGACTTTGTGGAAAAAGGAGAAAAACTTGCCACAATTTATACTGAAAAAGAAAATGAAGTTGAATCTGCTATTGAAAGAATTAAAAACGCCTATACTTTTTCTGATAAAAAAGAATCTTATGCACTAGTTTTAGAAGAGATTGATTGAGATGAAAAACTTAGAAATAGGATCAATTATAATTAATATAATTGCCCTAATGGTGGCGATTATTCCTCACGAGATAGCTCACGGTTATGTAGCATATCTCTGTGGAGATACAACTGCAAAAGATGATGGAAGGCTTAGTTTAAATCCACTAAATCATATTGACCCAGTGGGTTTAATTTCCATGATTATTTTTAGATTTGGATGGGCTAAGGCTGTTCCAATTAATCCCTATAGATTTAAGGGAAATAGAAAAGTTTCTTCTCTTTTAGTATCTCTTGCCGGAGTTTTTACAAATTTTGTTCTTGGATTTATTTCAGGAATAATTTTAGTTTATTTAAATTATAAATCATCAGCTCTAGTGCCATTATTTTCATCAATTTTTTGGTACAATATTATGCTTGGTGTTTTTAATCTTGTACCCTTGCCACCTCTAGATGGTTCCAAGGTTTTGGCTACACTTTTGCCAGAAGAAATAGAATATAAATTTTATAAGTACGAAAAATATTTTTACTTTATTTTAGTTATTATGCTTTTTTCTGGAATAGTTGATAAATTTATTGGACCTATTATTTATGGAATAATTAATGGAATTATTTCAGTGGGAATTAATTTATGGAATACAATATTGTTTTAAAAACTTATGAAGGTCCAATGGATCTTCTTTTAGATTTAATAAAAGAAAATGAAATAGATATTTATGACATACCAATTTTTAAAATTACTGAAGAATTTTTAGAATATATTGAAAATATGAAAAAGCTAAATTTAACTCTAACTTCAGATTTTATTTTAATGGCATCAACTTTATTAGAAATAAAATCAAAAATGCTCCTTCCAAAAAAAGAAGCCCTTGATGAAGAGGGCGAAGTGGAAGAAGATCCTAGACAAGATTTAGTTGAGAGCCTTTTGGAATATAAAAAATATAAAGAAGCTTCGGAAATTTTAAAAATTCAAGAAGAGTATGAATCCAAGTCTTTTTACAAACTTAGGACAGAAATTTTTTCTATGAGTGAAATGGACTTTTTAAAGGATTCAAATGTTGATAAACTCTCCCTTGCATTTTTTAATATTTTAAAGAGGTATAAGGATAAGGAAGTTGTTGGCATTGAGAGAGAATACTTTAAAGTTGAAGATGCTACTAGAAAGATAAAACTTGCTCTTCACAAAAATAAAAATATTAAATTTAGCGATTTATTAGTGGATATTGTTTATAAAGTTGATGTAATCACATATTTTTTGGGAATGTTAGAACTTATTAAGAATGAATATATTTATGCAAATCAAAGTGATAATTTTGCAGATATTTTAATTAAAGAGAGAGAATATAATGGACAGGAACAGACTGAAATCAATAATTGAATCAATTCTTTTTATTTGGGGTGATCCAATAAGTATAGATGATTTGGCAAGCACTCTAGAACTGAGACGTGACTATACTAGAGAGATTTTATTAGAGATGAAAGAAAATTATAAAAATGAAACTTCAGGTCTTAGACTTAGAGAAGTTGATGGTAAATTTCAACTTGGAACAAAACAAGAAAATGAACCTTATTTAAAGAATTTAATTAAAGAAAAAATGAAAAAAACCTTTCAAAGCCTGCTCTTGAAACTCTTTCTATAATTGCCTATAAACAACCAGTTACAAAACTTGAGGTTGAGGAATTAAGAGGAGTTAATTGCGACTCAACAATAAAGGGGCTTCTGGATTTTAACTTAATAGAAATTTCTGGAAAGCTAGATAGGATTGGTCACCCTAACTTATATTCCACAACTGAAAAATTTTTACAAAAATTTGGAATGGAAAACTTGGAAGAACTACCAGACCTTAAAGAATTAGAGGAGGAATCTAATTGAGATTACAAAAATACATGGCTCATTGTGGGGCTGCATCGAGAAGAAAGTGCGAGGAATTTATTCAAGATGGACTTGTTAAAGTAAATGATAAAATAGTAACAGAACTTGGCACTAAAATCGATCCTAATGTTGATAGAGTTTATCTAAATGGGAAAAGACTTACTTTAGAGGCTAAAAAAGTTTATATGATTTTGAATAAACCTATTGGCGTTGTCACAAGTGCCAATGATGAAAAGGATAGACAAACTGTAACAGATCTTGTACCAGATGATTACAGAGTTTATCCTGTGGGAAGACTTGACATAGATACAAGCGGTTTGGTTCTTTTAACAAATGATGGTGAACTAGCTAATATTATGATGCATCCAAGATATAAAATTGGAAAAAAATATATTGTGACAGTAGAAGGAAGGCCAAATGCACATGAACTTTCACTATTGAGAGAGGGACTAGACATTAGAGATTTAAAAACTTCTCCTGCAAATGTAAAAATTTTAAAATCTTTTAAACAAGATTCAATCCTAGAGATTGAAATTTTTGAAGGACAAAATCATCAAGTGAAGAGAATGTTTGACTATGTTGGTCACAAGGTAAAAAAATTAAAGAGGATTTCCATGGGTCAAATTGAACTTCTAGACTTAGAAGTTGGAAATTATAGATACCTCAATGAAAAAGAAGTAAAATATCTAAAGGGATTAAAATGATAGTAAAGGAAAAATATTTTGAGGTAGTGGATGAGGTCCTATCTCATAATTTTTTAGGAAAAATTGCCGTCGATTGTACTCTTGGCAAGGGAAATGACACTTTAAAGCTTTTAAAAGCTGTTGGAGAAAGTGGTTTTGTTTATGGCTTTGATATTCAAGAAGAAGCAATAGAAAAGACAAAAGAATTGTTAAAAGATTATAAAAACTTTAAACTCTTTTTAGACTCTCATGAAAATATTGACAGGATAGAGAGCTTTGATCTTGCGATTTATAATCTTGGATTCTTACCAGGTTCTGATAAAAAAGTTACAACCCTAAGAGATTCCACTTTAAAATCCTTAAAAAAAGCAACAGATAAAATCAATGAAGCTGGAATTATTATTGTGGTTTCTTATCTTGGACATGTTAACTCTTTAGAAGAAAGAGAAGGAGTTGACGAATTTTTAAAAAGTTTGGACCAAAAGAAATTTAAAGTTGAAAAGAGAGAATTTTACAACCAAGCTCATAATCCTCCAATTGTCTATTTAATTGAAAAGAAGGTTTTAAAATGAAGATAGGAATAATTGGTGGAGGACCTGCTGGCATGATGTGTGCCATAAAAGCAGGAGAAAAACACGACGTTGTCCTCTTTGAAAAAAATGAAAAACTAGGAAAAAAATTATTTATAACTGGAAAGGGAAGATGTAATTTAACAAATTACACAGATGAAAAAGATTTTTTAAAAAATATTGTAAATAATAAATCTTTTATGTATTCCTCTATTTATTCTCTATCACCTTTTACAACTTATTATTATTTTGAAGAATTAGGGCTTCCTCTTAAAGTTGAGAGGGGAAATAGAGTTTTTCCAGCAAGTGACAAATCTTCAGACGTAATAAAAGTCTATGAGAAAAAATTAAAAGAACTTGGAATTGACATAAAATTAAATACTGAAGTTAGATCCATAGAAAAAG
>NZ_HE978593.1:684749-686143 GCF_000312025.1 Peptoniphilus timonensis JC401 | reverse complement strand
ATAGAAAAAGATGGAGAAAGTTTTATAATAAATGGAAAAGAAAAATTCGACAAGATTGTAGTTGCAACTGGTGGCCTTTCATACAAGTTAACTGGTTCAACTGGAGATGGATATAGATTTGCAGAAAAATTTGGACACAAGATAGTGGAAGCAAGACCAGGACTTATTGGTATGAATTTAGCCAATAATTTTAATTTAGCAGGACTTAGCTTAAAAAACGTTGAACTCTTTGCAGAAAAAGATAAAAAAGTTATTTCAAGAGAATTTGGCGAACTTCTATTTACCCACAGGGGAATTAGTGGACCAATAGTCCTTACAAGTTCAAGTAAACTCAATAGATTAAATAATTTTGAACTTTTTCTAGATTTAAAACCAGCTCTGTCAATTGAAAAATTAGATAATAGAATTTTGAGAGATTTTAGTGAAAATCAAAATAAAAATATTGAAAATGTATTGAAGTTACTTCTTCCAAAAGATTTAATTTCTTATATTTTAGATGCTGCAAAAATTTATCCTGACAAAAAAGTAAATCAAATAACTAAGGAAGAAAGAGAAAATTTAATAAAAACAATTAAGAATTTTAAACTTATTTTTGATGGATTTGATGACATTAACAGGGCTATAGTTACTAGTGGCGGCATTGATGTTAAAGATATTGATCCAAAAACAATGGAGTCAAAACTTGTTAAGGGGCTTTACTTTATTGGAGAGCTTCTTGATGTTGATGGACTAACTGGTGGATTTAATATTCAAATTGCAAATTCAACAGCCTACTCATGTGGGATTAATTTATAATAGCTTTACTTATTTTAAAAAATAAAATATAATGATAAAAGTCACTACAGTTCAATACAGGAAGTAGTGATTTTTTTTGGAGGTAAAAAATGAAAATTGCAATAGATGGACCAGCGGGATCTGGCAAAAGTTCTCTTGCAAAGGAAATTGCAAAAAGACTTGGGGTTTTATATATTGATACAGGAGCAATGTATAGGGCAATTACTCTCAAACTTTTAAATGAAGATGAAAGTGATTATGAAAAAATACTTAAAAATACTGAAATAAATTTTGATGGAGATAAAATATTTTTAGATGGAAAAGATGTCTCAAAGGAAATTAGAGAAAAATGAAATTTCTAATAAGACTTCTGAATTGTCAAAAAAGAAAATAATTAGAGATTATCTTGTAAAAATAGCAAAGAGAAATAGCAAATGACAGAGATGTTGTCATGGAAGGCAGAGATATTGGTTCAGTGGTATTAAAAGATGCTGAATATAAATTTTTCTTGACTGCAGATGTAGAAACTCGTGCAATGAGAAGATTTAAACAATTAGAGGATAGTACTGCAAGTTTTGATGAAATCTTGGAAGATTTAAAAAAGAGAGATTATAATGACT
>NZ_HE978593.1:673118-684643 GCF_000312025.1 Peptoniphilus timonensis JC401 | reverse complement strand
AGATTATAATGACTCTCACAGAGAAAATTCTCCTCTAATTAAAACTGATGATGCAATTTTAATTGACAGTACTGATTTAAATGCAGAAGAAACAATTGAAAAAATAATTTCTTATATAAAAAGGTGACCTATGTTTTATTTTACTGTAAAAAGTATTGTGGGATTTATTGCCAAACACATTTATAGGATTGAAGTTATAGGAAAAGAAAATATTCCGCAGGAGGATAAAAGACTTATAATTTGTGGAAATCACAAGAGCAATCTTGATCCAGTTGCCATATCTGCAGTTTTTGATAGACAAATTTTTTGGATGGCAAAAAAGGAACTTTTTCAAAGTAAATTATTTGGAGGATTTTTAGATAAGCTCGGTGCTTTTCCCATTGATAGAGAGGGAAATGATCTTGGAGCCATAAAAAAATCTCTAAAAATTTTAAAAAGCGAAAATGTGCTTGGTATATTTCCTGAAGGAACTAGAGTTAAAGAAGTAGATTATACAAAGATAAAATCAGGTATTGCTCTTATAGCACAAAAGACAAATTCAGAGATTTTGCCAGTCTTTATAGAAGGTGATTACAAGCCCTTTAAAAAGACAAGAATTTATTTTAGAAAACCTGTAAAAATTAATAAAGAGATTAAATATTCTAATGAAGATTTAGAAAATATTTCTCAAGACATAATGAGAATCGTATATGGTGATGAAATAAAATGGAAATTATTGTAGCTGATAGATATGGATTTTGTGGTGGAGTAAAAAGAGCTGTTAAAATGGCTTTTGACAATGCAAAAGATGGAGTTTACTCTTATGGTGATCTTGTTCACAATGAAAAAATCGTAAAAGATTTAGGAGATAAAGGCGTAAAGACAATTGATGATACAGATGTAGAAAATTCAAAGGTAATTATAAGAAGTCATGGAGTCCATAAAAATATATTAGAGGACTTAAAAGAAAAGAACAATGAAATAATAAATTGTGTTTGTCCAAAGGTAGAAAAAGTTTATAATATAGTGGATAATTTCTATAAAAAAGGTTATAATATAGTAATTATTGGGAATGATAAACACCCTGAAGTAATAGGGATCAATTCCAGATGCAATGATTCTGCAACAATAATTTCAGACTTGGAAGATATAAAAGTTCCTGAAGGAAAACTTGTCGTGGTCTCACAAACTACAAATAATGTAGATTTTTTCGAAAAAGCAATAAATATTATAAAAGATATTTCAAAAGATGAAGTTTTAGTTTATAATACTATATGTAATGCAACTTTCGAGAGACAAGAGAGTGTTAGGGATTTATCAAAAAAAGTTGACGCTTTAATTGTATTAGGCGGCAAAAAATCTTCTAATACAAAAAAACTTGCAGAAATTGCAAAATTAAATTGTAAAAATGTATTTTTAATTCAGTCCATTAGAGATATTGATTTAAATATATTTAAAAAATTTAATAAAATAGGTATTACCGCCGGAGCATCCACACCGGATTCGGTAATCAAGGAGGCTGTTAGTAGGATGGAAAATTTTGACAAAGGTGAGATGATGGAAGCCATTGATAATTCTTTTAAGAGAATTAGACGTGGTGAAGTAGTAACTGGAGAAGTTTTATATATAACTGATTCAGAAGTAATGGTAAATCTTGGATACAGATCAGATGGTATCATTTCGAGAGATGAACTTGCAGGAGGACCAGATGTAAATCCTCAAGATCTTTATGAACAAGGACAAGAAATTGATGTTTATGTTCTAAAGATGGATGATGGAGACGGCAATGTTGTTCTTTCAACAAAGAGAGTTGCTGACATGAAGGTTTGGGATGAAGTTGAAGAACTTTATAACAACAAGGAAAATATAACAGTAACTGTTAAGAACCAAGTAAAGGGCGGACTTACTGCAGATTACAGAGGACTTAATGCATTTATACCAGCATCTCATGTTTCTGTTAGATTCCAAAAAGATTTAAGCAAATTCATTGGAGAAGAATTCGAAACTGAAATTATCGATTTTGATAAGAGAAAGAGAAGAATTGTTCTTTCAAGAAAAAATGTACTTCAAGAAGAACTAGATAAAGTTCGTGACGAAGTATACGAAAATCTTCACGAAGGAGATATTATCGAAGGAACTGTACAAAGATTAACTAACTTTGGTGCATTCGTAGATGTTGGAGGAGTAGATGGACTTATCCATATATCTGAACTTTCTTGGAATAGAGTTAAACACCCACAAGATGTTGTATCACCAGGAGAAGTTGTAAAAGTACAAGTTCTTAATGTAGATAAAGAAAAAATAGAATTGCACTTGGCTTGAAACAAACTATGGAAAAACCATGGGATGTATTTACTAAAGAAGTTAAAGTTGGAGATGTAGTTAAGGGTAAAGTTGTAAACCTTCTTGACTTTGGTGCTTTTGTAAGACTTGAACAAGGCGTTGACGGTCTTCTTCACGTTTCTCAAATTTCAAGAGAACACGTTGAAAAACCTCAAGATAAACTTTCTATTGGCGAAGAAGTTACAGTAAAAGTAACTGATATTGATGAAGAAAATCAAAAAATTTCTCTTTCAATTAAGGCTCTAATTGAACCTGAAGAAAAAGAAGAAGAAGCTAAACCAAAAGAAAGAAAACCTAGAAGAGAAAGAAAAGCTCCTAAGAAAGAAAAGAAAATTGAAGAACCTAAACAAGATGACTTCAACATGACTATTGGAGAAATGCTAGGACTTAACTTCTCAGATGCAAATCTTGACGCTGATCTAATCGATGAAGATGCAACTGAAGAAAATACAGATAACGAATAATAATTCTATTTAAATTTTAAATATAAAGAGATTCATAAAAGAATCTTTTGAAACTATAGAAAAACTCAGGAAAAATTCCTGGGTTTTTTGTTTTACGATTTTTTAAATAGAGGTAAAAAATTTAATTAGTAAATTTAAAAATTTTTTAAAATAAAACTTTATATAATTAAATCGTTAAATTAAATGTTATAATTATCTTATGAGATACTTAATATTTTTACTTATTTTTTTGACCGCTTGCATGGGAGAAAAAAGAAACTGTTTTAGATAGTGATACTAGAGATAATGTTTCTATTCAAATTATTTCTCATGATAACAAATATGGAAGTGAATTAAAGATTAAAAATAAGGGCAAGGAGTTTTTTATTGATGTAGATGATTTAAAGGCTTGGAAAGTTGATTTTTGTAATGTGGACGGAGGTGAGGTGGAGCTTGCACTTGGAGTTTACAAAAAGACACCCTTTGATGATAAATTCGACAAGAGATGTTTTCTCTACAATATTGATTTTGAAAATGAAAAGTTAAAGCCAAAACTTAGAATTTCAAGGCTATATAATCCCATAAAAGATTTTAACTTGTGTGATATTGATGGCGATAAATATGACGAAATCATTGCCATTGAAAAAAATATTGATGGAAATTATTTATTTGGTGTCTATGACTGGACTAATTTTGCTGTCGAGAGAAATTATGGAAGCAAAGTCTTAAAGGATGAACCGAAGTTTTTGGACAAGGAGAAAAAAGTTGAGATAGATGGTATTGAAAGAGAATTATATTTAGAAGGAGATGAAATTAAATGGAAGTAAAGAAAAAAATACTTGTTACTTCACTTTTGGCACTTTTGCTTTTAACAGCTTGTAAGAATGATAAATCGACTTTGCCAGAAAAAGAAACAGCGAAGATTGAGCTTCAAGATACTAAATTTTTAGATGAAATGGAAAATAAAACAACTTATATTGATTATAAGCTTTCTGATTTTACACCAAGTCTTGAAGATTATAAAATTGCAGAAGATTTTTCTAATGTAGTAAATTTTTCTGAATTTGGAGATTTTACAGAAAAGCAAAAAGAAATGTTATTAAAGAATGGATTTGTAATCACAAAGCCAAAAAATTTAGAATACAACGAATACAGTGAAGAAGCATGGAATTACGAATTTGACCAAATTCACCAAATTTATGAAGACAACGAGTACAAATTCTTGGCGAGCTTTGTGACAACAGATTCGGTAACTCACATTTTTCATATTTTTTATGATGGATTCTTGAGAAATTTGGAAAAAGATGAGCTATATCCAAAGTCTATAGACCTTAATAAAAAATTACTTGAAGAGAATATTAATCTTTTGAGTGAAATAAAAAACGAAAGATTAAAGGAAATTCAATATAAAAACATTGCTTTTATAGCAACTGGACTTAAGCTTTTGGGAAGCGAGCCGGAAAATTTGCCAGGAAAGGCAAAAGAATTAGTTGACGAAGAGATGAAAAATGTATCACAAGAAGAAGTTTGGTCATCTAATATAAGTGGAAGGGACGTTGACTATTCACAAATAAAGCCAAGGGGCCACTACACAAGAAGTGAAGAATTAAAGAAATATTTTAAGGGAACAATGTACTTTGGACAAGTTGGTCTATTTATTGATAACGATGAAGGCCCAAATGAAGATGGAATCTTGCAAGGAATGCTTCTCACTCACTCAATTTATAAAAATCCTGAAATTTTAAAAACTTGGGAAGATTTAGTTGAGCCAATTGACTTTTTAGTTGAATCTGCTGACGACCTTTCTATAAGAGAGTATGCAAGGACCCTTTATGGAGTCTACGGAAAAGATTTTGACATTAATAAATTAGATGATGAAAAGAATTTAAATAGTGCCTATGAACTTTTGAAAGAATATCCAGATCCACAAGTTGCAGGCTTTATGGGTAAGTCCTTTAGATTTATGCCACAAAGGGCAGTTATGGATAGCGTACTAATGCAAAATGTAGTTGACATTGCTGGTCCAAACAAGCCATCTGATAGACCAATTTATTCTGGTCTTGACCTTATGACTGCCTTTGGAAATGAAAAAGCTTGGGAAGTTCAAAAGGAAGATCCTTATAATTCTCACTGGGATAAATACAAAGAGAGAAGTCAAGAAAATATTTCTACTGTGAAAAAGATGAAAGACTTAGATTGGCAAAAAAATATGTATCGCGGCTGGCTATGGATGCTAAAGTCCTATGACCAAAAATTTGGCGAAGGCTATCCAACCTTTATGAAAAATGAGGCTTGGGAAAGAAAGGATTTAGTATCTGCTCTTGGTTCCTTTGCAGAGTTAAAACACGACACAGTCCTATATGGCAAGGCTCTCATGGCAGAAATGGGTGGTGGAGGAGATATGGAAATTCCAAAATCCTATGTTGAACCAAATGTTGAGCTTTACGAAAAATTAAATTGGTTACTTGAATTTACAAAGGTTAATTTAAAGGATCGCCAAATGCTAAGTGAAAAGTATGAAGAAAAAATAAATAATTTCCAAGCCATGGTAGTGAAGTTTAGAGATATATCTATTAAGGAACTTCAAAATGAGCCTCTTACAGAAGATGAAATTAATGACTTACTTTATATTGGTGGAGAAATGGAAAGGATAATGGTGGATTTTGTTGAGTCTTCTGATGAAAATGAAGTTATGTATTGGTATGAAATAGAAAGTGCAACGGATAGAAGAATGCCAGTTGTAGTTGACTTAATGAGAGTTGTGAAAAATAGCGTGGGTCTTCCAGAAGGAGACATATCTCACATTGGAACAGGAAAGCCTATGGAAATTTTTGTAATCTATCCTCACCAAGGAAAACTTTACATGGGTAGAGGAGCAACTTTCTCTTATTACGAATTTTTAAACAAAGAAAGACTTACTGATGAAGATTGGCAAAAGATGGTTTACGATGAAAAGACAGATTTTCCAACTTGGTACAAGGACCTTGTGACAGAAGAAAAGAAAGCAATAGAATATCATAGTTATGGACCAGATTATGAAGAAAGCATGTATAAAGAATAGTTAAAGAGGGCTAGTCCCTCTTTTTTCTTTTTAAATTTGAAATTACTATGTGTTATAATATTTTGAGGTGATAATATGCTTTTAGATTTAGTTGAAAAGAGAAGAAGTATAAGAAAATTTACTGATGAAAAAGTTTCTGAAGAAGACTTAAAGGAAATATTAACTATTGCACTTCATGCCCCAACGGCAAAAAACAGAAACCCAGTTAGATATATTGTGATAAGAGATAAAAAAAGATTAGAAGATCTTTCTGATTTTAAAATAAATAGTGCCAAGTTCTTGGCTGGCGCTGATGTGGCTATTGCCATAGTAACAGATAGCGAGATTGCACCAAATACAAACCACCAAGATGCATCTATTGCTGCAACATATATTTTACTTGCAGCAGCTGACTTGGATCTTGGGGCAACTTGGGCAAACGTGACAGATTCCAAACACGAAAGTGGAATCTCTGCTCAAGAATTTTTGCATGAATTCTTTGATCTTGAAGATAAATTTGATGTTGAATGCATAATTGGCATTGGTCATCCAGCTGAAGAAAAATCAGAAAAAGTTCCCTTTGACTATTCTGAAAATGTATTTGAGGATTTACATGATAAACTTAAATAATTTAGAAGAAACTGAAAAATTTGGAATCTTTCTTGGAGAAAATTTAAGACCAGGTGATGTCTTATGTCTTAATGGAGATCTAGGAGCAGGCAAGACCACTCTTACAAAGTCCATTGCCAAGGGACTTGGCATAGATGATTATGTAACAAGTCCAACTTTTACTATTGTCAATGAATATTATGGGGATATAAATTTATATCACATAGATACTTATAGACTTGATGATAAAATTGATGTAGAATATCTTGGCTTTGATGAGTATTTTTATTCTGATGGAGTGACTATTGTGGAATGGGCTGATAAAATTAGAGATGCTCTGCCAGAGGAATATATGGAAATTAATATAAGTTCTAAGGACGATAAGAGAATACTGGATATAAAATACCTTGGAAATAGATTTGATGATATTAAGGAGAAATTAGATGAAAGTTTTGGGAATTGATACTTCCACAAAGACAACTTCAGTTGGCTTAATTGAAGATGAAGAAGTTCTAGCAGAATACAATTTAAGAGGCCTAGTTTCTCATTCTGAATCGGTAACAGATATGATTGAAGAAATTTTTAAAAAGTTTGATTTTAATCTAGAGGATTTAGATTTAATAGCTGTTGGAATTGGACCTGGGTCTTTTACAGGATTAAGAATTGGAATTACAATAGCAAAGGTATTGGCATTTTCTCTAGACAAGGATTTAATTGGAGTGTCTTCTCTTGTGGCAAATGGAATGTCTGATTATGGAAACGTTGCAACTATAATTGATGCAAGACGAGGCAATGTCTATGCGTCAATTATAAATAATGAGGAAAATCCAGAAGTTTTATTTGAAGATTCTTTGCTTCCTTTTGAGAAATTTAAGGAAGAATTAGATAAATACGATGAAATAACTATTGCTGGTTTAGATGCAGAAAAATATGTTGATGAAATAAAAAATGCAAAATTATCTAAAAATAAAGGCATGAGAGGAATAAATATTGCCAAATTGGGCTTAATTGAATTTAAAAATAAAGGACCAATGGATATATTTAGTCTTGTACCAAATTATTTAAAACTTTCACAAGCTGAGGCTCAATATGATAAAAAGAACGAGACTAGCAAATAAGAATGATATTGAAAAAATTCATGAAATAGAAGTTGAAAGTTTCGAAAATCCATGGTCAAAGAAATCTATTGAAAATGCCATTGTTAATGATGAACTTTCAGATATTTTGCTTGTTGATGTGGATGAAGATTTGGCAGGCTACATTTCTTTTATGAAAATTTATGATGAAATTCATATAGGAAATGTTGCTGTTGCAAAAAAATTTCGAGGGCAAAATATTGGAAATGACCTCTTTGAGGGACTTATAAAAATTGCTGAAAAAGAAAATTTTAAGATGACCCTAGAAGTTGAAAAAACCAATGAGGTAGCCTTTAATCTTTATAAAAAACATGATTTTGAAATTGTAGGAGAAAGAAAAAATTATTACGGCTTAAATAGGGATGCTTATATAATGTGGAGGGAGTGATGAGATGAAAGTATTGGCAGTGGAATCTTCTTGTGATGAAACTTCTGTTGCAGTGGTAGAAGATGGCAGAAAAGTTTTTTCAAATGTAATTGCATCACAAATTGATACTCATAAAAAATTTGGAGGAGTAGTTCCAGAGATTGCATCGAGACAACACGTTGAGGCCATAAATACAGTCTTAAAAGAAGGACTTGATGAAGCGGGAGTTTCTTTAAAAGATATAGATATTATTGCAGCTACTAAGGGGCCTGGTCTTATTGGAGCTCTTTTAGTTGGACTAAGTGCTGGAAAGACTCTTGCTCTTGCGACAAATAAACCCTTTGTTGGAGTAAATCACATTGTAGGTCATGTGTGTGCAAATTATATTTCTTTTAAAGACTTAGAGCCGCCTTTTATAGGATTAATTATTTCTGGTGGACACACATATTTAATTGAGGTAAAAGATTATGTTGACTTTACTCTTCATGGGAGGACAGTTGATGATGCAGTGGGAGAAGCTTTTGACAAAGTTGCAAGATCCATGGGCATTGGTTATCCAGGTGGTCCTATAGTAGATAAACTTGCAAGAGAAGGCAAAGAAACAATAGATTTTCCTAGAGTTATGATAAAAGAAGATAACTATAATTTTTCTTTTTCTGGACTCAAAACTGCAGTCTTAAATTATTTAAATTCAACAAAACTTCGTGGAGAAGAGATAATTATAGAAGATGTTTGTAAATCTTTTCAAGAAGCTGTCGTCGATGTACTACTTGAAAAATCTTTTAGATTGGCAAGAGAAAAAAATATGGACAAAATTGTCTTGTGCGGTGGAGTTTCTGCAAATTCTAGGATAAGAGAGGCCTTTGAAGAAAAGGGAAAAGAAGAAAATGTGAAGATTTTTTATCCAGAATTAAAACTTTGCACAGACAATGCAGCCATGATTGCATCGGCTGCTTACTATGAATATATATCTGGCAAAGTTGAAAAAGAAAATTTTGCAAATCCAAATTTGGGATTAGAATAGTTTTATATTTTTTTAGACGAAAATCAAATGGGATAAATTTTAGAAATTCAAAGAAAAAGAAGTGCCAAGATGCACTTCTTTTTCTTTTGATTAAATTTTAGTAATAAAATTATAAGCTATTTATAAATTTCAAAATTTCCATTTTTGAAATACTTTTTTCATGAACTTCTAGATGTTCAATGCCCATAATATCGTGGGCATTTTTTAAGCCTTCTTGAATTAATTTTTCTACTGAATATAGTTCTCCAAAGTCAGAAATTTTTGAAGAAAGGAAAAACAAATTAGATATTTGATTTACATTTCTCTTGTAAACTTCTCCAGGAATTTTTTTGTAATTTTCTAAAATTGAAATAGAAACATTTTTAAGATTAAATCTTAGCTCTGCGTATTTATCTTCTAGTCCAAATAACTTAATTAGTTCAAAGAAAAAGTCTTCTCCATTTAAGGCTTTAAATACATCTCCCACAAAAATTGAATTTTTGCTTGGATTTAGTATTTTTAAAATTATATTATTGTCCAAAATTTTGACAGAAATACCAGATTTTATTTTAAAAATAAAGAAGTCAGAATCTCTTAAATCTTTTCTCAGATTATTTATAAAAATTGAATCCTTAAATTCGAAGTTAACATATAAAATTGATGAATCAGATGTCTTTCCTTGGATTTCCCTGTAAATATTTTGACCAATAATTTTTTCCTTTGAATAATAGCTGTTTAAAATATTTTTTGGAAGTTCTTTAATGTTTCCAAGGGATAGATTATCTAAAAAAGTTGGCGATTCTATAGAAATTATATCTTTTAAATCAGTGTAAACTTCTTCTATTTGCTCATCTTTTTCAAAGACAAGTTTATCCACATAGGACTTGGAAGAAGAAAACTCAATAAACTTATAGCCATCAAAAAAGTTTACACCCTTAACTTCTAGATATGCACGAAGTTTTTTATAAATTTTATCTGTGTCTAAGTTAAAATAAGATGCTGAACCTATATAATCGATTAAAGCTTCTTTTAATTCAAAAACTGGGCTTTTAGATTTCAAATTATAAATATTTGCCAAATAATAAAATAAATTAGAATTTAAAAAATACTGAAAAAAGGAAATATTTTTCTATGCTTTCTCCACTGTCTATATCAAGAGGAGATAAGAGCAGTTTGTATAGTTTTTTCTTACTTGTCTCATTAACTTCATTTATTTTAGAAGATGAATTAAGTGATAAATCCAAAATTTTTGGATTTTCTTTTTTTGCAATTTTTTCTTTAATTTCAATAATTTCTTCTTCACTCAATATATTTTTTAAAAGTTCAAAAGTATTCTTAAAGTTGAATTCTGAAAATCTATCGTCAAAATTAATGTAATTATTTTCGCCTTCAGAAATTTTTACAAATTCATTAAAGTGCTTTGTATAAATATTTATATTTTTTGGATCTAAGTTTGCATGATTGATAAGCCCGTAAGCAAGGGCCAAGTTGCCAAAGCCATCTCCCAAGAGGTAGGCAAGAGAATTTTCGTCACGATTTGGCATGAGGACTTTTACTTCTTCATCAGAAACTTTTTTCGCAGCAAATATTGCAGCAGAAATAGTTGCAGCTGCAAGAGCTAATTTTTTGATGTCATCTTTTTTTGACATATACTCACCTCACTAAGCTTTTACCCAATATAGGATCTCTTAATTCTAATTTGTTAAATTGTTTTTTAACAAGTATAATGATGATTGGAGGGATTAATGTGAATAATTATAAATTAATCGAAGAAAAATATATAGACGAGGTTGCATCAAATTGCAAAGTCTATACTCATATAAAAAACAGGAGCAAGAGTCTTAACTCTTGAAAACAATGATGACAATAAGGCCTTTGGTATAGGTTTTAGAACTCCGCCAGAAATAGGCAACGGCGTGTGTCATATTGTTGAACACTGTGTTCTTTCAGGTTCTAGAAAATTTAGAACTAAAGAGCCTTTTATGGATCTTATTAAGTCATCTCTACAAACTTTTTTAAATGCTATGACTTTTCCAGACAAGACAATTTATCCAGTATCAAGTAGGAATGAAAAAGACTTTTACAACTTAATGGATGTTTATCTTGATGCCGTTTTTTATCCAAGTATTTATGAGGAAGAAAAAATATTTCTTCAAGAAGGCTGGCATTATGAATTAAAGGATAAAAATGATGATTTAAAATACAATGGCGTAGTTTACAATGAAATGAAGGGAGTTTATTCTTCTTCTGAAAATATTGTATCTGATGCCATGATATTTGCTCTTCACGAAGATTCAAGTTATGGTGTTGATTCTGGTGGAGATCCAAAGTTAATTCCTAGTTTAACTTATGAAGAATTTAAAAATTATCATAAGAAGTACTATCATCCATCAAACTCTTACATTTACTTATATGGAAATCAAAATATGGAAGAAGCACTAGATTTTATAGATAAAAATTATTTGTCTGACTTTGATAAAAAAGATATAAATTCTAAAATTATTTTAAATGAAGACCTAAAGGAAACTAAGGATGTTGATATTACTTTTTCTGCCTCAAAAGAAGAAATGAAAGATGATATAGACTATCTTTCTAAGGGATGGAC
>NZ_HE978593.1:660926-672880 GCF_000312025.1 Peptoniphilus timonensis JC401 | reverse complement strand
GATGGACGATTGGATATGCAGATTCTAAGATGGATGTGTTTATGAGAGATTTCTTGGCAGAACTTTTAATAGATGCCCAAGGAGGACCACTTAAAAAGGCAATTTTCGATAAAGGACTTGCTGAAGATGTTTATGCAGAAACTTCATCATCTTTGCCTCTTGATTTATCCATAGTTTTAAAAAATACTGACGCAGATAAAAAAGATGAATTTTTAAAAGTTTTAGAAGATACATTAAAAGATTTAGTTGAAAATGGAATTGATAGAGATTTACTTGAAGCAACTTTAAATAAATTTGAATTTATATTTAGAGAAGGTGGAGGAACTCAAAAAGCCATAATTTATTATATTAGGGCTCTTAACTCTTGGTTATATGATGAGTCGCCTCTTGACGCCTTATATTACAATGACGTTTTAAAAATAGTTAAAGAAAAACTTGATGATAATTTTGTAGAAAATTATATTAAAGAAAAATTAATTGACAATCCTTATTCAGTAAACTTGTCAGCAAGACCTGAATTAAATAAAAATGACAAAGAAGAAAAGGAATTAAAAGAAAAGCTTAAAGATTTAAAGGCAAAAATGTCTGATAAAGAAATTGATGAAATAGTAAAAAAATCAAAAGATCTTGAAGAATATCAAAGTGCAGATGATTCCATGGAAGATAAGGCAACAATTCCTGCTCTTGAACTAAGAGACATTGATGAAAGTGTAACTGATTATGAACTTGAAGAAGATAAAATCGATGATGTTGTATATTTAAAATCTAATCAAGAAACAAATGGAATAGTTTACACAACTCTTTCTCACGATATTTCTTTTGTAGAAAAAGAGGATATTGAATTGATGTCACTTCTATTGTCTTTAATTGGTCTTATTGATACAAAAAATTATTCTTATGAAGAATTAAATAATGAGATTTATAAGGCTACTGGTGGAATTTCCTTTAATCCAAGTGTCTATGTTGACTCCAAGGACAAAGAAAAATATGTCCTTAGAATGAATATTAAGATGAAATCAACATCAGATAAGCTAGGAAGAGGTCTAGAAATTATTGAAGAAATTATGAATAATTCTATTCTTGATTCTAAAAAAAGAATTAAGGAACTTCTAAATATATTAAAGTCTAGAGTTGAATCTACAATGTTACAAAATGGACATCAATTTATAATTTCTATTTTAAAATCCTATTATTCAAGGGTAGCTGACCTTCAATCTCACATTGGGGGACTAGATTATTACAATTTTATGAGAGATTTAGTAGAAAATTTTGAAGAAAAGTGGGTTGATTTTGAAAAATCTGCAGAAAGAATTTACGAAAATCTTTTTGTAAGAGATAATTTAATTATTTCAGCTGCTGGTAATATTGAAGATTTAAATAAAATCAAAAATGAACTACAAAAATATATTGATTCTCTAGAAATAAAAAATATAAAACAAGCTGACTATGATTTTACTAGAGACAATAAAAATCAAGGACTATACACAACTTCAAATGTTGTCTATGCTTCAAAGGGTTATGACTTGGAAGACTTGGGCATAAAATATAGTGGAGATTTGACAGTTCTTGCAAATATTTTAAATTCCTCTTACCTTCACAATGAAATCAGAGCAAAAGGCGGAGCTTATGGTGCAGGAATAAGTATTGGAAGGTCTGGAGATATGGCAACTTATTCTTATAGAGATCCTAATTTAAAAAATTCTGTGAGAGTCTATGACAGCATAGGTAATTTTGTAGAAAACTTGAAAGTTTCCGATGAAGATTTAAAGAATTTTATTATAGGATCTATGAATGTCTTTGATCCATTGCTTTCCCCAGAACAAGTTGGAGATATTAATCTTTCAAGATTTATTACAGGATTGACAAGAGAAGATCTTGAAAAATCAAAAAAAGAAGCTCTAGAAACAAGTGTTGAAAAATTAAATTCTTATGGAAAGATTTTTGATGAAGCTATGAAGAAAAATTATCTTGCTGCTTTTGGTAGTGAAAGCATTATTAGAGATGGAGAAAATTTATTTAAGGAAATAAAATCTATAAAGTAAATTGGAGGATTTTATGATAAATTACCCTGAAATATTAACTGAAATAGAAAAAATAGTTAAGGAAGCTTCTGCGATTTTCTTTGATTTAGATCCAAAAAACAATTTTGAGATGAAGGGCAAAAATGACTTTGTGACAGAAGTCGATTTTAAGGTGCAAGAATTTTTAGAAGAGAAACTTCTAAACTTAATTGAGTCTTCAAATCTTTTGGCAGAGGAAAAGGGCAAGTCAAAAACAGATATAGCTGAATATACTTGGGTTCTTGATCCTGTGGATGGAACTACTAATTTAGTCCACGGTTTTGATCATTCTGTTATTAGTCTCGCTCTTTTAGAAAATTCTAAAATTGTTATAGGGGCAGTGTATGATCCTTTTAAAGATGAATTTTTCTCCGCAATTTATGGCAAAGGTGCAAGATTAAATGGAAAAGAGATAAGTGTTTCAAAAGAAAAAGAATTTGCCAACAGCTTAATTGGAGTTGGAACTGGTGGTGGGAGACTTAATAGAGTTGATGAAACTTTTGAAATGCTTAGATTTGTTTATAAAAACACAAATGGAATAAGAAGGATAGGTTCTGCTGCACTAGAAATGTGCTATTCTGCTTGTGGAAGATACGATGCTTTTATTGAAGATGGTTTAAATCTTTGGGACTATGCTGCAGGATGTTTAATAGTAAGAGAAGCAGGTGGTCTAGTTATAAATATGCACGGAGAAGATCTTGCATGTGAAAGACAGGGAGGAATAATCTCTGGAAATAAATATATGGTTGAAAAATTAAAGAGATTTGTTTATTAAATATTAAAAGCAGGATGTATCAAGTCCTGCTTTTAAAAAAATTTTTTAAGATTTTAAATTCAAATTTTAAGAAATATTACATAATATAAATTAAAAATTTACAAGAAATTTACAAAGGAAGTTTAAGATTATTTAGGAAGTATTTTTTAGGAAGGGTGAGTTTGATTTATGAGACACGCAATAGTTGATATAGGATCAAATACCATTAGACTTATAGTCTTTGATATTTTTGATGACAGCAGTGAATTTAAAAAAGTTTTGAATAAGAAATACACTGCAGGACTTATTACTTATGTTCACGATGGTGAACTATCTAGAAAAGGAATAAAAAAACTTATTAAGACACTTCATAGTATAAAAAATATTGTACTAGAACTCAAAGTAGATACTTTTTCACCTTTTGCAACAGCATCTTTAAGAAATTTAGAAAATACTGAAGAAGTTTTAGAGATGGTAAAAAATGATTTGGATATTGATATTGATGTATTAGAACAGGTGGAAGAAGCCTTTCTAGGAAATATTGGTATTAGAAGTGAAATAAAAGTTGAATCTGGAGTTTCCATTGATATTGGTGGTGCTAGTACAGAAGTTGTTTATTTCGAAGAAGATGGACCTTGCGAATTTATTAATTTAAATACAGGTTCACTACTACTTTTTAGAGAAAATGTAAGCATGGTTTTACCGAAAAAAAGTGAAATTCGTGCAATAAAAAAATCAGTTGTTCGTGAAATTAATTCTTCCCATTTTTCCAAAAAAGCTAACAAATTAATAGGAATTGGTGGCACCATTAGAACCACTGGAAAGGTAATTGCAGATCTTTGGGGAGAAGATGAAAAACACTTTACCCTAAAAGATATTTACAAGTTACTAGATTTGATAAAAGATAAGAACACAGATACTATTAGGTCCATTATTAGTACTAATCCTGCCAGAGTTCATACACTTATTCCAGGTATTATTATATTAAAAACTCTTATGGAAGAACTTGAAATAAGTGAAATTGAAGTTTCTGGCAATGGTCTGAGAGAAGGTTATTTAATTTATAAAGTATTGGAAGGTAATAATGAAATCGCATTTTCAAAATAGGGAAATTTCCTGGCTTAGATTTAATGAACGCGTATTGTTAGAGGCAACAGAAGAAGATGTTCCAGATCTTGAAAAATTAAAATTTATAAGTATTTTTATTTCTAATCTTGACGAATTTTTTATGGTTAGAGTGGGTTCCTTACACGATTTATCCCTCTTAAAAAAAGAAGTTATAGATAACAAGACTGGCATGAATGCAGAGGAGCAAATTGATGCAATATTAAAAAGTTTGCCGGAAATGTATAGGGAAAAAGACGAAATTTTCAAAAATGTTAGTGCAAGTTTAGAAAAGTCAAATATTAAAAAAGTAAAATATGATGAATTGGATAAGGAACAAAGAGAATTTGTTGACGATTTTTATATGACAAGAATAGATCAACTTGTATCTCCTCAAATTGTAGATATTAATCATCCATTTCCTTTTTTAGAAAACACAAAACTTTATGCCTTTGCTCAATTGCAAAAAAATAAAGAAAAAGTTTTTGGAATTGTTCCCGTAAGAAAAACTTATCCAAAATATTTAATTCTTCCAGGTGAAAATGTGGAATATATTTTGATGGAAGAAATAATTTTAAATAAAATTGAAGAAATCTTTGAAGATTATGAAGTTTTATCAAAAAATATTATAAAAATAACTAGAAATACAGACTTTGTAGACGACAGAGATACCTGGGAAGAATTTGATGATTACACTGAATACATGAAAAGTATTCTAAAAAAGAGAAAAAGATTAAATGTTGTAAGACTTGAATCAGAATATAAACTTTCAAAAGCATCTCTTAACTTTTTGCTTGATAAATTAGAATTAACTGAAAAATCATATTTTTCATGTGACTCACCTTTAAATATGAAATATGTTTTTTCTTTGATAGGAGATATTCCTAAGGCAATAAAGAGCAGTCTTTTGTATAAGGAATTGTTGCAATATAATCCAGCTGATTTTACTAATAGTGTAACTCAGGATATAAGAAAAAAAGACAGAATTCTATCATATCCTTACGAGAGCATGGATACTTTTATAAACTTGTTAAAAGAAGCTGCAAATGATCCCGAATGTAGATCAATAAAAATTACAATTTATAGACTTGCAGAAAATTCTAAAGTCGTAAGATATTTAACTGAAGCGGCACAAAATGGAAAAGAGGTAACAGTTTTTGTAGAGATAAAGGCCAGATTTGATGAAGAATCAAATATTAATTATGCAAATATCCTCTATGAAGAAGGTTGCAATATTATTTATGGATTCAATAAGTACAAGATGCACTCAAAAATCTGTCTAATAACTTATAGAGATTCAAAAACAGGAAATTTAAATTACATCACTCAAATTGGGACAGGAAACTACAATGAATCCACAGCAAAACAATATACTGACTTTTCTCTAATGACAGCAAATTCTGAAATTGGTTTAGATGCAACTGACTTTTTTAAGAATATGTCCATTGGCAACTTAGATGGAAAATATAAGTATCTCTTACAATCACCAACAACATTAAAATCTGGACTTATGCATCTTGTGGAAAGAGAAATTAAAAAAGGGGAAAATGGCTATATTCTTTGTAAATTTAATTCTCTTACAGATAAAGATTTTATAGAAAAATTTATTGAAGCTTCACAAAAGGGAGTAAAAATAGATTTAATTATTAGGGGAATTTCTTGCCTTTTACCAGGAATTAAGGGACAAAGTGAAAATATTAGAATTAGGTCTATAGTTGGAAGATTCTTAGAACATCCTAGAGTTTATGTTTTTGGAAGAGAAGAAAAAGATATGTATATATCTTCGGCAGATTTGATGACTAGAAATACAGAAAAAAGAGTTGAAATTGCTACTCCAATTTTAGATAAAGAAATAAAAGATAGACTTTTAGATTATTTAGAAGTTCAAATGAAAGATAATATTGGAGCTAGAATTATGAATAGTTCTGGTGAATATGAAAAAATTGGAGTAGAAGAAAAGAAAATATCATCTCAAAATTATTTTATAAAAGAGGCTGAAGAAAAAACTATCTGTGTAAGAAATAAAGTAGAGAATAATAAAAAAGAAATACAAGACAAAAACCACAAGCAGGAGAGAAGGGTAGGAGAGAAATATTCTCTTTTGGATAAACTAAAAAAACTTTTCAAATAAGAAGTCTAATTTAAATATTTAGAATAAAAAATCAACTTATTTCTTGTAAAAATATTTAATTAGATAATCTTGACAATTTTTGTCTTAGTTGTTAATATTTAATTGTATGAGAGCTCATATCATGAGTGAAAGTGTGCCTAGGGATCCGGGCTTTGCCAAGGACCGAGCGGTACTGGTACTTTTTTATTAAAGTATCACACCTTAGGGAAAAAAGCCCAGAGGGGTAGGTTTTACAAAAATCTGCCTCTTTGGGCTTTATTTAATTTACTGGAGGAAATTATGAAGACTATTTACCAAGGAAAAACTAAGAATGTTTTAGAAGAAGACGGAAGATGTTACCTTAAATTCAAGGATGACATGACAGGAACTGACGGAGTTTTTGATACTGGTGGAAACCAAGTAGCTGGTAGTATTGAAGGTGCAGGAAAAGAGTGCTTAAAGGTTACAAAATACTTCTTTGAAAAAATCAATGAAGCTGGAATTAACACTCACTATGTTTCTGCTGATGTTGATAATAATTTAATGGAAGTAAAAAGAGCAAGTGTATTTGGCAAGGGCCTTGAAGTTATAACAAGATTTAAGGCTGTAGGATCTTTCTATAGAAGATATGGTCTTTATATAGAAGAAGGAGCTGAACTTCCAGAATATACTGAAATTACTCTTAAAGATGACGATAGAGATGATCCACTTATTACTAAAGAAGGACTTGTTGCCCTAGGAATTTTAAAAGCTGAAGAATACGATAAGATCGTAGAAATGAACAAAAAAATTGCAAATATTGTTAAATATATTTTAAAAGAAAATGGTCTAGACCTTTATGATATTAAGTTTGAATATGGAAGACTTGAAGGTTCAGATGAAATCGTGTTAATAGACGAAGTTAGTGGTGGAAATATGAGAGCTTATAAAGATGGCGAATATGTAAAACCACTAGATGTTTCAAAATATTTAAATATTTAAGGAGTAAAAATGAGAGTATCAATTATAATGGGTTCAATTTCTGACAGAGAAATTGCAGACAAAATCGTTGCAAAATTAATGGAATTTGGAATTGAATATGAAGCCAAAGTAATTTCTGCTCACAGAGCCTTAAAAGAATTACAAGAATATGTGACAAGTGCACAAGAAGAAAGCCAAGTATTCATATCTATAGCAGGAAAAGCAGCTCACCTTGGAGGTGTAATTGCTGCTCTTACAACAAGACCTGTTATTGGTGTTCCTGTAAAGAGTTCAACTCTTGATGGACTTGATGCACTTCTTTCTACTGTTCAAATGCCAAGTGGCGTGCCAGTTGCTACTGTAGCAATAAATGGCGGAGAAAATGCTGCAATTTTAGCGGCAGAAATTTTAGCAATTTCCGACGATAATTTAAAGGAAAAGCTAAGACAATTTAGGTCTGATATGTCAGAAAAAATTGCAAACACCGAATATATTTACGAAGGATAAAAGGAGCGGAGATGGCAATTAATTATAAGAATGCAGGCGTAGATGTTGATGCCGGTCAAAGAGAAGTTGAATTAATTAAGGGTATTGTTAAAAAAACTCAATCCAAAGATGTCTTATCATCTCTTGGAGGATTTTCAGGTCTATTTAATCTAGATTTAGATGAAATTAAAAATCCTGTACTTGTCAGTGGAACTGATGGTGTTGGAACTAAGGTTATTCTTGCTCATATGCTTGATAAACATGATACTATTGGCATCGACTGTGTGGCAATGTGTGTTAATGATATTTTATGTCAAGGTGCAAAACCTCTTTTCTTCTTGGACTATATTGCTACAGGTAAATTAGTTCCAGAAAAAATGGAAGAAATTGTAAAGGGAGTTGCTGAAGGTTGTATTCAGTCTTCTGCTTCACTTATTGGTGGAGAAACAGCAGAAATGCCTGGAGTTTATCAAGAAGATCAATATGATTTAGCAGGTTTTTGCGTTGGAGTTGTTGATAAAGATAAGATTATCGATGGTTCAAGCATAAAAGAAGGAGACTTAGTTTTTGGTCTATCTTCTAATGGAATTCACTCCAATGGATATTCACTTGTAAGAAAGATTGTATTTGATCATTGCAAGAAAGATTTAAATGAAGAAATTGATGAATTAAATTCTACTCTAGGGGAAGAACTTTTAAAGCCAACAAGAATATATGTTAAAGAAATTCTTGATCTACTTAAAATTGTAGATATCAAGGGAATGAGTCATATTACTGGTGGAGGATTCTACGAAAACATCCCAAGAATGATACCAGATGGACTTTGTGCAAAAATTGATGCATCTGTTATAGAAACTCCAGAGATATTTAAACTTTTAAAGAAGTGGGCAGATCTTAAAGATGAAGATATGTATGCTACTTTTAATATGGGAGTTGGACTTACATTTGTGGTATCAGAAAAAGAAAAAGATAAAGTAGTTGACTTTTTTAAAGATAGTGATTTAAAACTTTACGAGCTTGGAAAAGTTGTTGCTGGAGAAGATAAAATTGACCTTAGTCTCTAAAAATATTGCAGTTTTAATATCAGGTGGCGGCACAAATTTGCAAGCCATTATAGACAATACTGAAAATAATTATATCAATGGAAAAATAAAAATTGTCATTTCTAATAGAGAAGATGCTTATGGTCTTATCAGGGCAAAAAATGCTGGTATTCCCGCTTTTTGCATAAAGGATGATGAAGAATTAATAAGTAAACTTCAAGAAAATAAAATTGATTTAATTATTCTAGCAGGATATTTAAAAATCTTGCCAGAAAAAATTACCAAAATATATGAAAATAAAATAATAAATATACATCCATCATTAATTCCTGCCTTTTGTGGCAGGGGTTATTATGGATTAAAAGTACATGAGGCCGTCATCAAAAGAGGTGTTAAATACACTGGTGCCACTACTCATTTTGTAAATGAAGGGGCAGATGAGGGTCCTATTATCATGCAAAAAATTGTTGAAGTAGAAGGAGAAAATCCAGAAGAACTCCAACAAAAAGTTTTAAAGATTGAGCACGAAATTTTGCCTCTTTCTGTAAAATATTTTTGTGAAGATAAATTAAAGCTTGTTGATGGAAAAGTTGTGATTGGAGGTTAGTATGAGGGCACTTATTTCAGTTTTTGATAAAGAAGGAATTGTTGAATTTGCCAAGGAACTTGCCAATAGAGGTTGGGAAATCATTTCTACTGGTGGAACTTATAAAAAAGTTGTTAGATGCAGGAATAGAAGTAATTTCTGTGGACAAAGTAACTGGATTTCCAGAAATTTTAGATGGAAGAGTGAAAACCCTAAATCCAAAAATTCACGCAGGTATTCTTGCTAGACGCGACATAGATAATCACATGGAAACTTTAAAGGAAGAAGAAATTACACCAATTGATATGGTTGTAAATAATTTATATCCCTTTGAAGAAAAATTACTTGAAAAAGCAGATCATAACACAATGATTGAAAATATAGATATTGGTGGACCTTCTATGATTAGGGCTGCTGCTAAAAATTACAAGGACGTTTTCATTGTCACTGATCCTGCTGATTACGATAATGTACTTGAGTACATAGATAAAGATGATTTAAAATTCAAAGAATATCTTGCCTACAAAGCTTTCAGTTACACAGCTCATTATGATGCAGTAATTTCAAATTATTTCGCAAAAAGAGAAGGAGAAAGATTCCCAAGATATATCAATAAGTCTTACAAGATTGTTGAAGAGTTAAGATATGGTGAAAATCCTCATCAAAGGGCAGCTTTCTATGAGGATTCTTATACTCCAGACAAAATAGAATATAAGGTTCTTCATGGAAAACAAATTTCTTACAACAACTTAAATGATATGTATTCTGCTCTAAATGCTGTGATAAATTTTGAAAAATCAGCTGCTGTTGCAGTTAAACACACAAATCCATGTGGAATAGGAACTGGAGAAACTCTTGAAGAAGCCTTTGTAAAAGCTTATGAATGTGATGATGAATCAATTTTTGGCGGAATCATTGCTTTAAATAGAGAAGTTGATTTAAAAACTGCAGAACACCTTTCAAAGATTTTCTTAGAAATTGTTGTAGCTCCAAGTTTTTCTAAAGAAGCTTATGATCTTCTAGCACAAAAGAAAAATATTAGATTAATAGAAATTCCAGATTTTGAAAAACTTTATGATCCTGAATTTAGATTTAAACAAGTTTTAAATGGAATTATAATTCAAAACTTTGATGATAAAATTTGGGATGAAGATAAAATTTCTTTTGTATCAAATAGAAAACCAACAGAAAAAGAACTTGAAGAATTAAAATTTGCCTTTACATGCTGCAAACCAACTTTTTCAAACTCAGTAGTAATTGCAAAAGATGGAGGAACTCTTGCACTAGGTCAAGGTGAAACAAAAAGATCTTGGGCTGTTGAAGAAGCAATCGAAAGAGCTGGAGAAAAAGCTAAAGGAGCAGTCCTTGCTTCTGATGGATTTTTCTTTAGAGATACAATCGAACTTCTATATAAGGCTGGCATTGATGTAATTGTTCAGCCAGGCGGATCTGTAAAAGATCAAGAAGTAATTGATTTTGCAAATGAAAATAATATTTGTCTTGTTTTTACTAATATGAGACATTTTAGACACTAGGAGGCCAAATGAAAGTACTTGTAATTGGAAATGGCGGAAGAGAACACGCACTTGCATGGAAGCTTAATGAAAGTAAAAGTGTTGATAAAATTTATATGGCAAGAGGAAATGGCGGGACAGAAGATTTTTGCGAAAATATAGATATTGATCCCAAAGACATTGACAAATTACTTCTTTTTGCAGAAGAAAATAAAATTGATTTGACAGTAGTTGGTCCAGAAGATCCTCTTTGCATGGGCATTGTTGATGCCTTTAATGAAAAGGGACTTAAGGTTTTTGGACCAAATAAAGCTTGTGCAAGATTTGAAAAATCTAAAGAATTTACAAAAAAATTCTTAGAAAAGTATTCTATTCCTACTGCAAAATATCAAAGTTTTGAAAATTTTGAGGATGCTTTAGACAGCCTAAAAGTTTTTTCTTATCCTCTTGTTGTAAAGGCAGATGGTCTTTGCCTAGGAAAGGGAGTAATAATTTGTCAAAACAAGGAAGAAGCTATAGATGCCCTTGAAAAAATCTTTAAGGATAAAATTTTTGGCGATGAAGGAAATACAGTTGTAATCGAAGAATTTTTGACTGGAGAAGAAGCTTCTGTACTTTGTCTTGTTTCAAACAATAGATTGTTTCCACTAGAAAGAGCTAAAGATCACAAGCAAATTTATGATGGTGATAAGGGACCAAATACTGGCGGAGTTGGAACTTATTCCCCAGTAAAAGCTAGTCGTGAATTAGAAGAAAATCTAGAAAAAATCTATAAAAAAATCGAAGATGGGTTAAATAAAGAAAAACTTAATTATTCAGGGATTTTATTTGTTGGATTTATGATTGAAGATGATAAACCAAAAGTTCTAGAATTTAATGTTCGTTTTGGAGATCCTGAAACAGAAGTCCTAATGCCAAGATTAGATGTAGATTTATTTGAACTTTTAAATAAAACTATTGACGGAAAACTAGAAAAAGAAGATATAAGATGGAAAGATGAAACTTGTCTAACTGTAATTATGTGTTCAGGAGGTTATCCGGCTTCTTATGAAAAAGGAAAATTAATTGAAGGTCTCGACCAAATTGATGATGACATAATTGTATTCCACAATGGAACAAAAAAATCAGATGGAATCTATACAAATGGCGGAAGAGTTTTGTCAATTACAGCTCTTGGAAATGATTTAGAAGATGCTCGTGAAAAAGACCTATAAAAATAGTCGAAAAAATAAAAATTTAGATAAGGCATATTTTAGAAAAGATATAGGAACAAAATAAAATAAATAATTGAGCAGGTGATTTGTTTTAGAAAATCTAATCTAGAAACAATCACCTGC
>NZ_HE978593.1:654125-660516 GCF_000312025.1 Peptoniphilus timonensis JC401 | reverse complement strand
GTATTAAACTATATATTGGTGGTTAAATTGAAAATAAAATCCTACGAAAATTTACATGAAACTTTTTTAGTTATCATTTTTATAACTTTGGCTGGCGGGTTTCAAGATGCTTATTCCTACTTAATGAGAGGAAAAAGTATTTGCAAATGCTCAAACGGGAAATATCGTCCTCCTATTTAAAAATATTGTCGATTTGAATTTTAAAGAATCTCTGGCATATTTTATACCAGTTCTTTCCTTTGCCTTTGGCGTATATGTAGCTGTTCGCTTCGAAGATGCAATAGAAAAAAGAATTTTGCACTGGAGACAATACATAATTGGATTTGAAGTGCTTATAATGATTTTTGTATCTCTAATACCAGAAAGTTTAAACAATTTGGCAAATGCACTACTTTCATTTTCTTGTGCAATGCAAGTTTATACTTTCAAAAAAATATATGGTCTTAACTTTGCTACAACAATGTGCATAGGTAATTTAAGATCTGCGACAGAAAATCTTTCAAAATATCACATAACGAGAGAAAAAATTTATCTTGAAAATGCAAAAAAATATTATACAGTTATTTTTATATTTGGAATGGGAGCAGCTCTTGGCTATATTAGTTCTAAGGGACTTGGATTTAAATCCATCCTTTTAGCAGCAGGATTACTATTAATTTCTTTCGTAATCTTATTTTTTGAGGATAGAGGATAAAAAGTTTAAACTTAAAAAAGAAGAAGTGAATAAATTATAAAATTTTGTGATTTGAGAACCTTATAATAGAAAAATATTTATAATTAAAAAATTTTTGATGTCTGAGTCTAAGTAACTTAGACTTTTTTTATTTATATAACTTTAATTTGATATTGGTTAAAATGGAAAAAGGATCATACTTTGTACAAGGTGAATTTTAAAAATTTAAATCTTAAAAAATAAAAATAAATATTAAAGAAAAATGAAATCATTTACATTCTTGAAAGAATGAGATTGTTAATTTTTCATGGATTTTTACTTTTGGTCCATAAGTTGTAAAAGGATTGTATTTATTTTTATAAAATTTATTAAAATTATTAATAATACCATTGAATTTTGTCATTTAATGTGATAAAATCTCATTAATTTATAAACCAATATTAAATAAATTAGAAGAGGTGTAAAAAATGAAAAAATTTAAAGGGTTTATGGGTATTATGCTTTTAATGCTTTTGGCATTAGCATTCACAGCTTGTCAAAAAGTTGACAACGGAGCAGCTAAGGAAGAAGGAGAAGCTTCCACAACTGCTGATGCAGGTCAAAAGGCAAAGTTTGAAACTTTAAAAGAAGGCGAAGAATATCACATTGGAATCATAACTGGTACAGTATCTCAATCTGAAGATGAGTTCCGTGCTGCTGAAAAGGCAATTGAACTTTACGGTTCTGCTGATGAAGGCGGAGTTATTAAACACGATACTTATCCTGACAGATTCGAAGCTGAACAAGAAACTACTATTTCAAAAATCGTTGCAATGGCAGACGATCCTCTAATGAAGGCTGTTCTTGTAAATCAATCAGTTCCAGGAACTGTTGCAGCTTTTAATCAAATTAGAGAAAAAAGACCTGACATCATTCTTGTAAACTTAGTTGCTCAAGAAGATACAGTAATGGTTGAAAATGCATCTGACCTTGTAATGGATGCTGATAACGTATCTAGAGGTTATAGAATTATAGCTGCTGCCAAAGAAATGGGCGCAACTAAATTTGCTCACATCACATTCCCAAGACACATGTCTATCGAACTTCTAGCTCTTAGACGTGCAATTATGGAAGAAGCTTGTAAGGACCTTGGACTTGAATTTATTTCATTAAACGCACCAGATCCTACAACTGATATTGGTGTTCCTGGAGCACAACAATATGTTGCAGAAAATATCCAACCATGGATTGACAAATACGGCAAAGACACTGCTTTCTTCTGTACAAATGATGCCCACACTGAACCATTATTAAGAGGTGTGGCAGCAGGCGGAGCTATCTTTGTAGAACAAGACTTACCATCTCCTATCATGGGATATCCAAAGGCATTCTCAGTTGACATCCAAAGCATGGCTGGGGACTGGAAAGCAATTAATTCAGCTGTAGAAGAAGCAGTTGTAGCAAAAGGCGGAGATAAGAGAATGGGTACTTGGGCTTATTCACTAGGTTATTCACTAACTCTTGGCGCTGTTGATCACGTTATGAACGTTCTTAAAGGAGAAGGAGAACTTCTTAACCAAGAACAAATTGTAGCTGCAATCCAAAATTACACTGAAGGTGCAAAATGGATGGCTGAAAACTATATAGATAGAGCTTCTGGAGAAACTAAGGACAATCACTTCTTACTATCTCAAGACACTTATGTATATGGTAGAGGTTATCTAGGTATGGATAAGGTTAAAGTTCCTGAAAAATATCTAAATCTAAATGTTGACTTAGATGCTATTAAAGAAGCTCAAGAAAGTGCTGAAGGAAAAGCTGAATAATCAAAATTAGAGCTTTATAAAAAATGTATTATGAAAAAATTAAAGTCAACGGGTGACCGTTGATTTTAATTTTATATTTATTAAGATGGAGGGATTCTGTTGACAAATAGTTTACTTGAAGTCAAGAATGTCAGCAAGAGTTTTGGCGATAATGCCGTCTTAAAAGATGTAAATTTTTCTCTTAATAAGGGAGAAATTTTGGGACTTGTTGGAGAAAATGGTGCCGGCAAGTCAACATTGATGAATATAATTTTCGGTATGGAAGTTATAAGGGATACAGGCGGTTACAACGGTGAAATTTATTTTGACGGGAAATTAATTGACTTTAAAAATCCAATAGATGCCTTAAATGCAGGCATAGGAATGGTACATCAAGAATTTAGTTTAATCCCTGGATTCACAGTAGCAGAAAATATAACTTTGGATATGGAAAAGACTAACTCTTCTGTCATATCAAAAGTTTTTGGAAAGAAATTAGAAAGTATAGATTCAAAAGAAAACATTAAAATAGCAGGAAAATCATTAGATACTTTGGAAGTTGATATTGACACTAACTCTTTGGTATCTGAAATGCCTGTTGGTCACAAGCAATTTATTGAAATTGCAAGAGAAATGACTAGAAAAGATGTCAAGTTAATTATTATGGATGAGCCTACTGCAGTTTTAACAGAAACTGAGGCAAATAATTTAATAGAGTCTTTGAGAAGACTTTCTGATATTGGTATCTCTATAATTTTTATCACTCACAGACTTCGCGAAATCACAAGTGTTTGTGATCAAGTTGTAGTTTTAAGAGATGGTGAAATTATAGAAGATAGGAAAAATGAAAACTTATCTATTGAGCAAATTGCTGAATGGATGGTTGGAAGAGATGAAGAAAAGAAGATAGTTGCAGAAAAAGTGGCAAAAAACCTAAATATGGACGATCATATAATGGAAATTGAAAATCTTTGGGTTGATATGCCAGGAGAAGCTGTCTACGACGTAACTTTATCTGTTATAAGAGGAGAAATCCTAGGTATTGCAGGTCTAGCTGGTCAAGGCAAATTAGGTATTCCAAATGGAATTCTTGGAACTTATCCAGTTGGTGGAAAAATAATTTATAACGGAAAAGAATTAAAACTTGGAGATACGCTAGATATTTTGAAAAATAAAATCGCCTTTGTATCTGAAGATAGAAGAGGTGTTGGACTTTTACTAGAAGAACCAATTTTTTGGAATATAGCTTTTAATGCAATGCAAGTTCAAGAAAAATTTATTAAAAGAGTTTTTGGACTTAAATTTAGAGACGAAACAAAGATGAGAGAGTTATCAGATCATTATATTGATTCTCTTCACATAAAAACCACAGGATCTGATCAAAAAGCAGGTAACTTATCTGGAGGTAACCAACAAAAAATTTGTCTTGCCAAGGCTTTCGCCATGGAACCAGACCTTCTATTTGTATCAGAACCAACTAGAGGTATTGATATAGGAGCTAAGGAACTTGTGCTTGATGCTTTAAAAGAAAGCAATGAAAAAGACAATACAACTGTTGTAATGGTTTCATCAGAACTTGAAGAGCTAAGAAGTATTTGTGATAGAATTGCTGTAATTTGTGAAGGTAAAATTGCAGGTATTCTGCCAGCAAGTGCTGATCCTACAAATTTTGGACTTCTAATGAGTGGGGAAGGAGAGCTAGGAAATGACTAAAAAGAAAAGTTTAATTCAGCGAATTGGAATACCAAGACTTATCATTGGAGTTTTCTTATTAATACTTTTTATAGCTGCTCCAATAGCAGGTGTTTCCCTTACTGACTCAATCCAAAATGTTCTTTCAAGATTTGGAATGTTCTCAGTTTTAGTTTTATCTCTTGTTCCAATGGTTCAATCAGGTTGTGGACTTAACTTTGGTATCCCAATTGGTGTAGTAGCAGGAATACTTGGTGGCGTAACTTCTATTGAATTTGGTTTTAAGGGATTTACAGGAATTTTTATAGCAATGATATTTGCTGCACTTATAGCAATTATTTTTGGATTTTTCTATGGACTACTTTTAAATAGGATTAAGGGCGATGAAATGCTTATAGCAACTTATGTTGGTTATTCTTTCACAGCTTTTATGTGTATTGCTTATTTAATACTTCCTTACAAGAATCCAGTATCTGTTTTAAGTTACAGCGGTAAGGGACTTTCTCAACAAATTCCAGTTGCTGATTATTGGATGAAATCAAAAGTCCTTAGCAATGGAACAAAAATTACAGAAGGTCTATTAAATAACTTTTTATCTATTAATATACTTGGAGTGAGAATTCCAGTAGGTATGTTTTTATTATTTGCTCTTATGGCTTTTATAGTTTGGGCATTTTTCAAAACAAAAACTGGTACAGCTATGACAGCTGTTGGATCTAACCCAGAATATGCCAGAGCATCTGGTATTAACATCAATAGGGTTAGACTTGTATCAGTAATTTTTTCAACAGTACTTGCTGCAGTTGGAATTATTATTTATCAACAATCCTATGGATTTATTCAACTTTATCAAGCCCCACTTGCTTTTACCTTCCAAACAGTAGCAGCCCTACTAATTGGTGGTGCAAGTATTAACAAGGCATCCATTCCAAATGTTATAATTGGTACATTTTTATTCCAAGGTGTAATTACTCTTACTCCTACAGTAATAAATGGTGCACTAAATATAGATATTTCAGAAATTTTAAGAATGATAATCACAAATGGAATGATAATTTACGCACTTACAAGGAGGAGTAAAGATGAATAAAAAATTTAATTTTAAAGAATTTTTATACAGATTTATGGTTCCAATTTTGTTTATGATTATAGTTGTGGCTGGGCTTATAATTGCAAAACCACCACTATCCTATATAACAAATGAACTTTCAAAGAGAATGGTGAGAAATACTTTCTTAGTATTGTCACTTATTATTCCTATTATAGCTGGTATGGGTATTAACTTTGGTATCCCACTAGGAGCTATGGCTGGACAAATTGGAATAATTTTCGCACAAGATTGGGGATTTACAGGAGCGACAGGACTGTTAATAGCTGCTCTTATTGGTACTCCAATTGCCATATTACTTGGACAATTTTCTGGTAGAGTTCTTAACAGAGCTAGAGGAAGAGAAATGATCACATCAATGATGCTTGCCTTCTTTATATTAGGTTGGTATATGTTGTTCTTGCTTTACTTCTGTGGAACAATAATTCCAATGAGAACTAAATCAATGGTACTTTCTCAAGGATATGGAATTAAAAACTCAATTACTCTTGCATCTGCTCAAGGTTTTGACAATATCTTAAAATTTAGAATTAACATTCCAATTACTGCTAAACATCAAATTCTTTTTGATGTGCCAGTAGTTACAATTATAATTATTGCTTTGTTGTGTCTATTTATTGTTTGGTTTAGAAACACTAAACTTGGTCACGACATGAAAGCAGTGGGACAAGATCAATTTGTTGCATCAAATGCTGGAATGAATTCTGACAAAATTAGAATTGCATCAATCGTAATGTCAACAGTGCTTGCTTGTTATGGACAAATTATTTATTTACAAAATATTGGAACTCTTGCAACTTATGCAGGACAAGACCAAGCAGCTCTTTATGCAGCAGCATCAATCCTTGTTGGTGGTGCATCTGTATCAAAGGCATCAATTCCTAATGTAATTTTAGGTACTGCTTTGTTCCACTTGATGTTTATAGTGCTTCCACAAGCAGGAAGAGTTTTAACTGGAGATGCTATGATGGGTGAATACTTCAGAACATTTATCTCTTATGGAGTAGTTACTCTTGCTCTTATTCTTCATGCTTTCGAAAGAAAGAGAGAACTTGAAGCAAATAGATTAAAGCTAAGAGAAGATAAAATAAATAATGGAAAAACTGTTGCAGAATAAATTTGTAAAAACTAAAT
>NZ_HE978593.1:648041-653742 GCF_000312025.1 Peptoniphilus timonensis JC401 | reverse complement strand
AAAAAAGTCAGACATTATTTTAGCTTGTTTTTTTGGATTTTTGCTTTTAATAGTTTTAACTCTGCTAAAGAGCTTCTTAAATTTTCTGGTTTCATCTTCATTAAATAGCTTTGATTTTTCAATTATATCTATGTCCATAAAAAGTATAGAATCATCAATATCTACATTTTCCTTTAAACTTAAACTATCCTTTAAAAGAAGATAACTGTTAATTCTGCAATTTGTATTGAGATATTTGTGATTTATTTTGTCTCTTTCTTTTATAATTTTTCCTATGTTGTAATCAGGATGCAAATTATTTGAGAAATCAGCAGAAAGTAAATTTGTAGAAATAGAATCATTATAATCTCTTACAAGATTTATAAACTTATCTGTGTTTTCGTCTTTAATTATCCATTTTAGTGACTCTTTAACAAAAGATAAAGTTTTTTCACTGTTCATGTTAGACATTTGAATTTCTTTATTTTCTTGAGATGTAGAATTATTCCTAACAAAATTCTTATTACAAGCTGTAAGTAATAATAGAAAGGAAGTAAGAATTATTAGTGATTTTAGTTTCATTTTTCCCCCATTTTTTAAAATATATATTAGATTATATAATATGATTTATTTTTTGTAAAAATAAGACTTAAAACTTACTTAATAACTACGATATATAATTTTATGATTTAAAATGTTATGCTATTAATAGATTTAAAATATTTTATAGAGGTGTTTTATGGATAAATTTAATTTAACTTATATAAAAAATAAAAATTTTAATGCAGATATTTCTGATTTTAGTTATGAGTCTGCAAAAATTGTAAATAATTATCACAAATCTTTTGATATTTATAAGGCGACACCCTTAGTAGATTTAAAAAATTTAGCTAATGAACTTGGAATTAAGGGATTTTTTGTAAAAGATGAGTCTTATAGATTTGGATTAAATGCTTTTAAAGTTCTTGGTGCAAGCTATGCAATGGCAAAATTTATTGCAGAGAAAATTGGAATGGATATTAGTAAGTTGACATTTGATGAAATAACATCAAAAACTACTAGAAAAAAATTAGGAAACTTAACTTTTGTCACTGCAACTGACGGAAATCATGGTAGAGCTGTGGCATGGACTGCAAATAAGTTACATCAGAAGTCAAAGATTTTTATGCCAAAGGGATCATCTTTAGAAAGGCTAGAAAATATTAGAAGAGAAAATTCTGATGCAAGTATAATGGATTACAATTATGATGATTGTGTAAGACTTGCAGAAAAATATGCAAGAGAAAATAGGGGAGTTTTAATACAAGATACATCTTGGGAAAATTATGAAGAAATTCCAAAAAATATTATGAAGGGTTACATGACTATGGCTCTTGAAGCCTATGAAGAATTAAAAGAAAAAGATATGCTGCCAAGTCACATATTTTTGCAAGCAGGAGTTGGTTCTCTTGCAACAGCAATTACTGGATTTTTTAGTAAATGTGATGAAAGAAGAAGCTCCTAAAATTATAATTGTTGAAGCTAATAAGGCAAACTGCATTTATAAAACTGCAAAGGCAAATGACGGAAAACTCCACAGAGTTAAAGGAAACCTTGATTCGATTATGGCTGGTTTAAATTGCGGTGAAGTCGTAAGTATTGGTTGGCCAATTTTAGAATCATACATAGACTACTTTTTTATCTGTTGACGATTTTTATTCTGCAATTGGTATGAGAGTTTTAGGAAACACAATTGGAAATGATAGAAAAATTATTTCTGGAGAATCAGGTGCAGTTACATCAGGAGTAGTCTATAAACTAATGACTGATGAATCTTTAAAAGAATATAAAGAAGAAATAGGACTTGATAAAAATTCTATTGTACTTTGCTTTTCAACTGAGGGAGATACTGATAAATTAAGTTACAGAAAGATTGTTTGGGAAGATAAGTTTTAAATTTTTATACCATAGTTTGTAAAATTAAATGGGACAGAAATAAAAAAGGATAAATAGGCTCAAGTATAAATAAAATGAAATTATAGTAATTTAAAATTGATTTTAAAATATTTTTATTAAAAATTCTTATCTTTTAAGATTGGCGAAAAATAAACAAGTTTAATAAAATTTTTGGACTTTGCTGTGTGCAGAGTCTTTTTATTTTGTAGTAAAAGTTTTAAAAAATTATGAAAAGCTAAAAATAAAGAATTATTTATACATAAAATTTTATACAAAAATAAAAGTTTTTCTTGAACTTTTTTTATAAAAGAGTTATTATATCTTTTGCAAAGATGAACAATGTTCAATTTTATAAAAAGGGGGTAGAAAATTGAAATCAGAAGATAAGAGAAAAGAAAAAGAAAATAAAATCTCGGCGGCTGCTATGGATTCCTTTAGAGATAAAGGCATAGAAGTAACTTCAATAAGAGATATAATGAATAGAACTGACTTTGGACTTGGGACTTTTTATTTATACTTCAGAGATAAAAAAGATCTAGAGCAAAAAATAGTTTTAGATATATTGACGGAACTTTTTTATGAGGCTGAATCTACTTGTAAGGGAAGTGATCCTAAAAAGAGATATATTTCTTTTATAAATTATATAATCGACTACTTAATGAAAGATCCCTTAGAGCTACAACTTATTTCAAATAATTTAAATTGGGCTCTTTACGCAAAAATTGAAAATGATGATAGATATAAAGAAGTAGAAAATAGTTTGCAATTTATTTTGAATAAATATTCTAACTTATTTAATGATGAGCTTTCTGATTCTGAAAGATTATTTGTGTTATCACTAACTATGCACATAGTTCTTACAACATGTGAATCTGCCTTGATGGAAGATTCTATTTTAGGAATTGATGATATGAAGCCAGCTTTATATAAAATTGTAGAAAGAATATTTAGATAAAGGAGAAATATGAAAAGATTTACAAAATTTATTTCTCATAAACCAAAATTTGTTTTATTAGTGATGACCTTGCTCTTAATTCCTTCTTTTTTAGGATATAAATTGACAAAGGTAAATTATGACATTCTATCTTATTTGCCAGAAGATTTAAAATCAACACAGGGTCAAAAGATTTTGGATGAGGATTTTAAAAACGCAGCAACTGGTATGCTTATCTTAGAGGGTAGTGACCATGATGCAGAAGTCTTGAGGGAAAAAATACTTGAGATTGATGGTGTAGAAGATGTTATTTCAAAATCTTCTACTGTTGGGGATATGATTCCCAGTGAATTTTTGCCAGACGATATAAAAGATATTTTTTATGCAGATGGATCTACTTTAATGATAGTTAAGTTTAGTGACTCATCTTCTTCTTTAAAGACCATGAATGCTATAGATGAGATTAGGCAAATTGAGTCCAATCAGAAATATTTAAGTGGTATTTCTTCACTGGTAAAAGATACTAAAGATTTGATTGATAAAGAAACTCCAATTTATGTTGGGCTTGCAGTTGCCTTGGGTTTAATTATCTTATCACTTACAAATGAATCCACTATAGTTCCCTTCGTTTTTATGCTGACAATTGGTTATGCAGTCTTGTATAACTTTGGGACTAATATATTTTTGGGAGAGATATCCTATATAACAAAGGCAATAGCAGCTGTATTGCAACTTGCTGTTACCATGGACTATTCAATATTTCTTTATCACAGATATGTTGAAGAAAAGAAATATTACGACAACAAATATGATGCAATGGACCTTGCAATTCAAGAAACTATTTCATCTTTATTTGCATCATCACTTACAACTTTTGCAGGCTTTATAGTATTAATTGCAATGAGACTTGGACTTGGTAAGGATATTGGTCTTGTAATGAGTAAAGGTGTTTTAATAGGACTTATATCCACAGTTACAGTTTTGCCTACTATGCTTTTGATAGTTGAAAAACTTGTCAATAAATACAATCACAAGGTAATGCTACCAAGCTTCGATAAATTATCTGAATTCAACATAAGACATAAGAAGACACTTTTTATAGCCTTTATAGCAATATTTATCCCAGCTGTATTTGGATCTATAAACACAAAACTTTATTACAATTTGGACAGGTCACTTCCACAAGATTTGGATTCAATAGTGGCTTTAAATAAGATGAAAAAAGATTATGATATGGCAAGTACACACTTTATTGTCGTGAAAGATGATTTATCTAATTCAAATTTAGATGGTCTTATTAGTGATTTAAAGGGAATTGATGGAATTAATTCTGTCTTGAGTGTAAGTTCTGTCACAGGAGTTACAATACCAAGTGAATTTTTGCCAGACAGTTTAAAAGATAATTTCACAAAAAATGGTTACGAGATGATAATGGCAAATTCAAAGTATCAGACAGCATCACCAGAAGTAAAAAATCAAGTTAGTGAAATGAGAGATGTTATAAATAAATATGACGAAGAAGGTTATTTAACTGGTGAAGCAGTTCTTACTGATGACTTAACTGTAATTTCTGATAGAGACTTTAAGATAGTAAATATTATATCTATTGCAGTAGTATTTTTAATAATTGCTATTGTGTTTAAATCTATTGGAATTCCAGTTGTTCTAATTGCAGCAATTGAACTTGCAATTCAAATAAATATGGGTATACCTTTCTATTTGAATCAAACAATCCCATTTATAACCTCAATAATAATTGGTGTTATCCAGCTTGGATCTACAATTGACTATTCAATTCTTTTGACAGATAGATTTTTAGCTGAATATAAAAAATCAAAGGATCTAGATGGATCTTTAAAAATTTCTGTAAAGGAAACTTCTAAATCAATTGTAACTTCAGCCTTATCTTTTATGGCTGCAACAATTGGTGTAGGTATTTATTCAAAGATGGAAATTGTTTCAACAATTTGTACTTTCTTAGCAAGGGGTGCCATTATAAGTATGCTTGTTATCATACTTTTACTACCTGCTATTATTTCAGTTAGCTTTCCATTTATCAGGAAGACTACAAAAAATTTAGATTAATTAAAAAATAAAGGAGAATAAAATGAATAAAAAAGTTCAAAAGGGTGTTGTTTCCCTAGTTCTATCTTCTATGATATTAACTAATACTGCTTTTGCGGCATCAGAGATTATAAATAAAAGTGAAACTGTTTATGTAATAAAAAAAGATGACCAAATAAAGGATAAAACTGTTTCTGTTTGGTTAAATTCTGAAGATGATATTAAGGGAAAGGACAAGTCAAACCTTAAAAATGTAAAAAACTTAAAAACTGATGAGAGCATTAAAAATGATTCTGGTTACATTTATTGGGATGAAGATGTAAAGGACATTTACTATCAAGGTAAAAGTGAAAAAGACTTACCAGTAGATATTAATATTGACTATTATCTTGACGGCGAAAAATTAGAAAACACTGAACTAAAGGGTAAATCTGGTCATTTGAAAGTTGTATTATCTGCAGAAAATAAAAATTATGTAGTTAAAAAAATTGCTGGCAAAAAAACCAAGATTTATGCACCATATACACTTATTGCAGCTATGTCTTTTCCACAAGAAGTAGCATCAAATATTGAAACAGATGATGCAAAAGTAGCAAAAGATGGAAAAAATGAATTAGTAACTTCTGTTCTAACTCCTGGTCTTAGAGAAAATTTTGAAACTATTTTAGAAGAAAGACAAATGGAAGATTTTAAAAGCCAAGCAGTTATAGAAATGGATGTCAAAGATTATAAACCAGTGGAAGCTTATATTGTTGTTTCAAATGAGCTATTCCAAAATGATGCTGATTT
>NZ_HE978593.1:610326-647900 GCF_000312025.1 Peptoniphilus timonensis JC401 | reverse complement strand
AAATGATGCTGATTTAAAAACTATTGATGATCTAAGAGATGGTGTTAAAGAACTAGAAGATAACTCAAAAAAATTAGTAGACGCATCTTCAAAACTTTCTGATGCACAAGGCGAATTAAATGATGGAATTTCAGAATTAGGCGACGGAACTGTTAAACTTAAAGATGGTTCAAAGGAACTTTACGATAAATCTGGAGAATTTGAAGATAAAATTGATGAAGTAATTGACAAAGTTGAACCAATTCCAGGTGCAGCACAAGATATGTTTGAAGGTGGAAGCAAATTAACTTCTGGAATTACTGATTACACTTCCGCAGTTGGAAAGATGAATGAAAAAACTGGGGAAATGAAAGATGGAGCTAGAAAACTTCACGACGGTTCAGTTGAACTTGACAATGGTCTTGGAAAATTAAAGGATGCGACAGTACAATTAAGAGAAGGTTCAAGTAAGCTAAGCAAGGTTGACGAAATGAAGGAAGAAGCTTTAAAGAAACTTTCAGAATTAAAAGCTGGTATAGGACAACTTGCAGCTGGTGCAGATAAAGTTGATGCTGGTGCTAGTAAGGCTTATGCAGGAGCTAAAGAGCTTGCGGCAGGTCAAGATAAATTCAATAGCAACTTCCAAAATCTAAATGAACAAGTCCAAAATATGAAGGCTCCAGATCTTTCTGGACTAGGAAATATAAATGTTGAGGGAGATCTTCAAAATATCGGTGCTGGAGCACGATCAGTAGGAGCTAGTGCAAGAGATATTGGACAAGCAATTCAAATGTTACAAGAAGCAAATGTTGAGAATAATCCACAAATTAACCAAGCTATAGCAATCTTAGGAGATTGTGTAGGAGATTTGGGAACAGATGCACAAACAATTGGCGCATCAGCTAAAAATGTTGGAGCACAACTTCAAGCTCTAAAAGGATTAGGAAATATGTCAGGACAACTAGAAGATCTAGAAAAATTAAAGGGTGGCATGAATCAGCTTGCTGCAGCTTCAAATCAAATAAATGCTGGAGCGAGTCAACTTCCTAGTGGACTTGAACAATTACAAGCTGGAACAAGAGAACTTGCGAGTGGTGCAAAACAAATAGATAGTGAACTTGGAAAAGCAATGGCTGAAGCTGCATCAAAACTTGATACATCTCAACTTATGAAACTTTCTGACTCACTTGTTAAACTTGATGATGCAGCAGGAAAATTAAAAGACGGTTCATCAAAACTAAGAGAGGGAACAGGAGAAAGTGAAGAAGCTGTAAATAAATTTACAGATGCAATCACAGAACTTGATTCCAACTCTGGCAAGTTAAAGAATGGTGCAAGCGACTTGACAGATGGTCTCTTGGAATTTAGAGATAAATCTCAAGACTTTAAAGAGTTCCCAAGACTTAAAACAGAAGGTATGGTTCCACTTAGAGATGGAATTAAAAAATTGGATGATGGAATAATCGACTTAAATGATGGCGCCTTTAAATTAAAAGATGGTGGAAATTTAATTGATGACAATATGAGAATTTTTGCAGAAAAATTAGCAGAATTCAAACAAAAAGGAATCGATGAACTAGATAGAAAAACAGAAGAACTTCCAGAATTCAAAGAAATTGTAGATACAATGTTAGAACTTTCAAATGATGATTCATCATTCACAGGAACAAGTGAAGGTTTTGATACTAAGTATAGAATTATAGAAAAAATAAAATAAAAGTGAACTTTCATTTTAAATGGGTAGTATATAAATAAGAGCATTTAAAATAGGAGGTTATAATTCATGGAAGTTAAAAAAGGTAAAAATTGTTATTATATAGGTGAGGATCAAACAAATTACAAGGGAATCTTACAATATGAAGAAAAGGGCGATGTAATTGATGCCAAACACACTATTGTGAAAGAAAAATTTGGTGGACAAGGACTCGCAGGTGAACTTGTAAAAGAATTAGTTGAAGATGCTAGACGTGAAAAATAAAAAAATTAAAGGAACTTGCTCATATGTTGCGAAAAAACTAGAGTCAAGTGAATTTGATGATGTGAGAGCATAAAGAAGGTCGGCTATGCCGATCTTTTTTTATGAATTAGATATTTATTTACCTTTTTATTTTGAGATTATATAATTGTCAAAAGGAAGTGATGAGATGGCAGAAAATATAAAGTCCAGAGACTTTTTAAAAATTGAAATAGCTAATTCAATTAGTCATGGGATTGGTGTTTTACTTGGAATTATTTTTTTATTGATGTTAATTATTCCAAGCGTGAGAGATGGCGATGTTTTAAAGACTGTTGCCTTTTCTATTTATGGTGGCTGTTTTATATTTATGTTTTTAATGAGTACAATTTATCACGCAATCCAACACAAAAAGGCAAAACAGATTCTTAGAATTTTTGACCACGTATCTATTTATTATTTTATAGCTGGAAGTTTTACACCAATTATACTCTTACTTACAAGGGGAAAATTTAGATTATTTTTTATAATTTTGATATGGTCAATAGCAATTTTTGGAACTGTTTTTAAAATTGCAACTTATCAAAAATACGACAAGTTAAAGACAATTTCTGTTATTATTTACATTGCTATGGGCTGGCTTTCTGTATTTTTAATTAAACCCATTGTTACAAACACAACTTGGAAATTTATGTTGCTTTTAGTAATAGGTGGTCTTGTTTATACAGCAGGAACTTATTTTTACAAATCAAAGAAATTTAAATACAATCACATAATTTGGCATTTCTTTGTATTAGCAGCAGCAATAGTTCACTTTGTTGCATTTTATATTTATATTGGCTAAAAATTTTAGGTTCATCTTTTTTGATGAGCCTATTTTATTGCAAAAAAATAGACGGGATTTCCCGTCTAAATCTTAAAATTTATTTAAAATAAAGTTTCATATCTCCGTCTTGGATAAGCCCTTTCCTATAAAAAATTTCATAAATTGCAAATGTTAAAAGGGCTGGCAGAATAATATGCATAAGTAAAATTATTCCAAGAAGTTTCATAAAGGGCACATTTGGCATGGCAGCAAAAGTTGAGATTTGTCCAACAAGACCACTTGTACCCATTCCAGATCCAAGAGGAGTGTTTTCTAGTTTAAAAATAATTGTAGAAACAGGTCCAAGAATGGCAGATGAAATTATTGGTGGAATAATTATTATTGGTTTTCTCACAATATTTGGCATCTGAAGCATAGAAGTCCCAAGTCCTTGAGCTACTAAACCTTCGATTTTATTGTCTCGATAAGACATAACGGCAAAGCCTACCATCTGACAGCAACAACCAATTGTTGCAGCACCGCCAGCGAGAGAAGAAAGTGAAAGCATCATTGAGAGAGCAGCTGAGGAAATTGGAAGTGTAAGTACAATTCCAACTATAACAGACACAATAATTCCCATGAAGAAAGGAGCTTTATCTGTTGCATTTATAATTATTGCTCCCAAAAGATTCATAAAATTTCCTATGTAAGGACCAACAAAGTTTGCGACAAATACACCAGTTAACACTGTCACAGCAGGTGTTACAATTATATCTACCTTTGTTTTTCTGCTGACAAGTTTTCCAAATTCGACAGCTACTATAGTGGCTATATAAACTCCCATGGGACCACCAAGTTCATTTCCAGCAATACCAACAACAGTAGCAGCATAAACTACAAGACTTGGAGCGGACATGGCTGTTGCAATGGCAACTGCAATGGCAGGTCCTGTTGCCTTTTGAGCCAGAGGCCAAAGGACATCAGTTAAAAAATAAATATCAAAGCTTTTTCCAATAGTATTTAAAATTGTTCCAACTAATAGAGTTGCAAAAAGGCCAAAAGCCATAGCTCCAAGAGCATCTATGAAATATAACTTTGACTTTCTTTTTATAAGTTCACTTAAACTTTTATTTTCATTTTTTTTCATTAGATTCTCCTTAAAATGTCATCTAGTTTATATTTGGGAACAATATAATTCCCCTTGTCGTCAAGATGATATGATTGGTCATGAGAAATATCAATTTCTTCTATAGTAGATTTGATTTTTGGGTATCCAAAAGCAACTACAAGATTACAAGTATATTTTTCATCATAAGATAAAATTTCTCGCATTTTATTATCATTTACACTTCCAATTATACAAGATCCTATGCCTCTTTCTGCTGCTGCAAGAGTAAGGTTTGAAATCACAAGGCCCTGGTCAACACCGTCAAATCTTAATTTTTTTTCTATTATCACTTAAAACAGCAATAAAATAAACAGGTCTTTCTCCCTCTTTAGGTCTACCTGCTTCATTAGCTAGAGATGCTGCCCATTTGCTATTATTGAAAATTTCCAATACTTTATCTCTTTTTTCAACAGAGATAAATCTCAAATACTGTCTGTTATTTGCACAAGATGCATATTTTATAGAATTTAAAATAGCATCAATATCTTCTTGAGAAAGTAGTTTATTTTCGTCAAACTTTCTGTAAGATCTTCTCCATTTTAATAAATTTTCTAAATCCATAATTCCTCCAATTGCTATAAATTTCTTCTTGTTAACTTTATATTTTACAACAAAAAAAGTATTTTTCAATTAATACATTAAATTGAGTATAAAATTAATAAAAAGGGGTATAAGAATACTAGTGAAAACGAAAAGATTTGAATTAAAAACTTTTAAATTTTTATTCAAAATTTAGTGAAAATGTTTTGACACTTTAAAGAAGTTGTTGTATACTTTAATTATTGTATACCATCTTGGTGTATCTTTTGTTTTTAACTATTAAAGTATAAATTACTTTAATTATCTTTAATCTTAAAAGGAGGAAAATATGTCAAATATGTATAAGACAACTGACGAACATGAAGCCCTTCGTAAGGCTATCAGAGAGTTTGCAGAAGCAGAAATCAAGCCATTATCTTTTGGACTTGATCAAAACAATGAATTTCCAGAAGAAATAATTAAAAAGATTGGCGAAAACGGTTGGATGGGACTTCCATACCCTGAAGAAGAAGGCGGAGCAGGTAAGGATGTTATTTCTTACGCAATCGCTGTTGAAGAATTATCAAGAGTAGATGCAGGTGTTGGTGTTGTATTATCAGCTCACACTTCATTAGGATCTTATCCAATTCAAGCTTTCGGTACAAAGGAACAAAAGGAAAAATATTTAAAACCTCTTGCTCAAGGTAAAAAACTTGGTGCTTTTGGATTAACTGAACCTAACGCTGGTTCTGATGCAGGTGGTACAGAAACTACTGCTGTTCTTGATGGAGATTACTACATCTTAAATGGTAACAAGATTTTTATTACTAACGCTCCAGCTGCTGACACTTATGTAGTTTATGCAGTTACTACACCAGGAATCGGTACTCACGGAATTTCTGCTTTCATAGTAGAAAAAGGATGGGAAGGATTCACTTTTGGAGATCACTATGACAAATTAGGTATTAGATCTTCAACTACTGCCGAACTTCAATTTAACAATGTTAAGGTTCCAAAGGAAAACTTACTTGGTAAAGAAGGTCAAGGATTTAGAATTGCAATGCAAACACTTGATGGTGGTAGAATTGGTATTGCATCTCAAGCTCTAGGTATTGCACAAGGCGCTTATGAAGCTGCACTTGCTTATGCAAAAGAAAGAGTACAATTTGGAAGACCAATAGCACAACAACAAGCTGTTGCTTTCAAGATTGCAGATATGGCTACTAAAATCAGAGCTGCAAGACTTATGGTTTATTCAGCTGCTGAAATGAAACAAAATCACGAAAACTACTCAATGGAAGCTGCAATGGCAAAAACAGTTGCATCTGAAGTTGCTATGTGGGTTGTTAACGAAGCTCTTCAAATCCACGGTGGTAATGGATATCTAAAGGGAATGGATGTAGAAAGATTCTTCAGAGATGCTAAGATCACTACTATCTATGAAGGTACTTCTGAAATCCAAAGAGTTGTAGTTGCAAGTCACCTTATTGGTAAAGCTCCTAAGAAAAAAGGTAGAGCAGCTATTATAGATAAAAAAGCTGGTCCTATCACTGGAGACAGAAAAAGAGAAATAATAAAAGCAGATACAGCTGAAGAAGCTGTTGATATATTAGTTAAAAACTTAAAGAAAGATGGATATGACTTCTCTGTAGGAATTGATATTGATACTCCTGTTTACGATGCTGAAAGAGTTGTTTCAGTTGGTAAGGGAATCGGCGGAGAAGAAAATATGGACATGGCAAGAGAACTTGCACACGCTGCTGGTGCTGCACTAGGTTCATCAAGACCAGTTGCAGAAACATTAAAACTTGTACCACTTGAAAGATATGTAGGTATGTCAGGACAAAAATTCAATGGTAACCTATATATAGCATGTGGTATTTCTGGAGCAAGCCAACACTTAAAGGGTATTAAAAATGCATCAACAATTGTTGCAATTAACAAAAATGCTGGAGCTCCTATATTTAAGAACTGTGACTATGGTATAGTTGGAGATATGTTCGAAATTATGCCACTTCTTGCAGAAGCACTTGGAACTGGTGAAAAAGAACCAGCACCTCCAATGAAGAAAGTTAGAAGATCTAAACCTAGAAAATTAGCTCCTAACTACAAAGTAATGGTATGCCCAGGCTGTGGATATGAATATGATCCAAACTTCGGAGATCCAGAAGGCGAAATCGATCCTGGTACAGATTTTGATAGACTACCAGATGATTGGACATGCCCAGAATGTCAAGAAGAAAAGCAAAACTTTATTGAAGCTGATTTCCCAGCTGATAGAAAATAAAGGAGGATATAATGTATACTGTTAGAAAAGTCACAGATGATCTTTACTATGTTGGTGGAAATGATCATAGACTAGAATTATTTGAAAATATTTTTCCTATTCCAGAAGGAGTAACATATAATTCATATTTACTAAAAGATGAAAAAAACGTACTATTTGATACAGTTGACTGGTCAATTGTAAAAGATTATTTAGAAAATATATCTGAAGTTCTTGATGGAGAAGACCTAGATTATCTAGTAATTCACCACTTAGAACCAGACCACGCTGCTGCTATTGATGAAATTGTTTTAAGATACCCAGATGTAAAAGTTATAGCAAGTGAACAAGGCTTTGAATTTATGCGTCAATATGGTTTCCATGTAGACGACGAACAATCAATTGTTGTAGCTGAAGGAGACACTATCTCCTTTGGTAAGCACGAATTCATTTTCTTAGAAGCACCTATGGTTCACTGGCCAGAAGTTCTTGTAAGTTTCGATACAACTGACGGAGTACTATTCGCAGCTGACGCTTTTGGTACATTCGGTACACTTGATGGTAAACTATTTGCTGACGAAGTTAACTTCGAAAGAGATTATCTTGACCCAGCAAGAAGATATTTAACAAATATCGTAGGAAAATATGGTCCATTCGTACAAGATGTTCTTAAAAAAGCTGCAACTGTAGATATTAAATACATCTGTCCACTTCACGGACCAGTTTGGAGAGAAAACCTAGGATGGTTCATCGAAAAATATGACAAATGGTCAAGATATGAACCAGAAGAAGAAGGCGTAATGATTGTTTATGCATCAATGTATGGAAATACAGAACGTGCTGCACAAGCTCTTGCATCAAGACTTTGTGATAAGGGAATGACTAATGTAGTAGTTCACGATGTAAGTAACACTCACATGTCTTACCTAATTGCAGACACATTTAAATACTCTCACATTGTAATTGCATCTGTAACTTACAACTTAGGTATTTACCCTGTAATGAAAAACTTCTTAATGGACCTTGAAGCTCTTAACGTTCAAAACAGAACTGTTGGTATCATTGAAAATGGTACTTGGGCTTGTACAGTTGGCGATAAGATTGAAGAATATATTGACGAAAATCTTAAGATGTTCGACGTACTTCCAGAAAGAGTTACACTTAACTCAGCTCTTAACAAGGCTAACGAAAACGATATGGAAGCTCTTGCAGATTCTATTATCGAATCAATGGCTAAGATTAGAGAAGTTAAAGCAAAATCAGCTGATAAATAATAAACTTTTTATTAAAATATTTAAAGAAGCTATATCATTTGATGTAGCTTCTTTTTTTGCAATAATTTATCTTGTTTTCAATGAAAAATTCTTTATGAAAATCAATAGGACAAATATGTCCCAAATATTTAAATTGAATAATAAAATTATTATTAATATAAACTTTATTAAAAATAAAATAGTGGTTCTTTTTATCTGCTGCATTCTTTGAATTTAATCTAAAATAATTGTGACCAGTGGAGGACATGTGTTGGAGAATATCAGAAGTTAAAAATATTAAAGGAACATTTAAATTTGAGAACTTATAGAAATCATTCTCGAAAATTTTGTAATTAATAGAAAAATAATCAAACTGAAGAGAGTTTCTTTCTAAACACATTATAATTCCTCCAAAAGTACAATTTTTATAATATCCTCAAAAGAAATATTCAGGGCTTCATCGCCACTTAAATAAATACTTTCGTGAAAAATTTCTTTAATCCTACCAGAATAAGCATCTTTTCTCAGCTTAGTATAAATGAGAACTTTAAGATTATTTACATAGACCTGACTTATTAAAAGAATAAGCTCTTCTCGCGTCATTTGAGAAGAAAAATCTATAAAATCACCCATTTTGTGAAGAGCAGAAGTGTGTTCTGAAATAAAAAATCCCATCCACTTTGCCATGCCTCTATCCATATATTCTCTAGCAGACTTAAAGGGCAAATAAGACCTGTCAACCATATTAATACCTCCTAAAACTATTTAACACCATCCATGCCACCACAGTGACCACCAATTAACTTGCTTCTCTCAATAACTCTCGAACCTTCAACAAGAGATGTAGCCTTTTGAATAGAAGTAAAACCAAATCTGTCACGAATTTCATCAATTGCACTATCAAGATTTTCTTCCCTTTCAATAGCCTCTACATCATCAAAAAAATCAAAAATAGTAGAAGATTCATCCACTAAATTATCATAAGTTACCCCAAGATTTCTCACAGAACCCCCATCATATCTTTCCCTAAAAAGCTTTAGCACTTCCATTTGCAAAACCCTAGTAGCTTGACTTGGTCTAATAGTTCTCTTTGCATGAATAGACTTCTTATTTTCAGTGTAAGAAAAACCAACATATATAGAAATGACAGAAGCCTTTTTCTTTAGCCTTCTAATTCTAATAGCCACTTGCTCAGCGATTTCAGAAAGGACAATTTCAATTTCATCTTGATTTTCGTAGTCGCGAGGAAGAACTTGAGAATTTCCAAGACCTTTTGACTTGGGTTTATAAGGTTTTGATAACTTGGACTCATCAACACCATTTGCGTGAAACCAAAGTTGAAGTCCCATGACACCAAAAACTTTTTTAAGAATATCAGGATCATAATTAGCAAGATCGCGAGCAGTATAAATTGACATAGAGTTGAGTCTTTTTTTCAATCTAGAACCAATTCCCCAAAAATCACTTAAATCATCAATAGCCCAAAGTTTTGATTCCACATCTTCATAGGACCAATTTGCACGCATAGTCCGTGTTTTTTTAGCCTCATTATCAAGGGCAAGCTTTGCAAGAAGGGGATTAGAATTGCTCATGCCAACAGTGGAATATAGACCAGTTGTTTCCCAAATATCTTTTTGAATCATTGAAGAAACTAGGTCCAACTTGTCACGGCTTGAAATATTTTTATCAGGAACAAAATAATTTAAACTCTTTGTTAAATCAATAAAGCCCTCATCAATAGAGTAGGGAAGGATATCTTCTCTAGGAGCATAATTTTGAAAAACTTTTTGAATTTTTAAATTTTCTTCAATATAAAGAGCCATCCTTGGAGGGACAATAAGAGTATTTTTCGCCCACATCTCAATAAAATCGATATAATCCTTAGTAATCTCAATATTTTGTCTCCTGGCCTTTTCAAAGCTAAACTTTCTAGTTTCGATGTCAAAGGGAAGCTCACCTGCCCTTCCCACATTACTTTTTCCAAAAATCTTCTTGAAAAGAGGAGAGCTTGCAAGAATAAGACCCTTAGAATTGCTAGACCTACTCATAACACAAAGACTAGTAGTTAGAGGATCGAGATTTCTCGTGACACACTCAACACTTGCATAAAAAGACTTGATGTCCACAAAAGCAATATCAGATTTAGGTTCCAAAGAATAATCAATAAAAGTCATAAGCCACCTCGAGGAAATTACCAAAATTTTATATAAAAATAATTTAACTATATAAATTAAAATCATTAAATTATAAAAAATCACAAAACAAATATATATTTAAACAAAAGTTTGCTCTAATTACATTTTAGAACATTTGTATAAATAATTCAATTAGTTAAATATAGAGAATAAATTATTAGCCATTAAATAAAAAATTTTAATTTGTTAAAGAATCTGGAATAGGTTCCTATATATGTTAAAATATAATTAGTAATTAATATAGAAACTGGAGGAGCTAATGAAGGGCGATGGAATCCAATTATATTCTTACATGGAGGGTCCTAACCACAGGTATATTATTCCTGTTTACCAAAGAAGATATGATTGGAAGATTGAAAACTGCAAACAACTTTATAATGATTTATTAAGACTCGCAAAAGATAAGGAAGGTAATCACTTTTTTGGAAGTATTGTTTCTGATGTTGTGGGTGCTGGGTCTATTACTGAATATCATATTATTGATGGGCAACAGAGGCTTACTACTGTTACTCTTCTTCTTTTAGCTATTGCCAAGTTAGTTGAGAAAGGCGAAGCTTATTCTAATGAAGTGGATTTAAATGAGCAAATAATGGAAAGATTTATTATTTCCAAGTGGGCTAAGGAAGATGACAAAGTAAAATTAATCCCTGTTAAGAGAGATAGGAAGGCACTTCATTATTTAATTTTTGGAGAAGAAGACGAGTATATAGAAAATTCAAATTTGACTATTAATTATAAATATTTTTATGAGAGATTAAAAAAGGATTCTCATATTATCGATGAAATTTATTCTGCTATCCAAAGACTTCAAGTTATCTCTATTACTTTAGAGAAGGGCGACGATGCTCAACTTATATTTGAAAGTTTAAATTCAACGGGTCTTGCTCTTAGTGAAGGAGATAAGATAAGGAATTTTATTCTCATGAATCTGCCTTTAGAAAAGCAAAATAAATATTTTGAAAAGTATTGGATAAAAATTGAAGATTTTACTAATAAAAGAATAGATAATTTTGTAAGAAATTACTTGAGTATTAAAACTTTTTCAATGCCTACTATGTCTAAAGTTTATTTTGAGTTTAAAGATTATGTAAATAGACATAGCGAATCTTTGGAAACTTTGCTAGAAGATATGCTTAAATACTCTAAATTCTATAAAAAGCTACTTGATGGTGAAAGCGGATTTAAAAATAAAGACCTAGATTCTTCCATGTTTAATTTAAAGAAGATGGAAATAAGTGTAACAGAACCTTTCTTTATGGAAGTTTTTAGCCTAAATGATGAAAGCATGCTAAGTCTTGATGATTTAATTGGAATTTTTAATACTATTGAAATCTATTTATTTAGAAGAAATATTTGTGGAGTTGCAAGTAATGCTTTAAGCAAAATTTTTCTCAATTTAAATAAAGATATTGTCAGGTATGATGGCACTACTGAAAATTATGTTGAAAAATTAAAATATAACTTAATTAATAAGAGAGATTCTGGTAGATTTCCTAAAGATGAGGAATTTTATGAAAATTTAAATAATAAGGAAATTTATTTAATGCGTGGCAGATTTAAAAATTATCTTTTTAATAAGATTGAAAACTATAATACTGTTGAGACTAAGGACATATACAACCACTTAGATGATGGGACTTATAGCATTGAACACATTATGCCGCAAAAATTAAATGATGATTGGTTTGAAGAATTAGGAGATAATGCAGAAGAAATTCATGAAAAATGGATTCACAAGCTGGGTAACCTAACTATTACGGGTTACAATTCCGACATGGGCAATTCTTCTTTTGAGAAAAAGAGGGATGGAAAGCATGGCTTTAAGAAGAGTGGAATTAGGATGAATCAAGACTTGGCATTATTAGATTCTTGGGGAGAAGATGAAATTGAAAAAAGGCATAGGGACTTACTAGACTTAGCGGTTTATGAGATTTGGAAGTATCCTAGCACAAATTTTGAATTACAAAGAGAAGATGTAGAATATATTTCTTTAGCTGATGATAATTACGACTTGAAGGGAAAGAGAATTTTAAAGATTAATTTTAGGGGAGAAGAGTCCTCTTTTAGAAACTGGTCAGAAACCTTTACTTTTATAATAAAAAATCTTGCATGAAGAAGATAAGTCTCAATTAATTAATTTAGTCAGAGAAGAGCCAAGGGATGTATTAGGACTTAATTTCTTTACAACTTCTAATGACTTGCGAAGTTTTGAAAAAATAGATGAGAATATTTTTGTTTCTACAAATAATAATACAAATACAAAAATTAAAATATTAAGTAAACTTTTTGAATTATATGAAGAAGATCCTGATAATTTAATTTTTTATTTTGAAGACTCTGATAATTTTGATAGGACTCCAGAAAATATAAGAGAAGAATATTGGAACTATGCTATTCCTATAATAAAAGAAGAAAACATTGATAATGAAACTTTTAAGAATGTTACTAGATCAAAGAGTTCATGGATCGCAGGAACTACTGGGACTAGTGGATTTTATATTTCTTGCTATTTTTATATGAAATCTGCCAAAGTTTTGATGACATTAAATAAGCCTGACAAGGAAACAAATAAGGCTGCTTTCGATTATCTATATAAATATAAAGAAAACATAGAAAATAGTTTAGGTTTAAAACTTTATTGGAATAGGTTAGATGATAATAAAATGTCAACTATTGAAGTAGCAATAGAAAATATCAACTCAAAAGACAAGTCAAATTGGGAAAAAATTGCAAAATTCCACGCAGAAATGAGCGATGCTTTTTATAAGGAATTTGTTCCAAGACTTAGAGAATTTAATAGTCAATATAAGAAATAAAGTTAAAACTCGGGCTTAGCTCGAGTTTTTTTGTGTTATAATCTACACAAATAAAAGCTGGAGTAGGTGACTATGAAGAAGAAATTTAATTTGAAAAAATTTTTTATAGGACTTGGTATTGTTTTTGCTATAATTTTTTTATTTTTTATTTTGCCATATTTGGAAATCCTATTTCTAGGCTAATAGCGGAAAAGTCTGCTGATAAATATATAAAGACCCACTATAAGGATCTGGACTTAAAGCGTGATGAGACCTTTTATAATTTTAAGGATGGCTACTACACTGTAAGGCTTAGCAGCAAAAAAAGTAAGGATACTAAATTTATCTTGGGCTTTGATAGCTTTGGTAAGTTGAAACAAGATACTTACGATTCTATTTTATTTAATACCAAGATTAGATTGTTAGATGAGTTAAGGGAATATGGGGCTACTATTCAGAAGAAGTATAATTTTCCTTATGATATTTCTTTAAACACAGTTGAGGATGTCCCTAGAGAAGACCTAGTCTTAGATCAAGAATTTGATTTTAATAATTTTAAGGAAGAAGTGAGTGCAGAAGTTGTTGGTTTTTCAAAAAATCCAAATCTTGAAGAGTGCTTAGATGTTCTTTGCGATTCACAAAAAATTTTGGACAAGACTTCTTTGAAGGTAACTAAATACGCTGTTATTTTAATCCCAGAGGAAAATAAAAAACATGATGGTGAAGCTGAGTCATGGCAAAATTCTCTTGGAGTTTACGATGTTCCAGAAGAAGTCGTGAGAAATAAGGATATAAAAGAATTTAAAAATATTTATGAAGAAGCAATAAGTAAAACTAAAGGCTAAAAAAAAACTCTCATTCTAGGATTTCCATTTTAGGATTTTCTAGGATGAGAGTTTCTTTATGTCTTTATTAAAAAATTGATTTTAAAAGTTTATAAATTTTTGTAGACTTCAGTGGTAAAGTCTGTTTTTATTTTTCCAGATTTTATGTTATAAAGATCGCTTGCCAAAATTTCCTTATCCAGCATATCTCTTGTGATGCCAGTTGATTTGTCGTAAAAAGATTTAAAGGAATAAATTTTATTTTTATTTTCTGATTTTTTAAAAATCTCTATGCCTCTTTTGTCGCAAGCAAGGACTCTCGTGTAGGGTTCTTTTAAAGAATTTTTTATTAGGTCTTTTTTTATATCCAATATAATTTCAATCACAAGTCTTTTAATTCTAGACCTGCTGTGTCTTTTGGAATGAACTTTTTCTATAAATTCTTCAAAGTTTATAGCGTCGATATTTTCTAAAAGTCTATTTTCAAGTCCTTCTTCATAGTCAAAATATTCATTGAAGTTTATTTTTTCAGAAATCATCTTGTATTTAAAGATGTCAAAATAATTTTTTAGATTATTTTCTGGGACTAATTTATAATCAGGAATAAATTTGCTGACATCTTCTCCTTCATAAGCAAGTCTTCTTATGTGAGATGCTGATGCAAAGTCACCGAGGGAAAAGTCATCGTCGTGATTTACATTTTTTCTTTTTATTGAGTGAGCTTCTATTTTTGAATTTAATTTTGCAAGACTATTTAAGTATTCAAGTCCTAATATGTTGTTGGGTCTTTTTAAAATTTCTTTTTCTTTATCACTCAAGAAGTCCATGGCAAGCTCACGAGACCTTATAAAGGACTTGCCTTCTGACAAGTATTTTTTCAACTTCTCTTCATCAAAGTTCTCGTCAATTTTTTCTTGGATACTTCTTAAGACTTCCACGTCATCTTCACTGCCAAAGTAAAGTCTATCAATTATGCCCATAGAATTTAAAATATTTGTTGCCCCTAATGAAAAAATTTCTGCATTAGATGTAGAATAAAGTAAAGGCAATTCTAATACAAGGCTTGCACCATTATCCACTGCTATTTTTGCCCTCTTGTATTTATCTATAATAGCAGGTTCGCCCCTTTGGACAAAATTTCCAGACATTATGACGACAATAAAGTCTGTATAGTCCTTTTTTATTTTATTTATTTGATAAGCGTGACCCTTGTGGAAGGGGTTGTATTCGGCTATTATAGAAGCAATTTTCATATTTTAAATCTCCAATTATTGACTAATGGCTACAACTGTTATAAACTAATTATTAGTTATTATACTATATTTAATAAATTTAAAAAACACGAGGAGGAAATATGAAGATATTAGTTATTAATTGCGGATCATCTTCTCTTAAATATCAACTTATTGATATGGAAACTGAAGATGTTATGGCAAAGGGTTTAGTTGAAAGAATCGGAATTGAAGGTTCAAGAATTAAACACGAAACAATAGGTAAGGAAAAGAAAACTATTGAAACACCAATGCAAGACCACAAGAGAGCTCTTGAACTTGTAATGGAATCCCTAACAAATGAAGAATACGGTGCAATAAAATCTCTTGATGAAATTGATGCAGTAGGTCACAGAGTTGTACACGGTGGCGAAGATTTTGCTAAATCCGTTATTATTGATGATAAAGTTTTAAAGGGAATTGAAGATAATGTTGAAATAGCTCCTCTTCACAACCCACCAAATATTATGGGAATAAAGGCTTGTCAAAGACTTCTTCCAGATGTTAAACAAGTTGCAGTTTTTGATACAGCTTTCCACCAAACTATGCCAGAAGAAAGCTACATCTATGCTCTTCCATATGAATATTATGAAAAATATAAAATTAGAAGATTTGGTTTCCACGGAACTTCTCACAAATACATTACAAATAAGGCAGCAGAAATGCTAGGTAAAGATGTAAATGATGTTAATTTAATCACTTGTCACCTAGGAAATGGTTCAAGTATCTGTGCAGTTGAAAATGGTAAATCTATTGATACATCAATGGGCTTCACACCACTTGAAGGACTTGCAATGGGTACAAGATGTGGTGATTTAGACCCAGCTATTCTTCCATTCATTATGGATAAAGAAAATCTTTCTACTGAAGAAATTAACACTCTTATCAATAAAAAATCAGGTGTACTAGGAATTTCTGGAGTATCAAGTGACTTCAGAGACATTGAAGAAGCAAGAGATGAAGGAAACAAGAGAGCAAAACTTGCACTTGATATCTTTGAAAAGAGAGTTCGTGGATATATTGGTTCTTACATGACAGAACTTGATCATGTTGATGCAATTGTATTTACAGCTGGTGTTGGCGAAAACTCTATTGAAATGAGAGAATCAATAGTTGCTGGATTAAAATCTTTAGGAATTAAATTAGATCCTGAAAGAAACAACGTAAGAGGAGAAGATAAACTTATTTCTTCTGACGATTCTGCTATCAAAGTTTTTGTTATTCCAACTAACGAAGAGCTTATGATTGCAAGAGATACTAAGGAACTTGTTGAAGCATAATTTTCTATATAGTATTGACAATTTAAATTTTAAAAGTTATAATAATTTGTATGTATTTTTGAGGTGAGTATATGAAATTAGATCTTTTTACTTTTTTGTCTTCTGATGATATCAGATTAGACTTTGATGGTATTCTAGAAGATAATGATACAGATTTGAATTTAGAAGATCTCAATCTCATCTATCCTGTAGAGTACAGTGGATATATTCATGATTTGACAGGGGAATTAGAACTTTGTCTCAATATTTCCTACAAATTTAAGGCGATTTGTGACCGATGTCTCAAGGAATTTGTAAAAGAAAAAGAGACAAGTTACATTGCTTACAATTTTAAAGATCCGAGTCTATATGATGAAAATTCTGTAGATGAGTACTTTGAAATTAAAGATGATTCCATAAACCTTTCAGAAATTGTTTTTTCACAAATTATCACTTCCATAAATGGAAAAAATTTATGTAGTGAAGATTGCAAGGGACTTTGTCCACACTGTGGCAAAAATTTAAATGATGGACCTTGTGATTGTGTGGAAGAAGAAGTAGAAGAAGTTGTGGACCCAAGATTTGGGAAGTTATTAGATTTATTTAAAGATGAGGAGGTGTAGAAATGGCCGTACCTAAGAGAAAAACTTCAAAACAAAGAAAAAACAAGAGAAGAGCATCTTCTTATAGATTAAATAAAGCAACAGTAGTTGAATGTCCTAACTGCCATGAAATGAAATTACCTCATAGAGTTTGTCCTTCTTGTGGACACTATGCAGGCAAAGAAATTATTGCAGAAGCTGAATAACAAAGTGAGACTTAGGTCTCGCTTTTTTTATTGTTTTTAATATTTGAGATAATTTATTTTTGTATTTTTTAATTATATAAATTTGAAAAAGCCCTCTTTACAAGATTTTGTTAAGAGGGTTTTCTATTGCCTTTAATTTAAATAAAAGTAAAGTGTGATATTTGTCACATTGTTTTTTGTAATTTAATGTTAAAATTTTAATAGAAAAGAGGGATAAGATGAGTTTATTTTTAGGATATATTCACTATATGATGTACGATAAAATTATGTTTCAAGAGAATATTTTAGAAAATTTATTAAATCTTTTAGATGAAGATGAAAAAAATAGTTTAAAAAAAGAATTAGATGCAAAATTTTTAATAGAAAAGGGAGATCTAAAGGATATAATTGACGAAAGTAACATTCACGGATGGCTGGATGAAAGGGTTAAGAGAAGTGAAAATTAGGCTTGCAAAAACTGTTTTATATTTATTAAAAGATTTTACCATAAAAGATTTAGAAGATAAATTTTATGAAATTGGTAAATCTTATGAAGCCGGAAATTCTCCAAGCCAAGTCTTTAATTTTATTAGTTCAAAATTTTTAGATGGCATGCCTTGTGATCATGCCCTTATGATTCTAAAAAATGAAGATGATGAAGTTATTTTTAATATAGCAAGAGATGTCCACAAAGAAATTTGGGGAAAATACCTAGATCCAAAAATTTACTGGAATCTTAGAGACAGTTTTATAGCTGGAAGTTTAGAAAAGTCTAATTTAAAATATAAAAAGATAGACGAAAATTATGTAATTGGGAAGTGATATAGTGGATTCTTTAAAAAGTACCATAGATTATTTAGAAGAAGAGCACAGAGAAATTATTAACTTTTGTGACAAAATGGAAGAAAAATGTTTAGAAATTTTAGATGGCAATCTTGATATAAAATTTTTTAGAAATGCTATATTATTTATTAGAAAATATGCTGATGGACTTCATCATAAAAAAGAAGAAGATATTTTATTTAAGGCAATGCTTGAAAATCTAGGACCTCTAGCAGAAAAAGTTGTTAGGTCTGGAATGCTTGTTGAGCATCAAATGGCAAGAGGATATGTAATGGAGCTTGAAAATAATTTAAATTTATACGAAGAGTCTTCTTCTGATCTTGCAAAGCTTCACATTTTAACAAATGCTATGTCTTATGTTGAACTTTTAAGGGACCATGCAAAAAAAGAAAACCAAACTGTATATCCCTTTGCTGAAAAAAATCTTTCTGAAGAAGTAAAAGTGAATGTAAAAAAAGAAATGGAAGAAAGAATTAAGGATGAAAAAGAGTATTTAAAAGATAAGACAAATTTGATGAAATTATTGGGATTATAATTTTAAGACTTTCTCAGATTAGTAAATAAATTACAAATTTATTACAAAATCTATGAAATAAAGATTTTCACAAGACTTTTTGGTATTATAAGTCTTCGAGGTGAAAAATGAAGAAAATATTTATATTGATGATAATGTTAATTGCTTTGCCATTAGAAGTCTTTGCAGCTAAAGAAGTTGCTATGCCTTTAAATGTAAGTGCAGTTAAAGACAATGAAGTTTATAATTTTGAGATTAAAAATGCCAAGGCTAATGATTTAATTGAAATCGAAGTTAAAAGTGAAGGAAATGAAAATAAGGGAACATTTAAGAAAAATGTACTTGAAAAAAATAATAAAAAATTTATTTCTCTTAGTCAAAATGAATTAAACGCTAAAGTTGGTCCTTCTAGTGGATATACTTTTAGACTTAGATTTGCCAACAAAGATAAAAGTTCAAATTTTACAAATGAACTTCATTTAGGGAAAGCTCCTATTTTTAGAAATTACAGCAATTGGGCATATAAGGATTTATTAAAGGCTGAGAGTTTAAAACTTTTTTCAAAGGATCTTGCTAGCAATACAAAAGCTCAAATAACAAGAGAAGAATTTGCAGAAGTTGCAGTTAAAGCTTATAAGATTAAGTACAAGAGATCTTCTCAAGGGTCAGTAAAGCACTTTAAAGATACTAATAACAAGTACGTGAATATGGCATATGATCTAGGAATAATGAAGGGAAAGGGAGATGGAACTTTTTCTCCAAAGGCACATATTACTAGAGAAGATTATGCTGTAGTTATTTCTAATATTTTTAAATTAGAAAATGGAAAAAATTGGACTATAAATGACGGCAAAAACATTTCTCATTATGCTAGAGAATCTGTAAATAAGGCACTTAATGCAAAGTATTTAAATTTGGATTCAAATAAAAAATTTAATCCTAAAAAATGAAATGAAGAGGGAAGAAGTTATCTCTTCAATAGTACGTCATATTTAACAATATTTTTACAAAAAGTTTAATTAAATTATAAAATACAAGATTTTATGATATAATACTTCCAGGTGAGATAATGAAAAAAGTAATTTTTGACATTAGTCCACTTGGAAGTTTTCAATTTTCTTGTGAGACTTACATAATTTATTATAGGGAAAAATATGGACAAGATATTTTTTTCTATACTAGAAAAGATGGAAGATACTTAAAAGTAGAAGATGATGACGAGCTAATGAACTTAAAAAATAGGGTAATTGTCCATAAAGATTTAGGTCCAGAAGTTGAGATGATTTCCCATGATATGGATACAAGAGTACTTCCTTTGGGAGAAGAACTTGAAGAAGATGAGCTTCTAATTGATATTGTAGAAAGATTGGGAGAAAGAGCTAGTTGGAAAAATTCCAATATTAAAGTTGTAGAAGTAAATGAAAACTGATCCTTAAAATTAAATAGGCAAAAAGAAAAGAGATTCAATGGCGAATCTCTTATTTTTTACTTGCATTTATTTTTTAGGAAAGTCTACAAGTATTTTTTCTATTCTATTCTTTGTCTTTTTAATAATTGTAAAATTTAAATCATCAATTTTTATTACTTCATTTAATTTTGGAAACCTATCTATATTTTCGATGATATATCCACCGAGAGAATCAAATTCTTGACACTCAAGTTCTGTTCCAAATCTTTGGTTTATTTCGTCAATGTTAACTGAGGCGTCTATTAAATATTTTCCTGGAGCGACAGTTATTATGTCTTCGTCTTCTTCTGTGTCGTACTCGTCAGAAATTTGTCCCACAATTTTTTCGAAAATATCTTCAAAAGTTATCATGCCCTCTGTTCCGCCATATTCATCTGTAACAATGGCAACAGATAATTTATTTTGTCTCATTTCAGAGAAAAGTGTTCCTGTTGGTTTATATTCAAAGGTAAAGAAAGGTTTTTTAAAGAAATTTTTATTTTCTTCAAGTGATTTTGATTTATCCATGTGAAAAATATCTTTAACATTTAAAATTCCAACAATGTTATCTAGATTATCTTCATAAACTGGCATCCTGGAATAAGAATATTCAGAAATTTTTTTGATAATGTCTTCATAGGAGTCATCAATTTCAATAGCAACAATATCTGTTCTCGGAGTCATAATGTCCTTAGCATAATTGTCCTTAAAATCAATAACATTTTGAATCATCTTAGACTCATTTTCATTTATGATTCCTTCTTCCATACCCAAATCCATAGCATCGATTAAATCATCTTCAGTTATTAGTGGTGCTTTGTAATCTCTATCTTTTATAACAACTTTAATAATCGATTGGGATAAAAAAGTTATGAAAAGTGAAAAAGGTCTCAAAAAAGCAATAAAAAAATTTAAAAATTTAGCATATTTTGGAACAATTTCCTCATAATTTTTTTTGCCTAAATTTCTTGGCAAACTTTCCCCAATAATTATTACACTAATTGTGGATATTAAAACTCCAAGAACTATGCCGAGATTTCCCAATATCTTATAAAAGAAGATACTAGTAAAAATTATTGCAAGTGAGTTGGAAAAATAATCTAAGATTAATGTAGAAGAATAAATATTTTCTTTTTTTACAAGTTTTTTAATAATGGAAATATTCTTTACTTCTAAGTCTTCTAATTTTGAAAGTTTTACAGAGCCAAGGGCCAAGTAGGCATTCTCAATTAGGGTAAATAAATAGGAAAAATACATTGCCACAAGGGCTAATAAAAGGTATATGTAATCAATCATATAATTCAACTCCATTTTAAATTTTATACCCCAAAAAATAAAAATAAAATCTAAAAAAGCTGCCCATCGGCAGCCTTTATTTATTCAACAGTTACTGATTTTGCTAAGTTTCTAGGTTTGTCTACATCATTTCCAAGTAATACAGAAGTGTAATAAGCAATTACTTGTTCAGGTATTACTGCAAGAAGTGGTGTCAATAAATCAATTGTCTTCGGAATTTCTATTATCTCATCTGATGAGTCTTTTACGAATTCATTTCCTTCTTGAGCTATAGAAATGACTTTTGCTCCTCTGGCAATTAGTTCTTGGTTATTAGATACAGTTTTATCTAATATTTTGCTGTGAAGAGCAACTGATATAACTGGAGTACCTTCTTCTATAAGAGCAATTGATCCATGTTTTAATTCGCCAGAAGGGAAGGCTTCTGTATGAATGTAAGAAATTTCCTTTAGCTTTAAGGCGCCTTCTTTTGCAGTTATATAGTCAAGAGATCTTCCAGTGTAGAAAATTGACTTTGAATTTTTGATAGAATCTGCAATTTCTTTAAATTCTTCTTTGTGTTTTAAAATTTCTTCAATTTGGTCTGGAAGTTTTTCCATATTTTTTATTATATCTTTTACTTCATCTTGAGAAATTTTATTTAATTTAAGAGCAATATCCATTGCCAAGAAGTAAAGTGAAATAACTTGAGTTGTGTATGCCTTAGTTGATGCTACAGATATTTCTGGTCCAGCATAACAATATATGACCTTATCTGCTTCTCTTGAAATAGATGATCCAACAACATTTGTTACTGCAAGAGTCTTTGCTCCAAGTGATTTTGCTTCTCTTAGTGCTGCAAGAGTATCAGCTGTTTCACCTGATTGGGACACAAAGATTACAAGGGACTTGTCATCTAAAAACATATTTTTATATCTAAATTCAGATGCAATTTCAGAAATTACAGGGATTTTTGCAAGATTTTCTATGGCATATTTACCAGCTTCACCTGCGTGGAAAGCAGTTCCACAAGCTGTTACAAAAAATTTTATCTATTTTTTTAAGTTCTTCTAGTGATAAACTTCCTTCGCTTGGAAGATTAATATTATAATCATTGTGTTTAATAGAAATAACTTCTTTTAAAATAGAAGGTTGTTCGTGAATTTCTTTAATTAAGAAGTGATCGTAACCTTCCTTTGATGCATCTGATGCAGAAATTTCAACTTTAGTAATTTCTCTTTCGACTTTATTGTGATTTTTGTCGTAAATAGTGTAAGAATCTTCTCTCATATCGACAATATCACCATCTTCAAGATAAATTATTTTATCAGTGTGTTCTATAACAGAAGTTATATCACTGGCTATGAAATATCCGTCATCACAAATTGCAAAAAGAAGTGGAGAAGAATTTCTAACAGCGATAAGTCTATTTGCTTCATTTTCATCTATGATTCCAAGGCTATAAGCACCTGATAAAATATCAGTTGATTTAAAAACAGCTTCTAGAATATCTCCATTGTAATTATCAGAAATAAGATTTGGAATCACTTCTGTATCAGTTTGTGAAAGGAATTTATGTCCTTTTTTTATTAATTGATTTCTAAGTTCCAAATAATTTTCAATAATTCCATTGTGTACCACAGAAATTTTTTTATCTGTACTTAAATGAGGATGAGCATTTATTTCATTAGGTTCACCATGAGTTGCCCATCTTGTGTGACCAATACAAACCTTTGATGCGTATTCATCTTGATCAAAAGAATCTTCTAGGACCTTTATACGGCCCTTCTTTTTAAATGTTTCTAATTTATTATCTTTTATAAAAGAAAGTCCAGCAGAGTCATAGCCTCTATATTCTAATTTTTTTAGACCTTCTAGTACTAATTTCGTTGCATTATTTTTTCCAATATATCCAACTATTCCGCACATATTTCTACCTCCAAATATTTTAGAGACTCACTACATTTATTTTGTTATAAAATTACTTTTATTTTTTGTAAAATGTTTAGGCTGTGAAACCTTTGGAGCATCCGCCGATTTTCGATAACTCCATTCCTCGTCATCCAAATAGGATCAGGCGCTTAGATTATTTTTGTCTCTTTCAGTTGATTTTATCATACTGTCTATTTAATGTAAACTTATAAAGAAGCTTGGATTATATGAGGAATTTAGATATAGAATTATGTTAAAATTGTAATGGAGGTAGATATGAGCATTTTTTGTAAAGAATATACTGTAAGAGATTTTCTGTGTAAAGATGGAGAACTTACAACAAATAATATTATTGGATACTTAATTGAAACTTCAAATTATCATTCAATAGATTGTGGACTATCTAATGAGTATTTGCTTTCAAAAGGATATACTTGGATGATTTATAAGTGGAAGATAAGATTTTTTAGAAAAGCAAAATCCTTTGAAAAAATTAAAGTAAAGACTTGGGCAAGTGGTTTTAGAAATATAAATGCCTTTCGTGAATTTGAAATTTATGCTGGTAATGAAAAAATCTTGGAAGCATCATCTATATTTTTATTAATTGATTTGGAAAAGAGAAAAGCAAGTAGAATTCCAGAAGATATAGCAAATGCATATGGAGTTTGTGAAAATAAATTTTTTAAAAACATAAAAAGGGTAAATGAACCAGAAAACTTAGACCCTATAAATAGATTTTACTATAAAGCTCTTAGAAGAGATATTGATTTTAATGATCATGTTAATAACAGCGTATATCTTGAACTTATTTATGAGGCCTTGCCAAGTAAATTTTCTGATATAAATTTTAGTGAAATAAATATAAATTATATGAAAGAAATAATAGTAGATGATGAAATAATAATTGATGTTTACAAGGATAATTTTGATTTTTATTTCTTCTTTAAAAGTCGAGATGAAAGACAAATTTATGCGAGAGTATCTGCTAAATATGAAAGCTCATATTAGTTGAAAAAATAATATTCAAATGTTAACATACTTATAGAAAAGATATTATTCGAGATAAATTACGGAGGTAATAATGGATAAAGATAAAATTTTAGCAGAAGTAAATGGCAAGAAAATAACAGGGGTTGACTACAACTTATTTATTGACTCCCTAAATCCACAATTAAAACAATATTTTGGCGGAGAAGAATTAAATAAAGATGTAGTAAATGAACTTGTTTATCAAGCCTTATTATATGAAGATGCAATGGAAAAGGGCATGGATAAAGATGATGAATTTTTACAAGTTGTAGAAAAAACTAAGGAAAGCATGCTTAAAACTTATGCACTTGGAAAACTTCTTGCTACTGCTGAAGTTACTGATGAAGATATAAAAAAATTCTATGAAGAAAATAAAGAAGCCTTCATACAACCAGAATCTGCAGATGCATCTCACATATTAGTTGAAGAAGAAGACAAGGCAAGAGAAATTTATGAAAAAATCCAAAATGGAGAAAACTTTGAAGAACTTGCTAAAGAATGTTCAACTTGTCCATCAAAGGAAAAAGGTGGAAATCTTGGAACTTTCACAAAAGGACAAATGGTAAAAGAATTTGAAGATGCTGTTTTTGAAAATGAAGTTGGAACAATTACAGAGCCTGTTAAGACTCAATTTGGCTATCACATTATAAAAATTAATCAAAAAAATGATGCAAAGAAACTTTCTTTTGATGAAGTAAAAGATAAAATTGCTGCACAAGTGAGAAGACAAAAAGAACAAGAAATTTATAACGAAAAAATCACAGAATTAAAAGATAAATACGAAGTAAAAATGAATATTTAGGTGAATTATGAAACTTGAGCTTTTTAATTACATCGATGATGTAATGAATCTTTTTGATTATCACAAAATTGAATTAGCGGGAGTTAATAAAGAGCTTAAAAAGTATTTTACAGATTTATTTATCGGTGATGATAGACTTACTAATATTACCACTAGAATCAAGACACAGGAATCTCTTCGTGAAAAACTAATTAGAAGAAATTTTTTCATGAGGTTTCCTGATCCTGTTAGTGGATTTAATTACATTCAAGATTTAGTTGGCATTAGAGTTGAATGTCGTTTCATAAAAGATGAAGAAGATTTGTACAAAAAAATAATTGAAGATTTCACGATAAAATCAGATAGAGGTTATTATAAGTCTAATAAAAACAAAAAGATTAGTCTAAAGCTTGATGACCCTCAACCTCAAACACTTGCAAATGGTTTCACAATGTATAAGCTCGATGGAGAATATGACACAGGGTCTTATATTTACTGTTTCGAGCTACAAATCAAATCTTTTGTAAATGTATTTTGGGGTGAAATTGATCACAAGCTTCTTTACAAAAATTACAATTACATTATAACTGAAGGTTTTTTTAGAGAAATAATGAATTCAATCAATGACAATTTGAAGATGATTGACAAGCAACTTATGATTTTGTACGACCATGTAAAAAAACAAGATGCTTCTGAGACTATTTCTGCAGAAAGTCAACTAAAAAAACTTTTATCAAAAATTCTTCACGACGTTTTTACAACAAAAATCCACGAAGAATTAGGTATTTTTATAAATATAAGAATTATAACAGATATTGTTGTTGATTTTTTATTTATGAAATCATCTAAAAATAAGGATTTAAGTTATGGAGAAAATTTTATAAATTTAATTAACAAGGTGAATTCTGTTTCTGGAAATGAAATGGACTTTGAAGAATATATAGTATTTCAAAAAGATCCTAAATATTATGACAATTTTTCAAGAGGACTGACAGAAGTTTTGGGAAATGTTCTAAATCGTGACTTGGATTGGAATGTTTTATTTAAAATTTTAAAGAGAATGACACAAGAATCTTATAGTGAGATTTTTACAGAATTTATTATTTTTGTGAGATATGAATATAGCTGTGAGCTTAGACAAGTTTGTGAAAATAAGAATATTACTAAAGAAGAGTGCGATGATTTTGAAATAGAATCATTATCCCTTGTGCTTGATGAATTTAGAAAAAAACCTTCTGTAGACTTTTTAATGGATACTTCTCTAAATAAATTTAGATCAGTAATTTGTGAAATTGACAAGTCTGATGCCCAAACTACAGGAAAAATGATGAAAATATTTAGAGACAATTATACTTTTTAAACTGTAATTATTATTAGTTCTTATGTATAATAGACCTAGGAGGTTTAAATGGAAAAAAAAGATAGCTTATTAGAGAATAGAACTTTTTATTATTTTGATAAATTGACAAAAATTCCTAGATGTTCTTGTGAAGAAGAAAAAATAAGAGATTATTTAGTTTCTTTTGCAAAAGATCACAATTTGGAATATAGAACTGATGCAATTGGTAACGTTGTAATAGTTAAAGAAGCTACAGAAGGCTATGAAGATGTAGACAGTATAATTTTACAAGGTCACATGGACATGGTTTGTGAAAAAACTCCTGAATGTAGTATTGATTTTTCAAAAGATCCAATAAAATATGAAATAGATGGCGACTATATAATAGCTCGTAAAACAACTCTTGGTGCAGATAATGGAATTGCTGTTGCAATGACACTTGCTCTTTTAGAATCTAGCGACTACAAACATCCAAAGATTGAAGCACTTTTCACAGTTAATGAAGAAAGTGGAATGACTGGTGCTGGAAATCTTGAAAAGGGAATGGTTACTTCTAAGAGATTATTAAATATTGATTCTGAAACTGAAGGTGTTGGATGCATTTCTTGTGCAGGAGCAGAAAGAGACCTCATTAAGTTAAAAAAAGAATATAAAGAACTTGATAAAGATAAAAATCTTTATGAAGTTATTGTAAATGGATTAAAAGGTGGACACTCTGGACAAGAAATTCAAGTTGGTCTTGGAAATGCTGTCAAAATCTTGGGAAGAAGTCTTTATAGATTGTTCCAAACAGTTGATGGTGATTTAATTGAAATTGAAGGTGGAGCAAAACCAAATGCCATTCCAAGATATGCAAGAGCACTAGTTGCTGTAAAAGAAGAAGACATAAAAGAAGTTCAAGATTTAATTGTAGAATTAAATTCGGAATTTGTAACTGAACTTGGAAAAGTTGATCCTGATGTTAGGATAAACTTTGAAAAATCCAAAGGGTCCTTTGAAAAAGCTTTTACAAGTGATTTGAGAGATAGAATTATTAATCTTTTAAATTTATTGCCAAATGGTGTTATTTCAATGAGTAAAAACATTCACGGATTAGTAGAAACATCTGTAAATGTTGGGGTAATTGAAAATAAAGAAGATAGTGTAAATATCATTTCAAATATAAGATCTTCTGTATCTTCTCACAAGGAATATATAGGAAGTGTAAATAAAATTGCTGCAAAAACCTTTGGAGCAGAAGTAGAAATTATTGCAAAATATCCTGCATGGGAATATAAAGAAAATTCTCCATTAAGAGAAGTAGCAAAGGAAGCTTACAAAGAAGTAAGCGGAAAAGATTTTAAGCTTGAAGCAATTCATGCTGGACTTGAATGTGGAATTTTTGTTGAAACAATAGGGGATATAGATATGCTTTCTATTGGACCAAATATGAAGGGAGTTCACGCACCTGGCGAACATCTTTCTATTTCTTCAACTGAAAGAGTATTTGATTTCTTAATAAAAATATTAGAAAAATTAAAATAAATTTGGAGGAAATATGAATAACGAAGAAAAAAACCTACACCAACACGATGAAAACTGTGAATGTGGTTGTGGACACGATCATGATCACGAAGAAGGATACCAAACTCTAACTCTTACATTAGAAGATGATAGTGAAATGGTATGTATAGTCCTTGGAATCTTTGAATGTGAAGGAAATGAATATATTGCACTTCTTCCAGAAAATGAAGAAGATGGCGAAGATGTATTTATTTATAAGTACAAGGAAATAAACGAAGAAGAAGTTGAACTTGATACAATTGAAAGTGAAGAAGGATTTGAAAAAGTTTCAAAGACTTTCGAAGAAATTTTTGACGACGAAGAAGAATAATTTTCTATATGACTTATAGAAAGTATTCGGATTTTTTAAAAGACAAGTTTGGCGAAAAAGTCTATAAGCTTCCAGTTAAACTTGATTTAACTTGTCCAAATAGAGATGGAACTTGTGGATTTGGTGGATGCATTTTTTGTGGCGAAGAAGGCGGAAGTTTTGAAAATAGTGAAGGCACTGTTAGAGAACAACTTCTGAAGAATATGGACCACATTAGGAAGAAATATAAGGCAAAGAAATTCATTGCTTATTTTCAAAATTTCACCAATACCTACATGCCCTTTGATGATTTCAAAAGAGTAATTGAAGAATCCTTAATAGAAGATGTGGTTGGTCTTAGCATTTCTACTAGACCAGACTATCTTCCAAAGGCTCATTTAGATTATTTAGAAGAATTGAGTAAGAATTACTTTGTGACTCTTGAAATTGGACTCCAAACTCCTAATTATCACAGCTTAAAAAAATTAAATAGGGGACATAGACTTGCTGAATTTATTGATGCAGCTTTAAAAACTAAAAAAAAGAAATTTAAATGTTTGCACTCACATAATCATTGGCTTACCATGGGATGATGATTTAGATATCATAGAATGTGCAAAAATTTTAAATGTGCTTGGCATTGATGAAGTCAAAATTCATGCTCTTTATATCCTAAAGGGAACAGCTCTTGGTAATATGTATGAAAAGGGAGAAATAGAACCAATTTCTTTAGAAGATTACAAGAAAAAAGTTATACTCTTTTTAAGAAATCTCAAAGATGATATAATAGTTGAAAGAATAATAGGAAGAGCACCTTATGAAGACTCTCTTTTCTGCAACTGGAATACTTCCTGGTGGAAAATTAGAGACGATATTATAAATGAGATGCAAGAAAATGGATACACTCAAGGTGATCTACTGAAAGGAGAATTACTATGATAAAGTATATTTTAGGAAGCAAAGGCTCTGGAAAAACAAGATGGTTAATTGACAACGCAAATGAAGACATGAAAAAAGGCGATGGAAATATTGCTTTCGTAGAAGTTGATGATGATCACATTTTTAGCTTAGACTATAATGTAAGACTTATCAATGCAACAGAATACAGACTAAATTCAATTGAAAGTTTTTACGGTTTTATCTGTGGACTTCTTGCAATGGATTATGATTTACACAAAATATATGTAGATGGAATTTATAAAGTTCTTAATCTTAACATAGAAGATTTAGAACATCTTTACAATAAAATTTCTAAAATTCCTGATGCAGAAAATAAAGAAATTTTTATAAATGTTGACTATTTAAAAGAAGACATGCCTGAAACTTTAAAGGATAATTGTCTTGAAGTAACTGGTAAATAAGGTGTTATAAGTGGATAGAAAAACAATGGTTAGAATTATTGCTTTATTACTTGTAATTGCAATGGTAATCCCAATAGTTCTTAGTGTGATTTAATGGTGCTTCGTGGAGTATAAGAAAAAAAGGGAGTATTTGAAGATTTTTTTGAACACAGGTCCTTTCTAATTATGCAATATACTAATGGAGACCTGACAAAAAGGGAATTTTTACAAAAGAATTTTGATTATTTTGCTCTTAGAAATGCAAGACCCTATATAAAAGTAGACTCCTATGAGAAGGGAATGTATAATTACCAATACTATAATGTTATGGCAAAATATTACAGGGCCCTATCAAAGGATGTAAGAAATACAAAAAAACATTCAAAATACTACAATTATTATTTGAATCTTACAAATAAATACTATCATCTTAAAGACAAGTCTGTCCTTAGTATTTTAAAAATTCAGGATTTTAGGAATACTAAAGCCTATTTTATTAAGTGTCAATCAAAGACACTTAGAAATGAACTATATGAAATAGTTTTAGAAGATAAGAAAGAGGCTATTTTCCATTCAAAAGCTCAGTGGCTTTTGAAAGTCCTTCAAGAAGAAAATATTTTTGATGAAGGTATGAAGACATCTATTATAGATCACTATATTAACGAAAAATATTATTAAAAAATAAAGACTGAAACAGAATGAATCTGGATCAGTCTTTTTTTTGACTCTATAATATCTGTTGGGGGAGTAAATCTCTAACAGATATTTTTTGACTGTATGTCAAATGGTGGGGAGACTCCTTATCGAGTCTCTCTTTTTTATTAAATTTTAAGCTTATTTTGCTTCTCTTTTTATTTCAATTAAGAAAGATTCCATAATTCTCTTTAAATCTTTTTCTTGGCAGTTTATATCTAATGTGTACATATTGCCAGTTCCAGAATAAGAGAAGTGTTCTTTTAATTTTACAAAGATTTTCTTTAAGTCGAAATTTAAATTTTGAGATCTAAGAATTAATATTTTAGAGTTGTTTCCATTTTTTATTCCGTAAATTTGTATAAAGTCTCTATCTTTTAAGATATAATTTGAAACTTCACGAAGCTCATTTAAATTTACATCTTCCAAAACTTTATAGATATAATTTAAACCTGAAACTTCAGTGGCAAAAGCCTTAAAACTTTCTACAACTTGATAAAATATAGGAGATTTTTCCTCTTCTTTATGAGTTTTATCGCTATCTAAAGAATTTGTATTTTTTTTATTTTTTCCCATAGATCTATCATCATCAAGTTTTTCTTGTTCTTTTTTGGAATCCATCATTTTATTTAAATCTTTAAAAGATTCAAGCTTGTACTTTTTGTGAAAATATTGAGAATCATAATTTTCTTCTTTTTTTGCATAATTCTTTGAATTTATTTTTTTCTTTTTGGGTATTTTATTTTTTTATTTAGATTCTTAAAAGATTCAAGTTTATATTTTTCGTGAAAGATTTTAGAATCATATTTATTATCTTCAATTTCTTTTTTTAACTCTTTATTTTTATTCTCAGGAACATTCTCTTTTTCTAAATTATTTAAAGAAATTTTATTTTCTTCTGAAGATTTTTTATTGGAATTTTTATCATTAAAAGATTCTGAAAGTTTAGTTGAATTATTAATTTTGTCTTCTTTAATACTTTTTTCTAAAACTTTAACTTCTTCATGGGATTTACCTAAATTTCTTGAAGAGTTTAGATTAGATCTTAATTTTTTAAGATCAGAAAAAACAGAATCTATGCTATCACTATTTAAATACATCTTCATATTATCCAATGTATTTAGAGAATTACGAGCGAGCTTATAGGCATTTTCTCCAGAAGTAATTGTAAGTCTAATCATTGAGTTTAACTTTTCAACAGAAGAAATTAAAATCATGCCAATTTCTCCTGTCCTTGTCAAGGCAGGACCTTCATAGGGAATGTCTGCAAGTCTTTCGATGGAAATGTGATCTTCAAAATTTTCTATAATTAGATTTGAAAAAACTGCATAATTTGCTAGAGATTCAATATTTTTGGCAGTCATAAATTTAAAATCTTTTGCAGAAACATCTATATATGAAGAATTTCTTTGAACCTTATAGTTTAGGATTTCTATATTGGTGTTTGCTAAAAGGAAATGCCTAACAAGAGCATTTCCAAGATTTTCTTGCATAAGTAATAATCTATTTTTCCAAGCTATTTCTATTTCTATACTTTTTGAAATTTCATCAATTTTAAAATAGTTTTTATTTCCTGATAAAAAAATTGGATCTTCACCATTTATTTTTATTTCATCCTTGTCAACTCTTTCGCTACCAAGGAAGAAAGGTTGATCTTCAACTTTTCCATAAGTAATTCCGTCTCGATTTATTTTGTCAATTATTTCTAATTTATATTTTTTCTTGTAAGGATTTTTGTAAATTGAATTCATAATTACCTCCTCTAATATATTATCATATTTCATGGTTCATCGCCTTAAAAAGATATATAATAAAGAGGGGTGTCTATGTATTTATTTGCTGGAATAATCTTTGGACTTATACTTTCAATTTACATAAAGTCTTATTTTTTAAATGGACTTATTATATTAGCTATTATTTTATACATTTTATCAAAGAAAAATAGGACAAAATTTTTATATTTGCCCCTACTTATTTTTCTTGTAATTTTAAATTATAATTTTAGAGATTATGATTTAGAACCCTTTGATGGGAATATAAGTGGAAAAGTTGTGTCAGCTTATGAAAACAAATCTATTATTAAAACTGATAGGATAAATTCAAAAAAATTTAAGACAAAAATTCTTGTTTATGAAAAACTAAATAGAGGAAGCTACTACAAATTAAGTGGAAATTTTTATCCAGCTCTTCCTGCTATGAATAAGGGGAATTTTGACTACGAGAAAAATAATAAGTCTCAAGGAATTTATCTAATTGGTAAAATCAAAAATTATAAAGTGCTTTCTGAAGCTAGTGGTATTTACAAATTTACAAATATATTTAAAGATAGGGCAAAATATTTTTTTAATAAAAATTTAAATGATAGGAATGCCGGACTTTTGGAATCTCTAGTATTAGGAGATAAATCTTTAGTTGATTCAGCTGAAAGAGATAGATTTAATAGTCTTGGCATAAGTCATTTGCTTGCTGTTTCTGGTCTTCATATTGGAGTTATTGCCTTTCTTATAGAGTTTTTCTTTAAAAATACTATCAAGAATAAGAAAATTACAGATTTTTGTGTGACAGTAATTTTATTTTTATACATAATGGCAATAGGATTTTCGATTTCTGCAGTTCGTGCCTTTTTGTTTTTCTTTTTATACAAGGGAAACATCTACTTGCAAAGGGATTTAGAGATAAAAGATATTTTCTTTTTAAGTCTTAGCTTAATTTTATTTATAAATCCTATGGCTATTTATTCTATTTCACTACTCTTATCCTATGGAGCTATTTTTGGGCTTGTATTTGTTTATCCAAGTCTTTCTAGCAAATTTTCAAGTAGTGGATTTGTAGCAAAGTCTTTCTTAGTTACTTTATCGGTCTTGATTTCTGTTTTTCCACTGATTAATTATTATTTTTCAGGGTTTTCACTATTTGTTTTTATTGCCAACTTAATAATTGTTCCAATCTATTCTATTATTATCTCTTTTGCTTTTGTTATGGGTCTTGGAATTTTTTCAGGAATAATTGGAAAAATTTTAAATATTTTAATGAATGCTAGTTATGGACTTGAAAGTTTAATCATATCAAAGGGTAGCATATTTTTATCACTGAAAGCTTTTAAATTTGACTATATTTTTCTATATTACTTACTTCTTATTTTAATAATTAATAGACATAAGTTTGATGAAATTATTAAACTTAATTTAAAAATAATAGAAATATATTCTTTTTTTGCCTTTATTATTTTAGGATTTGGAATATTTATTGATTTAAATACCTTTGAAATAAGTCAGCTTTACGTTGATCAAGGTGATGGTGCTATTATTTCTTATGCTGGCAAAAATTATTTAATTGACACAGGTGGAGCTAGATATAAAAATAATATTGCAGAAAAATATTTATTTCCTAGTTTGAACTGGCGGGGAGTTTCAAATATAGATGGGATTTTTATATCTCACTTTGATGAAGATCATGCGGGAAATCTTGAAAAAGTTTTAAGAAATTACAAGGTGAAGAATGTATTTATAAACCACTTACCTGAGAATAAGGAAATTTTGAAAAATATAAAGGATTATTCAAATTTAGTTTTGCTTGAAAAAGGAGATAAATTAAAACTTTTTAAGGACACAAGTTTAGAAGTTCTTCTGGATAATAAAGATAGGGAAGATGAAAACAACAAATCCATGGTTTTATTATTAAATCACAAGGGATTTAAGGCACTTTTCCCAGGGGACATATCAGCTGAAACTGAGAAAGAAATAAAGACAAAAGTTGATTTATTAAAAGTCGCTCACCACGGTTCAAAAACTTCTACAAGTGATGAATTTTTAGAAAATATTCAGCCTAAATTTGCTGTAATTTCTGCAGCTTATAATAATTCTTATGGTCATCCACACAAAGAAAGTTTAGATAATTTAGAAAATCATGATATCATATACTATGTCACTTCAAGAGATGGGGAAGTGGATTTTAAGATTTTAAAAGATAGACTTAAAATTGAAAAAAATAATAGAGATAAAGATTATAAACTTGAAATGATTTTAATTATTTTAAATACAAGTTTATTATATTTTACAGCGAGGAAAAACTATGAATTACAAAAAGATTTACAGAGATAAAGATCACAGTGGGGCATATTTATTTTTCGGAAAAGAAAAATATTTAATAGAAAATGCTGTGGGATATTTATTAAATAAATATGTAAAGGGAACAGAGGCTTTTAACTACACAAAATTTAAGGGTAGTGAAGCAAAAGTAGAGGATATTATTTCTGCTTGTGAGACTTATCCAGTGATGAATGATAAAAAAATTGTCCTTGTTCGTGACCTTGTAGATTTTTTAAGTGAAAATGACTTAAAAGATTCTTTTTATGATTTTTTAGATAATCTATCTGATTTTGTAATTTTAATTTTTTGGGACACTGGAAATTTAAAAAAGACTACAAAGTTTTATAAAGAGTTTCATAAAAAAGATAGGGATATGGACTTTGCCAAGTTAAGTATGCCTGATTTAAATAACTTTGTTAAGGGTTATTTTATAAGGAAGGGAAAAGATATAAAGCCTAGCGAAGTTTCACTTTTTATTGAAGAAAGTGGCTACAATTCTAAGAACGAAGATGTAAGTCTTTTGGATCTTAAAACAGAAATGGATAAAATTGCATCTCATGCCAAGGACAAAAAAATTACAAGAGAAGATATTAGTAGTTCTATAACAGAAAATATAGACACAAATATTTTTAGGTTTTTGGATGCTATGATGAATAGGAACACAGAAGTTGCCATTATAGAACTTCACAATCTTTATAAATTATCAGAAGCTTCTCTTAAAATATTTACTATGATAATTAGGCAGGTAAAAAATTTCTTATTCTATAAGATTTTATCAGAAAAAAACATGAGTCAAGTTGAAATCATGAACAAGATGGAAGTATCAAAATTTGAATTTGACAAAAAAATAAAAATGAAGGAAAGAAATTTTACTAAAGAATTTTTAATTGATTTTTATGATGAACTTATAAAAGCTGACGAACTTTTCAAAACTTCTTCTATTGATGAAAAAGTTATTATGGAAACTTTAATTATAAAATACTGCAATGACTTCTAGTTTTTGCAAGACTTGGTGAAAATATCTTGCAATGATTTAAATTTCATGGTAAAATAGCAAAAGTGTTAAATATGGGGGTGAAATAATGGCAAATATTAAATCAGCTATCAAAAGAATTGATGTTGCTAAAAGAAATTCTGAAAACAACAAGCCAATTAGAACTGAAATGAAAAACGCAGTTAAAAATGTTAGAATCGCAATTGAAGAAGATAGAATTGACGATGCAAAAGAACTTCTTATCGTTGCAGATAAAAAGTTAAAGAAAGCTGCTAATAAAAATATTATTCACAAAAAACAAGCTTCTAGAAAAATAAGTCGACTAGCTAAGGAGCTAAACAGCAAAATCGCTGGCTAAGAGAAATTTTCCCGGGAAAGTTTCTCTTTTTATTTTTTATAATAAAAAGAGAAAGAGGTAGATAATTTTCTACCTCTTATTTTTTTAAAATTTTTAATTTATCTAAAGAAGTCTAGTTCCACTTGATTTGAAAGGTCGCGTCCTATATCAGTAAGTCTAATCTTGTTGCCATCTAATAAAATTAATTTTGAGTTAATATTTTTTTCTATTTCTCTTTCGTAAGTTTTTAAAAAGTTTTCTTCAAATTTTTCTTCGAATTCTATTAGGTCTACACCAGAATTAAGTCTTAGTCCCATCATTATAAATTCATTCATCCTATCAGTTTTTGTAAGATTTTCAGAAAAGGCTATGGGATTTTCTCCTCTATCAAGAGCCTTGTAATAATCCTTAAAAGAATAATAATTTGTATATCTTTTATTATCAATGTTTGATGATGCTGATAAGCCAAAAGAAATATAATCTCTTAATTTCCAATAGGTCATATTGTGGCGACACTCAAAGCCTTTTTTTGCAAAATTAGAAATTTCATATTGCTTTAATCCATTTTTTTTAAGTTCAGAAACTACATAGTGATACATTTTGCGGTCCTCATCTTCTGTAGGGAAGCTAAGAGGAGATTTTTCATGTTCCAGAAATAGTTTTGTGTTTTCTTCTAAAATAAGTGAATAATAAGAAAGGTGGGGAAGGTCAAGTTTTTTTATTTCTTCAAGAGATTTTTTGATGTCAGAAAATTTTTGATCGGGCAGGGCGAGCATTAAATCTAAATTAATATTATAAAAGCCTGCTGATCTTGCGTTTTCTATAGCTCTATAAATGTCGTCTTTTTTGTGAATCCTTCCAATTCTTTTTAAAATATCATCATTAAAAGATTGGGCACCAATGGATATCCTATTTATGCCAGAAGAAGAATAAGCTTCTGCTTTTTCTCTTGTAAGTGAATTTGGATTTGATTCTATTGTTATTTCTATATTTTTAGAAAATTGAAAATTGGATAATTTTTCCATTATTTCTTTTATATACTTTGAATCAACAGACGAAGGAGTTCCTCCACCAATAAAAATTGTATCAATTATTTTATCTTTTAAAAATTCTTCTTGTAAATTTATTTCTTTTTTTAAATATTCAAAATACTTCTTTACATTTTCTTCATTTAAAAGAGAAGAGCAGAAGTCACAATAGTGACATCTACTCTCACAAAAAGGTATATGGATATAAACTGAAATTTTATTTGTCTTCATCGTATTTTAATACAGATAAGAAAGCATCTTGTGGAATTTCTACACTACCCACAGTACGCATTCTCTTCTTTCCTTCCTTTTGCTTTTCAAGAAGTTTTCTCTTTCTTGAAATATCTCCACCATAACATTTTGCAAGTACGTCTTTTCTAAGGGCACGAATAGTTTCTCTGGCAATTATTTTATTTCCAATTGCTGCTTGAATTGGAACTGCAAATTGATGTCTAGGTATTACATCTTTTAATTTTTCACAAACTTTTCTAGCTCGAGTGTAGGCATTAGATTCGTGGACAATAAGTGAAAAAGCGTCAACAAGCTCTTCATTTATTAAAATATCTAATTTAACAAGATCAGAAATTTCATATCCAATTAGTTCATAGTCATAGGAAGCATAGCCACGAGTTTTTGATTTTAAAGCATCGAAAAAGTCATAAATAACTTCGTTAAGTGGCATGTGATAAGTTATAAGAGCTCTTGTTTCCTCAAGATATTGCATATCTTTAAATACACCACGTCTATTTTGACAAAGTTCCATAACTTGACCTACATAATCTGTTGGTGTCATTATTTCTGCCTTTACAATAGGTTCTTCCATAAATTCAATTTCTGTTGGGTCAGGAAGATTTGATGGATTTTGAATTGAAATCATTTCTCCATCTTTTTTCATGACATTATAAATAACAGATGGGGCAGTAGTGACAATATTTAAATTAAATTCTCTTTCAAGTCTTTCTTGAATAATTTCCATGTGCAAAAGACCTAAAAATCCACATCTAAAA
>NZ_HE978593.1:598447-610113 GCF_000312025.1 Peptoniphilus timonensis JC401 | reverse complement strand
CCATGTGCAAAAGACCTAAAAATCCACATCTAAAACCAAATCCTAGGGCAACAGAAGTTTCTGCTTCAAAATCTAGTGCAGCATCATTTACTTGAAGTTTTTCTAAGGCTTCACGAACATTGTTATATTCTTCGCCTTCACCAGGATAAACTCCACAAAATACCATAGGTACAACTTTTTTATAACCTGGCATTGGTTCTGCAGTTTTTCTATTTTTTAAAGTTATTGTATCACCGACTCTTGCATCTTTGACATTTTTAATAGAAGCAGTTATGTAACCAACTTCACCTGCACTTAGAGAGTCGAGAGGAATATGACCATTGGATGTAACACCAACTTCAACAACTTCAAAGGATTTTCCTGTTGCCATCATGCTAATTTCGTCACCAGGTTTAACAGTACCATCAATAATCCTTACATGACAAACTACACCTTTGTAAGAATCGTAAAAAGAATCAAAAATTAAAGCCTTTAGTGGTGCATCGTGGTCTCCACTTGGGGCAGGAACCTTATCTACAATTGCATGTAGGACATCATCTATTCCAATTCCTTCCTTAGCAGATATAAGAGGAATTCCTTCAGTGTCTATTCCTATAATATCTTCAATTTCTTCTTTAATTTCATCAGGTCTTGCACTAGGCAAGTCTATTTTATTAATTACAGGTACTAACTCAAGGTTTTGATCAATGGCAAGATAAACATTAGCAAGAGTCTGTGCTTCAACACCTTGGGCAGCATCAACAACGACTATTGCACCTTCACAAGCAGCAAGAGAACGAGAAACTTCGTAATTAAAGTCAACATGACCTGGAGTGTCAATTAAGTTTAAAATATATTCTTGACCGTCTCTGTCGTCCTTATAAATTAACCTTACTGCTTTTAATTTAATTGTAATTCCTCTTTCACGTTCAAGATCCATGGAGTCAAGAACTTGCTCATCCATTTCCCTTTTCGTTAGCATACCAGTAGATTCAATTAATCTATCTGCTAGAGTAGATTTTCCGTGATCAATGTGTGCTATTATTGAAAAATTTCTAATATTTTTCTGATTTCTCAAATTTTTACCTCCAATTTCTAGGGGATTTATTTTAAATTTTTCCTCTATTATTTAGAGGCAAAATTCTATAAACTGCTGCTGATTTAATTCTCTTCTTTTCAATTGGTCCAAAATATCTTGAATCTATACTCATGCCAGGAAGCCTGTTATCTCCCATGACAAAATATTCATCATCTTTTAATTTAAAACCATCGACATTGGACTCTGTATAATCAGAAGAAGTATAATTTTCTTCCAAAAATTTTCCATTTAAAATAACTTTTCCATCTCTAAATTCAATAGTGTCTCCAGGTTTTCCAACTAACCTTTTTATATAATTTCTATTGTCATTAGGTGCATCAATTACTACGATTTCTCCTCTAGGAATATCGGTAAATCTCTTATAAGATAGACAAATTAATTTGTCTTTTTCATTTAATGTTGGATGCATGGATTCACCATTTACCACAGCAATATTAAAAATAAAAGTTCTTACAAATAGTGCAATTAAAAACTGCAGCTACAATTGTAACAATGAAAGATACTGTTTCATTTTTTTTCAATGCAATCATCTCCAAATAGTAATTTTATCATAAATAAGAGAAAGTTTGGAAATATTTTAAATTATGTTAGCTACATAAAATTAAATCCTTTAATTTTTATAAAAAGAAAATAAAAATAGTGAAAATAATTATAAGGAGCTTGAAAGTATATACACACAGACTATAAATAATTTCAATTATATACAGTCTGTGTGTGTATAGAGAAGTATTAACAAAAAATTTTCACCAACTAAAATTAGAAAACTAAATTTTTAATATAGAAGAAATAAATTTTGAAAAAATATTAAAGATAAATAATATGAGAGTTGGAACTTTTAAAAAGTAATTTAAATAATAAACTTAAAAGAAAATATAATAAAAATGAATTGGATTTTAAGAAAAATTTTAAAATTCATAGAATTAATTTATGGTTAATAGCTGTAAAACTTGTAAATAAAGCCAAAAAATAAAAGTCAAAAAAAGTCAAAAAATTTTATAAATATGCTTGACAAAGTTCTAGGTGTGAAGTACTATATATATAGATTAGCACTCACGAAATAAGAGTGCTAACAAAGGAGGGATTATGGATACTAGAAAAATTAATATTTTAAATGCCATAATTGAAGCATATATTGATATGCCTACTCCCGTTGGTTCGAGAACTCTCTCCAAGGAATACAATCTTGGAGTTAGTTCAGCAACTATAAGAAATGAAATGGCAGATCTTGAAGATCTTGGTTTTTTAAATAAGCCTCATCAGTCAGCAGGAAGAGTTCCTTCTGACAAGGCTTATCGGTTCTATGTTGATGAACTTTTTAAAAATTTTAACACTTTTCACGATATAGAATCTTCAGAAAAAATCAAGGAGAGGCTTTTATTTAACTCTAGAAATTTAGAAGAGTTTTATAAAAATTCAGTTAATCTCCTTGCCAATATAAGTTCTTGTACGGCTTATCTCATAACACCACAGAAGGCCGATACAAAAATCAAAAGGCTAACTCTTGTAAAGCTTGACGAGTCAACTGCTCTTTTAGTTTTAATAGGCGACAAGGGAGTTATTGAGAGATATTTTTTAGAAATAAATGATATTTCTGATGAAGACTTTTACTTTATTGAGAAGGTTTTAAATGAAAAGATATCGGGAATTAATTTTAATGAAATTGAATCACTAAAAATTTCTGTTTCAGATGACATGATAAAACATGGAAAATTCATTTCTGATATTGTAAAAATTGCCAGCCAGTTTAATAAAAAAGTGTCTTCCATTGATATTTATTATGATGGTCTTACAAATATTTTGAATTTTGACGAATATAAGGATTTAGATAAGGCTAGAAATTTCATGAGCTTAGTTGAAGATAGGGACAGCTTATTTCAGATCCTAGAGAATGATAATTTTACAAGTGATGTTGAGGTTATCATAGGATCAGAAAACAGCGCCAGTCTTATGAAAGAAAATACAATTATTAGAGCTCCTTTTTCAAAGGAACATGGAATATATGGAAGTATTGGACTCATTGGGCCAGTTAGAATTGATTATATGCGATTGGTTAAGGTCGTTAAAATTTTTAGCGATGCAGTGAGAAGTGGATTGAAAGAAATGTGAGGGAGTACATGACGAATGAAGATATAAAAAAAGAAGATGTTATAAATGATGACGATATAGATACGAGTGAAGAAAATCAAGATATGAATGAAGAAACTGAAGTAAATGAAGTTTCTGATGATGAAAAATATCAGGATTTAATGGATAAATTTATGAGACTTCAAGCAGATTTTTCTAATTATAAGAGAAGAACTGAAACTCAAAAAACTGAGTATGTTGAACTTGGAGTTAAAAAAGTAGCAAATGATTTACTTCCTGTCATAGATAATTTTGAAAGGGCTTTAGATTCTATTGAAAACAAAGACTCAACTTATGATGGGATTTTAATGATAAAAAATCAACTTGCTGGAGTTCTTGAAAAAGAAGGCATAGTTGAGATGAAAGCATTGGGAGAAGAATTTGATCCAATGTATCATCACGCAGTACTAACTGAAGATTCTGATGAATACGACAGTGGTTATGTTATAGAAGTATTGCAAAAAGGTTATTTAATTAATGAGAAAACACTAAGACCAGCTATGGTCAAAGTTTCACAATAAGTGATTTTAGGAGGAAATATAAATGGGAAAAATAATTGGTATTGATTTAGGTACAACAAACTCTGCAGTAGCAGTAATGGAAGGTGGAGAATCTGTAATAATTCCTAACATTGAAGGAAATAGAACTACTCCATCAGTAGTAGCTTTCACAAAAGATGGCGAAAGACTAGTAGGTGAAACTGCAAAAAGACAAGCAATCACAAACCCAGAAAGAACTGTTTCATCTATTAAGAGACACATGGGATCTGATTTCAATGTAAAAATTGATGATAAAACTTACACTCCACAAGATATTTCAGCTATGATTTTACAAAAATTAAAATCAGATGCAGAATCTTATCTTGGAGAAACAATTACAGAAGCAGTTATCACTGTTCCAGCATACTTCACAGATGCCCAAAGACAAGCAACAAAAGACGCAGGAAGAATTGCAGGACTTGATGTAAAGAGAATTGTAAACGAACCAACTGCAGCAGCTCTTGCTTATGGAGAAGACAAAGACACTGACGCACAAACTGTAATGGTTTATGACCTTGGTGGTGGTACCTTTGACGTATCAATCCTTGAACTTTCTGATGGTGTATTTGAAGTACACGCAACTCGTGGTAACAATAAGCTTGGTGGAGATGACTTCGACAACAGACTAATTGATTATATTGCTGAAGAATTTAAAAAAGAAAATGGAATTGATTTAAAGGCTGACAACATGAGTCTTCAAAGACTAAAAGAAGCAGCTGAAAAGGCTAAGAAAGAACTTTCTTCTACTATGTCAACTAACATCAACCTTCCATTTATCACAGCATCTCAATCTGGTCCACTTCACTTAAATATGGATATTACTCGTGCTAAATTTGATGAATTAACTTCAGATCTTGTTAAGATGACTGAAGGACCTGTAAAAGATGCATTAAAGGACGCAGGACTTTCTGCAAATGATATTGACAAAGTTCTTTTAGTTGGTGGTTCAACAAGAATTCCATCAGTACAAGAATGTATTAAGAAATTAACTGGAAAACAACCACAAAAAGATATTAACCCAGATGAATGTGTTGCACTTGGTGCAGCTATCCAAGGTGGAGTTCTTTCTGGAGATGTAAAAGATTTACTTCTTCTTGATGTAACACCACTTTCTCTAGGAATTGAAACAATGGGTAACATCACAACAAGACTTATTGAAAGAAATACAACAATTCCAACTAAGAAGTCACAAGTATTTACAACTGCAGCAGATAATCAAACTTCTGTAGAAATCCATGTGCTTCAAGGTGAAAGACAAATGGCAAAAGACAATGTAACTCTTGGAAGATTTACACTTGATGGTATAGCTCCAGCAAGAAGAGGAGTGCCACAAATCGAAGTAACATTTGATATTGATGCAAATGGTATTGTAAATGTAAGCGCAAAAGATTTAGGAACAGGAAAAGAACAACACATCACAATTACATCTTCAACTAACTTAAACGAAGAAGAAATTGAAAAGAAAGTTAAAGAAGCTGAAATGTATGCTCAAGAAGATGCAAAGAAAAAAGATTTAATTGAAGCTAAAAACAATGCAGATTCAATGATTTATCAATCTGAAAATACTTTAAAAGATGTTGAAGGAAAGATTTCTGATGCTGATAAGACTAAGATTGAAGATGCAATTAAGAATCTTAAAGATGTAAAAGATGGAGAAGATCTTGAAGCTATTAAATCTAAGACTGAAGAATTAACTCAAGCCTTCTACGCAATTTCTGAAGAAATTTATAAACAACAACAAGAAGGTCAAGAAGGATCAACTGAAGCAAAACAAGATGATGATGTAGTTGACGCTGACTATGAAGTTGTAGATGAAGACGAAGAATAATAATTAAATAAAATTGTTGCAGTTTCGGCTGCAACTTTTTTTATGTTCAAAATTATTTATCTAAGTTTTTTATAAATTTTCTTTAAAAATCTAAATAATAAAAAAATAAATTAAACTTTATTTTTTTGAGATTTTATATTAGAATATAGAACTATTGAGGTGGAAGATGAGAAATTTTTATGAAATTCTCGAAGTTGAGAAAAATGTAAGTAAAGAAGAATTAAAGAGATCTTATAAAAAGCTTGCAAAAAAATATCACCCAGACCTAAATCCAGGAGATGAAGTTGCTGAGGCAAAGTTTAAGGAAATTTCCTATGCCTATGAAGTTCTTTCAGACGATGAAAAAAGACAGATTTATGATGTCTATGGAGAAGAAGGTTTAAAGGGAAATATGGGAGGATCTGGCGGAAGTGGATTTGGCGGATTTTCTGATATTTTTGATGATATCTTTGATATTTTTGGTGGCTCAAGATCAAATAGATATGATTATACAGACAGAAAGGATATGCCAAAGAAAGGACCTGATTCTAGAGTAGATATAACTCTTGATTTCTTTGAGGCTATTTTTGGTGTGGAAAAAGAAATTACTGTCAAAGTAAAAGAAGAGTGTTCTCACTGTCATGGAAGCAAAATGGAACCAGGAAGTGAAAAGCACACTTGTGAAACCTGTCACGGAAGTGGTAAGGTTACATCAGAACAAAATACACCTTTTGGTAGATTTGTGAGAACTTCTGCTTGTGAAGACTGTAATGGCACTGGTGAAATAATTGAAGAACCATGTAAAAAATGTTCTGGTAAGGGAAGTCAAGCGAGAAGCAAAAAATTAAAAGTCAATATTCCTAAGGGAGTTGATACTGGAAATATTATTTCTCTAAAGGGACAAGGATCTGTAGGCGAAAATGGCGGCGAAAATGGAGATATTTTTGTTTACATTAGAGTAAGATCTGATGCTGTATTTAAGAGAGAAGGAAATGATATATACTTGAATATTCCAATTTCTTATTCAGATGCTGTTCTTGGAGCAAAGATTAAAGTTCCAACTCTAGAAAAAATCGTAGACTATGATATTCCAAAGGGAACAACTGGAGGAACAGTCTTTAGACTTAAAGGAGAAGGTGTTCCTTACGTAAATAGAGAAAAACAAAGGGGAGATCTTTTCTTTAAGGTTGATATAATAATCCCTAAGAAAGTTAGTGATGAACAAAGAAAGCTCTTAGAGGAACTTAGGGAAACTGAACCAGAGGTTGCAGAAAATAAAAAAACTTTTTTAGATAAGTTAAAAAATTTATTTGATTAATGCGGATCATAGATTCGCATTTTTTAAATTGTATAAAAATTTTATCTATAATATAATGAAATCAGGTGATTAGATGAAATATATTGAAATGACTATAAATACATCAAAAAATAAAAAAGATATTATTGAGGGAATTTTATTTGATTTTGGAATTTATAATACAGAAGAAATTTCCAGTGACTTAGTTGATGAATTGGATCAAGATGAAAAAGATTGGGATTTTATAGATTATCCTCTTTTAAATTCAGATAAAAATATTTTTACAATTAAGATTTATCCTGAAAATATTGAAGATGCTAAGAATTTAAAAATTGAATTAGAAGAAAAAAATCTTGGAAAGTGTCTTATTGAAGAAAAAGACGACCAAGATTGGGCTAATAATTGGAAAAAATATTATAAGCCACTTGAAATAGGGAAAAAACTCGCAATAGTTCCTGAATGGGAAGACTATGAAAATAAAAATAGAGAAATTATAAAAATCAATCCAGGAATGGCATTTGGAACAGGAACACATGAATCAACTTATATGTGTCTTGAACTTCTAGAAAAATATGTAAAAAATGATGATGAAATTTTTGATATTGGTTGTGGTTCTGGCATACTTGCAATTGCTGCCTTAAAGCTTGGAGCAAAGAGTGCTCTTGCAATTGATATTGACGAAAAGTGTATTGACGCATCTCATGAAAATGCAAGCCTTAATAATCTTGAAGATAAGATGAAAATCGAAAAAGGAAATCTTCTTGATGTGGTAAAGGGAAGAGCAGATTTAATTGTGTCAAATATTATTGCTGAAATTATTGTTGATGAGATTAAAAATCTTAAAAATCACATGGACAAGGGTGGAATTTTTATAACTTCTGGAATTATAAAAGAGAGAAGGAAAATGGTTATTGATGCTCTAGAAGAAAATGGCTTTGAAATAATTGATGAATTAGATAAAAACAACTGGGTCGCAATTGTAGGAAGATTAAATGTATAGATTTTTTGAAGAAAGAAATTTTGAAGGAAATACAAATTTAAAAGAAGAAACTCTTCACCATTTAAAAAATGTAATTAGGATAAATGATGGAGAAGAGTTTCAAGTGGTTTTTGATGATGGTATTTTTTCCTTTGCTTATTATGATGGAAAAATCAAAAATTTAGGAAAAGTGGAAGAAAGTAATGAGTCCAAGATAAGACTTTCTCTATTTTTTGGTGTTTTAAAAAACAACAAATCAGAAGATGTTATAAGACATGCAACAGAAATTGGAGTTAGTGACTTTTACCCTGTCTTAATGGATAGGACGATTTCTGATATATCAAAGAAAAAAGAGAAGAAAAAGGAAAGATACCAAAAAATTGTTGAGTCTGCGGCAAAGCAATCAAAAAGAGATATTATTCCTATAGTTCACGATATTATAAAGACCGAGGATATTTTAAGTTTTCATGGTGATTTGGTCTTGTGTTATGAAGATGAAAATAAAATTCAACTAGGAGAAATTACCAAAACTTTAGGTAAAAATATTGGACTTATAATCGGACCAGAGGGCGGAATTTCTGATAGAGAACTTGAAATTTTAAAAGGAGCAAAAAAAGTTGGTCTAGGTAGGAGAATTCTTCGTGCTGAAACAGCAGCTATAAGTGCTTCTTTTTATATAATTCATGCAAAGGAGTGTGAGTAATGGAAAAAACTTTTTCAATTTTAACTCTCGGTTGTAAGGTTAATCAATATGAATCAGAAGCCATGAGTGAAATTTTTGAAGGTAGAGGATATAGACAAGTAGAAAACGATGAATTTAGCGATGTATATATTGTAAACACATGCACAGTTACAAATTTGTCTGACAGAAAGTCTAGACAATTTATAAGAAAGTCAAAAAAGAAAAACCCAAATTCTGTTGTTGCAGTTGTGGGTTGCTACTCACAAGTTAGTCCTGATGAAGTTAAAAATATTGATGGAGTAGATGTTGTAATAGGGACAACTGAGAGAAATAAAATAGTTGATTTAATTGAAGAAGCTAAAGATTCTCACGAAAAAATTAACATTGTAAAAGACTTAAAAAAATGTTAGAGAGTTTGCGAATACAACAAATTTTGATAGCAATAATAGGACTCGTGCTTATATGAAGGTTCAAGATGGCTGTAATAGATTTTGCACATATTGTATTATCCCCTTTGCAAGAGGACCAATTAGATCTAGGACAATTGAGGATTCAGTGAGAGAAGCAAAAACTCTTGCAGAAAGAGGATTTAAGGAAATTGTCTTAACTGGTATTCACATTGGTTCTTTTGGAATGGACATGGGGGATATGAGATTAATTGATCTTATAGAAGCTATTGCAGAGGTTGATGGCATAGAGAGAATTAGACTTTCTTCAGTTGAACCAATAATTATTTCAGATGAATTTATGAAGAGGGCAGTTAGAACTGGAAAATTATGTGATCATTTCCATTTATCTCTTCAAAGTGGTTCTAATAATATTTTAAAAGCAATGAATAGACGTTATACTCGTGAAAAATATATTGAAAAGGCAAATATTATTAGAAAATATATGCCTCATGCTGGACTTACAACTGATATTATTGTTGGTTTTCCTGGAGAAAGTGAAGAAGATTTTGAAGATTCTATGAATATTGTAAGAGAAGTTGGATTTTCAAGAATACATGTCTTTAAATATTCTAAGAGAAAAAATACCAAGGCAGCTGTAATGAAAAACCAAATTGATGGAAATATAAAAAAAGAAAGATCTGAAAAATTAATTGCACTAGGAGAAGAGTATCAAGAAATTTTTGAGAAAGAAAATATGAAAACTCCACAATCTGTTTTATTTGAAGAAGAACACAAGGGTGTTTATTATGGATATACAACAAATTATATAAGGGTTAAAGTTAAAAGTAATGTTGATCTTACAAATAAAATCAAGAAAGTTAAAATCTTAGATACTGGTGAAATTGCAAACTGTGAAATTATTGGTGATTAAATGTTAAGAATAAGAGCTCATCATCTTCTCTGTACGAGAAATTTTGTAGGAGAAGGATATAGTGATGATTTTTCAAAAAATATGGCAAATATTATAAGAGAACTAAAGAAAAATCCAAAAGTACAATTACTTGTTGATTTAGATGATATTTGCAAGTATTGTCCAGAAAATCTTGGAGATAAATGTAAAAGTGATGAAAAAGTTAAATCTTATGATGAAAGGGTGCTAGAAATTTTAGGACTTTCAAAAGATGAAATTTATTCTTGGAAAGACATTAATAAGGCTTGCTGTGATATAATATTCTCAAAAGATAGGCGAGAAGAAATATGCAAGGATTGTCAGTGGAATGATCTTTGCAAAGAAATTGAAGCCAAAAGGAGGTAGGGATGGACTGTTTATTTTGTAAGATTATTAAGGGAGAAATTCCTTCAGAAAAACTTTATGAAGATGAACTTGTGTATGCTTTTAGAGACATAGACCCACAAGCTCCAACTCATTTTTTAATTGTGCCGAAGGAACATATTGCATCAGCAGATGACCTCGAAGAAAAACACAAGGACTTAATTGGCCACGTATTTTTGGTAGCAAAGAAGCTTTGTGCTGAAGAAGGGCTAACTAAGGGATACAGAATCGTAAATAATTGCAAAGAAGATGGCGGTCAAAGTGTTGATCACTTACATTTCCATGTACTTGGAGGAAGAAGTTTAAATTGGCCACCAGGTTGATTAAAAAATTTTTTAATGCTAGGATTTATGTCCTGGCATTTTTTTATGTTATTTAATTAGTTAAAAATATTTTATACACTTTTATCTTTTTGTCTATGTTAAATATTTAAAATATTATATATAATTAATATAAAGATAATTTTGTCATTTAAGAAGGAAGATGATTTATGAAATTAGGATTTGTAGATGTAGGTGGAGGAACTCGCGGGATTTATGGAGCGGGAGTTTTTGATTATTTAATGGAAGAAGGCATTAGTGGAGATTATTTCATTGGAGTTTCTGCAGGGGCTGCTAATGGTGCATCTTTTCTTGCAAAACAACCGAGAAGAAATTTTGTATTTTACAACAATTATGCCTTTAGAAAAGAATATATGAGTTTAAAAAACTTTTTAAGGACTGGTTCTTATATTGACCTAGATTATATTTATTCTGATTTAAGCAGTTCCAATGGCGAAAATCCTCTTGATTATAAGGCTTTGAAAGAAAATCCCATGGACTTTGAAATTGTTGCAACAGATGCGAGAACTGGAAAGCCGAAATATTTTTAATAAAAATGATCTTGTAATTGATAATTATGACCCAATAAAAGCATCTTGTTGTGTTCCAGTATTGTGCAAACCCTATAAAGTAAAGGGCGTTGACTATGTTGATGGAGGATTAAGTGATCCTATTCCTTTTAAAAGAGCTTTTGAAGCTGGATGTGACAAAGTAATACTAGTTTTGACTAGGCCGAAAGATTATTTTAGAGAGAAGAGAAAAGACAAAAAGTTTGTCAGGATTCTAAGAAGAAATTATCCTGTTCTTTCAAGAACTTTTGCAAAAAGACATGAGATTTACAATACTTGTCTAAGAGAAGCCTTAAAACTTGAAAAAGAAAACAAGATAATTATAGTTGCACCAAGTGATATTGGGAACTTAAAAACTCTCAGTCAAGATCATAAACAATTGGAAAAATTATATGAAATGGGGAGAAAGGATGCAAGAAAAGTTTTAACTTTAGAAAATATTAATAGAAAATGAGTTGATATTTGTGCCAAAAATAAAATCAAAAATTAGAAAAATTGAAAATAGATTAGGGAAAGAAAATAGGAATTTAAATGAATCAGATGTAAATG
>NZ_HE978593.1:582359-598018 GCF_000312025.1 Peptoniphilus timonensis JC401 | reverse complement strand
ATTGAAAATAAATTAGGGAAAGAAAATAGGAATTTAAATGAATCAGATGTAAATAGTTAAAAAAAGATTTAAAAAAATTCAAGTTGTTGCTTTAGTTTCCTTTGCTTCAATTTTACTTGTATTGTTATTAACTCGAACTGGAAATGTGACAATAGATTCAATTATTGAAAATGCCAATGGCAATGAAAAAAAGTCTATCTTATCCCTATTTGCATTATTTGCTGTAAAAAGTTTAACTATTATTATTCCGCTACCATCACTATATATAGTTAGTGGCGTTTTATTTAAACCTGCAAAAGCACTAGTAATTAGTTACATTGGATTAGCAATTACACTTACAATTCCCTTTGTTTTAGGAAGATGGTCTGGTGCAGAAGAAATGGCTTATCTTAAAAACAAATATCCTAAGATCGAAAAACTCATTGAGATGCAGGAAAGAAATGAATTTTTGGCAAGTTTCGTAATTAGACTAATTGGTTGGTTTCCTTGTGATATTTTGAGTTTTTACTTTGGTGCATGTAAGACAAATTACATAAAATATATTACTTCATCACTTCTTGGAGCCTCAATTGGGGTTATAACAAATACTCTTCTCGGAGATGTAATTTTGGATCCTCTTTCTTGGCAATTTTTGACAATGATCTTAATAAAAATTTTTATTTCTGTTTCTGTTGTGGCAATAACTTACTTTGTAAGTAAAAACAAAAAATCTTAAAAAATAAAAATATTATTGAAGTTTTGCGATTTATAGAGTATAATAAACCTAAATTGGCCGAAAGGCTACTCTTTTCTACGAGAGGAGGTTAAAAAATGTCCGAAATCAGGGTTGGTGAAAATGAATCTTTAGACAATGCTCTTAAAAGATTCAAAAGACAATGTGCCACTAGTGGAGTTCTTAAAGAAGTAAGAAAAAGAGAACACTACGAAAAACCAAGTGTTAGAAGGAAGAAAAAATCCGAAGAGGCACGCAGAAAAAAACACAGATATTAAAGAGGGTGTTCTTATGTCTCTAAAAGAGAGACTCATGGCTGACTTAAAGAGTGCTATGAAAAATAAAGATAAACTTCGAAAAGATGTTATCACCATGGTTCGTGCAGCTATTAAACAAAAAGAAGTAGATGAACGAGTTGAGCTTGATGATGCTGATATTGAAAATATCATTGCTAAGCAACTAAAAGAAAAGAAATCGTCAATTGAAGAGTTTAAGAAAGGTAATAGAGAAGATTTAGTTGAACATACAAATCAAGAAATCGAAATATTACTTGACTACTTACCTGAGCAATTATCAGATGAAGAATTAAAAGAAATTATAAAAAAAGTAATTGACGAAAATGATATAACATCAATGAAGGATATTGGAAAATTAATGAAAAATGTAATGCCTTTAATAAAGGGCAAAGCTGATGGCAAACAAGTTAATGCCATTGCTAAAGATTTATTAAGCTAAAACTCGGGATTTTTCCCGGGTTTTATTTTTATATTTTTTTATAAATTTTAATCTTAAATTAGGACTTTTAAATGAATTTGTATCTTTGAAATTTTATGTAAAGATGTAAATTTTAAGTGTGATTAAAAAATCTTAAACTTTTCTTAAATAGAATTTAGATTATACGTAATTTGGATTGGGTAAAATAATTCTAAGTGCAAAGGAGGTTAACTTGAAAAAATTTAAGAATTTATTTTATAGTATGCCATTTTTACTTATTTTTTGTAATCTTGTGTATGCACAAGGAGAGAAAATGTCATCAATAGAAAATATTTTTTCTAATGATTATGTTTTTACGTTATTACTTATCGTGGCAATAGTAGCAGGTGTTTTTGAAATTCTAACTCCAGGTTTTGGATTTTCTGGTATTATTTCCATTGCTTCCTTTTTTGTATTTTTCTGGGGAAATATAAAAATGGGAAATACAAACTTTTTTGAAATTTCACTTTTTGTAATAGGATTGCTTCTACTTGCACTTGAAATTATGATACCAGGTTTTGGAGTGGCTGGTATAAGTGGAATTATTGCAGTCTTAGTTGGTTTAGCCTTATCCATGAGTGACATTTATTTTGCTTTATTTTCACTAGCTTTAGCTCTTGTCATTGCAATAATATTGGGATTTGCTCTTTTTAAAAGAGGTATAAAGTCCGATACAATAAATAAACTTAGACTTTTTAAAGAAAGTTCAAGTGACAAGGGATATCTTAGTGTTGAAAGTGAAGAGGTCTCAATTGGAGATGTCTTATTAACAAAAACTCCACTTAGACCAACTGGTTACGCCTTATTAGGTGAAAAAAAGATAGAAGTAATTTCAGATGTTGGGTTCATTGGAAAAGATGAATCAGTTGTTGTAGTAAGAATTAGCGGGGCGAGAATTTTCGTCGAAAGAAATTAGGAGGACATATGAATTATTATCCCTTAGGTAGTATTATTATAATAGCTTTAATAGTTATTGTAGTGGCAATGTTTTTATCCTTTGTTCCAGTTGGACTTTGGGTTACAGCATTTTTCTCTGGTGTTAGAATAAAAATATCAGAACTTATTGGTATGAAATTAAGAAGAGTAAAACCATCAAGAATAGTTAGACCTGCAATAAAGGCGACTAAGGCTGGACTTGATTTAGAAATTTCTAGTCTTGAAGCTCACTATTTAGCAGGTGGTAATGTAAATACTCTAGTAGATGCTCTAATTGCAGCGCAAAGAGCTAATATACCACTTCAATTTGAAAGAGCTGCAGCAATTGATCTTGCAGGTAGAGATGTACTTGAAGCTGTTCAAGTTTCTGTAAATCCAAAGGTAATTGAAACACCAAATATTTCAGCAGTAGCTCAAGATGGTATAGAAGTTATTGTTAAAGCTAAGGTAACTGTAAGGGCAAATATTGAAAGACTCGTTGGTGGTGCTGGTGAACAAACTATAATTGCAAGAGTTGGCGAAGGAATAGTAACTACAGTAGGTTCATCTCAAAGCTATAAGTCCGTTTTAGAAAACCCAGATTCTATTTCAAGAGTGGTTCTTGATAAGGGTCTTGATTCTGGTACAGCTTATGAAATTCTTTCAATTGATATTGCAGATGTTGATGTTGCAAGAAATATTGGGGCAAGACTTCAAACTGATCAAGCAGAAGCTGATAAGAGAATATCTGAAGCTAAAGCTAGTGAAAGACGTGCTATGGCACTAGCTCGTGAACAAGAAATGAAGGCAGAAGTTGAAGCCATGAGAGCAAAAGTTGTTGAAGCAGAATCTCAAGTTCCAATAGCTATGGCAGAAGCTTTAAAGAGTGGAAATCTTGGAGTCTTTGATTATTATAAAATGAAAATTTAAACTCTGATACTGACATGAGAAATTCTATTTCCAAAATACCTGATAAAAATCACAAAAAGGAAAATAAATAATGGGACCTATTTTTAGTATTGTAATTGCCATTTTTTCTCTCATGCCTGCTATAATCTTTGTCATTGTTTTTAAAGTTTTACTTACTATTTTAAAAAGAGGTAAAAGTAAAATGACAGAAGATTTTTATGAAAATGAGAAAAAAATTGCGAATTCTAAAAATATTTATAAAAATAGAAGTTCAGATCAGGAAAGTTTAATAGATGAAATAAAAAGAGTAATCAAAGAAGAAAAAGAAAAAGATAAAATTAAAAAGGAATCCTCAGATAAAAAAATTAGGGACACTTATAAAGATAAAGTAAATAAATATAAGCATAATAATAAAAAAGATAAGATATTTATCAATAAGGATATTAACATTTCACAAAGAGAATTAAAGGAAAAATTATTAGAAAAAAAGTCTTTGTCTAGGGATAAATTTGAATCATCAAAAGTTAAAGAAAATAAGGAAGTCTTAGAGGGCTCAAAAAATCTTGAAACAATGTCAGATAAGATTTTTGAAAGTGAATTTATTAAAGAATGTGAATCAGATTATGTTAATTATGAGGACAATAATTCTTGTAATGACTTTTCACAAATTTTAAATTTTGATGAAGATGATTTACTTAAAATTCAAATATATAAAGAGATTTTTGATAAACCTTTAAGTCTTAGATAAATCAAGGCTTGCTTTCCATAATCTATGGAAAAGTAAGCCTTTTTATGATATTATTATATTCGCGTTTAAGGGGGTATATTTTTGGCAAAAATGGAAAAATCCATTGAAATTAATGATATAAATTTAATGTCTATTGTTTTTGGAAAGCTTGATGAAAATATTTCTCTTGTAGAAAAAGAGCTGGGACTCAATGTTAAATCAAGGGATAATAAAATTATAGTAAGTGGAGAAGAAGATGTAGTTGAGGATGGATATCTTCTTTTAAATAATTTAATTGAAACTGCAAAAAAACAAAATAGCCTAAGTTTATCTGATGTTCGTTATGCTATTTCTCTTATAAAAAATAATGAGAAGAGACCAGTTTCAGAACTACTAAAGGATACTTTGGTTTACACATCTATGGGGAAACCAATTAGGGCAAAAACTTTAGGTCAAAAAAGATATATAGATAATATTAACAATAATGATATTGTGTTTGGAATTGGACCTGCAGGGACTGGAAAGACTTATCTTGCTATGGCTGCAGCGGTTCGTGCTTTTAAGGCTAAAGAAGTAAACAGAATAATTTTAACAAGACCTGCTGTTGAAGCTGGAGAAAATCTTGGGTTTTTGCCAGGAGACTTGCAAAATAAAGTAGATCCTTACTTGAGACCACTTTATGACGCCCTCTTTGAGATATTGGGACATGATACTTATAATAATTTATTTGAAAAAGGACTTATTGAAGTTGCACCTCTTGCTTATATGAGAGGTAGAACTTTAGATTCAGCTTTTGTAATTTTGGATGAAGCTCAAAATACAACAAATGAACAGATGAAGATGTTTTTAACAAGACTTGGATATGGTTCTAAGGCAATTGTGACAGGTGATGTTACACAAATTGACCTACCTAGTGGTAAGCAATCAGGTTTAAAAACTGTCCTAAAAATTTTAGCAGGAGTTAAGGGTATTGGCATAACTTATTTAAATAAAAATGATATTGTTCGTCATGCTCTAGTTCAAAGAATTATTGATGCTTATGAAAAATATGAAAAGACAAATGAAAAGGCAAATAAAGTTATAGAAGCAAAAAAATCAAAAAATGGGAGTAAATAATGGAAGTTTACTACGATGATAGGCAAGACAATATAAATATAACAGACGAGATGAAAAATCTTATTGAGAAATCTATAAAAGCTGTTTTAAAAGTTGAAGAACTTGACGATGATGTTGAAGTTTCTGTTTCCTTTGTTGGCGACGAAGAAATAAGAGATTTAAATAGAGATTATAGAGGAGTTGATAAATCAACGGATGTCTTGTCTTTTCCAATGGATGATGAGTTTATAATAGACAATAGAATCCTTGGTGATGTTATAATTAATACAAGAAGAGTTATGGAACAAGCAGAAGAGCTTGGTCACTCTCATGAAAGAGAATTGTCTTATCTTACTGTTCACAGCATTTTACATCTTTTGGGGTATGATCACATTGAAGATGAAGACAAAAAAGAAATGAGAGAAAGAGAAAAGTTATCTATGAAGGAACTTGAAATATATAGGTGATTTTATGAAAAAGGGACGTTTTATATCATCTTTTAATTATGCAGTTCAAGGTATTATTTCTGTATTAAAAACAGAGAGGAATATGAAATTTCACTATTTAGCTGCTTTAGGAATAATTATTTTATCTCTTTTCTTTGATATATCATCTACAGAATTTTTATTAATGCTTTTTGCAATTAGTCTTGTTATATTTGCAGAGATGATAAATACAGCAATAGAGAGAACAGTTGATTTAGTTGTTCAAGAGTACAATCCCATAGCAAAATATGTAAAGGATGTATCGGCAGGCGCAGTTTTAATCACAGCTTTAAATGCTGTTGTCGTTGCTTATTTAGTATTTTATGATAAATTTGCATCCTTTGGCGATCTTCTTTTATTTAAAATAAAAAATATGCCAAATCATTTGGCATTTGTTTCTTTACTTATAATTATTATTGCCACAGTTGGAGCAAAACTTTTGATGGCTAAGAAAAGTGGGGGAACTTATTTCCAAGGAGGAGGTCTAAGTGGACACTCTGCAATATCATTTTGTGCAGCGACTATTATAACTATGATAGCAGAAAATTCGCTTGTAACTCTTTGTTCTTTTGGACTTGCATTTTTAGTTGCAGAAAGTAGAGTAGAGGGGAAAATTCACAAGGTTTCTGAAGTTGTTGTTGGTGCAATTTTGGGGGTTTGTGTAGCAATATTTGTTTTTAAGGTAGTTGGTTAAATGGAATATAAAAAATTAATAGAACTTGCAATAGATGCAAGAGAAAATATGACCTATACACCCTATTCACATTTTAATGTTGGTTGCGCCATTGAGATGGAAGATGGATCAGTTTATACTGGTGGAAATATAGAAATAGCTTCATATTCACCAACAAATTGTGCGGAAAGAACTGCAATTTTTAAGGCAGTTTCTGAGGGTAAAAGAGAAATAAAAAAGATAGCAGTAGTTGGAGATAGTGATTACACTTTTCCTTGTGGAGTATGCAGGCAAGTTATTCGTGAGTTTTCAAAAAATCCTGAAATAATAATAGCAAACTCTACTAATGACTACAAAATTTTTGGAATGGAGGAAATTTTACCTCATTCCTTTGGTCCAGAGGACCTAAATGGAGATGAAAATGACGGAAAATAATTTTAAATCGGGATATGTATCAGTGGTTGGAAGACCAAATGTTGGAAAGTCCACTCTTCTAAATGCAATAATTGGAGAGAAAATTTCTGCTATATCTTCAAAACCACAAACTACAAGACAAAATATAACCTTTATCCACACAGATGAAGATTCACAAATAATTTTTTTGGATACACCAGGAATACAAAAGCCAAAAAATAAGTTGGGAGAATTCATGCTCACTGAATCTAAAGAGGGAATAGAAGATTCGGATATTATAACTTATATAGTGGATACTTCTAAAAGAATTGGAAAAGCAGAAAGATCAATAATAGATATTTTAAAAGAGTATAAGGGCGAACTTCCAATAATTCTTTTAATAAATAAAGTTGATACAATAAAAAAAGATGAGCTTTTAGAAATAATATCAATGTATGCAGAAGAAGATATTTTTGATGATATTATTCCAATTTCTGCAATTAATAATGATGGTGTTGACATATATTTAGACACTCTTAAAAACTTTTTGAAGCCTGGACCAATGTATTATCCAGAAGATATGATAACCGATAAAAATGAAAGATTCATTGTATCAGAAATTATAAGAGAAAAGGGGCTAAAATATTTAAATGAAGAAGTCCCTCATGGACTTGCTATTTCAATTGAAAAATTCAAAAAAAGACCAGATAAAAATATTTACGATATCGAAGCTAATATATATGTTGAAAGAGACTCTCACAAGGGAATTCTTATTGGCAAGAAAGGTTCTATGTTAAAGAAAATTGGAACTGAGTCAAGAGAAGAAGCTGAAAAACTTTTAGATGCCAAGGTAAATTTACAAATTTGGGTTAAAGTTGAGAAAAACTGGAGAGAAAAAGATAATTTGGTAAAAAGATTTGGCTACGATAAATAATTATACTTTGGGCATTGTACTAAATGAAATGGATTTTGGTGAGAGTTCAAAGATAATAAGAGTATTCACCAAAGAATATGGTAAAATTTCTATTATGGTAAAAGGTGCAATGAGTCCAAGATCTAAAAACTTGAGTGTTTCACAAGTTTTTGGTGTAAATGAATATCTATTAAAAAAAGGACAAAGTTTTTTTATATTAGCGATTCAAAAATTCTTGAATCTAATTTTAAAATTAGAGAAAATTATGATAATTTAATTTATGCTTCTATTTTGTTAGAAATTTTGGATAAATCTTCTGTAAGCGGTGAAACAAACAAAAAAGCTTTTGATCTATTGAGAAAGACTTTAAAATTTTTTAATTTCACTAAAGATCCAATTAGTCTTGCCTTGGCTTTTGAATTAAAATACCTAAGTTTTATTGGCTATAGACCAAGGCTTGACATTAAAGAAAAATCTTATTTTTCTATAAGAGAAGGAATTATTGATTTTCAAGATCCATTTTCCTTTTCTCTAACAAGAAAAGATTTAGTTTATTTGAACGAGATTTTATATGGAAAGTTAGAAGATTTAGAAAATATCGAAAATATTGAAATAAGTAGGAAAAAATATTTGCATAATATTATAATAAAGTATATAAAATACAATTTAGATATAAGCAGTTTTAAGTCAGATAGGCTGTTTAATTAAGGAGGAAAAAATGTATTTCCAAGATTTAATTATGACATTGGAAAATTATTGGAAGGAAAAGGGAGCTATTATAATGCAACCTTATGATATTGAAAAGGGTGCAGGAACTATGAATCCAAATACTTTCTTAAGATCTCTTGGACCTGAAGAATGGAAAGTAGTTTATGTTGAACCTTCAAGAAGACCTGCAGATGGTAGATATGGTGAAAATCCAAATAGACTTTATCAACATCACCAATTGCAAGTTATTTTGAAACCATCTCCAGAAGATGTTCAACAACTTTATCTTGATTCACTTTTCGCAATTGGTATTGATCCAAAAAAACATGACATTAGATTTGTCGAAGACAATTGGGAATCTCCTACACTAGGTGCTTGGGGTCTTGGTTGGGAAGTTTGGCTTGATGGAATGGAAGTAACACAATTTACTTATTTCCAACAAGTAGGTGGAGTAAACCTTGATCTAGAAAGTGCTGAATTAACTTATGGACTTGAAAGAATTGCAATGTATCTTCAAAATGTAGAGTCAGTATATGATATTAAATACAATGAAAATATAACTTATGGAGAAGTATTTAAGAAAAATGAATATGAACACTCAAAATATGCTTTTGAAAGTGCTGATATAGATATGCTTAGAAAACTTTTTGATATGTATGAATCTGAAGCACAAAGAGTAATTGGAGAAGATATAGTAATTGATGCTTATGACTACACTCTAAAGTGTTCTCATGCTTTTAACTTATTAGACGCAAGAGGAGCCCTTTCTGTTTCTGAAAGAACAAGCTACATCCAAAGAGTGAGAAATCTTGCAAGACTTGTAGCAAAAACTCATTTAAAACACAGAGAAGAAATGAATTATCCCCTTATAAATAGAGGTGAAATAAATGAATAATTATTTACTTGAAATTGGAGTTGAAGAATTGCCATCTAGATTTGTAAATATGGCAATAGAACAACTTGAAGATAAATCTCAAAAATTATTAGTTGAAAATGAACTTGGATTTGAAGATGTAAAAGTTTATGCAACTCCTAGAAGACTTAGCCTTATAATTGAATCCTTAGATGAAAAACAAAAAGATATGCAAAAAGAAGTTAAGGGACCTTCTGTAAAAATTGCTTATGATGATGAAAAAATCCTACAAAACCACTTTTAGGTTTTATGAAATCTCAAAAAATTACTGAAGATGACATAGTTATAAAAGAAGTTAAGGGAACAGATTATATTTTTGCACAAATTTCATCAGTGGGTAAAGAGTCTTCTGAAATTTTAAAAGAAATAATACCTGGACTAATTAAGGACATTAATTTTCCAAAAAATATGCGTTGGGGTGGAAAGAATTTAAGATTTGCAAGACCAATAAGATGGATTGTATCTCTTCTAGATGATAAGGTTGTTGATTTTGATTTTGAAGGAATTCAAGTTGGAAACACTACTAAGGGTCATAGATTTTTAGGATCATCAGAAGTTATCATAGACAATGTGGAAAATTATGAAAAGTTACTTGAAGATAATTATGTAATTCTAGACCAAAATAAAAGACGTGAAATTATAAAATACGAATCAACAAAGATTGCAAAGTCTCTTGGTGGAGAAATTCACGAAAACGAAGATCTTTTAGAAGAATTAACTTATATAGTTGAATATCCAAGTCCAATTAAGGGAAGCATAAAGGAAAAATATTTAAGTCTTCCAAAAGAAGTTGTAACAACTACAATGATTGATCATTTGAGATTTACTCCAATCTATTCACAAAAGGGAGAGTTACTTCCATATTTTATTACAGTTAGAAATGGCACTAAAGATTATGAAGACATTGTAATTGCTGGAAATGAAAAAGTTCTTGGAGCAAGACTTGAAGATGCTAAATTCTTCTATGATGACGATATTTCAAGACCACTGGAAGATTATGTTGAAAATTTAAATGGTGTTTTATTCCATGATAAATTAGGAACAATGCTTGAAAAAGAAAAAAGAGATGGAGTAGTTGCAAATAAAATTGCAGAATCACTTTCTTTTGCAGACGAAGCTATTGATGCTATAAAAAGAGTAGCTCATCTTTCTAAAGCTGATTTGACAACAAAAATGGTAATCGAATTTACTGAACTTCAAGGCGTTATTGGAGAAATTTATGCTTTAAAATCTGGAGAAAAAGATATTGTTGCTACTGCAATAAGAGAACAATACCTTCCAAAATTTGCTGGAGATAAGCTTCCAGAATCAAGTGTGGGATCAATTTTTTCACTAGCTGATAAAATTGATACAATTGCTGGACTATTTGCTATAGGTGAAATTCCTACAGGTTCAACAGATCCCTTTGCTTTAAGAAGATCTGCTATTGGTGTAATTAATATAATTAGAAATAATTCTTGGAAATTTGATTTAAATGAAGCTGTAGAAGCTAGTTTATATGAATATATAAATGATCTTGGTCTTACTTTTAACCACGAAGAAGTTATTGAAAACGTAAGAGATTTCTTCTTTGGAAGAATTAAAACTATGCTTCAAGAAGAAGGCATTAGGTATGATATTATAGATTCAGTTTTAATTCCGGAAAGTGAAATACACAATATCTTTGATAAAGCTAATGAACTAGATGAATGGTTTAAAGAAGATAGGAGCCATTTTGTTGATGCATATAAGAGAATAAATAATTTAACAAAAAATGTAGATTTACTTGAAATTAATGAAGATCTTCTAAAAGAAGAAGCTGAAAAAGATTTATATAATAAATTTACTGAAATTGATGAAAGTTTTAATGATGCTTTATCATCAGAAAGATATAAGGAAGCTATGGACTTATTAAATGATTTAGTTCCTGCTATTGATTCTTTCTTTGACAGTGTAATGGTAATGGCTGAAGATGAAAAAATTAGAGAAAATAGACTAGCACTCATAAATAGAATTGAGGAAAATATTCAAAAAATATTAAAAATCGAAAATATTGTAGAATAGGTCGGTGAGCAAATGAAATTCAGCGATAGGCAGACTGAAATTATTGATATTGTAAAGGAAAAAGGGCCCTATAACTGGTGATGAGATAGCAGAAATTTTAGGACTTTCAAGAGCTACTATAAGGTCTGATCTTTCTGTACTCACAATGATAAATATTTTGGGAGCAAGACCAAAGTTTGGATATTTTTATACTGGAAAATCTATTTTTTCTCAGTTGTCTAGTGACTTAAAGAAATTAGAGTTGAAAGATTATATGTCACTTCCTTTTTCTTGTGACCAAAAAACTTCTGTCTATGATGTTGTGGTAGATCTATTTATGGAAGATTTATCATCAATGTTTGTTACTGATGGCGGATTTCTAACAGGTATTGTATCAAGAAAAGATTTAATTAGATTTATGATTGGTGATGCTGATATTAAAAAGACTCCCATAAGTGTAATTATGACAAGAATGCCAAATATTTTTTATGTAAATATAGATGACAGTGTTTATAAGGCTGCAAATCTAATTGTGACAAAGGGTATTGATTCCCTTCCTGTTATAAAAGTTAAAAATAATAATGATCTTGAAGTTGTTGGCAGATTTACAAAGACAAATGTTACGAGACTTTTTGTTGATGTTTGTGATGGCGAGATAATTTAGGAGGAGAAATGAATAAAGACGATAATCAACTTACTATTTTTGTAATTTCAGATTCTATTGGCGAAACTGGGGAGTTAATTGCAAAATCTTCTGCAAGACAATTTGAATCAGAAAATTATGAAATTATTAGATACCCTTATCATAATAGCATTGAACAAATTAAACCTGTTCTAGAAAAGGCATCAAAAATAAAAATAGTCTTATAGTTTATACAAATGTTGTTAAGGAAACTAGAGATTTTATCGAAGAAAAGACTCATGAATTAAAATTACACACTGTTGATGTCATGGGAGAACCATTACTTCAAATTGAAGATATTTTAGGATATGAACCTTTAAGAGAACCTGGTTTAATTAGAAGGCTAGATGAAAACTATTTTAAAAAGGTTGAATGTGTTGAGTTTGCTGTAAAATACGATGATGGTAAAGATCCTCGTGGTGCGAAAAAGGCAGATATATGTCTAGTTGGTATTTCTAGAACTTCAAAGACTCCTCTATCTATGTATCTTGCAAATAAACTTTATAAAGTTGCTAATATTCCACTTGTTCCTGAAGTTCCTGTTCCAAAGGAAGTTTATGAAAAAGACGTTGATAAGATAATTGGACTTACAGCAAATCCGGAAAAGATTATTTCTGTAAGAGAGCAAAGATTAAAATCTTTAGGCTTAACTTCAGGTGCAAAATATGCTAATTACGATAGAATAAGAGATGAATTAAATTATTCAAAGCAAGTTATGGAAGAATTAGGTTGTTTTGTAATTGATGTATCTGACAAGGCAATCGAAGAAACTGCTGAAATAATCATTAAACATATGGAATCCAGGAAGTGATTAAATGAATCTTCGAGTTGAGAGAGAAAAACTTGAGCACAAAATGTTTTTTGAATATGCTACTTTTGCAGATTCAACTTTGGGAAGAAATAAAGAAGAAGAAAAGTCCGATCTTAGAACTGAATTTCAAAGAGATAGGGATAGGATTATCCACTCAAAGAGTTTTAGGAGATTAAAACATAAGACGCAGGTCTTTATTTCTCCTGAGGGTGACCATTTTAGGACAAGACTCACTCACACTCTTGAAGTTAGTCAAATAGCTAGAACAATAGCTAGAGCATTGAGGCTTAATGAAGATTTAGTAGAAGCAATTTCCTTAGGGCATGATCTTGGCCATACACCTTTTGGACATTCTGGTGAAGCAGTTCTTAATGAATTAAAAAGCACAGGTTTTATTCACAGTGAACAATCTTTAAAAGTAGTTGACTTTTTGGAAAGATCTGAAAAAAGAATTGGTTTAAATTTAACTGAAGAAGTTAGAGATGGAATTTTAAATCATTCTGGCAGTAGTAACGCAAAAACTTTAGAAGGAAAAATTATAAAATTCGCAGATAGAATTGCCTATATAAATCATGATATTGATGATGCAATTAGGGCTGGAATTATTTCTTCTGATTCACTTCCTAAAGAATTAACTAAAGTTTTGGGAAATACTTCTTCTGAAAGAATTAACACGATGATTAACGGCATAGTTAATGAATCTTATGGGAATCCTATTGTTGAAATGGAAAAAGAAGTCTATGAGGCAACTATGGAACTTAGGCAGTATATGTTTAAAAGGGTTTATATGGATCCTGTTGTAAAAAGTGAAGAGATAAAAATTAAAAGACTTTTGACAGAACTTTATAGATTTTATGCAGAAGATTTAAGTAGAATACCAGAAAATCATCTAAGTCTTTATAGTGATAGAAGTCATAGCGACGAAGATATTGTTTCTGACTATATAGCTGGAATGACTGATACTTATGCAATGAAGCAAATAAAAAATATATTTATACCGAAGGGATGGAGCATTTAATTGTACCTTATAAATGACAATGTTCTTGATGAAATAAGAGATAGGGCAGATATTGTAGATTTAATTGGAGAATATGTGGACTTAAAGAAGTCTGGATCCAATTATATGGGACTCTGCCCTTTTCATTCTGAAAAAACTCCTTCATTTTCTGTTTCCAGTTCTAAATCTATTTTTAAATGTTTTGGATGTGGAGTTGGCGGAGATGTAATCACTTTTGTAATGAAAAGAGAAAATTTAAGTTTTCCTGAGGCTGTGGAATTTTTAGCAGATAAGTACAATGTTAGACTCGAAGAATACAAAGATGAAAATAAAGAAGCACGTGAAAAAAGAAATAGGCTATACGAAATAAATAGGGAAGCAGCCTTACATTTTCTAAAAAATTTTCAAGCATCAAAAAAAGCGCAATTATATTTAAATAATAGGATGCTAAGTGCAAAAACTATTAGATCTTACGGCATAGGATATTCTAAAGATTCCTGGACTGATTTATACGATCATTTAACAAGTTTGGGATATAAAGAAGATGAACTTTTAGACTTAAATTTAATTTCAAAAAGTAAAAATGGAAATTATATTGACAGATTTCGAGATAGAATTATGTTTCCAATTATAAATAGAAATAATAAGGTAATTGGGTTTGGAGCAAGGGGTTTTGGTGATGCAAAACCGAAGTATTTAAATTCGCGAGAAACTCCTATTTTTCATAAAGGCAGTAATGTTTTTAACATGAATATAATTTCAAGAGAGTCAAGTCGAGAAAGAATTATCTTAGTAGAAGGCTATATGGATGTTATATCTTTATACAATAGTGGTATAAATTATAGTGTAGCAAGCCTTGGTACTTCTCTTACATTTGACCAGGCTAATATTATTAAAAAAATGGCTAAAGATATTTACATTTGTTATGACAGTGATAACGCAGGTATTAACGCAACTGCAAGAGCCATAGATATTTTTCTTCAAGCATCAGTAAAGCCTAAAATAATAGAACTTAATGATGGATTGGATCCTGACGATTTTATAAAAAAATATGGATTAGAAGCTTTTGAAAATAAAATTAAATCTTCTATATCTTATATCGAATTTAAAATAAAAAAACTTAGGGAAAATTATAATCTAGAAGATAATGAGGGACTTAGCAATTTTACAATTGAAGCCGCAAAAATTTTTTCTAGTATAAAAAATCCTATAGAAAGAGATATTTTTGTAAAAGAATTTTCAAAAAATTACAATATTTCAAATTTAGCAATTGAAAATTATATAAATTATCTAAATAGGAATAGGGTTAAGGAAGCGAAAAAAGAAAAGTTTAAGGTAAAGAAAAATACAAATGTTGTGAAATCTAATAAGACTAGAGCACAAGAGGAATTATTATCATATTCTTTACTGGACAATGATATTTACAATTATATCAAAAAAAGAATTGAAGTTTTCTATTTTAGCAACGCCATGACTAGGGCTGTCTTTGAAGAAATACCTAAATTTTTTGAAGAAGAGATGGAGCTAAATGATTTTTTAACTCTTTTAGAATCAAATAGGCTCATTGACACTGTTTTTAAGAATAATATTTTAGCAATTATAAATGATATCTATGTAAATGAAAAAGTAGTCGATGAATTAATAAGAACTGTCGAAGGTAATTATCTTCAAAAATCAAAAAAACAAAATCCTCGAAAATATCGAAAAACTTCAAGGGGAAGAAAATAAAAATCTTCTGCTCGAAGCTTTAAAAGAATTGCAAGAAATTAATTTAAAGTTAAACGAGTTGAAAGAGGAGGGCAATTATGAGTGAAAAATTAAAAAATAAAGAATCTATTGATTCCATAAGAGAACGACTCTTAAAAGATGGAAAAAAGGACGGAAAACTTACCTATGAGGAAATAGGAGATGCCTTTGAAAAAGTTCAAATAGATTCAGATGATATAGATGA
>NZ_HE978593.1:537667-582150 GCF_000312025.1 Peptoniphilus timonensis JC401 | reverse complement strand
ACAAAAAAATTCAAAAGATGATGAAGATGAAGTAGATGTTACTAAAGAGGATTTATCAGTCCCAAAGGGAGTAACAGTAGATGATCCTGTAAGAATGTATTTAAAAGAAATTGGAAAGATTTCACTTTTAACAGCTGATGAAGAAGTTGAAATAGCTAAGAGAATGGAAGCAGGCGATGAGTTTGCAAAAAAAGAGCTTGCTGAAGCCAATTTAAGACTCGTAGTTTCTATTGCTAAAAGATATGTTGGCAGGGGAATGAGCTTTTTAGATTTAATTCAAGAAGGAAATCTTGGACTCATGAAAGCAGTGGATAAATTTGATTATACTAAGGGTTTTAAATTTTCAACTTATGCTACTTGGTGGATTAGACAAGCAATTACAAGAGCTATTGCAGACCAAGCTAGAACTATAAGAATTCCAGTTCATATGGTTGAAACAATTAATAAGCTTGTCAGGGTACAAAGACAACTAGTGCAGGATCTTGGACGTGATCCTCTACCAGAAGAAATTGCAGCAGAAATGAATTTAGACGTAGATAGAGTTCGTGAAATTCAAAAAATTGCTCAAGAACCAGTTTCATTGGAAACTCCAATTGGTGAAGAAGAAGATTCACATCTAGGTGATTTTATACCAGATGATGAAATTCTATCACCGCAAGATGCAGCTACTTTCACTTTGTTAAAAGAACAATTAAACACAGTTTTAGAAACTTTGACAGAAAGAGAAAAGAAAGTTCTTACTTTAAGATTTGGACTTGATGATGGAAGAGCAAGAACTCTAGAAGAAGTTGGTAAGGAATTTGATGTAACTCGTGAAAGAATTAGACAAATTGAAGCAAAAGCTTTGAGAAAGTTACGTCATCCAAGTAGATCAAAGAAATTAAAGGATTATTTAGAATGATAAAATTATCAAAGAGGCTTAATAAAATTGCAGAACTTGTAGATTTTGGGGCTTCGGTAATTGATGTGGGCACAGATCATGGATATGTGCCCAATTTTTTATGCGAAAATAAAATTTCAAGTGATATTATTGCGACAGATATCTCAAAAAATTCTTTACAAAAGTCTATTGATTTAACAAAAGAATTGGGAAATGAAAAATACATTAGAAATATATTAGCAAATGGAATTATTGATGAAAAACGAGATAATATAATTATTGCAGGATTAGGCGGGATACAAATTGCAGAGATTATTAATAATTCTATTGAAATCGCAAAAAGTGCAAATAAATTAATATTGCAACCAATGCAAAAAACACAGATTCTCCGGCGTGAATTAAATAATCTTGGATTTAAAATTATAGATGAGTACATTATTTATGAAGATGATAGGTATTTTGAAATTATTGTTGCAAAGTTTTTGAAGGAAGTTAAAATTGAAACTTTTAAAGATGAAGATTATTATTTTTCAAAAAAATTAATAGAGAAAAAAGATAAAACATATTTAAAATTTTTATTAGATAAAAAAACTTATTTAGAAAATATATTACAAAACTTTGATCCAAATAATCTTAGGACAAAAAAAAGAAGTGATGAAATTAAATCTTTGATTTTAAAAATAGAGGAGGCAATAGATGAAATATCCAATTGAAGATATAAAAAATTATATGGAAAGTTGGGCAAAAAATGATTATCAACTTTCCTGGGATAATTCTGGCAGCCAAGTTGAGTTTAAAGATTTCACTAAATCTGTAGTTTTAGCTATGGATGTTACAGATAAAGTCATAGATAAGGCTATAGAAACAGAATCAAAGCTCATAATAAGCCATCATCCTATGTTTTTTAGTGGAAATAAAAATATTATTGAAGGGACTTATTTGGGAGATAATATAATAAAATTAATTAAAAATAATATTTCAGTTTTTTCTTACCATACTTCTATGGATGTGGCAGATGATGGAGTTAATGACACACTTTTTGAAAAATTAAATCTTAAAGGTAAATCTGTTTTAACTTATGAAGAAGAAAAAGCTATGGGCCTAGTAGGAGAATTTGAAAGTGCATATAGTCTTGAAGAATTAGATAAATTTTTAAAAGAAAAGCTTCAAGTAAAAAAATAAAATATTACGGAAGAACTAATAGAAAAATTAAAAAAGTTGCAATTCTTGGCGGAAGTGGAGCAGATTTTATTGATATAGCTAAAAGTAATGGTGTAGATGCTTATATAACTTCTGATATAAAATATCATGACGGACAAAGAGCTTATGAAGAAGATCTGATTTTAATAGACCTTGGACATTTTTATTCAGAAAGAATAATTCTTCCAAAAATAAAAAAAGACTTGAAAAAAACTTTAAGGAATTAGATTTTTATATACAAGAAGAAAGTAGCTTTGAACTTGATATTTGAGAGATTCAGTGGTAAAATTATCTGGTAAGTAAATTGGTCAACTGCACAAATGTGAGGAAAGTCCGCGCTCCACAGAGCAGGGATGCTGGCTAACGGCCAGTGGGGGTGACCCCAAGGCTAGTGCAACAGAAATATACCGCCCCTTGGGTAAGGTTGGAAAGGCGAGGTAAGAGCTCACCAGGTCATTAGTGATAATGATGCTATGTAAACCCCATTCGGAGCAAAACCAAATAGGAATAACAGATGTTGCTCGCATCTGCCGGTAGGTAGGTTGCTAGAAATTATAGGCAACTATAATTCAAGATAGATAGTTGACAAAACAGAACGCGGCTTATAGATTTACTTACTACATATAATTTATATTTTTGAAAAAGTTACAAAATAGTTAAAATTGTTTTAACTATTTTGTAACTTTTTGTTGTTTTTTTGTAATTAGTTTGTTATACTTAATTAGTAATAAAAATGTAGGCAAAAAAATATATAAAAAAATATCTAAAAATATAAAAGCATAGGAGTTGTTAGTATTGGTTTCCTTTAAAAATAAATTGCCACTTGGCTTATTTGCACTTTGTGCAGTGTCAATAGTTGGCATGAAAGATACAGGAGTATTTATTAACGAACACATACAAAAAACATATAGTGGTAATGAAATAGACTTTTCAATTGGAGAAAAAGTTGAAGTCCTTGAAAAAAAAGGTAATGACTTTTTTGTTCAAAAGGGAAAAGCTAAAGTAACTATTCCACAAGATAAAATTTTACTTACAGAAGTTAATGTTCCAACATATAAAATTGTAAAAGCTAGTCCAATTCTTGATGATAATGGAAAAATAATAAGAAGCTTATTTGTTGATGAATATGCAGTTGGAATTTCAGTAGATAATACTACAGCAAAAATTAAGTGTAATGACGGTACAATAGGTAATGTAAACAGAACAGCACTTAAAAAAGTTGCCGATAAGAGAAATAATGTGACAGAAGTTGAAGTGAAAAACAACACTGTTGCTAAAAGTGACAATGGTAGAAAAATAAATTTAAATAAAAAACAAGTTGTTGATGTAATTGATTACAAAAATGGTAATTTTGTAATTGACGAAAAGGGTACTTCTTATAATGTTGAAGCTAAAGATTTAAATATTGTATCTGGACAAAAAGTTGAAAAGATTCAAGAAAACAAAGATGAAAGTATTTTATCTTCAGATGAAGAAAACATTCAAGAAGCTATAAAAAATAAAGAAGAAATTAAAGTAAGCTTTGAATATAAAAAAGCTGCAGCTCCAAATGCGTCAATTGCTGCCAAAGTTATATCTTCTGCAGAAAATAAACTTGGATCTACATATGTATATGGAGATACTGGTAATGCTGGATTTGATTGTTCAGGTTTAGTTTATTCAATTTATAATGACGAACTTGGAATTTCAATCCCAAGATCTTCTAGAACTCAATCAACTTATGGAAAACAAGTTTCTAAGTCTGATTTACAAGAAGGAGATTTAGTATTCTTTAATACAACAGGTAATGGAGTTAGTCATGTTGGTATTTATGTTGGCGATGGAAAATTTATCCATGCTTCTTCAGGTCAAGGAAAAGTTATGACATCTTCTCTTACTGAAGGCTATTACCAAGAAAGATACGTAAACGCTACTCGTGTTTTATAATTTTAAGAAAATTAAGAGCCTTAGGGCTCTTTTTTTGGCTTTATGTCAAATATTAGCTAGACTCGTTAATTCGAGTCTTTATTTTTATGTAAAAATGAAGACATAAAGGATAATAAAGCATCAAATCTAAAATAAAAATGATTTTATATGAAATTTTTATAAAAAAATAACCACTAGCATTAACTAGTGGTTATGATTTAAAATTTATTTTCTAAATTATCTTAGAGATGGTCCTTGATTGTAGTTAGCTGCATCATTTCTGTCGTCTCTGTTTTTTAATTGGAATTCTTCTCTAGTCATTACATCATCAACACGAACATTAACTTCAACAACTTTAAGTCCAGTCATTTGTCCAACTGATTGAGAAATATTTCTCTTTAATTCTTCAAATACCTTTGGAGCAGAATGTCCATATTCAAGAATAATAGATGCGTCAATTGCAGCTTCTTTTTCTCCAACATCAGCAGAAATACCTTTTGTTAAGCTGTATCCACCAAATTGTTCAGAGATACCTGAGAAGAATCCGCCCTTCATGTCAAGAACTCCTGGAACTTCGTGACAAGCAATTGCTGCTATTTTTTCAATAACAGAATCTTCAAATGTTAATTTAGATTCGTGTTTATTTTGTTCTTCTTGAGCAGAGTCTTTAATATCTTCTTGTTTTTCTTTGAAGTTATCTTTTGCGTTTTCTACAAATTCTTCTCTTTTTTGAGCTTTTTTCTCTTTTTTCTTGTTCTTTTTTGTTAATTCCTGCTATTTCGTTATATTTTGCTTCTGTTGCCATTATTTTTCTCTCCTTTAAAATTACTAACTAAATAAAATTAATACTTTCTAAACAATCTTTCTAACCAAAATAAAATTCTCGGATCACCATCTTTAAATTTCCCATAGCTATTGCCAATGAGGAAAAGAATCGCAATTAAAAGTGTTCTGAAAAAACCTATTGTTAAAAACAAAATTGCAATTATGATTCCAAGTAAAGTGTACTTGAACTCATTCCAATGAAGTCGAGTGAAATTTCTAAATCTTTCTTTTATAATAGAATTTTCTCTTTCCTTTTGTTTATCTAGGAGAACAATTTTTTGATTCTCTTGGTTTTCTCTAGAGTTCTCATAATAATTTTGATAATCCGGATAATTTCCATAATTATTTCTCATATGAGCCCCCTAAACAACTCTTTTACCTGATTCTTCTTTGATGTCATAAAATTCTACATTAACCTCTTTTACTGAATATCCAGTAAATTTTTCTAAGTTAGAAGATACATCATTTTTAATTCTTTTTCCTAATGAATTTAAATCAATGCCTTCTTGCACTCCGCAAGTAATTTTGGAACTGATTTCGTGCTTACTACCATTATTTACTCTTACATCAACATCTGATCTTTTCACTTCATTATAGTTTTCTAATGTTGATAAAACATTATTTTCAACTGCTCTTGAAGTGATGAGCATCTCACCGTCCTCATCCTTGTCTATAACGTATGAGTTAAGTGTAGGGAGGACTAATACTCTAATAAAATTAAATAGAGCATATAGAGCTGCTATTGCTGATACTACAGTTAGGAAATAGAAAAACCAATCTTGTTTATAAAAATTTCCTAAATCTGCCGTTATTTTGCCATAATCATATAATAAGAAATACGTGCAAAACAGAGATAAGAATAAGGCGATAGAAAAAATTGCATTAAGCCATTTGCGCCATCTCTTCAAACCTAATTCCTCCTTTTTATTAAGAAATCATCAACTAGTGAAGCTCTCTTAATTTATATATAACCAAAGAATATTATTTTATTCATAATTTTGAAAGTTATTATTATATTTTAGTATCTAGTTATTACAATAAATCTTTAAAAGACTGTTAGAATCATATTTAAATGAGAAAAAAATAAAAATATTATTAAGATAAGTTTTGGAAAAATTAAATTTTAAGAATAAATTTTTTAAAAATTTTAGTACACTTATTTTATTAGAATGGTAAAATGTTAGAAGAAGTAAAACTTCAAATAATTTTATATAGGAGGAGAGATGAAGAAAAATAATTTTTTAATTCTTTAGTATTTAAACTAATACTAGGAATTATAATAGGTATTTTTGTTGGAAGCATATCTAATGAAAGCGCCATAGTTGCAATTGATACTATAAAAAGAGTAATTGGTGACTTAATTGGATATATAGTGCCATTAATAATTTTAGGTTTTATAACTCCAGCTATTGTATCTCTAAAAGAAAGTGCAGGAAAGATTTTAAGTGTTACGCTCATAATTTGTTACATATCAACAGTAGGAGCAGCAACAATGTCATTTCTTGCAGGAAAAGCAATTATTCCAAAATTAAATATTGCACCAAATGTTGGAGCAGGAAATGCAATCCCAGAATCAATTTTTAAACTTTCTATTGATCCAATAATGCCAGTTATGACCGCACTTGTAACATCAATTTTATTTGGTATAGCTGTAATTGTCACTAATTCAGAAACATGGGAAAAGATGTTGATTGAATTAAATAAAATTGTTTTATCTATTGTAAACAATGTAGTAATAAAGATTCTACCAGTTTATATTGCAACAACTTTTGCAGTTTTATCTTATGAAGGAGTAATTATTACTGAATTACCTGTATTCTTAAAGATTATACTAATTGTAATTGTTGGACATTTTATTTGGATGACTGTGATGTATTCTCTTGCAGGATTAATTTCAAAAACTAATCCAAAAGAAGTATATAGACATTATGTACCAGCTTATCTTACTGCAGTTGGAACAATGTCATCAGCTGCAACTTTACCAGTTGCTATTGAATGTGCTAGAAAATCTGAAACTCTTGATCCAAAGATCAGGGACTTTGCAATTCCACTTTGTTCAAATACCCATCTTTGTGGGTCAGTTTTGACAGAAGTATTTTTTGTAATGACAGTTTCACAAATATTAACTGGAAAACTTCCTGAAACTGCTAATATGATAGTTTTTATTACACTCTTGGGAATCTTTGCTATTGCGGCTCCAGGAGTGCCAGGAGGAACAGTAGTAGCTTCTCTTGGACTAATAACATCAGTGCTTGGCTTTAATGACACAGGGACAGCTCTTATGCTTTCAATATTTGCTTTACAAGATAGTTTTGGAACAGCTTGTAATGTAACAACTGATGGAGCAATTGCACTAATGGTTACTGGAATTTTTAATAAAGTTCCTGCTAGAAAGAAGACTAAATAAAAATAATTAGATATGAAAAGACCAAGCTCATAAAAAAGCTTGGTCTTTTTACTAGATAAAATGTTGTTAAATTTATTTTACAAATATTTTTATAAAGGTTAACACAATTGGTTGGTAAATTATATCAACTAAGAAAGCTCCAACTATAGGAACAATCATCATGGCCTTTCTACTCAAACCATACTCTTCATTTATAGCAGTCATATTAACAATTGCAGATGGTGTAGCACCTAAGCCGTGTCCACAAAGTCCTGCACACATAACTGCAGCATCATAATTTTTGCCCAAAACTCTAAATACTATAAAATAATTGTATATAAGCATAAAGATTACTTGGCAAATTAGAACAATAAGAACGCCACCCATTAAATCTTGAAGCTCCCACAATTTTAAAGTCATAAGTGCTAGTGCAAGGTATAAGTTTAGCATAACATCGCCAATACCATCCACTAAATTGCCATTAAAGTTGTAAATGTTTATTTTTTCATTTAAGTTTCTTAAAATAACAGCAATAAACATTGCACCAACGTAGTCAGGGAACTGCATATTAATAAGTGAACCTATAAATTTTGAAACCAAGGTTCCAAGTGCCATAGAAATAATAATTGCAGCTACATTTTTGATGATATCAAGGTTTGATAATTCAACTTTTTCTTCTTTAAATAGATCATCTAATTTTGATGAGTCAAAATCATCATCATTATTTGCTTTTAAACCATTTTTTACGATTAATCTTCTGCCAAGAGGTCCACCTATAATTACACCAGAAATAAGTCCAAAAGTAGCTGCAGCAGCACCTACAACTGGTGCTTGTGCATAACCCATTTCAGCAAATGTATTTCCATAACTTAAAGCAGCCCCGTGTCCACCAATCATAGATATAGAGGACGCTAGAATTCCATAAGCGGGTTCAAGATCAACAGCCTTTGAAACTAAAACACCAATAGTATTTTGTCCAAGAGATAGAATTCCACAAACTAACCAATAAATAATTAATAGAACTCCACCTGATTTTAATATTTTTAAATTTGCTCCAAGTCCAACTTATGTAAAAAAGACTAGCATAAAAGTAGATTGAAATATATTTTCATAAGTAAAATTGAAAGTATTTGTTTTGTAGCCAATAAAACTTATGAACATAAATAAAAATCCACCGATAACTGGAGCAGGTATACAGTATTTTCTTAAAAATTGTAATTTATTTCTAACTCCATATCCAACCAATAAAACTATTACTGCAAGAGCAAGAGTTAATATTGAATCTAGATTAATAGTTAGAATTCCATTTTCTCTAATAAATTCCATTTTTCCTCCCTTGTATACATTTTATCTAATAAAATGGTATCATGAATTTTTATTTCTTACAAGAAAATGGCTAATTTCTTACGTTTAGAAATAAAAAACTAAAAATATTTATTTATCGATATTAATGTTTGCAATTTTTAATAGCTAATTTAAATAATTACAATAATTTATTGTAATTAAAAAATTAAAAAGAGTTTAATATAAAAGATAAATATTATCAAAATAAAAGGAGAGAAAAATGAAAAAAATTAATGTAATTTATTGGTCTGGAACTGGAAATACTGAAAGAATGGCAGAAGCTATTGTAAAAGGAGCTAAAAGTGAAGGGGCAGAAGTAAAATTATTGCAAGTTTCAAGTGCTACAGAAGAGGATGTAAAAAATGTTGATAGGATAGCTTTTGGTTGCCCTGCTATGGGTGCTGAAGAATTAGAAGAAACTGAAATGCGCCCATTTATGGATAAGGTAAATTCATTTTTATCTGGGAAAAATATCATTCTATTTGGATCCTATGAGTGGGCCGAGGGTGAATGGATGAAGCTTTGGCAAGAAGAAATTGAAAGCACTGGAGCTAGGTTAATTGCAGATGGATTTGCCGCTTATGATAATCCTGATGAAGCAGCAATAGAGGAATGTGAAGCTCTTGGAAGAGACTTAGCGAGGTCATAATGTATAAAGAAGTTTTAATTGAATTTTTAAAATTTATTGACGATTTTAAAGACTTTGATTATATACTTGCTCTTATTAAATCTACAGTTGCTCCAACGCTTAAAGATCTTAAACTTGGAACTATGATGAATTTTAGAAATGGTAAAAGACCTTTAAAAGATTATTGGATAAAAAATAGATTATTTATAAGAGAATCTCTTTGCCTAGATTTTTTTGAATTGAAAGAAGGAGAAGATTTCATCTTAGTTTATTTTTTTAAAATTGAAAACTTAATAAAGAAACTTTCACAAGAAAAAATAATTAATTATTTAAATTCATGTGGTTATAATTCATGTAAAACAGTAAAAGATTATTTAAATTTTTTAAAAATTAGATTTATAAATAAATGCCCTCATGAAATAGGTATATTTTTAGGTTATCCCTTGAAAGATGTTATTGATTTTCAATTAAAAGATAAAAGATTTTGTAAATGCTCAGGATATTGGAAGTGCTTTAATAATGAAAAAAGTTCTTTAGAAGCTTTCAAAAAATTTGACGAAGTTAAGGTTATTGAAATGAAAAATATCTTGAGAAATTATGGGACGGTTTAAAATTTATAAAAAATTAAATAATTAAGACAAAAAAATACCAGGCTAATAAAATAATTAACCTGGTATTTTTTACTATATAAAATGCAAATATTCTATTTTACAAAAGTTTTTATAAATGTCAAAACTATTGGTTGGTATATTTGAAGTATAATATTAAATTGTCGGTATTATATAGAGCTAAAATAATTATTAATAAGAAAAAATATACAATAAAAATATCTTTAATTTATATTGAATGACATATAAAATAAAGATAATTATGAACACTAATTTTCTAATTAAAGTAGATTAATCTTTAAAAATATTATAGAATGATGATAATTGTAGTAATTTAATAAAAAGATATTATTTTGAAAAATATTTTAATTGAGGTATATTATGGAAAAATTAATTTTTAAATTTTTAGGAAAAGAAGATATAGATGAAATTTACGAGCTGACATCTGAAGTTTATGAAGGTATTGAAAATAAAGAAATATTTTCTCACGATACAAAAGATGATTTGGAACATTTAATTGACGGTGGGGGAGCTTTTGTTGGGGTTTATGATGAAGATAAACTTGTAGCATATAGAAGTTTAAAAGTACCCGACTTAGAAGATAATTTAGCTAATGATGTAGATTTTTATATAGACCCAAAGTCTGTAATTGTAAATGATACAGTTGTTGTTTTAAAGGAATATAGGGGAAGAAATCTTCAAAATTTAACTAGAGAAAAACTTGAAAAAAAATATAGCGATTCTAAATTTACAAATAAGATGTCAACTATATCACCAAAGAATTATAGATCTTATAAAAACACTTTAGATTCTGGTTACATGCTTGTGTCTTTAAGAAAAAATATCCTGATGAATATTCTCCTGAAGGCTACGATCGTTTTATTTTATTAAAATCAGATGACTTAAATATAAACTTCACTGGTAGAGAAAGGACGATACATGCAGACGAAACAGAAGATTTAAGAAAAGCTTTTAAAGATAATTATTTCGGAATCTCTGTAGACGGCGAAGGATATATTTTATTTAAAGAAGTAAAGTTTATTTAATTTAATATAAAAGAAAAAGAGGCCAGATATTTTTCTGGTCTCTTTTAGAGTATAAATATAAAATAAGTTTAATTATTTATCAGAATAGTGTTACAAATATAAAATTAATAATGAACCAAATCATTTTAAATAAAAGTTCAAAAAGTGTAAAAGCTATTGCATACCAACCAATAAAATTAATTTTTGATCTTCCAACAAAGCTATCTCTATAAAGAGTAATTGCTATTAAAAGAGAAAGACCAATGAGAATTAAAGTAGCAAGAGGCATAGCAGTTAGAGCTTGTAACATATTGTACTTAAAAAATCCGCCAAATGGTGAAATTATAAATCCTACAAATAGAACTAATTTACAAATTATCCAATTAATAAGTGCGTATTTTCTAACTTCTGGATATGATGTATCTATGTTATCTCTTTCAGTTGCTATATTAAGAGGAATATAAAATTCAAAATAATCAAAAACTAATTTCAATAATAAAAATAGTATTAAAATTAATTTAAAAGATCCGCTACCAATAAAAAGCATTATTGCATTTAATACGATTCCAGTAGCTATCACAATTTTACTTTCTTTTGAACCGAAAGATCCAATATAGTCAGATAATTTTTCAGTAATTTTTTCAATGAAATTTAAAGCCTTATCAATTCCTTGAGATGAATTTGATATTTTTGACTCCAATTTATTTGCCTTTTGTGAAATATTTTTTTCAAAAGATTTTTCAACATTTGAAGTAACTTTTTCTTTATCTTTAACAGGTTTTTCACCTTTATCATTAAAAGAGAAAAGTTCCTTTAAATTTTCTTTCTCCTTAAGCTTATTTTTTTCTTTATTTTCGCCATATTCTATTTTATTTTCAGTTTTTGAAGATTTTTTGAGAGAATCTTCTTTATTTTTGCTAAGTTTGTTCTTATTATCAGAATTAGAAACTTTTAAATCATTAAGATTAGATAAATCTGACTTGGAATTAGAATTAAAAATCTTAGAATCTTTTTTTGATTTTTTCTTTTCTTCTTCAGATTTTTTTATAGCATTTTCTATGTCAATTTTTGGAGTACTAAGAGTATTTTCGAAACTTTTATCTGTATCTTCAACAGATTTACTAATTTCTAGATTTCTAGTATCTTCCTTTTTCTTTGTATCATCTCTCAAATCAGCAAAAATCGAAAATTCATCGTCATCTTCTCTTATAAAATTATTCCATTTTTCTTTAATGGAAAATTTTTTAGAAGATTTATTGTCATTATTTTGATAGTCAAAATTTTCAAAAGAATTATCTAAAGTTGACTTAGAATCTCTATTTTTATCTGATGAAGTCTTCTTTTTATTTTCTTCATCAAAATTTGATTTTTTAAGTTCTTCTTGGACTCTTCTCACAAGTTCTTTTTGACTCATTTGATTTGAAGTAGATTTATCATCTAAGTCATCAAAAAAATTGTTGTTTATTTTATTTTCTTCATTTTTATCTAAAGTTTTAGAAGTGTCTTTTTTTAGAAGACCTCTTTTTTCAACTTTTGAATTATTTGAACTTTCTTTGCTTTTATTTTTTATTTTTTTATCGTCATTAATAGTAGATTTTGATTGAAGATTATTATTTTCATAATCTTTAATATTTTTAGATATTTTTCTATCTACTTCATCTATAATATTTTTAAGTTCATCAGTAGTGTCAATTGCATCTAGAGATCTTGGATTGAAAACTCTAGTGTGCTCGCTAACTTTTTTAACCTTATTGGTGTCTTCAAAGCTTTTCTTATTTGGTGTAATATTTATTTTTACGTCTTTTAAGTTGTGGCCACATGAAGCACAAAAGTTGTCATCTTTAGAAACTGGATTTCCGCATTTTGGACAAAACAATGTAACACCTTCTTTCATAAAATTCTGTAATTTTAATTATAACATATTTTTTTATCTAGATTAATCTTTTATATACTAAAAACAAATTATAGTATATAAAATTTTAATAATTAAAAAAAATACTTATAAGTTAAATTTATGTAAAAAAAGAAGCCCCGAAAGGCTTCTTTAAAAGTTAAGCTAAATTATTTTGCTTGTTCTACAGTTGCAGTTTCGTTAGTAGTAGCTGCTTCTTTTTCAGCGTTGATTTCTTCTTTAGCTTGTTCTTCTTCAGCTTCTACTTCAGCTTCAGCTTCTTTAGCGTTAGCTTCTACTTGAGCTTTGTTAGCTTCAGCTTGTTCTTCTACAGCGTTGTTTTTAGCGTTTGCAGCTTCTTCTGCTTTGTTGTTAGCGCCTTGGCAAGCTACCATGCCTAACATTAATACAGAGATCATTCCAACACTTGCTAATTTCTTTAAATTTTTCATTTTAATAAATCCTCCTAATTTGAAACATTTTGTTTCTTTGATTTGTCTATATACTATACTTGCCATGTGAAAACTATGTGAAGATGTTGTTAAATATTTTTGGAATAAAAATAAAATCAATTATAAATATTTAAAAATAATTTATAATAGTAAAATTTCATGTATAATTATTACAAGGTGAGAGAATGTACAAAGCATTATATAGAAAATACAGGTCGAAGACCTTTGATGAATTATACGGACAAGAAGCAGTAGTAGCTTCTTTAAAAAATCAAGTTAGAAATAATGAAATTAGTCACGCTTATATATTTCAAGGAACTAGGGGCACTGGCAAGACTTCTGCCGCAAAAATCTTATCAAGAGCGGTAAATTGTCTTAATCCAGTAGATGGAAATCCATGTAACGAGTGCGAAAACTGTAAAAAAATTTTAAGTGAATCAGTTTTAGATGTTGTTGAAATGGATGCAGCAAGTAACAATGGAGTAGACGATATTAGAGAATTGAAGGATAAAGTAATATATCCTCCTCAGTCTCTTAAATACAAGGTTTATATTATAGATGAAGTTCACATGCTTTCTAAAGGAGCCTTCAACGCTCTTCTTAAGATTTTAGGAGAGCCACCGAGACATTTAATATTTATTTTAGCAACGACGGAGATTGAAAAAATACCAGCTACAATATTATCTAGATCTCAAAAATTTAATTTTAAGAGAATTTCCATAGATGATATAGTAGAAAATTTAAAAAGAATTACTGAATTAGAGGGAGAATCTTGTGATGATGAAGTTTTTACATTAGTTGCTAAAACTGCAGATGGTGCAATGAGAGATGCTCTTTCAGTTCTTGACCAGCTTTTAACAAAAAATAAAGATCATATAAAATTAGAAGATGCCATGGAAGTACTGGGAATATCATCTTCGGATTTATTATTTTTATTTTCAAAAGCTCTTATAGAAAAAAACATAAGCGAGTCTCTTTTAACAATAGATGAAATTTATAAAGAAGGAGTGGACTTTAATACACTTTCTTCTCAAATATTAAGTCACTTTAGAGATATTCTTTTGGTTAAAACTTTAAAAAATCCCAAAAAAATAGTTTATACAACTTATATGAAGGAGTTCAATGAACTTGCTGGGAAAGTAGAACTTGAAGATTTATTGTCTATAATTGAACTATTAAAAGATCTTTCTCTTGAAATAAAGTATTCAGATAATAAAAGAGTTGTATTTGAAATGAATGCAATAAAAATTTGCAAGAGAAGGTCAGGAGAAAATTTAGAAAATAGAATTAAATTATTAGAAGAAAAAATAAATAATATAAGATTTTCTGGAAATAATCTTGTAAAAAATTCTAATTATAATCCTATTGACAATAATTTAAATAATTCTTATGAAGATAATAGGGATTTTGAGGGATACAATAAAAATAGAAATAATAATGAAAATTTAAACACATCTAATGATAACTTAAATCAAGATAATTTAAATTATGAGTCAATAAAAAATAATCTATCTAATACTAAAAATACTAAAACTAGTTCAATTGAAAAATCAAGGCAATCTGCTATAATTAATGATGAAAATAATACTAGTGAAAAAAGAAATAAGTCTAATAAAGATATTTCTCTTGAAAGAATTAAATCTGATTGGGCAAAGATAATAAGAGAACTTGAATCTAGAGGGGCTAAAGGTTATGCCGGTTTTGTTGAGCATGCTAGACCTGAAAAATTCCATGACAATATTTTAGAGCTAGTATTTGATGAAAAAGATAGCTTGTATTATGATTACTGCGTAATGCCTAATAACAAAAATATATTAAGAGATTTAATTAATAATGTTTATAATACAAATATAGACGTAAGGATGAAATTAAAAAAAGACGGAGTAGACAAGTTAGAAGAAATTTTTGGGAAAAATAATATAGAAGATATTTAGGAGGAAAAATGGCTAGAGGTGGATTTAATGGCTTCCCTGGTGGAGGCGGAAGAAATAATATGATGAAGCAAATTGAAAAGCTTCAAAAACAAATGGAAGAAATGCAAGAAAATTTAGCAAATGAGGAAATTTCTGCAACTTCAGGTGGTGGAGCAGTGTGCGCTACTGTAAATGGAAATAAAGAACTTATTTCTATTAAATTAGATAAAGATGCAGTTGATCCTGATGATGTGGAAATGCTTGAAGATCTAATTGTTGCTGCAGTTAATGAAGCTATGAGAAGTGCTGAAAGTAAAATGAGTTCACAAATGGGTAAATTTACGGGCGGTCTTAATATACCGGGGCTATAATATGAATAAAGAAATAGGACCTATAGAAGACTTAATCAAGAGATTAAATCGCCTACCTGGTATTGGTTCTAAAACTGCTCAAAGGCTTGCGTATTATATTATTGGTCTTGAGGATAAAGAAGTTAAGGATTTAGCAGAAGCTCTTATTTCTGCAAAGAATAATACTGTTGAATGTTCAATTTGTATGAATTACGCTGACAGTGATCCTTGTGAAATTTGTTCAAACAAAAATAGAGATGATTCAATTATTTGCGTTGTTGAAAGTCCAAAAGATGTGGATGCAATGGAAAGATCTCTTAGTTTTCGTGGAAAGTACCACGTTCTTCATGGAGTAATTTCTCCTCTAAAGGGTAAAACTCCAGAAGATGTAACAGTTAAAGAACTAATTAAAAGAATCGAAAAGGGTAATATAAAAGAAGTAATTATAGCAACTAATCCAACAGTTGATGGAGATGCAACTGCTAGATATATAAAAAATATTCTAGAGGATTATGATATCCTAGTTTCGAGAATAGGTTACGGTCTTCCAGTGGGTGGAGATTTAGAGTTTTATGATGAAATAACTATTCAAACAGCTATGGAAAATAGAAGAAGATTAGATTAATTTTTGGGACTTGGTCCCAAATTTTTTCTTTACTCATCTATTAAGGGGGAAAATTTTTGTCGAATAAAAAAATAATTTTAATAAATTCATTCCCACAATTCTTTATGTAATCTTGGCGATAATAATATTTTATGTAGTTGCCATATTTCTTGTACCAAGATTAAATAAAGATTCAGAGATAAAAGAAATAGATTATGTTTCCTTTGTAAATATGGTAAAGAGGAATGAAGTAAAAAAGGCAGAAGTTAGAGATAGAACAATTGCCTTTGAAGTTGAAAAAGATGGAAAGAAAATAAAATATGAAACAAATAGGATGTATGACCCTAATTTAGTTGATAGACTTGTTAATAATAATGTAAAATCTGCACAAGTTTATAAAGCTGAGATGAATCCAGTACTTTCATTTATAATATCTACTGTTGCAACTTTTGCAATTTTTATAGCATTTTGGTTATTCCTATCAAAATTTATATTTAAAAAAATGGGCGATGTAGGTCCAATGAATTTTGGTAAAAGTGGAGCAAAAATTTATGTTGAATCCACTGATGGAATTAAATTTGAAAATGTTGCTGGTCAAGATGAAGCAAAAGAGGCTTTATCTGAATTAGTGGATTTTTTACACAATCCAAAAAAATACACTGAGATAGGAGCAAAACTTCCTAAAGGGGCTCTATTAGTAGGACCTCCAGGAACAGGTAAAACATTGCTAGCAAAAGCTGTAGCTAGTGAAGCAGGGGTCCCATTCTTTTCTATTTCTGGCTCAGCTTTTGTAGAGATGTTTGTTGGTCTTGGTGCTGCTAAAGTTAGAGATTTATTTAAACAAGCAGTTGAAAAAGCCCCTTGTATTATATTTATTGATGAAATTGATACAATTGGTAAAAAAAGAGATGGAGCAGGTTTTTCTGGTAATGATGAAAGAGAACAAACTTTAAATCAACTGCTTTCTGAAATGGATGGATTTGATGCAAAGGTTGGAGTGGTAATTTTAGCTGCAACTAATAGACCTGATTCTCTTGATCCAGCTTTATTAAGACCAGGAAGATTTGATAGAAGAATTCCTGTAGAACTTCCTGATTTAAAGGGAAGAGTTGAAATATTAAAAGTTCATGTAAAAAATATCAAAAAAGAAGAAAATATTGATTATGAAAAAATTGCCAGAGCAACTGCAGGAGCTAGTGGAGCGGACCTTGCTAATATGGTTAACGAAGGTGCCTTGAGAGCAGTTCGTGAAGGTAGAGATAAAATGAGTGAGAGAGATTTAGAAGAGTCTGTTGAAGTTGTTCTTGCAGGCTATGAAAAGAAAAATGCAGTTATATCTCCTCGTGAAAAGAGAATTATAGCCTATCACGAAGTAGGTCATGCTCTAGTAGCCGCTAAGCAAAAAGATTCTGCACCAGTTCATAAAATCACTATTATTCCAAGAACTTCTGGAGCTTTAGGTTATACTATGCAAGTAGATGAAGAAGAAGAATTCCTTATGTCAAAGGAAGATGCTTTGAATAGTATAGTAACTTTAACAGGTGGAAGATCTGCGGAAGAATTAATATTTAATATTAGAACAAGTGGTGCTTCTAACGATATTGAAAAGGCGACAAAAATTGCAAAAGCTATGGTTACAAGATTTGGCATGACAGATGAATTTGGTTTTGTTGCTCTTGAATCTATGACTAATGCATATCTTGGAGGAGATACTTCTTTACAATGTTCACCTCAAACACAATATGAAATTGATGAGACTGTTCAAAAAATTATTGATGAAGCACACAATGAAGCTAGAAAAATATTACGTGAAAATATAAAAGCACTTCATGCTATTTCTGAATATTTACTGCGTCAAGAGACGATATCAGGCGAAGAATTTATGGATATCTTAAAAAAATATGAAGAAAAAGAAAGGATTTCATTAGATAATGCTAATGAAGAGTCTAGTGATAACAATGATGAAATGGCGTAATTATTAACAATTTGTTATTTATACAAGTATTAAGAATTAATAATAGATAAGGAAAAAGATTTTTCTATTTTTAGAAAAGTCTTTTTTTATTTTTTATTTTAGATTAGAATAGAATAGTAGAGTAAAGAATTAATTAAAAAGAAAGGAAGAGAAAATGATATTTTCAAACGCAGTTGTGCTGTCAGTAATTATTTTGGCAGCTTTATGTTTAGCGAAAGTACCTGTATTTTTTTCGCTGATGATTTCAGCAATATGTGCAGGACTGATTTCGGGAGCAGGAATTTCAGATACTATGGAGCTGTTAATTGGAGGAATGGGTAATAATGCCGAAACAGCCCTTAGTTATATACTTCTTGGTTCATTAGCTTTTTGTATGCAAGAAACTGGTGCAGCAGATATAATGGCAAAAAAGATTGGATCACTTGTAAAAGAAAACAAGATTCTTCTTTGTGTTATTATAATTTTAATTGCAATGGCAGCGGAAACTATAATTCCAATTCACATTGCCTTTATACCAATTTTGATACCGCCACTACTTTCACATATGAATAAAATGAAAATGAACAGGAAAATGCTTTCTGTTTCCTTTGGTTTTGGTCTAAAGGCGCCATATATAGCAATACCTGTTGGATATGGTGCAATATTTCAAGGTCTTATAGTAGATTCTTTTAACAGATCAGGACTTTCAATTGTTAGAAAAGATGTTATAACAACAAACTGGATGGTTGCAGCAATAATGTTTATTGGTCTTGTAGGAGGAATGATCTTCTTCTCAAGAGACAGAGACTATTCACAAAAAGATGTAGAAGATTCAAAAGTAAAAGATATTCCAGACAAATTGGAAAAGAAACACATTTTAGTTCTTTCATCAGGACTAATAACCGTTTTAGTACAAATATTTACAGATTCACTTCCACTAGGTGCATTGGTAGGTCTTATCTTCATTGTAGTTACTAGAGTTATAAAATGGGAAGACATACAAAAAATGTTAGATGGTGGTATTAGTATGATGGGATTCATAGCTTTTGTAATGTTAATTGCAGCTGGTTACGCCAATGTGCTTATAAAAACAGGAGCAGTTGATGATTTAGTACAATTTGCAACATCTTTACTTGGAGGTTCAAAACTTGTAGCTTCTTATGTTATGATTCTTCTTGGTCTAATGATTACACTCGGTATAGGTACATCATTTGGTACAGTTCCAATTATTTCAGCTATCTATGTTCCTATTGCAGTGAGCCTTGGATATTCAGTTCCAGCTACAATTTTACTTGTTACAATTGCAGCAGTATGTGGAGATGCAGGATCACCAGCATCTGATACAACTCTTGGACCAACATCTGGACTTTCTGTTGACGGTCAACATGACCACATAAAAGATACTTGTATTCCACAATTTACTTTCTATGGAATACCATTAATATTAATTGGTGGTTTTGTTACAACTTTAATTTAATAAAAATATTAAAAAGAAATAAAAAATAAAAGAGACTTACTGCGGGGTGTACAGTAAGTCTCTTTTATTTTTGAAATATAAGTAAAGGATAGTAAAATAACTTGAATATTATTTCACTAATTTAATTATAACTCTAAAAAATAAAAAGTAAAGAATTATTTTGCAATACGAAGACTATTCCATAAAGTGGAATTATTTATTTTGACACTCAGGACAAATTCCTCTCAACTCTACAATATGTCCAACAACTTTGTAGCCAGTTTCATCTTCAGCAATTTTTTCAAAGTCAGATATTGGACATTCTTTAATTGGAGATACTTTTCCACATTTACTACAAACAATGTAATGTCTGTGTTCAGTTTGAGCGTATTCATAATAAAAGAGTCCATTAGAATATAAATTTTTTCTTATAATTCCCTTGTCACATAGCTCATTTAACATCCTGTATAGGGAAGTAAAGCTGGGTATAGTATCCTTATCTGTTAAATCAAAAATTTCTTCTGTGTTCATGGGAACATTGGATTCATTTAAAAGTTCTAATAGAGCAATTCTTCCTTTAGTAACTTTTAAATTATTATTTCTTAAAATTTCTTCATAACTTTTCAAATTTTCACCTGCTTTCAATAAACAATTATATCAAAATTTATTTAATTTAAAAAATTACTTTCATAAATATAAATTTCTGTTATAATAACAAATAGAAATCATTATTGTTTAGGAGGAAATATGAAAAATATAAAAAAGATTTTATTTTTATTAGTTGGAATTGTTTTATTATCAGCTTGTTCAAAGGGAGTTGATACAGAAGATGCTAAAGAGGAAATAAATACTGAAAGTGATTTAAAGGTTTACGCTTCTGTTTATCCCATGTATGATTTTACAAAAAAAATCGCAGGAGATAAAATTGACGTAGAAATGATTATGCCACAGGGTACAGAACCTCATGGTTGGGAACCAGATTCAAATGCAATTAAGAATTTGGAAAATGCTGATTTATTTATATATAATGGTGCAGGTTTGGAATCCTGGACTGATAAAGTAATAGATTCTTTATCAAACAAAGACTTAAGAGTTGTTGAAGCATCTAAGGGAGTGGAACTTATAAAATCAAATCATAATCATGAAGATGAAGAACATGATCACAACCACAATCACGAGGAAGCAGTAGAAAACCACAACCAAAACCACGAGGAAGTAGTAGAAAATCACAATCATGAAGAAGAGCATGATCATGAAGCTCACCATCATGGACAAATGGATCCTCATGTGTGGATTTCACCAAAGAACGCAAAAATTGAAATGGAAAATATAAAGGACGCTTTAGCAGAACTTGACAAAGAAAATGCAGATTATTATGAGTCAAATTATCAAAAATATGCTAAAATGTTAGATGAACTTGATGCAAAATATATAGATAACTTAAATAATTTGCCAAATAAGACAATTGTAGTTAGTCATGAAGCTTATGGATATTTATGTAACGATTATTCTTTAACTCAAATTGGTATTAAAGGCGTAAATGCAGAAACTGAACCAGATGCAAAAAAAATGGCTGAAATAATTAAATATATCAAAGAGAATAAAATTACAACTATTTTTACAGAAGAATTAATTGATCCAAAAGTTTCAAAAATTATCGCAGAGGAAACAGGATGCCATGTAAAAGTGCTATCACCAATTGAAGGTCTAAGCGAAGAGCAAATTAAAAATAATGAAGATTATTTTAGCATCATGGAAAAAAATCTAGAAAATTTAGTAGGTGCTTTAAAATAGTGAAGGAAAAATTATTAGAAATTAAAAATCTAAGTTTTAAATACAGCGATGAATTAATCTTAGATGATATAAATTTTGATGTCTTTAGGGGCGACTACATCGCCCTTATTGGCTCTAATGGTGCTGGAAAGTCGACTTTAGTTAAACTTATTTTAAATCAACTAAAGCCTCTTTATGGCACTGTTTCTTTTTATACAGAAAATGGAATTAAAAATGTTGGCTATGTACCACAACTTTCCATGCCATCAAGCCTAGAATTTCCAATAACAGTAAAGGAATTGTTGTCTCTTGCTCTTTATCCAAGTAATAGAGGATTTAGAAAATTAAAAGATTATCAAATAGAGAAAATTGACAATGCCCTAAATTTAGTTGGCATGAGTAAATACAAAGATAGGTTATACACAGAACTTTCAGGAGGACAGAGACAGAGGATTTTAATTGCAAAAACCCTAGTTGCAACACCTGAATTTCTCATTCTTGATGAACCAATGACAGGAGTTGACAAGGAATCTAAGGAATCTTTATTCCAGCTTCTAGGTCACATAAATAATGAACATAATATAACAATTTTGATGATAACTCATAATCTTGAAGAAATTGAAAACAATGTAAATAAAGTTTATGAAATAAAAGATAAAAAAATAAGGGAAGTGAAGTAATGGAAATTTTTCAATATTCATATATGATTAAGGCCCTTATAGTTGGAGCATTTTTGTCCATAATAATTCCTTGCATGGGAGTAGTTGTTGTAAATAAAAAATATCAGTAATTGGAGATGCCCTATCTCACGTCTCTCTTGCAGGTGTGATGCTTGGACTTATTACTTCCACATCACCAGTTATTGGGGCACTCATTCTATGTGTTATTGGGTCGATTTTTCTTGAATATGTCAGGACTAAATTTCCAGGGTATCAAGAAATTTCCTCTGCCATATTAATGAGCACAGGAATTGGACTGGCATCACTTTTTTCTGGTTTTGTAAAAACAAGTGCAAATTTTGAAGAATATTTATTTGGATCTATTATAGCAATACCGGAATTGGATTTTTATTTAATACTTGTTGTTGCAGTTCTTGTATTTATTTTATTTTCTTATTTATTTACAGAACTCATGTATATATCCTTTGATGAATCATCAGCAAGATTATCTGGTGTAAATGTTGATAGGATAAATTTAATTTTTATGATTCTTATAGCTGTTACAATTTCTGTTTCAGCAAGAACTGTTGGGATCTTAATAATATCATCATTAATGGTTGTGCCAGTGGCATGTGCAATGCAATTTAAACTGGGATATCTAAAAACTACAATTTTAGCATCTTCTTTTGGATTTATTTTTACAATGATTGGATTAATTATGTCCTTTTATTTTGGATTAAAACCTGGCGGTGCCATTGTATTAATAGGAGTAATATTTTTATTATTTGTACTTTTAATAAAGAAAAAATAAGAGTGAGGATTTTTCCTACTCTTATTTTTATGTTGATTTTTGATTTGTTTAAGATTAAAAAATTTTTATAATGGGAAATAAATATAAGTCCTTCTTTATTTATAAGTATCTTTGCTTTATGATAGATGATAGGTACTAAGAGGTGTTTTATGGAAATTCTAGTTAAAGAAAATAATTATAAAATAGATATTGAATATAAAGAAGATAAAAAGTTAAGAGATTATTTATTTAAAAATGAGGAAGCAAAGTTTTTAGTCATAACTGATGAAAATGTCTATAATCTTTATGAAAAAAGATTAAAAAAGATTATGAATGGCTTAAATTATTTTATTTATAAATTTCCAGCTGGCGAAAAATCTAAGTCTATGGAAAATTATATAAATATAAATAAATTTTTACTGGAAAATAATTTTAATAGAGGTGACTTGATTGTAGCCTTTGGAGGCGGAGTTGTTGGAGATATATCAGGCTTTGTTGCATCAACATATTTAAGAGGAATTGATTTTATTTCTGTTCCAACAACTTTATTATCAATGATAGATTCATCTGTTGGTGGGAAAAATGGAATAAATTTTATGAACTTAAAAAATCAAATAGGATCATTTTATTTTCCAAAATTTGTTCATATAGATTACAGTTTTTTAGAAAGCCTTGATGAGAGAAATATAAATAATGGGCTTGCGGAAATTTTTAAATATTCGGTTCTAAAAGATAAAGATTTTTTTGATTATTTAAAATCTTCAAAAGATTTAGACTACGAAAAAGTTATTTATAAATCACTAAATATAAAACTTGAATTTGTAAAAGATGATGAGAGAGATAAGGGAAAAAGGCAAAAGTTAAACTTAGGTCACACCATTGGTCACGGTATTGAATCTCTTTCAAATTATAAATTAAATCATGGTGAAAGTATTGGCATAGGAACTATATATATGGCAAGAGCTTCTTATAAATTGGGTCTTACTAAAGATAATTTTTATAAAGATTTAATTAGTGCTTATGAAAATCACAAATTGCCTACTCATTATGACTTTGACACGGAGGAAATATTAGAAATTTTAAAGCACGATAAGAAAATAAAAAACAATCTTATAAATGTTATAATTCCTGTAAAAATTGGTGAAGTTATTAATAAAAAGATGGATTTTAATGAACTCAGAAAATTAATTGAATTAGGGAAAGATGATGAATAGAGTTATTGAAAATAAAAAATTAAGTGGTCAAATTTTAGGAATAAGTTCAAAATCTTATGCTCATAGAGCAATTTTTTGTGCTGCCTTGTCAGAAGGAGAATCTATTTTAGAAATTGAGGATTTGTCTAAAGACATTGAAAGTTCCTTAAATTGTATAAAGTCTTTAGGTGTTTCAGTCAAAAAAAAGATAGTAAATTTTACATTAAAGCCCCAGAGAAGTTTAATAAAAATGTTTCTATAGATGTAGGTGAAAGTGGAACAAGTTTGAGGTTTATTTTGCCAATAGTTGCAGGCTTGGGCATTAATGCTGAAATAATAAGAAGAGGAAGCTTGATTTCAAGAACGAATGAAGTTTATTTTGATTTATTTCCAAAACATGGAGTCTCTATAGAAGAAAAAAATGAAAAAATATTTTTAAAAGGTAAATTAAGAGATTTTAACTTTAAGCTTACTGCAAATATAAGTTCTCAATTTATATCTGGTCTTATGCTGGCTTCAGCAAGTTCTGATTCAGATTATAATATTGAACTTACTACGGACATTGAATCAAAATCATATATTCAAATGACTATTGATGTAATGGAAAAATTTGGAGCAAAAATAGAAAAAGTAAATAATTCTTTTAAATGTTCTGGAAAATTATATAGTCAAAATTATATTGTAGTGAAAGACTGGAGTAATGCCTTATTCTTTTTGACAGCAGGAGTAGAAGTGCTTGGACTAAATAAAAATTCAATTCAAGCTGATAAAAAATCTCTGAAATATTTTTGTGAACTGGGTTTAGAAAATATCTCAAAAGAAGATTATAAATTTGTAAAGACCAAAGATGCGAAGGATAAAATTACGATTGATGCAAAAGATATTCCTGATTCAATTCCAATATTGGCAATATTATCAGCTCTTTATGCTAAAGAAATTAATATAATAAATACTAAGAGATTAAAGTTAAAAGAAAGTGACAGAGTAAAATCTACACTTGATATGCTAAGAAATTTGGGAGTAGAAAGCCAAGTTTATGAAGATTCTTTTTCTTTCAAAGGAGTTAGAAGTTTTAAAAGTTGTGAAATTCATTCTTATAATGATCACAGGATTGCCATGTCAGCTGCTATTGCCGCTACTTTTGCAGATGGCCCTATTACAATTTTAGATAGTGAGTGTGTAAAAAAATCTTATAAAAATTTTTATGAAGATTTTGAATCTCTTGGAGGTGTTTGTCATGTCCTATAGTTTTGGAAAAAATTTTAAAGTAACTTTATTTGGTCAATCACATTCTAAAGAAATTGGAATTGTAATTGATGGAATAAAAGCTGGTTATAAAATAAATAGAGAATTAATAGAAAAAAATTTAGACAGAAGAAGACCTGGGAAAAATGAGTTTTCTACATCAAGGAATGAATTAGATTCTTTTAAAATTGTTAGTGGGGAAGTTAACAATATTACTTGTGGAGCACCCTTAACATGTATTATAGAAAATAAAGATCAAAAAAGTGAGGATTATGAAAATTTAAGAGATCTTCCCAGACCATCACATGCTGATTATCCTGCTTACGTTAAATTTTCTTCCAACAACGATATAAGGGGCGGTGGACAGTTTTCTGGAAGAATGACTGCACCTATTGTAATAGCAGGCTCAATTGCAGAAGACCTGCTTGATAAGAGAGGAATAAAAATTTTTTCTAGAATTAAAAAACTAGGTGGAATAGAGGATTTTGATTTAAAGTTAGAAGATATAAAAGAAGAAAATTTTTCTAATTTTAAAAATCAACTTTTTCCAGTGATAGATGAAGATGTAAGAGAAAAAATGAAAGAAGAAATCTTAAAAGTTAAAAAGGAAGAAAATTCTATTGGTGGAATTGTAGAAAGCTACATTTTAAATATGCCAGTTGGAATTGGAGAACCATTTTTTGACTCAATTGAATCTGTTATTTCTCATGCAGTTTTTTCGGTTCCAGGGATAAAAGGAATAGAATTTGGAAGCGGATTTGAATCTTCAAATATGCTAGGAAGTGATCATAATGATGAATATTATTATGAAGATGGTCTTATAAAAACAAAGTCAAATAATCACGGGGGAATAATAGGAGGACTTTCAACTTCTATGCCAATTGTATTTAGAACGGCAATTAAGCCAACAAGTTCCATTGGTAAAATTCAAGACACAGTATCTCTTAAAAAAGGGACAAACGAAAAATTAAAAATTGTAGGAAGACACGATCCTACAATAGTACCAAGGGCCCTTGTTGCTATTGAAATGATAACAGCAATAGCTATCCTTGATTTAGTAATGGAAGGTGAAAGATGAGAGATCTTAGGGAAGATAGAAAAATTTTGGATGAAATAGATTCTAAGATTATATCTCTATTAGAGAATAGGATGGAAATTGTAAAAGAAGTAGGTAGCTATAAGTTAAAAAATAATTTAAATATAGAAGATAAGAATCGCGAAAAATTTATCATTGAGAAATTAGAAAAAGCAATTAATCCAGAATTTAAAAACATAGTTGAACCTATTTACAGTGAAATTTTTAAAGAGAGTAAAAAACTAACTTCAAAAATAAAAAGATGAAAATTTTAAATATGGTTTAATTGGAAAAAGTTTATCTCACAGCAAATCTAAAGAAATACACGATTTTTTATCAAGATATGACTATTATTTACGCAATATAGATGAAAATGAACTTGGGAGCTTTTTTAAGCATAGAAATTTTAAAGGTATAAATGTCACTATTCCTTATAAAGAAATTTCAATGAAATATTTAGATGAAGTAGATAATCTAGCAAAAGAAATTGGAGCTGTAAATACCGTTGTTAATAGGAATGGAAAGCTTATAGGTTACAATACAGATTATCTTGGATTTAACTATAGTATAAATAAATTTGGCATAAATTTAAAAAGTAAGAAGGTTTTAATATTAGGTAGTGGTGGTGCCAGTAAGATGCTACAAAAACTTCTTCTTGATAAGCATGTAAAAGATTTTGTAGTTATTAGTAGGTCTGGAGAAAATAATTACAATAATATCGAAAAATTTTATGATTATAATTTAATAATAAATGCAACTCCTATAGGAATGTATCCCAATAATATGGAATCAAAAATTAATTTAGAAAATTTTAATAAACTTGAAGGAGTAATAGATTTAATTTACAACCCTCTTAATACAAAATTAATTTTAGATGCAAAAAAATTAAAGATTAAAACTATGTCAGGTCTTTTGATGTTAGTTGCTCAAGCCTTTTATGCCGCAGAGTTTTTCTTAGATGAAAAGTTAGATGAAAATTTAATTGATAAAATTTACAATAAATTAAAGTTTGACATGACAAATATAGTATTTATTGGTATGCCTTCAAGTGGTAAAACTACAATGGCTAAAGCCTTGGCTGAAAAGTTAAATAGAAAATTTTTGGACACAGATCAACTTATAGAAGAATGTGAAAATAAAAAAATTCCTGAAATATTTGAAAAAAATGATGAAAAATATTTTAGAGATTTAGAATCTAAAATCCTTTCTAAAATTAGTAAAGAAACAGGTCTAGTAATTGCTACAGGTGGAGGAACAATTTTAAGAGAAGAAAATAGAGATTTAATTCTACAAAATTCTATAGTTGTTTATCTTGACAGAGATTTGAAAAATTTAGAAACAGAAGGAAGACCACTTTCAAAAAATTTAGACAATTTAAAAAGATTATATTGTGAAAGACATAAAATTTATGAAGATCTATCAAATATTAGAATAAAGGTTATAGAAGGTAAAGATAAAAATCTAGAGTTAATTTTTAAGGAAGTTGAAAATTATGAAAATTTTAGTGATTAATGGTCCAAATATAAATATGCTTGGAATTAGAGAAGTTAATATTTATGGCAGTGAAAATTATGAAACTCTATTAGAAAGAATTGATAAACTTGCAAGTAAAGAAAATATAGAATTAGAAGAATTTCAATCAAATCATGAAGGAGATATTGTTGATATAATTCAAAATGCTTATAGCAATTTTGATGGTATAGTTATAAATCCTGCAGCCTATACACACACAAGTGTTGCAATACTTGATGCTTTAAAAGCCGTTAATATACCTACGGTAGAGGTTCATATATCAAAACTTTCAGAGCGTGAAGATTTTAGACAGGTTAATTTTATTAGAAAATTTGCCATAAAGTCCTTTGAAGGTTACGGAATTTCTGGATACGAAAAGGCGATTATATACTTAAAAAATTATTTAAAGGAGCAGAAATGAGATCACTATTAATAGATAATTACGATTCTTATACTTACAATCTTTTTCAACTCATAGGAAAAGTTAGTGGAGTAGAACCTATTGTAATAAAAAATGATGAGTTGACTTTTGAAGAAATTTTAGACTTAGAATTTGATAATGTTATTATTTCTCCGGGACCTGGAAGTCCAGATAAGGAAAAAGATTTTGGTGTTTGCAAGGAAGTAATAGAAAAACTGGACAAACCAATTCTTGGGATTTGTCTCGGTCATCAAGGAATTTATTTTTATAATGGTGGAAAAGTGCTTAGAGCTGAAGAACCAATGCATGGAAGACAAAGTGAAGTAGTTCACAATGGAAAAAATCTTTTTTTAGGAATTGAAAATAATTTTAAAGTTACAAGATATCATTCTTTAACATGTGAAAATAAGGAACTTCCCAATATTTCTATTGATGCAAGAACAAAGGATGGAATTGTAATGGGTATTTCTCATAAGAAGAAACCAATATATGGCTTACAATTTCATCCAGAATCTATAGCTAGTGAATATGGAGAAAAATTAATTCAAAATTTTATAAATATTACCAGGGATTTTTATGAGGAAAATAAACTTTATTTTGAAATAATTGATAAAAATCTTGATACATCAGTCTTATATGAAAAATTATACGCATATGATGATAAAACTATTTGGCTTGATAGCAGTAAAATTGAAGAAGGGCTATCTAGGTTTTCAATTTTTGGACTTCAAAGTGAAAAAAGAGGGCATATTCTAAAATATAATGTCGATGATAAAATTGTTGAAAAAATTTATTTATCACAAAATAAAAAAGAAACTTATAATGAAGATATTTTTAATTTTTTAAAGAATAATAGAATAAAGTGGACTTATAATGAAGAATTACCCTTTGATTTTCAGCTGGGTTACATTGGATATTTTGGATATGAACTAAAAAAAGATACAGAAAAAGTGAAAAATAAACACTCTTATCCATATCCTGACTCCTATTTAAAATATTGTGATAGAGCAATAGTTTATGATCACATGGAAATGAAAGTTTATATTTTATCTTACAAAGACGATATAGATTGGATAGAAAATATAAAAAAATTATAGATGAAGATTTTGAAGATAATATAAAAGAAAAAACAAAAAAAGATTTTCCAAGATTAAAATTTGAAAAAGACAAAAAACTTATATAGATGATATAAAAAAGATAAAAGAATTAATTTGTGCAGGAGAAACTTATGAAGTTTGTCTTACAAATAGATTAGATATCTTTGACAAATTAGATGGAAAGAAGTATTATATGGAACTCAGAGAGAAAAGTCCTGGACAGTACAGTGCCTTTCTACCTTTTGAAGATTTAAAAATAGCATCTTCATCTATGGAAAGATTTTTAAAAGTTGATAAAAATAAAATTGTCTCAACGAAACCAATTAAGGGTACCATTAAAAGAGGAGAGTCTGAAGAAGAGGATAGAAAGCTAATTTAAGAACTTAGAAGTGAAGAAAAAACAAAATCAGAGAACTTAATGATAGTAGACCTTTTAAGAAATGATCTTGGAAAATTTTGTGAAATTGGTTCAGTTAATGTTCCAAAATTAATGGATGTAGAAACTTATAAAACTTTGCATCAACTTGTAACTACAGTTTCAGGTAAAATTAGAGATGATGTCGATATAATAGATGTTCTTGAAAAAACTTTTCCTGGTGGTTCTATGACAGGGGCCCCTAAGAAGAGAACTCTTGAAATAATTGATGAGCTAGAAACTTATCCTAGAGGTGTTTATTCAGGAACTATTGGATATATATCAAATAATTCCACTATGGATTTTAACATTGTTATAAGAACAGCTTTAATTGAAAAAGATAAAGCTAGTATAGGAGTTGGAGGAGCAATTATACTTTTATCGAATGAAGAGGAAGAATTTGATGAAATTGTTTTAAAAGCAAAGGGTTCACTTCTTGCACTTCAATCTTACTATAACAATTTCGACGAAATATATATTGAAGGAAGCAAAAATTAAAATGATAGAAAAATTAAGTAAGAATAAAATCGTAAAAATTAGAAATATTAATCTTGGTGATGGTAATCCTATTTTAATTGCGGGTCCATGTTCAATTGAATCAAGAGAACATATAGTAAATGAAGCAAAGGATCTTAAAAAAATAGGCCTGGATATATTAAGGGGTGGTGCCTTTAAACCTAGGACGAGTCCCTTCGATTTTCAAGGTATAGGATTTGATGCAGTTAAATATTTAAAGGAAGCATCAGAGGAAACAAATCTACCTATCGTCACTGAAGTTTTAAGTGAAGATCATGTTGAATTAATTAAAGATTATATAGATGTTTTTCAAATTGGATCAAGAAATATGTATAACTATGCCTTACTAAAAAAAGTTGGCAAAACAAATAAACCAGTAATTTTAAAGAGAGGATTTTCTGCAACTTTAAAAGAATGGGAAATGGCAGCAAAATATATTGAAGTTGAAGGTAATAAAAATATAATATTTTGTGAAAGAGGCATAAGAACTTTTGAAACAGAAATGAGAAATACTCTTGATCTAGCTGGAGCTTATATGATTAAAGAAAAAACTGGCTATCCTGTAATTGTCGATCCAAGTCATGGAACTGGTAAAAGAGAATTAATTGAACCTATGGTTAGAGCAACTCTTGCTCTTGGACTTGATGGTATTATGATTGAAGTCCATCCAAATCCAGATGAAGCAAAAAGTGATGCTGCACAAACTATTTCTTATGAGACTTATGAAAAGATAGCAAAATATGTAGAGGATTTTAATGAAAATAGAATTTGATGATGGTTTCTCTTTTGGGAAGGGAGCTTTTGAGACAATTAAAGTTGTTGATAGAAAAGCACTTTTTCTTGACGCTCATTTAAAAAGACTAAAGAATAGTTTGGATTTTTTTGGAATTACAAAAGAGATAGATGAAGAAAAAATTATTTCTTATATAAAAAATGCGGATGAAGATAATTTTGCTCTTAAAATAATAGTTTCTGATAAAAATTTTATTCTATCTTCTAGAGAAGATAATTATAGAAATGAAGATAAGCTTTTTAAATTAAAAATTTCACCTGTCAGAAGAAATACAACTTCGAAAATGATATATCACAAAAGTCTTTCTTATTATGAAAATATTTTAGAACACAGGTGGGCTATATCTAAGGGTTTTGATTCTGCTTTATTTTTGAATGAGAGAGAGGAAGTGGCAGAAACTTCCTTTGCAAATATATTTTTTGTTAAAGATGATGAGATTTTTACTCCAACACTTTCTTCTGGATTATTAAAGGGTACTATGAGAGATTATTTAATAAATAATTACAAGATATGTGAAAAAGTAATATCTAATACTGAAATTAAGGATTTTGATGAAGTATTTATTTCAAATTCTCTTATGGGCGTAAGATCTGTATTAGCAATAGATGATAATATTTTTAATAATCAAAGGATTAAATTGAATATTGAAAAAGATTTAAAAAATATTGGTTTTTAAGATAATTAGGCTGGAAATTTCCAGCCTTTTTTTATGTGATTTTTAAAAAATTAATAAAATAAAATATATTTTTAAAAAGATGAAGAAAAGATTTTTTTGTTGTAAAATTAATATAGATGAAAAGGTGATTTTATGAAAAAGACAAATGCAATGAGAATACTTGAAAGTGAAAATATAGATTTTGAAATTATCGAATATTCAACTAAGGATGGTATATCTGGAACAGATGTAGCAGAAAAGCTAGGCGAAAATAAAGACAAAGTTTTTAAGACCTTAGTGACAGAATCTAAAGAGGGCGAAAATTTCGTTTTTGTTGTACCTGTATCTAGTGAATTAGATTTAAAAAAAGCTGCAAGGGCATCTAATTCAAAAAAAATTGAAATGATTCCTCAAAAAAACTTTTACCTTTGACAGGATATGTTCATGGAGGATGTTCACCTGTTGGAATGAAGAAAGAATTCAAAACATATATTGATTCTTCGGCAGAGGATCTTAACTTTTTTTATATAAGTGGCGGAAAAGTTGGTATGCAAATAAAATTAAATCCTAAAGAATTAGTTTCCCTAATAGATGGAGAATTTTCAAATATAAAAAAGGAGTAAGTATGTATAAAGATATCTATAATGAATGGCTGGAAAGCGAAAATGTTAATGAAAAATTAAAAATAGAACTTGAAAAAATGAAAGACAATGAAGAAGAAATTGAAGATAGTTTTTATAAAAATTTAGAATTTGGGACAGCAGGTCTTCGTGGTATTCTTGGACCAGGCACAAATAGAATGAATTATTTGACTGTTTCTAAGACTGCTCTTGCTCTAGCTAATTTTATAAAAAATCTTGGAGAAGATGCGGCAAATAAGGGTGTAGTTATTGGTCGTGACATAAGACATGAATCCTACGAATTTTCCATTTTAACTGCAAAAATTTTAGCTGAAAATGGAATTAAGGTTTATTTATTTCCAGGAATTTGTCCAACTCCACTTTTAGCTTACTCAATTAGATATTTAAAAACTATTTCAGGAATAATGATTACAGCTTCGCATAATCCAAAAAATTACAATGGTTTTAAACTTTACTGGGAAAAAGGCTCTCAAATTTTAGCAGATATTGCAGATGAAATAGAAAGAAGATCTCAAGAAATTAATATCTTGGATTTTGATTTTAATACATTAAAAAAATTATCTAATTATAAAAATATAAAATTTCTTGGAGAAGGTGTAATTAAGTCTTTCTACAAGGATATTTTAAAAATTTCTTTAACTGATGATATAGATAAGGACATAAAAATTGTGTACACACCTTTGAGCGGTTGTGGAAATAAATACGTAAGAAATATATTAGATATGCGTGGATTTAAAAATGTTTTTGTAGTAGCTGAGCAAGAAAATCCTGATGGAGATTTTAAAAATGTTACAAATCCAAATCCAGAAGATATAAGGGCTTTTGACAAAGCAATCAAACTAGCAAAAAAAGAAGATGCGGATATAATTATTGCAACAGACCCTGATTCTGATAGAGTTGCAGTTCTTGAAATGAATGATGAAGTTTTAAGAATTACAGGAAATCAGATGGGATTTATTTTGGGGAATTTTATTTTAGAAAGAGAAGCTCACAAAAAATTTGATAATCCAGCTATTGTAAAAACAGTTGTTACTGCAGATTTAATAAAAAAATAGCAAAAGATTATGGTGTTGATGTTTTTGAAACACTAACAGGTTTTAAAAATATTTGTAATATGCCTAATATTTGGGATGAAAATCATGAAAAAGACTTTGTCTTTGGCTATGAAGAATCAATTGGCTATGTTATTGGAAATAATATAAGGGATAAAGATGCTGTTGGGACTTCAATGATTATAGCTGAACTAGCTGGATATCTTAAAAAAAGAAATTTAAAATTAAAAGATTATTTAGAAGAAATATATAAAAATATGGTTATTATGAAGAATATCTTGATTCAGTTTACTTTGAAGGTAAAGACGGAAAATCAATAATGAAAAAAATTATGGATAATTTTAGACAAATTGATTCTTTTGAAAAAATAGGAGATTTAATAAGAAAAGAAGATTTTATAAATAACTCAGAAAAACCTCAAGATCTTTTAAAATTCTACTTTGATGAACAGAATTGGTTTGCACTTAGACCTTCAGGGACAGAACCAAAATTAAAAATATATGCCTATGCTGTATCCGATAGTAAAATAGATGCGGAAGAAAGAATTAAATTGATGAAAGAAGAGATTATGGATAAAATCCAAGCAAGTAGGTGAAAAAATGATACTATTTTGTGACTTTAACCCAAAGATTGTAAGAGAATTTAATTTAAAAAGTGATTCTGAGAACATCATAGAAAAATCTCAAATTTATCCTAGCGGACATGGAATTTATATGTCTTTATTCTCAAAAAAAATTGGAGTAGATTCTGAAGTTTTTATGTTGAAGGGGAATAATAGGGGAAAGGAAATTGCTCTTGCCTTGAGTCAGTTAGCTATTGATGTTAATTTTACTAGCTTAAAAGATGAAAATGTCGAAGAAGTTTTAATAAAATCTGAAAATCAGAATACAATTTATAGGACTGAAGACCCAAGGATAACTATGGAAGACAGATCATATATTTTAAATTCCTTCGAAAGGTCTTTATTTAATAAAAAGATTGCTGTAATTCCCCAAATTGATTTAAAGGGTCTTGATGAAAATATTTATGAGAAACTTGTAAAAATATGTTACAAAAACAATATAAAAGTTGCAGTTAATCCAACAAATCTTGAAGAGGTAGAAAATACTAAGCCATATATTTTGATGTTTGATAAAAAGGACATAGAAAAAAATAAAAAAATAAACTACACTGGTGAAGTAATTGAATATAATAAGAAATTTATTGAAGCTGGAACTAAAATAGTTTTTGTAAATAGTAAAAGAGCTACAATAATTTCAACAGAAGATAAAAATTATAGAGCATATATAAACAAGGACAAGCTTGAAAAAAAGATCTTAACTGAAAAATTTGATACAAGTTTATCTCTAGCAGGGCTAGCAATAGCAATAGATAGAGACTATGATTTTATAACTTCAATAAAACTTGCAATCTCATGTGGAGTATGGGAAAATTTTGTTGATAAAGATAAAATTGAAATGAGTGCTATAAAGAAATTAATGAGTAGCGTAGAGGTTGAAGAAATTTAGGAGGAAGAATGAAGAATTTTCACTTAAATAGAGATGATGTTGTTTTTGTATTTGTAGATATTCAGGATAAATTGTTAAAAGCTATGTATAATAGAGATGAAATTATAAAAAACTCTACTGTACTAGCTAATTTAGCAAACATAATTGATGCAGAAGCAATTTATACGGTCCAATATCCTAAGGGTCTTGGTTATACAAATGAAGAAGTAAAAGCTCCATTAAGGGATAAGGAAGAATTTCCTAAACTTACTTTTAATTCCTATGGAGATGAAGATATAAAAAAAGAATTCGAAAGATTAGCTAAGAAACAAGTTGTACTTTGTGGTATGGAAACTCATATTTGTGTTTTTCAAACTGTTAGATCCCTTGTTGAAGCGGGATATGATGTTTTTGTTGCTGAAGATGCATTGGGATCAAGAACTGAAAAAAATTCTAAAAATGGCGTTGAACTTTTAAGAGAAGTGGGAGCTGTTATTTCCAATACTGAAACAATATTATTTGATCTAGCAGGAATAGCTGGAACAGACGAATTTAAGAAAATCCAAAAATTAATAATCTAATATTTATAAAAGAGTTTCCAAATATGGAGACTCTTTTTTTGAGTTTAAACTGTGATATAATTATTTTGGTGATAAGATGAAAATAATTCACACTGGTGATTTGCATTTAAAAAAATTTTATAAGGGAAGTCTTCCACTTGAAATTTCAAATAAGCTGTTGGAAGATGGATGGAGAGCCTTGGGCGAACTTTTTGATTTTTCAAATGAAGTTGACGCAGATATTATTTTGATTGCTGGAGATTTATTCGAAAGAGAATTTTTTAATTTGAAAGATTTGAATAGATTTTTGGACTTAATTAAATGTGTAAGAGCAAAAGTTTTTCTTGCCTTTGGAAATCATGATTATCTTTCAGGAGATAATCTATTTTTAAAAGTAGATTTACCAGATAATTTATATATTTTCAAAAATGAACTAGACTATTTTGAACTTAGTGAACTAAATACAAGAATATACGGTATATCTTATGATAATTATTCTTTTAAAAGAGATTTTAAAGAATTAGATTTAGATGAAAAATTTATAAATATAGGATTATTTCATTCAGATTTGAAAGACGAAAGATATTTGCCTTTAGATATAAAATTCCTTAAAAAATTTAATTATGTGGCACTTGGTCATATTCATAAAAGAGAAAAAGTATTAGAAAACACTTATTATTCAGGATCTTTAATTCCACTATCTTTTAAAGACAAAGGAAAAAGAGGAATCATATTTTTAGATGATAATAAAAAGATTATTGAATTTAAAAGTTTTTCTAAGAGAGAATTTATTAGTTTAGAGATAAAAGTTACTAATGAAATGAGATTTTCTGAAATTTTATCACTAATACAAGAGAAAATTGAAAAGAATAATTTATACAGAATAAATTTATCTGGAAATAATAAGCACTCACTGGATTTAGAAAATTTTTTAAGAGAAAATTTATCTGCTTTCTATTTTGAAATTATAAATAATATTAGTGAAGATGATTCTGAAATTAAGATCAAAGATGAATTTATATTAGATCTTTTAGGGAATTTTTCAAATAGCCAAATAGAAAGTGATGCTAGAGAATTGTCAAAAAAGTATATTTTGGAGCAATATTATGATATTTAAAGAATTAGGACTTTTAAATTTTGCTAAGTTTGAAAATAAAACAATTGAGCTCCACAGAGGAATAAATTTAATTTTTGGTGAAAATGAAACGGGAAAAATCCACTATTGTTAATTTTATAGATGGTATTTTTTATGGATTTAGCAAAGACTCTTTGGCAAGAAAGATAAGAGATGACCTTTTTGAGAAATCAAGACCTTGGGGATCTAATTTATATAAGGGCTATATTATACTTAAAGATGAAGATAAGGAATATAGAATAAGCCGAGATTTTGATAAAGACGAAATTTCTATAGTGAATATTGAAACTGGTGAAGACTTTTCCTTTGACGATAAAAATTATTTAAATTCTAGAATTCCTCAACCTGGCATACTTTTTTTTGATATAAATAGAAAAATTTATAAGTCTTCTTTTTTTATTTCTCAAAGATTAAGCCAAATAGAAAATGAAGCTGGAGAAGAGTTAAAAAATAGAATAGATAATTTTTCTGTTTCGGAAGATGAAAATATTGATTTAAATAAAGTCGTCGACAAAATGAATGATGATCTCTATAAACTGGGAAACAAAAGAAGAAAGACTTCTGAAATTGGAAGAATCACAGAAGAATTAGATAAAATTTCTCTTGAGAAAATAAACTATTTAAGCCTAAAAGATTCTTATAATAAGTCTACTGATGAATATAAAAAAGCAAAGGAAAAGTTAAAGGACTTAGAAGATAAGCTTCGAGGTAGAAAAATTTTCGAATTAGAGAATTTAAGAAAAGAATTAAATGAAATTGAAAATAATAATTCTAATGAAAATAAATACAATTTAACAGATCTTGAAGAAGCTATTGAGTTAAATAAATCTTTGGGAATTTATTCTAGTAAACTTGATGATTTGATATCATTAGAAGGAGAAAAGTTTGAAGTAGACAAAGATTTGGAAAATGATTATAACAGATATAAGGAGATAAACAGGGAACTTTTTGTATTAAATGAAAATAATTTTTCAAAAGAAATAGAAATTATTTCCAGGGATATAAAAAGTCTTAATATAGAGATAATGAAGTATCTCATAAAATTTATTTCAAGCTTTATTATAGCTATTGGAATTATAATTGCATCAATCCATTATAAAAAATATTTTATTTCCATTTTTTCTGTCTTATTTTTTACTTATTCTTATTTTAGGTTTGTAAAATTTAGGGAAAATAAGGACCTATTAGAGAGATTAAATAGAAAGCTCAATGATTTTAAAAAGAAATCAAGAGATAAAACTTTTATAAAAAAAGAGTTTGATAAAGAGATCAAAGATATTCTATTAAAATACAATGCAAAAGATTCAAGAGAGCTTGGAAAAATTTTGGATTTAAAGGTAGAAGAAAACTTAAAAAATAAATCCAAAAATGAGTACAATGACCAGCTTAAAGAAAAAAATTTCTATGAAATAGAAGAAATTAAGAAGAAAATAATTGATTATGAGAGAGAACTTGAAATAATCTTTGAAAAATATAAGGTAAAAAATATAAAAGATTTAAAAGAAGTTTTTCATGATAAAAGAAATAAGAGTGACGATAGATCAAGTGAATACAGATATAGAATAGATGAACTTGAAAAAGAAAGCCTAAGTGGTGAGATTTATAAGAAGAGTTCAATTGAAGAGATATCAAAAGATATTTCTACAACAAAAAGAGAAATTTCTAATCTAGAAGGAAGTCTAAGAACATTAGAAGGTTCATTAGAAAAATTAAGAATTTTGGAAGAGAAAACTTTTGAATTAAATAGAAAACTAAAAGAACTTGATTATAGAAAGAAATTACTGGAGATTTCAATAGAAAAAATTGAAAATTTTATGAAATCCAAAAGAAGAAGTACCCTTCCTATTTTGAAAAATGAAATTTCAAATTATCTAAGCTTAATTACAGACAATAAGTACAGTGAGATATTAATAGATGACAGTTTAGCTATTAGGGTTTATGATAAAAGCATAAGTGATTATATTGATTTGGAAAGTTTAAGTATTGGAACACTAGATCAAATTTATCTTGCTTTTAGATTGGCCGTTTCAAAAATAATAACCGATAAAAAAATTCCGATTGTGCTTGATAGTCATTTTGATTCTTATGACGATGATAGACTTAAAAACACATTGGAAATTTTGCAAGATGAAGAACAAGTTCTAATATTTGCAAGTTCAAATAGAGAAAAAGATATTTTAGATAAAAATAATATGACATATAAATTAATAAAACTTTGAGGTGTTTATGATATTCGCAATTGGAGATCTTCACTTCGATTATACAGAAGAGAAACCCATGAATATTTTTGGTGATAATTGGGAAAATCACGAAGAAAAAATAATTGAAAATTGGAGGGAAGTAGTTAAAGAAGATGATCTTGTTCTATTGCCAGGAGATATTTCTTGGGCCCTTAAACTTGGGACTGCTGCTTTTGATTTAAAAAGGATAGATGAACTCCCAGGAATAAAGATAATTTCCAAGGGTAATCACGATTATTGGTGGTCTTCTTTAAACAAGATGAATAATTTAGATTTTAAGAGCATACATTTTCTTCACAACAATTCTTTCGAATATAAAGACTATTCAATTTGTGGTACAAGAGGCTGGGCATCACGAGATTCCTTTGAATTTTCAGAAGACGATGAAAAAATTTATTTAAGAGAAGTTCAAAGATTAAAAAATTCTTTAGATACATGTGTTAATAAAAAAATAATAGCAATGATACATTATCCACCCTTTAATCAGGATTTGGGAGTAAATGAATTTTCACAAACTCTTGCAGATTACAAGGTAGAAAAGTGCGTATACGGCCATCTTCACGGTAAGGGTCACAAATATTCCTTTGAAGGTGATTTGATGGGCGTTGATTATCATTTTGTAGCAAGTGATTTTTTGAATTTTAAGTTAAAGAAACTTGAGGAGGACTAATGGAAAGAGAAATTGAAGTTAAGCTTCTTGATATTGATATAGAAGATTTTGAAAATAAATTATTAAAACTTGGTGGAGTTTTTATTAAGGAAGAAGATCAGACAAATATTACAGTAAATTCTACTGCTCATAAAATATATAAAAAGAAAGGTTATTTAAGAATTAGGATAACTAAGTCACTTGAAGGTGAGAAAAAATATTTTACATTTAAGGAAAATATTTCTGATTTTAAAGTTAGAGACAATATAGAGCACACAACTGAAATAAGTAGTGAAGAAGATTTAATTAATATTCTAAAGTGTTTGGGATATGATATTTATCACACTGGTTATAAAAATAGAAGAAAATATTCTTATAAGAATTTTATAATTGATATTGATACTTGGGATAAATTTACTTATCCAAAGCCTTATGTTGAAATAGAAGCACAAAGTATGGAAGAGATATATGATCTTGTAGATAAACTTCACGTGGATAGAGAACATGTTTCAACAATGTCAATTGATGAACTTAGAAAATCTTTAAAAAAATAGTGTGACATATATAATAAATGTGTTATAATATTTTTATCAAATAAGGAGGAACTTATGTCTAAGTATAATTATATTAAATGGTTTGATGAAATTGGTAAAAAGGATGTAGGAATAGTTGGAGGAAAGGGTGCAAATCTAGGAGAACTAACTAGTTTTGGTCTACCAGTGCCTCCAGGATTTTGCGTAACAGCAGAAGCTTACACTAAATTTATTAAATACGCAGAATTAGATGAAGTTGTAAAATTTTTAATGGAAGCTGTTGACGTAGAAAATGTTGATGACTTAACTAATGCTTCAAAAGAAATCCAAAAGAAAATCAAGGAAAAAGATTTTGATCCAGAACTTGAGGAAGAAATTTTAAGAGCTTATAGAGAATTTTCTGAAAATATTGGCGTAAAAGATCCTGAAGTTGCAGTAAGATCCTCTGCCACTGCTGAAGATTTACCAGATGCATCATTTGCAGGACAACAAGATACTTACTTACACATTAGTGGTGAAGAAGAATTATTAAATCATATAAGAGATTGTTTCGCATCACTTTGGACATCAAGAGCAATTTATTACAGAGAAAAACAAAATTATGATCACTTTGATGTTGCATTATCAGTTGTAATTCAAAAAATGGTAAATTCTGAAAAATCTGGTGTAATGTTTACTGCAAATCCAATAAATAACAGCCAAGACGAAATGATGATAAATGCATCTTATGGACTTGGTGAAGCTGTTGTATCTGGAATTGTTACTCCTGATGAATATATTATTGATAAAAAACTAAGAAAGTTATAGAAAAAAATAATCGCTGAAAAAGAATACATGGTAATTAAAAACGAAAATGGTGTTGGAACTAGAACTGTAAGTGTAAAAGATATTTTAGGTTCAGATGCAGTTACAGAAGAAGCTCTTTCAGCAAAGGAACTTGATACATTAATCGAAAGAGGACTTAAAGTTGAAAAACTTTATGGCTCTGTTCAAGATACTGAATGGGGTTTTGACACAGATACAAAGGAATTTTATTTCCTACAATCAAGACCAATTACAACACTTGGTGGAAGTGAAGAAAAAGAAGAAAAACTAGTAACAATTTGTAAGGGACTTCCAGCTTCTCCAGGAATTGGTAGAGGTAAGGTTAAACTTATAAAGGATATTTCTGAAATAAACCTTGTTGAAGAAGGCGATGTTCTAGTAACTGCAATGACAAACCCAGACATGGTTCCAGCTATGAGAAAATGTGCTGGTGTTGTAACTGACGAAGGTGGAAGAACTTGCCACGCTGCTATTGTATCTAGAGAATTACAAATACCATGTATAGTTGGGGCTAAAAATGCAACAACATCACTTAAAACTGGTGATACTGTAACAGTTGATGCAGTAAGAGGTATTGTTTACGAAGGTGAAGTTCTTAAAGAAAAAGAAGAAAAGAAAACTGAAAGTCAAGGAAATGTATCAAGTATTGCTAATCTTGACGAACTTAGAAATCTTTTTGCGCCTACAACAGCTACGAAGATTTATATGAATCTTGGTGAGCCAGAACTAATTGAAAAATATAAAAACCTACCAATGGATGGAATAGGTCTTATGAGAACTGAATTCATATTCACAAATATGATTGGTGCTCACCCTATGTATCTTGTAAAAACAGGTCAAGGAGATATGATGATAGAAAAACTTGCTGAAGGTATCTCCAAAGTTGCACAAGCGATTTATCCTAAAAACCTTGTTGTGAGAACAAGTGATTTTAGAACAAATGAATTTAGAGGCTTAAAAGGTGGAGATGAAGTTGAACCAATCGAAGCAAATCCAATGATTGGTTGGAGAGGCGTTTCAAGGTATATTTCTCCTGAATATGAAGAAGGATTTAGACTAGAATGTAGAGCTATAAGAAAAGTAAGAGAAGAGTATGGCCTAACAAATGTAATTGTAATGCTTCCATTTGTTAGAACTCCTGAAGAACTTAAAGTTGTTAAGGGAATTATGGCTGAAGAAGGTCTTGTACAATCTAAAAACTTTAAGATTTGGATTATGGCAGAAGTTCCAGCAGTTGTACTTCAAGCTGAAGAATTTGCAGAATTAGTTGATGGTTTCTCTATTGGATCAAATGACTTAACTCAACTTGTAATGGGTGCAGATAGAGACTCTGGAATCCTAAATAACATGGGATATTTTGATGAAAGAAACGATGCAGTAAAAATTGCTCTAAAGACAATTATTGATGCAGCAAATAAAAAGGGAATAACTTGCTCAATTTGTGGTCAAGGACCAAGTCAATATCCAGAACTTGCTGAATTCTTAGTTGAATGTGGCATTACATCAATGTCAGTTAATCCAGATACTGTTGAATACACAAGAAGATTAGTTGCTAGTGTAGAACAAAAAATTATTCTAAAAAAACTTAGACAAATGTAAAACTTATATTTAAGCACATAAAAAATCTCATGATTAATTTCATGAGATTTTTTTATGAAAAAGTTTTTTAGACTTTCTTCAGTTATTATTTTTTATATTAATTTCTTATAATCGAGAAAATCTGCTCTTAAAGTTTTTGTAAAAGCATATTTCTCAAGTACAATGTTGCAAATATTGTCAATAAAGATAAGTTCTTTATCTATATAAATTTTATAATTTAAATAATCAAAAATATTGTAATCTTTATCTCGTCTTTTTGAAGATCCAAGATAAACTTCTGATTCGGGAAGACCACTAGCACAACATTGTTTACTACTTACTTTATCTATAAAAATGTCTTTTTCAGATTTCTTTTCTAAAAAATCTAAGGCATCTTTTGAAATGTTTATCTTCAAACTACTCACTCTTCTTTATTAATGTAACAAAAAATTCACTCGCTTTTACAGCTTCAATGGAAATATAATTGTCTCCATCGAATTTTAAAACTTTGCCAGGTTTGAAATCTCTGTCTTCAGTATCATTTAAGATTACTTTTATTTCACCTTTAACAATAGTTACTAGAACAGTAAAACCAGGATGGTTGTGATTTTCAATAATTTCTCCTGATTCTAAAACCTTCTTTACAAGAGTAAATTCTTTTTCTTTAAATACTTTTCCGGGCATACTTCCTACATAACCTATCATTTTATACTTCCTTTCTAAAACTAAATGCTGTCAAAACTTTCACTTTTCAAATTTATCTAAATTGTTAAAACTTTCCAAATTTAAATTAGATTTGTCTAAATCATTATCTCTTGACATATCTTTTGCTTCATCCAAATTCTTTTTAATAATTTGATCTTCTTCCATTGTACTTTCTTTTTCAGCTTTAATTTCATCGCCATTTTCAATATGCTTAATTAAATCCTCTGAAGATTTTAAATCTTCAATTTTGTATTCAGGCATCTCTTCTAAGAAAGTAGAAAGATTAATTGTTTCACTTTCATAAAGCCTTCTGATAATTTCATCTATATTTTGAGAATTTTTGCGAACCAATTCAGATCTAATCTCATTTAAAATATTTAATTTTTCAAGATTATATTTTTCTGTAAATTTTTCTAAGTCTTCAAAAATTATGTCAGTTACAGTTGGATTTAATCTGGAACTGTTTAGAGAAAAAGTTAGAGGACCACGTTCAACTGATTTATTTATTGACATTAAAGATTTTGATAGAATATCAAACCTTTGATAAATCATATTTCTTGAGTTTGCTCTTTTTTCTAAGGCTTCATTAATTTCGAAATCTTCAGTTGCTATTAAGACATAATCATAACCCATAAACATAAAATCTTTATCGATTTCATGTTCCTTTATCTTAATTTTACCCTGTGAATCTTCAGCTTTTTGCAAAATATTTTTTGTGAAAGAATCAGCTATCATGTATATTTCAGCTTCAGTATCTATTACAGATTTTAAGGCAGAAAAAGCAAGGTAACCACCGCCGAGAATGAGGATTTTTTTATCTTCAGTGTCAAGGCTCACTGGCAAGTAACGCATATTATCACTCCTTTATAAAATTTTTACATTAATGTATGTAACCTTTAAATTAATTATACCAAATATAAGAGTAAAATATTCAAATTAATCATTTTATTAAAACTTTTCAATGTTAATTTAATAATATTTTAACAATTAAAAACTCAACAGATTTTTATTTGTGTTATAATAAGTAAAAGAAGCTATAAAAAATGGAGGTTTTATTATGAAATCTAATAATTTAAAAAGAGCAGCTGCTCTTGGTCTTGCTACTTTAATGTTAGCTCCAAGTGCAACTTTTGCAAAAGAATTTAAAGATGTAAAAAAGAATAATAAATATTCTTGGGCTTACAATGCAATTGATACATTAAGCGATAAAAATATAATAAGCGGACATCCAGATGGAGAATTTAAACCAGGAGATTCTGTATCACTTGAAGAACTATTGCAACTTATAAAACAAGTTTTAAATCCAAGTGATAAGGAATTAAAAGATGCTAAAGAAAAATATGCAAAGACTGCAAAAGCCAATGGTGTAAAATCTTGGTCTGAAGATGCTGTTTGTCTAGCTCTTGATAGAGGTTACTTAGATGAAAGCGCTCTTAAAAAAGCTTATGAACGAGGATTCTTTAATATTGATTCTAGAGAATATCCAAGTAGAGGAGACATAGCAATTTTCTTT
>NZ_HE978593.1:526274-537493 GCF_000312025.1 Peptoniphilus timonensis JC401 | reverse complement strand
GCAATTTTCTTTGCAAGAGCTCTTAACTTGAACTCAAAAGGAAATACAAACTTATTAAAACACAAGGATCAAAATAAGATGAGTGAAACCCTAAAGGGATATCTTGCATCATTAGTTGAAGCAGATATTTTCACTTCTACAGGATCTGATGGAAACTTCGAAGGAGATAGACCTATCACTCGTGCCGAAACTGCAATAATTACTAAAGCTTCTTTTGATTATGCAGAAAAAAATACAATAAATGCAAAAACTGAAAAGAAAAAAGGTACTGTTGTTCTTTCTTCAAAACTTAACAATGTAAATGTAATTATTATTGAATCAAATAATCAAAAATATTCTTTTGATATTGACAACAATACAAAATATAAATTAAAAGACAAAGATCTTAAACTTGAAGATATTAAAGCAGGTCAAGAAGTTGAAATTGAATATGTTAAAGCAAATAGTGGTGAAAGAGAAGGCACTGCAAAGACAATAAACGTTACAAATGCAATGCTTGACATGGTTGGATATGTAAATTCTAAGGGAAATAATCAAATAACACTTAGATACAGAAGCAATTCTGACACACTTAACTTTAGAACTACATCAAAGATTTCAACATCAGATACAAAGACATTTGATCTTGACACAAATGTAAAAATTAAAGCTTATGGAAAAGATTTGAAACTTGAAGATATAGCTAATGACGATTTAGTTGAATTCAAGACTAATAATGATAATAAAATTACTGAAATGACAGTTTATCCAAAAGAAGCTTATGTAAAAGGACAAATAGTTTCTATAGATAACTCTAATAAAGATAAATCATCAATAAAGTTAAAATTAAGTGATGGAAAAACATACGAATTTTATATTACAAATGAAACAAAAGATTTAAATAATATAACTTTTAGAGATGAAGTTAACTTATTTGTAAATTATAAAGTTGTAAAAGGACTTGCTTCTGATAATAATAGAGAACACGATCTAATGGGAGAAGTAATTGGTTATAGTAGCGATGAGTCTTCTTTCGATTATAGAAACCGTTACATTGACATAAGAACAGTTGATGGATATACAAAAAAATATTATTTAGCTAACAGATTTGAAATAAAAAATTACAATGGAACAAGACAAACTCAAGTAACTGAATCCTATCTTAGAGGTAAAAATGTTTTGTTAACATTGAATAATTATGGAGAAGTTGAAACTATTACTATAGTAGATTCTAATCTTCAATTCAGTGCAATGTTCCAAGTTGTAAGTAGAAAAGATGTTAGTTTCGACAATAATAGAATATATAAAATTGGATTAAAAGTTATACAATCAGATAATGCTAGATTAAATCCAGGAAACACTTTATATTTCCAAACAAGTCAAGAATTAGGATTATATGAAGTCCTATCACTTGATGGATATTTAAATTATGATGGCGAAATAATAGCAGATTCAAATAATAGAAGTCTTGGAAATCCAGGAGAATATTTAGATTATGCAAATGGTACTTCAAGAAAAAGTGATTTTAAGGATTATAGATATTTCTTAAATAGTAATCGCCGCAGTTACAATAATAGGAATTACTATTATGAAAATGGAGCAAGACAATTTTAATTAAATTACTAAATAGAAACCCTTTGTGGTTTCTATTTTTTTATGCTTTTTTATGCTATAATTTAGCATGGAGTGATAAAATGAAAAATAAAATTATAGCAATAAATTTGGTTTTAGCTATCTTGTTAGCACCAGCAAGTCTATTTGCAAAATCTTTTAAAGATGTTAAGGAAACTGGCAGTACTTCTTGGGCTTATAAATATGTAGATGAATTATCTAATAAAAATATTTTAAATGGTTATGAAGATGGAACTTTTAAACCTAATAATCCTGTTAGCTTTCTAGAAACAATGCAAATTATAAAAACTCTTTTAAATCCTAGTGAAGAAGAATTAAAATTAGCTAGAGAGGCTAATATGGAGATTGTGAACTCAAATGGAGTTTTGGATTGGGCAAAAGATGCAGTATCTTATAATCTCTATCATGGGACAATAACAGAAAAAACTTTAACAAGTGCACGAGAAAGAGGATTTTTAGAAAATAAAGTTTTTCCAAATAGAAATACAATTGCTGTTTATTTTGCAAGAGCTTTTACTATGGAAAAATCCAAAGATAAATCAAATTTAAATTATAAAGATATAGAAAAGATTCATCCAATTACTTTAGAATATTTACCAAGTCTTGTAAATAAAGAGATATTTACTTCTACTGGTTCAGATGGAAAATTTAACGGTAATTTAGCGATAAGAAGAAGTGAAATTGCAGTTATAACTTCTAATTCTTTAAAATATTTAGAAAATTATAAACCAATAGTTGAAAATAATCTTGATAATGAAGTAAAAGCTGAAGATCTTATTGTAAATTCTGAAGAAAATAAAAATCCTGTTAATGAAAATAATGATTCGATTTTAAATAATAATAGTATGGATAAAGCTGATTTAGAAGCTGGAGAAATTAGCACAAATGTTAATTTTAAAGGTGAAGTTATAGAAATAATTAGTAGTGAAAAAGTTAATTTTATTAAACTTAGAATAATAGAATCTGATTCAACAAGCTTTAATACAGGAGAAATTGTAACTGTAAATACTTTTAGAAAACATAATATAAATGACATAGTTGAGGGTAGTGGAACTCTTGGCGAAAATAGTCTTACAAACATAAAATTGAAATAATATTAAAGGGCTGTTCTTATGACGGCCCTTTCAAATTGGAGGAAAATTGGAATTTTTAAGTAGAACAAAAAGAATGATTTCAGATCAAGATATAGAAAAAATAAATTCAAAATCGGTATTAGTTTTTGGTTTAGGTGGTGTTGGTGGTTCGCTAGCTGAATCTTTAGTAAGAGCAGGAATTGGTAAGATTGGTCTAGTAGATGGTGATGAATACGAGATAACAAATGTAAATAGACAAGTTTTTGCAACTATGAAAACTCTCGGAATGAGAAAAGTTGATGCTTGTAAAGAAAGACTTCTAGATATAAATCCAGATTTATTAATAAAAAAATATTATTTATTTGTAACTGAAGATAATATAAGTGATATTGATTTTGAAAATTATGATTATGTTGTAGATGCAATTGACACTATAACATCTAAGCTTTTGATAATAAAAGAAGCCTATGATAAGGATATTAAAATCATTTCTGCAATGGGAGCAGGAAATAGGCTTGATCCTACAAAGTTTAAAATTATGGATATAGAAAAGACGAAAAATGATCCTCTTGCTAGAATAATGAGAAAAAAACTAAAAGAAATGAACATAAAGAAACTAAAGGTAGTTTGCTCTGAAGAATTACCAATAAAAACGAGTGATAGAACTCCAGGTTCAATTTCTTTTGTACCACCAGTATGTGGCATGGTTCTTGCATCTTATGTAATAACTGATATCCTAAAAAGTTGAAATGATATCAAAAAACACATATAATATTTATCAGTAAGGAGAAGTCATGGATATAAATACATTAAATGATAAACAGAAGGAAGCTTTGTTAGCGACTGAAGGGCCTCTATTAATTTTGGCAGGTGCTGGAAGTGGTAAAACTAAAGTTGTTACTTCTAAAATCGCATATTTAATAGAAGAATTAAAAGTTCCTTCATGGAAGATTTTGGCAATAACTTTTACTAATAAGGCTGCCAATGAAATGAGGGAGAGAGTTGCAAAATTAATTAATGAAGATATCTCCTCAATGTGGATCGGAACTTTTCACTCAATTTGTGTGAGAATACTTAGAAGAAATATAGAAAAAATTGGATATAAGTCTAGTTTTACAATTTATGATAGAGATGACCAAATCACAGTAGCAAAAGAAGCTATCGCTGAACTTTCTCTTGACAAAGATGTTTACAAAGCTAGGGCAATAGTTAATGATATTTCTAATATAAAAAGTGATGGACTTAGCCCCCACGAATATTTAAATGTTAATAAGGGAAATTTTTTCAAAGAAAATCTTGCTAAAATTTACGAAATATACGAAAAGAAATTGATAAATAACAACGCTCTAGATTTTGATGATCTTTTAATAAAAACAGTTGAATTATTGAGAGATTATGAAGAAGTGAGAAATTTTTATAGAGAAAAATTTGAATATATTTTTGTCGACGAGTATCAAGATACTAATAAAATCCAATATGAATTTATTAAATTAGTTTCTGGAAAATCACCTAATTTAACAGTAGTCGGTGATAATGATCAATCAATTTATAAGTGGCGTGGAGCAGATATAAATAATATCTTGAATTTCCATAAGGATTTTCCAGGTGCAAAAAATTGTTAAACTAGAACAAAATTATAGGTCAACTCAAAAAATTCTTGAAGTTGCAAATAAAATAATTGAAAATAATTCTACTAGGATAGACAAAAATCTTTGGACTTCTAGAGATGGTGGAAAAGATGTTGTTTATAGAGAATTTCCTCATTCAAACGAAGAAGAATACGGTGTTGTAAATAAAATTATTGGTCTAAATTATAAAGGTGAAGAATTTAAAGATATGGCAATTCTTTATAGGACCAATGCTCAATCAAGAGGATTTGAAGAGGCTTTAGTTAGAGAGAGAATTCCCTATAAAATTGTAGGAGGACTAAAGTTCTATGACAGAATGGAAGTTAAAGACGTATTGGCGTATTTAAGAGTTCTCAATAATAGTGATGATAATGTGAGTTTGTCGAGAATAATTAATAGACCAAAAAGAGGAATAGGCAACACTTCTCTTTCAGATATGCTAGATTATGCAGAGAATAATGGTATTTCACTTTATGATCTTGTTACTAATATTGATAAGTTTGAAGATTTAAATCTAAGAGCAAGAAAGAATGTAAAAGAATTTGGAAGTGTTTTGAAAATATTAAAAGATAGATCAGAAAATCTTTCCATAGGAAAACTCTTTGAAGAGGTTCTTTATGAAAGTGGTTATGTTCTTGATTTAAAAAATCAAAATACTATTGAAGCGAAAACTAGGCTAGAAAATATAGAAGAACTTAATTCCAATATTATGGAATATGATAGGGAGGGCGTTGAGCTAGCTGAATATTTAAATACTCTATCTCTTCTTTCGGATGTTGATAAAAACTTCTGAAGATATTGGTGTTAATCTCATGACAATGCACGCAGCAAAGGGACTTGAATTTGGTACTGTCTTCTTAGTTGGATTAGAAGAAGGACTTTTCCCAACTAGTAGATCCCTTGAAGATGAAGAAGAAATTGAAGAAGAAAGAAGACTTTGCTATGTAGGAGTAACAAGAGCTTGTAATAATCTATTTATATCATCTTCTAGGACAAGATCTATGTATGGTAAGTTAACGCCAGCAAAAAGAAGTAGATTTATAGAGGAAATGGGAGACAAAATAGAAATAATTGAAGATAAAAATCGTGAATTATTGGAAGTAAGAGATTACAATGAAGGAAATAAATATTCTAGCAATAGACCTAAAAGATTCTCTGGACTTGATAAAAAAGTTGAGACAAAAAAAGAAAAAGTTTCAGCTACTGATAAAAATATAAATGTTGGCGATAAGGTTAAGCATAAGATTTTTGGCAAGGGTATGGTAGTTCAAAAGAAAGAAAAGAATGGTGATTTTGAAGTTGTAATTTCCTTTGACAAAAAAGGCTTAAAAAGGCTTATGCTATCTGTCGCTCCTATAAAGCTAGTTGATTAGTGGGTGAAATATGAATGATAAGATAAAAGAAATGGAAAATTTAATTCAAAAAATTGATAAATTAAATTACCATTATTATACCCTTGATGATCCACTTCTTTCAGATGGAGAATATGATAAGTTATATGATAAACTTGTCAATTTAGAAAATGAAACTGGGACTGTCCTCTCATATTCACCAACCACAAGAGTGGGCGGAGCAGTTTTAGATAAATTTAATAAACACATTCATCTTTCAAGATTGTATTCTATGGATAAAGCACAAGGTGATGATTCTCTTTTAGCTTGGTATAATAGAATAATAAATTTTGTTAAAGATTATAACAACAAAAATATAAATAAATTGCCTGATCCAGAATTTGTAGTAGAACTTAAATTTGATGGGCTTACCATAAATTTAACTTATGATAATAAAAATCTCATTATGGCATCAACAAGAGGAAATGGAAGTGTTGGTGAAGAAATATTAGAACAGGTTAAAACAATTTATTCAGTTCCACTTCGTATAAATTATTCGGGTAAAATTGAAGTTCAGGGTGAAGGTTTAATGCCCCTATCTGAATTACAAAAGTATAATGAAAAAAATGAAGAAAAACTAAAAAATGCAAGGAATGCTGCTGCAGGTGCCTTGAGAAACTTGGACCCTAAAGTAACTAAAAAGAGGAACTTAACAGCTTTTTTCTATAATGTTGGATATATTGAAGAAGATTTATTTAAATCAGATGATGATATTAAAAATTTCTTGAAAGATAACAACTTTAAAGTTTCAAAATATAATTTTAAAGTGAAAAAATTCTCTGAAATATTAGAAAAAATTAATTTAATAGGAGAAAATAGAGATAAACTTGATATACTAATTGACGGAGTTACTATAAAAGTAAATAATATTGAAACTAGAAAGGCTCTTGGTTACACTAATAAATTTCCACGCTGGGCAGTAGCCTATAAATTTGAAGCAGAAGAAATTTCAACTACTCTTTTAGATGTAATTTGGAATGTAGGAAGAACTGCCAAAGTAACACCATCTGCAATCTTGGAACCAGTAGAAATTGGCGGAGTAACTGTTAAAAGAGCAACTTTAAATAATTATGACGATATACTTAGAAAGAAAGTTAAAATTGGTTCAAGAGTTTTAATTAGAAGATCTAATGATGTAATTCCTGAAATTCTTGGAACTTTACCTAGTGATGAGAAGACAATTGAGATAGAAAAGCCAAAATATTGTCCTTATTGTGGTTCACACCTTTATCAAGATGGAGTTCATATTTTCTGTCCTAATACACTCTCTTGTGTCCCACAGTTAGTATCAAGATTAACTCATTTTGCCTCTAGAGATGCAATGGATATTGAGGGTTTCAGTGAAAAAACTATTGAAAAACTTATGGAAACTGTAAATTTGAGAGAAATCCCAGATGTTTACAAGTTAAAATATGAAGATATAATAAGAATAGAAGGATTTAAAGAAAAGAGGACTAAAAATCTTTTAAATGCAATAGAAGAATCTAAAAATCCAGATTTGGCTAATTTTATATATGCCTTAGGAATCCCCAATGTAGGTATAAAAACTGCTAGAGATTTAGCAAATTATTTTAAAAATTTTGAAAAATTAAGAAATGCAGATGAAGCTGAACTTATTTCTATTGGAGATATAGGTGATATAACTGCGAGAGAAATTGTAGAATTTTTTCATGATGACAGAATAATTACAGCAGTTAGTGAGCTTTTTGAGTTAGGTGTAAAGCCAAAATATGAAAGTGATGAGGTTTTAGATAAACCACTTGAAGGAAATACTTTTGTATTAACAGGAAGTTTAGAAATTCCGAGAAAGGAATTAGAAGAAAAATTAATTTCTTTAGGAGCAAAAGTTACAAGTTCTGTTAGTAAAAAAACTGACTATGTAGTTGTTGGTGAAAACCCTGGTTCTAAATATGATAAAGCAAAATCTTTAAATATAAAAATTTTAAGTTTAAAAAATCTTAAAGAATTAGTAGGAGGTTTAAATGAATAAAGAAGAAATAAGGCATATTGCAAATATAGCTCAAATAGATTTTTCTGAAGAAGAGCTTGATAAATTTGCACCAACCTTTGAAGAAAATATTAAACTTGTTGACAAGATAAAAGAAATTGATACTGATGGTGTCGATAAAGTTTTTCAAGTTAATGGAACAGAAAATAATATTCGTGAAGATAAAACTGGTGAGTCTCTTTCACAAGAAGAGGCACTTGAAAATGCCGCTACTAAAAAATACGGTTATTTTAAACTTATTAAGTTTGTAGATTAGGAGGAGACTCATGACTTTTAGTAAATTAAAAGCCTGGGAGATTGCCCAAGGATATAGAAATAGAGATTTTTCTTGTGAAGAAGTTACAAGAGAATTTTTAGATAATATTAAAGAAAAAGATAAAGATATTAATGCCTATATTACAGTTACTGAAAAGATGGCAATAGATCAAGCAAAAAAAGTTGATGAAAAATTTCATAATAGAGAAGAAATGTCAGCTCTTGCTGGAGTTCCAATTTCTGTAAAGGATAATATTTCAGTTAAAGATGTAAAAATGACATGTGGATCTAAGATGCTCGAAAATTATATCGCTCCATATGATGCAAGTTTAGTAAAAAAAATAAAGAAAAATGATGGAGTAATATTAGGGAAGGTAAACTTAGATGAGTTCGCTATGGGGGCATCAACAAGAACTTCATATTTTGGTGTAACAAAAAACCCCTTGGATTTAACAAGAGTTTCTGGTGGTTCATCTGGAGGATCAGCTGCTTCAGTAAGTGCAAATATGGCAGCTATATCAATTGGATCCGACACTGGTGGATCTGTTAGACAACCTTCTAGTTTTTGTAAAACAGTAGGAATGAAACCAACTTATGGTTCAATTTCTAGATTTGGGATGGCTACTATGGCCAACACCTTTGATCAACCTGGAGTTATTGCAAATGATGTTAGAGATATTACTATGATGTTTAATGTGATAGAAGGTCGCGATGAAAAAGACGCAACTTCTGTGGGTAATCCTGGATTAAATTTTGATTTTGATTTTTCTGATAATTCAATAAAAAATCTTAAAGGAAAGAAGTTTGCCATTCCAAAAACTTATTTAAATATGGATTTAAATGAAAGGGTAAGTGGTGAACTAAATAAAGCCATTGAAATTTTAAAAGAAAATGGAGCAGTAGTAGAAGAATATGAAATTGAATCACTTAACCATGTGATTGAAACTTATAATATTTTAGTAAATGGAGAAATCTCATCAAATATGGCACGTTTTGATTCCATAAGATACGGTCATAGAACAGATAAAAAATTTGAAACAATAGAAGAAATGTATCGTGCTTCAAGAAGCGAAGGATTTGGCGACGAAGTTAAGAGAAGAATAATGATTGGTACTCATATTCTTTCTATGGATAATGCAGACGAATTTTATTATAAGGCTTTAAAAGTAAGAGGTCTTATAAAGAAAGATATGGATAGGATGTTTAAAGATTATGATTTCATGATTTGTCCGACATTCCCAGTTCTTCCATTTAAAATTGACGATGACATGAGTCCTGTTGAAATGTATCAAGCAGATTTATTTACTGTACCTGCAAATATTGTTGGTTCTCCTTCAATTTCATTGCCAATGCCAGCTGGAGAAGACGGACTTTCTGTTGGAATAGAATTTACTGGAAAGAGATTTAAAGATAAAGATTTACTTCAAGCATCATTAGCTTTTGAAAGGAGTTTAAATAAATGAAATATAAAACAATTGTAGGTTTAGAAATTCACGTTGAACTTTCTACGGAAACAAAAGCTTTTTGTTCTTGCAAGAATACTTTTGGCGATGAACCTAATACAAATGTCTGTCCAGTTTGTTTAGCTCTTCCTGGAGGAATGCCTGTATTAAATAGAAATGTAATTAACTACACAGTAATGGCAGGTACTGCTTTTAATTGTAAAATAAATAATAAATCTAAATTTGATAGAAAAAATTATTTTTATCCAGACTTAACTAAGGGATTTCAAATTACTCAAAATGATGAACCTATTTGTACTGATGGATATCTTGAAATTGATACAGATGAAGGTAAGAAAAAATTGGTTTATTCCAAATTCAAATGGAAGAAGATACTGCTAAGAGCCTCCACACAGAAGAAAATGAAACCCTTATGGATTACAATAGATGTGGAGTTCCACTTATTGAAATTGTAACAAAACCTGATATATCAAGCGGTAAAGAAGCTCGTGAATTCCTTGAAAAATTAAAATCAACATTGAGATTTCTAGATATTTCTGACTGTAAGATGGAAGAAGGATCTCTTAGATGTGATGTCAACGTCAATGTCAAGAATGTGGAAACTGGAGAAAAAACAGCAATAACAGAAGTTAAAAATCTTAACTCTTTTAGAGGGGTTGAAAAAGCTATTGATTTTGAAGTAGATAGACATATTAAGCTTCTTGAAAACAATGAAGATGAAATAAAAACAACAAGAAGATGGGACGATGCAAAGAATGAAACAGTCTTGATGAGAGTTAAATACACAGCAAACGATTATAGATTTGCACCAGAAGGAGATCTTCCAATAATTCATATTACAGACGAAGAGATAAAAGAAATAGTCGATAAAATGCCAGAACTTCCATCTCAAATGATAGAAAGATTTGTCGAAGAATATAAAATAACAGAGGAAGATGCATCTGTATTGACTTCATCAAGGGAACTTGCAAATTTCTTCGAAGAGCTTGCAAAAGATTTTAAGGATTATACTTTACTTTCAAATTGGATTCAAACTGAAATATTAAGAAGAGTAGAAATAACTGATGATGTTAAATTTGAACTTCCATTTGAAAATAAGCAATTTATTGAACTTTTAAATTCAATTAAGAGTGAAAAAATTAGTAATAATGCTGGTAAAAAAGTTTTAAGAGAAATGTTTGAAACAGGTGATGGTGCTCAAGAAATAATTGAGAGACTTGGACTTGTTCAAATGACTGATCATTCAGCTATTGAAAAAATAGTTGATGAAGTTTTAGATGAAAATGAACAATCTATTATTGATTTTAAAGAAGGTAAAGACAGGGCACTTGGATTTTTAGTTGGCCAAGTTATGAAAAAATCTAGAGGAAAAGCAAATCCAAAAATTGCAAATGAAATGATTGTTAAAAAAATTAATGAAAGATAAACTTATTCTAAAAAAACCCTAGTTAGATTGTAACTAGGGTTTGTTTTTTATTTTTTTATGCTATTGTTTTTATAATTTCTAATTAATTCTCTTATTATTCTGACAATACCTTGAGATAATACAATGCCCAAAGCCAAAGCAGATGTAGTGAGTGTTGTTTTAATAACTTGCTCTCTCATTACTACATAGTTTGATTCTATAAAATAATACATAATATAATACATGCCAGCTCCAGGAACAAGGGGAACTAAACAAGGTAAGGTAAATACTGTTGCTGGTTTTTTAAAATACACAGCAAAACTTTCAGAAAAGACACCTATTAAAAATGAAGAAATCAAATAAGAAATCATATAATTATCAGAAA
>NZ_HE978593.1:524001-525947 GCF_000312025.1 Peptoniphilus timonensis JC401 | reverse complement strand
AATTATCAGAAAATTCATATAAGAGTTCATATATAACCCAAATAAAACCTGACAATGCTGACGTAATAAGTCTAACTCTTTTAGGTAATTTAAAATAGATAGTAAATCCATAAGTCGCTAAAGTCGATAAAAGAAATTGCTCTAAACTTTTCATAATATAAACCTCATAATTTTTAGACCAACACCAACTCCAAAAGCTATGGCAAGAGCAATGAAAAAGGCCTTGATCATAGTTATAGCTCCTGTTATGAATTCTCCACTCATAATATCTCTAACAGAGTTTGTTATAGCAACTCCAGGAACAAGAAGCATTATTACACCGATTACTATATTGTCCACATTTGATCCGAATCCAAAATGAACACATAGAATTGCAAGTATTGAAGTTATAAAAGCACAGATAATATTATTAATAAAAAAGGATAGCTTAAGATAGCTTAATTTATCCAGCACAATTGGAATTAAAATACCAATTAGAAAGCTAGCAGCAAAATCCTTTATATTTCCTCCAAATAAAACTGAAAAAAAAGAAGCAGCAATTCCTCCTGAAAAATAAATTTTATATGGGCTTTCTTCTTTTCCGTCAATTTCAAAAAGCCTATCATAAGCTTCTTTAATTGAGAGATCCTTAGAAACAAATTCTCTAGAAAAAGAATTTACGCAATCAATTTTGTAAAGATTTGTATCTGAAATAGTAATCTTTCTAAAATTGCTAAGAGTTTCACCCTCAAATTCCATAGAGATAAATATAGCGGAGGGTAGGGCATAAGCTGCAACATTTGAAATATTAGAAACAGATTTACAAATTCGCTCTATTGTATCTTCAGCTCTATAACTTTCTGCTCCATTTTGGATGAGAAGTGCACCAGTATATAAAGACAAGTTCATTAAATCTTTAGCATCTTTTATATTATTTAATACTTTAGCCATTTTATCACCAAAACAATTATACTATGCAGTTTTTTTATTCTCAATCTAATTAGTAAATTGATTATGATAATTTAGTTTGATATAATATTTAAGATAGGGGTGATTATATGGAAATGCCCATAATTTCAATAATTGGCAGACCAAATGTAGGCAAATCTACACTATTTAATAAAATAGTTGGAAAAAAGATATCAATTACAGAAGACACACCAGGTGTTACCAGAGATAGGATTTATCAGCCTGCAACTTGGCTTAATTATAAATTTTTATTAGTGGATACAGGTGGGCTTGATTTAAAGGATGAAGACATATTTATGTCTAACATTAAGGCACAAATAGATATAGCTTTAGACACCTCAGACGTCGTTATATTTGTTGTTGATGGAGCTGAAGGAATAAATCCCACTGATAGAGAAATTTCAAACTTTTTAAGAAAAACAAAAACTAAAGTAATTCTTGCTGTAAATAAATTTGATTCAAAAATAACAAAAGAGAATATTTATGATTTTTACGAATTAGGTTTAGGTGAACCTGTAGGAATTAGTGCAGAACAAGGAACTGGTGTAGGCGACTTGCTAGATGAAGTCGTTAAGGATTTGACACCATTAGATGAAATTGAAGAAGATGACAATATAAGAGTTACTTTAATAGGAAAACCTAATGTTGGAAAATCTTCTTTGCTTAATTATTTAACTGGCGAAAATAGATCTATTGTAACAAATATACCTGGAACTACAAGAGATTCAATTGACTCACTAATTAAATACAAGGATAATGAATATGTTTTTGTCGATACTGCTGGACTAAGAAAGAAAAAGAAAATTGTTCCAGGAGTTGAAAGATATTCAGTTATTAGAACTTTAACAGCGATTGAAAGATCAAATGTATGTGTCCTTATGATAGATGCTCTTGAAGGTGTAACTGAACAAGATTCAAAAATAGTTGGATACGCTCATGATAATAATAAAGCAATTATAATTGCTGTAAATAAGTGGGATGCTCTTAGAAAAAGAGAC
>NZ_HE978593.1:484150-523821 GCF_000312025.1 Peptoniphilus timonensis JC401 | reverse complement strand
TTATAATTGCTGTAAATAAGTGGGATGCTCTTGAAAAAGAGACAAAAACTATGAAGAACTTTGAAAAGAAAATAAGAGAAGAGCTTCCTTTTGTTTCCTATGCTCCAATAGTTTTCATATCTGCAAAAACTGGACAAAGAGTTGATGAATTTTTAGATATGATTGAACTTGTGAATAACAACTACAATCATAGAATACAAACTGGTGTGTTAAACGACATACTTAATAAAGCTGTATTAATGAATCAACCACCATCAGACAAAGGTAAGCGTGGTAAACTTTATTATGGGTCTCAAGTAAGCGTAAGACCGCCAAAATTTCTTTTATCTGTTAATGATAAAGAACTTTTCCATTTTTCTTATTTGAGGTATATCGAAAATCAAATTAGAGATACTTATTCTTTTGATGGAACTCCAATTATTTTAGAGCTAAAAAATAGAACTAACGAAAGATCAGATAAGGGACCTAGAAGATGAATTATATCTTAACTTTAGTTATTTCCTATTTGTTAGGAACTATTTCAGGTTCATATATAATTGGTAATATTTTTTTAAATAAAGATATTAGGAAATACGGTTCTGGTAATGCTGGAACAACAAATGCTATGAGGGTTCTTGGTAAAAAAGCAGGAGTTTTAACATTTTTAATTGATTTTTTAAAGGGAGCTATTGTAACTGTCTTAATAAGAAAATTATTTGGATATAACTTTGTTCCTCTAGGAATACTTGGTGCAGTAATTGGACACGATTTTCCATTTTATATGAATTTTAAAGGTGGAAAAGGAGTAGCTACAACTTTAGGAGCATTAGCTTTATTTAATTTTCCGCTTACACTGATTTGTTATATAGTATGGTTATTGGCAACTATAATTACAAAAATGGTTTCTTTAGGTTCAATTTTATTTTTTGTATCAATTATTATCGTTTACAGCTTTATGTCAGACCTTTCAATTTATAACATTATTCTTATTGATATAGTTTCAATTATTGGAATAATAAGACATAAGGAAAATATAAAAAGAATTATGTCAGGTAATGAGAATAAAATAGGAGGTAAAAAATGAATCTAACTCTTTGTGGAGGAGGAAGTTGGGGAACTGCAATAGCAAGGTTACTATCTAATAAGGGCCACAAAGTTAATTTTTATATCCGAAACGAAGAAGTTATTGAAGATATTAAAATAAATAAAGAAAATTCAAAATATCTTCCAGGGGCTAAGTTTGAAAAGAAATTAACTTAACAAATAATTTAGAAAGTGTGCTTGATGGAATAGATGCTTTTATAATTGGAGTACCGACTTCTAGTACAAGAGAAATTTTAAATAAAATAAAAGATAAAATTTCTAAGGATACAATTATTGTTAATCTTTCCAAAGGAATAGAAGTTGAAAGCCTAGATAGAATATCAGAAATTTCCAAAGAAATATTAAAAGATAATCCCTTTGTAGCTTTATCAGGACCATCTCATGCTGAAGAAGTTGGTAAAGATATACCAACAACTCTTGTATCATCTTCAGAAAATCTTGAAGTTGCTCAACTAATTCAAAAAGAATTTTCAACACCTATATTTAGAATTTACACTAATCCAGATTTAGTTGGTGTAGAAATGGGTGGTGCTTTAAAAAATATAATAGCTTTAGCAGCAGGGATGAATGATGGTTTAGGCTATGGTGATAATACTAAGGCAGCACTTATGACTCGTGGTATTTATGAAATGAGTAAACTTGGAATATCTCTTGGAGCAAATCCTCACACCTTTAATGGACTATCTGGAATTGGTGATTTAATAGTTACATGTACTAGTATACACTCAAGAAATAGAAGAGCAGGTATATTAATTGGTGAAGGCAAGTCAATGGATGAAGCTTGCAAAGAAGTTGGTCAAGTAGTTGAGGGAGTGAAAACTGTAAAATCTGCATATAAACTTTCTCAAGTAAAAGGAATCGAAATGCCAATCACAAAAGCACTTTATAGAGTTTTATACGAAGGTTATGATCCTAATAAAGCTGTTTATGAGTTGATGACTAGGAAGAACAAAGATGAAATTGAGCAAATCTTTTTCGAATAATTTCTTATTAGAAGACTTTATGATATAATTATTTAGTAAATAGGTGGTTTTTTGAGTAGATCTTTAAAAAAAATAAATATTTTAGAAGAAGAGTTATTGCTTGTATAATTATTTTATTTTTGCTAATGATTTTCGGAAAGTTAATAAGAGGAAATCGTATAAGTGATTATAAGACTATTTTTCCAACTTTAACCACTTTTGAAAAAGACATTGACACAACAATCTATAATATCTTTGAAGAAAAAGCATATTTTGCAAAGGGAGATGGAATAGTTGTATTTCATGCCAGTGAAGGTCAAAAAGTCCCTTCGGGTTATGAGATTGCAAATTTAAATTTAATGGAAGATGTGTCATCTCTTAATGATGAATTAACAAGAATTAATGCAGCTATTAAAATAAAAAAAGGTATAGAGCCAGTTGAAAGAGAGAATAGTAAAGGATTTACTAAAAATTTACAAGAACAAATAAAAAACAATAATTTTTCAGGAGTGTATTTTGATTTAAATTCTACTGATAGTGAAATTAATGAGAATATTAATGCTGCTGAATTAAAAGAATATTTAGAGCTTTCAGAAGAAGAATTAAATATTAAAAAAGATGATTTGGAAGAAAAGATCTCAAAATATAATTTTTCTTATAAATCAGAATTTAGTGGAATTGTTTCTTATAAAATAGATGGAAATGAAGAACATTTTAAAATTGATGATTTAAACAAGTTTACATATAAATACTTGGAAAAAAATTATTCTTTTAAAAATCTTGAAATGGAAACTAGAGTAAAAAATGGAGATCCTCTTTTTAAGATAATTAATAACTTAAATTGGAAACTAGCTTGTACAATAAACAATGCCTCAAATATATCAAATTATAATGTTGGAGATTCTGTAAAGATTCAAATTCCAGAAATCGAAGATATTTATGGAGTAGTTGAACAAATTAACAAAGATGATAATCATGCTGTTATTATTGTCAGTCTCGATAGATATTTTGAAAATATGTATTCTAATAGAGTTCATGAAGGAAAAATAATTGTAAATAAAACAAAGGGATTTGAAATTCCTAAATCCACATTGATTGAAAGAAATAATCTAATTGGTGTTTATGTACAAGAAATAAAAGGACTTGTTAAATTTGTTCCAGTTGAAATAGTAAGTGAATCTAACGATACCGTATTTATAAACAAGGGAAATAAACAGTCAGTTATAAGTATAGGTGATAAATCCTATAAGACTTTAACTGTGAACGATGCAATCGTGATAAATCCAAAAACTGTCGATGAATCAAGAATATTAAACTGAGGTGATAATTTGGATTTAAAAGACAATTTGAATAAACTTTATGAAGATATAGAAATTGCAAAGGAAAAATCAAAATTTAAAAGAGATGTGGAGTTAATTGCAGTTTCTAAAACTCATCCCGTGGAAATGATTGATGAATTTAATAAATTAGGTCTTACTGAATTTGGTGAAAACAAAGTACAAGAACTTGTTTCTAAGATAGAGGATGAAAAAATAAAAGAAAATGTAAAAAATAATAAAATAAATTTCCATTTAATTGGCAATTTGCAGACGAATAAAGTAAAATATATTTATAATAAAGTAAAACTAATCCAATCGCTTGATAGGTTAAAATTAGCTAAAGAAATAAATAAAAGAGCTAATAAAGATAATATTTGTGTTGATTGTCTAGTTCAAATTAATATTGGAAATGAAGAGAGTAAATTTGGAATAAATTATAATGATACAGAAAAATTTATTTACGAACTTTTAGATTTTAAAAATATTAATATAAAAGGACTTATGGCTATTGCCCCTAATACAGATGATGAAATATTGCTTAGAAAATTGTTTGAAAAAATGAACAATAAATTTGAAGAAATCTCATCAAAAGGCTATGAGGGCGTTGAGATGAAGTATTTATCAATGGGAATGAGCCATGATTTTAAATTGGCAATAGAAGAAGGGTCCAATATGATTAGGGTTGGTTCTAAACTATTTGGAAATAGGAATTATAATTAGGAGGATATTATGGCAGAAAAAACTATGGACAAGTTAAAGAAAATCTTTGGTTTTGCAGATGAGTATGAGTATGAAGATTTTGATGATGATTTTGAAAATGAAGTTAGTGAAAGTGAAGCAGTAGAACCTGCTTACACACCGAAAACAGTTAGTCACAAACCAGCAACTAAGTCTAAGTTATCAGCTAGCAATATGGTTATAACAGTTCATGAACCACTTTCTTATGATGAATCACCATTAATTGTTGATGATTTAAGAGATTTTAAAGCTGTTGTTTTAAACTTTGAACAACTTGATGTTGACGTAAAAAGACAAATTTTTGATTTTGTAAGTGGAGCTCTTTATGCTCTTGACGGTAAGATGCAAAAGGTAAATAAAGATATTTTTATTCTTGCACCTAATAATGTTGAAATCGATGGATTAAAAGAGCAACTTAAAAATAACGGAATGTTTCCTTGGTAAATTTAAATAGAATAGATTTAATTAATCACATTAATAGACCTGAAGAAAAAATTTCTATTAGAAAAGTTATTGACAAAATGGAATCTGTAATAAATAGTCATATTCCGACTTCTACAGATTTTTTAAATCCTCACGAGATTAATTTATCTATTTCCGTTTTAAATAGGTTTAAAGATAATATATCTTACAAAATAGATGGGGGATATGAAGATTCTGAGTTATCTATAATTTACATATACCCCAGCTATATATATGAAAGTATAGATAGTGATCTTGTCCTATTTAAATTTGAATCAAATAAAAAAATTAAACATGGTGATGTACTTGGTTCACTTATTGGATTAAGTATAGACAGAGGAAAAATAGGTGATATTTTAATTGGAGAAAAATTCACTTATTTTTTTGTTAAAAGAGAAATTGCAAACTTTGTTGAAATCAATCTTAATAAAATTTCAAAATACAATATGTATCTATCAAGAGAAAATGGTGTTTCGGACTTACCAAAAAAGGAATATACTTATAAAAAAATAATTGTATCATCTTTTAGACTTGATAATTTAATTGCCAAGGTTTTTAATATTTCAAGATCTAAAGTTAAAGAAATGATTAGTGGGGAATTTGTTAAGGTTAACTATGCTATCGAAACAAGATCTCACATTGAACTTGAACTTAATGACCTGGTATCCTTGAGAAAGTATGGTAGATTCAGAATTTTCGATTTAGAAGGAAATACAAAAAAGGGTAATTTTGTATTGATAGTAAGATTAAATAAATAAGGAGATAATATGTTTGTTGCTATATTTAGCATAATTTTAATAATTATAGATCAATTCACAAAATATTTAGCTGCTACAAATTTGGCTAATCAAAATTCTTTGGTACTAATCGATAATTTTTTAAGGCTTTACTATATAGAAAACAGAGGCGCTGCATTTGGGATTTTACAAGGATTCAGGTCACTTTTTGCTATTATAACTATAATTGTTCTCTTGGCTTTGATTATTTTTTGTTTAAAAATTACAATAAAGTTCCCTTTATTTATCTATTAAGTTTTAGTTTGTTAATAGGTGGAACTATAGGAAATTTTATCGATAGAGTTAGACTTCATTATGTTGTAGATTTTATTAGTATGAAATTTTTTGGACATGATTTTGCAATATTTAATTTTGCTGATGTTTTTATTGTTATAGGGACAATATTAATTTCAATTGGGATAATTCTACACGATAATAAAAGGTGATTTATGTATAAAAATAATTTCACTGTTGACTTAAGTTCTGAAGGACTTAGATTGGACAAATTTTTAGAAAAAGAACTAGATATTAATAGGTCACAAATTAAAAAAAATATTGATCTTGGAAATATTTTGTTAAACAAAAAAGTTGTCAAAGCAGGGTATTGTTTAAAATGTGGCGACGAAATAGAAGTTTCTTATGAAGATGATTTTAGAATTCTGCCTGAAGAAATTGATTTTGATATTATTTATGAAGATGAATATTTAGCAGTTATATCAAAACCACAAAATTTAGTTGTTCATCCTGGAGCGGGAAATAAAAAAGGTACATTGGTAAACGGATTACTTAATCAATTCGATGAACTATCTAACCCAATTGATTCTGAAAGACCAGGAATAGTACATAGGTTGGATAAAGATACTTCTGGTTTAATGCTTATTGCAAAAAAAGAAGAAGCATATTTTAATTTAGTTGATATGTTTAAGAACCGTGAAATAGAAAAACACTATCTAGCTATAGCTCATGGAAATATATTTAATGATTTTGGTGTCAATGAACCAATTGGTAGAGATCCAAATAATAGAATAAAAATGAAAGTCATTGAAAAAAATTCTAAAAGTGCATCTACAAGCTTTAAAGTCCTTAAAAATTTTAATGATTTTTGTCTATTAGATGTTCACCTTCATACAGGAAGAACGCATCAAATAAGAGTGCATCTTTCTTATGTAAATCACCCTGTTGTTGGTGATGAGCTGTATGGTAAAAGAAATAAGTTTAAAATTAATAAACAGCTCTTACATTCTTATAAACTTACATTTATTCATCCAATTACAGGTAAAAAAATGGAAATTGTGGACAAATTTCCAAAGAGATTTGAAGATTTTATGGCGAAATTTAATGAGGAGATAAAAATTGAAAGAATATGATGTAATAATTGTAGGAGCAGGTGCAAGTGGAGTATTTGCTTCATATGAATTTAAAAAATTAAATTCAAATTTAAAGGTCCTTGTTATTGATAAGGGTAATGAAATTTATAAGAGACAGTGCCCAATAAAGGCAGGAAAAGTTGAAAATTGTATATCATGCAATCCTTGTAATATAATGAACGGTTACGGCGGAGCTGGGACATTATCTGACGGAAAATATAATATTACTACTAATTTTGGTGGACAAATCCATGAATTTCTTGGCAAGGATAATTCTATTGAACTTATGGAATATGTTGATTCTGTACTATGTGGATTTGATGGTGGAAAATCAAAACTCTATGAAACTACATCCTCTAATTTAAAAACCCTTGCACTTAAACATGATTTACATTTATTAGATGCTAAAGTAAGACATTTTGGAACAGATAGAAATGTTAAGATATTAGAAAAAGTTTATGAGTGGACTAGAGATAAAGTTGAAATGATTTTTAATACAACTATAGTCGATGTTGATAAAGATGAGAAATTTAAACTTACAACTGACAAGGGTGAAACTTTTCTTTGTGATAAACTTGTTCTAGCTTCAGGAAGAAGTGGATCAAAATGGATTTCAAAAATTTGTAAAAAATTTAATATAAATTTATTTTCTAACCAAGTTGATATTGGAGTGAGGGTTGAACTTCCTGCAGAAGTTTTTAAACATATTACAGATGCGGTTTATGAATCAAAAATCGTCTATCAAACAAAGGGATATAATGATTTAGTAAGAACATTTTGTATGAATCCTTATGGTCAAGTAGTTGCTGAAAATACTAATGGAATTATAACAGTAAATGGTCACTCTTATGCTGATCCAAAATTACAATCAGATAATACTAATTTTGCTCTTTTAGTTAGTAATAAATTTACAGAACCTTTTAAAGATTCAAATGAATATGGAGAATCTATTGCAAAATTAAGTAATATGTTAGGTGGGGGAGTTTTACTTCAAAGGTTTGGAGATTTAGTTAAGGGTAGAAGGTCTGATGAAAGAAGAATGCAAAAATGTTTTACAGAACCAACTTTAAAAGCAACGCCTGGCGATTTATCTCTCGTTATACCAAAAAGACAGTTGGATTCAATTATTGAGATGATATATGCTCTTGACAAAATTGCTCCTGGCACTGCAAATGATGATACTCTCTTATATGGTGTGGAGGTCAAATTTTATAACTCAAGAGTTGAAATTGATAATAATTTTGAAACTTCAGTTGATGGTTTATTTGTAGTTGGTGATGGTGGAGGTGCTACTCATTCACTTTCACAAGCATCTGCCTGTGGAGTTTATGTAGCTAGATATTTAAATAAAATTTTATCTTAAGGGTATGCATATGCATACTCTTTTCTTGATAAATAGGCTATTTTTCAGTTATAATATAAAGATATGAAATGAGGATATAAATGGAAAATAAAGAACTAATTAATGATATTAATAATAATGTAAATGAATATATTAGAAATATAAAAGAAAATGTTGATGATAAAAAAGCGCTTGTAATAACGCATGGCTGTCAAATGAACGAGCATGATTCTGAGAAAATAACATGGCTGCTAGAAAAAATGGGATATTCTTTTGTCAATGAGATTGATGATGCAGATCTAATTATTTTAAATACTTGCTCTGTAAGACACTCAGCAGAGGATAAAGTTTATGGTCAACTTGGAAATTTAAAAAATTTAAAAAATAAAAAAAGAAATATAAAAATAGCTGTGTGTGGATGTATGATGCAAAGGGAAGAGTCAAGAAATTATGTTATTGAAAAATTTTCAAATGTAGATATAATTTTTGGAACAAATAACATTTGGAAGCTACCAGAACTTTTAAGTTTATCCTACGATGGGAAAAAACTTGCTATTGATATCGAAAAAAATGCTTTGAGTATTGATGATAGCCTTGGAGCTAACAGACTTTATAAATTTAAGTCTTATGTAAACATTATGTATGGATGCAATAATTTCTGCTCGTATTGTATTGTACCTTACACTAGGGGAAGAGAAACTAGTAGAAGACCTGGTGAAATTATAAAGGAAATTGAAGAACTAGCTAAAAATGGAACTAAGGAAGTTACTCTATTAGGTCAAAATGTAAATTCTTATGGCAAGACATTTGATGATAAGTTTACATTTGCTAATCTTTTAGAAGAAGTTAATGCAATTGATGGCATTGAGAGAATTAGGTTTATGACATCTCACCCTAAAGATATATCTGATGAGCTAATTTATTCGTTTAAAAATCTTGATAAGCTTTGCAACTTCTTACATCTTCCTGTTCAAGCAGGATCATCAAGGGTTTTAAAAATGATGAATAGAAAATATAGTAAAGAAGATTATCTTAGAAAAATTGATAAGGTAAAAAGTGTTAATCCAAATATTGCCTTATCAACAGATATAATGGTAGGTTTTCCTGGAGAAAGTGAAGAAGATTTTCTTGATACCTTAGACTTGGCAAAAAGAGTTGAATATGATACATCTTTTACTTTTATATATTCTGTTAGGGAAAACACTCCTGCAGCAAATAGAAAAGATCAAGTCCCTGATAAAATTAAGCATGATAGATTTGAAAGACTTCTTGATGTTTTGTATCCTATACAAGAAAAGAAAAATAAAGCTTTTATAGGTAGAAATGTGGACGTATTAGTAGAAGATATTTCACGAAAGAATGAAAGCAATGTTAGCGGTAGAACTAATGAATTTAAACTTGTTAATTTCGAAGGCGACAAAAGTGACGTTGGTAAAATAGTTAAAGTTAAAATTAAAGATGCAAATAGTTTTTCTCTAGTGGGTGAGAAAATTGAATCGTGAAAAATTAACTCCAATGATGCAGCAATATCTTGCTGTAAAAGATGAAAATCCAGATTCTATTTTATTTTTTAGACTTGGAGATTTTTATGAAATGTTTTTTGATGATGCTTTATTAGCATCAAGAGAACTTGAAATTACTTTGACTAAAAGAGATGCTGGTTTAGAAGAAAAAGCACCTATGTGTGGTGTTCCATACCATGTTGCTTCGTCATATATTTCTAAATTAATTGATAAGGGCTATAAAGTCGCTATTTGTGATCAAGTCGAAGATCCAAAGCTTGCCAAGGGAATAGTTAAAAGAGAAGTAACACAAATTATTACTCCAGGAACCTTTACAGATACTGAGTATTTAAAAAGTGATTTAAATAATTATCTTCTTTCAATTTTTATACAAGCTTATTATATAAATCTCACTTATTCAGATTATTCAACTGGAGAAATATATTTTATAGAAAAAACATTTTTATCAAAAGCTGAACTTTATAATTTTTTGAAAAATCAAGTTGATAGAATAAGTCCAAATGAGATCTTAATAAATGAAGATGAGATCGATAAATTTAAAAAGAATCTAAAGAAGGACAATGTCTTTTTAAATTCTTATATTTCAGAAAACTTAAAACAAAGTGATTTATTAAATGATTTTGGAGATTATTTTAGTGATACTTTCAAAGATAATTTAAAAAATTTTTTGGACAAAAATAATATTACTGATTATATTTCTTTAAAAAATTATTACAATATTTAGTAATCACTCAAAAATAAATTTAAAACATATAAATAATATTTCATATTATAATAATTTTGATTTTTTATTTTTAGATGAAAGTTCTAAAAGGACATTGGAAATAGTAAAAGGTTTAAATACATTTACAAAAAAAGGCTCACTATTAGATGTTTTAGATAAATGTAGTACATCTATGGGATCAAGAAAATTAAAAAAATGGGTTGAGAGTCCTCTAATAAATTTGGAAAAAATTGAAAGAAGACTAAATCTAATAGAGTCTTTTACAAAAGATTTATTGCTTTTAGATAAATTAGAAAATATTTTAAAAGAAGTTTATGATATTGAAAGACTTGTTGTTAAGATATCAAATGGAACTATAAATCCACGAGAATTAGTTTCTCTTAAATCAACAATTGAAAATTCTAAGAAAATAAAGAAAATTTTAGAATCACAAGATAATTTTTATTTAAATTTATTGTCAAAAGATTTCATAGATTTAGACGATATTTCTTCTGAGATAGATAATGTCTTAATAGATAATCCACCTGTAATTATTGAAGAAAATAGAATAATAAAAGAAGAATATTCTAAGGATTTAGATGAATTATTTAGAATATCAATTGAAGGTAAAAATTGGCTTCTTGATTTTGAAGAAAGAGAAAGAAAGCGTACAGGTATAAAAAAATTAAAGGTTAAGCATAACAAAATTCTAGGTTATTTTATTGAAGTTACAAAATCTTTCTTAGATCAGGTTCCAGAGGATTATATAAGAAAGCAAACTTTAGTAGGTTCAGAAAGATTTTTTTCTGTGGAATTAAAAGAAATGGAAGGAAAGTTACTTGGGTCTAAAGAAAGGGCTCTTAACCTTCAAGCTGAAATCTATAACAAACTAAAGGATTTTATTGGAAAAGAAATTTATAGAATTCAAATATTAGCTGATAAATTATCTGATCTGGATTCTATTTTATCTCTTGCAAAAGTTTCGAATTTAAATAATTATACTAGACCTAAATTTAATAATGATGGTTTTATAGAAATAAAGGAAGGAAGGCATCCTATTGTCGAATCATATATGAAAGATGATTTTTTTGTACCTAATGATACTTTTATTGATACAAAAAATAATATGATTCATATAATTACTGGACCTAATATGGCTGGTAAGTCCACTTATATGAGACAAGTTGCCTTAATAACAATTATGGCACATATAGGTTCTTTTGTTCCTTGTGATTCATGTAATATTTCTCTAGTGGATAGAATTTTCACTAGAATTGGTGCAAGTGACAATTTAGCAAAGGGACAGTCAACTTTCATGGTTGAAATGCAAGAAGTTGCAGATATTATTGAAAATGCAAGTTCAAACTCGCTTTTGATTCTTGATGAAGTTGGAAGAGGGACTAGTACTTTCGACGGGCTTGCTATTGCAAATGCAATAATTGAATATATTGCAGAAAATATAAAAGCTAAAACGCTTTTTGCAACACATTATCACGAATTAGTTCATCTTGAGGAAAAATATGATTCAATTGAAAATTTAACAATAGCAGTTGACAGACAAGATGACGATATTATTTTTTTGAGAAAGATAATTAAGGGTTTTACTAATAATTCTTATGGAATTGATGTTGCAAAATTAGCCGGTATAGATAATAAAATTATAGATAGAGCAAAGGAAGTTCTGGCGGTAATAGAAAAAGAAAATGAAGGCATTAGTATAGATCTAAACAAAGAATTTGTTAAAGATGAACATGAAAATCCTGAAATAACGAACTTTATTAATAAATTAAAAGAAATTAATATTCTTGAAATAAATCCTATGCAAGCCTTTAATATATTAGATGAAATAGTAAAACGATCTAAGGAGTTATGATGATTAGGCTTTTAGATGAATCAACAATTTCAAAAATAGCAGCTGGAGAAATAATTGAAAATCCTGCTTCAATAGTTAAAGAATTAGTAGAAAATTCTATTGATGCTGGATCAGATGATATCTTAATAGAATTGAGAGGAGAAAGTACAAATTACATTAAGATTACTGACAATGGATCTGGTATTTCTGAAGATGATTTGGAGATTGCCTTTCTTCGCCATTCTACATCTAAACTTGAATTTATAGAAGATTTAGAGAAAATAAGAACTCTAGGATTTCGAGGAGAAGCACTTGCTAGTATTGCAAACATATCAAAAATAAAATTGATGACAAAAACAGAAGAAGATCTTGCTGGCAATTCTTTATTAATTGAAAATGGAAAAATTATAAAAAAGAATAAGATAGGCATGCCTAAGGGAACTAGCTTTATAATTAAGGATGTTTTTTATAATACTCCAGTAAGAAAAAAGTTTTTGAGAAAAGATTCTACTGAAATAAGTAATATAATAGATATTGTACAAAAAATCGCACTTAGCAATAATAATATCAAATTTACACTTATAAGAGATGGAAAAACCATATTAAATACTGGTAGCGATAAAAATCCTATAAATAGAATATTTTCAATTTTGGGTTCTGAAATAGCTTCTTCTTTAAATGAAGGATATTTTGAATCTGAAAATTATAAAATTAGAGGTTTCTTCTCTAATAACAAACTTTTTAGATCCAATAGAGATAGTCAATATATATTTGTTAACGGAAGATTTATTAGAGATATTAATATTTCTAGAGCTGTAGAAAAAAATTATTCCTCTTTAATTCCACTTAATAGATATCCAGTATTTGTACTTTATATCGATATTGATCCTAAGTTAATTGATGTTAATATTCATCCAAAGAAAAATGAAATAAAAATCTCTAATGAAAATATTTTGACTTCATTATTGTCAGAAGTAGTCGAAGAAGTAATTTTTCCTAATAGATCCATTAGAGAAATTGAAATAGAAGAAAAAGAAGAAAATGTAAATATCTTTGATATATTTGATGAAGAGGATAGCGAAGAAAAAGTAAATAATTCCAATGAAAGTAATCAAATTAAAAGTAATAATGAAGTAAAAAGTATTTGGGAACTTGAAAATGAATTTAATGTAGAAGATAATTCATATCCTGAATCTCTCAAAGAGGATTCAATTTTATATAGTGAAGATAAAAAGACTAAAGAGAAAGACAAAACTTTACATGAAGAAAAAAACTTTTTATTTAATAAAGAAGTCAGTCATATAGATGAAGATCTTCTAAATACTAGAATTGTCGGTGTGCTTTTTAAAACTTATATTATACTTGAAAATCAAAGGGATGGAAAAACTTTTATAGTTGATCAACACGCTGCTCATGAAAGAGTTAATTACGAGAAATTTCGAAGAATGTATTTAACTAGTGAAATTTCTTCACAAATTATAATTAAGCCCGAGATTATTGAGTTAAATCAAATAGAGTACGATAAGATAATAAATTATATAGATTTATTCACAAAACTTGGATTTAAAATTGATGATTTTGGTGATCAATCAATTGTATTAAGAGAAGTTCCAATGATTTTTGGAATGCCATCATATGTAAATTTTATTAGAGATATAATTGATTCTTTAGATAGAGAAATTTCATCAAATTATGAGGCGGATTTATATAAGATTATGAGAAAAGCTTGTAAAGCTTCTGTAAAAGCAGGAGACGATCTTTCAAATATAGAAATTGAATCACTTATAAGAGATCTTAAAAATTGTGAAAATCCCTATACTTGTCCTCATGGTAGGCCTACAATTGTTGAAGTTTCTAAACATACGATATCAAAATTATTTTTGAGGGAATAAATGGAAAAATTAGTAATAATAACGGGACCAACTGGAATAGGAAAAACTGAGCTTTCTTTAGAACTTGCAAAAAAATATAAAGGGGAGATTATTTCCAGTGACTCTATGCAAATATATAAAAAATTAGATATTGGAACTGCTAAGATAGACCTTAGTAAAACTACTATTCCTCACCATATGATTGATATTGTAGAAGCAAATGAAACTTTTTCTGTAGCAGAATTTAAAAATATGTCAAAGGCTATTATTAGCGACATAAACAAAAGAGGAAGGGTGCCCTTTGTCGTTGGTGGGACAGGACTATACATCAATTCTCTTGTTTATAATCTTGACTTTACTGAAACAGAAGCAGATTATCAATATAGAAATGAATTAAATAAAATATTAGAAAACGAAGGAAGTGAAGTTCTATATAATAAATTATTTGCTCTTAATAGTGATATGGCAGAAAAAATTCATAAAAATAATGGTCAAAGAATAATTAGAGCCCTTGAGATCTTAAAAAATGGTAATATAAAAGGAAATAAATTTAGAGAAGAGAATAAGGATTATAACTTAGTCTATATTGGGTTAAATATGGATAGAAAAAGACTTTATGACAAGATAAATAATCGTGTCGAAAAAATGATAAATTTAGGTCTTGTCGAAGAAGTTCAAGGTCTATTAAAGGAAGGAATAGATAAAAACTCCCAATCTCTTAAAGCTATAGGTTATAAAGAAGTTATTTCATATTTAGATAATGAAATTGATTATTATGAAATGGTTGACTTAATTAAGAAAAATTCAAGACATTATGCAAAAAGACAATTAACATGGTTTAGAAGAGATGATAGGATAAAATGGTTTGACAGGGAATCAGATAATTTGCTAGAAGATATAGAGAATTATATTAATTGTAAATTATATGAATAGTTTAGGAGAAAAGATGACAATATACGATAAATTATTTGAAGAAGAATATGAAATAGATTCAAGAATAATTAAATTTGTAAATAACTTAGAAAGTAAGTTACAAGATAAATTTCAAAAAGTTAGTGATATTGCACAGTATAATCAGGTTAAAATTTTAAAAGCAATGCAAGAAGAAGGACTCAAAGCAACAGACTTTAATTGGACGACAGGATATGGATATGGTGATATTGGTAGAGATAAGGTAGAAAGCATATATACTAAGATTTTTAAAACAGAAGATAGTTTAGTTAGATCTAATATAGTATCAGGAACTCATGCTATTACACTTGCTATTAAGGCTGTGTTAAAACCAGGAGATCACTTTTTATCTGTAACATCAACACCTTACGATACCTTGCAAAAGGTTATAGGTATTAGGGGAAATAGTGAAGATTCATTAATCAATAGCGGCTATGAATATTCAGAAATTCCTTTAATAGACAACAATAGAATAGATGTAAAAAATATAAAGAATTATATAAGAGAGAACACAAGTCTTGTTATAATGCAGAGATCAACAGGTTATTCAAATAGAAGAGCTTTTACAATATCTGAACTTAAAGAGGCAATAGATGAAGTAAAAAAAATAAATAAAAATATAAAAATCTTTGTTGATAATTGCTATGGTGAATTTACAGAAATTTTAGAACCAAGTGAAATTGGTATCGATATAATGGCAGGATCTCTTATTAAAAATCCCGGTGGTGGTCTTTGTTATTCGGGAGGATATGTAGCTGGAAAAGAAGAACTTGTTGAAAGAGCAGCAAATATTCTTACAGCTCCAGGTATTGGTAAAGATTGTGGCTTAACTTTTGGGATGACAAGACAAATTCTTCAGGGACTTTTTATGTCTCCAAAAATTGTTGAAGATGCTATAAAAGGGGCTACTCTTTTTTCTAAAAGTTTTGAAGAACTTGGATTTAAAACAATACCGGCAAGCTCTGACCCTAGAAGTGATATTGTTACTGCAATTGAATTAAAAAAGCCAGAGATTCTTGAGATTTTTTGTAAATATATTCAATTTTCATCTCCAGTAGACTCTGAATTCACTCCAATAGCTTGGGATATGCCAGGTTATGATGATAAAGTAATAATGGCAGCAGGGGACTTTATAGAAGGTTCTTCAATAGAACTTTCAGCTGACGGACCTATGAGAGATCCATATTATGTTTATTTCCAAGGAGGATTGTCTTATTATCACATTAAGTTTGCATTAATACATTTATTAAATGCACTTGACAAAGAAAATTTAATTACAATAAAAGATATTTAAAAATAGAGATGCCTTTATGCTTCTCTAAAAATTTAATCTTTTAATATTTAATTTAAAAAAACCTTACTGTTTTTATAAAAGCAGTAAGGTTTTTATTTTAGTTAATTTTTCTGTAAAGTCCAACAATTTTTCCTAATATTTCGACTTTGTCAAAATAAAAAGGTTCCATAGAATCATTTTCTGGTTGCAATCTATATCTATTTTCTTCTTTATAAAAAGTTTTTATAGTTGCTTCATCTTCTATTAGTGCTAAAACTTTTTCTCCATTTCTAGCAGAATTTGTCTTTTCAATTATTACATAATCTCCATCAAAAATTCCTGCATTAATCATACTTTCTCCAGAAACCTTTAAAATAAAAAGTTCTTTATTTGAAACATATTCAATAGGTAATGGCATAGTGTCTTCTATATTTTGAACAGCAAGAATAGGGGAGCCAGCAGTTACTTTACCAAGTACAGGAACATCAACAGTTTTCTTTTTAAGCATTAAAATGTCATCATCTTGAGGAACAATTTCAATAGCTCTGGTTTTAGATGCATCCTTTCTAATATAGTTAGTTGATTCTAATTTTTCAAGTGCATAGTAAACAGTGGAAGTTGATTTAATATTACAACCTCTACATATTTCACGAACAGTAGGTGGGTATGACTTGGACTCAATAAATCTTTTTATAAAAAATAAGATTTCAAGTTCTCTTTGATTTAATTCATCATACATGGATATACCTCCTCATTTTTATACTATCATAATACCATACTTGAACAGGTATTTCAAACGATAGTTTAAATAATTTTTCTAAACTATTGACATTATAGAACATACGATGTAACATATGTTTAGAACTTATATTTGATACTTATGTTTGACACAAAGGTTTAAACTAAAATGAAACAACATTTTGAGGTGATATTATGAAACGTAAAATTGTAATAAATAAACCAAAGGTATTATTATTTTTGCTATTTATTTTTATATTTAATTCTGGATTAATTGTAAAAAATGATTCTGATTTAAATATTAATGAAGAAGAAATAATTTATGATGTTTATACTGTTAAGAGTGGGGACACTATTTGGAGTATTTCAAATAATTACGAATATAAGAATAAAATGAAATTTGTAATGGACATTGAAAAAGCAAATAGCATTTCCTCATATGATATAAAACCAGGATATAAACTAGCTATACCTATCTATAAAAGTAAATAGATTAAGCCATTATACCCACTTTTTAGTTTGACTTATGCTTTTAAAAGATATACAATTATTTTAAGGCTTTGGCCTTAATTATGATTTTAAAATTTGAAACATGAAAACTAAATAGGAGGTGTGTAGAATGGATTTTAGTAGTACTTTAATATCTATTTTAATCGGTATTATTGGCTTAGCTATAGGCTATGCTATTAGAAAATATATTTCTGAAGGTAAAATTAAAAATGCTGAAGAATTATCTAAAAAGATAGTATACGATGCTGAAAATCAAGCTCAAACTCAAAAGAAAGTTTTGCTTGTTGAAGCTAAAGAAGAGATTCAAAAGTTAAGATCTGAACAAGAAAATGAAGCTAAGATAAGAAGATCAGAAATTAAAGAATTAGAAGATCGCGTTTTATCTAAAGAAAAATTGTTAGATAAAAAGTCTATTCAAGTTGAAAAGAAAGATGAGAAACTTAGCAAAAAATTAGAAGGCTTGAGAGAAAAGGAAGATCAAGCTGATGAACTTGTTAAAAAGAGAGAAGAAGAACTTCAAAAACTTGCTGGTCTTACCAAAGATGAAGGTAAAGAAATTCTTCTAAATGAACTAAAAAAAGAAATAACTAATGAATCAGCACTAATTATTAAAGAAAACGAAAACAGAATCAAAGAGGAATCTGGAAAGTATGCTAGAAATGTTATAGCTCAAGCTATTCAAAGATGTGCTGCAGATCAAGTAGCAGAGTCTACAGTTGCTGTTGTAAATCTTCCTAATGATGAAATGAAGGGAAGGATAATAGGACGTGAAGGTAGAAATATTAGAGCAATTGAGTCTATAACAGGTGTAGATTTAATTATCGATGATACTCCAGAAGCAGTTGTTTTATCTTGCTTTGATCCAATTAGAAGAGAAATTGCAAGAGTTGCTCTTGAAAAACTTGTTAATGATGGAAGAATCCATCCAACAAAAATTGAAGAAACTGTTGAAAAAGCTAAAAACGAAGTAGAAACTATTATCAAAGAGTCTGGTGAACAAGCTGCTTATGATGCAGGAGTTCATGGACTTCATCCAGAAATTATTAAATATCTTGGTAGGTTGAAGTATAGAACAAGTTACGGTCAAAACAACTTAAAGCATTCTGTAGAAGTTTCTGAAATAGCTGGAATTTTGGCTGGTGAAATTGGTGCAGATGTTAAACTTGCTAAGAGAGGTGGATTGCTTCACGACTTAGGAAAGTCAGTTGATAGGAATTTAGATGCTCCACATGTTGATATTGGAGTTGAAATTGCAAGAAAATATCATGAGTCTGAGTTTGTTATAAATGCAATCCAATCTCATCATGGTGATGTTGAACCTAATTGTGTTGAATCTGTTTTGGTTCAAGCAGCTGATGCTATCTCAGCAGCTAGACCAGGTGCAAGACGTGAAACTGTTGAATCATATATTCAAAGACTTGAAAAACTTGAAGAGATTGCTAATGATTTTGACGGTATTGAAAAGTCCTATGCTGTTCAAGCTGGACGTGAAATACGCATAATTGTAAAACCTGAAAAGATTTCTGAAGCAGAAATAACTATTACTGCAAGAGAAATTGTTAAAAGAATAGAGTCTGAATTAGATTTCCCTGGTCAAATTAAAGTTAATGTAATTAGAGAAACTAGGGCAGTTGAATACGCTAAATAATTGAGAACCTGACTAATTGTCAGGTTTTTATTTTTATAGAAGGTGATGAATTTGATTAATTCTAATTTGATAGATGATTTCCTAGACTATATGAAGGCTACTAAAGGTGCATCTGAGAATACTGTAAAAGAATATTATTATGATCTTAGAATGTTCGTAAGATTTATTAAAAGGAGAAAAGGGTTAGTAGATTCATCTATTGATTTTGATGATATTCCTATCGAAGATATAAATGCTGAGTTATTTGAAAGTGTGACAAAACAGGATATTTATGCTTATAATGCTTTTCTTGAAAGAGAAAGAAAAATTTCAAACAGATCAAAATTTAGAAAAATTTCTTCTATAAGAAGTTTTTATAATTATTTGCACTCAAAAATTGATATAATTAAAGTAAATCCTGTTATTGACATAGACATGCCAAAGGTTGAGAAGACTTTGCCAGTTTATTTAAGTTTGGAACAAAGTCTAAATTTATTAAAGACAATAGAAAATTCAAAACTTAAGGCTGTTTATAAAAAGAGAGACTATGCAATAGTTACCTTATTTTTAAACTGTGGTATGAGACTTTCAGAACTAGCAGGTATAAATATTTCTCATGTCCAAGAGGATAATACTCTAAAGGTTATAGGAAAAGGTAACAAGGAGAGAATAATATATTTAAATCAAGCTTGCATTTATGCAATCAATGAATATTTAAAGCTAAGACCTCAAATTGAAGACGATGCCATGTTCTTGTCTATGAGACAACAAAGAATGAGCAATAGATCCATACAACATATGATTGAAAAACATATGAAAAATTCAGGATTAGATACAAATAAATATTCAGTCCACAAACTAAGACATACTGCAGCTACTTTATTATATGAGTATGGAAATGCAGATATAAGGTCTCTTCAAGAGATTCTAGGTCATGAATCAGTTAACACAACTGAAATTTATACTCATGTAAATAAAAAAGCTCTTAAAAAGATGGTGGCATCAAATCCTTTAGCAGGAATAAAGGAAACTATGAAAGAAGATAATGAAAAATGAAGATAATATTTAAGGAGAGATTATGAAAAATTTAAAAAAATTCTTGGCATAGGAATTATGACTATGCTTTTAACAACATCAGTTTTTGCAGCTGGTAAACTACCTAAGGAGGCTTCAGACAAAAATATTAGTATTTATATAAATGACAGTATACAAACAATTCCTGAAGATATGGGTAAAGCTTATTTAGATAAAACAAACGATAGGGTAATGGTTCCAATTAGATATATTTCTGAAAATTTAGGTGCTAACATTAATTTTTATCAAAGAAAAGAAACTAATACAAGTGGAATTCTTATAGGAGCAATTGATGTTTTAGTAGAACTTGATATTAACTCAACTAAGGCTAAGATCAATAATGGAGGAGTTGATTCAGTTGTGAATTTAGATTCTCCAGCTATTTTATTTGATGGAAGGACTTATGTACCAATTAGATTTGTTTCTGAAACTTTAGGTCTAAATGTTGATTGGAAAAATGATTCTGTTTATATTTCTGGAAACTTTAAGACTAAGGGAAAAAGATATAATTATGAAGAAAATAAAGATAGCCAAGAAAACAAAAATGTAAAAAATGAAGAATATAAAGATATTAAAGAAACTACAGACAATTCTCTAGCTAATAACAAAAATGAATCTAAAAATTCTCTATTTGATTAATTAAAAATATTATAAATATACTTTTGTATAAAGAATTTTATTTTTTAAGTTATTTTAGAAGGGAACCTAGCGAATTAAGTAAAAAAATCATATTAGATAAAGATAAAAATAGTCACAAAATAATAATTTTGTGACTATTTTTAAATTATTTTATAATATTATCCGACTTTTTTACTGAATGTCACCAAATATTTTCTTTTAAAGATTTCAATTATATAATAATACTCTAATAATAATACCGTTATTATAAATAACTTTTTTATTTACTAGTGAATTTATTTTTGTATGATTTAATCTCTTCAGCTTATAAAATTCGTCATGTTAATAATATATAATTAACTTCATTACTTACTAAGTTCTATTATATTTCTTAAAATAATTCTAATACTTGCTTATATCCTTTAATTTAATTTTTGTTTTGTTATTATAATATGTTTTGATTATAAAATAATAAATATCATATTAATTACTTTTTCTATTTTTTATGCAATGTGTTTTTTAGTGAGTACATTTGTTCTAAATATATGTTTTATTAGATTTAAACTATATTTTTTTCAATTAATAATATGTTATAATAAATTTTAGGTGATTATATGTCTTTAGATGGTACAGTTGTTAAAAACTTAGTTTATGAAATAAATAAAAGGATTATTAACGGTAGAATTGATAAAATTTACCAAAATGAAAACAATGATCTTTTAATTAATATTAGAGCTAATGGACGAAAAGAAAGATTATTTATATCAATATCTGGTAGTCCTAGGATATATTTTAGCGAAGAAATATTTGATAGTCCTCAAAATCCCCCTGCATTTTGCATGTTACTTAGAAAACATCTTGAAAATAATCAAATATTAAAAGTTTGTCAATATAAAATGGATAGAATAATTGAAATTCATGTTAAATCTCGCGATGAACTAGGTTTATTTAGTGAAAAATGTCTTATTATAGAGCTTATGGGCAAACACTCTAATGTAATTTTAATTGATAATGATAGCAAAAAATTATTGACTCTTTAAAAAGAGTTAATTTTAATCTTTCTAGTGTTCGAGAAATTTTACCAGGTCTTATTTATAATTCTGATGATATATCAGATGGATTGAATCCTTGTGATACTTTGTCTATTGTCGATATTATAAAAAATCAGGAAGAAAATTTTAATCTAAAAACTTTTTTTATTAAAACATTTACTGGTATTAGTCCACAAATGTGTAGAGAACTTGAATATAGATCAAATATAGACTTTAAAAGAAATATTTCTTCCTTAAATAGTGATGAAATAGAAATTTTAAATAAGAACTTTATTGAAATCTTTTGTAATATTAGGGAAAATAATTTTACTCCTATAAAAATTTATAGAGATGAAATTTTTAAGGATTTCTATTCAATAGATCTAAAAGAGTTAAATGAAAAAGAAAAATTAAAGCTAGAATCCATCTCTTCCCTCTTAGAGGAATTTTATAATTCAAAATTTTTAAGGGACACTTTAGGAACTAAGAGTAAAGAACTAAAAAAATCTGTTAAGAAAAATATTGATAAAATTTCACGTAAACTATCTAACCAATCTAACGAACTAAACCTTGCTTTAAATAGAGAAAAGTATAAAATTTATGCGGATTTGATTTCTTCTAATTTTTATAAAATAGAAAAAGGAGCAGAATCTGTTAAAGTTGAAAATTTTTATAATGAAATGGAAGAAATTGAGATACCCCTTGATTCAAAGCTTGATGGTCCCTCTAATGCTTCAAAATATTATAAGAAATTTTCTAAGCTTAAGAATGCTGCGATTTATTTAAAGGAACAAATTGAAATTGGTAAATCTGAATTAAATTATTTAGAATCAATTTTATTAAATATTGAATTTGCTGAAACGCCAGATGAAATTGATGATTTATACGAAGAACTTGAAAAAGAAGGATATTTAAAAAAGAAGAAGAAAAAAAATAATAAAAAGAGAAAAGATTCTCAGGAAAATTATCTTAAATTAAAAACGGAAGACGGATTTGATATATTTATAGGTAAAAATAATAAACAAAATGATTATTTGACATTAAAAAAAGCTAAAAAAAATGACCTGTGGTTTCATGTTAAAGATGCCCCAGGTTCTCACGTAATACTTAAAAATGATAATAGAGATTTTTCAAATAATTCTTTAATAACGGCGGCTAAACTGGCGGCAAAATATAGTTCACTTTCAAAATCTCAAAATATTCCAGTAGATTATACTTTTAAAATGAATGTTAAAAGACATCCTGCCAAAAAACCTGGTTTGGTCACATACACAAATTACAAAACTATAAATGTAAACATATAAAAAAGAATAAGGTAAGCCTTATTCTTTTTCTTCTTCATCTTCATCTATAATATTTAATCTTTGTAGTACTAGTTTATATCCATCAGATCCATAATTTAAAGATCTATTTATTCTAGATATAGTTGCTGTTGAAGCACCAGTTTCACTTTCAATTTCATGATAAGTTTTATTTTTTATTAATAACTTAACAACTTGAAGTCTTTGTGCTATTGCTTGTAATTCTTTAACTGTACAAATATCTTCAAAAAATCTATAACACTCTTCTAAATTCTCAAGTAAAAGAATGGCTTCAAATAAACCATCTACATCTTTGTTTTTTATTTTTGAGTCGTAAATCATTATATTTCCTCCTGACTTAAAGCTTAATATTCATATAATATATAAACGCTCTATATTCTCATTAATATACTAACAATTTTACTCACTAAAGTCAAGAAAATCTTAATGCTCGTAAACACTTACTTCACTTATTCCCCTTTTGTTTGAAACTTGAAATGCTTTGTCAGAAATTTGTGACAAATGAGGATTATGTGTAACCATGATAATTTGTCGATTAAAAATTCCAGAAGACCTTTTTAAAAATTCTCCTAAATTAAAAATATAATCATTGCTAACATGTTTTCCTGGTTCATCAAGAATTAATGGACCTGATAATAAAGGTTGATTTTGTTGCAAGAATGCAATTCTAAGTGCTAGAGAAATTATATCGACAACTCCACCACCACGAGCAATTTCTGGTTTTGTTTTTATGCTATACCCTTCTGGATAATTAGATTGAACAAAAAATTCTGCAACAGGCACAGATCTAGATTCAGATAATTCAATTAGAAATTCTATATCAGTTTCTAGTATAAATTGAAGACATTTGGTCACAGTATCTTCAATTTGTCGTTTAGATTGTTCTCTAGCGAATTCAGACGTTTTTTGAAATAGAATAGACACCTGAGTTAAGATATCGCTGTATTTCTCCTTGTCGCTTAATTTGAGCTCAACTTTATCAAGCTGATCCTTTAATATTTCAACTTTTCCCTCATCATTTAAAATTTTATTATTTAATTCTGAGAGTTTGTTATCTAAATCTTTTAGTTCCAAAAAATCACAACCTTGGCATTAAATCATTTGCTTCATTAAATAGACTATCTATTTCATTTTTTAATTTAGAAATTTCACTTTCTAATTCCTCTGGTTTTATACCTAAATCTTCAATTTCATTTAGTATTTCTTTTTTTTGTGCATTTAATTGTTCAAGTCTAGCTTCAGACTTGTATTTCATATTTTTAAGTTTATCAAGTTGTTCTTTTAAATTTTTTAAATTTTCTTCGTAATTCATTTAATCATTCCTTAAATGGTATTTTATGTGATCAATAGACTGACTATTAATTTCACTGTAACAAAATGGGCAAACACCTAATTCAAGAATAGTCTTTTCATAGGAATCTGTATAATTCTTTATGTCTTGAATAATTTTTTCTATTTCATTTTCTTCATATTTTATATTATTTTTTAGATCGCAATACTTAATATTCAATTCTTTTAGTTTATTTAATTGAATTAGCTTTGACTGTAAACTTTTGAAAATATCAGATATATTTTTATTATTATCAAATTTCTTTATATAGTCCTCTCCTATTTTTAAATTTGATAATATTTTATTTAACGCTATGTATGAAGATGAAAGTTTATTATAAAAATTAATATTTTTTTCAAGATTCTTTATTATGCTTTCGATTTGGTCATTATTTCTAAATTTATCTAAATTTAAAAGTAACTCATTTATTTGTGAAAAATTAATTTTATACTTCTCTTCAATTCGCAGATAATTTTGTAATTTAGCTTCTTTTGCTTCAATTACTTTTGTCTTTTCAGACAAATTATTAATATTCTTTAACTTATCTAAGTTAAGATTCATTAAATCTATTTCTTTAGCTGTCTTTAACAATCTATTTTGATAATTTTCAAAACTATTTTTTTTAATTAAATAATTTTCTAATTTTGGAAGTATATTTTCAATTTTATCTAGATCTTTAAATTTTAAAACTAAATTATTTGTTTCAAGAATAGCATTTTCATTTTTTTCATAATCATCTTTTAATTTTGAAGCCAAATCAAGTTTATGCTGAAGATTTTCGATTTTATTTCGAATAGCAGATATTTTCTCAAAACGATTTTTATAATCATCTATATACTCAAACTCTTTGAGTTGATTTTTGTAATCTTCCCTACTTTTTTTTAACGTATCAATTTCTTGACTCAACCTTTTATTATCTCTTACAACATTTCTTAAAGCATCATCAACGTAGTTTACTCCAATTAGTCGACCAATTGCAGAAGCCCTTAAAGAAGCCTGTTCATTTAACAAAAATGGTCCATCAAGTTGTTCTGCTATATTTAAAATACTTTTATTGTTAGAATTATCAAGAGAAACTTTATACATATTAGTTGCATTTCTTATTTCTTTAGGTACATCTAGACCAAATCCTTCGAATCTCATCTCTTCACCTTCAGCTGTCATAAGATAGTAGGAATTTTTGGAAGGAGTTCTAGATCTCTCTACAACAACACCATTTGAAAAGGTAACCTTTACAGAAACTTCTTTTTCTCCTTGCCTAATAAAATAATCTCCCTTAGGTTCATTATATAAGGCCCATTTTATTGCTCTAAGTATTGCAGTTTTTCCTGCGTCAGAATTACCGAGGATAACATTTAATCCTCGGTCAAATTCAATTTCTGTATAATTATGAGATTGAAAATTATGAAGTTCAACATTTTTTATATATATCATTTATATTCAACTCCATTAATTTGTGCTTCTTCAACTCTTTTTAGAGCTTCTTTTTTTATATCTTCAGATATTTTTTCACTCTTAGAAATTTTTAAAAGCAAATCAAAGATATCTAAACTTTTATAATTAGCTGAAGCATCAATACTTTCCTTAAATTCTGCCATTTTAATACCCTTAAATTTATGTCTTTCCATTTCAGATCTATCTAAAACAACTTCTCCTGCTTTTGCGCATTTTAAAAACCTGTCTTCTATTTTAATATCATTTCCTAATGTAATAATATTAACCTTTGGTTTTCTTTTTATTTCTATCTTTGAATTAGAAATTCTCATTAAAGCTCCAGGATTTATAAAATATTTATTATCTAGCTCTACAGTTTTAAAACCAAAGTGATAGTGACCAGCTAAAGTTATATCTGCCTTAGTATTTCTAATATCATCTATAAGAGTATGAGGTACTTCTTTTAAAAATGGCTTATCAATTAAAAAACCATGTGTCATATGGATTGCGTACTTACAAGTCTCATCAACTTCGTTTATAATATAATTTTCTTTGTTTGATGCTTCGTCCATGGAATAAATATATGGTGAACCTGTCAATTGTACTTTTATATCTTTTTCTAATATTATTTTCTTATAATTAACTAAATTCATTATGCCAAGATTACACAATAAACCTAACATAGTCCTATCTAAAGTATCAGGATTATGTCCAAAAAATATCATGATTTCCGCTTATTATATATATAGGCACTCCAAAGTCTTGAAAAATTTTTGCAAAATCAGAAACAATACTAACTGAAACATCAGGACGATCAAATAAATCTCCTCCATGTAAGACATAGTCAACTTTTTCTTCACGAATAATATTTGAAATTTCTTTTAATTTTTCTTTTAAGCTTTCATAATAATCATCTAGTCTATTTTTAGGACTAGTTCCTCTTATATGGGTGTCTGTTAAGTAAAGTAATTTCAAAAAATCACACCTTGTTTTTAATCAGCTTTTGGACTTTCTTCTATATTTTCTTCTGTAGATTCCTCATCTTCTATTAAGTTATAGTAAACTCTTACCTTGTGTTCAATTTCTTTTAATAAATCTTCATTGTTTTCTAAATATTCTTTAGCATTTTCTCTACCTTGTCCAAGTCTTTCTTCACCATAAGAATACCAAGCACCAGCTTTTTTAACAATATCAGCTTCAGCAGCTACATCTAGAATATTTCCTACACTTGATATGCCTTTTCCGTACATAATGTCAAATTCTGCTTGTCTAAAAGGTGGAGCGATTTTATTTTTAACAACCTTAACTCTTACTCTATTACCAATAATTTCGTCACCTTTTTTTATATTTTCAGATTTTCTTATATCAAGTCTTACTGAAGAATAAAATTTAAGCGCCCTACCTCCTGTTGTTGTTTCAGGATTACCAAACATAATTCCAACTTTTTCTCTAAGTTGATTAATAAATACAACAGTGCACTTTGATTTATTAATTGCACCTGTTAATTTTCTTAAGGCTTGTGACATTAACCTAGCTTGAAGACCAATTTGTGCAGCACCCATATCACCATCTATTTCAGCTTTAGGAACAAGAGCTGCAACAGAGTCAATTATAATTAAATCTACTGCATTAGATCTAACCAAAGCCTCTGTTATTTCTAGAGCTTGTTCACCAGTATCAGGTTGTGAAATAATTAAGTTTTCAATATCAACACCTAAGTTTTTTGCATAACCAGCATCAAGTGCGTGCTCAGCATCAACAAAAGCTCCTGTACCTCCGATTTTTTGGGCTTCAGCTAACATATGAAGAGCTAAAGTTGTCTTACCTGAGGATTCAGGACCATAAATTTCTATAATTCTTCCTTTAGGTATACCGCCAATTCCAAGAGCAATATCAAGTGCTAGTGACCCAGTCGGAATAGAATCGATATCTAGCTTTACGTCATCACCTAGAATCATAACGGATCCTTCACCATATTGTTTTTCAATTTTTGAAATAACATTATGTAGAGCTTCTTGTTTTTCCTTACTTAAATTATTGTCTTTCATAATTACTCCTTATAATTTTTTCTAAGTAAATAAAGAATTTCTGATAAAACTCTATTTACAGTACTTCTTCGTATTTTATTTCTATCTCCACTAAAGAAATAATGATTTAATTTATAATTATCTTCTCCAAAAAATATACAAGTAAAAACATTTCCCACTTCAGTTTCTGATGAGTTTGGTCCTGCTTCTCCAGTAGTAGCTACACCAATATTTGATTTAGATCTTTCTCTTATTCCTTTTGCCATTTCATATGCTGTATTTTCACTAATTGCACCAAAATCTCTTAAAGTATTATTTGATACATTAAGATTTTTATTTTTTGAATCATTTGAATAAGTAACAAAGGATGTTTCTATTACCTTTGAAGCTCCACTTATATCTGTTATAGCAGAACTAAGTAAGCCGCCAGTTATAGATTCAGCAAAAGAAATTTTTAAATTGTTTTTTTCAAGTATATTTACAATTTGTCTTGCAACATCTTCATTATTTTCTGAATAAATATGAGTGTTAAATTCCTTATAAAGAGAACTTACAGTGACATCGATTAAACTTTGAAGTTTCTCAAAGTTAGAATTTTTTCCAATTATCTTAATTTCAGTATGACTCCCATGAGCAAAGGTATTTATACTTATGTCTTTATTTGAAAAAGTCATTTTTCTGATTCTATCTTCAATTATAGACTCTCCTAAGCCGATAACATCAATAGATTTTACAATTATATTGTCTTTAGTAAAAGATTTATTGGCAAAATAATAATCTAACATTGGTTCCATTTCATTTGGTGGTCCAGGTAGTAAAATTATTTTTTTGTTGTCAAATTCAATATATTCACCTAATGCTACACCCCAGTGGTTTTCTATTTTTTCTGACCCTTCTATTAACATAACTTGCTTTAAATTATTTGGAGTCATTTTTCTTCCAAATCTATTAAATCTATCTTCCAATTTTTCTTTTTCGTCTTCATCAAGATAAATCTTTCTATTTAGAAATTTTGCAACAGCATCTCTGGTTATATCATCATTAGTAGGACCAAGACCTCCACTTATTACGATTAAGTCAGATGTTTTTGATAAGTACTTTAATTCACTTACTATTTCATCTAATTCATCATCAACTGAAACTTGTCTTATTACATCTAATCCCATATCAGTTAGTTTTTCAGAAATATATTTTGAATTTGTATTAGTTATAGAGCCAATTAATATTTCTGTTCCAACTGTTAAAACACTTGCTTTCATACTTCTCCTTAAATTTTTTCTTAAATATTTTCTAAATCTAAAACTTTTTTATTTTTTATAAGGTAATCTGCACCAGAAATAATAGTAAATATAACTGCAAGATAAAATATTACCATTCCAAAATTTCTTAGGCTACTTATTCCACTCAAAAGTAAAATATTAGATATTAACTGAGTCACTGTTTTAAATTTACCAAGTGGACTTGCTGCAATAGTAATATTTTCTGAAGCTGCAATTATTCTAAATCCTGTAATAGTAAATTCTCTAGCTATTATGATTATAACAGCCCATGCAGGCATCTCTCCAGTGCTTACTAACATTATCATAGCTGAACAAACTAATATTTTATCTGCTAGTGGATCTGCAAATTTGCCAAAATTAGTAACTAAATTATCCCTTCTTGCAATATGTCCATCAAGAAAATCAGTAAAAGAAGCTATAGCAAAAATAGCTGTTGCAATTATTCTAGAATTATTAAAGTCTAAATACATACAAAGTACAAAAATAGGAACCATTATAGTTCTCATAAGAGTTAACTTATTTGGAGTGTTCATATCAATTCACCTACTAAATCATAATCAAGACTATCTATTATTTTAACATCTACAAAATCACCGATATTTAAATCTCTATCACTAGTTATATAAGTCACTCCGTCAATTTCTGGAGCATCCATGTATGTTCTTCCCACATAATTATTTCCATCAATTTTCTCTTCTATTAAAATTTCTAATTTCTCATTTATCTTTTCTGAAAGAACTTCACTAGAGATCTCATTTTGAATAGACATTATTTCATTTTTTCTATTTTCCTTAATTTCATCTGGAATCTGATTATCTAATAAGGATGCACTTGTTCCTTCTTCTTTAGAATATTCAAAAACTCCAAGCTTATCAAACTTAATGTCTTTAATAAAATTAATTAATTCTTTGAAATCATCTTCTGTTTCTCCTGGGAATCCAACAATGAATGTAGTTCTTATTACAATACCATCTACAGACTCTCTAAGGCTTTTTAATGTTTTTATTATATGATCTTTACTTGTTTTTCTATTCATTCTTTTTAAAACATTATCTGAAATATGTTGAAGAGGCATATCAACATATTTAATTAGCTTATCATTATTTTTAAACTCTTCAATTAAATCATCTGTAAAATGATCGGGGTAAAGATAAAGAACTCTTATCCATTTAAGATTTTTAATCTTAGAAATTTCCTTTATTAAATTAGATAAAGAATACTTTGAGTATAAATCAATACCGTAGTCTGTTGTATTTTGAGCAATTAAAATGATTTCTCTTGCTCCTTTATCAACTAAGTATTTAACTTCACTATATATATCTTCAATTGTTCTAGATCTATTTTTCCCACGAAGAGAAGGTATTATACAATAAGAACAATTATTATTACAACCTTCAGATATTTTTACATATTCAGTAGTATTAACTTGTTCTTTTCTTACACCTTCAATATAAGCTGAGTTCAAATTATCTGTCTTTATAAATAAATCTCCTTCTAGACTTCTATCTAAAAGTTCATTTATATAATTTATATTTCCTGTTCCTATAATTCCATCAATTTCAGGTATTTCTTTTATAAGTTCTTCTGGATATCTTTGTGCCAAACATCCTGACAAAAGAACTTTTTTACATCTTCCATTTTTCTTATATTCTACTGATTCTAATATAGTGTCAATTGATTCTTCTTTTGCAGCATCAATAAATCCACAAGTATTAACTATTAAAATATCTGCGTCATTTGGCCTTTCAACCATTTTATATTTATCTTTATTTAAAAGTGAGTACATCATAGAGGAGTCTACATCATTTTTAGAACATCCTAAAGTAACTATATGCACATTATTCATCTTCATCACCTAAAATCATATCTAATTCTTCTCTTGTCTTTAATAGTTTACGAGGTTTTGAACCCTCATGAGGACCAATTATTCCCATTTCTTCCATTTGATCAACTATTCTTCCTGCTCTAGAATATCCAACTTTTAACTTTCTTTGAATATAAGAAATAGAAGCTTGCTCGTCATTTATAACAAGTTCAACAGCATCCTTAAAAAGCGGATCTTTTTCATCATCGATTTTTACTTTCTTATCTTCTATAGCTTGTTCAATCTTAGATTCAACATTATTTTTAATTTCGTTATTATTTTTTACAAAATCAACAAGTCTCTCAACTTCGCCATCACTTATAAAAGCACCTTGAATTCTTTTAGGTTTTGGATATTTACTTGGATAGAAAAGCATATCTCCCTTTCCAAGTAGTTTTTCTGCTCCACCCATGTCCAGTATAGTCCTAGAATCCACAGCAGAAGCTACTGAAAATGCTATACGAGAAGGAACGTTAGCTTTAATAGTACCTGTAATAACATCAACTGAAGGTCTTTGTGTAGCAAGTATCAAATGCATACCTGCAGCTCTTGCCTTTTGAGCGAGCCTTGCTATATATTCTTCAATTTCTTTTGAAGCAACCATCATCAGATCTGCTAATTCATCTACTATTATTAAAATTTTAGGAAGTTTTTCATTTTCTCTTCCTTCAGAAATCATTTTTTTATTAAAACCTTTTAAATCTCTTACATGATTTTCAGCAAAGGCTAAATATCTTTTTTCCATTTCATCAACAGCCCAATTAAGTGCGAAAGCAGCTTTTTTAGGATTAGTGACTACGTCAATTAAAAGATGTGGAATTCCGTTATAAACACTTAACTCAACAACTTTAGGATCTATTAACATAAGTTTTACATCTTTAGGAGATGATTTATAAATGACACTAGTTATAATTGAGTTAATGCAAACAGATTTACCTGATCCAGTTGCTCCCGCTATTAAAAGATGGGGCATATCTTCCATGCCTGATACTAAAATATTTCCTTCAACATCCTTACCTAATGTTAGAGGTATATCAGATTTAATACTTTTGAATTCCCTTGATTCTATTATTTCTTTTAATCCAACTGAATCTTTTTCTTTATTTGGAACTTCAATTCCTACAACAGTTTTCCCTGGTATAGGAGCTTCAATACGCAAATCAGAACTTGCAAGAGCCATGGCAATATTATCACTAAGACTGACAATTCTTGATAATTTTATTCCTGGTGCTGGTTTCAATTCATAAGAAGTAATTACAGGTCCACGATTTATTGCCACAACTTTAGAATCAATACCAAAGTTCTTCATTGTGTTTTCGATAATCTTTCCTTTTTCAACTACTTCATCTTTAGAAAAATTTCCTTTTGATGAAACTCTTTCCAAAAGAGCTGTATCAGGATAAGTATAGACAAATTCCTCTTCTTTTTTATGTTCAATATCGTCTTTTATGGTATCAACTATTTCCTCTTCAGTATTTTCAGAATTCTCATTATTTTCATTTTCTGAACTTGAATTTTTTTGATTATTATTGTCAAAATTATTTATCTTTATAAAATCTGTATCTTCAGAATCTATTTCATCAGAATAATCTTTTATTACTAAATTCTCTGATAATTCGCTTGTTTCAACTACTGAATCAGAAGCAACTTGATTTTCAGACTTTTCTTTTTTATTAAGTTCTTTTAAAGCTTTTTTCTTTTCTTTTTCTTCAAGCTTTAATTTTTTTTGAGCTTTCTTTTCTTCTAATATTTTCTTTTTATCTTCAATATGTTCCCCAAGATCTTCAAAAGCCATAATAATTTGATCCATATTTGGTCTTAACATTAAATAAATAGACGCAAAAATTATTATAGTTAATATTAAATAAGTACCTAGGGACCCTAAAAGCTTATAGGAGAAAAACCCAAAAATGGCTCCTATAATTCCACCACTTCGAGTTATATCCATATACTCTGTAGATTTTATTATTCTCTCTATAAGAGTCATGTCCATTTCCTTAAATCCATCTAAGAAAACTAGAATGCATAAAAAAATCACAAGTGAGTAAGCTATATATCGTTTCATATTTAGTTTAGTTGCTTGAATATTAAATAGAATTCCCCAAAATATTAATAATAGAGGTATAACAAAATTTGCTGATCCTGATAAAACAGAGAACAGCTTATAAATTAGAGAACCTATTATTCCCATTCTTTGACTATATAGACATATGAAAAAAACTATACCTATAACTATTAGAAATAAGCCCATTATTTCTTGTCCGCTTCCAAGGTTAGAAGAATTATTTCTATTTTTAAACTTTTTATTATTTTTTTTATTTGTAGATTTTTTATTGTTTTTTGTATTCCTTTTCAAGAGTTAGCACCTCATTAATATTATAACAATTTGTGCTCTCAAAGACCAGTGTGACCGAAGCCTCCATCACTTCTCTTTGTTTCACTAATCTCTTGTACTTCAACTACTTCTGGAAGCTCAATTTTCATAAAAACAACTTGAGCAATTCTATCGCCGTCTTCAATAACAACATCCTCTTTACTCAAATTAATTAAAATAACTTTTAATTCACCCCTATAATCGGAGTCAATTGTTCCAATTCCATTAGGAAGTCCTAAACCTTTTTTAAGAGCAAGCCCAGATCTAGCTCTTACTTGTGCTTCATATCCTTTTTCAAATTCAAAATAAAGTCCTGTTGGAACTAAAACTCTATCAAGTGGCTTTAAGACCATCTTTTCGTCTAAATTTGCCCTTAAATCCATACCTGAAGAGCCATCTGTTTGATAATTTGGCAATGGGTGTTTGCTTTTATTTATAACTTTTAATTTCATAATTTCTCCTTTAAAAAATCGCATTAAAATAAATCTTAATGCGACCAAAATCTTATTTATTGTTTTCTTCTTCTTTGTTGTTTTCTTTCTTTAAAAGAGCTTTTCTTGATAAAGAGATTTTTCCTGTATCTTTGGCAATATCTATTACCTTAACTTCAACTGAATCTCCAACTTTTAAAACATCTTCAACATTTTTAGTTCTTTCGTGAGCAATTTCTGATATATGAAGCAAGCCTTCAGTTCCCTTCTTTAATTCTACAAAGGCACCAAATTTGACTATTTTCTTAACTTTTCCAACATATATTTCTCCAACTTCAATTTCTTTTACAATATCTTCTATAATTGAAATTGCTTCTTTAGCTTTTTCATCACTATCTGATAAGATAGAAATCTTTCCATCATCATCGATATCAATTTTAACACCAGTTTGTTCAATAATTTTATTAATTATTTTACCACCAGCACCGATAACTTCACCGATTCTTTCAGGATCTATACTTATCATATGAATTATTGGAGCATATTTAGAAAGTTCTTCTCTTGGTTTTTCTATTGTTTTAGCAATATGATCTAAAATTTCAAATCTTGCATCCTTTGCTCTATCAAGAGCTGTTTCAAGAATTTCTTTTTTTATTCCTTCAACTTTTATATCCATTTGAATAGCTGTAATACCCTTTCTAGTACCAGCTACCTTGAAGTCCATATCACCAAAATGATCTTCTAAACCTTGAATATCTGTCAAAATTTTTATTTTTCCTTCTTCTTCTATTAACCCCATTGCTATACCTGCAACTGGAGCTTTAATAGGTACACCTGCATCCATAAGTGCAAGAGTTGATCCACATATAGAAGCTTGAGAAGATGATCCATTGGAAGATAAAACTTCTGAAACTACTCTAATTGTATAAGGGAAAGTTTCTTGATCTGGGATAACTGGCAAAAGTGCCCTTTCAGCAAGTGCTCCATGTCCAATTTCACGTCTACCTGGAGATCTTGATGGTTTAGTGTCTCCAACACAAAAACCAGGGAAGTTATAATGATGAATATACCTCTTAGGTTTATCATCACCAAGACCATCAATTACTTGTTCTTCAGAAATAGCTCCAAGAGTTGCTATTGAAAGCACTTGAGTTTGTCCTCTTGTAAATAAGCCTGATCCATGAGTTCTAGGTAGAACACCAACTTCTGAAGAAAGTGGTCTTATTTCAGTAAGCTTTCTGTCATCAGGTCTTCTTTCCTCTTCAATTATTCCACGTCTTATTTCAGTTACTTCGATTTCATCTATAGCTGCTGAGACATCTTTAGCGTGTTCTTCCATTAAGTCTTCGAAGTGTTCTTTAATTTCTTCTTTAGCTTTTTCAGTTTTTTCTTCTCTTACAACTTTATCCTTTTGTCTTATAGCATCAACAAGCAAGTCTGTTCCAAATTCTTTAACTTTGGCAACAATTTCTTCATCAGCTTTAAATACTTCATATTCAGATTTTTCTTTTCCGATTTCCTTAGCGATGTCACTTACGAAAGTGCATATTTCTCTAATTACATTATGTCCGTCTAAAATTGCACCAAGCATTTCAGCTTCACTAACTTCCTGAGCACCTGCTTCAACCATCATAATAGCTGTCTCAGTTCCTGCAAGAGATAAATTAATCTTAGAATTATTTCTCTCTTCCTCATTAGGATTTATTATATACTTACCGTCTATATAACCAACTTCAACTGAACCTGTTGGTCCATCAAAAGGAATATCAGAAATAGAAAGAGCAATAGAGGAACCTATCATGGCAACAATTTCTGGTGAATGATCTTGATCAACACTTAAAACAGTTGCTACTATGTGTACATCATTTCTATAACCTTCTGGGAAAAGAGGTCTAAGAGGTCTGTCGATTAATCTAGCTGTTAGAGTTGCTTTTTCACTAGGTCGTCCTTCTCTCTTAATGAATCCACCTGGAATCTTGCCAACAGCATACATTTTTTCTTCATAATCAACACTTAGAGGAAAAAAGTCGATTCCCTCTCCTGGTTTAGAAGATGCTGTTGCAGTAACAAGTACAACAGTATCTCCATATTGTACTAAACAAGCTCCATTTGCTTGTTCAGCAACTTTTCCAATTGTTACTTTTAACTGAGAACCTGCAAGATCCATAGTATAAGTTTTTTCCATTATTTCCTCCTTCTAATAAGAAAGAGCGGAATTACCGCTCCTATTATCCTCTTATTTGTAGTTTTTTAATAAGTGTACGATATCTTTCTATATCCTTATTTTTTAAATATCTCAATAAATTTCTTCTTTTACCTACCATTTTAAGAAGTCCTCTTCTTGAATGGTGATCTTTTTTATGAGTTCTTAAGTGTTCATTTAAATCGTTAATTCTTCTTGTAAGAATTGCAATTTGTACTTCTGGTGATCCTGTATCACCTTCATGAGTTTTAAATTCGTCAATAATAATTTTTTTAATATTTGGTTCTAACATAATTTCCTCCTATTTTTTTAATAAAGCTAATCAAAGTAGGCGTCGAGGAGCGACCAACTGTGAATAGCTATTTAACCTTGTATATCTTACCACATAATCAATTTATTGTAAAGTCATCTATTCCTTGTAACTAAAACATCTCTAGCTATTTGTTCAAAAAGTTCATCTACACTATCAAACTTTAATTCTGGTCTAACAAATTCTAAAAGTTCCAGCTCAACGATTTCGCCATAAATATCTCTATCAAAATCAAGAATATGTGCTTCTATTTTAATTCCATCATGTTCAACAGTTGGATTAGTTCCAATATTGGTTGAAGCTTTAAATCTTTTACCATCAATAATAATATCAGTGTCGTAAACACCAAATTTAGGAATTACAAAATTATCTACTAGCTCAAGATTTGCAGTTGGATATCCCATTTTTTTACCAAGACCTTTGGCATGGATAATCTTACCAATTAGTTTATATGGTCTTGATAGTAAATTATGCGCCTCTTTTACTCTTCCCTCTTCAATCAAGCTTCTTATACGAGATGATGATATTTTTTCGCCTTTATAAGAAATTTGTTCTATAACATGAACACTTTTAAATAAGTTTTTGTTTTTATTTAAAAATTCAACATCACCTGATTTTTTAAAACCATAAGTGTAGTCATATCCAACAACTACACCTTTAATTTTTAAATTATTAGCTAAAAAATTCTCCAAAAACATTATAGGACTATAAGCCATAAATTCTTTTGTAAAATTAATTAGATAAATTATATCTACACCAAGTTTTTCAAGAATTTCAAATTTTGTCTTATTTGTCGTAATTATTTCTTTTTTACCAACTTTAACAAGATTGTCTGTGTGTTCATTAAAAAGTAGTAGGCTGGATTTAATTTTTAATTTTTTTGCATCTTCAACTGCTTTTTTTATTAATTCGATATGACCCCTATGAACTCCATCAAAATTTCCAAGGGCAATAACTGATTCTTCATTTGCTACAAAATTTAAGTCAATTTCAATTATTTTCATAAATCACCTATCAATTTTTTCTTCATCTTCAGATAGAATTTCCCATCAATTATTCTGATTTCTCCAATTCCTAAAAACTTATTATCAGAATAAACTCTGTATTCCTTATCTTCCACTTTATCGTTCAGTCTATAAAATTGTCCATTTAGAAATTTTTCATAAAAGTTTTTATCTATATCAATTCTACTAAAACTACTAAGTGCTAAATCCATTGCTAATATTTTTTTATTTATTTCATCTACACTCATATTTTCAAATTCAGAAACTCCAACAGCATCTTGAATTTTAAAATCACCAGTTCTAGTCCTTCTTAATTCTGTAAGTGTTCCATAGCTTCCTAAATATTCACCGATATCGTTAGCAAGAGATCTTATATATGTTCCTTTTGACACTTTAGTTCTAATTGAAATTTCATCGCTTCCATTAAAATCTAGAAGATCTATTGAATATATCTCTACATCTCTTTTCTTTATATCAACACTCTTACCCTCTCTGGCATATTCATAGAGTTTCTTACCCTTAACTTTAAGAGCTGAATAAATAGGCGGCTTTTGAGAAATTTTTCCAGTAAATTTTTTTAAACATTCTTCAATTTCTTTTTCAGTAAAATTAACCGACTCTTTTTTTAAAATTTCTCCGGTGATATCGTAAGTATCAGTTAATATTCCTAACTTTATTTTAGCTTCATATTCTTTATCACTTGAAATTATATACTCACTGGTTTTAGTAGCTTTGCCAATAGATATGACAAGTACACCTGTGGCCATAGGATCAAGTGTCCCTGTATGACCTACTTTTTTTATTCCTAATTTTCGTCTAACTTTATAAACTAAATCGTGAGAAGTTATTCCCTTGTCTTTGTCAAAAACTAAAAGTCCATCCATCATAGCTGCTCTTCTGCAAAATTAACTACATCTCTTTTTGCCTTTTCCAAATCTGTAGAATAAATTGTACCTCCTGATGCTCTAATATGGCCACCACCATTAAACTTAGAAGCTATTTCAGTACAATCTACACAAGATTTAGATCTTAAGGAGAGTCTAATACAGTCCTCTTTTTCTTTAAGTAAGACTGCCAATTCAACTGTATCTATATCTCTTACAAATTCAACTATACCATCGGCATCAGCTTTAGCTGCATTTGTTATTTCCATATCATCTTTTGTTACAAAAACAACTGCAATCCTATCATCATCAAAATACTCTATAGAATTCATCGCTCTAATTAAAAGATCTGTTTTTTGTCTTGATCTACTTTGATAAATATTTACTGTAACTTCATTAATGTCAATATCATATTTAAATAGGTCCGATGCAATACTAAAAGTATCTGAGGTCACCGAACTATATTTAAAAGATCCTGTATCAGTTGAAAGTCCAGTAAATAAAGAAGTAGCTATTTCTTTATTTAATTCAAGATTTAATGATTTAAAAAATTCTTGCAAGAATTTCACAAGTTGCAGGAGATTTGTCATCTACAATATTTAAATCTGCATATTTTTTATTGCTAAAATGATGGTCTATATTTGCAGTTCTCTTTGATTTAGAAAAAATCTCTTTCACCTTGTCTCCCATTCTATCTTCATCAGAAGAATCAAGAGCAATAAATAAATCAATTTCACAATCAATTTGATCTGGGCTTTTTGCATAAGATAAATTTGGTAAAAACTTAAAAGAAGATGGGATAGTATCATCTAATATAAAAATTGGTTTTTTCCCAAATTTAACTAATAATCCAATCATTGCCGTAACTGATCCAAGATTGTCTCCATCAGGATTTAAATGTGAAGCCACAGCAATATTTTTACTAGTATCGATTAGATTTTTTAATTCCAAAGAAAGATCTTTTAAATTAGTCATTTCCACGATTAACCTCATCAATTAACTTATCAAGTTCAAGAGCTCTTTCAATCGAATCATCTTTTATAAAAATTAATTCTGGCATAGCTCTAAGTTTTACTTTTTTTGCCAATTCTTTTTTTATAAAACCCTTAGCTGAATTAAGTCCTTCTACAGCTTCATCTCTATCATATTCATCACCTAAAACAGATACATACACCTTGGCGTAAGATAAATCATTTGTTACCTCAACATGAGATATACTTGTTATAGAAGGAATTCTTGGATCTTTCAATTCATTTTGAACAATATTAGAAATTGTTCTTTTAACTTCTTCTGAAATTCTATTAATCCTTTTATTGTTCATTATGATCGCTCAACTTCCTTTAGAATATAAGACTCAAGAAGATCCCCTTCTTTAATGTCGTTAAATC
>NZ_HE978593.1:448779-483811 GCF_000312025.1 Peptoniphilus timonensis JC401 | reverse complement strand
CCGTTGCAAGTTCTTTAGCATCATCTTTAAATCTCTTTAGTGAAGCAATATCTCCTTCGTGAATAACAACATCATCTCTTAAGACTTTAACTTTTGAATTTCTCAAAATTTTACCACTTAGAACATAAACACCTGCAACCATTTGATTATTTGGTAGCTTAAATGTTTGTCTTATTTCACATCTTCCAAGGATTTCTTCAACTATATCTGGATCAAGCATACCTTTAGCAGCTTGTTCAATGTCATTAATGATTTCGTAGATAACTCTGTAAGTTCTAATTTCAACATCTTCAGTTTTAGCAAGTTCAATTGCATTAATATTTGGTCTTACATTAAATCCTATTACAATAGCATTAGATGCAGAAGCAAGAGTGACATCTGATTCATTAATTCCACCAACACCTGAGTGAATTACAGAAATTTTAACTTCTTCGGTAGAAAGTTTTAACAAAGATTGGTTAAGAGCTTCAACAGAACCCTTTACGTCACCTTTAACAACAATATTAAGTTCTTTTACATCTTCTTCAGAAATTTTTTCGAATAAGTTGTCAAGACTTATTTTAGTAGTTTGACTTAATCTTTTTTCTCTTGAAATTTCTGTGTTTTTATCAGCAATAGCTTTAGCTGTTTTATCGTCCTTTACCGCATAAATAGTGTCTCCTGCATTTGGAACGTCATTTAATCCAAGAATTACAACTGGCATAGATGGACCGGCTTTTTTGACTTTTTTGCCCTTATCATCTTCCATAGCTCTAATTCTTCCAGAACAAGTACCTGATACAATGGCATCTCCGAATCTTAAAGTACCATTTTTTATAAGAATTGTGGCCATTGGTCCCTTTGCCTTATCAAGATTAGCTTCAATTATTGTACCAATTGCACGTCTGTTAGGATTTGCTTTTAATTCACGCATTTCTGCAACTAAAAGAATCATTTCAAGAAGTTCGTCAATACCTTCACCAGATTTAGATGAAACTCCAACAACTATTGTGTCGCCACCCCATTCTTCTGGCACAAGATTTTCGTTCATTAATTCTTGCTTTACCCTTTCAGGATTTCCTTCTGGTTTATCAATTTTTGTGATAGCTACAATAATAGGTACATCAGCAGATCTAGCGTGTGAAATTGCTTCAATAGTTTGAGGCATAACACCATCATCTGCCGCTACAACAAGAACTGCTATATCTGTAGTTTGAGCTCCTCTTAGTCTCATAGATGTGAAGGCTTCGTGACCAGGAGTATCTAAGAAAGTTATCTTCTTTCCAGATAAATTAACTGTGTATGCTCCTATATGTTGAGTAATTCCACCAGCTTCTGATTGAGTTACATGAGTTTTTTTAATTGAATCTAATAGGGATGTCTTACCATGGTCAACGTGACCCATTACTGTTACAACAGGTGGTCTAGATTTTAGGTCTCTTTCTCTATCTTTTTTTAATAACCCATATTCTTCTTCAACTGACTCATCAAGATTTGGAGCTTCTATTTCGATTTCAATTCCAAGTTCATCAGCTAGCAATATACAAGTATCTTCATCAATACTTTGATTTTGATTTGCCATTACTCCAAGACCAATTAACTTTGTAATAACTGTGGAAACAGATACACCAAGTTGGTTCGCAAAATCTTTTACTGTTATAGGTGCAATCACTGTTATAGAATCATCTCCCTTATCTTCTTCTTCAACTCTATGTTTTGATTTAACTTTTTTCTTAGGTTTCTTTTTTGTTAAATCTCTTTTAAAGGAGTTGTTATTTTCATTATTATCTTTATTTTTAGCCTTTTTCTTTTTGTTTTTTGAATTTTTATTTTTAAAAGAATTATCTTTATCTTCTTTTCTATTATTAGAATTATTAGTTTGATTAGAAGATTTTTTATTGTTCTCTTTCTTATTTATAGAATTATTTTCTGACTTCTTTTCTTTAAATTTTTTATTAGAATCAGACTTTTTGTTTTCATCTCTCTTAATATTAGAATCATTATTCTTTACAGGAGATTCATTTTTATGGGAATTATGTTTATATAAATTCCTTACTCTTTCTTCATCAGCACTATCTAAAGTTGACATATGATTTTTTACAGATATTTCAAGTTCAGTTAGCTTTGCGATTAATTCCTTACTTGTTATACCAAGATCTTTTGCCAACGCATGTACTCTAATTTTTGACAAATTGAACACCTCCTAGAAAGAGCTTAATCTACAGACTCAATTAGTTTTTCATAGACTTCCTCACTAATTTCTGTCGTAAACGCCCTATTTAAAGCTTTTGACTTTATCGCTTTCTCTAAACAACTTTTGTCATTACATAAATAAGCTCCTCTTCCATTTGCCTTTCCACTTTTATCTATAAAGATTTCATCATCTTTGTTTTTTACAACTCTGATTAAATCTTTTTTTGCCTTTTGTTCTTTACATCCTATACAAGTTCGCATAGGAATCTTCCTAATTTTAGTCATTGTTTACTCCATTAAATTAAGAATTTTATATTTCCTCTTCATCAGTAGTAGAAGTTTCTGTTTCTAATTCCTCTTCTTCAATTTCTAAAGAACTTTCATCTTCATTATGAGAATTTTCTATATTAAATTCTTCCTTGTCATCTAGATTATTACCTAAATTATCTTGATTTTCTAAAGTTTCTTCACTATTTTCTTCATTACCTTCTGAACTATCTTTTTTAGAATTTTCAAATTCTTCTCTTAACTCTTCTTCAGTAATATTTCTTTCTTCTAGATATTCTTCAAATTGAAGATTAGATTTTATATCAATTTTCCATCCTGTTAGTTTGGCAGCAAGTCTTACATTTTGACCTTCTTTACCAATAGCTAGAGAAAGTTGATAATCAGGAACTATAGCAAGTGCAGATTTTTCAGCTTCATTAATAAACACTTTTTCAACTTTAGAAGGACTTAGAGAATTGGCTATAAATTTATCTACTTCTTTTTCAAATATAACTATATCTATTTTTTCATTATCGATTTCATCAACAATTGCGTTAACTCTTTGTCCTTTGTATCCTACACAAGCTCCTAAAGGATCAACTTCTGGATCTCTTGAAAATACTGCAATTTTTGTTCTTGATCCAGCTTCTCTTGAGATAGAGTAGATTTCTACAATTCCTTCACTAACTTCAGGGATTTCCAATTCAAAAAGTCTTTTAATTAAATCTGGGTGAGATCTTGAAAGAACGATTTGTGGACCTTTTGTAGATTTTTCTACAGAAAGAATTAGCATCTTATATCTATCACCATGATTGTAGGATTCTCCATTTATTTGTTCCCCATAAGGTAGAATAGCTTCAGTTGTTCCTAAATCAACATATACATTATTATAGGACTTTCTTTGTACTACTCCTGTTATGATTTCTTTCTCTCTTTCAACATACTCATCAAAAACAATATCTCTTTCTGCATCTTTAATTCTTTGAATGACAACTTGCTTAGCAGTTTGTGCAGCAATTCTACCAAAATTCTTCGGATGAATTTGTAAGTTGTAAACATCCCCTATTGTATAGTCTGGGTCAATTTTCTTAGCTTCATCAAGTGATATCTCAAGTTGAGGATCCTCAACTTCTTCAACAACATTTTTAGATGCAAATAACTTAATTTCACCAGTTTCTCTATCCATATTCACAATAACATTTTCAGATGTTCCATAGTTTTTTCTATAGCTTGAAACTAAAGCTGACTCCAAAGCCTCAAATATTATTTCTTTAGAAATTCCTTTTTCTTTCTCTATTTCATTCAAAGCATCTATAAACTCTTGGTTCATATATTCCTCCATTAAAATTTAATAGTTTGTTTCATTGATGAAATAGATTTTATTGGAATTGATAGCTCTTGATCATCAATTTTACAATAAACATATTCATCATCATATTTGTCTAAAACAAAACTAAATTCTTTTTTTCCGTCTATTGGGGCATAAAGTTTTACATCAACTTCATTTCCAATATTTCTTCTATAGTCATCTTTTGTTTTTAAAGGTCTATCAAGTCCCGGCGAAGAAATCTCAAGATAATAAGGATTTTCTAATATTTCTAAATTATCTAATTTTTTTTCTAAATTCCTACTCATATCTGTGCAGTCATTTAGATCAATGCCATCTTTTTTATAAATAAAAATTGACAAAAGATCATGCTTTGATCCATTTTGAAATTCTATGTCTACAATTTCGTAGCCAAGTTCTTCTGCTACCTCTTCAGCTAGTGGGTAAATTTCTTTTTTTAATTCTTTTTTATTCACTTAACACCTCACTACTAAAAAACAAAGAGTGGGACAACCCACTCTTTACACTAAAATATCTTTCTTTATTAAATTATAACACAAATTGCGACAAATACAAGTTTTCAAAAATTAAATAATGAAATTTGATTAGTTTCGTCAAGATTTTCAAGCATAGCATTTTTTTGTAAAATTGATATTACAGAATTACCAGCTTTAGTTCTTTTTGAAAAATCTTCAATGGATAAATACTTAGATTTTTTTGATTCTTCTTCAATATTCTTGGCACAATTTTCTCCAATACCTGGGATTGCCCTAAGAGGCATTCTAATTTTTCCGTCTTCTATTGTAAATTCAGATGCTTTAGACTTATAAATATCTGCTTGTAAAAATTCAAATCCTCTAGCATACATTTCAAGAGCAACTTCAGAAACTCTTATTTCTCCCTTATCTTTGGCAGTAGGTTTTTCTATTTCTTTTAAAATTTTAATTCTATTTTTTAAGAAATTAGGGCCTTCAATTATACTTTCTCCATTAAAATCATTTAATTTAATAGTGAAAAATGTCGCATAAAAAGCCAAAGGATAATTTAACTTATAGTATGCAATTCTGAAAGATAACATAACATAAGCAACAGCATGTGCTTTTGGAAACATATACTTAATTTTTTTACAGGAATCTATATACCATTCAGGCAAGTCTAAATTTTTCATTATACTTTCCTGTTCTTCTGTAAGTCCCTTTCCTTTTCTTACTTTTTCCATTGTATCGAATGCCATTTTATTTTCTGCACCAGCATTTATAAGATAAACCATTATATCTTCTCTAGTAGCAATAACATCTTTTAGTTCAGCTCTACCTGAATCAACTAATTCTTGTGCATTTGATATCCAAACATCTGTACCGTGTGATAGACCAGAAATTCTAACAAGGTCCGCAAAATTCTTTGGTTTTGTTTCAAGAAGCATAGAGATTACAAAAGATGTTCCAAATTCTGGAATTCCAAGAGTTCCTGTCTTACAAGAAAAAATATCTTCATCCATATTAAATATTTCTGCACTATTAAAGATAGATAAGGTTTTTTCATCATCAAATCTAATTGAATTTGAATCTATTCCAGTAAAATCCTCAAGCATTTTTATAATTGTAGGACCATCGTGTCCAAGTATATCAAGTTTTAATATTTTTCCATGAATAAAGTTATAATCAAAATGTGTAGTTATTACTCCAGAACTTGGATCATCTGCTGGATATTGTATTGGTGTAAAATCAAAAATAGAATTTGTTTTAGGAACAATCATAACTCCACCAGGGTGTTGTCCACTTGTCCTTTTTCCATCTGTTATTGCTCTGGATAATCTATCAACTTCAATTGGAGAAATATTTTTATTTTCAAAATATTTTTTACATAACCATAAGCAGTCTTTTCTGCAATTTTTCCAATAGTTCCTGCTCTAAATACATAGCCTTCTCCAAACAATTCTTCTGTATATTTGTGTGCCCTAGGTTGATATTCTCCAGCAAAATTCAAATCTATATCTGGTTCTTTGTCACCATAGAATCCCAAAAACACTTCAAAAGGAATGTTATGACCATCTTTTTTTAACGGACTTCCACATTTTGGACACGTTTTATCTGGCATATCAACTCCACTTCCATAGGTTAAATCCTTTGTAAACTCAGAATATTTACAATTTGGACAAATATAATGTGGTGGAAGAGGATTTACTTCAGTTATATCTGCCATAGTTGCAACAAAGGATGAACCAACAGACCCTCTTGATCCTACTAAAAATCCATCGTCATTAGATTTTTTTACTAGTTTTTGTGCAATTATATATAAAACAGAGTAACCATTAGATATTATGGATTTTAATTCCTTTTCTAACCTATCTTCAACTATTTTTGGAAGATCATCTCCATAAATTTCATGAGCTTTTTTATAAGTCATCTCTCTTAAAGACTGATCTGATCCTTCTATAACTGGAGGATATTTACCATCTGGTATAGGTTTAATATCTTTTATAGAATCCTTTAAAAATTTCGTATTTTCAACAACAACTTTATATGAATTATCTTCTCCTAAATAAGAAAATTCATCTAGCATTTCTTCTGTACTTTTAAAATAAAATTTTTGATTTCTACTTGCTTGAGGGTCTGGTCTTCCAGGTTTTCCATTAAGGACAATTCGTCTTAAAACATCATCATCCTCTTCCAAATAGTAAGTGTCAGAATCGGCTATAACAGGTATATTAAGTTCTTTACCTATAGAAAAAATTTCTTTATTAATTAACCTGATATCTTCAATTGTAAATTTACCATCTTCAATTGCCATTATATTATCACTTGCAGGCTGAATTTCTAAAAAATCGTAGTATCTTGCAATTTTTAACAATTCTTCGTGAGGACACATTCTATAAATTGCGTCAAAAAGTTCAGAATTTGCGTTACCCGATCCAACTAATATACCTTCTCTATACTTATTTAAAAGACTTCTTGGTACTTTTGCTGAAAAATTAAAATATTCCATGTGAGATTCAGAAATAAGTTTATATAAATTTTTCAAACCAACTTCATCTTTAACAATTAATAGCAAAGATGACTCAAACAGTCGTTTAGAATCTGTGTTTTTAATATGTTTATTTAGATTATCAAAATTGAATTCTTCTTCTCTTTTTATTTTTTCAACTAATTTAATAAAAACGTCAGCAGTAGCTTCAGCATCATTTACTGCTCTATGAGCTCCAACTAAAGAAACGCCTAAATTCTTACATAGAGTCCCTAAGTTAAATCTTTTCATATGGGTCATAGTAGCTCTTGCTAATACAAGAGTGTCAAGTATTGGATGATTAAATTCTATATTATTATTTTTGTACTCTCTTCTGATAAAAGAAATATCAAACTTAGCATTATGCGCAACAAGAACTGCATCTTTTGCAAATTCATAAAACTCTGGAATAACTTTTTCAATAGTTGGTTCATTCTCAACAAGTGAATTACTAATTCCTGTCAATTCAACAACTACTTGAGGAATTTCTTTTTCAGGATTAATTAGCTGTGAAAATCTATCTGTGATAATTCCATCTTTAATTTTTACAGCACCAATTTCAGTAATTTTATCATTTCTCGAAGAAAGTCCTGTGGTTTCAATATCAAAAACAACATAAGTGTTGTATCTTTTATCTCTATCATAATTTGTAACTATTTTTTCAAAATCATCTACAAAATTAATATCTGTACCATAAATTATTTTTAAACCAGTTTCATCTCCTGCTTCCATTGCTTCTGGAAAACCTTGGACATCATTAGTATCTGCTATTGCTATTGCATCATGTCCCCATACTTTTGCTCTTTTTGCAAAATCAGTAAAAGATGTGACACCAGACATTTGAGACATTTTTGAATGAATTCTAAATTCAGTTCTCTTTTCATCACTGTAATCCATTCTTATAATCTTATCTTTTTTTTCAATATACCTAAGCATAATTGTTTCACATCTTGAAAAGTTATCATAGGAAACATTGCCTGTTATTAAAACGTGATCCCCTTCTCTAAAACTTTCCAAAAATTCTTCTGCTTTTTCTGGTTTTAGAAATATTTTTGCTAAAGTTGAAGATGTGTAATCAGTGATAGAAAGAGCAATTAAAAAGTTTCCATTTTTTAATTCACGGCTCTCAACATTAAATATATCAACTTCTACAGTAACTTTTTGAGAATTGACATTTACGTCTATTAGTCTTTCAATTACATCAATATCTTTCTTGCCATAGGAGTTTGATTTCTTTATTTTTTTTTCTTTTTCTTTATTTTCAGATTTAGTCTTAACTTCAATTTCATGTTTTGTAGAAATAACTTCTTCTGCTTCGTCAATTTTTGTAATAAAAGATTCTATATTATTTTCTTCTAGCTTATTTTCAGAAAATGAAAATTTAACTTTATAAGATGAAAAAACCTTTAATTCATTCTCAAGATAAGATGCAAATCCATTTTGACTTAAACTATAATAAGCCTCTTCGCTAGGCATAATAATTTCTATATTATTAATTTTTTCATTTTTATTTATTATTATATCTTTTATCCAAATTTTTGAAGATGGATTGTATTTTAAAATTTCGGCACAAATTAAATCATCTTCACTTGTATAAAGAGAAGATGATTTATAATCAATATGAATTTTATAATTATTTAAATTACTTGAAAAAATATTTTTAATTTCATCTTTAAAATTTAATTCAAGTTCTTTTTTTGAACTTATAACAAAGAATACCTCTCCAGAAAGCTTATTTCTTTTTATAGATTCAATTACAATTTCCTCGGATATATTTTCATGAGGAGAATCTAGTTTTTGTAAAATATCTCTTAATAATATCAAACTATCACCCAATATTTTCAATTTCTTTTAATAATTCACTTAATAACTTATCTTCTGGAACTTTTTTTATAATTTGACCTTTACTAAATATAAGACCTTCGCCATCCCCACAAGCTATTCCTATATCTGCTTCTCTCGCTTCTCCAGGACCATTAACGGCACATCCCATAATTGCGACTTTCAGATTTTTATCTAACTCATAAAGTCTATCTTCAGCTTTATTTACTATTTCAATTAAATTAACCTTAGTTCTTGCACAAGTTGGACAGGAAATTAAATCGATTCCTTCTCTTCTAAGGTCTAATGCTTTTAAAATATCCTTCCCTGCAATAACTTCATCAACAGGATCAGATGTCAATGAAACTCTAATTGTATCACCGATGCCTTCAGCTAATAAAGTTCCAATACCAATTGCTGATTTTACTATTCCTTTTTTTGGGCTACCTGCTTCAGTTACTCCTAAATGAAGTGGATAGTTAGACATTTCTGAAAACTTTCTATAACTTTCTATAGTAAGATTTACATCTGAGGCCTTCAAAGATACTGCGATATTTGAAAAATTATTTTTTTCTAACAATTCAACTTCTTCCATTGCACTATAACATATAGAAGATGCATTAACACCCTTAAATTTATCTAAAAACTCTTGTTTTACAGATCCAGAGTTAACTCCAACTCTTATTGGAATATCATAAAACTTACAAGCTTCAATAACTTCTTTTATTTTCCATGATTCACCAATATTACCTGGATTTAATCTAATTGCATCACTTTCATTTTTTGCCGCTGCAAGAGCAAGCTTATAGTCGAATTGTATGTCTGAAATAATAGGAATATTAATTTGTTTTTTATTTCTCTAAGTGCAGCTGCATCTTCCATATCATTTACAGCCATTCTTATAATATCACAACCTGCTTGTTCCAATTTTTTAATTTGAGTAACTGTAGAAGTAATATTTTTTGTATTAGTATTTGTCATAGATTGAATTGATATTGAAGAATCTCCACCAATTGCTACATTTCCAACATAAATTTTTTTGTTTTTTTTCTATTTATCATTTATTAAACAACCTTCCAATATCATTAAAAATAGTTACATAAATCATAAGTGAAAATAAAAGACTTATACCTATTAGTGAAAGACTTTGTTCGATTTTTTCATCAACGGGCTTTCCTCTTAATGCTTCAATTAATAAAAATAAAAACTTTCCTCCGTCTAAGGCAGGAATAGGCAATAAATTAAAAACACCAAGATTTACTGAAATTAATCCTAAAATCTGTAGAAAATTTAAAAATCCCTTTGACGATTCAGAACCAATAACTTGGGCAACTCCAACTGGACCTGATAAATATTCTAACTTAAAAGATCCTGAGAACATCATTTTAATACTTTGTAGGATCATTTGGGACATCTTAATTGTCCTATCAAAAGCAAGACTAATTGATTTTAAAATTGAGTGATCTAATTTAGCTGTAATTCCAATTAAATACATATTGTTTTCAGAAGAAAATTCAGGAGTAATCTTATATTCTTTTGTCTCACCCATTCTACTAATTGTGAAATCCATCTCTTTATTTTTGTTTTCCGAAATTATAGAATTGATATCGTATATATCTTTTGTTTTCTTACCATTTATGCTTATAATTTCATCACCATTTTTTAATCCAACTATTTGAGCTGGAGAATTTTGAACAATTTTGTCTATTTTGTTAGAACCATAACCAATAATAGAAAATATTATAGAAAAAGCAATAAAAGCAAGGACAAAATTCATAAAGGCACCAGCTAAAACAACTGCCATTCTTTTAATAATATGAACATTATTAAATGCTCTTGGATCATGGGAATTTTCTTCTTCACCTTCCATTGCTACATACCCTCCAACTGGTAAGGCTCTCAAACTATAAAAAGTTTCACCTTTTTTCTTTTGAAATATCTTTGGACCCATACCAACGGAAAATTCATTGACTTTTACACCAGATAATTTAGCAACAGTAAAGTGACCAAATTCATGAAGTATAACAACTAATAAAAAAACAAGTAACGAACTTATTATAGTAATCATTTTATCTCCTTAAATAAAATTATATAAAATAAATATAAAAGGGCTTATAAAAATTAAACTATCAAATCTATCTAAAATTCCACCGTGACCTGGTAAAATTTGAGCATAATCTTTAATTCCTGTGAATCTTTTAATCTTTGAAGCAAATAAATCTCCAAATTGACCTGCTATTGATGCTAGTAAAACTATAAGAATAACAATAAAATTAATATTATAAATTGCATTATATTTATTTAACATTACAAAATATACTGTTGTTAGAATTAAAGCAAAAACTGTGCCACCAATTGCACCCTCTATAGATTTGTTAGGACTAACCTTTTCTATAAGCTTGTGTTTTCCAAAGGTAGACCCAACAAAATAAGCAAAAGTATCTGTTGTAAAAGCAATTACAAATGCAGATATTATCAAATATATATCATCAAGACTTCCCAATAAATTTAGGAAGAAAACAACATATAAATAAGACATATTTGTAAAAGAATAATTGCTAATAGAGTAATCTTCAGATAATACATAGATAGATGAATTTAAAATAAAATAAACTACAAGTCCAAATATTAAATTCAAATGGAAAAATGAACATAAAAAAGTCACTAGAGCTCCAAAAAGCAAGGTTGGTAAATATAATTTAATTCCTTTTTTTACTAATGCATTATAAAGTTCTCTAATTCCCTCTAAGGTCAAAATAAATATAGCAGTTTTTATGGCATTTAAACCTAGATAAAAAATTAAAATAATTAGTGCTATTCCAACAACACCTGTAGAAACTCTTTTTTGTAAATCAGTCAAGATTATAATCCTCCATACCTTCTATTGCGACTTTGAAAATCACAAATGGCTTTATAAAATTCATTCTCATGAAAGTCTGGCCATAGTATGTCTGAAAAATAAAACTCACTATAAGCCAACTGATAGAGTAGAAAATTTGAAACTCTAAACTCACCACTAGGTCTAATAAGAAGGTCAAGATCATTTTGTCCTCTAGTATATAAATAATCTTTAAAAGATTCCGTATTTATATCATCAATAGAAATATTTCCAGCAATTACTTCTTCACAAATTTTTTTACTAGCTCTTACAATTTCACTTTGACCACCATAATTTAGACCAATATTTAGTATCATTTTATCATTTGATTTTGTTTCCTGCAATGCGGTATCTATAAGACCAACTATTTTCTCTGGAAATGCGGTGTAGTCACCTAAGACCATTATTCTAATATTATTCTTCTTAATTTTCTCAAGTTGACTTTTTATGTAAAAAGCAAGTAAATCCATTAATTTAGAAATTTCTTCTTCTGGTCTTTTCCAGTTTTCTGTTGAAAAAGCATACAAAGTTAGGGACTTAACATTAATCTTATAAGCTGCTTCAACAATTTCAATAACTCTTTCTGTTCCCTCTTTATGCCCAAAAGTTCTTGGTTTTTTTCTGTTTTTTGCCCATCTGCCATTTCCATCCATTATAATTCCTACGTGTTTAGGAATATTATCAAAGTCTAATTTTTCGTGATAATTCATAAAACTCCTTAAAAAAAGAGCCTTAGAATATTAATCTAAGGCTAAAAATTAAATTTCCATAAGTTCTTTTTCTTTATTTTCTGCTACTTTGTCAACTTCTTTGATATACTTATCTGTTAACTTTTGAATATCTTCTTCATAAGTTATTTTATCATCTTCTGAAATTTCCTTAGCTTTTTCTGCTTTTTTTACATCTTCCATTGCATCTCTTCTGATATTTCTAATAGATACTTTGGTTTCTTCAGAATACTTTCCAACTAACTTTGTAAGATCTTTTCTTCTTTCTTCTGTTAGTTGTGGAATAACAAGTCTAATTATCTTTCCATCATTTGATGGAGTTATTCCTAAATCAGATTTTTGTATTGCCTTTTCAATTTCAGGAATTAAAGTAGCATCCCATGGTTGAATTGCAAGGAGTCTTGGCTCTGGTGCAGAAAGACTAGCAACTTGATTAAGTGGAGATTGTTGTCCATAATAATCAACATAAATCTTGTCAAGCAAACTTGTATTAGCACGTCCTGCTCTTATAGACTGAAGTGATTCAGTAAGTGAGTCAACAGATTTTGACATTCTGGATTCCGTATTTTTCTTAAGATCAGATATCATAATATCCTCCTATTTAACATTAGTACCAATTTCTTCGCCACATACAACTTTATACATTGCATCTTCTTCATCTATTCCAAAAACTTTAAGCGGAATATCGTTATCCATACAAAGTGTTGTTGCAGTGCCATCCATAATTTTCAAATTTTTATTTAAAATTTCCCTATAAGTTAGATCATCGAATTTTTTAGCGTCTGGATTTATATTAGGGTCTGAATCATAGATACCGTCTACACCTTTTTTAGCAAGTAAAATCACATCTGCATCTATTTCTGCAGCCCTAAGCGCAGCAGCTGTATCTGTTGAGAAGTAAGGATTACCTACTCCTGCTGAGAATATAACTACTCTGCCTTTTTCCAAATGTCTAATAGCACGTCTTCTAATATAAGGTTCAGCAACTTGCTTCATTTCGATAGCAGTTTGCACACGAGTAATAACGCCTAATTTTTCTAAAGAGTCCTGCAATGCTAAAGCATTCATTACAGTTCCTAACATACCCATATAATCAGATGTAGCACGATCTATATTGTTTTCGTCACGTCCTCTCCAAAAGTTTCCGCCACCAACAACAATACCAGTTTCTACTCCTGAATCATAAATTTTCTTAACTTGCTTTGCAATTAGATTGACATAATCCATGTCAATTCCAACTGTATTTGATCCTGCTAATGCTTCTCCGCTGAGTTTTAAAACAATTCTCTTATATTTTGGCATTTACTCCTCCAATTTGTTATCCTATTTGTTTTGCTACTTCTTCAGCAAAGTCTTCTTCTCTTTTTTCTAGACCTTCACCAACTTCAAATCTAACAAATCTTCTGATTTTAATATTTTCACCAATTTTAGCAATTAGATCATTTAGTATATCTCTAATTTTCTTATCTGAATCTTTAATGAAATGTTGATCAAGTAGACAAATTTCTTCATAGAATTTTTCAAGTCTACCTTCAACCATTTTTTCAATAATGTGTTCAGGTTTATTTTCTCCTCTAGCTTGTTCAGTTAAAATATTTTTTTCATGTTCAACTTCTTCAGCAGGAACTTCTTCACGACTAACATATTTTGGAGCAACTGCTGCGATTTGCATTGCAATATCTTTTACAAAGTTTTGGAATTCTTCGTTTTTAGCAACGAAATCTGTTTCTGAGTTAACTTCTACTAAAACACCAATTCTTCCACCATGAATATATGATTCAACTATACCTTCAGAAGCAATTCTTGATGATTTTTTTGCAACAGAAGCAAGTCCTTTTTCTCTTAGGAAGTCTACTGCCTTATCCATATCACCATTTGTTTCTGATAAAGCTTTCTTGCAGTCCATCATACCTGCGCCAGTTTTTTCTCTTAATTCTTTAACTAATGCTGCTGTAATAGCCATTTTAATTCACTCCTTATTTATTTTAAAAAAAGAGAGTTTTAAAGGATTACTTTAGAACTCTCGAAATATCTTTACTCTTCTATAGCTGACTTTTCATCCTCAACTGCTTCTTCCTCAGAAACTTCTTGAGCGGATTCATCATAATCTGTATCTTCAATTTGACTGCCTTGTTTTCCTTCGATAACTGCATTAGCAATTGTTTCAGTAATAAGTTTTACCGCTCTAATTGCATCATCGTTTCCTGGAATTGGAATATCCACTTCTTCAGGATCACAGTTTGTATCAACGATACCGATAACAGGAATTCCTAAAATATGAGCTTCTTTTACTGCTATGTTTTCTTTCTTAGGATCTACTACAAATAGTGCTTGAGGCATACCCTTCATTTCTTTAATTCCACCTAAGAATTTTTCAAGCTTTTCTCTTTCGTGAATTAATTGAGCAACTTCTTTTTTTGGAAGAACATCAAATGTTCCATTTTCTTCCATTTCATATAATTTGTAAAGTCTTTCAATTCTATTCTTGATAGTTTTGTAGTTAGTTAAAAGTCCACCTAACCATCTTTGGTTAATATAAGGCATACCGCATTTTGTAGCTTCTTTTTCAATTGCATCTTGAGCTTGTTTTTTTGTACCAACAAAAAGAACTTCTCCACCATTAGCTGCAACTTCTCTTACGAAATCATAAGCTTCTTCTACTTTTTTAACAGTTTTTTGAAGATCAATTATATAGATACCATTTCTTTCGGTAAATATAAATCTCTTCATTTTAGGGTTCCATCTTCTAGTTTGATGTCCAAAGTGAACACCAGCTTCTAATAAGCTTTTCATTGAAATTACTGACATTTAAGCCACCTCCGTGTTTTTTTCCTCCATTTTCATCATCTATCAAAAGGACCAAATTGGCAACTCAATTGATATCAAAAAATGTGTGTATTACTTACCGCATAAAAGTATACCATAGGATTTTATAATTATCAATATTTTGTTTATTTTATGGACAATTTAATATTAAAATTTTTCATTTTATTGTAAAATATTGATAATATATTAATATATTTTTGTTTGGGGGATAATTATGAAAAAATTTTTATGTTTAACTTTGATAATTCAACTCGCAGCACTTCTAGTTTCTTGTAAAAATCAGGCAGTAAGAGCTAGTAAAATAAATGATTTTAAAGAAAACAAAATAGTGCAAGAAAATATAAAAGAAAATCAGAATAAATTAGATCAAGAAACAAAAGAAGAAAATAAAGAATTAGAACATAATTCTTTAGATTTATTAAGAAAAAATTTGAATAATAAATCTAAAAAATTTGCTGTTGCTTATCTTGGTATTACAGAAAATCAACTAGATAAAAATTTTCAAAAGTGGATTGAAGCTAATAACCCTAAATTAGTTAAAGATTATCCTTTTATTAAAGAAATTCCATTCGAAAATGTTATTTCTAAAGAAAAAAATATGGTAAAGCTTATTTGATAGTATCAGCGGACAAAAATGCTTCTCTTGCTGTAAATAGTCTTAAAATTTCTGAAGATTTTAATTTAATAAGCGATGAAGTCTTATACAGAAAAGACACTGCTGAGCCTATTTTAATATTATCTGATTCTCTCGAATTTCCTGATATAGAAATAAATATTGTACCTGAACATCAAGAGCCTACAAATTGGAATCCAGGAATGCTTTGGAATTTAGATAATGATGATTTAAAAGATACTCAAGATTTTTTTAGATTTCACACAATATGGAGAAAATGGAATTGATGTCATTAGAGCCTTCCTTATCGATTCTGGATGGAGAAATTTAAGCGATAAGGAACTAGATGATACAACTTGGGTTTATAAGGATTGGTATTTTGATTTTAATAAGGATAATTCAAACAAAGATTATGACGGAAAAATGGAATTTTACCAAATTGATGATAAAAGTTTAGACCACATAAATAAATATTTTGGATTTTATAAGATTGATGGAGACAAAATAAAAGTTAATATTTCAAATAATAAGGGCAATGAAATAAAATCTGAATACAATATACTTATTTTTGTTAATAATGAAATTCTTAGAATAGAAAAAAATTCTGATTCTAAAAATAATCTTCCATTTTTTAGTCCCGATAGTAATTTTGTAGAGTTGTTTAAATCATTTGGTTAAAATAAAAATCCAAACTATCAATAAAAATAACTGGAAAATTTTATAGAAAAAAGTAAGTTACAAGACACTGACTTTTTCATTAAAAAAACTCTCTACTAATTTGGAGAGTTTTTCCTTAACAAAAATTAATAAGCAACAAATTTGCTTCCTACACATCCACAAATTGGACATTTTTCTTCTTCTTCAAAAGTAATATATCCGCAAACTGGACATAAGTAGATATTTTCTACTTCTAAATCTTTACCAGCATCAACTGCTTCTTTAGCAGCTTCAAATCTTTTAGCGTGTACTTCTTCAGCAGCTGTTGCATATTTCATAGCTTTAACAGCTTCTTTTTCGCCTTGCATTTCTGCAACTGCGATAAAAGCTGGATACATTTGAGTAGATTCGAAAATTTCTCCATTCTTTGCACCTTCAAGGTTTTCAGAAGTAGAGTTAATTCCAAATCCAGCCATTGATGTTACAGGAAAATCTCCTGAAACGTCTTTAAGAGCCTTGAAATGTAGAGTCGCGTGAATTTTTTCTGCATCAGAAGTTGCGTCGAAAAGTCTTTTTACGTTTTTGAATCCGTCTTTTTCTGCTACATCTCCCCAGATATTGTATCTAGTACGTGCTTGTGATTCTCCGCCGAATGCTGATCTTAAATTGTCGCTTGTCATTTGATTCATAATATTACCCCCATAAATTTAATAATAAAACTACCACCATTATTATAGAATAATATTAATAAAAAATCAAATAGTGTATTAAAAATATATTAAATAAATATTAATTATTATCCTATTTTTTCAATTTTTTGTGTTTGATCATATGTTATGAGAGCATCAATAATTTCATCAAGATCTCCATCGTTAATAGCATCAATTTTATGTGATGTTAGATTAATTCTATGATCAGTTACTCTTCCTTGAGGATAATTATAAGTTCTTATTCTTTCTGATCTATCCCCTGTTCCAATTTGAGAAGATCTTTCCATTGATTCCTTTTCATTTTGCTCTTGTAATTTTAAATCATAAAGTTTAGACCTTAAAAGTTTCATCGCTTTTTCTTTATTCCTAAGTTGTGATTTTTCATCTTGACAAGATATTACAATTCCAGTTGGAATATGAGTTAGTCTAACTGCAGAATCTGTTGTATTTACACATTGTCCACCATTACCTGATGCACGGAATACATCAAATTTTATTTGTGTTGGATCAATTTCAATATCAACATCTTCAGCTTCTGGTAAAACTGCTACTGTGGCAGTTGAAGTATGAATTCTCCCTCCACTTTCTGTTTCAGGAACTCTTTGTACTCTATGGACTCCTGATTCATATTTTAGCCTAGAATAAGCACCATCACCAATAATCATAAAGACAATTTCTTTATAACCACCAATTCCAATTTCGTTAGAAGAAATTGTTTCGACTTTAAAACCACTTCTTTCAGCGTATCTTACATACTGCCTATAAAGAACTCCTGCAAATAGAGCTGCCTCATCTCCACCTGCACCAGCACGAATTTCTACCATAACATTCTTACTGTCATTTTTATCCTTTGGAATTAAAAGAATTTTTAGTTCATTTTCAAGATTTTCAATTTTTTTGCTTCCTTCATTGATCTCTTCTCTAACCAAATCTTTAAAATCATCATCTAATTTTTCTTTTATCAATTCCTTGTTTTCATTTAATGTATTTAAAGTTTTTTTATAATCTCTATATTTAGCAACAATTGGCTCTATTTCTGCGTGTTCAATTGCCTTTTTTTGATATAATTTAGAATCATTAATAACTTCAACGTTACTAAGATCTTTTTCTAATTCAACTAATCTATCTTCAAAAACTGAAAGTTTTTCGTACATATTTACACCTACATCTTTAATTGACCAAGGATTACTCTATCTAAATTATTCAAATCCTTGTAAACTTCTACTATAAAGTTTTTCCCCATTAATTCAAGAATATCTTCTGCTTCATCATGACCTATTTCAAATACCAAAAATCCATTTTCATTTAAATAATTTGGAGCTTTTTTTATAATTTGTCTATAAAAATCTAATCCGTCAGATCCTCCATCAAGAGCAAGTCTAGGTTCATAATCTTTTACTTCCACTTGCAAATTATTAATTTCATTTGTCTTTATATATGGAGGATTGGAATATATTAAATCAAATTTTTCTTTTACATTCTCAAATAAGTCACTTTTTTTTACTTCAATATTAGAATTATGAATTTTCTTATTTATTTTAGTATTCTCTATAGCTTTGGGACTAATATCTACACAAACTACTTTGATATCTGCCTCAAGATCAATAGTTATGCTCACAATACCTGATCCACATCCTATTTCAAGCATATTAGAAATATTATTATTTTTTATAATCTCTAAAAGTTTTTCTACTGAGATTTCAGTATCTGATCTAGGTATTAGAACACCTTCCAAAACTCTGAAACTTCTACCATAAAAATCTTCTTTTCCCAAAATATATTGAAGAGGCATTCCTGATTTTCTTTTCTTTAATATATCAAAATATTTATTCTCTATTGATTGCTCTAATTCATCCTTATCATGAGCAACCAAATAGGATAAATCTTTATTTAATAAATCGCTTAATATTCTTCTCGTTTCATAAATTGGATTAGTGTATTCCAATTCTTTTAAATACTTTCTACCTTCTATTAAGGCTTCGTAAATTTTCATAAATTTAAGTAATAAAAAAGGTTAGCCAGGCTAACCTCATTGTCATTTATTTCTCTTGTATCTGCTATTGAATTTCTCAATTCTTCCGCCATGATCAGAGAGTTTTTGCTTTCCTGTAAAGAAAGGATGACAAGCTGAACAAATTTCAACTTTTAAATCTTCTTTAACGGATCCTGTTTTAAAAGTATTGCCACATGCACAAGTTACTGTAGCTTCTTTATAATCTGGATGAATTCCTTTTTTCATTGTTTAGCCCCCTTAAACTTATTTTATAACTCAATTTTAATATTATAACACAATTTTTACCTTTATGCAAACTCAACTATTTGCTTAATTATTATACAATAATTATTATGATATTTCAAGATTTAGAGAATAAAAATAGACCTAGATCTTATTTTTTAAAAACTCTTCATTGTCTTTTGTCTTTGAAATCTTGTCTAAAAATTTTTCTGTGACATCTTCAATATTTTCTTCACTTAATTTATTTCTAAGATCATAGTTGAAGGAAAGTTCTTTCTTGTTTAAAAGTAATTCTTCTTTTCTAGTTCCTGATTTTAAAATGTCTATTGCAGGAAAAATTCTCTTTTCAGAAAGGCTTCTATTTAGATGAAGTTCCATATTGCCCGTTCCCTTAAATTCCTCAAAGATAACATCATCCATTCTTGAACCAGTATCAACTAAAGCTGTTGCAAGTATAGTAAGACTTCCGCCTTCTTCAATATTTCTTGCAGCTCCAAAAAATCTCTTTGGTTTGTGAAGTGACAAAGGATCTAGTCCTCCAGATAAAGTCTTTCCACTAGTTGGAGTTACTAAATTATAAGCACGAGAAAGTCTTGTAAGTGAATCTAAAAGTATAACTACATCTTCTTTATTTTCAACTAATCTTTTTGCTCTATCTATAACCATTTCAGCTACTCTAGTGTGGTTTTTTGGATTTTCGTCAAAAGTTGAATAAACAACTTCCCCTTTAACTGACCTCTTCATGTCTGTTACTTCTTCTGGTCTCTCATCTACTAATAAAACAATTAAATGTAGATTTGGATATTTCATATTTATTGATTTAGAAATCTTTTTAAGAAGAGTTGTCTTACCTGACTTAGGCTGTGAAACAATAAGTCCTCTTTGACCTAAACCGACTGGAGCTAATAAATCAATTACTCTCATGGCCGTATCTTCTGTTTCTAAATTAATTTTCTTTTTTGGATAAATGGGAGTTAAATTATCAAAAAAAGGTCTGTCTACTATTTTTGACGGATGCATACCGTTCACAGACTTAATATATAAGAGAGCATTAAAATTTTCCCCATCCTTTGGAGGAGATTTTATTCCAAGTATTTCATCTCCATTTCTCAACCTAAATTTTCTTATTTGAGATGGAGAGACATAAATATCCTCTTCACTTGGAAGATAATTTATTGTCCTTAAAAAACCATAGCCATCTTGGTGTAAATCTAAAATACCCCTAACATAATTCTTATCATCAAGATTTTTTAAAGTCTCAGCAGCATTGTCAGATATATCTAGTTTGTCTATCTTTTCTGATTCTTTTTTTGATTTAATTTCTTTTAAAAGGTCATCTTTTTTTAAGGAATATGGTTTTTCTATACCATATTCTTTAGCCAATTCTCTTAATTCTGTGACTTTTAAGTCTTCTAAATTTTCAAGCTGTAAAAAAGAATTTGGAATCTTTCCATTTTCAATATAATATTTTAGTTCGTCATAATCATAATTTTCAGCATTTTCTAAACCTAAAGACCTTGAAATATTTCTCAAATCATCAATAGATTTATTATTTAATTCATTATTATTTGACATGATAAAAATTATTTAGCATAATCAGGTTTTAAATCAAGTGAATGAATTGATTTTATAAACCTTTGAGTTCCACTAGGAAGTCTTAGTACAAGTGTGTCAGTCTTTGCTTTGTTATCTCCGTAGTATTTAACTCCATCTAGGATTTCACCAGATGTAATACCTGTTACTGAGAAAATAACTTCATTGCCTTTTACTAAATCTTCAATTGAATAGATTTTTTGTAAATCTGAATCTAAATCTCTACATCTTGCTTCTTGTTTTTCATCAGTTGGATGAAGTCTTCCTTGGAAATCTCCTCCCAAACATTTTAAGGCTGCAGCAGCAATTACTCCTTCAGGAGCTCCACCACGACCAATTACAAGATCTATTCCAGAATCTTCATAACAAGTTTCAATTGCTGTAACAACATCTCCATCTGATACTTTTTTTACTCTGGCACCAATAGAAATAATTTCATCTATTAATTCTTCATGTCTAGGTCTATCAAGTACAGCTACAACAATATCGTCAATGTTTTTATTTAATGCTTTTGCAACTCTTTTAATATTTTCTGTTGGTGAATCATCTAGTTTAATAAGACCCTTAGCCTTAGGACCACAAGCAATTTTATCCATATAAATATCAGGTGCATTTAATAGACATCCCTTAGGTGCAACTGCAAGAACAGCAATTGAATTGTCTGTGCCGTTAGCAATTGAGTTTGTTCCATCTATAGGATCAACTGCTATATCAACTTGTTCTTCCCCTTCTTTTGTACCAATTTTTTCTCCGATGTAAAGCATCGGAGCTTCGTCAATTTCTCCTTCACCTATAACTACAGTTCCATCAATGTCAACTGTATCAAACATTCTTCTCATTGCATCTACTGCTGCACCATCTGCTGCATTTTTATCACCTTTTCCAAGCCATTTACCTGCTGAAAGCGCTGCTGCTTCTGTTACTCTTGCTAAGTTTAGTGCTAAATTTCTGTCCATCTTATTTCTCCTTTGTCTTTACATTTTTAAAATCTTCTAAAAATTTTTCTAATCCACTATCTGTTAGTTGATGTTTTATCATTTCCTTAAATATTTTATAAGGAATTGTTCCCACATCAGCTCCAGTTTTTGCAACTTCTTCTACATGTTTAATATGTCTAATACTTGCGGCTATAATTTGTGTATCATAAGCATAAGTTTCAAATATATGAGAAATGTCTTTTACTAAATCTAGTCCAGATTCTCCTATATCATCAAGTCTTCCCATAAAAGGACTAACATAAGTTGCTCCTGCATTTGCTGCAAGAAGAGCTTGTGAAACAGAAAATATTAAAGTTACATTAGTCTTTATACCTTCTTTACTTAAAATACTTACTGCTTTTAATCCTTCTTCAATCATTGGAATTTTTATTACGATATTTTTTGATATTTTTGCAAGTTCTCTTGCTTCTTTAAGCATTCCATCTAAATCAGTTGAAATTACTTCAGCAGAAATATCTCCATCAACTATTTCAGAAATTTCTTTTATTACATCCTCAAAAACTCCACCACTTTTTGCAATTAGAGTGGGATTTGTTGTCACTCCTGATAAAACACCCCAAGAATTAATCTCTCGAATTTCTTCGATATTTGCAGTATCAATAAAAAACTTCATTTAATCATCCCTTTCAAGTAAACATACAGCTTCAGAAGATATTCCTTCTCCCCTACCAATAAAACCTAATTTTTCAGTAGTAGTTGCTTTTATAGAAATATTTTCTATATCAGTATCTAATATATGACTTATGGTCTTTCTCATTTCATCAATATAGCTAGCAAGCTTTGGAGCTTGACAAGCTATGACACAATCAATATTTCCTATTTTATAATTTTTAGATTTCATGATTTCGAAAACTCTTTTTAAAAGAATTTTTGAATCAATATCCTTGAACTCATTATCATTATCTGGAAAATGGTATCCAATATCTCTAAGAGCTAAGGCTCCCAAAATAGAATCCATTATTGCGTGTATAAGAACATCAGCATCCGAGTGACCAAGAAGTCCTTTTTCATAAGGTATTTCAATACCACCAATAAATAACTTTCTATTTTCTACCAATTTATGAACATCATATCCAATTCCTATTCTCATGTATTCACCTTCTTAACTAGAATATTTGCAATAGATAAATCTTCTCTTGTTGTTATCTTTATATTATCGTAAGAATTATAGATAAGTTTTACCTTAACCCCTGTTTTTTCAACTAAAGAACAATCATCAGTTCCATAATACCCTTCTGCATAAGCTTGTTCATAGGCCTTAATTAAAATTTCTTTTCTAAAAACTTGAGGAGTTTGGACTTGCCAAAGTCTATCTCTATTTGGAGTATAATCTACTAATTTACCATCAGTTGAAACTTTTATAGTATCTTTAACAGGATTAGCCAAAACACAAGCACCAGTATCAAGAACATTTTCAATTGCTTCATCAATTTTATCAACTGATACAAAGGGTCTAGCACCATCATGTGTTAAAACTATATTTGTCTCTATTGGCATATTTAAAAGACCATTGTTTATAGAATCTTGTCTCTCCTTGCCTCCATAAACAATTTTATACGGCATGTTAATTTTATATTTTTTTATTATATCATCCACATAGCGCATATCAGTCTTTTTTACAATTAGGAGTAAAAAATCAACATACTTAGATTTTTCTATCTTTTTAATTGTATGAGCTAAAATTGGAATTCCATCAATTGCTAAAAACTGTTTATTAATACCCATTTTCATTCTCTTACCCATACCAGCTGCAGCTACTATAGCAGTAACAAATTTTTCCTTATACACTTGATCACTCTTCTTCAATCTGTAAATTATTAATTGCGTATTTTAGAAGTTCCCCAGCAATTGGTGCGGCAGCTTGAGAACCATAATCCTTAATATTAGGAATTACAACTGCTATTGCCACTTGAGGATCATCTGCAGGAGCAAAACCTACAAACCAAGCATTGTTTGTACCCTCTTTTAAGTCTAGCTGAGCAGTACCAGTTTTTCCTGCAACTTTTACACCAGTAACATAGGCTTCAGTTCCTGTACCATTGTTTACAACATTTACCATGTATTTTGTAATTTGATCAGCATTATCCTTTGATGTTACTTCACTTAAAACAGTTGGAGTATTTCTAATAACATTTTTCCCATCAGAAGAATCAATTCTTTTAACAATATGAGGTTGCATCATTACACCATCATTTGCAATTGTTGAAGCTACCATGCACATTTCGAGAGGTGTAACTAAAATCGTATCGTGTCCAATACCACCGGCAGCAAGAGCTGTCCTATCAAAATCACTTCTTTTAAATGTCCATGTAGAAGTTTCAAGAGGAAGTTCAAAATCAACTTTTTTATTTATCATATATTTTTCAGAAACCTGTCCCATAATATCAATTCCCATGTCCACAGATTTTCTGACAAAATAAGTATTAAGTGAATTTGTAAATGCCTTTCTTAAATCTACCCTACCATAAATTTTATTTCCTGCATTTTTAAATTCTCTACCATTGTCAATTTTTTCCAAACCTTCATCGGTATACTTTTGTGAAATTCCTGATTCTAATATTGCTGTAGTTGTAACAATTTTATAGACTGAACCTGGAGCAAACTTACCCTTTGTTGAACTATTGAATAAGGCTCCATTATTTGCTTCATTAATTTTTTGCATATCTTTTGCAATATTTTGAGAATTAAAATCCGGAAGAGATACCATAGATAAAACTTCACCAGTTTTTGGATTCATCATTACTACAGACCCTTTTTCAGAGTTAGCTGATAATACAGATCTAGTCTTTTCTTGTAAATCAGTATCCGTTGTTAAAGTTACATCATCACCAGTATAAGGATCGTAATTTTTATTTATTATTGACTTAAAAGTTTTTAATAATTTAGAGCCTTCTTTTCCAACTAAATAGTCATTTAACTCTTTTTCAAGCCCATATTTATCGACAATTTTATCTGAATACCCTATTATATGAGAATAAATAATAGGCTGATTATAAATTCTGTGATAATTATATTTTTCACCATTAGAGTAAGCTAGCACTTCATGATTTCTATCATAAAAAGTTCCTCTCTTGACTGAATTTTCTCTAAGTTCACTTCTTCTATTGGCTGGATGTTTTACAATATCATCTGCCTTAAAAACTGTGAAATATGTCAAATAAACAATTGGAGCAACTAATAAAATCATTAAAAAAACTAGTAAAACTAAGATTCTTTTATTATCTTTACTATTCATTATCTAATCCCCTATCATATTTGTATGATAAATCTTCACTTGTAACTTGTAAAATACCAAGCGCAACAAAACTTGAAATCAAGGAACTTCCACCATAAGAAATAAATGGCAAAGTAAGTCCTGTCATAGGTATAAGTTTAATTACACCACCAATATTTAAGAATGCTTGAACTGTAAATAATATTGCAACAAGATAAAGCAAGAATTCTATAAAAAAGATTATTCTTGATTTAAAGCAATTTTTATAGCTCTATAAACTAAAAGCATGTAAAGCATTATTATTCCTATTCCTGTTAGCACTCCCATTTCTTCACAAATTGCAGAAAAAATCACATCAGAATAAGCAAAAGCAATTTGTTTAGGGTATCCAAGACCAATACCTTGACCTATAAATCCACCTTCACCAATTCCAAATAAAGATTGGACGATTTGCCTTGCTGAATTTACAACTTTATCTGCAGTCCAAGGATTTAACCAAATATCGACTCTACTTCGGACGTGAGAAAACAAGAAAAATCCAACTACTGAGCCAAAGATCATAAGGCCAATATTAACTAAAATTGATTTTCTATCTTCATCATATATATATTGAATAAGAGTATATATTGCAATAAAAATAGCTGCTGTTCCAAGATCTCTTTGTATAAATAAAAATCCCACAAAAATATATATTACTGCCATTAAGTAATATGAGGTATATTTACAATTTAATTTTTTTAATCTTGTTTGGAAAGTTGTATAAAAAGAAGCTATTAAAAAAATCACTAAAATTTTAGTAAATTCAGATAACTGAATAGTTATACTGTCAGAAATTTCTATCCAGTTTTTGGCTCCATATTTTGAAGGAGCAAGAATAATTGTGAGTAAGAAAAATAAAATAGAAAGTCCCAAATAAAGACCTGTCATATATTCTAGTCTTCTCATTGCCCTAATTATAAAGTAGGTTAAGTAAAAAACAAGTATACCTGCTAAAACCCAAATTAGTTGTCTAAGTCCAAGTTTAGGTGATAACCTATATATGGTTATAATTCCAAGGCTTAAAAGCATGGATACTATCAGAAAAATATAATTGTCACCAGAAGAAACTTTTCCTAGTACCAAATTTGATATATAGACTATTAATATTAATCCTAAAAATAAAATTATTATGTACCTATCAATATTATTGTTGTTAAAGGTAAATAATAGCAATATACTTAGAATTTCAAAAATCAATAAAAGATTTCTAGGTTTTCTCTGTTTAAAAATTTTATCTAACACAATTTCACCTTTTATCTACAAAAATAAATTGGATAAATCCAACGCCAATCTTATCATTATTTTGAAGTTCTATAAACTCATTAGAGTCTACTTTAACACCATTTAAGAAAGTCCCATTGGCAGAACCCAAATCCTCCAAATAATATCTTTGATTTTTTTCACGAATTAACAAATGATTTTTACTTACAAATTTATCTTTTATAACAATGTCATTTCTCGAACTTCTACCAAGACTTATGTCACCTTCAATGACATAATATTCCTGCATTTTGAAATTCAAGGAGTCAAGTCTATTAACCACTTTTAAATATGCATCATCAAGGGAGCCTCCCCCGCTTGTCATACTTTTTACATCAAGATACATTAGTCTTAAAATACTAAAAATAAAAAGATAAATTAAGATTATAAAAACGTATCTCAACACTTGTGAGATTAATTCAAACATATTCCACCTCTTTGTCTAAAACTCTATCTCATTATATACTTTTTAAAAAAATTTTTCCATTATTTTGTTTAAATAAGATGAATTGGGCAATCTTCATTTTTATGTTAAAATAAATCTGGTGATAAAATGATTATCTCAAATATAAGTTTTGAAAAGAAAAAATTTAATATTACTTTTGATTCTGGCGAGGAAATTAAGATTTCTGAAGATACTTTAGTAAATTTTGGACTATACAAGGGCCAAGAAGTTGAAGAAGAGTTTGTTGAAAAATTAAAGTTTGAAAATGAAAAATCAGAAGCCCTTTTACTTTCCTACAAATTTTTACAAAGAAATAAAACAAAAAAACAATTAATTGATCATCTCTACAAAAATAAAATTCAAAGAGAAACCATTGAAATCATAATTCCCATTTTAGAAGAAAAAAAATATCTCAACGATGAAGATTATGCTAGAAGATATTTAAATGATGCCATGAATATTAAAAAATACGGAAAAATCAAAACTAAATATATGCTAATGTCTAAGGGTATCGATAAAAATATTATAGAGAAAATTATGGAAAATTATGACTATGAGTTGGAATATGAAAACGCTCTCGAACTCGTAAAAAAAAGATTATCCAAAAATGAAATCGACCCTAAAAAAATTTATTCAGCAAAAAATTATTTACAGGGTCGTGGATTTGAATTCGAAATTATAAATTTTACTTTTGATGATTATCTAAGTGGTGAATAAATGAAAGCTTTTGTTTATATTTTAAAATGTGCGGACAATAGCTTATACACAGGTTATACTGTGAATTTAGAAAAAAGATTAAAAACTCATAACAGCGGAAAGGCATCTAAGTATACATCTGCAAGACTTCCCGTCAAGATGGTCTTTAGCGAAGAATGCAAGGACAAATCTGATGCTCTAAAAAAAGAATATTTTATAAAAAGCTTAAATAGAGATGATAAAATAAAGATTATTGAAAATAAAAAATCTCTTCAAGACTTATACGACTTATATTTAATTAATAAATCGAATGCAAAAAAATAGAAAAAAAAGCTGATCTAAGTTATGTAAAACCTAGATCAGTTTTTTTATTTTACCTTATACATTTCAGTTAAGAAGTTGTCTTCTTTTTCTATAAAATCTCTTTCACACAAAGAGTCCAATTTATTTTTAAATTCGTCGTAAGAAAGATTTTCTCCAGTCTTTTTATTGTAATTAACAAGCACACCATTTAAATTAGAACTATCAATTGGAAGTAAATCTTTTACATCAGCAAAAAATTTTTCATAAATTTCATCATCATGTGATGTCAGTTCATCAAAAGGATTTTCTGTATGTGGAGATACTGTATTAGCTGCTCTAATTCGAACAAAAGATGTTCTTCCTTTCTTTGCAGAAGAAATAAAAACATCACCTGAACTCAAATAAGGAAGCCTTTTAGTTTCATCCGAGGAAAGGTCAGTTTCCTCTCTAATTGTATCAATATCAGATGCTCTAACAGTTCTAAATATTAATTTAGTATTTAATTGTGCTGTTATTGTTTCATCTAGAAGAGTAGGCCTTTGTGTTGCAAGAATTAAAAATACTCCATATTTTCTTCCTTCTTGTGACACTTCTCTCAATATACTCTTTGATGGTGTATCAAAACCTTTTGGTGCAAAATTGTGAGCTTCATCAGTAATAATTATAAAAGGTGGAAAATAATCTACTTTTACATTATTTCTATAAAGTTCATCTCTATATTCTTTTCTCAAATAATATAATTTTGCCAGTAGATAAGTTGAAAAAACATTTATCATCCTTGTTGAGCCTTGCAGAACAACCAATTTTCTTCTTTTTAATAAATCTAAAAGTTCATCTATGTTGTGAGAAAATATACCTTCATTTTGTAAAGTCATAAGTCGCCACAAAACTCCACGAACACTCATTGAGTTACAAGTTTTGTCATATCTTTCATATATATCTAATACATCTTCTAGTCGATTTCTTATAGATTGATCTGTCTCTGCAGCAATTTCTGCAAGTATTTTGTCTCTTGATCCTATTTCTTGACCTTCTAAAAGCATATCTAATTTATTTTTAAAAGATTCAAAACTGGCTCCTTTAGAAAGCATTACATCAATTACATTATTCATTGAATCAGTTAGAGGTGAAGCTGCATTAAGTAGATTTTTTAAATCTCTTTTTTGCAATTCCTGAAATTTTATACCAGTATCCAGTCCAATTTCAAGACACTTAAATTTGTCTGTATAATTTTTATTAGATATCTCAGAATTATTTGTGAAGTCCATTTCATAATGAGGATCCATTACAATTGCTGGAACTCCCATTTCCATTAATTCTTCTAAGATAACTCTTAGTCCAAAAGATTTACCACTACCAGAGCCTCCAAAAACTCCTATGTGAGGATATTGGTGCATTGATTTGTAATCAAATAAATAAGGAAGTTCTTTTTGTTTTATAAATTCATTATTTTGAAAAATAGAAAATAAATCCTTATAAACATCATCCATTCCTTTTGCTATGTTATCTGTATTTTTTATTGAACCAAGTATAAGAGATTCTTTAGGAAGACTATCTATTAATAGATTTTTTATTTCATTAAATTCAGGAGTTCTCAAATCACTTCCTGTCAAAGGTGGGTATAAAAGTTCTTCAAAAAACCTAAGTTTAGCTACATAAACAGTTTCGTTCCCAACATCATAGCCCATTGACCCCAGAGAAGATAAAACATCACTATCTATAAAATCTCCACCAATATCTAGAGGAATAAAACGGTTAAAAGTTTGTGAATCAACAACTTCACCAATGATATCACCTTGAACTGGATCTTCAACTATTAAAAACTCATTGTTCCTAAAATTTTTATCCTTAGAACCAATATATACTTCTCTTGTTGTCGTAACTCCAAGTACTTTCATTTTTCCTCCTATAAAGTTCTCTTATCTCTTTCAGAAATAAAAAATCTTTCATAAATATCCCTATCAAGATATTCTTCCAAAAGAGTTTTTAAAATTTCATCAGTTATCTTAACATCTTTATCTACAATATCAAGCCATAAAGGAACCCCTCTTGATGACATTGGCGTTAAGGTATAAATTAAACTGCAAATTTCTTCTAGATGCCTTTCTTGAGTGTCTAGTATATCAACTCCTATTGCTCCAGGAAATTTTGATGTTCTCATAAAAGCTGAAGAAAAGCCTTCCCCCAAACCATCTTTTATAAATTTTTTATTGATTTCATTTCGTATTAAAAGACCTTCTCCAGTTTTAAGTCTATTAAATAAAATCTCCCTGTCGTATATACTCTCATCAATTTCAAGGCTTCTTGCTATTACATTAGTTTTTAGGTCTTTTATTACACCAAATAAAATTATATTTTTTTCTTCACAAATTTCTCTAAGCTCTTTAAATAAATCAAGACAGTTTATTTTATATCTTATGAATCCTCCATCCATCATGAGATAATCAAATTCATAAGTGCTTATATATTCAAGAGCTGTTTCTATTTCTATAGTTGCTAAATATTTTTGTGAAAGATTTTTATCATCATAAATTTCATTTAGCGTTGGAGTATAAACATTATTCCTATATATTTCATTTCCATCTGTACACTTGGCAAGTCCTTGGAAAATCTCAATAAAATGAGGAAAAGCTCCACCAGATCTGTTGTTTGAGCCATCAACTCCAACTGTTCTTCTAAATTTATTTAACTTTTCTTTAGGGAATTTTTCCATTTCAATAAGTCTTCCCACATTTTTAATAAGTTCACTTTGAAATTCATCATTATCGAGTTTGAAAATAAAATCATATTTATTTCTTAAATTTAAGTTTACATCTTTAAGTTGACCTTCAAGATCTTTTAAGTTTATCATAGGTCCAAACTCTCCTTATAAACCTCATTTTTGGGAATATTATATTCTTTAGAAATTTTTTTAACTGCTTCAGATTTTTTCATTCCAACTTGTAATTTTCTTTCAGAAGACTTTTTATGTCATAAGTAACGTCCTCACTATTGCCTTCAACAACAATAACAAATTCTCCCTTTTCAGTAATTTCTTTTTCCAAAATTTCAGAAGTAGTTGACCTTATTGTTTCTTCAAAAACTTTTGTAATTTCTCTAGAAATAGATATTTTTCTTTCTCCAAAAACTTTGTGTAGATCGTTTAAAAAATCTTTTATCCTATGAGGAGCTTCATAAAAAATCAAACTAAATTTTAAATCTTTTAAGGATTCAAATTCTTTTTTTCTGCCACTTGATTTACTTGAAGTAAAACCGTAAAAAAGAAAATGATCAGTATCGAGGCCTGATAAAACTAAAGCGGTTAGTGCTGCATTTGCACCAGGTAAAACTCTAAAATCAGTTTTTTCCTCTATTAACTTTTTTACTAAGACTGCACCAGGATCGCTAATCCCTGGCATTCCAGCATCAGTCACAAGAGCAATATCCTTATCTTCTATATGATTAATTATTTTTTCAGACATCTCAGCTTCATTAAACTTGTGATAAGTCCTTAATTCTTTATTAATATCGTAATGATTTAAAAGTTTTAGAGTTACTCTTTTGTCTTCTGCATAAATTATATCAACAGACTTTAAAATTTCTATTGTTCTAAGAGTGATGTCTCCTAAATTTCCAATTGGAGTTGGACAAAAATAAATCACAAAATTACCTCATTTCTATAAACTTTTTTCATTCCATCTGAATATTTTTCGCCATTTTTTATGTAAAAATCTCTAAAATCATTTCCAAAGTTAGCTTGTTTTCTAGCAATAATAACAGAAGTTTTTGCTTCCTTTTTTGTATTTCCGTGAATGTTAATTATATGCTTCACTTTTAGACCTGCTAAATTGATTTTATAGATTAGTTCAGCTAGCCTATAGCTTGGATAAATTATATATAAATGAGCAGAATTTTTTAAAAGATAATTAATTATAAAAAGACTTTCTTCTATGTCAAAAAAATGTTTAGCAGCTGTATTATTAAATTTTATATTTTCATAATTATAATAAGGTGGATTAAATACAACTGCATCAAAATAATTTGTTTCATAATCATCTTTTAATTCAAATATATTTCTATTTTTAATTTTTATTTTGTCCTCTAACCCATTAACTATAAGAGACTCTTTAAAATTAGAAAGTACATTTTTATTTATGTCAATAGAATGAATTTCATTAAATCTTTCTGCCAATCTTAAAGACAAAATTCCATTTCCACAACCAAGATCTATAATTTTATTGCTTGCTTTTACAAAGGAAGAAAGTATAAGAGCATCAGTTGTATATTTAAATTCATTATCATCTTGATAAATTATATATTTTGTTCCAGGAACTAGATCTTTTTTCATATTTCTCCCTTTAGAACCCCTAAGGCTTCTTTATATTTATCATTAGCAGAATTTTGTAAACTCCCATCAATTGATTCGCTTAGTTTTCCTCCAGGAATTATGTCTTCTAACTTAACTAAATCGTAATTAAGTTTTCCATTTGCCCAAAACCTATTTACATAAGTTGGATATACACCATAGGATTTTAACTTTGTTTCACCCTTGATATTATCTTTTTCAATTACTAACTTAACAAGAGCACCTGTATCTACACCAGACTTTTTCAGATATTCAACTCTTTGATTTGAAAGTGCATTGCCCATAGAAAAAATTGTAAAAAATTTATTATTATCTCTCTCTTCAATTTGATATCTTTGAAGAACATGGGGATGAGATCCCAAAATTATATTTGCACCTGATTCTTGTAATTTTTCTTTAAGAAATAATTGTCTGTCGCTTGGATAATATTGGTACTCATTTCCCCAATGAGGATAAACAATTACAATATCAGATTTTTCTTTTAAAATTTTAAGATCCTTTTCAAAATCTTGGGAAAAAGTGTTTACAGAATACTCTTTGTCACGCATGAGAGAATCCATTCCATTTAAAGTATCAGTAAAGGAAATAAATCCAATCTTTATTCCCTTTTTTTCTACAACTATTCCCTTTTCACCATCTTCTGATAAGGTCCCAAATGATTTCATTCCACTGTCATTTATATGCGCTAAAGTTTCCACCACTCCATCCAGTCCTGTATCAAGTGCATGATTGTTTGCAGTGGACATTAAATCAAAACCAACATTTTTTAAGGAATAAATAGATTCTTTTGGGAAATTAAAAAGAGGAAATCCAGATAATTTTCTATTTGAATTAACTGATCCTTCAAAGTTTGCAACAGCTATATCAGCTTCATTTATTTCCGCTGATATATTGGAAAAAATGGGAGTAAAATCATAAGTTTCATTACTCCTATAATTTTTCACTATTGGTTGATGAAAAATCATGTCACCCATAGCAAGAATAGTTACTTGTGACTTATCTTCTTCTATTTTTTCATCAACCTTATTATTTTTAACAATAGTACTTTCTTGAGATAAATTAAAATCACTTTTATAAGTTACATAAAGTCCAAATCCTAGAAAAAATAAGAGAGAAATAATAAAAATATTTTTTATGTTTTTCAAAATTCACTCCTTGAAAATTCACACCCACAATAATCCTGCCTATACATGTTAAATTCATCGGTCAATTCTACTGACCTTTTAAAACCATTTTTCTTTTTAAAATCAGAGAATAAATATTTAACTTTATATTTTTTTGATAAAAAGTTTCCTAATCTGTTTAGAATTTGTGAATCCTTGTGAGGGGAAATTGAAAGAGTTGTTGTAAAATAATCATAATTATTTTTAGATGCAAATTCTGCTGCCTTTTCCATTCTTTGTCTATAGCATTTAAAGCATCTTGCTCCACCCTCTTTGTACTTTTCAAATCCCTTTATATAGTCTAAAAATTCTTGGTGGTCATATTTTATTACTTTAACCAGGATTTTTTCTTTAAAACCAAGATCTTCTACAAGTTTTACTTGTTCATCTGATCTTCTGTAAAATTCCTCTTCGCTATCAATATTGGGATTATAATAAAATACATCTATATCAAAGTACTCTTCAATTCTTTCAAGGATTGCAGAAGAACAAGGGCCACAGCATGAATGCAAAAGAAGTTTAGGCTTATTTTCCCTATCTATTTTCTTTATTACTTTTTCCATTTCCAAGTTATAATTTATTTTATTCAAAATATCACCTATAAAATTAGACTAGTTGCCTAGTCTAAAAAATTTATATATTTTTTTGTCTTTTTTTAGATATGATTCTTATAGCAAGGCCAAAAATAATAATGCCTATGCTAACTAATTGAGAAACTCTAAAAGAACCAATATATAAAGAATCAGTTCTCATTCCTTCAATAAAGAATCTAGCTATTCCATAAAATATCATATAAAAAGAAATCAATTGACCTTCAAATTTTTGTTTCTTTGAAAGATAAAAATATAAAAATAGGAAAATCAAAAAATTTACCAAGGATTCATAAAAAAATGTTGGGTGAACCATTTCGCCATCAACTAAAATTGCCCAAGGTACATCAGTGACGCCACCATGAGCTTCGCCATTAATGTAATTTCCCCATCTTCCAATAGATTGAGCAAGAGCAAGACCTGGTGCAATACAATCTGATAAACTAAAAAAATTTACTTTTTTATGCTTACTAAAAAAATATAAAGTAAGTCCACCAGCAATAATGCCGCCATAAATTGCAAGTCCACCATTTCTAATAGCAAATATCTCATTTAAATGTTGGCTATAATAATCCCACTCAAAAATAACATAATAGAGCCTTGCTCCCAATACCCCAATTATAACAGCTAAAATGGAAGCATCATTTGCTATATCTTTATAAAGTCCATTTTTGTAAGATTTTTTCTTTGCCATATACTCTGTAACAAGAATTGCCAAAAAAACTCCTAAAGCAATTAAAATTCCGTACCATCTTACTTCTAAACCAAAAATTTTAAATGCAACTGGATTTATTTTCATAGTGACTTACTTTCTTTATAAATTTTAACTCCAGCAGAAACTCCTAATCTGTCTGCACCATTTTCAATCATTTCTAAAGATTTTTTGTAATCTCTTATACCGCCACTAGCTTTTACTTTAACTCTATCAGAAACTGATTTTTTCATTAAAGCTACATCAGAAGAGTCTGCTCCAGATGTCGAGAAACCAGTAGACGTTTTTACAAAATCTGCTCCTGCTTCATCAGATATCTCGCAAGCTTTTACAATTTCTTCTTTTGTAAGAAGACAATTTTCTAATATAACTTTAAGAATGGCTCCTTCATTATGACAAATTTTTGCCAGTTCCTCTATTTCTTCTTTTACAGCAT
>NZ_HE978593.1:407132-448558 GCF_000312025.1 Peptoniphilus timonensis JC401 | reverse complement strand
CTTCTTTTACAGCATCAAATTTTTTAGACTTAAGAAGTCCAATATTAATTACCATGTCAATTTCATCTGCACCATTTTCAAGAGCATTCTTTGTTTCAAAAGCTTTTGTTTCCTTTGTGTTGGCTCCAAGTGGAAATCCAATTACAGTACAAACTTTTACATCAGAATCTTTAAGACTTTCGGCACATTTTTTAACCCAAACTGGATTAACGCAAACTGAAAAGAAATTATATTCTTTAGCTTCTTCTAAAAGTTTATCTATTTGTTCTTCAGTAGATTCAGGTTTTAATAATGTACGGTCAATAATTCTATTAATTTCCATTAATCTCTCTCCCATGAAGTAAAGACATCTGTAACATCATCATTATCTTCCAAAGCATCGATTAGTTTTTCCATATTTTTAATGTCATCTTCTTCTGTAAGAGATGTTTCTGTTTGTGGAATAAAAGTTATATCAGATTCGATAAAAGTATGACCTTCATCCTCTAAAACTTTTCTTACATTGTGATAATCTTCTGGTTCAGTAATAATTTCAAAAGCTTCTCCTCTGTCAATTACATCTTCAGCACCAGCATCTATTGCAATTAAAGTAAATTCATCCTCATCAAGTCCTTCTTTTAAAACTCCTAGAGAACCCTTTTTATCAAACATAAAAGATACACAACCTGGTTGACCTAAATTTCCAGCATATTTATCGAAAATATGTCTTACTTCCGGAGCAGTTCTGTTTCTATTATCAGTTAAACAATGAACCATAACCGCAACTCCACCTGGACCATAACCTTCATAAACAATTTCTTCAAAGTTATCGTCGTTATCTCCACCACCAGCTTTAGCAACAGCTCTGTCTATATTATCATTTGGCATATTTTCTGCTTTTGCCTTATCGATGGCAACCTTAAGAGAAGGGTTGTAATCTGGATCAAGTCCACCTTCCTTAGCTGCAACAGTTATTTGTCTAGCAAGTTTAGTAAAAATTTTACCTTTCTTTGCGTCTTCCTTACCTTTTTTATTTTTAATATTATTCCATTTAGAATGTCCTGACATTTAATCACCTTTCTATATAAATCACTATTTTTAGCATATTGATTATTATATTACAAATATTAAGTAATCGTCAATATTATGGGCATAAGATGATGCTTCTTAATAGTTTATTTTTATTTTAGATAAAAAATAAAAGATACACTTACATCTTGATTATAATTTTCTATTTTCATCTCTCCCTTATGGAGCTTACAAATTTGCTTTGATACAAATAAGCCCATACCATGTCTTTGAACATCTGATAAATTTTCTTCATCTAGTCTTTTTATAATACTTTCATCAATAGGTCTTCCCTCATTCTTAATTAATATAACTAATCTGTCTTGTAAAATTTCATAATTTAAAAAAATTTTTCCCTTTCCGTATTTAATACTGTTGTTTAAAATATTTTCCAGCATTCTATAAAATAAATGATTATCCATTTTTATTTTTATTTCTTTATTTATTTTATTCTCAAAAATAATTTCTTTGTCAGAATTTTCATTTAAGCTATTTACAAGTAACTTTCTTATGACAGAGATTGGATCCTTATACTCAAAGTGTTTATCACTAAGGTTCTCAAGACTATTTGTTAAATTTAAGTCCTCAATAATTCTACTTATTTTTAAAATTTGATCTTCAATTTTTTTGACTTCGTCTAAATTTTCTTTTGTCTTAATCCCTTCCATCTCCCAAGAAATTTTTGTGAGAGGAGTCCTTACGTCGTGGCTAATCCCTCTAAGCCAACTTGCTTGACTTTTTTTGAGATTTGTAAATTTCTCATTTGCTTCATTTATTGTTTTAGAAATTTCTTTTAACTCTCCTTCTTCTACTTCCACATAATCTTCATCGAAAATATTATTGATAGCTTTTTGAAGTGGATTTAATTTTTTAAAAATACTTTTAACTTCATAAAGATAAAATAAATAAACAAGTAAAGAAAAGAAGAGTATGCTAATTAATAAAATAAAAAAATTTATTTTTGCTAAGTCGTAAGAATAATAATTAAATGGAAACTTATCTAAGGAATTTTTTGGATAAGCTAAAACTAATATTCCATCATCTAGGACAAAAGTAAAAACGGGATAATCATTTAAGTAATACCTTGTAAATCTTACGACATCAATTATGTCAAATTTACCTTTAACTTCTACAGGCTTGTTAAAGCTTTCAATTACTTCTCCACTTTTATCAATTCTCATTGCCCAAATATTCTTTTTTTCTAAAAAGTTTTTATTTTCCTTTGTAAAATAATTATCTTTATTTTTATCTTCTTCCTTGTTCTCCTCTAAAAATTCAAAAACCTTATTTGGATCTATATACTTTTTTGAAAATTTAAAACTAGAATAAAAAATTCCAGTTAGGCAGGATAGCATTAAAAACAATAAAATTAATATAAATAATATAAACTTCTTTAGTTTTTTAAAAAATAATTTAACATTCTTAATTATCTCCAAGTAATTTGTATCCCAAGCCCTTTACTGTAATAAGTATTTGTGGATTCGCCGGATCTTCTTCAAGCTTATCCCTTAACCTATAAATGTGTGTAATAAGGGTATTTTCGTAACCAAAACTTTCTTCCCAACACTTTTCTAATATTTGATCTATTGAAACAATTTTATTTATATTAGTGGCAAGATAATCTAAAATTTTAAATTGCTTTGCCGTCAATTGTATCTCCTCGTAATTCTTTATTAACATTGCCCTCTCTCTATCAAAAACAATTCCACCAGATAAGATTATTTTTTCATTTTTATTTTGATAAGTTCTCCTAATGACTGCTTCTATTCTCCATAAGAGGTCTTCAGGCAAAAAGGGTTTTACAATATAATCGTCAACTTCTAAATCAAATCCTTCTTTCTTGTCGTCAATACCACTTAAGGCCGACAAAACAATCACAGGCAAGTTGGATTTTTTTCAAGATCTTTTAACAAGTCAAAACCACTCCCATCTGGAAGCATTATATCTAATATCATTAAATCAACTTTATTGTTCTTGAGTTTGAAATTTGCTTCTGCAATATTTTTTGCTGTTAAAAGATTACTGAAGCCTTTTTTCTTTAAAAAACTATACATACTATTTATTAAGTCAGACTCATCATCAACTAATAAAATCTTCGCTTCTCTAAAAATATTCATTTCTTTCTCCTTTAAAGCAATTTTATCACAATAAAAACTGATATTTGAAAATGTGATGTAAAAGTAATCTAGATAAAATTTCCATGTGATAGCAACTTATTATAATGAATTTACTAAAAAGAGAGGAGAAGAAAATGAATAATATTTTAAAAATTGAAAACCTTAATACATCTTATGGAAAAAATTTAGTTTTAAAAGATATTAATTTAGAAATCAAAGAAGGAAGTATTTTTGGACTGATAGGTCCCAATGGTGCTGGTAAGTCCACTCTAATGAAATCTATCCTAGGTTTAGTAGAGAAGGATTCAGGAAAAATAACTTTATACGGAAAAGAAATAAATGAAAAAAATCAAAAGGAAACAAATAAAAATTTAGGTTCCTTAATAGAAGCCCCATCTTTTTATGACCATCTCACTGCCTATGATAACTTAGATCTTATCTGTGATATGAAAAATATAAGTAAAGACAAGATTGATAAAACGCTAAGAGATGTCGGACTAATAAAAAGTAAAGACAAGAAAGTAAGAGAATTTTCACTTGGTATGAAGCAAAGGATGGGTATTGCAATCGCCCTTATTGGGAACCCAAAATATTTAATATTAGATGAACCCATTAATGGACTTGACCCCTATGGCATTGAAGAGATGAGGGACTTGTTCAAAAGAATTGTAAAAAATTCAAATACCAGCATCTTAATCTCGTCACATATCTTGGATGAAATCGAAAAAATTTCCACTCACATTGGCATCCTTAAAAATGGATCCTTAACTTACACTGGCTCCCTAGAAGAATATAGAGAACTTCATCCACCAGTAATTGTTTTAAAAACCTCAGATAATCTTAAGGCTTCAAAAATCCTAGCTTTATCTCAAGAAAATATAATTGACGACTATTTAGTCCTAGGTAACAAGAGTAAAGAAGAAGTTGCAAGAATAATAAAAAATCTTGTCAATGACCTTGATATTTATAGGGTCGAAAAAAGAAAAGAAAGTCTTGAAAAATTATTTATTAAAGAAACAAGTGCAAGGTGATCTCATGAAAAATCTAGAAATAAAAAAGAATAAGGGACTAAAATTAAATTTCACTCTTTTAATTTTATTTGCAATTCATTTATTTTCTATTCTTATTGCTTTCAAGACAAAAGACTTTCAATCTAACAAGTATCCTCTTGCAAGAATATTAGATTCTTATCTTGCATTTTCCTTATTCTTTAATCCCATTGCCCTATCATCACTTGTGAAAAAAGTAATTGAGATTGAAGAGAAAAATAATATGTGGCAACTGCAAATAAGTCTTGGCTTAAAGGTTCAGAAGATTTTGTTGGATAAAATCAAAAACTTGTCCATAAAAGTTTTCTTACTACAAATTCTTGAGTGGTTGATAATTATATTCTTAGCAAGTAAAAATATAAACTTTGACTTAGAAATAAACTTAATAAAAAGAATAATAATTTACTTTTTAACGACTTTATCAATTAACATTTCTATGATCATGATCTTCACAATAATTGAAATTAAAAGTAAAAAGATTTACTTCTCCCTTTTCTTTTCAATTGTTGGAGCAATGTCTGGAATAATTACTATGCTAACATCAAAGTTTTTATCACAAATAAATCCCTTTGGACTCTTCGCCACTATTTTAAATATAAATTATGCAAGAGAAGGACAAGTTTTTATACAGACTATGAATAAAATAAATTATCTCACATTGCCAATAAGTTTAATTTATATTCTTATCGCTTTAATTTACATCATAAGACTTAATAAATATTCACTTTCAAAGGACATCTAGGAGGTATTCATGTTAAAAACAGAATTTAAAAAATTAAAATTATTTTCACTCTTAACTACAATATTAATTATTCCCCTTCTTGCAAATATTTTTGGGACAATAAACTATTTGCAAAATCAAGAAATTTTAAAAAATAAATGGGAAAGTCTTTGGACACAAACATCCCTATTTTACTTCATGTTTTTTATAATCCCACTTATAGCAATTATTGTTTCAAGTCTTTGGTCAGTGGAACATAAGGCGGGTCTAAAATTAATTAGAACTAGCCCAATAAAAAATATTCGTTTTATAATGAGTAAATCTATTGTTGCCCTAATACTAATAAGTTTATGTCAAATATATTTTATAGTTTTATTTATCATGAGTGGAAAATTCATCTGCGGATTTAAAATTGAAGGTCTGGGCCTCTACTTTTACTACATTGGGATAAGCATCCTATCTTCTATTCCAATAATTTCTATAATGAATTATCTAAGTTTGAAATTTAAGTCTTTAGGTTTAATAGTTCTTATCTCTATTTTGATATCAATTTTTGGCTTCTGTCTTGTAGCACAAAATATATTGCCGATATTTCAAAATATTATAGCTTCAAGCAAACTCGCCATTACAACAAATCATTTTGAACTAATAAGTAGAAATGAAGGATTAAAAATGATCATATTTTCCTTATTTGAGACTCTTATTTTTACAATTTTAGCAAATAAATTCTTAAAGTATGAGTAATTATAAAATAATTTATTTAAAAATATCCTTGACAAAAAAATTTTCTCAACTTATAATTCAAAACATAGACTTTGAAGAGGAGAGTACATTGTAAAACTTTTCACAGAGAGATTTCATTTGGTGAAAGAAATCAAAAGAATTGCTTTGGAACATGGCCTTGGAGTCTTCGCACCGAGACAATAGTTTAGACTGCGACAGGTACGCCTGTTATAGCGTTCGGAGTATGTTGGTACTCTATGAGGTTATTTTAGCGATAAAATAATAAAAAAAGGTGGTAACACGAAGCACAGCTTTCGTCCTTTAGGGACGGGAGCTTTTTTTATTTTATAAAAGCTTTTAAAATATTTATTTTTTATTTCCTTTAAGATGCCGACAAGTATTTAAAAATTAGGAGGAAAATATGACAAAGAAAAATTTAGGAACCTTATGTGTTCAAGCTGGTTATGAACCCAAAAATGGAGAAGCGAGAGTTGTACCTATTGTACAATCAACAACCTTTAAATATGACTCTTCAGAACAAATGGCAAACCTTTTTGACTTAAAAGAAGCTGGTTATTTTTATACAAGACTTGCAAATCCAACAAATGATGCCGTTGCAAATAAAATTGTCGCTCTTGAAGGCGGCGTTGCAGGAATTTTGACTTCATCAGGACAAGCTGCTAACTTTTATGCACTGTTAAATATTTTAAAAGCAGGAGATCACATAATTTCATCATCAGCAATTTACGGTGGGACTTATAATTTAATTGCAAATACCTTAAAAAACTTTGGAATTGAAGCAACATTTGTTGACCCTAATATTTCAATTGAAGATTTAAATAAAGAATTTAAAGAAAATACTAAAGTTGTATTTGGAGAGACTCTTTCAAACCCATCGCTTAAAGTATTGGATATTGAAACCTTTGCTAGAGCAGCACACGACCATGGAGTGCCACTTATTGTTGACAATACCTTCCCTACACCAATTTTTTTAAGACCAATTGAATGGGGCGCAGATATTGTTACTCACTCTACTACAAAATACATGAATGGATCTGCTAACTCTGTTGGTGGTGCAATTGTTGATTCAGGAAATTTTGATTGGTCAAAATATAAAGACAAATTCCCTGGACTAACAGAAGCTGATGAATCCTACCACGGTGTTGTCTTTACAGAAAGCTTTGGAAAAGGAGCTTATATTACAAAAATGACAACAACTCTAATGAGAGACCTTGGAAGTATCCCTTCACCACAAAATTCTTTTTATTTAGGTATAGGACTTGAAACCCTTCATTTGAGAATGCCAAGACATTTCGAAAATGCACTTGCCCTTGCAAAATATTTAAAATCTAATGATAAAATATCTTGGGTTAATTTTTCTGGATTAGAAGATGACTCACAACATGAACTTGCACAAAAATATTTGCCGAAGGGATCCTGTGGTGTAATTGCATTTGGAATCAAAGGCGGAAGAGTTGCTGCTACAAAATTTATGGACTCACTAAAACTTGCAGCTGTGGTAACTCACGTAGCCGATGCAAGAACTTGTGTCCTTCACCCTGCAAGCACAACTCATAGACAAATGAATGATGAAGAACTTAAAAAAAGCCGGCATTAGCCCTGACTTAATTAGAATGAGCGTTGGCATAGAAGATGCAGAAGATATAATAGCTGATGTAGAACAAGCTTTAAATTCCCTATAATATAAAATAATTATTTTATTCCATTTAAATATCTAAAAAAAGAACTTCTTAAATATCTTAAATCATAACCACCCGTCAAATGGGTGGTTTTGCATTTGCGGTACAAAGGTCCCTTAGACTTGTCGTGCCTCAATGGTGCCTTGTGATTTACCACTTGCATTTTTACTTGCTAATCTCTAAAAAGGTCTGTGTTATCCATTGTTATTTGATCACTCATTTCATCTTCTTTAAGTTAATTATGAATATTCTCTTTTATTGCTTTTTGTATTCTTACCTGCTGTATCTAAAAAATTTCCCCATCATTAAAATTTTCTTCCTCTGTATTTGTATTTTAAATTGCCCCATTTATCACATATCATTATGCTACTCTTAACTTATAAAACCCATAAAGTTTTATATACTAGCCTCGCTAGTATTCCGATTAACATTGAACTTGATCCGAGCAGACTTCTCTTTCTATTAAATTTACTCTTTTTCAATTACATAATTCTCTTAATATTGCTCTTATTTCCAATATTTTACTTCCATAAAATACTTTCCTTCTGTATTTCGACTCAAATATTATGTGGTACTTACAATTCCATTTTGTGTGTTATAAACTGAATGTATAAGTTAGACTCAAAAAAGATCTTGTTATTTTGTGTTCTGGTAAACCAAAAATTTATTTTAACACGGAGGTTTTTTTTTATTTGTTTTTCATCGCTAAAGCTAAATTGAAACCCAGCCAAGCCAGTGGTTCTAATTACAAATAGCCCGTCCTAAACAAAGGACGAGCTACCGTGATTCCACCTTTTTATCTTTATTAAAATAATAAAAACCTATCAGGGTCAATTAAGTCTTATCTCGATAACGGGAAACCCGCTACAGCCTAATATCGGTGTAGGACTAAAAAGATGCATTTAATTATCTTTTAAATAGCTTGATTTTAAAGTCATAAAATTAATCTTAAAATTTTAAAATTTTATACTTGCAAGAGAACCCATTGGATCCCATGGTTTCAAATGAATAGGTTCTTCTTCATAAGCCTTAATAACTTTTTCATCTAAATATTTTTTGTTTATAAGAGCTTGATACATATATTCATCAAACCATTCATCACTCATAACAAGATAACCTCTTTCTCCTGAATCTTTGCCCCATGAGTTTTCAACCTTATACCTATTTATTTTGTCATTTTCTTTATCATAATCACAACCAACAAAAACCATGGCATGAGTCATAAGTGACTCTTTATAGTCCAATCTTTCTTCTTTAGAAAAGTCATAATCTACATCTAGTAAATCAAAAACTTTTACACTTGAAAGATCAAGCGAGGAACCTTTTCTATTAAAAAATTGTCCAACATCACAACCAAACCAAACTGCTTCATCAGCTTGTAACTGTTTTAAAATTGATTTTTTCATTACATCAATAGGCACATTTACATATCTAACTTCATCTAATTCTTTTACATTTCCTAAAAAATCTACTGTATAAGATTTAAAGTAGGGTTTGTCCTTTGTAGGTGCATTAATTAAAGATATATAATCATCTAAATTTATATCTAAATAATTTTCGAAAAATTCTTGTGGACTTAAATTTTTATGAGAAATAAATTCATCATCTTCATTTCTAACTTCAAAATCAAATTTTTCTGGAGGTGTTCCCAAGGCTATTGATAAAATTTCATAAATTTTTCTCATATATTTTTCTTGTAAAGCTTTTAATTTTTCAATGTCTTTATTTTTTTCATAAGATTTTCTAATATTTTTTGCATACATTCTTAGAATTTTAGTTAAATAATTATTTAAACTTGCAGTTGCAGACGAATTTACAGATTCCTTCATTGCATATTGAGGCACCAATCCATATTTATTTATAATATTTTTGATCATGTCCCATTGACCACCATCACCCATTGGATCTGTCAGTATATGAGAAAGTAGCCTACTGTCTAAATCTTCATCAAGTGTATTTATTATTGATTCTAAAAAATAGTTGCATCTTTCAAGTTTGTCAAAAAATAAAGTATAATTTTTGGAAAGTTCAAATCCCTTTAAATTATATTTTTTGCAGAGTTTATATTCCATTAAATTTAGGGCTGCGAACATCCAACATCTTCCAGATTGTTTTTGATTTCTTATTTCTTTTTCTTTTAGTTCAATATTAAAAGAAAAAGTATTATTCTTATCTTCAAGTCTATCAATAGAAGCTTCAACAAGGCCATTATTTACAGCTGCTCTTTGTGCTATTCTATTGGCTCTATTTTTATAAAAATCTTCTCTACTATTTTTTAAAAATTCTTGTGTCAATTCCATAAAAGTTTTTCTCCCTTTCTTTATTAAATCTATTATCAAATTTCTCTTTATTATTAAGTATACTCTTATAATTGAAATTTTAAAATTTTACAAATCTTTTTCAAATAATAAATTTAACATTTTTTCTGGATTATCTAGAAAAGTTTTTGTTATATTATAAGCTTCTGTTTCTTTGTAGGTTTTTTTCTCTAATCCATATTCATTAAATTCAAAGATTTCTGCATCTGGAAATGCTAATAATATTGGCGAATGAGTAGCAATAAAAAACTGAGAATCTTCCTTTATTAATTGGTGGATAATATAGAGAAGAGACATCTGCGACGTTGGAGAAAGTGCAGCTTCTGGTTCGTCAAGTAGATAAATTCCTCTTGATCTAAATCTATTTAAGACAAGTGATCTAAAGCTCTCTCCATGAGATTGGCTGTGTAGGGACTTCCCACCATAATTGTCATAAAAATTACAATTACCAAAGCCAGATCTTTCTAAATCATCAACTTCTGTTGCAAGATTATAAAAAGATTCAGCTCTCAAAAAAAATCCATCTTTTTCCCTAGCTGGTCCCCTAGCAATTTCTAATAAACTACCAAGTTCAGAATGAGTATTTTTTGTTGCAAAATTAAAATTTTTAGATCCACCCTCTGGATTTAAACCAATAGCAATTGCCAAAGCTTCAAGCAAAGTAGATTTTCCACTCCCATTTTCTCCAACAAAAAATGTCACTGGCTTTTCTATTTTTATTCCATTAAAGTTTTTTAAGAAAGGAATGTTATTTAAATAGGAATCTTTTGGCAAATCTTCTTTATTTATTTTATAAATTTCTTTTATGTATTGCAAAACAAATCCTCCCCTCTTCATTTTCTATTTTATTATATCACTCAAAAAAATTTATTTGCTTTGAACTTGTGATAAGTTTGCTATAATAATCTTAGATGATAAAGGGGGCTATTATGGATAAAATTCTTATTGGCAAGGGAAAAAATGAAAATTATATTCTTTTAAATAAAATTAATAGACATGGTCTAATTAGTGGAGCTACCGGCACTGGTAAGACAGTGACTTTAAAAGTTTTAACTGAAGCTTTATCAGATGCTGGAGTTCCAACTATTCTTGCTGATGTAAAGGGCGATCTTGCTAATATTTCTAAGGCTGGAAAGATAAATGAAAAATTGCAAGAAAGGCTTAATTTTTTGGGATTAGCTGATTTTGAATTTAAAAATTATCCTGTTAATTTATGGGATATTTATGGAGAAAAAGGAATCCCACTTAGAGTGACTGTTTCTGAAATGGGTCCATTAATGTTATCAAATATATTGGGCTTAAATGACACACAAAGTGGAGTCTTAAATATAATTTTTAAAGTTGCTGACAGCGAAGGTCTTCTTCTAATTGACCTAAAGGATTTAAAAGAACTAATAAATTATGTGTCTGAAAATCGTGATGAAATTAGCAAGACCTACGGCAATGTAGCTAGTCAAAGTTTATCTGCAATTTCTAGAAAATTATTATATGTTGAAGATGCTGGTGGAGAATTGTTTTTTGGAGAGCCTGCTCTTAATATAAATGATTTATTAAGAACTGATGCCACAGGCAAGGGTTTTGTGAATATTATAAATGCCAATAAACTAATTTCAAATCCACTTTTATATTCAATGTTGTTGTTATATTTGTTATCAGAAATTTATGAAACTTTCCCTGAAGTTGGTGACTTAGATAAGCCTAAATTAGTGTTTTTCTTTGACGAAGCCCATTTACTTTTTAACAATACGCCAAACATTTTAAAGGAAAAAATTATTCAAGTTGTTAGACTTATTAGGAGTAAAGGTGTCGGTGTTTTCTTTATAACACAAGATCCTTTAGATATACCTGAAGAAGTTTCTTCACAACTATCCAATAGAATTATTCATCAATTAAGAGCTTTCTCACCTAAAGAATTAAAAACTATTAAAACAGTTGCCGATACTTTTAGACAAGATGATTCTATTGATTTAAAAGAAGCAATTATAAATTTGAGAACTGGCGAAGCAATAGTCTCTTTTGCTGATGAAAGTGGAGCTCCAACAGTGGCTGATAAATCAATGATTTTAGCTCCTCATTCTTCTTTTGATGCTCTTAGTGATCTTGAATATAGAAATTTAGTTGAGACTTCAGATCTTTATAATAAATACAAAGATGTTTATGACAGAGAATCTGCTTATGAAATTTTAAAAGAAAGATTTGAGAGGGAGAAAATCGCAAAAGAGAGAGAAGAAGAGTTAGCAAAAAGAGAAAAGGAACTAGAAAAAGAAAGAAAACAACATGCAAATAAAAAATCTTACGTAGACAAGGGCATAGATTCCATGTTAGGTACAATTACTAGAAGTATTGGTCGTGAAATTGCAAGAGGAATACTTGGTTCTATAAAAAAGAAAAGATAATTGCAAAAATTAAAGGTAAAAAAAGACTGGATTTTAGTTTTTAACTATTTCCAGTCTTTTCTACTTAATTATCTTTTTCTTCTTCTAGCTCTTCTTCCACTTCTTCCTCAACAGCCTCTTTTATTTTATCATTTTCTATAATTGAAGCTTCAGCAAGTTTATTTAGTTTTTCTCTGTCTTTCTTGCCAAAATCTTCATCGTCATCTAATTTTTTTCTAGTAAGATCACTCATTTGATCTCTCTTTTTATTTTCTGATTTTATTGCATCTCTTTCTTTAAACCAAGCTACAATGAGGATAATTATTAATATAAGTCCTAAGAATCCAAGTATTGGGTATAAAAGGGCCATTAGTTTCTTAAATCCCATAAAGGATAAAGCAAATCCAAGTAAAGTGAAAATTACTAAGTTTCTCTTAAATTTTTCTTCTGTCAGTGACAATCTCTTAGCTGCTGAATAAAATAATGAGATGGCAGTATTAAAAATCATTCCAAAAATAATTAGTGACATTGCAAGTCCCATGTAAGGATGTACATTATTTAAAATTATTTGCATTGGTATATCAGCATCTTTAACATCATTTAGTGCAAAGAAAAGAGTAAGACCAACTAAAGCTGTAAGAATTGCAACAAGTCCACCACCTAGCATTCCCCCAGCTCTTGCTTGAGAAGAATCAGTTCTACTTCCACCTAATACAAAAGCCATAGAAATACTTGAAATCATACAAAGTCCAAAATAATTAATTGTTGATACTGCAATATTTGGAAGAGATGATCCCATTGATTTACCTAATACATCTAGAGCTTCAAAATCTGGATTTGCCTTCACAATTGTATAAATAGCTCCAATTAAAGTAAAAACTAAAACTAAAGGTGTGAAAAATCCTATAACTTTTGTCACTTTTTCAAAATCCATCATTCCAACAACAATAATTAATAAAGTACAAATTAATGAACCTATCCATGGTGCTAATCCAAATTGTTGCTCAAGATTTGATCCAGCTCCTGCTATCATTACAAAACCCATTAAAAAGCAATTTAAAATTAAAGCAAAATCCATAAATTTTGTAACAAATTTTTCCGAAACTTCTTCTAAAACATCAATATGACTTTGTGCGACAAAATGACTTCCCAGTTGAAGCACTATACCCCCAACAAATATATGAAGTACACCTATACCAATTAATCCGTAAAGTCCGTCTTTCCCAAAGGAAATAAAATATTGCATAATTTCTTGTCCACTAGCTAAACCCGCACCTGTAAGTACACCTACGTAAGCCAAAATTATGCTTATAGTTTTTTTATCCATGTATTCTCCTTATTCTCCAATTAATAACTTAACCCTTATATATTATCACAATGAAAATAAATTACAAATCTATACTTGATAAAGAAATATTACATAAATAATTACTAAAAGATATTTCTTTTTTACTTTAAACATTTTATCTCCCCTTATTTAATACTTTAAACATTTGTAAATAACTTTTGTAAATATCTATTATATTAATAAATTTCATATTTAATTCACTTAATTATTTTCATTAATTAAATTATTTAAATTAATAATTTTATAACTTTTTTTCTATTAAAATTAGATTTACACCTTTAAGTCTATTAAAAGTACATGGTATACAATCAATTTCTTCATAATCTAAACTTTTATAAAGAGATCTAGCTTTTTTATTTTTCTCATTTGTATCTATTCTCAAATATTTACAATTGTTACTCCTTGCATATTCTTCATAAAATTTTACAAATTCTTTTCCATAACCTTTTCTTTTCGTATCCGGATCTACAACAAGTGTGTGAAGAACCATAACTTCTGAATCCTTTGCTGTATATCTCCACTTAGCTTTTTCATAAACATCTACTTGCTCCTGATTAATTATCCCAGAAGCTATAATGACTCCATTCTCCTCCATGACAAATAAGTCATTTCTTTTAAGAGCATCTTCTGCTGTTTTTCTAACTGGATAAATATCTCTTTTCCAGCCAATGCTTGTTAAGCCTTTTTCTTCAGCTAGATGTATCTTACCGTAAATCTTTACTACAAAGTCTATATCTCTTGTATTTGCTTTTCTTATTATCATTTTTATCTCCTAAATTAATTTTTAAAAATTTATATTTGTATTATCTTAAAATATATTATATAACACAAAAACTCTTAAGATTATTTCTAATCCAAAGAGTTTAAAAAATTTATAAAATGAAAAATTATTATTTAATTGTGAAAAATTGATTCAATATTTTTTTTGACTAATTTTAAAAGTTCATTTGTCAATTCTTGAATATCTTCTCCCAAAATGATTCCGTGCTTATATTTAAAAGAATCATTCCAGATATAATTAAAGGTTTTTGTATCTATATTTGATATTTTTCCTATTTGAATTGCATAAATCTCTATTCCATCTTCGATTAAATCCCTTACAATATCTTTTGTTGAACCAGGAAAAGTAGAAGCTCCGTCTGTAATTTCAAATATTATTTTGTATTCTTTTTTAGAATTTATTCTCATTTTTTGCTCATCATCTATATTATTATATAAGTCCCTAAGACAAGCTGCATCCTCAGTAGTTCCATCACTTGCATCAACTTTTACTATAGAAGATATAATTTTTGATTCCTCTAAATCCTTCTTGTCTTTAAAGTCTTTTATTTTATAATGATTTTTTCCGAAAAACCACGTTTCAGTCAATACTTCTATTTTTTGATTTGTCTTTTTTGCCTCAATTTGCAAATAATTATTAAAGTCTTTTATGGATAAAAGAGTAGCTGCTAATGTTTTTCTTGTTGCTTCAATTTTCTCTTTATTCATAGATCCTGAATTATCTATTAAAAAAGATATTTCAATTTTTTCTGGCAAAAGTTTGTTATGAGATTCTAAAAAATTCTTATCAAAAATTTTAAGTTCTTTATAATTCCCCTTTTGTTCTGCTTCAACAAAGTCTGGGTAATTGTATATTAAATCATTTACATTTAGTTTTCCCCTTGCCTGTCTATTTCTTTTTACATTAATTTCTTTTTTTGCAGAACCTATTAACTTTTTCCAAAACTCTCCCATTTCTTTTCTTTGTTTGTTTGTCTTATTTACATAAAAATTAAATAGCTCTAGATCCTTCTCATTAACACCATAAGATTCCAAATCTTTTTTATCAAATTCTCCAATAGCGTTCATGTTATTAATTTCTTGATTTAGAATTTCTTCTAGTGTTTCTTCCACATCTTTTCTTGTAGACTCAATTTTATTGGAAGATTTTTCTTTTTTACTTTCTTCAAAAAATTTTTTTCCTTCTTCTCCACTGCTTTCACTTGTTCCCATGGAGTCGATTTCTTCTAGCCAATATTTTTTAAAACTTGGGTAAATAAAAGATTTTATAAGAGGATCTCTCCTTCTTATACCTTCATCTTCATTGATTTCTTTTATTAATTCTTTAGTTAAAAATTTATAGATAGACTGTGAAAAAATTTTAGTATCAAATTTCCCTTCTATTTCAGAAACTAAACTTTCATTTTCACTATAAATATTCCAAATCAAAAAACTTTCTGAGAATCCCTTGTGAGCTAATGAAGAAAAGATTTCTTCAGGGTCAATTTTTTCTCTCATATAATTTATAATTTTTTCTTTTTCTTCTTCATCTCTGTAAACAGGACAGCTTTCTAGAACTCTTAGAAAAGCTGTATATTTATCTATTTCAAATAAAAAATCTAAAATTTCACTTTTTACATATTCTCTTATAGTTTTTATATCAATTTTATTATCATCATCTAATAGTTCATTAGTTTTTTTTGAAATAATATAAGTAATTTCATCAATTTCTTTTTTCCACGTAATATCTCTATCTAAATAATATTTAGGATTTTTCTTCCAATCTGGATATAAAGCTAACTCATTATATATGTGCCATAAAACCTCATTATTATTTAAATCATCTTCCACAAAAGTAGCTAGTGGAAGATACAAAATAGATTCACTTGCTTTAAGAGAAAATTTTTCTAAACTCTTAGATCTAATATATCTGAGGCTCTGATCCCTAGTAAAGGTTGCGAGAGATTGTTTATGATTTTCTAAAAATATCTTTAGATTTTCTTCAGCTTCTTTTTTTATACTGTTTTCATCTAAAGATTCTTTACTTAATCCAAACATTTCTTTCCTCCTAGTCATATAAACTAATTCTTTTCAGTTTATCTAAAGAATCAAGTCTATCAATATTTAAAATTGAAAAATTGCCATTAAAATCCACAGATAAAAAATTTGATGATTCTATTGGTATGAGATTTATTAAAAATAGTTCAGACAGAAAAACTTTAGAATTTAATTTCCACTCTCCCATATTTTCTTCCAATAAATATACAAATCCATCTTCTGTAAGAATAAGAGCACTTCCATTTTTTGATGAAATATTAAATAAATTTCCTTTAATTTTTTCTTTTTCTAAATTTATTACTTCTTTCTTTTCTAAATCATAAAGTGCAAACTTTCCACTTTCTCCTAAAATTACGCATATATTTTTATCTAAATTTTCATTTTCAAGAAGAGCTAATTTCTCAATTCGACCTTCAAAAATACTTTTATTGACCTCAATTTTGATTTCCTTATCAATAAAATTTGCCTCTAAAAAATTTCCATCACTTGTTGCAATTGCAAATTTAGAATTAGAAATTTTAATCAACGAACTAATTTCTGCTTTTATAATAGATAATTTAATTTGATTTAAAACTTTGACTTTAGAATAGTCATCATTAAATCCTAATATTAATAAGTGATTCCTTCCTAATTGACATAAAAATTTTTTATCTGATAAATTAATAATATTTTCAAAACCTTTGAATTTTGTTTCTACTTTATTGATTTTTAAAGAATTAATATTCTCAAAGAAATCCTCACTATTTTTGCATGAAAAAATAAATATTTCTCCACTTACAGTAAAAACTAAAAATTTATCTTCATTTATTTGATAGCAAAAAATTATTAATTTGTTAAAATTTTTTATAGGAGAACTTAATTCTAGCTTAGATTTATCTTCGTCTAAAAATCTCCCAAAAAAAGATTTTTGATTTGATTCACAAAAGAAAAATATATCTTTTTTTATCTTTAAATAAGATTTCAAATAACTTTCAGGCTTAAAAGTTCCCTCTATTTCTATAGGAGAATTATTTATTTTTGTTTCATATAAATCTGGAGCATATAACCTATAATAAGATAAAAGTTCCTTCAAAATTATATTTTCATTTTCTTCAATTGCTAATAATTTATCTTCAAAAGCTTCTTCTAAATTACCCTTTTCTAAACTCTCATTTAAATCTTTTCTTAATTTTATTAAATTTTCTTTAAATTCATTTATATTTATAGAGAATTTCATTTTTTACTTTTTTCCATATCTTCTAAATACTCCAGAAAAAATTTAGAGTATTCTAGCTGATTTAATCTTTTATCAAATTCTTCATATTCTTCCAAAGAAATTTTATCTTCTTTATCAATTTCTTCTAAAAAACTTTTAAGATTCTCTGGCACTTCTTTTCTTTGAGGACTTGGACCAAATAATATTTTTATTAAATCTAGATAACTTAAACTTTCTGTTTCTCCCCTTGTGTATTCATAAGGTCTTGTTCTTATTTCATCATATTCAAGAGTAACTTTTCCAAGATTTTCATTGTTTATCTTCCAGCCATCAGATTCTTTAAAAAATCCAAATCTCAGAGCTTGGGAAAAAATGTATGCTTGATCTTTTGGCTCTGTAATAGAACTAATAAACCCGTCCCATAAAGCCATACTTAAATCTTTTTCTTCTCCTAAATTCCAATTATCTAATACTCTTAAAATATTTCTCAGTGACAAAACAGATTCTTTTAATTCTGGTGAATCTTGAGATAACTTTTTATTTTCATCAGATATTAGTTTTCCCATGAAGACTTCTTGAGTTATTCTTGAAAGTTGTGCCAATCTAAAAAGTTCTTCTAGAGTTTTTGTAGGCGTTGGAATGTGTAAATTCCCATTATTATCCGCAAGTCTAACTAATATTATTCTAAAGAGTTCATTCTCTTTATTATCCTTTTGATTCTTTAAGGATCCAATAGTGTTTTGATTTACATAATTATATTCTATTGTTTGAAAACGAGATTTAAAAGCTGGATTGAAATCATTGGTTGCTTCATAACTTACAGAATCAGTTGAAAGATTCCCTGTACCAATAAGACCAAAACCTTTTTTTATTTTTACCGAACCAACTCCAGTAACATAAGCATAAGATCCAATCTTACTTTGTAAAATATCATTTAAACCTATTAAATTTTGCATAGCTATAGTGTTAAGCTCATCTATAATAACAGGTCTTCCCTTTTTTACAGCTAGTAATATTTCTCTTTCTATCTTTTTAACCACTGTTCCATAAGTTGTATTTCTAGCGATAAAAATTTCAGATATACTATCCCAAAGCTTACTTTTTATTAAATCTTGTTTTTGTGGATTCATTTTTTCTAATTCTTTTTCATGAGATTTTGTCCAAGTAAAATATTGATCCACAACCTTATCTATTAAGTCTATGTTACTTTCTCTAGAAGAAGCTTTTTCTAAAGATAAAGTCTTTTCTACAAACATATCTTCATAAGTTAAATTGTAAGAGCCAGAAATAAAATATGGATAGATATTTTCTCTTTCTTCTTGATTTCCAGATTTTAAAATATTTTTATAATAATTTCTCTTATTTTCTCTTAATTCCCTAAACTTATATATAGCTTCATCTTCACTTGCATTTTTATTTTTTAAAAACCATTTTTCTAAATCGTCTTCTAATTCTTCTTGAATAATATTTTCTATAGTAAACTCCATTGCTGCTTCTCTTGCTATCTGTGTTTTTCCACTTCCCAAGTGCCCAATTATATATACTGGAGTCCCTTGTTTTAATGATGAAATTATCTTTTTCTTCGCATCAACAACATATTTCACTTCAACTAGACCCTTGTTATATCCAGTTTCTATATCTCTCATTAACTGTCTTTGATAATAAAATTCCCAAGCTTCAGGAGATGAATTTATAATTTCTTTCAATTTTCTAGAATATTCATTAATTTTATTGATTCTATATCTTGTGGCAGGATTACTTCCAGCAAAATTACTCTTATAATTCCTTTGACTTAGATTTCTTTCGTATTCTAAGAAAAAATTTTCATATTCAATTAAATTTTCTAATTCTTCAATAATCTTTTTTTGTTTATTTTTCTCGTATTTTAAATAATCTTCATACTTTTTTAATATTGAACTTTCTTTATTCGTTTTTTTATTTAGTTTTTCATATTTCCTAAAAGTTTTAAAAAATTCTCCTGATTCTAGATTGGATTCATTTTCTTCTGATGCTTTGCTTCTCAAAACATCTTCATAGACTTTTTGAATTTCATCCAAAGTAGGTATAGCTTGATTATTCAAGTTGTTTTATTCATGAGAATACTCCTTTATTTTATAGTTTAAAAAAGGGACGATAATTAAACCGTCCCAAATTTTTAAATTAATAATTTAATAATAAACTATTAAATTATATGAAATTCTTTTAACATTTCTTCTATATCTGTGCCTTTTATAAGTTTTGCAACTTTCATCTTTTGTAGTGGACTAAGTGGAAGTTCAGGTTTTTTGCCATCTGATAGTGCAACCATTCCATTTAGGAGATATCTTAAATCATATCTTGAAGCAAAAACTTCTGGTACAGCTTTTTCAACTCCACAAAGAACATAAACTGCTTCCATAGCTGTTCTTCCTGAGTATTCTGTTGTGAATACTGTATCTCTTCCTGGATCGTCTAAAGTTTCAGCAAATTGTCCTAGAAAAGCAAAGTTTACTCCACCCTTTGGAACAACATATGGTCTATCTCCAGATTTTCTAGGCATAAATTGAGATGTGATATAAGGCATCATAACTGGTACTGCTGTACAAGTTTCTGCAAGTTTATCAATTTCATTTACTGGTACGCCAATGTGGAATAACCATTCTTTTGTAATTTCTTTACCAGTACAATCTCTCATTTTCTTCTTGATGAAGTCACCTTCTACATCTGTGAATAGACCATAAACCCATACAGCAACATCATTTTCAGGTTGTTCTGGATATTGTCCTTGTCTATTAATTGTCCAAGACATTAACCAGCTTGAATCAACACAAGTTACAATACCACCTGTTACAGTTTTTCCACCATAAGGGCTTCTCTTTGTAATCTTTTCAATATATTTTGGAACGGATTCATCGTGACAAGTTACTGTACAAGATTCCCAGTTACTCTTTTCAACATCAGAACAGAAAACTTCTGGATGTCCAAAATCATCAGATTTTTTAGCAATATTTTTCCACATTTCCCAACAACCACTTTGTTCATCTGAAAGTTCAGCTGCTGTGTTGTCATCTCCATAACTAGAATTTTCAGTCATAGAACCATTTGTAATGAATAATAAATCATTTTCTGTCAAATCAATTGACTTATCATTTCCATCTTTATCTTCAGCAATATTTTTGTAGCAACCTTTTTATTTTCTGAAATATCAAAATCAACATCAGTTACCTTAATATTATATTGGAATTTACAGCCGTGATTTTCAAGATATTTAACCATAGGTTTTACAATTGAATTGTATTGGTCATATCTTGTAAATCTAAGGGCAGATAAATTTGTAAGTCCTCCAACGTGGTGGATGAAACGATTTAAATATAATTTCATTTCAAGAGCAGAGTGCCAATTTTCAAAAGCAAACATTGTTCTCCAAAGTGTCCAGAAATCCGAATTTAGAAGACCATCTGAAAAAATATCTTCAATAGCTTTGTCTTCAAGCTTTTCATCTTGAGTCATGCATAATTCTGCAATTTCTTTAACTTGATCTTGAGTAAGATTAAATTTACCATCATCATATCTTTCACCTTGTTTGTGAGTAATACGACAATTACTAAAGTTTGGATCGTCGTAGTTAGTGTAGAAATAATCGTCTAAAACACTCATTTCTGGGTCTTCTAAGCTTGGGATAGAACTCCAAATATCCCATAGACATTCGAAGTGAGCCCCAGTTTCTCTACCACCACGAGCAACATATCCTCTAGTGTCCATGTATTCACCGTCAAGTGAACCACCAGGAATATCTAATTGTTCTAAGAAAGTAATTTTTTTACCTTCCATGTGAGCATCTCTAATTAAGAAACAAGCTGCAGTAAGTGCTGCAATTCCAGTTCCAACTAGATATGCAGATTTTTCTTCAATACCTTCTGGTTTTCTAGCCTTAACTAATCTTTGAAAATCTCCATTAGTTAATTTAAGTCTTTTATCATGAGTTTTAAGTTCCATAACATCCTCCTTATATAGTTCTTTATCTTCCTTCTATATTCATTAGACCATTATTTTGATAAAGTGTCATCTCCCAAAAGAGGACATTTGGGGTAATTTTACCCAACATCAAAGTTTTGGGTAAACTCTTTTAGATTCTCACTTCTCTTTAAAGATAACAAAATATTACCGTCCATTAGCTCTCCTATTCTGCGTGCAATAGCCTTTGGATCTGTCTTCATGTCAGTCGCTACCCATTGAATCAAAGAAGAACTTAGAGCACATTGATAAAAATAAGCAATTAGTTTTATATCAATTTCCTTTGCCTTAGTATCCACAGCAACTCTTCTTACATATTTCCTCATTATTTCTCCTGAAATAGAAAAATATATTTTTCCAATTCAATCTTATAATCAGATTCATACATGTGCTTTACAACTTTTTTATTATCTAAAATAAACTTAGCAGCTAAAATAAAACTCTCTTCCCATGATAAGGTCTCATTGAACTCCTCAATTACCTTTTCAAGTTCTTCATCAAAAATTTCCTTAATCAATTGAGGTAAATTTTCATAATGATAATAAAAAGTCTTTCTTTCTATCTTACATTCCCTTGCTATCTCCGTTACAGTTATATTATGTAAACTCTTTTTATTTAAAAGATTTATAAACTCTTTTCTTATCAAATTTCTAGTATAGTTTTTTGCCATAAAAAACCTCTTTCTTAGAATTATTATAATTTCTTTAGTCAACTTTATTAGTTTCACATATCTCTAGTATCATTATAGTTATGATTTATTTTATTAGTAAAATTCTAAAATTTTCAAACTTTCTAAATTAAGGCATTTAAAATTAAATATTTATTTTTAATCCTTATAAACAATTATTTATTTTTCTCAAGGATAGCGACTAATTCCACATGGCTTGAGTGGTCGGTATGGATAAAATTTAATTTTTTTAAAAAGCCTCGTATGTGGGAATAGGTTAATCAATAAGCATCTTATAATTTATTATATCATTTTAGAACTAAGAAAAAACAGCCCATAAAAGAGCTGTTTAATTTATTTTCTTGTTTTAGTCGAATTACTTATATTAGATGACTAGCAAACATTACTATAGGAAGTAATAAGATCAAAAGGACATTTAACGTCATAAACAACTTATCCTTTTCCTTTACCCCAAATATTAAACCTATTAGTCCAATAATTGGGCAAACAAACATTGATGTGAGTCCAGTTGGTTTTAGGTTTGTATAGTCTTCAAATATATCTATTGGCAGTAAGTAGGAAATCACAAATATTACGAGTCCAAGTAGAAATAATTTTTTACTGATATTTTTCTTCATATGTTTCTCCTTCTTTGGAATTATATTGTTCGAATTAAATCTATAGTCGGTCTCTCTAATATCTTATTTAAAGAAAAGTGTAGATGATTAGATTAATACCATTTACGACTAATGAGAATCCAAGAAAGCTTTTGCAGTCATAATATTTTATTAAAGAATTCATTCTTAAATTAGAAGTGATTAATGATTTTACTAACATAACACATAAACTTGTTATAATAGAAATTGTAACCGACTTTTCAAATTCATTTGTTTATCATTGAATTTTATAAACATATTCATCTCCTTACTTATCTCATTTTTTGATTTACTAGCTTCTTATTTTCTCTAATTATAATAAAAATATATAGAACTATAAAAACTAGTACAAGGCAAATACTTATTAAAAGCGAGTAAATATAATTATCTAATCCAATAAAAAGCTTAATCCTATTTTTAAATCGAATATAGATAGATATTAGTATAGATACTATTATAAAAATAGAAATAATAAGTGGTATCAGTGAGAAAGAGCGTGTGATTTTGTTATTTATACTTAAAATCCTATTCTTATCTAAACCAAGAATTTCTAACATTTTATAGTTTTCTAGTGAGTTTTTGGTATTTATTAGGGACTGTATTAATAGAATTGTCATTACAATGATTGTAAATATAAATCCAATATATGTTCCCAATACTAAAGTCAATAGTGACATAAATTTAGTGTCCACTTTTTCTATTTCATCAAGCCTAATAACTTGTAAAAATCCTTCTGAATTTTCTTTCTCTAACTCTTCTTTATATTTATCTTCCAAATTTGTAAACTGTTTATTAACAGTATTTTCTATTTCATTTTCTAATTCTTTTGCACTTTTATAATCTAACCCTCCATCAGTATTGCCAACAAAGTTAATTTTAGCAAGATCGAGATTTTCTGTTACTTTGTCTGGAAAAATCAATAAATCCTGGTTTATGCCACCATAAATATAAGTTCCTAGATTGTCGTTGTAAACATGATCAAGTCCTTCACCTTTACCTACTAGTTCTACTGTATCCAATGTTAATTTTCTATTTTTTGCTAAATCATTTTTATACTGATCTATGTCTACAGTATTTGCTACTTGGTAGGCAAATTCATTATCTTTAAGTTCTATTTCATCTAAGTTTTGCATTTTCCTTAATTCATTGTATTGACTTAAAGATATAGCTAAACGAGATTCATCATATCTATTATTCTTCTTACTATATGGTTTAAAATCTTCTTTTCTTGGATAAAAATATTTAAGTTCTACGCTTCCTTCTAAATTTGCCTCCTTCTCTTCTACTAAATTTTCAATAAAAGAATAATCATTCTCTATAACATCTTTTTGACTGTCCATGACATAAAAATCAGTGAGAACATATATATCATTTTTCATCCTATTATGATAATTCTCTTCCCCAATCGTAGACATGATTCTAGGCAATGAAAAAGCCAAAATAGAAATAACCAAGAATATAACTATAGTTACTAATAACCTAACATTTTCAAATATATTCATTTGAATATTAGATGAAACAAAAAGCTTATCTTTTTGATATATGCTTTCATTTTTACGTTTCTTATCTAAAAAATAAATAATAGTATAGAAAAATGAATACATAAGTAGTATAGACGCTATTAAAAGACTAGTTTGAACTTTATTGCTTTCGTAATTAGGTATTGGACCTGTAAAGTCTCTACCTAAATTAAAATAAGTGTATATATTATATGATATATATACTAAGCAGATAATGAAGATGAGGCTTGATATTATTAACTTAGTTTTTGATACAGTCTTTTTATTAATATTTTTTCCATCATTTATTAAATCTATTGGTTTCTTTTTAATTATCTTAAAAGCATTAAAAAGATTTGTTATAAGAAATATCAAAGCAAAATAAATAATAGTTCTAAGAAGGGTACTAGCATAAAATACTAAATTTATGGAATATTTTTCTAAAATTGCATTTGCTATAAAAGCATTTATAAATTGAGAAGTGATTTGACCTACACAAATTCCAATTAAAACACCTATACAATAAATAGGTAGCATCTCCATAGCAAGTATTTTAGCCAAGGTAGATCTTTTTGCTCCCATAATATTTAATACTGATATGCTTTTAATTCTAATTTTATAAATATTTCCATTTACGAAATTTAATATCAAAAATATCCCTGCTGATGCTATATATATTAACCACCTTATTATTTTTTCAAAATATGAAAAATCATATAAATCATTTGACATTATCACACTTTTAGAATCCGCTATAGAAAGAAATGAAAAAAATAAAGCCGAACAAACAATAATTGATATGAAATAAGTCTTATATTTATCTACTTTATCTTTTAGACTTAAATTAGATATTCTTATTCTCATCTTATCCCTCTATTTCTCCATCTTTTATTGTTATAATTCTATCTCCATACTCGGCAACATTTTTATCATGAGTAACTAGAAGCACTGTAGTATTAAATTTTTTATTTATATCTTTTATAAGATTCATCAAATTTTCAGCAGAGTTAGAATCTAAAGCCCCCGTTGGCTCATCGGCCAGTATAATCTTAGGATTACCTATAAGTGCTCTTGCACAAGCAACTCTTTGTTTTTCTCCACCAGATATTTCATAAGAGTTTTTATCTTTTAAGTATTCTATATTTAATTTTTTTAAGATATTGTCTATTTTTTGATTTATAGTATTAGGCTTTTCGTTTTTTAATAATAGTGGAACTGCAATATTCTCTTTAACATTCATAGATTCAACTAATTTAAAATCTTGGAAAATAAAACCTAAATATTTTCTTCTAAAGTCATTTGCCTTTTTTAAACTAAGTTTCTCTATATTGTTTCCTTCAATTACTATCTGACCTTTATCCGGTTTTTCTATAGTAGCTATTATATTTAAAAGTGTAGACTTTCCAGATCCAGATTTTCCCATTATAGAAACAAATTCACCTTCATTAATATTTAAATCTATATCTTTAAGAACTTCATTTTTTACTGAACCTTTACCATAACTCTTATAAATATTTTTTATTTTTATTAGATTTTCCACACTAATTACCTCCTCTTCCTTTGCAATTATTAACCTTTCACTTTAATTTGATTTCTTATTTTTCCCCATACTATTTCCTCTTCGTAATCAATATGGTATCAACAATCCTCAAAACAATTCTTCCAATGAAATACATGATAATAGAATACAATATATATTCTGCAATCGGGAATCTATATTGCAATCCACCAAGAATCGGATCATTATTTGTATAAACGTGAAGACCATACGAAATAATAACTCCACCTATTAAAGTAATTATAAGAATTCTCTTCATATAGTAACGATTTTCGCTCATAAGCATACTAATACGTTGAGATTTACTCATTCCTACAAGATTTAAGAAAGAAATCTCTTTCTTCCTACTAATCACATTTGTAAAGTAAGTATTTATTAAGTTTCCAACACCCATAATTAAAATTAATATAGTTATTGATAAAAGAAACTTTTTACTAGTTTTTAAAGAAACTTTATATTCATCTACCGCATTTAAATAGGTTTCCATTTTTAATGGACGCATATTTATCAATTGTTTCACTTTATTTACAGTACTTTTTTGAGCCTTTAATGTCTTATCTTTTAATTCAAGTCTCAATTCATAATTAAAATTAGTATTATTATCTCCAAAATAATTCAATGAATTATCTGGAATATAAAAGTATATCCCACTACTTAAAGTATCGGTTATACCCATTACTTTAGCCATAAAATCTTTGCCATTTTGTTGAAATTTTACTTCGTCACCTATTTGTACATCCCATCCATAATATTTTTTTATTTCTTTTGGCTGATTAACAATAACTCCCTTTTCTTTGGTCAACTTCGAATATGAGGTATTTCCTTCTATAAGTTTGTTATTAAGAAAGCTTTCTTGTTGATTAGTATATCCTACAATACTCAAATCTCCTGAGTTTCCATTTGGACTTACAAAAGTCGCATTTATACCTTTTACCACTTCAATTTTTTCTACATTATCAACCTTTTCTAATGAACGAATTAAGTTATTATCTAATGGATTTCTTTTTTCCATATCATCATTAATTTCATCATTAGAACTGTCCAAAATAGAATCTTCATTTGACATAATACTTATTTCATAATTTGTATAACTTTTTCTTGCTAATTGTTCTGGATCAAAGGATTTTAAAAAAGCATAAGATGAAACAAGTAATACTCCTCCAATACTTAGTGATAGAATCATAGTTATTGTCTTTCTAGGATCTCTTTTTATATTAAGCCATGCTATAAATTTAGGTGTAACAAAACTATTTTTCTTTCTCTTTACCAGGTGGCTTGTAGATTGACCACTCGTAAAAAGTTCTTTAGCAGAAATTCTATTTATATCTTTTCTTATAGAGATTGCCGAAGATTTAAGAACCATAAAAATATACAAACTGCTAAGTATTAAAGTGACTATTATATATAATGGATTATGTTCTAATAAAAATATTAGTCCATTTCTGTTATTGATAAAAAATATGCTAAAAGTCCCTAAAATTCCTAAGCAAATTCCTATTAGACCAATATATAATATCCTTTTATTTAGAATAATCATTGACTGTTTTCTACTTGCTCCTATCAATCTAAGAATTGCTATATTTTTCCTATCTTCTAATGTAAAAACATATAAAATATTATGGATAATTAAATAAGAAACTACCCCTAACAAAACTGCCAATATTAAAAGCATAATATATTGATCTGTATTAACCAACTTCATATAACTAAAGTACATATCAAAAAAAATGAACGTTAGATTCATCTACTTTATACTTATATGCTATTGAATTTATCTCATTTTTTAGCATATCTTCAGAGTATGAATTTGGTGATTTCATACTTAGTTGTACTAAGTAATTATCAACTTGACCAAATTTATCAACATAAGATTTAGATACAAATACGGGATAAGTTCCTTCTATACCTTCTTTATATAAAATTCCACTTATTATATATTTTTTTGAACCATTACCTAAATTTAGGTTTATACTTTCTCTAATACCAATTTTTTTGTTAATACGTTTTAAGTAGTTTTCAGACACTATTATCTCATTATCTTTTTGAGGATAAGATCCTTCTATATTATTTACATTCCCTAAGTCACGTAAATCTGAATCCATATATGCAACTCTTAGATTTATATCACCTATACTAACTTCTGGAAAAATATATCCTATTTCCGCTTTTTTTATGCTCTTCTCTAATTTTATCCCTTCAACTTGTTTAGGATTTACTTTAATTAATGATGCTTGATGTCCATTTTCTAGTTTTTCCTGAAACATTAATTTAGCACTTATAGAATACAAACTCATTATGCTAATAAAGACAAAAGATAAAATTATAGTCAGCAATATTGTAGAACTTTTAATTTTATTAACTTTCAAATCTCTTTTGACATATGTTTTCAGGATATTATTTTTCATTTTTTTTATCCTCCACAATTTGACCATCTAATATGCGTATAACTCTATCGCAATACTTTGTTAATTCTAAATTGTGTGTAATCATTATAATTGTTTGATTAAATTTTTTATTCATCTGAACAAATAGCTCCATTATATTTTGACTATTTCTTTGATCCAAATTTCCTGTTGGTTCGTCTGCTAAAATTACTTTTGGTTTCGAAATGAGAGCTCTGGCAATAGCTACTCTTTGTTGTTGTCCTCCTGACAATTGGTTTGGGAAAGCAGATATTTTTTGTTTTATCTCTAACAAATCTAAAATTTCATCCAAATAGTCGTTATCGGCTTCTCTGCCATCTAAATTTAAAGGTGAAATTATATTTTCTCGAACATTTAAGATAGGAATTAGATTGTATTCTTGGAAAATAAACCCTATATTCTTTCTACGATACTCTGTTAATTCTTCCTCATTTAAATTATTTAATTCAACATCATCAAACATAATTTTCCCCTCTGTTTGATGATCAATCCCTCCTATAAGATTTAACAATGTTGTCTTCCCCGAACCACTGTCTCCAATAATAGATAAAAATTCTCCTTCCTTAACAGTAAAACTTACATCATTTACTGCTTTGACTTCTATTTCTCCTTGTTTGTATATTTTTTTCACTTTATCTATAATTAAAATCATTAAACATCCTCCGTAAATTTGAAAATCTATTTATATGTTTATTCACAATTGTATCATCAAAATAATCATACATACTATAAATCGTTTACTATCAACAGCCTTGCCACAAACTTATACTTCGTTAAAATCTAAAGTCTTAAGTTCTTATTCTTTAGTTATTCCTAACTATTTTTATTTATTTTTTTAGTTTACTAGAATAATTCATTGCTTTACGAACCTTAAATGTTATTAATTTCCACCTTCCTTTAATTTTATATTTTTTTGAATTCTATTTCAGCTAACTTTTGTGAATAAAAAAAGCACTAGAATTACAAAATTCTAATGCTTGTCTCTAAAATGAATCAACATATCCCAATTCACGCACTTTATCGATCATTTCTTGGTAATTTCTAACGCCTAACTTTTGATATATTCTTGATAAGGATACTGCCAGGCTTCTTACATTTGTATTTAGTGTCTTAGCCAAGTCTTTCCTTGATAGTCCGTTTGAATATAGTTTAACTATATGAATTTCACTTTTCGTTAATGGCTCTAACATATGATTTTCTTCTGGGAAGATTACTTTACCTTTCAAAGCGATAGATTTTATATCTTCTATTAGTTTAGATGTCTCTTCTTCTTTGGAAATAAATCCTTTACATCCAATTCTTTTTGCTCTTTTAATATAAAAGTCTAATTTATACGCTGTTAATATTACTATTTTTAGAGCTTCATACTTATTAATCAATTCTTCAGCCACATCTAAACCATTTATCGTCCCTTCTATTCCTGTTAAATTAATATCTATAAGTAACAGATCATAGTTAAGGACGGATTCATTTATACTTAGGTCTCTAAGATTATTTACTATATCTACAGAAATAGAGTCGTCCGTCTCTAAGCTCATTTTTAAAGAAGTTGCAACCATTTTATGATCTTCTATTAATAAGATTTTCATTTACTACTCTCCTCTCTATTGGAACTTCTATTTTAAATTCTACAAATGATTCATCTAGTTCATTTTGATTATTGGAAAAATTAAAATCAAATTTTCCGCCATATTCTCTTAAGTTCAATCTTAATATATTTAATCCTATATTTCCCTCTACTATTTTTTCTTCATCTTCTAAATAGTCTCCATAATTTTTTATGGTAAGATGAATCTTATCTTCTGAATTTATAAGAACAATGTCTGTACTATATCCTTTTGAATGTTTTAATGCATTTATTAATAATTCATTGATACATTTGTAAATCAATTCAGCATAAGGACTGGGTAAATCTATATTTCTGTCACATTCAAATTCTATAAGCATTTCATTATCTAAATACATATTTTCTATATCAACTATAAGTCTACTGTATGCGTCATATAGAGAACTATAATCATTGAGCATTGGGTTGAATGAATTTATTTCATGGCGAATCAAATCGTTTAACTTATCCAGGTTTTCTATAATGTATTTTTTGCCAGATCCTGAAAGATTATCTTCTATCCACCTTCTTATAGCTATTATAATCTGTAGAATGTCATCATGTAAAAATGTCTGTATCTTTAAAGTATTCAGTTTTTCAATTTCTAAATTTCTATGCTTTTCAGCATAATAGTTATCCAACATCTCCTCAAAAGTTATATAATTGGATTTTTTATGTTTTTCAAACAAGCTAAATTCTACTATAAACATGAAAAAGCTTAAAGAAAATAGTATCACTCCTGAAAAAGATAATAATGTAAAATGGAGCATTAGAGACAAAATTATAAATTCAGGAAATATTTTTTTCAAAGAACGGGAGAAAAATAAGAAACCGCTTTTGATTTTTGTCTTACTGATCCTGTACAGCAATATAGACTCTATGAAGATACATGTAAACAGCTGATACTCACTTATAGAAAGAAGACCCTCAGTTTCATACTTCTTGTATATGAAAAAAAGCTGTTATAAATAAAATTTGCAATATTATAATCGTCTTACTTTCGTATTTTCGAATATTTTTATCCTTTGAATATAATATAATTGGAGCCAATAACAAAATAATCACAACATAATTAAATATTGAATATGCCAAATAAGTATTAAATTTCATTATTATTATTGATATGATAATCCCCATTGTTGTAATTAATGGGATGAACTTAATTCTATTCGATGAGCTTAAAAGATTGAAACTTGCAAATAGTATCAAGCTATAGATTAATAGTTCGATATACTTTCCTGTCGAAAGATTTCTTAATATTAAATCTTGTAAAAACATGAAAATAATAAATAATTCAACAACTAAGCTATGCATCAGTATATATTCTTTTTCAGCATTTAACACACATATAATGTAAGCTAAAAAGTTTATAATACCTAGTAAAAATACTATTACAATTCCCATATCTAATGTCTGTTGATATTTTATAAATGGTGCTAAGGGAATAAACAAAATAAATTGCAATAATATATGTGTAATTAAAATAAAATTTTGTTTTCTCATCCTGACCTCTTTTTCTAATTACTTCCTATACCTTCAAGCTAAATATTAAAATTCAATTTAATTCTACTGCATACGCTATTTTTATTCCTGTATTGAGCATTTTGAATTATCTATTTCTCATCATATACATAATTATAATCTCAAATCAAATAAATTACTGCTAACTTATGTGAAAAAAATCTGAATAAATTCAATTTATTTCTCAATCTCGACTTCTAATCCTGATTTGAATATCACTTTAAGCTTCTTTTCATATACTACTATCTTGTCTACTAGTTTCCTTACCAATTCTTCATCATAGCTTTCTATTTCTAATTCTTGATTGTCTAAAAACTCTTCTAATTCCTTTAGCCTGCTTTGTTCGTTTTTCTCTTCTACCACATTTAGGAGTATCTTTTCTTTTTCATTCCTTAATTCTTCAACCCTTTTTGCAAGGTCTGTGTAGTCTTTCTTGCATTAGCTACTTTTAAAAGTTTTTCTTGTACCTCAAGCATTTCTTTGTCTATTGTTTCTATCCTGCTACTTTCATCACCTGTGATGACTTTTTCTATATTTTCTTTTATTATTTCTTTTAATTCATTGCTTTCAGATATAAGTTGATTAATGGATTCTACGACTGCCTCTTGTAGATCAGTCTCTTTTATGGTTCTTGCTTTACATGCTTCTGGTCCATGGGTTACTCTTTTACAACATCTCCAAACAGTATATTTCTTTCCTCTATTATTCCATGCTATTCTCCTGTAAATATCCCCGCATTTAGAGCAGTAAATAATACTTGAAAGGGCATATTTACTCGAATAAATTCTTCTCTTTCCTTTACCACTTACCATATTAGCTCGTCTATCAATTTCTTCTTGGACTCTCATGAAGATTTCTTTTGGTATGATGGCTTCGTGGCTATTTTCTACATAATATTGAGGTGCAATCTCATCATTCTTTACTCTTTTCTTATTTAGAAAATCTACAGTGTATGTTTTTTGTAAGAGGGCATCCCCCATGTATTTCTCATTAGTTAATATTTGATTGAGGTTTGATACATGCCACTTCTTATTTCCTGCACCATTAATTATCTTATCTTTTTCAAGCCCTTCTTTTATATCTCGTAGACTTGCTCCTTCTAAATATTCTCTGTAAATCCTTTTTACTATTTTTGCTTCTTCAGGAACTATGACAAGTTTTCCGTCTTCGTCTTTTGTGTAGCCTAAAAACCTATTATGGTTTACTTGGACTTGACCTTGTTGAAATCTGTATTGAAATCCCAGCTTCACATTTTGTGATAAAGACTGACTTTCCTGTTGAGCAAGAGATACCATAATGGTAAGGAGGACTTCTCCCTTTGCATCCATGGTGTTGATGTTTTCTTTTTCAAAATAAACTGGGATGTTGTTTTCTTTTAGTTTACGAATATACTTTAAACAGTCTAGGGTATTTCTGGCAAACCTCGATATGGACTTTGTAATGATGTAGTCGATATTTCCTTCCATGGCTTCTTCAATCATTTTATTAAAGCCTGCTCTTTTCTTGGTATAAGTTCCACTGATTCCTTCATCAGAAAATACTCCCGCAAATTCCCAATCTGGATTTTTCTTAATATAGTTTGTGTAATGGCCTACTTGAGTGTCATAAGAAGTTGCTTGTTCATCGCTATCTGTTGATACCCTTGCATAGGCAGCTACTCTTAGTTTCTTCTTTTCTGATTCCTTGATGGAGTTTCCTTTTTTCTTCTTCGCTGGTATAACTATGACCTTGCTATTCATCATCTATCACCTCGATTAAATTGTACTGGTGGCTTGCTCGTTCAAGGGGATCTATTGGTAGAACTCCTTCCTCTTTATACCTAAACTTACAAGGAACTTTAATAATCTCTTCTTCCTTTTCCCAAACTCGTCCCATGGCCACTGCCCTTTCTTTTAACATTTGTCCCGCCTTTTCAAAGCTTTCTCTATCTATTATCTTGGGGTAGATCTCATTTCCTAAGTACTTTTTATTGATTAAGATTCTTTTTACACTTGAGCTGTTTTTCTTTAAGCCTGCAAGGTCTGCTGACTTTATAAGGGCGTTGCCAGCAAGATAGTTTTTAAAGATTTTTCTTATATTTTCCGCTTCTTTTTCTTGAACTTCTAATCTACCATCTCTTATGGTATAGCCATAACATAGTCTAGACATCTTCTTTCACTTCCTCTCTTAATACAAGTCCACACTTTAAATGAAAATCAAGGGTCTTTCTATTGACAACCTGAATGTGGTCTATAATTTCTTCAAACAAGTCACCTTTATAGTGATCTATCATTTTACTTTTATCTAAGATTCCTATTAGTTTTCAAGTTCTCTCATTTCTTCATCATTTCCAAGGATGGCTTTTTTTACTTCTTTCCTTTTCTTTGAGTAGATAACTTTCTTCGCTTGAAATTTTACTGCTTTCTTTTGCGTAAATACTTGCATCTAAAACTCCAGAAGTTATTAGTTTGCTTAGAACCTCTTTTCTTTCCTTTAGTTTTTCTAAGCCTTCTTCTATTTTATTTATCTTCGCAACTTCTCCCTTGCTGTCCACACTCTTTAATGATTCCAAAAGTGGTGTAAGGATACTATCTTTTCCAAAGACTAGCTTGTTTACTAAAGTCATAAATGCTAGTTTTATGTCCTTGTCTTTAATAAACTTCATAGAACATTTATTAATATCTTTTAGGTGTTCGCTGCAAGTCCAAGCTATATATTTATCTTTGCCATTACAGTGATGCCTTCTTTTAAAGCCTGAACCACACTCGCCACACTTGATTTTTCCTGATAAGCTATATCTATTTTGATATCTTTTGGTGTTTTCTCCATTTCCTTTTGCTATAGCCCTTATCTTTATTAGGTCTTGTACTTTTTCAAATTCCTCTCTACTTACAATGGCTTCATGGTTGTCTATAATCTTATATTGGTCTTCTTCTCCCTTATTTTTATGTCTATTATAATTTTCATCTGTATAAGTCTTTTGGTAGATGACATCGCCTATATACTTTTCATTTTTTAAGATTCCGTTTATAGTCGACCCGTGCCAGCTTGCTCCTTTTTGTCCTTTAATCTTTCTTTTATTTAAGTCATCTGCTATTTTGTGAGTTCCTTTACCTGAGAGATACTGTTCAAATATTTCTTTTATGATTTTTCCTTCTTCTTCATTCACTACCATCTTTCCGTCTATATTCTCATAGCCATAGGGTGGGCTTGATATAATAAATGTTCCATTTTGAAATCTTTTCTTTATGGACCATTTGTTATTTTCTGAAATAGACCTGGACTCACTTTCTGCAAGGGATGAAAGTATGGATAACATCAACTCGCTTTCCATGGTTCTTGTATCAATGTTTTCTTTTTCAAAATAGATACCAATGTTTAAGTCAAGGAGTCTTCTTACGATTTCCAAACAATCTGTCGTGTTTCTTGCAAGCCTTGAGATGGATTTAGTTAGGATAAAGTCTATTTTTCCGTCTTCACAGTCATTTAACATTTTTAGAAGTCCATCCCTGCATTCTTTATTTGTTCCAGTGATGCCTTCGTCAAAATATAAACCTGCAAAAGCATATGACTTGTTCTCAGATATAATCTTTTCGTAGTGTGCTTTTTGTGTTTTAAGGCTTACAAGCTGAGCTTCCTCATCTGTCGATACTCTTGCATAGGCAGCAACTCTTAATATGGATCCTTCTTTTTGATTTGCTTCTATTTTTGTTATCTTTTTCATCCATTCAACCTCCTTTCTGCTAGTGCTATATTCCCGTACAAGTGAGTATTTATCAAGTCTTATAGCAATAATTCTGAAAGAATAGGTCTGAATTTTTTAATGTTTTCTCTCCTAATTTTCCTATATTCTTCAAGACTGATTTCATCTAAAAGAAAGAGGTCTTGAATGAATTTATCCGATAGATAGAAATTAAGCTCTGCCTTTAAATCCCTTTCAGTATATTCAGTCTTTATAACTTCTTTTTCACCTTCAAGCTTTTCTACTCTCATACTCCACCTCCTATATCACAGGCAAAGAAATTAAGGCTATTTTTAACCTTAATTTTCTTTCCTCTATATCCCTTAGGACAAAGGGAGTAGTTTTGAGTAAAGTTTAATTCTATTATTAATACAAAAACCCATCAGTCTTACTGACTTGATACAAATTGATCTACATATCTTATTTATCTATAAGATAATATTCCTCTATTATTTAAAATTGATTTCTGTCTAGTCTTTTTTATATAATTTAAATCTTATTTTTTGAGTGGTTGTTTTATCAAGTAGATTACTTTTGTTTTATAAATTTTAATATGTATGTAAAATAAAAAAAGGGAGCAGTTAGAATCTACTCCCTTTAGATGTTATTAATCTGAAAGATATCTTTTTATTTATTTAAACTCGCTCTGTCAATCGCAAACGTTCAACAACTGGAAGATTAATATCAGTTTTGTATACCAATATAGGAACTATAAGGCAAATTAACAACACCAGTCCAGATGCAAGTATCATCGGGATAAATGGATAAGAAAAAACAGCATAATAGACTACTTTGCTAAATAAAACATATAGTAAGAAGAAGATTGCCGTCCCTATTGTGACTACGAGGGAAAAAGAAATACCCCAGTAGTATAAACCTTCCATAGACAGCATCCGTTTAATTTGTTTCTTTGTCATTCCAACACTTTCTAGAACAGCTAATTCATAACGCCTAGTACTTACGTTAACAACCATTGTATTTACAAAGTTCATAACACCCACCAACATTAAAATTACAGATAACCCTGTTCCTAGAACATTTGCTGTAACTAGATAATCTCGCACTTCTTCTCTACGTTCATAGCGGGATACAATATCAATTTTTGCTTTAGATGAGGTGATTTGCTTTAATTCTTTCAATATACTTTCGTCATTTTGACCATCCGTATCAAAGGCCATGCGAAACACTCTATTTCGTGGAAAAAGTTCTTTCAAGGCTGTTTGGCTAATATATAAATCAGGAGCTGTTCCACGCTCATTTCCTCCTCCAGCACGAAAACCATCATTCAAAAAACCATTTGCCACTACAAAAGAGTGTTGTCCGTTCTGTGTCTGAATAGTTATTTTCTGTCCTGGTTGAATGATGCCTTCTAACGTATTGGAAAGTAACACAACATCTCCTTGCTCAAAGGCATCTATATCAACGGGCGAATTTATGTTTTCATTGACTTCTTTCAAATATGCATTATCAATTCCAAAAACTCCGCTGAAAAAATTTTGCTGATAATTTTTTAACTTTGAAGAATCGGATAAATCAAGTCCACTTACTCCATCTAATGACATGAGAAAGTCATGAAATACAGCATCATCATATGAAACATCTACTGTTACTTGAGGATAAGACGCATATGTCAACCTCAAATTCTTGATTCCATCAATCTGACTGATCTCTGACACCATTTCATTGGTAATTAAATCTTCATCTTCGTAAATACTATATGTGAGTGCAAAATCACTTACTCCCCATTGCTTAACATAATTCTCTGGACTTAATCCATACAATAATCCCGTGACAACTAGAAACAAGGAAAAACCACAAAACAATGACGTAAAGACGAGAATTGTACTCTTTACATTCCTAAAGACATTGTTCCATGCCATTTTAGATAACTTCATTTTTCCGCCATTTTTGGTGACTGTCTTTGTGCTTTTTACTGTATATCGAAGTGCCGCTATTGGTGAAACGCCCCCAGCAATTTTAGCAGGCTTCATGCTTGCAATCATAGCTGTTAGGAATGTAAATATAGCTGCTCCAATAAAAATAAAAGGAGAAAAAGATATTTTTGTACCCACATCAGAATTTGTTGAGTACATCATATTCAGGAAATAGGGAACAATACCAAAAGAAACAATCGCACCAAGTAGCAAACCAAGCGGAATACCAATACAGGAAATTTTAATTGTCTGTTTATAGATAATTCTCTTTATTTGCTTTTTCGTAGCTCCAATTGTTTTTAGACGGCCATAAAATTGCACATCTTTTATGACAGAGATATAAAGAATATTGTATATTAAAAGATATCCGCTAAATGATATAAAAAATGCTAACATTATTACAGCTAAAATAATTGTCCAACCATTAGCTTGTCCTAATGGGACAATTTCAAATGCTTGACCTTCTGTAAAGTCAATCTCACCACGTAATCTTTCACAGTTTTTATCAACATCATCATTACCTTGAAAACTAATCATTGCCGTAAAACTATTATCCAGCGATTCATTTAAACTGTCCTTAAAAGCATCTGAAACATAAGCATAGCCACGATTATTTGTACGCATTGAAATGTAGTCCGTATAGTAGCCCGACAACAAAAAGGTGTCTGATACATAATCATAGCTATCACCAATTTGATAAGACAGTACTATTTCCATCCCTATTTGTGGATCAGAAATACCCATCTGTTTAAGCGCCCATGTTGGCAGCATAATTTCATTTTTATTTAAAGGGTAATTTCCTACGATATCTGATATGGTCGGTAGACGATGAACCTTCCATTCTGTATCGTTTATCCAAACTATACCTAATTTCGCATTTTGCAGTTTTTCTGTATCAATACTACCTAAATGTTGCTGTATTCCTACGTCTTGTACAAGATTTGATTTTGATATTTCTACTAACTGTTCTTCTGTTGCATTTGTGATTCCTACATCTGCAGTAGTCCCCATTAGCCGAATTTGCTGCATCTTATATGTTTCAAAATAACTAAATCCAATACTGAATGTCGCAGTTATCATAAATGCAGTCAGAACCAAAGCAATGATTGCAAATAGATTGCGCTGCTGTTCATTATGTAAACTACGCTTAGCAATCTTCTTTTCAATATTGCTGGTATTATTTTCAAAAGGCCAAATCATGCTATACCACCTCCTACTTACTCCACAATTTTTCCATCCTCAATACGAACAATTCGATCTGCAAGACGGGCAATGTCATTATTATGGGTAATCATAACTACAGTTTGACGAAAATCTGCACTGGTACGCTTGATAAGACCTAATACCTCTGCACTTGTCTTACTGTCAAGATTACCAGTAGGTTCGTCAGCAAGCACAATAGCTGGTTTGTTAATCAATGCACGTGCAATAGCTACACGCTGTTGTTGTCCACCTGAAAGATTGTTTGGCATACTTGTCAGTTTATCATTCAATCCCAAAAGATTAACAAGCTCGTTAAAAAACTTCTGATCCACCGTATCCCCGTCAAGCTCTACTGGCAGGACTATATTTTCATAAACATTCAAAATGGGAACAAGATTATAGTTTTGGAAAATAAAACCAATATTGCGACGACGAAAGATGGTAAGCTGTTCGTCATTTTTCTTTGCAAGTTCTTCGCCCCGAACAATCACAGTTCCGCTGGTGGGAATATCCAGTCCTCCCATCATGTGAAGAAGGGTAGACTTCCCACTTCCAGATGTTCCTACAATAGCCACAAACTCTCCATCCTCAACTGAGAAGTTTACTCCGTCAAGAGCTCGAGTAATGTTAGGTTCTGTGCCGTAATACTTTTTCAAGTCAATTGTCTGTAAAACGTTCATATTCAAAACTCCTTTCAAGGCTTCCTACCTGTTGTTAAGAATATTATAAAACCCAAATGTCCGTGAAATGTTACAGTAGCTAAAAAATGCATCGAAAACCATGAAAGAATGTTACAATGATAAGACTTTTCATTTTATCTCTACGTTGTGTTTCAATTTTCCATAAGTAGAAAACTTTTTTCACCACAAAGGAAGCATTATAGAAAATTCTGAACCCTTACCTGGCTCAGAAATTACTCTAATATAACCTCCCTGACGTGTTACAATCTCGCGGGCCAGATACAGACCAATACCTATACCTTGCTGTTCATGTACTTCTTCCTCACGATAAAATCTCTGGAATATTGCGGCCTGATTACTTTCAGAAATACCCTTACCCGTATCTGTTACTTTAATCTCTACATACATTTCCCATAATACTACAGACACAGTGATTTTTCCTCCTGTCTCGGTGTACTTCACCGCATTGTCCAACAGGTTAAATATTGCTTCAGATGTCCACTTACTGTCATGGGAAACAACGAAATCCTCCGAACAATCCACGAACACAGCGATTTTCTTTTGTTCAGCTTCATACACAATTCCACTCATGGCCTGTGCCACAGTGTCAAACAAGCGACTCGGTTTCTTATCCAGCTGAATTACTCCCGTTTCCAATCGTGAGGTTTTCACTAAGGCCTGAAAAAGAAAGTCAAGTTTATCTGTTTGACTACGGATTCCGTGAATAAAGTCGATACGCTCCGTCTCGGTCATATGCTTTTCCAACATTGTATCTGTCGCCATTTTTAGATTACTTATAGGTGTTTTTACTTGATGCGAAATATCCGATACAAGAGTTTGTAATTCCTTCCTTTCTTCGTCAACAAGACGGCGATTCTCCTGCATGATATGATATAGCCTAGTCAGGCGATGGTCAATTTTATCAAGTTGGGTTTCGCTGTCTTTCGGACACTGAGGAACTTCATTTCCAGCAATCATATAGTCTAAGGTCTGACACAGAGTATCGGTAAACTGCAAAAGGCGTTTCCCAACCTCCCGAGTTAATATAAAGAGTCCTAAAATGGTGAACGTCAGCATCGCTCCGCCTGTCAGTAGGACTGCCGTCTGTCTTGTCATAAGAAACAAAGCTATGATAATTCCAAACATAGAGAGAAAAAGTCCCAGAGTAAGCCTCTCAAACAGACGCTTTACTGATAGATCCTTAAACTTCATTTTGCTTCGCCTCCTGTCCATTGATAACCCATGCCGTATACAGTCTTGATGTATGGTGCTCCTCCATCAGATTCAATCTTACTACGAATTCTGCTGATGGTGGTTGTCAGTGTGTGTTCGTCCACAAACTTCTCATCTATATCCCACAGCTTTTCTAAAAGCTGTCTCCTAGTCAAAACTATCCGAGGATTTTTGCGAAACAGATTCAGCATTTTAAACTCCATAGCTGATAGAGTTATAGTTTTACCATTTAAGGAAGCCGCCTGCTCCGAGAAGTCCAAAAACAAGCGCCCGTCATCGTAAATATCCTTTACTGGTTTATGATGTTCCAGCATGTCCAACATGGCTTTGATTTTCCTCTGCAATACCGCGATTCCAAACGGTTTTGTGATGTAGTCTACTGCACCCGCCTCATAACCTCGTATCTGGTCACTCTCCTGGTCATTGGCTGTCAGGAAAATTACAATGGTGGATGGATACTGAGGCTTTATAAGCTTGCACAGCTCAAAACCATTCCCATCGGGCAAATTGATATCGAGAACTACCAAATCAAATTCTCGCTGGAGAATGGTTTCAGCGGCAGTCCTTGCTTTTAAGACAGAAGTAACATCATAGCCTTCTGCAATTAGGTTATAAGCTAACAATTTATTCAAAAAATTGTCGTCCTCGACAATTAAAATCTTCTTCATATCCCCACTTCCTTTATTTTATGTATATAGTATATCAGGTAAATGTCCGAAAAATATTACAGCGAACAAATTTATAAAATATCTCCTAATATAAAAAAATAGCCTGCACCAAAATCGGCACAGGCTTCTTACTCACATATTATAATAGTTGGTTCACTCTTTTCTGAATAGCATAATAGTCATATCCTGTATTAGTTAATCTCTTTTTTCATTTTCCTTATCTCTCTTTATTTCACATTCACATTTAATTCTGGGAATAAACTTTGTAAAGCCAAGGTCAACTAATTCTCCATCTACTCTTTTACCACATACATTGCACTAGATATGTTCATTTCTTTCAATATCATTTTCTCTTAATACAAAATCTTTTAAGCTTTTCATAAACTCTCTCCTATATCGTAATTCATTTTTCTTGTTGATTTGTCATTAATATTTTTTGCCTGATCATTAAGATACCAATTGATTATAGTTACCTTGTGGTCTTGATAAACTCAGTTATATGCTTTCATGTAAGATGACAATCTATCAATATACTCACTAATTCTACTTCCTAACTCATTTGTTAAGTCCTTGTATTCTTCATCAGTCAAAAATATGTTTTTATATATTCCATAAGGTTTTTGCCCTTTACTAAAATCATTATTTTATAAACTC
>NZ_HE978593.1:400642-406443 GCF_000312025.1 Peptoniphilus timonensis JC401 | reverse complement strand
CCTCCTTTCTTTGAAATAAAAAAGAGCAGCCTTATTTAAGCTACTCTTGTAGAAAGTATAAAATGGGTTTTATCTTATTATATTTTTCTTTGTGTCTCCTCATACCAGTTGTAAAACTACTCTTACGTCCATGTAGTTTTTTTGGGTCTTTATGACGTATCCTTCTTCATCTTTATCGAAGACAAAATGCTTATAAAACTGGTTAAAATGCAGGATTTCTATATTTACATCTTTTGTATCAACGCTATAGTCTCGACGTGAGCTGTATTTGGAAATAAATTTACTAATACTACTTTTTCCACATTATAGCCTTCTTTTAAAGATTCTAAATCTCTTGCTTGGGTTGCTGGGTTACAAGATATATAAACTATTCTTTCTACTGGATTTCCTTTTAAAAAGGATACTAATTTTTCATCTAATCCCTTTCTCGGTGGATCTACTATTATTTTATTGGGATTATTTTTTTTCTTCTTCCCAAAGTTTTTCTATGGCTTCTTCTGCTGATCCTTTTACAAATCTTGCATTAATATCATTATTTTCTGCATTTATTCTTGCGTCATCGACAGCCTTATCTACAATTTCAATTCCTATTACCTGAGCTACACTTTTGGCTACAGACAGTGATATTGAGCCAACTCCACAGTATAAGTCGTAAATTTTATCTTCTGCCTTAGGATCTAAAAACTCAATTGCTTTTTGATAGAGTTTTTCTGTCGCCAACCTATTTATTTGGAAAAAAGATTCGGGAGAAATTTTATATTTTATATCTAAAAGTTTTTCTTCAATTGTGTACTCTCCGTATATTTTTTCAAATTCTCTTGAATAATGTGTTCTATCTTCCTTGTTATAATTTATATAAATTGACTTAACTCCCAAATCAATTAGCTCTGGGAGAATATCCTTGATTTCAAGTTTTCCTTTTTTTGATACAAGTATTAAAAGAACTTCATCCTTATAATTTGTCCTAATTCCAATTCTTTTTAAGTCCTTTAATTTTTTGTATTTCCACATTATTCTCAAGACTTCATTTGCTGAATCCTTCTGCATAATGCAATTTTTTATTGGAATTATTTCTTTAGAATTTTTTGCAAAAAGTCCTATTTCACCATCTTTTACTTGGAATTGCATATTGTTTCTATATTTAATCTTTTCAGGTGAATCTATAACTTCTTGGACTTCAATACTTAATCCTGCAAGTCGATTTAAATTTTTATTTACGTCTTTTTCTTTCCACTTTAATTCTTGTTCATCAGAATAGTTTAAGAAATCACAGCCCCCACATTCTTTAAAATAAGGACAGGGGCTCTGCACTCTGTCCTTTGATTTTTTTATAATTTTTGTAATTTTCCCTTTTGAGAAATTTTTTTATTTTTTGTTAATACAAATTCGACTTCGTCTCCAATTACACCAGCATCTAAAAACACTGGCTTGCCATTTAGTTTTGTCATTCCAAAACCTTTGAAGTCAAAGTCTGAAATTTCTCCTATATATTTATTTTCTTCCATGTTTCAACTCTATTTTCGTATCATAAATATTAATTTTTCTATTTTTGTACAAGTGTCCAACAGCTCTTTTGTAAGCTTTTTTACTAAGACCAGTTAAATCTTTTATTAGTTCTGGATCAGATTTATCTCCAAGTTCAAGCACACCGCCATTGTCTTCAAGAAGTTCTAAAATTAAATCTGAATCAGCATCAATTTGCTTGTAGGCTTTTTCTCTTAGTGTTAAAGTTATAAATCCAGTTTTTAGAATTCTTTGAACTCTTGCTTCCACTTCTTCACCAATTTTATGAATTCCCTTTATTTCTTCAATTGGTATCATACCATCATATTTATTTTCAATTGCAACAAAAGCTCCAGGTCTTCCAATACTATAAATTGTTCCCTTTACAATGTCATTTACTTTAAAATGTTCCTCTGTGCTTAATTTATCTTTTATATTCATAGTAAGTGCAAGTCTGTCACTTTTATCATGGTATAAGTAAAAAAGATATTCATCTCCAACAGTGAGTCTTCCAAAGCTTTCTTTAAAGGGTAGAAAAATATCTTTTCCAATACCATTGTCTACAAAGTAACCAACCTTTGCCTTATCAACAACTCTTAACTTTTTTAATTCACCCACTTGAGCATAGGGCCTTTTTAATGTTGCTTCAAATTCTTCATGAATATTATAAACAAAAGCTTCGACTTCTTCTCCGACTTTTAGCTTATCCCCTTCACCTTTTGCAAGGACAACTTTTTCTCCATCTGCATCTCTTAGTTTAACTATTCCATCTTTTTTTGAAGCAACTTTAAGTGTTTGTACTTTTCCTAATTCCATGCCTTCTCCTCTATTATTTCTTTTCCAATATCCGTCATATTTTCATATAAATCGTCAATTATCCCGTAATCTATGTTTTTTAAAACATCTAGTCCATAATATATAAAAGCTGGATGTTTTAATAAGTTCAAAAATATTTCATAGGCTTTTCTAACTTCTATAAGGTTATAATACTTGGTTAAAAGCATACCAAATTTTACAGATTCTTCATTTTTAGAATCTCTCATAAGTAAAATAGAAAGACCAATTAATATACTTTCATCAAATTCTATTTTTTGAAGTAGATATGTTAAAAAATTTCGTTCTGCTTCAAGTGCCTTATTATTTTTAAAAAAATCTTCAAATTCATCTGATGCCTTATTATCTCTAAAGTAGTAATCATCAACAGCCTTATTAATTTCCTTGGTATTTACATGAGTAAGTTTTTTTTCGCCCTTTATGATACTAAGTTCATAAGATCCATCAGATAAATTCAAATCCTTAACTTCAGATAATTTATTTAAATCAAAATTATTTTCAGAAAGAATTCTATAAATTGATTTTTCTTTTTAAATACATCAAATATTTTCATAATGCTATTCTATCACAAATATTAAGATCAATGCTATTTAAATAAGTTGGTATTTTATAATGTAAAATCAATTTTAATCTTTTTTAATTTTAAAAAAATAAGAGCCTAAGCCCTTATTAATCTTCATCTTCCTCTTCTGTGTCATTTGAAGTTCCTGTACCAACTACTAATACTTTATCCTTTGGTACATAATATGAATTTGAAATTTCTTTTTTCTCGAGAACTTCTCCATTCTTTATGATTTCCTTATAAGTTTTATAAGAATATCCTTTTTTCCCACTTTCTCTTACCACAGTTTCTCCTTCAGGAATAGATTCAGAATAAATTGTTTTAACATCTGGACTAACTACTCCTAATCTTTCTGGCAATATTTTTACTTCATAATCTCTATCACTTGAATTACCCAATACCTTAAAATCTAATTTTTCCCCATCTGCTTCAGCCAATATTAAAATTGGATTCTTTGTATTATTTTTAAATTTTAAATCCTTATATCCACTAGCTACTGCAGCGTCTGTTCCAAGATCTACATAATTAATTGGTCTAGAGTGATTGTGTCTTTCAATTATTTCAAGATCTGATAAAATTAGAGAATTATATAAAGTTGTGGAAACTTGACAAATTCCTCCGCCAATCCCACTTTCATATTCTCCTCCAACAATTACTGTTGCACTTTTAAATCCAGTTTCTTCTGTTATTTCTCCTACAACATCATTAAAAGAAATTTCATCACCAGGATTCAGTTTTAAATTATTAAATTTAGAAGATGCAATTTTAATGTTTTCTTTTCTGTTGTTTATTGAAGAAGAATAGTCTGTACTAAAATCCCCTAAAACTTTATCAATTCCATCAAAATAAGAAGAATAAATTTTTGGTTCTGTTTTATAAACTGGAAGTTCTATTTTATCTTGATTTAAAATATCTAGCTTTAATAAATTTTTAGCTTCTTTCAAATCAAGATATCTGCCAATTTCTGAATCGGCAATTTTAATTGTTTTATCATCGTTAATTATAGCTTTAGCATCAACAGGTTTCTTATAAATTTCATTTCCTAATTTTTCAATTACATTATTTCTTTTTGTTTCATCATAATCCGACTTAGCAACAATATTTTGCTTAAAAATTAAAGCTGAAAGAACATCTATATAGTTTTTAAATATATTATCGGATCTACCATAGCTATAGGCCCTATTAGTTGCTTCAGATAAGTCTAATTTATATCCAAAATCTTTTAAAGGAATTAAAAGTTCCTTATCATCATAATAAAAATTAATTTTTTATTTTCGATTTTTTCATCTGTAGCTATTTTTACTTTTTTTAGAGCCTCTTCTTTAGATAAATTTGAAACATCAACTTCTTCAATTTTAATACCCTTATGAATCTTTGGATTTAAAGATTCATTTGTAAAATACATTACAGAAACAAAAATTAGCATCAAAATAAAAGCTATAACAATGAGCAGCTTTTTATTTCCATTTAAAATTTTATTGCTTAATTTTTTCATTTAAGTTATATCTCCTTATGATATTTACAAAAATCTTTTACTGTACAAAAATCACATTTAGGATTTCTTGCTGTGCAACATCTTCTTCCATGAAAAATAAACAAGTGATGAGCCTTGGTCCATCTATTTTTATCTATTTTATTTTGTAAGGCTCTCTCTGTTGCTGATACATTTTTTTCATTTACAAAACCTATTCTATTGCTAACCCTAAAAACATGAGTATCAACAGCTATAGCTTGAACTCCAAAACAAGTTGAAGCTACAACATTGGCAGTTTTTTTGCCAACTCCTGGTAATTTCATAAGTTCTTTTATAGTTTCTGGAACTTTTCCATTAAATTCTTCTAAAATAACATTTGAAGAAGCTTTAATGTTTTTTGCCTTGTTCCTATATAAACCACATTCTTTTATAAGTTCTTCTAATATATTAATATCCATCATGGCAAAATCTTCTGGTTTATTATATTTTTTAAACATTTCAGCTGTTACTTTATTTACTCTAACATCTGTACATTGTGCAGACAAAATAGTTGCAACTAAAAGTTCAAAAGGATTTGTGTGTTCTAGCTCACAGTGAGCATCTGGATAAGTTTCTTCTAATATATCAAGGCATTTATCAGCTTCATCATAGCTTAAAATTCCCTTCATCTCTATTCCCCTTATTTTTATAATATTTCTCTTTTTATATTTATAATTTCAATTTCGCTATAGGAGTCAAAAAAATTTATAACCTTATCAATAGTTCCTTCAACAATTTTTTGATCATTGGATATAGTTGAAAAGGCAATAATTGATTTTTGCCACTTGTCATGTTCTCCCACTTCAGCAATTGAAATATTAAATCTATTTTTTGATTTTTCAATAATGCTTTTAACTACAGACCTCTTTGATTTGAGAGAGTTTGCATTAAAAATAAAAATTTCGCAAATACATATTCCTATTATCATAATAGTTATTATAACATGAATAAGATTTTCTTTTATCCAAAAAATTTTTTATTAAGGATAATTATTAAATATATACAAAAATTACATTATTTACATGGAAATTAAGTAAATTATATGTTATATTTTAATCGCGGTAAGACCGCAAATAAATATTTTTAGGAGGAATCATGAAAAGGATTACTTTAGTCTTAACTCTTTTTCTAGGAGTACTACTTCTAGCAGGATGTTCTAATTCAAAGGACAAGGCAGGAGATAGTGATAAAAAGGGTGAAGAAAACACACTAAGAGTAGCAATGTCTACTGATATTGATTCACTTGACCCATTTAAGATGACAGCAGGAGATACTGAAACAATAATGGATCAAGTTTTTTGACGGATTATTTGATGTGGACACAGAAGGAAACTTGATTCCCGATTTAGCAGAGAGTTATTCTGTCTCAGAAGATGGAAAAACCTATGA
>NZ_HE978593.1:390129-400396 GCF_000312025.1 Peptoniphilus timonensis JC401 | reverse complement strand
GTTAGTTTCCACGATGGTAAAAAATTTAGCGCCGAAGATGTTTTATATACTTACGACGCTATGGCAGGTTTAACATCAAAGGAACCTCTATCAACAAAATTCTCAATCATCGATAAAATTGATGTAATTGATGAATATAATATTAGAGTTCATTTGAAAGAAAGACAAAATGGTTTTATCTATTTAACTTTAAGACCAATTGTGGAAAAAGATTATAAAGATAATGGAACAAAACCTATAGGAACTGGACCTTATATGTTTGAATCCTATACTCCAGGTGAAGGCCTTAAATTAAAGAAATTTGAAGATTATCACAAAAAAGATCATTTAGCTCACTTTGAAAATGTTGAAGTAATAAAAATTGCTGACAGACAAACTATGATTATGGCACTTCAAAGTGGCGACTTGGATTTAGCTGATCGTATTTCTTCTGAAGAAGCTGATCAGCTTGAAGATGCTTGTACAATTGAAAGATTTCCACAAAATTTAGTTCAAGTAATGGGTTTAAACAATGATTTTAAGCCTTTCCAAGACAAAAATATAAGACTAGCACTTAATTATGCAATTGACAGAGATGAAATAATTAAAAATGCTGCAGAAGGAAATGCAACAAAACTATTCTCTTCTTTTTCTCCAGCATTAAAAGATTATTTTGAAGATCTTGGCGAATATTATCCACATGATGCTGAAAAAGCTAAGGCTCTATTAAAAGAAGCAGGTTATGAAAATGGACTTAAATTCAAGATGACTGTTCCTAGTGACTATAAATATCACATGAATACAGCAGAACTTATTCAGGCACAACTTCATAATGTAGGAGTTGAAGTTACAATAGACCCAATAGAATTTTCAACTTGGCTTACTAAAGTTTATAAGGATAGAGATTATGAAGCAACAGTTGTTGGATTCATTGGCTATCTTGATCCAATCCAAATTTTAGGAAGATATACTTCAGAAAATGAAAAGAACTATATTAACTTCAAATCAGATGCCTTTGATAAAGCTATAGCAAATGCAGAAAAAGCTTCTACAAAAGAAGAAGGCATAACAAATATTAAAGAAGCTCAAAGAATTCTTGCAGAAGAAGCAGCTTCAGTATTTATTGCTGACCCAGATAACAATCAAGCACTAAGAAAAGGACTAACTGGTCTTAACCAATACCCTATTCAAAAATTAAACCTTGAGGATGTAAAATTAGAAAATGAGTAAAATTTTATTTAAAAAGCTTATATCCCTTTTTCTTACATTATTTTTTGTAAGTCTAATAATTTTCTTTGTATTTCAGGTTTTACCTGGCAATCCAGCAGAGATAATTTTAGGAACAGAAGCGGATGAAGCTCAAGTTCTAGCTCTTGAAAAAGAGCTGGGACTTGATAAACCTATTTTAGTAAGATATGCAAATTGGATTAAGGATATATTAAAATTTAATATGGGTACTTCTTTAAAATATCAAGTTCCTGTAAAGGATCTTTTTTTTAAAAAACTTCCCGTAACTTTATATTTAACATTTTTTTCCCTATTCTTATCACTTATAATTGCAATTCCACTTTCAATACAAATAACTGCAAAATCTGATAAATGGTATGCATCAATTATTACAGCCATAACCCAACTTGGAATTTCAATTCCGTCTTTTTGGCTTGCCTTTCTTCTTATTTATGTATTTGCAGTTAAACTGGGTTGGTTCAATACCCTTTCTTATAATGCAATGAGTGGGAATTTTTCCCAAAAATTATATAAATTTTTCCTTCCATCATTAGCTATAGCTATACCAAACATTGCAACTATTATTAGATATATGCAATCAGCAATTCTAGATGAGATAAACAAAGATTATGTAAGAACTGCTAGGATGAAGGGACTTTTGCTAAAGGATATTTTATATAAACATGTATTGAGAAATGCACTTATCCCAGTTATAACAATAATTGGCATTAGCATTACATCAAGTGTTGGAGGAAGCCTGATAGTAGAAAATGTTTTTTCTCTACCTGGTATAGGATCTTTAATTGTTCAATCAATTTCTTCTAGAGATTTCCCTCTAATTCAATCAGTTGTTTTTGCTGTTGCTTTTATGGTTATAATCATAAATCTAATTGTGGATATTCTTTACAGAATAGTTGATCCAAGGATAAGGGGTTAATATGATAAGAGAAAATAAACTTTCAATAAAAATAGGAAAAATAATTTTATTAGTATATCTTTTAGTTTTTGTGATCTCAATTTTCTGGACTCCCTATGATCCCAATGAAATTGTGACAAATGATAAATTTCTTGCTCCTTCCCTAGCACATCTTTTTGGCACAGACAATATGGGAAGAGATATTTTATCTAGAATTATGGAAGGAACAAAAATTACAGTTTTACTTTCTTTTGGAACAGTGTTTTTTGCCCTAATATTTGGATCTATTATTGGTGGATCTGCTGGATATTTTGGGGGAAATGTTGATGAAGTCTTAATGAGATTTATAGATTCTCTTATGGCATTTCCTGGTATATTATTTGCAATGATGCTAGTTTTTGTATTTGGTGCAGGAATTATGAACACAATAATAGCAATTGGTACTATGTCAATTCCTTATTTTGCAAGAGTCGTGCGAAGTGGTTTTTTACAAGTTAAAGAAGCTGTTTTTGTAAAATCAGCTATAGTAAAAGGTGCGAGTCCCTTTTATATAGCAAAAAATCATATTTTTCCAAATATAAAAAATCAACTCATGGTTGCAATTATTTTATCAATATCTGCTGCAATTTTATCTGAGGCTGGACTTTCCTATTTAGGACTTGGAGTTCGCCCACCTCACCCATCTTGGGGCAGAATGCTAAAAGAATCTCAATCATATTTTTCACAAGCACCTTGGTATTTTATATTTTCTGGAGTTAATCTTTCTCTTTTAGTACTAGGTTTTACATTATTTGGAGAAAACTTTAGAAACAAAAGACTTAAGGAGAAAAAAGGATGAACAAATTATTAGAAGTAAAAGATCTTACAGTTGCTTTTAAATTAAATGGAGAATTAAAAAATGCTGTAAACCACATTAGTTTTGACCTCTATGAAAAAGATTTTGTAGGTTTAGTTGGAGAAAGTGGTTGTGGAAAAACTGTTGCAACTCAAACTGTTTTAGGAATTCAAAGTTTAGATGCCCACATAGTTTCTGGATCATGTAAATTAAAGGATAAAGAAGTTTTACACATTTCTGAAGAAGAATGGCAAAAATATAGAGCAAGATCTATTTCAACAATTTTTCAAGAACCAGGATCAGCTCTTAATCCTCTACAAAAAGTTGGAAAACAAATAGAAGAAGTTCTTCAAATCCATTATGATTTTCCAAAAGAAAAAAACAAAAAACTAGTTTTAGAAACTATGGAAAAGTGTGGATTAAGAGATGCTGAGACAGTTTATAACAAATATCCTCATGAATTATCTGGAGGAATGCAACAAAGAATTGTAATAGCAATGAGTTTAATTGCTAATCCTTATGTTTTAATAGCTGATGAACCAACTACAGCTCTTGATGCCAATATTGGAAAACAAATAATCGAACTATTTAAAGATATTAGCAAGCTTTATAATGGAGCAATTCTTTTTATTTCTCACGATTTAAATTTAATAGAGAGAATTTCAAAGAGAGTTTTAGTTATGTATGCTGGAAGAATTGTAGAATCAGCATCGACTGAAGAACTTATTAAAAATCCAATGCATCCCTATACTAAGGCACTTATTAAGGCCGTTCCTTCTTATAAAAAGAGAGGCGAAAAACTCTATAACATTAGAGGTAAAGTTCCTGCTCTAAAAAATAGAAGTAACTATGGATGTCCTTTTTGGGATAGGTGCGATCACACAATGGATATTTGTAAAAATAAATTTCCAGAAACTAAAGATTTTAATGGACACAAAGTAAATTGTCATTTATTTGGAGATGAAAATGGAAGAGATATTAAAAGTTGAAAATATTGGAAAAATCTATAAATCTTCTTCACTAATTTTTAGAAAAAAAGAAAATGTTGCTCTTAAAAATATAAATTTCTCTATTAATAAGGGTGAAATATTTGGGCTTGTTGGAGAAAGTGGTTCTGGTAAAACTACACTGGCTAATATTATTTTAAGACTTGTCAAAGAAAATGATGGCAAAATTTATTTTAAAGGCAAAGATATTTCAAAATTTTCAAAGGAAGAACTTTTTAATTACAGAAGAGAACTTCAAGTAGTTTTCCAAAATCCCTACTCTGCCTTAAATCCAAAAAAGACAATTGGATTTTCGCTAAAGGAAATTTTAAATATTCACAATAATTATAGTGAAGAAGAAAAAAATGAAAAAGTTTTAAAAGTATTAAAAGACATTGAGTTAGAAGAAGATATTTTAAATCAATATCCAAGTAGTCTATCTGGTGGACAAAAACAAAGAATTGCTATAGGTCAGGCACTTATAATTGATCCTGAATTTTTAATAATTGATGAAGGTGTTTCTGCACTTGATGTAAGTATTCAAGCACAAATTTTAAATCTAATAAAATCGTTACAAGAGGAGTATAATTTTACTTGTCTATTTATTTCTCATGATTTAAATGTTATTTCATACTTATGTGACAGAATAGCGGTCCTTTTTAAGGGTGAATTAGTTGATTTATTTAAGACCGAAGATTTAAAAGATCCTAATAGAAATGAATATACAAAAAGACTTTTTTCATCTATAAAATTAGATTAATATCAAAAAAATAAGTATATAAAAAGAACTGACCACAAAATTGGATTTAAACCAATTGAGTGAAGTCAGTTCTTTTTTATTTTAGAAATTCTTTTAATTCATTATTATTTTTTTGTCGAATTTTATTAATTTGTCGTCTGTTTTCGTATCCTTCAATTATTTTTTTCTCTTCAAGACTTTCTCCAATAATAGCTGGAATTTTTCCTGCTTCAGTTCCCTTACATTTAAAAGTTAAAAAACAAAAGGCAGCCACTTCATTCTCACCTGTCATTGGTGCTTCTTTTGTAAATTTTGTAAAAACTTCAACAGAAGTATTACCTACCCCTGATATAAAAGTTTCTGCAGTTAAAAAATCTCCTTCATTAATTGGTTTTAAAAAAGTGAGTGTATCACAAGAAATTGTGGCAACTCTTCCCCTAGTGTGTCTTATTGCACAAGTTCCAGAGTTGTGATCTGCAATCTCAAATAACCTTGGTCCATAAAGTGTGCCCCCAGTATTTAAATCTGTTGGCATGACACCATAAGTGAAAATTACTTTTGATTCAGAAACTTTTTTTGAATTAGTATAGGAATTTTGCAACTTCAGCACCTAATTTCGCATTATTTTTAACAAGAGCAATATTTGCTTCAAGAGATTTTCCTTCTGTTACTTCAAGCACTTTTGAAAGTAAGAAAGGAGTAGTTTCTTTTCCATGAATCCCCTTTTCTTCTGCTTCTTTTAAAGCTTCCTCTATTGCTTTATTAATTTTTTCTTCGTCCATTGAATCTTTTTCTGGAATAGGATTTGTAAGAAGAATTCCTCCAGTCAAACCAAGATCCCATTGAGTTTTTGCTGCTTCTGCTGCTTCTTTAGGATTTTTAATATTATAATCAACTTTAAATTCACTTTTTCTTGTAAAGAATGCTGGCATAGAATCAGTTTGATATCCAAACACTGGAACTCCCTTAGTTTCAAGATATTCAAGAGTAAGACCAATATCTAAAATTGATTTGCAACCAGCACAAACTATCATAATATCATTTGATGCAAGTTCTTCAAGGTCTCTTGAAATATCAAAAGTTGTTTCAGCATGTCTGTGAACTCCACCAAGTCCACCTGTGACAAAAATTTTAATCCCTGCAAGTCTTGATGCAATAATTGTTGATGCAACTGTTGTAGCTCCATTAAGTCCTCTGGAAACAATATAAGCAAAATCTCTTCTTGATGCTTTAATAATATCTTTTGAAGTTGCCATAAATTCTAACTCTTCTTCATTTAGTCCAATCTTAATTTTTCCACCGATTATAGCAGTTGTTGCTGGTACAGCACCATTTTTTTCTAATTATTTCTTCACAAGCTTTAGCAGTTTCTATATTTTGTGGATAAGGCATTCCATGAGAAATTATTGTTGATTCAAGAGCAACAACAGCTTTGCCTTCTTCCATTGCTTTTTTAACTTCATCACTGTATTCTACATATTTTTTTAACATTTCATTATTTATCATAAATTTCTCCTTTTAAATTATTTTCATTCATTTCCTTTGAACAAGAATTTACACTTTTTAGGGTGATCCTAGCAGCAGCTTCCGCTGAAGACATACGTTTTTCGACATCAAAATCATTATAAAGTCCATAGGCATAACCTGACATAAAGGCATCACCAGCACCACTGGCACTGACAACTTTAACTTCCTTGGCCCTTCTAAAAATTTTAAAATCTTTTTCAAAATAATAAGAACCTTTATTTCCTGCTGTTATAACAAGACTTTTTAAACCCTTATTTATTAAATCTGCTCCAAGTTTTTCAACGTCATCTGTATTTAAATCTGATAAAGCCTGTGCTTCATAAATATTTACTTTTAAAAAATAAATTTTTTCTAAAAGATTTTTTATTTTTATAACTTTTTTTGTAGAAACACCATCTACTAAAAATTTAGCTTTTACATTTTTTAGGACATAATCTAGAGTTTTCTCTTCTAAATTTGTATCCATTATTGTAAATTCTGAATTTTCAATTATCTTTCTATTTTTTTCAACATAATTTTCGTCAATATTTTTTATTAGATCCATATCAGAAATTGCAACATACATATCTCTCGTTTCGTCTAATATAGCAAGATAGTGTGGAGTTATTCCTTCACTTATTAAAATTTTTGAGCTATCTACATTAATCCTATCAAGTTCACTTAAAATATTTTTACCAGCATCGTCTTTTCCTACAACTGATAAAAGACTGGTATTTATACCAAGCCTTGCTAAATTTTCGCAAATATTTCTAGCAACTCCTCCACTAGAATATTCAATACTACCTGGGTTAGAATCTCTTTCTTTTAAATTGTCAAAACAAGATCCTGTTATATCCATATTGCAGCCACCTAATATTGCAACATAACTGTCTTCTCTTAAAATATAACCTCTTCCCAAGATGTGACCTGAGCTCATCAAATTATTTATATGAGTGGAAACTCCAGACCTTGTAATATTTAACTCATCAGCTATCTCTTGCTGTGACTATTTTTTGGGTTTTTCTTTAGTAGATTTATTATCTCTTTTTCCCTTGGAGTCAAAAAAAATCACCTCTAATCATTTACTTAAATTGTAATCAAATGATTAGAGGTTGTCAATAGTCTTATAAAAATTTTTCTTGATTTTCTTTTAATTTATCTTCAGCTCTTGCTTCTCTATAACAATTTCGACAAAGTGGTTCGTATTCTTCTACTGCTCCAAGTTCTACTCTTTTGTCGCTCTTTATTTTTCTATGAGATACCCAAGCATCAGTACCACATCTCTTGCAAACTGCATGATGTTTATTTAAATAATCAACCTTAGGCATTATTTCTTTTACAATTTCAAAAGGCTGACCCATATAGTCCATATCTAAGCCTGCGAGGACTATAGTTATTCCCATCTCAAGAATTTTCTCCAAATTTTCCAATACAATTTCTGGAGAATCGCATAAAAATTGCACTTCATCTATGCCAATAACTTGTGGAGAATTCTTTTTTGCATAGTCTAAAATTTCTGTAATTGATTCAATTTCAAGCGCTTCAAGACTCACCTTATCGTGAGTAACTATTTCATTTTTTGCATATCTCTTGTCTACAAGGGGCTTAAAGGCAACTACCTTATAATTTGCAATTGAAAATCTTTTTAAATCTTTCTCAAGAGAGCTAGTCTTACCTGAAAACATTGAACCAGTGTGTAAAATCATTCTTCCTCTATATTGATGCATTATTTTTATCCCTTATATTCTTCAACAAGAGCTTCTTCTATTACAATATCGTTAACAGGTTTATCCATAAATCCTACTCTTGTCTTTGCAATATCATCTACTACATCCATGCCTTCAAAAACTTGTCCAAAAACAGTATGCTTTCCATCTAGCCAAAATGCTCCGCCAAACTCTTCATAAGCATCTACTATTTCTTTTGGATAACCATTTTCTTCTCCTGCATCTTTCATTTGATCAATTAAATCAGGAGAAATTTTATCTCCTTGGACTATAAAGAATTGTGAACCATTAGTATTTGGTCCAGCATTTGCCATAGAAAGTGCTCCTCTAAAATTTCTAAAATTTAAATTAAATTCATCTTTAAAAGCTTTTTTCCACTTACTTTCGCCGCCACGACCAGTTCCACTTGGGTCACCGCCTTGGATCATAAAGTTTTCTATAACTCTATGAAAAATAATTCCATCGTAATATTTATCTTCTATAAGTGAAATGAAGTTTTCAACAGCAAGTGGTGCTGCTTCTTCAAATAATCTAATTTTTATATCACCTTTATTAGTTTTAAGTACTGCAATTTTTTCACCAAGTGCAGGTTTTTCAAATTGTTTTAACATTTATTTGTCTCCTTTCATACGTAACTTCTCATATTAATTCTAAAGCCATCTGTCTTTTTACGCAAATAATAATAAGCTATAGTTAAAAATATTCCCTTTAATACAGATGATAAGCTCATTGCCATCCATACTCCATTTACATCAAAAATTGGCATTAAAATAAGTGCCATAGGTAATCTTGAAATATTTAATATCATAGCATTTAAAGCTGGATATTTTGTAAGTCCAAGACCATTTAACATACCTGTTGTTCCTATCTCAAGTGTCATAAAATATTCTGAAATAGATACAATTTTTAAATAATCTATTCCCTTTAATATTGCCATAGGATCCCCTGGAATAAATAGTGTAAATAATTTTTCTGCAAAGAAAAATAATAGCAAGCTAGAAAAAATTCCAATTATATTTACTATTTTCATAGCTTCTTTCCTTCCATCACGAAGCCTATCAAAATTCTTTGCACCAAAATTTTGTCCAAAGAAAGCAGAAAATGCAACAGAAAATCCATCAGTTGTCATCCAAGATATTGATTCTATCTGAGAACCAATAGAATAAACTGCTACATAAATTGCTCCATAACTTGCCGTATACCTATTTAAAATCATACTAACCATTGCATGAATCATAGATTGTAAACATGCAGGTAAACCCAAATTTAAAATAGATTTAAAATGTGATATTTCTGGAATTTTGAAATAATTAGTTCTTACAAAAATTTCTCTATTTTGAATTCCCACATAGAGATACAAAAAACTTGCTATCATTTGTGCGAGAACAGTAGCTAAAGCAGCTCCCTTTATTCCAAGATTTGGAAAAAAGAAAATTCCAAAGATTAGAAAAGGGTCCAAAATTAAATTTATTAAAAGAGAAATTATTGAAATTTTAAAAGGTGTAATAGAATTTCCCTTAGCAAAAAAAGCAGCTGACATAATTGGATTTAAAAATGTAAATATAAGTCCGCAGCTTACTATTAAGAGATAATCAGTTGCCATTGTGTGGACAGATTCTTCAAGCTTATAAAATCCAATAATTTTATATCTCATACTTATATATATAAGCATTAAACTTATACACAAGATTAAATTTAAAATAAAACCAGCTATCCAAACTTTTTTTGAAGTATCTTCATCATTTCTTCCATAAGATTGTGAAAGTCCAACAGAAACTCCAGTCTTAGCTACAAGAGTTATAGCTTGTGCTATCCATACCAAAAAAGAACAAGCTCCCACAGCAGCAACTGCATTAGTAGAAAGCCTTCCTAACCACATCAGATCCACTAGGGAATATGCCATTTGAACAAAGGCAGTTCCCATTAAAGGCAGAGCCATTTTTAATAGAGCAGAAAAAATATTGCCCTTTAATAAATTGACTTCCCTCATTTATCAACAATCGCCTTGATCAGTGATTATTATTGGTCCATCTTTTGTAATAGCTATTTGATGTTCATATTGCGCAGAAAGAGAACCATCTTTTGTCCTCGCTGTCCAACCATTATCATCTATAGTAAGTTCTTTTTTACCCATATTTATCATTGGTTCTATAGTAAATACCATTCCTTCTTGAATTCTAAGACCACGACCTGCCTTTCCATAATGAAGGACTTGTGGATCTTCATGCATTTCTTGACCAATACCATGTCCAACAAATTCTCTTACTACAGAATATCCATTATCTTCTGCATGTTTTTGAACAGCAGCAGCAATATCTCCAAGTCTATTTCCTATAACAGCCTTTTCAATTC
>NZ_HE978593.1:380304-389875 GCF_000312025.1 Peptoniphilus timonensis JC401 | reverse complement strand
TCTCCAAGTCTATTTCCTATAACAGCCTTTTCAATTCCCTTATACATTGCTTCACGAGTAACTTTTAAAAGTTTTTTTGCGTCATCTGAAACTTCCCCAACTTCATATGACCAAGCTGAATCGGCAAGCCAACCATCAACATTTACAACCATGTCCACAGTTATTATATCTCCATTTTTTAATTCATATTCACTAGGGAATCCATGACAAATTTCATCATTTACTGATGCACATACAGAATAAGGATAGCCTTCATATCCCTTTTGTTCAGGATAAGCTCCTCTTTCTTTCAAACAATTTTCAACAAATCTATCAATTTCAATTGTCTTTACGCCTGGTTTTATAAAATCTCTTAGTTTATGGTGAACATCTGAAAGAACCTTTCCTGCAACTTGCATTTTTTTAATTTCGTCTTCTGTTTTTATAATAATCATTTTAACTCCTTTACTATTTCCTTTAAATCATCATCAGTTTGCGCCCATATATAAGCATCACTATTTATTTCTATGGCTTTAATTATTTCATCCTTTGCCAAATCATCTCTTCCCAATAAGTGAAAGGAACAAGCCTTGTTGTAATGTAGATTGACAGAATTTGGGAAATCTTCTAATCCCCTATCTAATATATTTATAGCAGACTTATAATCTTTATTTTCGATATATATGGCAGACATATTTAAAAACAAAAAAGGATCTTCAAATTTTCCAATAGCTTCATAATAATATTTTAAAGCTAATTTGTTGTCGCCTTTCTTTTTTGATAAAACACCCATATTGTAAAGGGCTCTACCATAATCAGATTTTATATTTAAAGATTTCTTTACATAAAATTCTGCCAAATCATCTTTGTTTAAAACTTCATAAATTGAACCTAAATCATTATAACTTACAAAATCAAACTCATCTATATCAATAACTTTTTTAATTCGTCAATGGCAAGATTGCTCTTTCCAATTTTGTCATAGGCATGAGCTAAATAATAATGTGCCCTGTCATAATTTTCGTCCAAAGAAATTGCCAATTTATAATTTTTTATAGAATAATTAATATCACCATTACAAAAATCATTACAAATGGCAAGACCATAATAGGCTCCTGGCATTTCTTTTAAGTCTAAAATTTTATTAAAATAAGTCCTTGCTTCATTAAATTTTTCTTTTTTCAAAAAAATGTCACAAAGCTCAAAATATACAGATATTTTCTCATCAATATCCTCGTCACTAGTAAATTTTAGAGATTTCATGAGAAGATCTTCTGCCCTATCATAATCTTCGTTTAGCAAAAATTCTTCTGCTAAAATTAGATAGTTTTTAAATTTTAAGTCCATTAAAAAACCTCAATTCCTATTCTATTATATAGCATTTTTTTCAATTTCACAGTCATAGAAATATTTTTTAAAAAAATATATAATAAATGAGGTGATATTATGAGAAGATTTTTATCTTTTAACGATTTCTTTCGTGAATATTTTAATGGAAAAACTGTGAAATTATCTCTTGATGGTGGATTTTCTTGTCCCAATAGAGATGGAACAATATCAGAAACTGGCTGTATTTTCTGTTCTGATGAAGGAAGCGGTGAGTTTGCTGGATCAAAAAGTTTAAACATTTCTCAACAAATTGATTCTCAAAAAATTTTTTTGGAAAAGAAATGGAAGGCAAAAAATTATATTGCATATTTTCAAAATTTTACAAACACCTATGCTTCTTTAAATAAATTAAAAAATATTTACGATACCCTTGCAAGTCGTGAAGATATAAAAGGCATTTCAATTGCCACAAGATGTGACTGTTTAGACGATGAAAAAATTGAATATCTAAAAAAAATTTCAGAAAGAAAAACACTTTGGCTTGAACTTGGAATGCAAAGTGTAAATGAAGATACAATAGAATTGATAAATAGAGGATATTCTCACGATTTATTTGATAAAACTATAAAAAAATTAAAAGAAGCAAATATTCTCTTTTTGATTCACGCTATTTTCGGTCTTCCCTTTGAAGAAGATTCTGATTTTACAAATACAATAAATTATATTAGAGAAATTGAGCCTTTTGGAGTTAAATTTCACAATCTTTATATTTTAAAGGATTCGCCGATTTATGATTTATATAATAAAGAAAAGTTTAAAATTTTATCAAGAGATGAATACATTGATATACTTCTCTACGCCTTAGATAATATAGATGAAAAAACAGTAGTCCATAGAATTACAGGCGATCCTCCAAAATCTAAATTATTTGAACCAAAATGGTGTGCTGACAAGCTATCTGTGATTTCAGAAATTGATAAAAGGCTTAAAAACAATAATAAATCAATTCTATCCCAAGAAGAAATAAAAGAAGTTTCCAATTATTGGAAAAAGAAAGATAGGGCATTTCTCTATACTCCTTAAAATATTTTGTCTTCTAGTGTATAATGTATAAGGATAAAATGAACGATTAAAATTTATAGATAAAGGAGAAACATGAAAAATATTTCTAAAGATATAATAAAAAATATAATGTTAAATTTGTAATTCTTGGCTCAGACGAAAATGCTTATGGTATTGCTCGTATCCTAAATGATAATTATGGTCTTATTTCCACAGTCTTTTGCCAAAAGCCACTTCCAGCAACAGATCATTCAAGAATTTTAGACAGGAAAGTTATAGCAAACTTTTCTGACAATGAAGTTTTTGTAAATGAAATGATAAAATTTGCAAAGGAAAATAAAGATGCAAGTCTAATTACAATCCCATGTGGTGATGAGTATTCAAAGTTACTTTCCAACAACAAGGAAAAAATAAAAGAATATTATAAGTTTAACACTCCTTCAAGTGAATTAAATGAAAGACTTGAAAATAAAATTGATTTTTATAATTCTTGCGAAGAACTTGGTATCCCTTATCCAAAATTTAGAGTTATAAATAATTCAAAAGAAATTGAAGATTTAGACTTACAATTCCCTTTGATATTAAAACCTAATGATTCAATATCTTATGTAAAGCTCTCTTTCCCAAACAAGTATAAAGTTTACACAATTTATGATTATGAAGAATTAAAATCAGTTGTAAAAACTATCTATGATGACAACCATTATGAAGGAACAATGCTTGTCCAAGAATACATTCCTGGTCCTGCATCAAACCAAGCATCTTTTAATGTGTATTGTGACAAAAATGGAAAGGTGCGCATGATGGTTTATGGACAAATCCTTTTAGCAGATCCTCTTCCCCTTAGAATTGGAAATAATGACGCTATCTATACAAAATATATGCCAGAACTTTATAAGTTTTATAAAGAAAAACTTGAATCAATTCATTACACTGGATATTCAAATATAGATTTAAAATATGATCCTCGTGACAATACTTTTAAAGCCTTTGAAATGAACTTGAGACTTCCTCAAAGTCACTATTTTATGGCTGCAGGTGGCGTAAATGTTCTCGATTTTTATATTCGCGACCTATTAGACTTAGGTTTTGAAGAAGAAGTTTATTATCACAAAGAAACGTCAAAAATTTGGATGAATGCTCACCCAAAACTTTTAAAAGAATACACAAATGAAAAATATCACGATACAATTGATAAGCTTTTAAAAAATGGCTATGAGTTCACAATTAATAATAAGAAGGACTTTAGCTTTAGTAGAAAGAAAACTTATTTAAAGAGAAAGTTTGGATCAATTAAACACTATAAAATGTACTACAAATTAGAAAAATAAATTACACAAAAAAATCCCAGAATCCAAAATAAGGAATCTGGGGTTTTTTAAAGCCCAAGATAATTTATACTTGGGCAATTTTAACATTAAATTAATCTTTTGACATTATAATAAAAGCAGATCCATAATTTATTTTTATAGTCGCTTTATTAGAAACCATCTCATTGCTAACTGCTCTACTGGGATTATTAAAATCTATAACGAGATTTTCTACTTCATAGTAAAGACCCTTAGTTGAAAAGTTTAATTTATCTGAGGCACTTATTAGAGAAAAATATTTTTTATTAGTTTTTTCAAAATCATAAGAACCTTCTTCGACATAGATAACTTCGTTGTAATCGTCTTCTATTTTTGCTCTTATTCCATTCTTGTATAATTTTTTTAAATTCAAAAGATTTGCAAGCTCATGATCTAATCTTGTTCCCAAGGCTCCTAAAATAATAATATCTTTATATCCTTCACCAACTAAATAAGAAAGAGCTAGCTCTGTGTCTGTAAAATCTTTTTTTGCAGGAAATTTTTTAATCTCAATTCCATTTTTTTCTACATAATAAAGTGCTTCATCACCTATGGAATCTAAATCTCCCAAGAGCAAATTTGCCTGAAAATCATATTTTTTTAAAAGTCTTGCTCCACCATCAGCAACAATTATAAATCTATCAACATATTTTTCAATTAATTCTTTTGAAACTTGTCTTCCACCAGAAATTAAAAGAGCTTTTTTCATAACAATTCCTTGAAAGCCTTTATATTTTCTCTAGTTTTATTTCTTTCAAAAATAGCTGAACCTGCAACTAAAATATCTGCTCCGGCTTCTAAAACTTCTTTTGCATTTTCAAGTTTAACTCCACCATCAACTTCTATTAAAGTATTTAAATCTCTTTCTTCAATTATTTTTTTAACTTCAGAAATTTTTCTTAAAGCTGAAGGAATAAATTTTTGTCCTCCAAATCCAGGATTTACGCTCATGATTAGAACTAAATCTAATTTTTCTATAGTATAATCTAAAATTTCTAAACTATCAGATGGATTAAGGGCAAGACCAGCTTTCATACCCTTTGATTTTATCAAAGAAATGGTTCTATCAAGATGTTTTGTAGTAGATGGATGAATTGTAATAATATCTGAACCTGCATTTTTAAAATCTTCAATAAAATTTTCCGGACTTTCAATCATAAGATGAGTGTCAAAGGGAACATCTGTAAGTGGTCTAAGACTTTTTACAATTTCTGGACCATAAGAAATATTTGGCACATAATTTCCATCCATTATATCAAGATGAACAAAATCAACCTTTTCTTCGTTCATAATTTTAAATTCTTTTTCTAAATTTGTGAAATCTGCTGATAGTAGTGAAGGTGAAATCATTAATATTCTCCTTTATTTTTTATTTCATTATAAATATATAAGTAATTTTCGTATCTTTCTCTAGTTATTTTTTTTAATTCTACAGCTTCTTTGACAGCACATTTTGGTTCTTTTATGTGATTGCAATTATTAAATTTGCAATCATTAAAAGTTCTAAATTCTCTAAAATAGTTTTTTAAATCATCACTATCAATATTTAAACTTAATGAAGAAAATCCTGGAGTATCAAAAATATAAATATCATCATTATAAAGAATCTCAGTGTGTCTTGTTGTGTGTTTCCCTCTTTTAGTCTTATCCGATACTTTTCCAACTTCAACATCCTTATCTAATATTCTAGATGTTATAGTTGATTTGCCAGCACCAGAAACTCCACAAAGAGCAACAGTTTTTCCCTTTAAAAAATTTTTTCAAAGAATCTATTGAATCATCCTTATCTGATATCATAAATGTTTCAAAACCAGCACTTTTATAAATATCTCTAAGCTTTTCTCCACTTTTCCTATCAAGATCGCACTTATTTATGACAACTGCAACATCTATTCCTTGATACTCTGCTTGAATTATAGTTTTGTCTATTATCACCAAGTTGTATTTTGGATCCAAAACAGGAATAACAACTAGAGCAAGATCAACATTTGCAACTTTTGGTCTTGTGAGCATATTTTTTCTGGGATATACTTTTTCAATATATCCCAGAGTTTTTTCTTCATATTTAAATTCTACATCATCACCAACAAGAGGGTCTACATTTGAATGTCTAAAATTGCCCCTAGCTCTCGTTTCAAAAACTTTATCTTTTGACTTAATATAGTAGAAGCCCCCTGTTAATTTAATTATTTTTCCAATCATTATTTTATCTTCTCAGTCTTAACAAGATTTCCATCTACATAAATGTTATATTCGCCAGGTCCGATAAGTTCAACACTTGCCACATCTCCAGCTTCGATATTATAATTCCAAACTGTCTGAGAACCTATCTTATTGCCATTTGCATCTTTTACTCTTTCAGCATTAACTCTATGACTTTCTCCATCGTCAGGTACCTTAACTTTTATATGATTAACCTTGTTATAGTTGTCTTCATTATTACTTTCTTCGTTTTCTTTTTCATTTAAATCTTCCTCTTCATCAATCTTTGGACCTTTAGATATATAAAGAGTAACTGTTGAACCCTTTTCCACGCTTTCACTTGGTTTTGGATCCATATCATAAACTTGACCTTCAGAAACTTTATTGCTATTTCCATTTTCAATAACAACTGTTAAGCCCAAGCTCTTTAGTTGATTTACAACTATATCTTGGTCCATTCCCTTATAGTCACTTAGAACAACTGGTGTTTTATCTACTCCCTTAGAAATTATAAGTTTTACAGCAGTTCCTCTCTTAACAGAATAGCCACCATCAGGATTTGAATATATAACTTTTCCTTCTTCAACATCTTCATTAAATTCTTCTTCAATTGAACCAAGTTTTAATGAATTTTCTTCAAGAACTTTTTGAGCTTCATCTTTTGTTAAGCCTTTTAGAGGTGGAACAGGGACTGAATCAGGAAGTTCATTTATTTCCAAAGTTACAGTTGACCCTTTTTCTATCTCAGTTCCTTCTTCAGGACTTTGTCCCAAGACAAGTCCATCAGCTTCATTTTCATTCTCAACAGTACTTACATCTAAGACAAGACCTTGTGCTTCTAATAGTTCTTTAGCTTCATCTCTTGTTTTACCAAGATAATTTTCTACAACTATTTTTTCTACTTCGTCACCAGACTTCATACCTCTCATTGCCTTTGGAACTACATAAATTAAGAGTGCAATTATAACTACTGCTGAAAAAATACCTAATATTGCAGGTGCCACTGATTTTTTCTTTTTTACAACTTTTTTAGGTCTATTAGGTCTTTTTGCATCCATATTATTGGAATGATTTCTATTTGGCCTTCTGTTCATAGCCGGTGTCACAACAGTTCTATCATCATCGTCATAAGATCTATTGACAGAAAAAGTCTTTGCACCCATTGTATAATCTTTTATATCTTTTATTAATTCAAATACATCTTTATACCTATCATCTGGATCTTTTTCAGTCATTTTTAAAACCAAAGCATCAACTGAAGGATCTAGACTCTTAATAAATTCTGAAGGTCTAGGCATTTGTGATTGTACTTGCATAAGGGCAACTGAAACTGGATTATCTGCATCAAAAGGAAGCCTTCCAGTTAACATCTCAAATAGAACAATGCCAAGAGAATAAATATCAGACCTATTATCAACTTTAGCTCCTCTTGCTTGTTCTGGAGAAAAATAATGAACAGAACCCATTACAGCATTTGTAGCCGTAACAGTTGTATTATCAGCAACTCTAGCTATGCCAAAATCTGTTACCTTAATCCTGTCATCTCTAGTAACCATAATATTTTGCGACTTAATATCTCTATGCACAATGTGCTTTGAATGAGCAACTTTAAGAGCTTCTGCAATTTGGATACAATAATTTAAAGCTCTTTTTTCAGATAGTCTACCCTCATCATTTATTAAATCCTTTAAAGTCTTTCCATCAATATATTCCATTACAATATAGTGTACTTCTTTATCTTGTATTTTTTCTGTACCTACATCATAAATACTAACTATATTTGGATGAGAAATACTTGCTGCTGCAAGAGATTCTCTCTTAAATTTTCTTATAAAATTATTATCTTCATTATATTCTAACTTTAGAACTTTTATGGCAACAATTCTATCAAGCCTTCTATCATGGGCTTTAAAAACATTTCCCATTCCGCCAGTGCCAATTTTTTCTAATATCTCGTATCTATTTCCTAAAATTTTATTAATCATTGCCCACCTACTCATTAAATACTAAAATAAATGTAATATTATCCATACCGCCATTTTTTAGAGCCAAGTCAAGAAGCTTATCCCTGGCATCTTCAGGGCTATTTTCTTTTACAATTTTAAAAATATCCTCATCAGAAACCATATTAGTGAGCCCATCAGAACAAAATAAAAATATGTCTTTCTCTTCAATATTAAGAGTGTTAACTATAACTTCAATATCAGGCGTTGTTCCCATTGCCTTAGTAAGGACATTTTTCTTAGGATGATTCTTTGCTTCTTCTTCAGTGATTTCACCAATCTCTATTAAATAATTTACAAAGGAATCATCTTTAGTTATTTGCTCCATATCTTTATTTATTTTGTAAATCCTAGAATCACCAATATTAGAATAAATGAGAACATTATCTAATATTAATCCGGCAGACAAAGTCGTACCCATTCCTCTGTAATCTTCATTTTCTTGAGAGCTTTCATAGATTTTTTTATTGGCATCTCTTATTGAAGATGAAAGAATTTCTATAGCATCATCTATACTTTTTACTTCTCTTTCCCCTTCAAAGTCACTTCCAATAATTTCAGTTGCCATCTTTGAGGCTCTTTCACCTGCCAAATGACCTCCCATTCCATCAGCTAGAATATATAAATTTTTAGATTCATTTAAAAAATATGAATCCTCATTGTTTTTTCTGTAGTTACCTACATTTGTTGCTGATACTACTTTCATTTATTTCACCTCAATCTTACGCCTTAGTTGTCCACATGAGGCGCTGATGTCCCTTCCCAGTTCTCTTCTTATTGTCACATTGAATCCCTTTTTTTCGAGTTCATTTTTAAAATGATTTATTTCCTCTTTGGAAGGTCTCTTTTTATCAAATTCTTCTATTGGATTTAATGGTATTAAATTAATATGGCACTTTAAATCTTTTGCAAAATTATAAAGTTCATCAATATTTTTTTTGCCATCATTTTGATTCTTAATTAGAGTATATTCAAAAGTAATCCTATTATTAGTCTTTTCAATATAATATTCCAATGATTTTTTCAAATCAGAAAGATTAAATCGTCTGTTAATTGGCATAAGATTTGACCTATCCTTATCATTAGTTTGATGAAGGCTAATAGCAAGATTAATTGGAAGATTTATATCTGCTAAATCATAAATCTTATCAGCCACTCCACAAGTTGAAATTGTTATATTTCTATAACTTGTATTGTGCCCCTTTTCATCGTGAAGTAATTTTATAAATCTAATTACTTCAGGAAAATTATCAAGTGGTTCACCACTTCCCATTAAAATAAAATTAGAAACTTTAATCTTATATTTATTTTCAATTTCATAAACCTGAGAGAGCATTTCTCCTGCTGTGAGATTTCTCACAAGTCCAGATTTTGTAGAAGCACAGAAGTCACAACCCATTCTGCAGCCAACTTGACTTGACACACATTGAGAATATCCATGCTTGTATTCCATTAGGACTCCCTCAATTAAGTTGTTGTCTTTTAATTTAAAAAGCATCTTTTTTGTTTCATCTAATTTTGAATCAAAACTTTTAAAAATTTCAAGTTTATTTATTTCTTCTTTTTCAATAATGGAGATTGCTTTTGCCGAAAGATTTGAATTCTCTATATCATACCTTTTTTTATCATGAAAAAAAGTAAAAAGCT
>NZ_HE978593.1:374873-380040 GCF_000312025.1 Peptoniphilus timonensis JC401 | reverse complement strand
ATCTTCATACATAGAATTTAATTCCATTAAAACCACCTATTCATCTAATCATTATACCATTAGACTTCTACAAATAAAAATATATTTAAAAAATTAATTTAATATAAAAAAGACTGTGAATGTTTTTCACAGCCAATATATTAAGATATTTTTTCTAATAGACATATAGAAAAACCATCGCTTCCATCTACTGATGGGAATAGTTTTAAAATCTCCTTATCTCTTAATTTTATTATTTTAAAATTTCTATTTTTGTTTAAGAATTTGTGAATGACATCTTCATTTTCAATCTTAGAAAGTGAACAAGTAGAATAAAGTAAAAATCCATTGACCTTTAGATATTCTTTTGCATTCTCTAATATTTCCAATTGAATTTCAGAAAGTTCTTTTATATCTTCAATATTCTTATTCCATTTTATATCCGGTTTCTTTCTATACAGTCCAGTTCCAGAACAAGGTGCATCAACTAAAACATAATCAAAATTCTTAATAAATTCTTCATTTAAAACTCTCGCATCATTTATTATTGGACTAATATTTTTGCATCCAAGTCTTTTAGCATTTTCTTTAATTATTTTAACTTTACCCTTTGATTTGTCACAGGCAATAATTTCACCAGTGTTTTCCATTATTTCTGATAAATGACTTGTCTTTCCACCAGGTGCCGCACATAAATCTAAGACTTTTGAATCTTTTTTTGGATTTAAAAAACTAGAAACTAAAATTGATCCTAAATCTTGTACATAAAAATATCCTTCTTTAAATAGGTCTGTATCAATAATACCACTGGGATTATCAATGTTTAAAGCATTTTCAAAACTCGTCTCTAAAACCTTATATCCTAGTTCATTTAGTTTATTTAGCAAATCTTCTTTATTTGTTTTTAAACTATTTATCCTTATTGTAAAAGGTGCTTTTTCATTATTTGCCTTGAGTAACTTTTTAGTAAAATCCTCACCATAATTTTTATAAAAATACTCAGTGTAAAATCTTGGATGAGAGTAAAAAGTTGAAAGATTATCTATGCTGTCCTTTATTTTAACTTGAACTTTATCTTTTTTAGAAATACTCCTAAGAATACCATTGGTAAAAGAAATAGATCCCTTATTACCATAAATTTTTGCAAGATTTACTGACTCATCAACTATAGAATAATCTGGAACTTTATCAAGAAAATACATTTGATAAACTGCCATCTCAAGAATGCTAAGTATTAATTTGTGAATTCTATTAAATTTAACTCTTGAATTCTCTTTTATAACATAATCTATATAAGTTTTATTTCTTATAACACCAGTAGTTATTTCTTTTATAAAAGCATAATCCCTCTCATCAATTTTGGAATTTTTTAGAATTTCTAAACTTTCTTCTAAAAATGTCCCCTTATAGAGGACATCATTTATTATTTGTAGTGCTTTTTCTCTTGTATTTTTCATTAATCTCTTCTTCCAAATATGCTAAGTAATCTTAAAAATTGTCCAATTGCAACAATTGTTGATGCAACATAAGTTAAGGCTGCTGCACTTAGAACCTCTCTTGTTCCTTTTAAATCTTCTTCTGTAATAATTCCCATTGCCAACTCTTTTTTTGCCCTATTAGATGCATTGTACTCAACAGGAAGAGTTACTATTTGAAATAATACAGCAAAGAAAAATAAGGCAATCCCTAATTTTGTAAAAAATACTGAAAAGAAAAATCCAAGTATTATTAAAATAAAGGAAAGTTGTGTTCCTAGATTTGCAAGTGGTACTAAGGCTGCTCTTATTTTTAAAGGTGCATAATCAACTGAATCTTGTATAGCGTGACCAACTTCGTGAGCAGCTATTGAAACTGAAGCAATGGAATTTTTATAATAAACATCTCTTGATAAGTTAAGGGTTTTATCTCTTGGATCATAGTGATCAGATAATTTACCATCAACCATCTTTATATCAACATAACTTAGTCCATTTCTATCTAAAATTTTTCTTGCAACTTCTGCCCCACTTAGACCAGTTGAAGCAGTTACCTTATTGTATTTTTCATAAGCAGAACTTATTTTTGCTTGTGCATACATTGCCAAGATAAGCCCTGGAAGAATGTAGATTAAGTAAGAGTAATCATAAGTGTAAAAATAAGGTCCAAACATTATTTTCCTCCAATCACATAATTTTCTTCAAATTTATTTCCACGTAAAAAGTCATCAATTCCCATAACTCTCTTGCCTGGAGCTTGAATTTCTTTTACTGAAATTGCCCCATCAGAAGTTTTAATTAATAATTCTTTATCTGATTTTAAGATAGTTCCAGCTTTATCATCTTGTGAAGTTTGAACTTCTTCAGCCCTAAAAACCTTATAAAACTTATCTTTATAATTAAATTTTACCCCATAATTTGGACTAAGCCCTCTAATTCTGTTTACAATATCTCTTGAATTCTCATCAAAACTTAAAATTAAATCATCTTTTAAAATTTTATTTGCGTATGTTTTTTTTGTTTCATCTTGTTCAACAAATTTAACATTTTCTTCCTCTACATCTTTAATAAATTCTTCCAAAAGATCTGCACCCATTATTGAAAGTTTTTCTTCTAATTCTCCTGCATCCATAGAAGCTATATCAATTTCTTTTATATTAGACACTGCTCCAGCATCAAGACCTTCTTCTACTCTCATTAGACTTACTCCAGTTTTTTCATAACCTTCAATTATGACTCTATTAATTGGAGCAGCTCCTCTAAATTGTGGCAAAAGTGAAGCGTGAACATTTACAATATATTTTTTTGGTAAATCTATTATATCTTTTGTTAAAATTTGTCCATAAGCAACAACAACTATAATATCAGCTTCAACCTCTCTAAGTTTTTCTATAGCCTCGGCAGAATTGATATCTTTTGCTTGATAAACATCAAGACCTAGTTCTTCTGCTTTTACTTTTACAGGAGTTTTTGTAACTTTTTTTCCTCTTCCCTTTCTCTTATCTTCTTGAGAAACAACAAGAGCTATATCTCCCAATTTATTTAACCTTTCCAATATTGGAACAGAAAATTCAGGAGTACCCATAAAAATAAACTTCATTACTCTTCACTCCCCTGCTTCATACATTTCAATTGCCTTATCAGTATAAAGTATTCCATCAAGATGATCGGTTTCGTGTTGAATAATCCTTGCCAAGAAATCTTCTGCTTCCATAAATTTTTCATTTCCATCCAAATCATTGTATTTAACTTTTATATTTTTTGCTCTTTTAACTGTGCCTTGCTTTCCTGGAACTGAAAGACAACCTTCCATTGAAACTTCTTCCCCCTCTTTTTCGATAATTTGAGGGTTAATCATATAAAATCTCATTCCATCTTCTTCATTTTCATCTCTACTATCAACAACAATTAATCTTTTAAGAATTCCAATTTGAGGTGCCGCAAGACCTACTCCATAGGCTACATCCATTGTTTCGTACATATCATCTATTAGAGTCTTTAATCTATCATTGTAATTTGTAACAAGTTTAGATTTTTTTCTAAGTATTGGATCTTCATCTATTCTAATTTTTCTTATTGCCATTTAATCACCTAAAATTCTATATTTAAAATTATTTTTCTTTCTTCTTCTATCTTACTATTTCTTATTACCCTTTTTAGACCCTCTGTTAACAAAGATAAATCTCTAGGTTTGAGCTTAATTGAGAACTTGGTTTTATTTATATTTTTTATCTTAGGCATTTTAATAAATTTTGTAAGCATTATATCCATACCTTTTAAATCAATTGACATTTGATTGAGAAATTTCTGTGCCCAAATCTCAGTCAAGCTTTCATCATAAGAAGAAAATTCTAGTCCAACTAACTTTGTGTAGGGTGGATACAAATATACTTTTCTTTCCTCAATTTCATAATTATAAAAATCTTCATAATTTCCAAGTGCAGAATATTTTATAATTTCACTATCTGGGCTGTAAGTTTGAATAATTACTTTACCTTTTTTTGAAGCACGACCTGCTCTTCCTGAAACTTGGGTTATAAGTTGGAAGGTCCTTTCCCTCGCCTTGTAGTCTGAAATATAAAGGGAGAGGTCTGCTGCAACAATGCCAACAAGTGTAACATCTTCGAAATCAAATCCCTTAGATACCATTTGAGTCCCAATAATTATGTCTGCTTCCTTATTTTTTATCTTCTCATAAAACTTTTCAAAGGAATTCTTTTTACCCGTTGTGTCCCTATCCATTCTAAGAACTCTAGATTCTGGAAAATATTTTTTAACTTCTTCTTCTACTCTTTGAGTTCCAACTCCAAATTGTTTTATAAATTTTGATCCACATGATGGACACACTTTTGGCAAAGGCTTGGTCTTTCCACAATAGTGACAGATAAGCCTATTCTTTGCCTTGTGATAGGTCATTGAAATGTCACAATCATCGCATTTGATAACCTCACCGCAAGACCTACAGGAAATAAAGTTAGAAAAACCACGTCTATTTAAAAATAAAATAACTTGTTCTTTGTTCTTTAGCTTTTCTTCAATAGCCTCTCTGAGATTTCTACTAAAGATTGAGACATTTCCCATTATAAGTTCGTCTCTCATATCAACTATTTCTGTATCTGGTAGAAAGGCTCCTTTTTTTGCCCTATTTTTCAATTCACATAAATTGTAAAAGTCTTTTTGGGCATAAAAGTATGATTCCACAGATGGAGTTGCTGATCCAAGAAGGACTTTCCCCCTGCCCTTCATCCTATTTATGGCAACTTCTATGGTGTCATACTTTAGGTTGTCGTGGAATTCATAGGAAGAGTCGTGAGACTCATCTACAATTATCATCTTAAGATTTTTAAAGGGAACAAATACTGCACTTCTGACACCAACTACAACTTTTACTTCATCATTTAAGACCTTCCTATACTCATCATATCTTTCTCCAGCCGAAAGCTTTGAGTGGATAATAGCAACTTCATTTCCAAACCAAGACTTAAACCTCTCAATCATTTGCGGAGTTAATCCAATTTCTGGAACAAGTACAATAACTTGTCCTCCATCTTCAAGAACTTTTGAAGTAAGATTTAAATAAACCTCGGTTTTACCAGATCCTGTTAGTCCATGGAGTAGCGAGACTACCTTGTCAGTTTTTTGTATACTCTTAAGAGCTTCTTGTTGCTCATCATTTAAAGCTAGCTTATTCTTTTTAAAAGTTTTTCAACTGG
>NZ_HE978593.1:336149-374667 GCF_000312025.1 Peptoniphilus timonensis JC401 | reverse complement strand
TTTTAAAAGTTTTTTCAACTGGATTTCTATTTATTTCTTTCTTATATTCTTCAATAAGGTTTCTTTTTATCAGGCTTTTAATTGGAGAATAAGATATATTTAGATTCTTCATGACATCTACTCTCGATATATCTTTCTCTTTTTTTATAAAATTAAAGACTTGTGCTTGTTTCTCACTAATTCCCTCAAGATTTTTTGGGTCAAAATCACCTGCAAGCCTCAAATAATTTACAAGTTTTGGCTTTACAGTAACTAAAGAATCATAAATATATTTTATATAACCCTTAGCCCTTAACCTTTTTATGATTGCTTTTTCATCTTCTTTTAAGTCTTCAAAATATTTCGTCAAGTCTATAGAGTTTAAGTCTTCCAAGTCCTTACCATTAGGATATTTTTCTACAAGGATTTTTTTCTTAATTTTTTGAAGGTTTCCTGGTGGTAAGATTGGAGCAAAGGCCTTTGAGTAACCAACAAGGTATCTTTCCTTCATCCAAAGGCCAAGTCTTATTAGGTCATTGGATATTATTGGTTCATCGTCAAGGACTGAATGAATCTCCTTTAACTTTTCTCGGTGGTCTCCAGAATAATTTGCATGTAAAAAAAGGACGATACCAACTCGGTAAGACTTCCCAAAATTTACGAGAACTCTCATACCAGGTTTAACATCATCTTTTACTATATATGTATAAAGTTTATCTATTTTTTGAAAATTATTTTCTATGAAAATATCTGCAAACATGTCTTCACCCACAAAAGAGCTAGATTTCTCTAGCTCATAAGTTTTTTTGCCCTATCTAAAATTTCTCTTGCAAGCTCAGCCTTGGACATAATTTCTAAATCATCAGTCTCATCTCTTGAGATAATGGAAACTATATTGGTGTCACTGCCAAAACCTGCTCCTTCTTTTTTGATATTGTTAACAACAATTATATCAAAGTTCTTTTTAATTAATTTTTCCTTAGCATACTCATAAATATTAGTAGACTCTGCTGCAAATCCAACTATAACTTGATTTTTCTTTAGACTTCCATAGTGAGCAGCAATGTCAGGATTTTTTTCCATTTCAATTAGGTTCATTTGACTGTCGCTACCCTTTTTAATTTTTCTTCACTATAGGTCTTTGGTCTGTAATCACTTGGAGCTGCCGCCTTAATCAATAAATCACACTCATCGAAATATTCTCCAACAGCATCATACATTTCACGAGTTGAATCCACTCTTACGAAGTTATCAACTTTTGGAACATCAATTTTTGTTGGACCAGATATAAGCGTTACCTTTGCACCTCTTTTTTTTGCATTATCTGCAAGGGCATAACCCATCTTTCCAGAAGAATAGTTAGAAATAAACCTAACTGGATCAAGTGCCTCTCTTGTAGGTCCTGCTGTGATTACAACATGCTTACCTTCAAGGTCTTTCTCAGTTAAAGCTCTATCAATTTCATCAACAATTTCACTAGGCTCAAGCATCTTGCCACTGCCATAATCATTGCAGGCAAGTATGTCTTCTTTGGTATCTAGGATTATAACTCCCCTATCTCTTAGGGTCTGCATATTCTTTTGATTGGCTTCTGAATTTAACATAACTGTATTCATTCCAGGTGCCAACATTACTTTTGATCTTGATGCCATTAAAACCGTAGATAGCATATCATCTGCAATACCATTGGCAAATTTTCCAATAATATTTGCAGTAGCAGGTGCAATAACAAAAATATCAGCCCATTTAGCTAGAGAAATATGCTCAACATCCATGTTAAAAAGTTGGTTAAACATCTCTCCATGAACTACATTGTTGGACATAGTTTGAAAAGTAAGAGGTGTAACAAATTCAGTTGCGTTTTTTGTCATTATAACCTTTACTTCGGCACCTAATTTTCTCAAAAGACTACATATACCTGGAGACTTATAAACTGCAATTCCACCTGTAACTCCAAGTAGAATTTTTTTACCTTCTAACATCTTATTCCTCTTCTAGTTCCTCTTTGTTTAAATCATCAATCTTTTTTTGTTTAATTTCTTGGATAAGATTTTCTTTTTCTTCAGCAACCTTTGCTTCATACTCAGAATCGCTTAATTTTTCGCCAAACTTAATCTTGCCATCCATAATTTCTTCGATTGCAATTGTAACTGGTTTATCACTATCTGTATCAACTAGGGCTGGATTTCCATCAATTAATTTTCTAGCTCTTTTTGATACTAATATTGCAAGTTCATATCTAGAATCTGCAACTTCTTTTAATTCTTTAAAAGATGGTATTATCATTTATTTCTCTCCTCTTCTGCTTGAACTTCTTTCTTAATATTCTTGTGTCTTTTAACTCTCAATTTTTCTGCTGCTATAATAGTTTCAATGTCCTTAACGGCGTTATCTATTACATCATTAATTACAAAGTAGTCATATTCACCAACAAAGTCAAGTTCCTTAAAGGCATTTTTATACCTTGTTTCGATTTCATCTTCTGTTTCCGTATCTCTCTTGACAAGACGAGATCTTAATTCATCCATTGTTGGAGGGATTAAAAATATGAAGACTGCTTCCTTGTATTTTTCTTTAATTTGTAGAGCTCCTTGCACGTCAATTTCTAGAAGTACAATTTCTCCCTTTTCAATTTCATCAAAAACAAATTTCTTTGGTGTACCATAGTAGTTAGTGTGAACGAAAGCATGCTCCAAAAGTTCATCATTTTCTACCATTTTTTCAAATTCTTCACGAGTGGCAAAAAAGTAATTTTCACCATTAACTTCTCCTGGTCTAGGGGTCCTAGTAGTTACAGAAGTTGAGAAAATTATATCGTCATTGTTTTTCATTAAAGATTCACTAACAGTTCCTTTTCCAGAACCAGAAGGACCTGATAAAACTAATAAAAATCCGCCGTCCAAATCATCACCATCCTAATTTTTTTATATTATTCAACATTTTGCGCTTGTTCACGCAATTTTTCTATTTCTGATTTTAACATTACAACAGCACTTGTAATTTCAATATCATTGGATTTTGAACCTATAGTGTTGGACTCTCTATTCATTTCCTGAATTAAAAAGTCTAATTTTCTACCAATAGGTCCTTCTTGATCTATTATATCACTAAAATTTTGAGTGTGTATTTTGAGCCTAGTTATTTCTTCATCAATAGAAAGTTTATCTAACATTATAGCAATTTCTGTTAAAATTCTATCTTCATCTATCTCTCTAGAATCAAGATACTCAGATACTCTAGTTCTAAGTCTCTTTTCATTTTCATCAAGACTTAATGGAGCTCTTTTTTCAATAAAATCAGTTAATTTTTTTACCTCTTCAAGTTTTATCTTAAAATCATCCTTTATCTTTTCACCTTCAATTGATCTAGATTTAACAAAATCATTAGAAGCAAGATCGACTACTTTTAAAAGTTCTTCTTGAATATAATCGCCATCAAATTCCTTTTTTTGAGGTTTAAAAATATTTGAATCTTCCATAAGTTTTGAGAAGGATAAATCTGATTTTACTCCAAACTTTTCCTCTAATTCTTTACTTATAATAATATACTTATTTAAAAGCTCATAGTCAATATCAATTTCAACTTCACTAGAATCCAAATATTCAAAGTTTATGAATATATCAACTTTACCTCTTTTAACCTTTGACTTAACTAATGACTTCACAGATTCTTCAGCATAACTTAGAGCCCCTGGCATTCTCGAATTAATGTCAAGAAACCTGTTATTAACTGATTTCATCTCAACTTTTATATAAAAATCATCGCATCTTTTTTCGCAAAGGCCATAGCCAGTCATACTATTCATAAAAAACTCCTTATAAAGAACAAAAAGCACTAAAAAGTGCTTCTCATTTTATTTTACAACTATGTTAACAATCTTATTTGGAATATAAATTTTCTTAACTACATTTTTACCTTCAGTATTCTTAGCAAAAAGTTCATCTTTTTCAGCAACTTCAAATACCTTATCTTGTGACGCATCTCTCGCTATTTTAACAGTATATCTAACTTTTCCATTAAATTGAACTGGAATTTCTATTTCATTATCAATAGTAAGCTCTTCAATATATTTTGGCCAAGCTTGTTCTGAAAGAATTCCTCCAAGATCGCACACTTGCCACAATTCTTCTGTGATGTGTGGTGCTACTGGATTTAATAAAATTAAGAAAGTTCTAAAGTCTTCTTTAGTAATTTTTCCTATTGAACTAAATTCATTTGATAGAGTCATAAGTTGTGCTATAGCTGTATTTGATTTTAAATTTCCATAATCTTCAGTAACTTTTTTAATAGTTTTGTGAATTTCAGAAATTAAATCTTTGCTATATTCATCACCGTCAACAACAATTTCTTGAAGATTCCAAACTCTTTCCAAGAATCTTCTACAACCCTTAACGCCATTTTCAGACCATGGTACTGGTTTTTCAAAGTCACCAATAAACATTTCATAACATCTAAGTGTATCTGCGCCGTAATCCCTTACAATATCATCTGGATTTACAACATTTCCTCTTGATTTAGACATTTTTTCGTTATTATTACCAAGAATCATTCCATGAGATGTTCTCTTTTGATAAGGTTCTTTTGTTGGAACTACTCCAATATCGTATAAGAATTTATGCCAAAATCTTGAATATAATAAGTGAAGTGTTGTATGTTCCATACCACCATTATACCAATCTACTGGCATCCAATATTCAAGAGCTTCTTTACTTGCGATTGCCTTATCATTGTGAGGATCTGTATATCTTAAGAAATACCATGATGATCCTGCCCATTGAGGCATTGTATCAGTTTCTCTTTTTGCTGGACCACCACACTTTGGACAAGTTGTATTTACCCAATCAGTCATTTTAGCAAGTGGTGATTCACCAGAATCAGTTGGTTCATAATTTTCAACTTCTGGAAGTAAAAGTGGAAGTTCTTCTTCAGGAAGAGCTACATAACCACATTTTTCACAGTGAACTATTGGAATTGGTTCTCCCCAATATCTTTGTCTTGAGAAAACCCAGTCTCTCAATTTATAATTAATTTTCTTATTTCCAAGTTTGTTTTCTTCTAAGTATTCAATCATTTTAGAAATGGCATCTTTTACTTCAAGACCATCTAAAACCCCCGAATTTATCATTTTCCCTGTTGCAGTGTCAGTGTTGGCGTGTTCTGAAACATCTGAACCTTCAATAACAGGAATGATTTCAAGACCAAATTTTTTTGCAAAATCGTAGTCACGATCATCGTGAGCAGGAACAGCCATAATTGCACCAGTTCCATAAGTCATAAGAACATAATCTGAAATCCAAATTGGCATTTCTTTTTAGTAAGAGGATTAATTGCCTTAATTCCTTTAATTTCTACGCCAGTTTTATCCTTTTCAAGTTCTGTTCTTTCAAATTCACTTTTTTTAGCACATTCTTCTTTATAAGCATTTATTTCATCTAAGTTTTCAATCTTATCAGAATATTTTTCAATTAAAGGATGTTCTGGTGCTATTACCATATAAGTTGCTCCATAAATTGTGTCAGGTCTTGTTGTGAAAACTTCAAGCTTTTCGTCTAAATCCTTTAATGAGAAATTGATACTTGCACCTTCACTTCTACCTATCCAATTTTTTTGTTGAGTAACTACTCTGTCAATGAAGTCGAGATCATCAAGGTCGTTAATAAGTCTATCTGCATATTCTGTAATTTTTAGCATCCATTGACTTTTAACACGTCTTACAACTTCTTCTCCACATCTTTCGCACTTTCCTCCCACAACTTCTTCATTAGAAAGTCCAACTTTACATGAAGGGCACCAGTTTATTGGCATTTCTTTTTTGTAAGCCAAACCATGTTTATAAAGTTGTAAGAAAATCCATTGTGTCCACTTATAATATTCGGGATCTGTTGTATTTATTTCTCTTGACCAGTCAAAGGAAAAACCTATTGATTTTAATTGATTTTTAAAATGTTCAATATTGTTTTTTGTAACAATGGCTGGATGTATTTTATTTTTTATAGCATAGTTTTCAGTTGGAAGACCAAAGGCATCCCATCCCATTGGATAAAGAACATTGTAACCTTGCATTCTCTTCATTCTTGAAACAATATCAAGAGCTGTATAAGGTCTTGGGTGACCAACGTGAAGTCCTTGTCCTGATGGATAAGGAAACTCTACTAGTCCATAAAATTTTTCTTTATCAGAATTATTTTCACATACAAAGGATTCATGTTCATCCCAAAAGTCTTGCCTACTTTTTTTCTATTTCACTTGGTGTATATTTTTCCATATTAACTCCTAAAATTCAGCATTTCCAACAGTTCTTGGGAATGGTATTACATCTCTTATATTTTTCATTCCAGTTATATACATTACTGCTCTTTCAAATCCAAGTCCAAATCCAGAGTGAACAACAGAACCATATCTTCTTAAATCAAGATACCAATCATAATTGGACATGTCCATGCCAATATTTTGCATCTTTTCTTCTAATACATCGTATCTGTGTTCCCTTTGACTTCCACCAATGATTTCTCCAACGCCAGGAACTAAAAGGTCCATAGCTGCAACAGTTTTCTTATCTTCGTTTTCATACATATAAAAGGCTTTGATTTCCTTTGGATAATCTGTTACAAATACTGGCTTTTTATAAACTTCTTCTGTTATATATCTTTCGTGTTCAGTTTGAAGATCAATTCCCCAACTAACTGGATAGTTAAATTCTTTATCAGCTTTTTCAAGAATTTCAATAGCTTCTGTATAAGTTATTCTTGCAAATTCATTGTCGACAACATTTTGAAGTCTTTCAAGTAGACCTTTGTCAATAAAATTGTTAAAGAATTCCATTTCTTGTGGAGCATTTTCAAGAACATAAGTGATAATATATTTAAGCATTTCTTCTGAAACATCCATATTTACATTTAAATCTGCAAAAGCCATTTCAGGTTCAATCATCCAAAATTCAGCTGCGTGTCTTTGAGTATTTGAATTTTCAGCCCTAAATGTAGGTCCAAAAGTATAGATATTTTTAAAAGCTTCAGCAAAAGCTTCTGCTTCTAGTTGACCTGAAACAGTTAGGTGAGTCTTCTTATTAAAAAAGTCTTTTGTATAATCCACTTCAGTTGGTTCAGCTTTAGCAATACTATCAATATCAAGAGTTGTTACTTGGAACATTTCTCCTGCACCTTCAGCATCTGATGTTGTTATAATTGGAGCATGAACATAAACAAATCCTTTTTCTTGGAAGAATTTGTGAATTGCATAAGCAATTAAAGATCTAACTCTAAAAACAGCATTAAAAGTATTTGCTCTTGGACGAAGATGAGCTATTGTTCTTAAATATTCCATCGTATGTCTCTTCTTTTGCAGTGGATAAGAAGGATCTGATGAGCATATTGGAGCAATTTTATTTGCTTGAAGCTCAAAGGATTGATTTTTACCTGGTGATTTTACAACCTTTCCACTAACTTCTAGAGAAGAACTTATTGGAAATTTTTCCACTTCATCAAAATTTTCTAGTTCCTTACCATAAACAACTTGGATTGGTTTAAAAACTGTACCGTCAGTAAGTTCAATAAATCCAAAGTTTTTTGATGCTCTAGATGTTTTTACCCAACCACTTAATACTATTTCTTTATCTAAAAAATCTTCTGGATTTTTAAAAATATCTCTAATGCTAATTGACATAATTCCTCCTAATTTTCAATTCCTTACATAATGTTTAAGTATATAATTAAATCCTCTATTTGTCAATTTAACTCACTTTAAACTGTCTAAGTATTCCTTTATTTTTATTTCATAAGCAATATCTTTTGGTTCATAATATTTTCTTCCCTTAAAATTATCTGGCATGTATTTTTGATTAACATATGACCCATCATAATCATGAGGATATAAATATTTTTCATCTGTTTCATTTTGAGGATTTCTCTTATCTCTTATATATTTTGGTATATCAATGTTGTTTGATTTTCTTACATCCTCCAATGCTTTATTTATTCCATGATAAGATGCATTTGATTTTGGAGAACAAGCAAGATATGTTGCTGTCTGTGCGAGAATTATTCTTGCTTCAGGCATACCAACTGCATTGATACTATTAAAACAAGCTGATGCAATTACCATGGCTTGCGGATTTGCATTCCCTACATCTTCTGATGCAAAAATAATAAGTCGTCTAGCAATAAATTTTATATCTTCGCCACCTTCAAGCATTTTAGCAAGATAAATTAACGCTGCATCAGGATCAGACCCTCTCATTGATTTTATAAATGCTGATATTGTGTCGTAGTGCTCATTATTATTTTTATCATATTTTACATTTTTAATTAAAAGAGAATTTTTTATAACATCTTCATCAATTAAAATTTTCCCACTAACTTCATCAGTTGATAGGACTGCAATTTCCAAACTATTTAAAAGATATCTTCCATCACCATTAGAATTTTTAATTAAAATCTTTTTTGCAGAATCTGTAACTTCGATATTTTTATTTCCAAATGCTCTTTCTTTATCACTTAAAGCTATATTTAACATTTCTTCTAAGTCCTTATCTTCAAGTGGCAATAAATTTATTATCTGCATTCTTGAAAGAAGGGCCTTATTAACTTCAAAATAAGGGTTTTCAGTTGTAGCTCCTATTAAACTTATAATTCCCCTTTCAACAAAGGGCAGAAGTGCATCTTGTTGTGTCTTGTTAAATCTGTGAATTTCATCAATAAAAACAATTGTAGACACATTGTCATACTTCATTGAATTTTCAGCTTTAGCTAAAACTTCTCTAAGTTCTTTTAAATTTGAAGTTACTGCTGATAATTTTACAAAATTTTTATTTGTGCTTCTCACTATAATTTCTGCAAGAGTTGTCTTTCCAACACCTGGTGGACCATAAAATAATACTGAAGTTAATCTATCACTTTTTATAAGCCTAGAAAGATATTTTCCATCTCCAATTATATGACTTTGTCCAAAAAATTCTTCAAGATTTCTTGGTCTCATCCTGTCAGCAAGAGGTGCCTTACTTTCTAAATTTTTTTGCATACTAAGTTCAAATAAGTCCATATTAATTCTTCTTTTTCTACAAAATTTTCTAATTCATCAACAAAAGATTGTAAATCTTTAAATTCTCTATAAACTGAAGCAAATCTAACATAAGAAACTTCGTCCAAATCTTTTAATTCATCCATAACCATTTCACCAATTTCAAGAGAACTAATCTCTTTTTTCATAGAATTTTCAATTTTCTTTTCTATATTATTTACAGCTTCATCTATATCTGCCGCTGAAACAGGTCTTTTTTCACAAGATTTAATCATACCTCTTATAATTTTTTCTCGGTCGAAGGCCTGTCTATTTCCATCCTTTTTTATTACCATAATTGGTGACTGTTCAATTTTTTCATAAGTTGTAAATCTTTTATTGCAATTTAAACACTCACGTCTTCTTCTTATTGTGCTACCTTCATCAGTTGGTCTTGTATCTAAAACTTTTGAATCATTGTATCCGCAAAATGGGCATTTCATTATTTTCACCTCATTTAAATAAGGTCCTATAAGGACCTTTTAAATAATAATATCACTTAAAATTTTATTAATCAATTGATATGTAAACATAAAGAAAGCCAAGCCAAAAGGCTCAGCTTATTTTTTTAATATGTTTTATGCAATGCTTTGTGCAATATTTAAGAATATTGTAATAAATACTGAGTTTGTAATATCAATTGCAAAAGCACCAACCATTGGAAGGATGAAGTATGCCTTTGGAGATGGACCAAATCTTTCAGTAATTGAGTCCATGTTTGCAAGTGCGTTATAAGTTGCACCCATACCAAATCCACACATACCACCAGCTAAAACTGCTGCATCGTAATTTTTACCCATAGCCCAGAATGTTATGAAATAAGCAAATAGAGCTATAAATAATGTTTGTGCAAATAAGATTATAAGCATTGGTCCAGCAACATCTTTAAGGTCAATTAAGTTAATGTCAATTAGTGCCATTACTAGGAATACATTTAGTCCAACGTCTCCACAAATTGAGTTAGCTCTTTGGTTAACTGCAAGAGGTCCTTGTTTACCAATTGTATTAACGAAGATACCTGCAATGATCATTGAAGTTACATAAGCCGGTAAGTTTAATTCTTTACCCATAATTGATACGTGAGTTCTGATAAATTCTTGTAGAATTGAACCAAAACCAATTGAAACAAAGATAAGTCCAAGAACTTTAATGAAGTCACCTGCTTGAAGAGGAACTACTCTTTCGTAACCTTCTCCAGCATTGTTTTCTTCAAGATTTTCTAAGACGTCATCATAGTTTGAAGACTTATTATCATTACCTGAAAGATTTTTCTTTCTGATAAGAGTTGAACCAATTGGACCACCAATTAATGATCCCATAATAACTCCAAATGTTGCAGCTGCAAGTGCAAATGTCTTAGCATTTTCAAGACCTAGTTTGGCAAATGTACCTCCCCAAGCTCCAGCTGAACCGTGTCCACCTACCATTGTAACTGAACCACAGATTAGACCAAGAAGTGGGTTTTGAGAAAGGACTTTTGCGAGAATAAGGCCTATTGTATCTTGACCTAAAACTAATATTGCTGAAATTAGCCAGAATATTAAAAATCCTTTTCCTCCCTTTTTCAAAGTGTCTAGGTCTGCACCTACACCAATAGCAGTAAAGAATACCATCATAAATGGGTTTTGTAACGCTTGATCAAATTCAAATGTTGCGATTCCGCCCACTTCTAATAAAAATCTAATAATTGCAAATAAAAATCCGCCAATTACTGGAGCTGGAACACAGAACTTTTGAAAAAAGTTAATTTTTTGTCTTAAAAACTTTCCTATGTAGTAAACTATGATTGCAAATCCTACTGTTTGCATTAAATTAAATGATATGTTCATTCTTTTTTTTCCTCCTTTTTTTTCTCGCAAGGTTTATTATAACAAAAATTCGTTAAATAAAAAACACTTTTTATTTTTTCGTCATTTGTTTAATTTTTTTTAATTTTAATAAATTTCTCTGTAATAAAGCGATAAATAATATCTTTTCGTAAAATTTTTGCAAATGTTTTTCTAGTCCAATTCATTTACTTTAATTGATGAAAAATCAATTATTTGACATATTTTTCTTATAAATTTACTTTTAAAACGTTTTTTCAAGATAAATTTTTGTATTTTAATATATTTTTTAGTATAGTAAATTTAGACAATAAAAAAAGGACATTGTTTCCAATGTCCAAAAATCTTAATTATAAACTTACTTTCTGTTAATTCTCAAGAAAGAAGGGATTTTAAGTTCTCCATTATCTTCTTCATCATCATTTTCAAGAGATTCAATGGGACTTTTTTGTGTATTTTCTATTTTCTTATCTTTTTTATCTTTTTTGTCATCTTTATATTGATCAAATTCAGTTGCAATAACTGTAATCTTAACTTCATCTTTAAGTGATTCATCAATACCTGCACCAAAGATAATATTTGCATCTTCAGATACACAGTCTCTAATTAAATCAGCTGCTTCATTAACTTCAAAGATACCAAGATCTGATCCTGCTGTAATATTAAGAAGAACAGATTTTGCCCCTTCAATAGATGTTTCTAGTAGAGGAGAGTTTATTGCAAGTCTAGCTGCTTCTGTAGCTCTGTCATCACCAGATGCACGTCCTATACCCATGTGAGCAACGCCCTTATCATACATAATAGTCTTAACATCGGCAAAGTCAAGATTAATAAGATTTGGTACAGAAATTAAATCAGATATACCTTGGATACCTTGTTTTAATATGTCATCTGCCATTTCAAAGGCTTGTGAGAAGCTTGTCTTTTTATCTGCAATGCTTAGAAGTCTATCATTTGGAATTATAACTAATGTATCAACTTTTCCTTTAAGAGCATTAATACCAATTTCAGCAGATTTTGCTCTCTTTCTTCCTTCAAATGTAAAAGGTTTTGTAACAACACCAACAGTAAGTAGACCTAGTTCTTTTGCAACATCTGCAATAACAGGAGCTGCACCAGTACCAGTACCTCCACCCATACCAGCAGTGATAAATACCATATCTGCGCCATCTAGGGCTTCTCTAATTTCATCTAAAGATTCTTCAGCTGCTTGAGCACCAATTTCAGGGTTTGCTCCTGCTCCAAGTCCTTTAGTAATTTTTTCTCCAAGTTGCACTTTAGTTTCAGCATTTGAATTCTTTAGTGCTTGTCTATCAGTGTTAAATACTAAAAATTCTACGCCTTTAACACCTGCGTCAATCATTCTATTTACAGCGTTGTTTCCGCCGCCACCAACGCCAACTACTTTAATCTTGGCAAAATCGTCTTGGTCCATATCGAATTCCAACATAAACATCCTCCTCATATACTAAATAAATTTTTTTATATTCATTACTATCATTTTATAGAAAGACTGCTAAATAGTCAATATATAAAGGTCAAATGAAGTCTTTAATTTGAATTATCGTCTTTCCTATTAACTTCTTTATAAGTTTTTTCGTTATCTGAATCTTTTATTATTCTCTTCAACTTGTCTTTGTCTTTTTCCTTATTGTCTTCTTTATCTCCATCAGTTATTAAAATTGGGCTCTCACCCTTTTCCATTTGAATGATAATAGCATTTTTATTTGTATCTTTAATATCTTCTAAAATCAAGGAAAGCATTTTTAATTTATATTCAATATTGCTATAAGATCCAAATTCTATTTTTATACCGTCCACTGTTGTAAAAGTTGCAATGGAATCTAACAGTTCAATATCCCTAATATTTCCATGAAGAGAATATTCATCTTTTCTAAGTTCTAACAAAAGATTTCTTTTCTCTTCCTCATCCTTATTTGTTAAAATATAATTTCCTGCTTGTGGGTTATCAACATTAAAGCCATATAAGTTTACTAAATTGTCTCTCTTTTTATCTGAACTCTCTAAAATTCTAAAGTTATCATCTACCAATAAATAGTCACTGGCTTCCATTTGGTAATATGGACTTCTCTCTTTTATTTTAATTTTTACTTTTCCACTTAAACTGTAAGAAATCTTAGCTTCTTCAATATAAGGAATAGCCTCAAGCTTTTTTCACTCTATCTTTTTTTGATACAAGAAAATACTTGCTTCCTTTTTTTAAACCTGATACCTTTTTTATTTTAGCTTGACTTACATTCTTATTGCCCTCAATATTTATATTTTTTACATTAAAAAAATTTGAATTTTTAAGAGCAAATATAATCAAAAAAATGAAGGAAAAAAATATAAAAAATCTGCTAAAAATTCTTAAATATCTTCTCTTTTTATTCAGTTTTCTTTTTTTCTTTTCCAACTTTTTCATAAAATCACTTTAAAATAATATCAACTATTTTGGAAACAGCATCAGGACTGGCAAGTTTTTTTGAATTGTCTGCCATCTTATTTCTCTCATCATCATTATCGAGAATTTCTTCTATTTCTTTTAATAAAGTTTCCCCATTTAAATCTTTTTCTTCTATCACTCTGCTAGCACCCATGTTGCTATAACTCATTGCATTATAGTATTGATGATTACCTGCAGTATAGGCCTTTGGAATTAATATAGATGCTACACCTAAAGCAGAAATTTCAGCAAGAGTCATAGCTGATGATGAAGCTATAACTAAATCAGCACTTGATAAATAATCATATACCTTGTGTGTGTAATCTAAAATTTCAACATTTTCAGGAATATTTTCTGCTTTTTCCATAAAATAATCATAATGATCTCTTCCTGTCACGTGAGTGAGTTTAAAGGGAAGGTCACTTTTATTATTTAAAATTTCCAGTATAGCGTCATTAGTAGATTCTTGACCACCTGATCCGCCAAAAGAAAAAACAAATTTTTCATTATCTTTTATATTTAATTTCTCTCTTGATTTTTTTCTGTCAATATGAGAAAAAACATCTCTTATTGGATTTCCAGTAAATATAATATTGTCATTGTTTAAATATTTTTTTGCCTCCATAAAATTTATAAAGACATAGTCCGCTTTTTTAGCTAATATTTTATTTGTCTTTCCTGGATAAGCATTTTGTTCTTGAACTACTGTCTTAATTTTCTTTTGTTGCGCCTTAAATACAATTGGCGCACAAACATATCCACCTGTTCCTATGACAATATCAGGTTTAAAATCATCTATTATCTTGTTACACTCTCTCAAACCCTTCATAAGATTGAAAAAAGTTATAACTGTGTCCTTATTTAATTTTTTTCTTGGAAGTCCAGAAATATCTATTCCCTTAAATTCAAAATTATATTTGTCGGCTAATTCTTCTTCTAGAGAATCTTTTTTACCAACATAAAGTATTTCTGCTTCCTCGTCTTGTTTTTTAATTTCTTCTCCAATGGCAAGTGCTGGATAAATGTGTCCTCCAGTACCTCCACCAGATAAAATGTATCTCATATAGTGCCTTCTTTCGAAATTTTTAATAAAATAGCTGTTGATACAATTGCCATTACAAGTGCTGTACCTCCATAGGAAATAAAAGGTAAAGTTATACCAGTTACTGGTAGAAGTTTTGCACAAACACCCATGTTAAAAAATGCTTGAATTCCAATATAAGTAGTCATCCCAATAGCTGTAAATTTATCAAAATAATTTGTAGCTTTAAAAGCAATCATGTATCCTCTGTAAATATATATTATAAATAATAATATTACTATAAAAGTTCCAATAAATCCAAACTCTTCAGCTATTACAGAAAAAATAAAATCTGTATAAGCTTCTGGCAAGTTTGTGTATTTTTGTCTTGAGCGAAATAGCCCTACTCCTGAATAACCACCTAGGGCAAAAGCATAGAGAGATTGTCTTGATTGATAAAGAGCTGAAGATTGGTAGTCTGTTGAGTCAGAGACAAATCCAAAAATTCTCTTAAGTCTAAATTCATTCTCTGGGTCCTTTAAAATTACAAATATCAGGGCTATTCCTAGAACAACTAAAAATAAAAATTGTTTCTTATTTATTCCAGCTGCAAGTAATATAGCAAATAGTGAAACTCCAATAACAACCGCTGTTGAAAAGTCTTTAATCATAATTGGTCCAACTGATATACCCATTATTGCAACTGCAATTAAAAAATTTTTTGGCTCTCTAAGTGTGTAAATATTTCTAGAAATATATTTTGATAAGAAAACTATTGATGTTAATTTTAAAAGGTCTGAAGGTTGAAACTTAAGTGGAATAACTTTAAAGTCCAACCACCTGCTTTGACCATTTTTGTTATAACCAAGAGGTGTCCACAATAATAGTATTAATATTACACTTAATATAAATAGCCAAGTTATGTTTTTATATATTACTCCTCTTGGTACTCTAATAATAAGGATCATTGATATAATCCCTAAAATTAGGAATGCTCCCTGCCTAATTAAAAAATGAAAGCTATTTAAATTGTATTTTTTTGCAGTAGGAAAGGATGCAGATGTAACAGCAACTAGACCCATAATAATTAGAAATATCATGCTGAGCAAGAGCATTAAATCTATATCTTTTATTTCCTTTTTTAACTTCATTTAAACCAACTCTTTGACAAGGTCTTTAAAATGTTGACCTCTTACTTCATAATCGCTATACATATCCCATGAAGCACAAGCTGGTGAAAGGAGTACATCATCACCCTCGCAAGAAATTTTTTTCTGCAAGTTCAACAGCTTTATTTAAATCTTTTGTGATATAAAATTCAAGGTCATTTTCCTTACATGCTTTAGAAATTTTTTCTGCAGTTTCTCCAAATAATATTGCAGTTTTTATTTTATCCTTGGACTTTTCAATTAAATCATCAAATTCTGCTCCCTTATCGTAGCCACCAGCAATTAGTATAACATCTGAGTCCATAGCAGCTACAGCAACTTCTGTAGAATCTGGATTTGTCCCCTTGGAATCGTTATAATACTTAACTCCCCTTAGTTCTCTTACAAATTCAATTCTATGTTCAACACCAGTAAAGGAAGTTATTGATTTTTTTATTATATCTAAATCGATATTTAAAAGTTTGCATCCTATTATTGCAGCCATAATATTTTTTATATTGTGGTCTCCTGGAATTTTAATATCTTTAGTATCTAAAATTTCTTCAATGTTTTTTCCATCATTAAAATAAATTTTTCCATCTTGGACAAAAGCTCCCTTATCAGAAATTTTTTCCATAGAAAAATAATATTTTTCAGCTTTTAAATCATATTCCTTTGCCAATTCTTTATCTTCGTAATTTAAAATAGCAAAGTCATTTTCATCTTGATTTTTAAATATTTTAAACTTTGCATCAACATAATTTTTTGTAGTCTTATGCCAATCCAAGTGGTCACTTGTTACATAAGTCAATAGGGCAATATGTGGCTTGAAATCAATTGTATCTTCCAATTGAAAAGATGATGCTTCTATAACAAGATAGTCATCACTTTTAGCTTCTCCTGTTATTTCAAGTATTCCCCTTCCAATATTTCCAACTACATAAGTTTGGGAAACTCTTTTTAGTATGTCTCCAATAATCGTAGTTGTTGTTGTCTTTCCATTTGTTCCTGTAACTGCTATTACATTTTTTGTTTTTAAATTTCTATAGCTAAGTTCAATATCTGAAATTATTTCAATGTTTTTTTCTCTAGCTTTTAGTAGAAGTTCGTGGAAAGGATAGATTCCTGGACTTTTTACAATTAGGTCAATTTTATCTAAATCTTCTTCTTTAAAAATAATAAAATCTTCTTCAACATTTAACTTTTGTAAATCCTCATTGCTGTCGTATACATAAATTTTGCAAGGAAATTCCTTTAAAAATTTTAAAGCACTTTTACCAGTAACTCCAAATCCCATTATTAATATATTTTTGTTTTCTAACATCTTTAATCACCTAAAATAAAATTAAGTAAGAAATTATACAAAGTATAAGTTCTACTAACGAAAATACTGCAACAACTTTTCTCTCATGCCATCCCTTATGCTCAAAATGATGGTGAAGCGGTGACATCAAGAATACCCTCTTTCCTCTTGTTTTAAAGCTAATCACTTGTATTATTACTGAAAGAGTTTCTATAAAATAAATTCCACCAGCAATTGGCAAAATAAGAGGCACATTTAAAAGTAATGCTATTGCTGAAATTGCTCCCCCTAAAGCAAGAGAACCAGTATCTCCCATAAACACTTTTGCTGGATATTTATTGTAAAATAAAAATCCAATTAGAGCCCCTGCAAGAGCAAGGCAGAAAAATGCAATTTCGTATCTTTGAAATTTAACAGCAACAACATTAAAAAATAAAAGACAAATAATTGTAACGCTTGATGAAAGTCCATCTAATCCATCAGTCAAATTAACAGAATTAACAGTTCCAACAATTACAAAGATAATAAAAGGAACATACAAAAATCCAATTGATCTATAATCTTTTAAGAAAGGAATATATAAATCTGTTCCCATGTTTTTAGAATTATATTGATAAATAATCAAAATTACAGCAGTTAAAATTTGTAATAATAATTTTTGATAAGCACGTAATCCCAAATTTCTCTTTTTTACAACTTTAATGTAATCGTCAATAAAACCCACTGTTCCAAATGCCAGTGTTGAAAAAAGTATCATTAAAACTGATAATTTAAAATTTACAGTGATTAATGTTACAAGTATTACTGATGCAAGAAAAATTAGCCCACCAATTGTCGGTGTTCCACTTTTTACTAAGTGAGATTGTGGTCCATCTTCTCTTATGCTTTGTCCTGCGTGCAAACTTTTCAAAATTGGAATCATAATCTTCCCAAAAATTAAGGAAAAAACTATTCCTAAAACTATACTAACTAAATAACTCATTGTACTATAAACCTAATTCCTTTTACTATTATCCTTTTCTTCTTTTAAACTCTTGTTATCATTTGAATTTTTATTGAAATCTTTTGTTTTTGATTTTCTATTTTTTATTTTATCTTCATCTTCATTGAGATTTTTAGTCTCCTTGTCCTTTTCATTAGAACTATTATTAGACTTGTTATTTGAATCCATATTGTACATTTTGCTGGAATTTTCTTTTTCTTCGTCCCTACGTGAATAGTTAAGTGTTATCTTTTCACTTCCACTTAATTTATGACCTGGTCTTGGACTTTGTGATATAAAGTCGCCATTTCCCTTGATATTATACTCTAAATTCATTGAATTTAAAATAGATTGGCTTTCTTTTCTAGTTTTTCTGCTCAAGTCGGGCATTATTAAAATACCACTGTCCTTATCATTTACTGCAAGATCAACTATTGTATCTTTTAATACATAAGAACCAGCAGATGGACTTTGATTAGTAACAACTGAATATGGAAGTACAGTTTCTGCATTTGTATTAAACTTCAAACCTGTATCCAAAAGAATTTTTCCTGCATCTTCAAGAAGTAAAGCTCCAACATCTGGAACTGATACAAATTCATCTTTTTCATCAACTTCTTCAGTTTTTTGAATTTTCATATAGTTAAGTGACTTACTCAAAATTTCTTGAACTACTGGAGCAGCAACAGCACCACCAAGAATTCCACCTTTTGGATTATTTACAACTACAAGAACTGTTAATCTAGGATCATTTAATGGAGCTACTCCAACAAATGATGAGTTATATGCTTCTAGATATCCAGTAGGAGTTGCAATATTCGCTGTACCAGATTTTCCTCCAACGATATATCCAGGAACTTGAGCTTTTTTACCAGTACCACTCTCAACTACCCTTCTCATCATTGACTTCATCTTATCAGATGTTTCTTCTGATATTACTCTTCTTCTAAGTTCTGTTCTCTTTTTTTCTACAATGTTTCCATTTGCATCCACCATTTCTTTTATTAAAGTTGGTTTATTTAAATAACCTCCATTGGAAATAGCACTAACAGCATTTACTAATTGCAGTGGTGAAACTGCTATTGAGTGACCATAGGACATTGTTGCAAGATTTACTTTACTTATATTATCAGCAGAACTTGGTATAATTCCTGTTGACTCACCATATAATTCAATTCCAGTTTTTCTTCCAAATCCAAATGCTTTTATATACTTTAAAAATTTCTCTGGTCCAAGTCCTTGACCGACTTGAATCATAGTCATATTACAAGATTCTTCAATAGCCTTCGCAAGACTCTTTTTTCCTCTGCTGTGACTTGTACAAGTTAGCCTATTATTTCCAATTACCATAGCTCCGGCACAGGAATACTGTGAATCTGGTTGCGATGTATTTTCTTCAATAGCTGCAGCTGCAGTTATAAGTTTAAATGTGGAACCTGGTTCGTATTGGTCATTGACATTAAAATCTCTCCAATTATCATAGAGGATTTCCATCTTTTCTTCTTCACTTAAATCATCCCAAACTTCTTCTTGCTTCTCGTTTAAAGGAGCTCTCGGATCATTTAGGTTGTAGTCGTCCTTAGTTGTCATTGCCAAGATTTCTCCAGTCATAGTATCCTGAACTATAACTGAAACCTTGTCAGCTTCATTTTCTTTTTTTGCATTTATAGCTGCTGTTTCAGCAAACTGTTGTATATTCGAATCTATAGAAAGTACTACTGAATATCCTTCCTTTGGTGCATAAGTTTCTTCATCTGTTAGAGGAATTTTATTCGATGCGTTATCTTTTAAAGAAACACTTTTTCCTGATATACCTGAAAGTTCTTCATCATAAGATGCCTCAATACCGTACTGTCCTACATTCTCATCATTAGTAAAACCAATAATAAATGAAGCAAGATTGTTAAAAGGATATAGTCTTCTTGTCACATCATCAATAGACATAGCTATGAGATTAGATTTAAAATTATTTTTATTTTTTTGTTTTCATCAATAATTTTTCCTCTAATATTTTTTAACTCTTGAGCCTTGCCTCGTTCAATATTAGTAGCAAGTCTAACGACCTTATCGCCTTCCATTTTTGATCGTATTTCATCATACTCTATTCCTGTAACATCAGAAATTATCTTAGCATCTTCATCATAAAGTTTTTCTTTTCTCTCTTTGAAATCACTTTTACTTTCATTCTTATTCTCTTTTAAATAATCCATATTATAAAAAACATTACATTTTGTAACGTTAATTGCCATTTCTTTATTATTTCTGTCATAGATTATTCCACGATTAGAATTTATTACTTCTGTCCTAGTAAGTTGATTTAAAGCAGATATAGTCAATTCTTCAGATTGAACAATTTGTATCCAAAGAAGTTTTCCTATTAATATTACAAACAAAAAAGCTAGAAAGATAAAAAATACAAATATGAATCTATTGGCATTTTTTGTCTTAGCCCTAAATCCATTTTTCCTATTTCTATCTCTAGCTTTATTTTTATTATTTTTCAATTAAATCCTCCTAATCTCTTGTAAAAGATCTGAGGACAGAAACAATTGGACTCAAAAATACATTATAATTTATATCTCCCAAATTTTCTTCTTCCCCTGAATCAATGTAGACAATTTGGTCTTCAGAAGGATAAACCATTCCAAGTTTATACATTGCTTCTTCTGCAATTTGAGCAGATGACTTTACAGCTTTTATATCGCCTACAAGAGTTGTTTTTGTTTTATTTAATTCTTCGATTTCAGCCTTTTGTCTTAAAATTTCTCTATCTAGACCTGCAACTTGTGAATACAAAATTAAAATCGCAGCAAAAATAATTATCACAATTGCCATTGTAAAAATAAAAGGCTTATTTCTTAAAAGTCTATTCTTATATATATTATAACTATTATTTGAAATTTTAGTTAATTTTTTTGCCATTTTACACCTCTAATTTTTCGGCAACTCGTAGTTTTGCTGAATGAGATCTATTATTTTCTTTTAACTCATATTCTGTAGCAGTAATCGGTTTTCTAGTAATAATTTTTATTTCTTTTTTCTTGTCACATGTACATATTGGAGAAGATGGAGGACATATACAATCCTTTTCTAAGTATTTAAAGGCATTTTTTACAATTCTATCCTCTAAAGAATGAAATGTTATAATAGCAATCCTTCCTCCAGGATTTAGTCTACTGACAAATCTTTCAATGGAATCTTTTAAAACATCAAGTTCCTTATTGACTTCAATTCTTAAAGCTTGAAAAGTTCTTTTTGCAGGATGAGGTCCATTTCTCCTAGCTCCAGCTGGAATAGCTTTTTTAATAATTTCCACTAATTCAAAAGTAGTTTCAATGCTTTTTTCTCTTCTCTCATCTACAATAAATTTGGCAATCCTTGATGCCCACTTTTCTTCTCCATAATCCTTAATGATTCTCGCAATTTCACTTTCTGTATATGTATTTACAATATCTTTTGCAGAAATCTCTAAATCAAGGTCCATCCTCATATCAAGTGGAGCATCAAATCTATAGGAAAACCCTCTCTCTGGATTGTCAAATTGATAAGAAGAAACACCAATATCAAGCAGTACTCCATCAATTTTATCTATTCCTAGTTCATCAAGAGCTTTTTCAAAATCAACATAATTTAAGTTGAAAAACTGAACATTTTCAAAGTCGGATAATCTCTTTTTTGCTACTTCAAGTGCTTCTTTATCTTGATCTATTCCAATTAATAGACCACTGCCGTCTAATTTTTTTAAAATCTCAAGGCTATGTCCTGCACCGCCAAGAGTTCCATCAAGATATATTTTTCCCTCTCTTACATTTAATGCTTCAATTGTTTCTTTTAAAAGAACACTTTTGTGTGCAAATTCCATTATATTCCCAACTCCGACATTTTTTCTGCAAGCTCTTCATAGGATAGAGCCTCTTCTTCATTGTATTTATTCCATTTTTCTTCAGACCAAATTTCAGCACGATTAGAAAGACCAATAATTACACATTTATCAATAAGGTCTGCATAATCCCTTAAATTTTCTGCAATTAAAACTCTTCCCTGCTTATCAAGTTCACAATCAACAGCACCAGAGAAAAATGTTCTCACAAAAGAACGAACGGCCTTATTAGTCATTGGTAGTTCCTTTAATTTATTCTCAATCTTTTCCCATTGATCTTTAGGGTATAAAAATAGACAGTCATCTAAACCCTTCGTCATTACAAAAACAGAAAGGTCTTCTCTAAATTTTGATGGAATTGTAACTCTTCCCTTTGGATCGAGATTGTGTTTGAATTCACCAATTAACATTTTATTCTCCACTTTATTCCATTTTAACTATTTTTTACACCACTTTGTTCCACCTAACTTAATTTTACTACACAAAGTTGCCATATTCTAGTGTTTTAATTAGTTTTCAAAAAATAGGACTAAGGGCCCTTTTTATTCTTTTCAAATTAAAAAATGTTTTTATAAAATACAATATTTTAAAATTTTTATGTAAATATTTAAACTTTATGAATATTTTTTAGAAATTTTTGCATGAAAAAATCGACTATTTCTAGTCGATTATAATCTTTTATTAAATTATTTTTGTCCTATAAAGTAAAAGTCTGAACCCTCACCTAATTTTGAATTTACACCATATTCAAATCCATGAAGTTCCATAATTGTTTTTACTATATAAAGTCCAAGTCCAGTCCCTATTTCAGGTCTTGTGTGATTGTCACGCACTCTATAAAATCTATCCCAAATTCCATTTACATCGTCTTCACTTATTCCAATCCCCTTGTCTATACAGTGAAACTCTGTTTTGTCCTTATCTCCTTTAACAATAATTTTTATATTTTTGTTAACAGGAGAATAATTTATTGCATTGTTAATTAAATTATAAATAACTCTGTTGATCTTGGACCTATCTGCCAAAATTCTAGTGTCACCGCTAAAGTTTGTTTCAAATGTATAATCAGAATAATTTTGATTTATTTTAAATCTATCGAGTACCTCATTTACAGCTTCTTTTAAATCAAAGTTTTCTTTTTTAATTTCCTCTAAGTTGGACTCTATTTTTGATAAATCCAATAGATCATTTACAAGGGCAGTTAGCTTATCTGTTTCACTAATAATAGTTTCCAAATGTTTATTTCTCAATGTTTCATTTGGACCAGATATATCTCTAATCATTTCTCCATAGGATTTTATAACAGTTAAAGGTGTTTTTAAATCATGACTTACATTGGCCACTAAATCCTTTCTCATTTCTATAGTCTTTGTAAGTTCATTTTTTGCATAGTTAAGAGTATTGGATAAATCATCAATTTCTGTATACTCGCCTTTTCTAAATTTTACTTTATAATCTCCTTTTGCAAGTTCTTTTGCAGTGTTTGACATTCTAACAAGGGGCCTTGAAAGTCTTTTTGATACAAAATATGCAGTAATAGACGCAAATATAAGTGCTAAAAAAGAAATTATTATAAGTATTCTTCTTATTACATCTACAGTGGCATCAACTGGTTTTAAAACTGAGTTGATGTAAAGATAATAATCTTCACCATCAGTCTTTCCTAGATATCCTGCATAAATAATTGATGGATCCTTTAAGTTTTCATACCTAACTGTATAAATTTTATAAGTCCTATTATCCCTACTTAAAGATCCAAAAAATTTATCAAAGTTTTCCCAAATCATTCTTGGTCTTTCAACAAATTCATCAAAAAGTCTTAAGGGGAAAACCCAGGCACCATTTTCATCTAGAACTTTAATTTCTAGTCCCTTTGTATTTGCGTAATTAGATAATTTTGTTTCAAAATCTTGAGATCTATACTCGTTTCTAAGTTCATTACCCACCTTAGTTACTTCACGAATTTTCATTGTTTCATAAAAACTAGAAAGAAAAACTGTTTGAAAAAAGCCAAATAGAAATTAAAATTAGTCCGGCAAAAAAGACAAAATATTTCCACAATTTGAATAGAATGCTATTTTTGTCAATTTTTATTCTCCTTATTTCTTTAATTTCTTGTATCAAACTTGTATCCCACTCCTCTTACCGTAATTATAAATTTTCTATATTCTTTTATTGAATTTCTAAGCATTTTTATGTGTGTGTCTACAGTGCGGTCTTCACCATAAAAATCATAACCCCAAACTTGGTTCAAAAGTTTGTCACGAGAAAGAGCTATATTCTTATTTTTTACCATATAAACTAAAAGGTCGTATTCCTTTGGAGTGAGTTCAACCATTTCATCATTTACAAATACAACTCGTCCATCTAAATCTATTTTTAAACCTTCAAATTCCATAGTATTATTTTCTTCAACTTTATTATTTCGATTTACAATAACATTTAATCTCGCCATCAATTCTTTTGGAGAAAAGGGTTTTGTTACATAATCATCTATTCCAATTTCAAAACCAAACAATTTATCATACTCTTCACTTCTAGCTGACAACATGAGAACTGGAATATTTTTTATCTTTTTTATTTCTTTATATGATGAAAAACCATCTAGTTTTGGCATCATTATGTCCATTACTATTACATCAAAGTCTTCTTCACGAACCTTATCTATGGCATCAAGACCATCTGTCGCTTCAACTACTTCATGCCCTTCAAACTCTGCATAAGTCCTTATTACTTCTCTTATGCTTTTTTCATCATCCACCACTAAAATTTTAAACATCTTATCACCGACCTTATTATATTAGAAATTTGTGAATTTTTAATGAAAGCTTTGTTAAGACTAACTCCTATAAAATTCTAATTTATATTTGACTTAATTATATCAGTAAGAAATAATTTTTGTTAAAACTTTTTAACAAAATAAAAAAGCCTGCAAGTTTAAACTCACAGACCTTAAAAGTTATTAAATTTTATATTATGCTTTGAATAATTTTACTTCCAGCAATTATTGTGCCAATAGAGGAACCTAAATTTGCCAAGATAACAACTAAAAGTGCTTTTAAAAACTTGTTGTGAATCCAACTTTTTATGTTAAAAATATCATCTGGTATATTGTTTACATCTTCAACTGTTGGCTTTTTTAAGCTTGCTTCAACTAAACCAGCAAACCATCCACATGCTAGTACTGGATTTATTGAAGTAAAAGGTGCTGCTACAAAAGCTGTTAAAATACTTAAAGGATGTGGCAAACACAAGGCTGTAAAAATTGCAGCAAAAACAGAATTAAATAAAAACCAAGATTTAATTTGACTTATACCTGTGTCCATATTTTGTTTAAATCCTAAGGCAATTAAAATTACAATCAAAATTGGTATAATCCAGGGAAGTATTTTTCCCCAAAAAGTTTTTGGTGGAACTTTGTCTAGCTCTAAAACATCTTGTTCTTTAAAAATTTCTTCCTCCACACCTGGAGTATGAGCTGCTCCAAGAATTGCAATTACTTTTTTTCCTGGTGCATTTTTAATATTATATGCTAAGTATTTATCTCTTTCATGCAAAAGTGTTGCTGCTATTTGCGGATAATTTTTACCCATATCTTCAATAGCAAGTTCAAGATTATCTCTTTCAATTAATCTTTGTAGATCTTCTTCTGAAACTTCTTCTTCATCATCAATTGACATTAAAGAGAAAAATAATTTAATTTTTTCAAAAAATCCCATTTTTCTCCAAATTCTCATAAAAGTAGTTTGGATACTTCTATCTGCCAAGACTAAATTAATCCCCATTTCTTCAGAAGCTTTCATCCCTTCCATCATTTCTTGGCCAGGTTTTGTCTTTAGTTTTTTCGCAATATTTTTTTGATAAGATGAAAGAATTAAGTTTGCAATCAAAAGTGTAACTTTTTTTTCTTTTATAATATCAATAATATTTGTATTTTTCCAAGCATCAGGATTTTTTAAATTCTTATATCTTTGCTCGTCAAGTTCAATGCAAATAGAGTCAGGATTTTCTTCTTTTATAGTTTCTCTAACTAAATTAACACTCTCTTGAGATACGTGAGCAGTAGGTATTAAAATTATTTCCTTGCCATTATAATCAATTCTAATTAATTGTTCTTTCATTTTTCTCCCGTTTTTATAGAAGCAGCAATTTATTCTTTTTCTTCAGATATAGTGTAGGCTTCCTTATCTACACCCTTGTAGTAATTTGTAATCACTTTATTATCTTCTATTTTTTCTGTCATTAAAATTTTATCGCCATATTTTAATTTGTTTAAGTCATCTTCTTTAATAATATTAAATCCCTTTAAATAATTAGATGATGAATTTAAAATATCAAGACAAAGTGCATTTAAAATATCTTCTTCATTTTCAGCCTTGATTTTTTCTTCATCTAATTGATTTTCTTTTAAAGATACTTCCCTATTCTTTTTTGCAGAAAAATCCGCAGCATAAATATTTTCAGAAATATCAAGAAGATTATTTTTTTAATTAAAATATTTTCTTTCTCATCTTTTAATTTATTTACCTTTGATGAATCATTTAATAAAATTGACTTTAGCATATAATTATCGCCATTTATTAAATAATTCACAAGTCCAAGATTTTGAAAAGATTTTATATTGTGTTTTCCAATTGCCCTATTTAAATCATAATCATAGTTAGAATTTACAATAAAGGGCAATAACATTAAATTTGAATTTATATCTTCATAACTTAAATCTTTGTCAATAAAATTACCTTTTAATAGTTCAAAATTATTTATTTTTTCTTTAGAAATTTTGTAAGAATTATCAAAATTCACATTTTCAAATTTTATTAAAGAATCACCAATTTCTTTATTAAAATTTTGAATATCTTGAGATTTATTCTTTAAAATATCTATTTTTTTAATTTCATTTTTTATTACATCTAACTTTGAATGCTTTGAATTAATATCTTGTTTTAAAACTTTAAGCTTTTCTTCACTTTTATTCTTTTTCTCAATTAAAGATGAATTTTCTCTTGTCAAATTAAAATATGAAGAATTTATATTTCTCAAATTAGAAAATCCAAGAAAAGAAAAAATAATACTTATTCCAATAAATATTATGGAAAAAACAAATTTTATATTTTTATTCACTCTTACCACTCTTTTCCAAGGATTTTATAATTCCATAATTTTTATAATATTCAGGAATTTTTTCGTCAATAAATTTTTTAAATAAACTAAATTTTCAGAAGAAAGTTCACCTGTCTTATATGATCTTTTTTCCATTTCCTTATAAATATTTAATAGATTATTTATATCTACATAAACTTCAGAAAGAGGTGCTTTATCATCATTTATAAAATTATAAATACTAGAAGAATAGATGGATGCATAGAAAACAAAAAATTAAGTTCCTGTGACTTTTTGTTGTTTTTTATTAAATAAGATACAAATCCATCAGTATCTTTTAAAAGATCATCAATTTCTAATTCATCATAAATATTTTTATGCTTATCAAGATTTTTTCTTGGCTAAGAAGTAAAAAATCATTTACTGATCTGTCGTAATTTTCTTTTTCATAAATATTTGAATCAAAATAAGCACCATAAGCTTTTAGCCTATCTTTTATTTCTGATTTTATTTCTTTGTTTTTATTAATATATTCTTCTTCTAATTTTAAAATTTCATTAGATCTATTGGATTCAAATTGATATCCATACTTTTCATAAAACTCTTGAGATTTTAAATTAAATTCAATCTCCAAGTCTTCTATATCTTTATCAAGCTTTTGTGACTCTTTTTCAAGAGATGATATATCTTCTTTTAAAGCTTTGTTTTCTTCTATTAACTTAGATGAAAACTTTTTGTTAGCCAATGAATATAAAAAGAAGATAGATGACAAGATAAGAACTACTATAGAAAAAATATAGAGAACTTTTTTCCAATTCTTGTTTTTCATCTTTCACCTACATTTTTTCAAGAAGAATGCTAGAACCACTTATATGCCCAAATCTACTATCTACCTTTCTCAAAATTATAAAAGAAACTACAAAAGATAAAATCCCCACTATTAAAGACACTAAGTCTTTGTTTATAAGCCCAATTCTATTAAAAATATAGTAGGAAATAGAAATTGATGACATAAAAAGTAGTAAAGGTAATCCGTAAACTAAAAATTTATAAGAAAGCACAGACTTGTCATTTGTCTTAATCTTAACTATATCGCCAACTTCAGCAGATATATTATTGTTAAATTCAAAAAGTTCTTGTTCTGATTCTGCACATTTGGCATTACAAGATTCGCAAGATTCTCCACATGCACTTTCTCTTGTAAATTCTACAAAAATTTTATTATTATTTTTAGCTTTTACAATTCCAATGCTTTCCATAAAATCACCTTTTCTTAATCTTCTATAACTTTAATATGAACTTCTTCTAATTGTTTTTCTGTAAGTCCTGTTGGTGCACCTGTTAGTAAGCAAGTTGCAGCTTGAGTCTTAGGAAAAGCTATTACATCTCTTATGCTCTTTGCCTTAGTAAATAACATTACTAATCTGTCTAAACCATAAGCTAGACCTCCATGTGGTGGAGCTCCATATTTAAAGGCTTCAAGAAGGAAACCAAATTTTTCTTTTGCTTCTTCTTCAGATAATCCTAAGGCTTCAAACATTTTTTCTTGGACTTCAGGGTCGTTAATTCTTATACTTCCTCCACCCATTTCATCGCCATTTATTACAATGTCATAAGCTTTTGCTCTTGCATTTTCCTTATCAGATACTAATTTTTCAACATCTTCGTCTAATGGACTAGTGAAAGGATGGTGCATTGCAACATATCTTCCTTCTTCCTCGTCGTATTCAAATAGAGGGAATTCTGTAATCCAAACGAGTTTATAATCGTCATCATCAATTAAATCCATGTCTCTTGCAATTTTATTACGAAGATTTCCAAGTCCACTATAAACTACTGAATTCTTATCGGCCAATATTAAAATTAAATCTCCTTTTTTTGCATCAAAGAAAGAAATAATTTCATTCATTTTATCTTCTGATATGAATTTTGCAATTGGAGAGTCAATTTCTTCATCGACTCTTATCCAAGAAAGACCCATAGCTTTAAAATCTTTTACAAAGGATTCTAATTTTTTAACTTGTTTTTTGGAGTAAAAATCACTTCCTCCATCGACTTTAATTCCTCTAACGCTCTTTCCTTTTTCAGTATTACCTTCAAATACTTTAAAACCGCAATCTTTTACAATATCTGAAACATTCTTTAGTTCCATTCCAAATCTTAAATCTGGCTTATCAACTCCAAATCTATCCATAGCTTCAGAATATTTCATTCTCTTTATAGGAAGTTCTATGTCCTTATTTATAATTTCTTTAAATAAAGTTTGAAGATATTTTTCATTTATAGACATAACATCTTCTTCAGTTACGAAGCTAAGTTCCATATCAATTTGAGTAAATTCAGGTTGTCTATTTGCTCTTAAATCTTCATCTCTAAAACACTTAGTAATTTGAATGTATCTATCCAAACCAGAAACCATTAAAAGTTGTTTCATAAGTTGTGGTGATTGAGGAAGAGCATAAAATTCCCCTGGATTAACTCTACTTGGAACTAAATAATCTCTTGCTCCTTCAGGAGTTGGCTTTGTGAGCATTGGTGTTTCAACTTCAATAAATCCATTGTCATAGAAAAAGTCACGAGTAATTTTATAAATTTTTGAACGAATCATGAGATTTTTTTGCATGCTTGGCTTTCTAAGATCAAGTGTCCTGTATTTTAATCTCATATTTTCTGATACATTGTCATTATCTTTGACATAAATTGGTGGAACTTCAGATTCACTTAAAATTTTAAGTTCTGTTGCTAGAACTTCAACTCTACCAGTTTCCAATTCTTCATTTATTGAAGATCTCATGCGAATAGTTCCCTTAACAGCAATTACAAATTCCCCACGAAGGTGAGATGCCTTTTCTAAAAGTTCATCTGATGAACTATCGTCAAAAACAATTTGTGCAATTCCGCTTCTATCTCTCAAGTCGACGAAAACAATTGATCCAAGTGATCTTTGTTTTGCAACCCAACCCATTAAGGTAACTTCTTTTGAAATCATATCTTCTGAAATCTCATTGCAATAGTTAGTTCTCTTGAGATTTCCCATTTTTTCAGCCATATTTCCTCCTAAAAATTAAACTCCAAGCCTCAAATGGTTTGGAGCTTAGTCGTCAAAATTATTAATAAACGATTAGCAATTTATCTAATTTTTATTCCATAAAATTCTATTTTAATTATAAAACAAGGTCTTTCAAAATTCAACTTTAACAGATTCTCTTGTCTATTCTATGAGAAAATCCTTCTATATCTTTTACTATATTTTCTTCTAAAAGTTTTTTCTTTACAAAACTTGCACCCTTATCCATTCCTTGGCATCCTGCTAGTAACAAAACATCATCTTCCTCCATTAAATCAATGGAATTATATATGGAGTCTTCCAAGTTATCATAAATCTTACAATCTATATTATTCTTTTCTAAAATATTTTTAAAGACTTTAAGCTCATCATCTGTTACCCTATCTTTTTCTTTTACAGTATCTTTTGATAATGTAGCAGTTAAGGACTTTGGTTTTAAAATCTTAATCCACTTAACTAGCCTTTCAGTTATTTCACGATTCACTTCCACTCCTCTTTTTCCTCTAATAGCATAGAGAATGTTTAAGTTTTTATAATCCATTTCTTTTAGAGTTTCCATTGTGGCATCAATGTTTTTTTCGTTGGCAAAGTGATCATCTAAAATTTTAAATTTCTCATCAAAGATAAGTTCAAATCTTCTTTCTACACCTTTAAAATTTTTTAGAGCTTTCTTTATAGTTTCTTTTTCAATGCCTAGACAAAGAGCAATTATAATAGAAACAATTGAATTCATAACAGAAGAGTAACCAACTGAACCTAATTCTATATTGAATTCTTGTTTTTCTATAAGTTTATCTTTAACTTTTAAATCTCTATTTATTTTAAAAGTAAATCTTCCCTTCCCTGAAGACAAGTCAAGATTTTCTATTCCAAAATCAGCCCCATTATTTTCAAGAGAGAAACTAAGAACTTGAGCCTTAGTCTTATCTTTAAGGGAATAAATTTTCTCATCATCAGCATTTAAAATTGCTATAGCATCTTCTTTTGCATGTCTAATAAGTCTTGATTTAAATCTAAAATAATTTTCAAAACTTCCATGTTGATCAATGTGTTCTCTGCCAAGGTTATTGAAAGTAACTATGTCAAAATCTATATTTTTATTTCTATACAATTCTTGAGCAGAAGAAGAAACTTCCATTGTCACATCTGTGACATTTTTTTCTCTCATATCTCTAAAATAGGATTGAAGAGTTAAAGATTCTGGTGTTGTAAGAACAGATGGAATTATTACATCATCGTATCTAGTTAGAACAGTTCCTATGATTCCTGTTTTTCTTTTATCTTCTTCTAAGATAGAATCCACCATAAAAGCTGTAGTTGTCTTTCCATTAGTTGCAGTAATACCTATTACATTCATTTCTTTTGAAGGATCTTCATAGAAATTTCTTGCTATATCTGCAAGAGCAATTCTAGAATTTTCAACTCTTATTTGTTTTATATCTTCTTTAGAGTAATCTTCTACTAAAGCAATTTCTGCACCTAATTCTTTTGCCTTACTTATAAATCTGTGACCATCTGTTACATAACCTTTTATGGCAACAAAAATACCGCCTCTTTCTACATCATCAGTGTGAAAGGCGATATTTTTTATATCTTCTTCTTTATCCATTTCAAAATTTGCGTCAATAATATCTACATTATTTAAAATTTTACCTAGTTTCAAAACTATCTTCTCCTTAAAAAGTCTTCAAGGTTTTTAGAATTTAAATTTCTTTTAAATTTCCCATCCTTATTTAAAATTTTTGTGCTGGCTCCTAAACCAAAAGCAATTATATTTTCCAATTCTTCCATCATAACTATATTATAAATTGATGAATATCCATTTTTTGCATAGCCAATATTTTCTGAAGAGATTACAGATTTTTTCTGTCTATAAATATAATAGGGTTCATAATTATTTTCTAATAATAGTTTTTTAGATTCCTCTAATAAATTCCCATAATCTTCTTCATTTATATAAGAATTTTCAAAGAGTTTGGATCCATTTTTTAATGCCAAGGTGTGTATAGTTATATTTTCTGGAGAATAATCAATTGCTTTTTTTATTGAATTAAGAATACTAAACTTATCTTCTCCAGGAAGTCCCATTATTAAATCCATATTAATTACTTCAAATCCAATTTTTCTCGCCATATTAAACCAATATGTCATATCTTTATTCGAAATTCTATTTAAATTACTTATTACATTTTCATTAAAACTTTGTGGATTTAGTGATATTCTGTTGACTCCCTTATTCTTTAACATCTTTAGAATTTCAATACTTAGACTATCAATTCTTCCACATTCAACAGTAAATTCCCTTGCATTTCCAAATTTTTTTATAGTCGCATCTATTATTCTTTCGAGATTTTCTAAGCCTATTGATGTTGGAGTTCCTCCTCCAAAATAAATAGAATTTGGACTTTTCTTAAATTTAAGTTCATATGATTTTATATCTTCAAGGAGTCTTTCTGTGTAAAGTTCCATTTTGTCCTTATTTTCTATAGTTGTATCAAAGGAACAATATAGGCATCTACTTGGACAAAAAGGAATATGAACATAAACATTGTAATTATCAATATTAGATTTTCCTCTCAAATTTTCTTGATTTTTATAAATCTTATATAGAAAATTTGAATCTTGTCTACTTATCCTATACTTTTCATAAAGTATTTTTAAGGAATCATCATAGGAATAGCCCTCAAAAACTTTCGAAATAAGTTTTAAGGGCCTCACTCCAGTTAAAATTCCAAAGCTTGTATCAAAATTTTCCTCTTTTGAGAACAAATCAAATAGATATCTTTTTATTAGAAAATGAACTTTATCATTTTCTATTTTTAATTCATCTTTTTTATTTAACCCACGACCAAATACTTCAATATTTACAATATCATCATGAATATTTATTTTTAAATTTAAATTTATATCTTTATAATCTTTTGGAAGTTTCATTCTAAAAAATTCAAAAATCGATTTTTTTAGACCTTCATTTTCATTTTCTATTTTTATCATAGATTCCTTAAATATGGGTTAGAAATTTTTTCGTAACTCATTTGAGATTCAGGACCATGCCCTGATAAAACATAAATCTCATCGTCCAATTCCTTTAGTTTTTTCAATGACTCTATCATAAGTGAATGATCTGACTCTGGAAAATCTGTCCTTCCTATTGAACCATTAAAAAGAGTATCTCCTGCAAATAAATAATTATTAAATAAATAGCAAACTGAACCCAAGGTATGACCTGGTGTTTCTATAACTTTAATAAGTCCTTCTGAAAAAGGAATTTCATCATTGTCATTAACAAAAACATCAACATCTGCTGCTTCAATTTCCATGCCAAAGGATGAGACTCTCACTTCAGCAGGTGTTTCCAAAAATTTCCTGTCTTTTTTTGATAAATAAACTGGAGCTTTAAATTTTTTTGCTAGACTTGCAACAGCACCAACGTGATCAAAGTGACCATGTGTCAATAAAATGTATTTTATGTTTAAAGAATTTTTTTCTATAGCTTCAATAATATTTTCACTAGAAGCACCTGGATCAACTATAAAGGCATCTTTGTTTTCATCAAATAAAATAAAACAATTCTCTTGCAGTTGTCCTACAACTAATTTTATAATTTTATATTCCATTACTTCACCTAAAATTCCTTGCTTGAATCTAATAAAATAGTAACTGGACCATCATTTATAAGTTCAACATCCATGTCAGCGCCATATTTTCCTTTTTCAACTTTTATCCCCAAAGCTTCTAGTTCTTCAATAAATTTTTCATATAAAATAATTCCATCGTCAAACTTAGCTGATCTTACATAAGATGGTCTGTTACCCTTTCTAGCATCTCCATAAAGAGTAAATTGACTGACAACTAAAATTTCTAGACCATAATCAAGAAGCGATTTATTCATAACTCCTTCTTCATCGTCAAATATTCTAAGTTTAGTTACTTTTTTTAAAATGTATTCTAAATCTTTTTCTTCATCATGTTCCTCTATCCCTAAAAGAAGCATAATTCCTTTATCGATTTTTGAAATTAATTCTCCATCAACAGATACACTTGCCCTTTTAACTCTTTGCACTACCGCTCGCATTTAATCACGCCTTTATTCTATAAACTTCTAAAACATTATTTATTCTCTTGAGTTTTTCCATTAGTCTTTCAAGTTCTTCACTGTCAGTAATTTCTACTGTGATATCAATTACTGCATCGCCATTTTTTAAAACCTTGGCATTTAAATAAGACATACTAAGTCTAGAATCGTTAACTCTACTAGCAATATCAGCAATTACATTAGGTTTGTCAAAGGCTCTAATTTCTATAGATGCACTGTAACTTGCTGCATTGGAATTTTCCCACCTAACTTCAACAAGTCTAGAAGGATCAACATTATTTTGCATATTTTTGCAATCTTTTCTGTGAACTGAAATTCCTCTACCTATAGTTATATATCCAACTATATCATCTCCAGGAACTGGCGTACAACATTTTGCTATCCTAACATTTACACCGTCTACACCCTTGACTTCAATACCTTGATTGTTGTATCTCTTTTTAGACTCTACAATTTCTTCAATATCTTTTTCATCTTTTTTATAAAATTTATTGTAAAGATCTGTGAGTTTCGCTGTTACCTGTGCAGTTGTAATTGTTCCAAATCCTACTGCCGCATACATTTCATCAAGACTAAGCATATTTAGCTTTTCTTTAACTTCTTCTAACCAATCATCACGCAAAATCTTGTGAGTTTCATAGCCAAGTTTTTTCACTTCTCTTTCAATAGCATCTTTTCCTCTTTCAATATTCTTTTCTTTGTCTTTTACCTTAAAATATTGAGAGATTTTTTTCCTCGCTTGAGGACTTCTTACAATTTTTAGCCAGTCAAGAGAAGGGCTTGTGTTTGGATTTGTAATTACATCAACAATATTGCCACTTTGCAAAGTGTAATTTAGAGGAACTATCCTTCCATTTACTTTAGCACCCACACAAGTATTTCCAACTTGTGAGTGTATTCTATAAGCAAAGTCAATTGGCGTTGATCCTTCTGGTAAATTTATTACATCACCTCTTGGAGTAAATACAAATACCTCGTCAGCAAAAAAGTCAATTTTAAGAGTATCCATAAAATCTTCAGGATCATTTAAATCTTTTTGCCATTCCAACAATTGTCTTAGCCAGGTCAAGTTTACATCAAAGGCAGTTTCCTTTGATACGCCAGCCTTATACTTCCAATGGGCAGCAATACCATATTCTGCTGTTTGGTGCATTTCATAAGTCCTAATTTGAACTTCAAAAGTTTCTCCATTGTTATCAATTACTGTTGTGTGAAGTGATTGATATTTATTAGGTTTAGGCATAGCAATATAATCCTTAAACCTTCCTGGTATTGGTTTAAAAAGTGTGTGGACAACTCCTAAAGCACCATAGCAGTCCTTTACAGAATGAGTTAAAATTCTTACAGCAGAAAGGTCGTAAATTTCATCAAAAACCTTACCTTTTTTCTTCATTTTTTTATAAATTGAATAAAAGTTTTTAGGTCTCCCTTTAATTTCACATTCTATGCCAACATTTTTAAGATTGTCTTCAAGAAGCTTTATTATATGATTTATTAAATCTTCTCTTTCGTTTCTCCTCTTGTTTACCATATCTACTAATTCATAGTAGCCTTCTTCATCAAGATATCTTAGAGATAAATCTTCAAGTTCCCACTTAATCCTGCTCATACCAAGTCTATCTGCAATTGGTGCATAAATTTCAACGGTTTCAGTTGCTTTTTCAATTTTTTTGGCGTCAGTCATATATTCAAGAGTCCTCATATTGTGAAGTCTATCAGCTAATTTCACAATAATAACTCTTATGTCTTTTGCCATGGCAAGAACCATTTTTCTAATATTTTCCGCTTGTTTTTCTTCTTTATTTTTATAATTTAATTTTTTAATTTTGTAACCCCATCTACTAATTCAGCAATTTCTTGACCAAATTCATTTTTTACATCTTCAAGGGTTACATCTGTATCTTCGACAACATCGTGTAGAAGACCTGCTACAATTGTTGCAGTATCCATATTCATATCTGCAAGAATCAAAGAGACATTTAGGGGATGGATTATATAATCTTCACCAGAATTTCTCTTTTGTCCCTTGTGGTGCTCCTCTGCCATTTTATATGCACGATTTATTAAATCAAGGTCAGCATTTTCATTATATGATTTTACTTTTTCAATTAATTTATCTATTAATAACATTATTCTCACCTGTAACTCTATAATTTTTAATCTTTAACTGGATAGTTACATTTCCATTAAAATTATTTAAGTCTAGATTAAAAACTATATCTATAAAAATATTTGATGGTCTTCCATTTAGAAGAGCCACTACTTCTTCCCTACCATAGGAATTTGCAAGCCTATTTAAAAAAACTTGTGAATCTTCAAACAATATTCCCGTATAATTTATATTGTCTTGGGATAAAGTCATTTTCAAGAAATTTTTATTTTTTCCCAAGATATTAAGTGACTTAACTTGTAAATTTTTAGCACCGAACTTTGGGGCAGAATTGCCATTGCCAAAAGGAGCAAGCGCCTCAAGGTCTCTCACAAGATTCATACTTATATATTTAAGCTTTAAATTTCCATCTATATAAACTTTTCGAATTAAATCTTTATCAGTAAGACTTTCTTTTTCATCAACATCTTTTATAAAATCATCTAAATCGGAAAGATTTAAAGATAAACCACATGCCATCTTATGTCCACCAAAACTTTTAAGATATTCTTTGGACTTTGAAAATTCCTCAAACATATTATATTCTTCAATACTTCTGCCAGATCCCTTTATTAAATCCTTTGAATCACTCAAAACTACACTTGGTCTATAATATTTTTCTTTGATTTTTCCTGCCACTATTCCAAGAATGGACTCATTTAAACCTTCTTCATAAATAATTAAAATCTTGTGTTTATCCAAAAGATTTTCTCTATTAATCTTTTCATCTATAACTTCAAAGGCCTCATTAGTTAAAACTTGTCTTTCATAATTCAGATCCCTCAAAAGTTTTGCCTTATCTAAGGCTTTAGAATAATCGCTTTCTAAAAATAATTCTAAAGCTTCCTTCGCTGATTCAAGCCTGCCACTAGAATTTATAGTAGGTCCCAAAATAAAACCAAGATGGTATACGTCAATTTCATTTTTTCTTATATCTGCTGCTTCAATAAGGGCATTTAGACCCAAGTCTTTAGTTTCTCTTAGTTTTTTTAATCCCTCAGAAACTATTACCCTATTTTCATCTATTATGGGCATTACATCGCATACAGTTGCTATTGCTGCATAGGGAAGAAAGCTATCATAAAATTCTTCCTTTTCAACACCCTTAATCAAAAATAAATACTCTATAAGTTTAAAAGCAACTACTGCACCACAAATTTCTTTGAAGGGATAGGAACAGAAATTCTGTTTTGGATCAATTACAGCACTTGCATCGGGAATTATTTCAACTTCCTTTCCATTTTCCACAATTTTTGGAACTTCGTGGTGGTCAGTTATTATGATATCCATTTCTTTAGATTTTGCATAAAGAACAGAATCTCTTGCAGCTATACCATTGTCGCAAGTTATTATACACTTGACTTTATCATCATAAGCTTTATCTATTAAATTGTTATTAATTCCATAGCCATCATGGACTCTATGAGGTATATCATAGGATACATTTGCTCCAATTCTTTTTAAACCAGTGTATAAAATATATGTTGAAGTAACCCCATCAACATCATAATCACCAATTATTCTAATTTCATTTTTTTTACTAACATGACTTAAAATTATATTGGAAGCTTTAACCATGTCTTTTAATAAAATAGGTGAATTTAAATTTGAAAGACTGGGATTTAAAAATTCTCTAATGTCGTCTTCTGTATTAATTTCCCTATTAAGTAAAATTTTATATATAACATTGTTTATTCCTAATTTTTTATAATCAATTCCAGGATCGCTTTTATTTTTTATAAACCATCTTTCCATTTAATCACCACTTTTGTATAAATTTAATTATATCAAAAATTGTCATTAAGGTAAAACTAATATAGACTCTATCAAATACAAAAAAAGAACCCCTAAGGGTCCTAAATTTTTAAAAAATTATTCTTCATTTGCAAGAACAGAAATAGCACATTCGATTCTCTTCTTTTCCATTGCACAACCAACTTTATAAGGTTTGCTCAAATCTTTGTTACTATAATAAGCGTTGGCATGACATCCACCTGAACAATAATATCTAGCCCAACAAGTTGGACAGTCCTCATTAGTGTATACGTTAGAATTTTTAAATGTATCTCTCAATTCAGTATTTAATATACCGTCGTCGACATTTCCCAACAAAAATTCCTCTTCACCAACAAATTGATGGCAAGGATAAATTTCTCCTTGTGGGGTGATGGCAACATATTCAGAACCAGCACCACATCCAACGGTTCTTTTTACAATGCATGGTCCTTGAGATAAATCAATTATAAAGTGGAAGAAAGAAAAGTCTTTATCTTTTTTTCTCATTTCAATATAGTCCTTGGACATTTTTTCATATTCACTTAAAATTTTATCAAGATGTTCTTCTCTAATAGCATAAGGTTCGCTTTCATCTGTAACAACTGGTTCTATTGAAGTCTTTTTAAAGCCGTGAGAATAAAAATCTTTTAAGTCTTCAGAAAAATCTAAATTTTCATTTGTAAAAGTTCCT
>NZ_HE978593.1:319633-335889 GCF_000312025.1 Peptoniphilus timonensis JC401 | reverse complement strand
TTCCTCTGATAAAATAGTCTTTGTCCCCTCTTTTGTCAATAAGTTCTTTAAATTTTGGAACAATAATATCATAAGAACCCTTGCCATTTGTTGTTGGACGCATTTCATCATTAATTTCTTTTCTACCATCAATTGATAAAACGACATTGTCCATATTTTCATTTATAAAGTCTTGTATTTCATCATCAAGTAGCACACCATTTGTTGTTATGGTAAATCTGAAATGTTTATCGTATTTTTTTTCTTCTTCTCTACCATATGCTACAAGTTTTTTCACAAGATCGAAGTTCATTAGAGGTTCGCCACCAAAAAAGTCAACCTCTAAATTTTTTCTATTTCCAGAATTTTTTAATAAAAAGTCTAGTGCTTTTTTACCAGTTTCAAAAGACATAAGACTTCTGTCGCCCTTAAAATCTCCTTGTGATGCAAAGCAATATTTACATCTCAAATTACAGTCGTGGGCAACATGAAGACAAAGAGCCTTTACTACATTTTGTGGATTGTATTTAGGAAGTTTAAAGTGTTCATCTTCAGAAAATAAAAGTCCTTCCTTTGTCAAATAATCTATTTCTTCATAAGCTTCTTTAGCATCTTCTTCATTATAAATTTTTGTCAAATTTTTTTATTATTTCATCTTTAGATAAATCTTCATAGTCATCAATCATTTCATATACAATTTTTTCTACAACATGTACTGATCCACTTGCTATATCGAGGACAATGTATTTATCATTTAAATAAAATTTGTGAATTCTTTCTACCATCTTTACTCCTTTACTTAACCCCTAACAAAATAAAAGCAAGGTTTCCCTTGCCTTAGTTTTCAGAATTTTCACATTTTTGATTTCCAACAGTACAGCTAGTTTTGCAAGCTGATTGACAAGATGTTTGACATTCGCCACATCCGCCTTTTTCATAAGTTTTTTTAAGGTTTTTTTGTGTAAGTGTTTTAATGTGTTTCATAATATCTCCTATTCTTCTTCACTGTCTTTTAAATCAGCGTTCTTTTTATAAGTACCATTAACTCCCCACTTCATTACTTCCATTTTTGTATTGTCAGTTGAAGTTTCGATAACTAAGTAATCTTCCTTAACAAGGACAATTTTACCAATAATACCGCCAATTGTTATTATTTTATCTCCCACTTTTAAGTTTTCACGCATTTCGTTTATTTCATTTGCTTTTTTCTTTTGTGGTCTTATTAGGAAAAAATAAAAAATAACAAACATCAATATCAAAGGTATAAAATTTAACATTGCGTTTTGATTCATTATTAACCCCTTTCTTCTTTATAATTCATAATTATATTATACATTTAATCTCATAACTTAACAAGAATATTATTTAATGCCTTATTTATAACCATATTTTTTATAAAAATCATTTTTATATTCTAGGAAATAGTCGCCCTTTATTGACTCTCTTATATTTTCCATCATATCAATTAAAAAATAAAGATTGTGAATAGTTGCAAGTCTCATTCCAAGAATTTCATCAACATTAAATAAATGTCTCAAGTAAGCTTTAGAAAAGTTTCTACAAGTGTAACAATCACATTCATCATCTAATCTAGAAAAATCTTCCTTATATACTGCATTTTTTATTGGAATCCTACCCTTGTGAGTGAGGACTGTGCCATTTCTAGCAATTCTTGTGGGAAGGACGCAGTCTGCCATGTCCACTCCTCTTTCCACAGCTTCAAATAAATAATCTGGACTACCAACACCCATTAAATATCTTGGTTTGTTTTCAGGCATAAAATCTGTTGTAAAGTCTAAAATATCTGTCATTAAATCAACTGGCTCGCCAACAGAAAGCCCGCCAATAGAATAGCCCTTAAAGTCCATATCCACCATTTCTTTTGCAGAAATTTCTCTTAAGTCTTTATACATTCCACCTTGAATGATTCCAAAAAGAGTTTGATTATCTACATTTTTGTGATGATCTTTACACCTCTTAGCCCATCTAAGAGTTCTTTTCATAGAATTTTCAATATATTCATGACTTGCAGGATATGGTGCACATTCATCAAAGGCCATAATAATATCTGAGCCTAAAATATTTTGTATATCAATAGATTTTTCTGGTGATATAAACATTTTACTGCCATCAATATGACTTCTAAAATGAACTCCTTCTTCAGTTATTTTTCTGTTATCTGATAGTGAAAAAACTTGAAATCCACCTGAGTCTGTTAAAATTGGCTTGTCCCAATTCATAAATTTGTGGAGTCCTCCAGCTTTTTCTATAATTTCAGTACCTGGTCTTAAAAATAAATGATAGGTGTTTGCTAAAATTATTTGAGCACCAATTTTCTTTAACTCGTCTGGAGTCATAGTCTTAACTGTGGCCCTTGTTCCAACTGGCATAAAAATTGGAGTTTCAATTTCTCCATGATTTGTTGTTATCTTTCCAAGTCTTGCTTTTGAATCTTTAGATGTCTTTAATAGTTCAAATTTAAACATAAAACCTACCTTATAAACATGGCATCACCAAAGCTAAAGAATCTGTATCTTTCTTTAACTGCTTCTTCGTATGCCTTTAAAATAATCTCTCTACTTGAAAGTGAAGAAACAAGCATTAAAAGTGTTGACTCTGGCAAATGGAAGTTAGTTATCAAAGCGTCTATACACTTGAATTTGTAAGGTGGATAAATAAAGATATTTGTAAATCCACTCTTTTCACAAACTCTTCCATTTTCATCTGCTATAGATTCCACAGTTCTAACACTTGTTGTTCCAACTGCAATAACTCTACTTCCTATCTCCTTAGCTGCATTTATTTTATCTGCAACTTCCTTTGTCATAACATAGAATTCTGAGTGCATTTCATGTTCATCAACATTCTCAACCTTAACTGGTCTGAAAGTCCCTAATCCAACATGAAGAGTAATATAACAAATTTCTACTCCCATATCACTTAACTCTTGAAGCAATTCTTTTGTAAAATGAAGGCCTGCTGTTGGAGCTGCGGCTGATCCTTCTTCTCTTGCATAAACTGTTTGATATCTATTTTTATCTTCGAGTTTTTCAGTAATATAAGGTGGAAGTGGCATTTCTCCAAGTTCATCTAAGATTTCTTCAAAAATGCCTTCGTATTCAAACTTCAAAAATCTTGATCCATCGTCAGATATATCTACAACTTCTGCTGAAAGTTTGTCACTAAAAATTATTTTTGTTCCAATTTTTGCTTTTTTACCAGGTTTGGATAAACATTCCCAGATGTCACCCTTGTGATTTAAAAGAAGAAACTCAATTTTTTCTTCTTTTCCTTCCCTATGTCCATAAATTCTTGCAGGCATTACCTTGGTGTCATTTAATACTAGCAAATCACCCTTTTTAAGATAATCTTTTATGTCATAAAAATGTTTGTGTTCCATTTCACCAGTTTTTTTATCTAAAACTAAGAGCCTTGAATGGTCCCTTTTTTCTTCAGGATGTTGTGCTATTAATTCCTTTGGTAAGTCGTAATAAAAATCTTTTGTTTTCATTTTTGCCTTTCTATTATTTTATTTTTTCAATATTTGTTCCTGGAAAATAAAAATCAATAATGTCCTTGTAATTATTTCCCTTTTTAGCCATTTCAACTGCACCATATTGGCTCATGCCAACACCATGTCCATATCCCTTTCCATTTACAGTGACTTTATTAGCTGCCACATTTACATCAAACAAAGTTGACTTTACAATAGTATTTCCTATTTTTTTTCTAAAATCATTGGCATTAACTTTTACATCGCCCTTTGATGTTGAAAAAGTCAGGTTTTTTACTCTCTTTGAATCTTTTAAATCAAGTTTAACATCTTTTATATCTGTTAAATTTAATTTCTTTAAATCACTAGCTTTTAATTCATATTTCCAAGGATGAGTTGAATATGGGTCTTCTTTAGAGATAAGATAAGGAACACTGTTTCCACCCCAAGCTTCACTAGATGCTACAGTATAACCACCTGAAGATGCACAGAAAATAGTTTCTGCTACTTTTCCTTTGTACTTTATAACTTGACCTAAAGTAGATTCTACAGCTTCATTTGTGGATTTCTCCTCAACATCTTTTCCGTAATAAACTTGAGATCTAGTTGTGTCGTCTAAATTGTAGCCATTTTTTATAAATTTATTATAATTATTTATTGCAAATGATCTAGAACAAAGAGCTTGTGCCTTTAATGATTCCATTGGAAATTCTGGACTCATTTCTTTAGGTAGAACACCTTTTAAGTATTCGTCAATATTAATTCTATTTACAATATCTAATTTTTTGTTGTTAACTCTAAAAGATATAGATCCTCCATAATTTCTTTTAATTTTATCAACATATATTGGAGAATCAGAGGTAATTAAAAATGCTCCATCTTGTGGGAAATTTTGTAACTTAAAATTATTTCCTAATATATTAATTTTATTTCCATCAAAATTAATATTTATTTCTTTATTATTAGTATTGTTTATTATTTGATCATCTGAACTTATAATTCTAAAATTACTTTTTGATTTTAATTTTAGACTTTCTTTCGCAGATATAGATTTACCGATTTTAATGTCGATCATGTCATAATCTTCTTTTGCAAAGATATTAAGTGGTAGTAATGTCAAAAAAACAGCTAACAATATAATCTTTTTCATTTTAATCACCCTTATATTCTATACCAAAATGGTCATAAGCTCTTTTAGTGGCCATTCTTCCTCTAGGCGTCCTAATTATAAAGCCTATTTGCATTAAATATGGCTCGTAAACATCTTCTACTGTTCCCTTATCTTCCCCAATAGCTGCAGAAATTGCATCAATACCCACTGGCCTTCCATTAAATTTTTCTATCATTGTGAGAATTATTCTTCTGTCTATATTATCAAGTCCATACTTATCTATTTCAAGAAGATTAAGTCCTTTTATGGCAACCTTAGTTGTAATTGCTCCAGCTTCTTTTACCTCTGCATAGTCCCTAACTCTTTTTAAGAGTCTATTTGCAATTCTTGGAGTTCCTCTAGATCTTTTCGCTATCTCAAGTGCTCCTTCTTTTTCTATAGGCACATTTAAAATTTTCGCCGATCTCATAATAATTTCAACTAAAGATTCAGTATCATAAAGATCAAGCTTTAACATTACGCCAAATCTATCTCTTAATGGAGATGTTAACATTCCTGCTCTAGTGGTAGCTCCTATTAGTGTAAAAGGAGCGAGATCAAGTCTAATTGATCTAGCAGAAGGTCCCTTTCCTATTATTATATCCAGTGCATGGTCTTCCATAGCAGGATATAAAATTTCTTCAACCGATTTATTTAATCTGTGAATTTCATCAATGAAAAGAACATCATCATTATTTAAATTTGTAAGAATACTAGCAAGATCACCTTGTTTTTCAATTGCAGGCCCAGAAGTTACTTTTAAACTAACGCCCATTTCATTAGCTATTATTCCCGCAAGTGTCGTCTTCCCAAGTCCTGGTGGACCACTAAGCAAAGTATGATCAAGAGGTTCTGACCTATTTTTGGCAGCTTCAATAAATATTTTTAAATTTTCAACTACCTTATCTTGACCAATATATTCGTCTAACCACTTAGGCCTCAGGCTTATTTCCTTTGTATCACCATCGATAAGTTCTGGCTCTACTAATCTGTTTTTATCCATTTTATCAACCCATCAACTTCAAAGCTTCTCTTATTCTTTCAGATATATCTAGAGAAGGATCAATCTTTTCCAACGATTTTTTTGCATCATATACATTATAACCTAAGGAAATAAGAGCCTCAACTGCTGGATCATCCTTTTCTTCAAATACTGTTTCATCTTTATTAACCTGACATAAATCAAGGTTTAATTTTTCAATTTTATCCTTCAGTTCAAGTATAATTCTTTGAGCTGTCTTTTTTCCAACTCCAGGCAATTTTGTAAGAGACTTCTCGTCTTTTGAAACTATGTATTTAGCAATATTAGTTACATCATCACCATCCAATATTCCCATGGCAAGTTTTGGACCAATTCCAGATACTGTAGTCAAAAGATCAAAAGCATCTCTAGTTTCTGTATCTCTAAATCCATATAAAATTGCAGCATCTTCTCTAAGAACTAGCCTTATATTTATAAATACTTCTTCCTTTTCATAAAAAGTATGAAGCTCTCTCTCCACCATATTTACAATATATCCAATACCATTAGATTCTAGAACTAAATATCCCCTGTCAGTAGAATGTACTTTGCCTTTTAAAAATTCTATCATTATATCATCCTAAAACTTTCCTTAAATTTAATTGAACTTCCATGAGTTATAGCAACTGCAAGTGCATCAGCTACATCGTCAGGTTTAGGTACTTTTTCTAAATTCAAAATAATTTTTACCATTTCTTGAATCTGACTTTTTGTTGCCCTTCCATAACCAACTATAGCTTGCTTAACTTGTAAAGGTGTATATTCATAAAGACCGGCGTGAGATTTTTTTGCAGCAAGAACTTCTACACCACGAGCCTGGGCAACAGTAATGGCAGTTTTAACATTTTTGTTAAAAAATAATTCTTCAAAAGCTATATCATTGGGTTTATATTTTTCTATTAGTTCGTTCATTTCTGTGTATATGGAGTTTAACCTATTTGGAAGAGGAACTTTTGCCTCTGTGGTTATAGCTCCATAGTCTAAAACCTTATAAGAATTACCCTTAAGTTCTAAAAATCCATAACCAACTATTGCAATCCCTGGATCAATTCCCAATATTACCAATTTATCACCACTTTAAAAAGGATAGTGTAAAAACTATCCTTACTTGTATCTCTTTAAAACTCTATCATTAACTCCATCCCAAAAAGCATTTCTAAAAATCCTAAAACAATCTATGTAAAGAAATTTAGAAATTTTATTGTCTAATGTTTCAATTTCAGAATCTGTTAAATAGGAGTCTACTTCTTTAATTTGTACATCATCATCTTGACTTTTAAAAATAAGTTGAAGATCTAAGTGCTCATTTATGCTCTTAATCTTGTTGTTTAGAAGTTTTTTCCTAACATCAGTAAGAGTGTTTTTTATGAAAATTCTAATTTGCCTATCTTTTCTTATCTCTTTAAAAACTAACTTCTTGAAAGCTAAAACTTCTTCATTTTTAAATTCATATTGAAAAAGCTTTTTCCTATTATAAAGCTCATCAATAGTTAAGTACTTCAAGGTTATAATTTCAAGCATATTAATATGTTTTTTTGAATTAAAACCCAGTCTATATCCTTCTAAGTATAAGTAAGCTCTAATCTATTTATATCATCATGAATAAGATTTGAAAGGTTCCTAGCTATAAGCTCAATACCCTCTTTTTGTTTATAAATTTTAACTATGTCTTTTCTAAGATTCTCAAGAGTTACATACCTTGGATATATATTTTCTATGGATTCATAAACATTGTAAAGATTAAGTAAAATATTTATACTATCCAAATCACCCTTGTATAAGAAGTTTGCTATTAAGTATTTTTTTATATCTTTAAAGGAAAGGCTATTGTATGTTTTCTGATTTAATTTTTGTGCCAAGTCCATAAAAAAATCCTCCGTTAGTTCGTATAAAATAATTATACTACAAGTAACAGAGGATTGAAATCCAATTTGTAAATTTAATGTAATTATAATAATTTAATATTATTATAACAATCTTATTTTTTTGTCTTTACAGAAGCCTAAACTTTCTTCATCCCAAACACCAACTTGTACTTCTCCTATATGTTTTTTTTCTAAGAAGAACATACAAATTCTTGATTGACCAATTCCTCCACCAACTGTATATGGAAGTTCTGCATTTAATACATTTTTGTGGTAAGGAAGCTCAAGCCTATCAGTAGTATTTGCAAGTTCACATTGACTCTTTAAAGATTCTTCATCTACACGAATACCCATGCTTGAAACTTCTAGAGAGTTTTCTAGGACTTCATCCCAGAATAAAATATCTCCATTTAAATTCCAATCATCATAGTCTGGACTTCTGTGGTCATGTGGTTCACCAGAATTTAAATTGTGTCCTATACCAATAATAAAGACAGCACCCTTTTCCTTACATATTAATTTTTCTCTTTCCTTTGAACTTTTACCTGGGTATTTATCTTCTAACTCTTGAGAAGTTATAAAAAAGATTTCTTCAGGAAGCTTATTTGAAAGAATATAAGGATAAGTTTGATTAATGTATTCCTCAGTTCTTTTAAAAACTGAAAATATTTCTTTAACTATAAGTTTTAGATATTCAAGATTTCTATCCGATTTATTTATAATTTTTTCCCAGTCCCATTGATCTACATAGGAAGAGTGAATTTCATCTAATTCTTCTTCAGCTCTTATTGCATTCATGTCTGCATAGATTCCTTCATACATATTAAAATTATATTCTTTAAGAGCATTTCTCTTCCATTTTGCAAGAGATTGAACAATTTCAACATTTATTCCATATTGTCTTAAATCGAAATCTACTGCTTTTTCCCCATTTAAGTTATCATTAAGTCCTGTTTCAGGTCTTACAAAAAGAGGAGCAGAAACCCTTTGTAAATTTAAAGTATTTGCCAAATCTCTTTGAAAGTAATCCTTAACTGACTTAATTGCAATTTGCGTTTCTCTAAGATCTAATTTAGTAGCATTAGAATTATTTCTCATTTTTCCTCCCTAACTATAAAAAACTTTCACCCATAACGGGTGAAAGAATTTTTCTTTAAATAAATTGTAAATCAAATTCTCCATTGTATTGAAGACTTGATTCAATAACCAACATAGAAATATTTGTAGATAAGTTTAAAGCAAAGTTTAAATCATTATCAAAAGAGTGGTTTGACTTTTTATATTCATCAATAACATCAACTAAATAATTTTTTATTCTAGCTTCTAGCTTAGTATCAGAATCTTCTAAAAAGTTTATATCACCTGTATTAATTACACTAAAAAAATCACTTTCTAGATATTTATTTTCTCTAGCATATACTGCTAGGTCTTGTTCATATCTTACGTGTTTTCTCAAATTTTCTACAAAGGTCATTCTGTAAGCATGAGGATAGCAAACAAAATCACAAAGATAGTGCATTATTATGCCAAGCCTCTTACTCATATAATTAATTAATAGCTTGCTTTCATTTCCTTCAGAAAAAGAAAACCTTGAGAAGAAAATTAATTTTGTAATTTCCTTTGCAATAAAGTCTCCTGATTCGTCGAAATAATGTCTCTTCGTTTTGTAATAAGGAAGAACATCAGGAGCAACTGAGCCCCAAAGCATTTTTTCCGAATTTAGATTAACATTATATTTATCTTTTATTCTGTCGTGAACAATTTTTGCCACGATTTTATGTGTATCTGGTAAAATTTTTAAACACATCCTATTAAATCAAATTTTATATAATTAATTTTATACTTTAAAGTCAGAATTGTCAATTTTTAGTTAGTTTTATCCAATTCTTGAGATATTACATCCCAAATATTTGATGTTTCAAATCCTAATCTCCAGCTTCCAACTCCAGCTAAATTATATTTATTTACAAGAGAAACTTTTTTCTCAATAGAATTTGCATCTTCAATCCAGATTTTATATTGAGCTCCATTTTCTTCATATTCCACATAATTTTGTTGAGATTCTTTATCCCATATTGGTTTTAGACTCTTAGCTGCAATTATCCTTGCAACTTCATCCATGGAAATTGTCTTTGAAGTTACTTTTCCACCAGCTTCTTTCCATAATCTTGTGTATAATGGAACTCCTAAAATCATTTTTCTATTTGGAATATTTCTAAATAAAACATTAACGCTTCCTTCTACCCATTTATATTGGGCTACTGAGCCTGCTTTATCAGATGAACCCCAGTGTTGATCATATGCCATTACAACCATATAATCTGCTAATTCAGAAAGTGCCTTTCTATCATAAGGTTCTTTTGTAACATCTGATGAAATTTGTGGTGTAACATCAACTGTTAATATGAAATCTTCTCCTGCAGCTTCTCTAAATTCTCTTACAAAATCTGTTATATAATCTCTATCTTCAATTTTAGTATGTTCAAAGTCAATATTTATACCCTTCATTCCATACTTTCTACAAAGTTCAAGAGTTTTTTCAATTATTTTTTTACGACTTGCTTCATTTGACAAAGCCTTATGAGTAATATCAGGATCAAAGGAGTTGTCAAGATATGCCCAAACTTCTATTCCAAGATCCTTATATCTTTTAATATAATTTTGATTTCCTCTGTCAATCATATCTCCATTGCCATTTTTAATTGAGAACCAAGTAGGAATTATTACATCAAGTCCATAAATATCTTTTATTTGGTTTACCTTGTCATCAGAATGTTCTGCATAAGTGTAGTCCCAAGTTAAATTTATTGGACTATCAGAAATGTTTTTTGAAGATGATTTAAGACTTACTTTTTGGAAATTTTCATCTAAGTCATTCTTTAAAACATAACCTGCATAACCTTCAGGCATTCTAACCTTACAATATTTACCCTTTTCTTCGTAAACATAAAGTTCTTCACCAGCTAGAAGTTTTTTAATTATTGGACTTCTCTTAGATCCAGACTCTCTTAAAAGAGTTTCTGAATTTGTTTTTGTTAAATCATATTCTTTATTTCTATAATCTAATAAAAGGAGTCTAATGTCTTTGTTATATCTAAGACTGACATCATAATCATAGATAAAAGCTTCAATTGGCAACATAATTTTATTATTTTTTTCAATTACTGGAGCTCTTAAATCTATAGTTCCACTATTAAATTTAGCTTCATATTCATTTAACTTTAAAATCTTATCCGCATGATCATTATGAATTTCGACTTCTTCTGTTGACTTGTCATAGAAAATATCATCGTCAAGATATTTTTTTATGTAGTCAAGAGAAAGATAAATCATACCATCTTCTATGCAAAAATCTTCTTTGTCTATATCCTTATCTTCTGTCAAAAAATTAAATTCATCGTACTTAGTTGAAATTTTACTAGTTCCTCTATTTTCAACAAATAAAAAAGCACCTGCGGCTAGGACAACTAATAAAAATAAGCTCATAAAAAGTTTTTTCATTCTACATCACACCTTTATCAATTTATTTGCTCAAAATAAAAGATACTAAAAATAGGACATAAAGTCCCACTCTTAGTAATTAGTCTTTTCTTTAACTTTTGCAGCCTTACCTTGTCTATCTCTAAGATAGTTAAGTTTAGCACGTCTAACTCTACCTTTTCTTGTAACTACTAGTTCAGCAATTCTTGGAGAGTTTAGTAGGAAAGTTCTTTCTACTCCAATACCATAAGAAATTCTTCTTACTGTGAAAGTTTTTCTTGAACTTTTACCTTGAATTTTTATAACAGTTCCATCAAAAACTTGGATTCTTTGTCTTTCGCCTTCGATTATTCTGTAGTGAACACTAACATTATCCCCAACATTAATTTCAGGTAAATCATTATTTAATTGTTCATCTTCAATAGCTTTAATATAATCCATTGTCTTTACCTCCTTCCAGTAAATCATTTAATATATCTTTTTCTTCATCATTTAAAATTTTATCTTTTAATAGATCTGGCCTTTTCTGTAAAGTGTTCTTTATAGATTCTCTTAGTCTATATTTTCTAATTTTTTCATGATCACCACTTAAAAGAATATCTGGAACTTCAAGTCCTCTAAACTCTCTTGGCCTAGTGTATTGTGGATGTTCCAAAAGCCCATTATAATGTGATTCATCTTCAAAAGACTCTTCACTAGCAAGTACACCATCAAGTAATCTTGATACTCCATCTATTATAACCATAGATGCCAATTCTCCACCAGTCAAAACATAATCTCCAATAGAAATTTCTTCATCTACATAATTTTCAATGACCCTATTGTCAATTCCTTCATAATGCCCGTTTAGAAGAATTAGGTGTTTTTCATCTTTAAGCTCTTTTAACTTCTCTTGTGTAAGCACCTTGCCTTGTGGAGACATATAGTAAACCTTAGAATTTTCTGTCTTTACAGATTCTATTGCCTCTACTATTGGTTTGATTTGCATTAGCATTCCAGGTCCACCGCCATAAGGATAATCATCAACTTGTAGATATTTATTAATTGCAAAATCTCTTATATCCACAGTCTCAAGATCTAATTTTCCTTCACCGATTGCCCTTCCAACAATAGAAAAATCTCTAATATTATTTATGAATTCGGGAAATAATGTTAAAACACTTATTTTCACAAAATCATTCCTTCAATTAATTTTATAGTTATTGTTGAATCTATTTTTTGATAAATTCTTTTACTCCAGGTATTTGATAAATCTCTTTATCTTTACTTTCAACTATAAAGATATCATTAGCAGGATATTCCAATATATCTTTTACAAGGCCAATAAAAACTCCATCAGTGTCGTAAACCTCTTTTCCAATTAAATCGGAAATATAGTATTGATCTTCTTTTAGTTCTAATCTGTCTTCATCTCTTATATAGATTTCACTGCCCTTTAAATAAAAGACATCATTAATATTTTCATAACCAGTAAAAGTCAAAAATACGAAATCATTAACTCTAACTTTTTTTATAAAAAATTCTTCTAAGTCATCACCGACGAAGACACTCTTTAGTTTAGAAAATCTATTTTTGTCGAAAGTATAGGGCTCAACTTTAACTTCACCCTTAATACCATGAGTATTTATAATTTTACCAATGCAAGTAATTGAATCTTTAATATTCTTCAATTTCCAAATTAACCTTTACATCTTCTTTTAGTGAAACAGCTTTTAAAATTGCCCTTATTGCTTTAGCAATTCTGCCTTGTTTGCCAATAACTTTTCCCATATCATTTGATGCAACTTTAAGAGTAATATCAATTGAATTATCATTCTTAGTCATTGCCACATCAACTGAAGAAGGATCGTCAACTAAAGATTTAGCAATATATTCAATTAATTCAACCATTTTGGTCCTCCAAACATACTGTTATTCAGTAGCTTCTGATTCACTTGCTTCTGCTGTATTATTAGAGTTTCTTTCAGCGCCATACACTGAGTTTTCTCTGAAAAGTCTGTCAACTGTATCAGTAGGTTTTGCACCATTTTTAATCCAATTGTTAGCTTTTTCTGCATCTACAACAACTTTCTTAGGAGTTGTAAGTGGGTTATAATAACCAATCTCCTCGATGAATTTTCCATCTCTAGGACTTCTAGAGTCTGCTACAACTATTCTATAAAAGGGTTTTTTCTTTGCACCCATTCTTCTAAGTCTAATTTTAACTGCCAAATTATTCACCTCCACAATAAAAATCATATATATTAAAATATATAAGCTAGTTTAAAAGGAAAAAGGTAATTTAAATTTTCTTTTTCCCATAGTCTTGGACATGTTTCCAAATTGTTTCATCATTTTTCTCATGTCCTTAAACTGTTTAATAAGTTTATTTACATCTGCTGGACTAGTTCCAGAACCTTTTGCAATTCTCTTCCTTCTGGAAGAATCTATAATCTCTGGCTTTTGTCTTTCCTTTTTTGTCATAGAAAGAATCATTGCCTCAACTTTAGCAAATTCATTTTCAGGCAAATTAATGCCCTTTAAAGCCTTGTTGTCAATTCCAGGAATCATTCCTATAATATCTTCAAGAGGTCCCATATTTTTCATTTGTTGCATTTGATCTAAGAAATCTTCAAATGTAAAAGTTGACTTTCTCAACTTTTCTTCAAGTTCCTTTGCCTTTTTATCATCAACTGCAGACTGTGCTTTTTTCAATTAAGGAGAGCACATCCCCCATTCCAAGTATTCTTGAAGCCATTCTGTCCGGGTGAAAAACTTCTATATTATCCATTTTTTCACCACTGGCAATAAATTTAATAGGAACATCAGTAACTGATCTAATTGAAAGGGCAGCACCACCTCTTGCATCACCATCAAGTTTTGTTAAAATTACACCAGTTAGCTTTAACATATCATCAAATGTATCAGCAACATTTACTGCATCTTGTCCTGTCATTGCATCAAGAACAAGAAGTACTTCTGATGGTTCTAAAGCTTCATGTATATCTTGAAGCTCTTTCATAAGTTTTTCATCTATGTGAAGTCTACCTGCAGTATCTATTATTACTACATCATTTCCATTTTTCTTGGCGTGTTCAAGAGCTGCCTTAGAAATATCTACTGGAGAAATTTTATCTCCCATAGTAAATACTGGCGTGTCAACTTGTTCTCCAACAACTTGAAGTTGTTTTATGGCTGCTGGTCTGTAAACGTCACATGCGACTAAAAGAGGTCTTTTTCCATCTTTTTTTAATTTATTGGCAAGTTTACCACTAGTAGTAGTTTTACCTGCACCTTGAAGACCACACATCATTATAACAGTTGGTTTCTTAGAAAAGTCAATTTTAACTTCACTTGTTCCCATTAAATTTGTGAGTTCTTCATTAACAATTTTAATAACTTGCTGGCCGGGAGTTAGAGATTCTAAAACTTCTTTTCCCAAAGCCCTTTCTTTTACTGTCTTAACAAAAGTCTTAACAACTTTAAAATTTACATCAGCTTCAAGAAGTGCAAGTTTTACTTCACGCATTGCTGCATCTATATCTTTTTCAGATAATTTACCTTTGCCTCTTAGGTTTTTCAAAGTATTTTGCAATTTATCGGATAAACTTTCGAATACCAAAAATCCACCTCCTAGTCAAAAAGTATTTCTCTAAGTTCTTTAAACTTCAAATTATTATTTTGATTTAAAGTCTCTTCTTCTATACTTTCTAAAATAGTTTCAATTTTTTCTCTTTTTATTTCTTTATTAGCTTCTTCTTTTTTTGAATTTTTTATTAACTCAAGTTTTTCCTCAAACTCTTCCAAATTATTTTCTGCTCTTTTTAAATTATCAAATACTGCTTGCTTTGAAATATTAAGTTCAGAAGATATCTCGTTTATAGTACAATCATAAACATAATACATATAAGCTGCCTTATTTTGCTTTTCAGTAAGAAGCTTTCCATAAAAATCAAGTAAGCTGTTCATCCTAAAAAATTTTTCATTCATTTTATCACCATTTTTCTAGAGAGGTCAACCTTTTTACTTGACCTATATAATTCTAACTAATAGTCCTTAGAATGTCAACATTTTTCTTTGATTTTTTTATATTTTTATGAATTTTTAATTAAAAAAAGATAGACAGCAAGGTCTACCTTTATTTAAAGCTTATCCAAAAATTGTTTCTAGGAAACTATCTATATTAAAGTTTTGAAGATCATCAATTCCTTCTCCAACCCCAATAAGTTTAATAGGAATTCCAAGCTCTGATTGAAGTGCTATTACAACTCCACCCTTAGCAGTCCCATCAAGTTTTGTAAGGGCAATTCCTGTTATATCAGTTGCTTCTTTAAAAGTTTTTGCTTGACTTATTGCATTTTGTCCTGTTGTGGAATCTAAAACTAAGAGATTTTCTCTGTTCGCTTCTGGATATTTATTTGAAATAATTCTATTAATTTTTTCAAGTTCCTTCATTAAATTAGACTTATTGTGAAGTCTTCCTGCTGTATCAACTATTAATACATCAGTTTTTCTAGCCTTGGCAGCTTCTATAGCATCAAATACAACAGATGCAGGATCAGATCCTTCTGCGTGGCTAATTATATCGACATTAGCCCTATTTCCCCATTCTTTTAATTGATCAATTGCAGCAGCCCTAAAAGTATCTGCAGCACAAACTAATACAGACTTGCCTTCTCTTTTAAAACGAGAAGAAAGCTTTCCAATTGTAGTTGTCTTTCCAACTCCATTTACTCCAACTACAAGAACAATCGCTGGTGCTTCTGTATTAATTGGAGTATTTAATTCTGGATTCATTAATTTTTTTGCTTCTTCCATTAATATTGGCTTAACTTTCTGAGGATCGTTTATTTTTTCTCTGATAATTGTTTCACGCAAATTATCAATTAATTTCATTGTTGTTTCCATACCAACATCTGCTGAAATTAAAATATCCTCTAAATCTTCTAGCATCTCGTCATCAATTTTGACGTAAGCTCCAAGGACAGTATTGATCTTTATGCCAACTTCTTTTCTTGTTTTGTCTAAACCATCTTTTAATCTTTGGAATAAAGAAGCCTTTTTTGGTTCTTCGCAAACTTTTTCTTCTTTCTTTTCTTCTTTATCTTCTAAAGCATCTTTTATGACTTCTTGGTCTTGAAATACTTCATTTGTATCTTCTTTTTCTTCAGAACTTTCAATTTCTTTCTTTGAAAGATTTTCTTCTTTTGAAATTTCTTCTAGTTTTTCATGGATTTCTTCCTTGTCACTTTTTTCTTCTGAAGGAATTTCTTCTTTTATTTCTTCCTT
>NZ_HE978593.1:317390-319335 GCF_000312025.1 Peptoniphilus timonensis JC401 | reverse complement strand
TTTGAAATTTCTTCTAGTTTTTCATGGATTTCTTCCTTGTCACTTTTTTCTTCTGAAGTAATTTCTTCCTTTAATTTCTTTTTATCGACTTCTTCATCTTTTTTCTTAAATTTATCTTTTAACCATTCAAACATTTCTATCTCCTAATCCTTTAATTTTACAGAAAACAACTTACTAATTCCCTTCTCTTCCATTGTAACACCATACATAGTCTTTGCAATCTCCATTGTAAGTTTTCTGTGAGTAATTATTATAAACTGAATTCCCTCTAAGGTTAAAAGGTAATCAGCATACCTCTTAATGTTGGCATCATCAAGTGCAGCATCAATTTCATCTAAAATACAAAAAGATGCTGGTCTATATTTTAATAAGGCAAATAAAAGTGCCACAGCAGTGAGAGACCTCTCTCCACCTGATAAAAGTGAAAGAGATTGCAGTCTTTTCCCTGGAGGAGAAGCCTTAATCTCTATTCCAGATTCTAAAACATCTCCCTCAATGCTAATTTCAGCACGGCCTCCATTAAATAGAATTTTAAAAATCTCAGTAAAGTTCGCAGAAATTTCTTCCATTGCTTCATTAAATAACTTTTTCATTTCATGATCAAGTTTAGTTAATATAGATTGATTTCTTCTTTAGAATTAATTAAGTCATCTCTTTGTGATGTATAAAAATCACATCTTTCTTTGACAACTTTATATTCCTCAATAGAAGAAATATTTACCTCTCCATAATCTCTAAGTTTTTTCTTTAAGCGTCTTAGAGTACTTTCCTTTAAATCGTGAAGTTCATCATCTATAAAATCATGATAATCTACAATATCATAATCTTCTTTTAATCTCTCAACTTCACTTGATATTTTATTTTTATTAAGATCAATTTTGATTTTTAACTTTTCCATTTCAGAACTTAGAATTAAGGACTCTTCCTTAAAATTGGATAAGCTATCTTTAGTTTCAAAATATTTTTATTTTTTTATCTAACTTTTCTTTAAAATCTCTAAGAGAATTATCTAAATTTGAAATAGAAATTTTTAAATCCTCTAAAGAATTTTTATTTTCTTCATTTGAAGATGTCTTTAAGCCAATGTTAGAGCCAGCTTCTTCTAAAATGTTTTTATTATTCGCAAGCTTTTCTTTAGTAGTATTTATCTCAGATAGAATTCTTTCCTTTTCTTTGGATAGATAAAGAATTTTTTCTCGGTTTTCTCTTTCAAGTAATTGAATTTCAATTTTTTCTGATTTGAAACTTTCTATTTCCCTGGAAAGACTTTGAAGCTTGTCAGCACTGTTAAATTCTGTTATTAATTCTTCTAAAAGCTTATTTTTTTTGTTCAACTTCTAATTTGTTTTCTTCCAAACTTTTTTTATCAGATTTTATATTTTCTTCAAGTTCTTCCTTTTCTCTCAAATATTTATCTAAATATTCCTTATTTAAATTGTTGTCATTTTTATTTTTATAAAGATTGCCTTCGATTTCATTTATCTTTAAAGTATTGGAATTTCTCTTTTCCAAATATTTCTCTTCAAAATTATTTAGTTTCTTAATTTCTTCTTCAATTTTTGATTTTTCTTCATTGAGTTCTGAAATTTCTTTACTTAACTTATTTAATCTATCATTAAAATCATTAATTTCATTTTTTCTCAAGATAAAACTGCTGTTGTAGTTATTTAATGAACCACCAGTTATTGCCCCAGAAGGATTGAAAACTTCACCTTTTAAAGTTACAACTTTTAATCTATGCTTCTTTGAGATTCTAGAGGCATTTTTAAAATTATCTGCGATTATTACTCTACCTAGTAAATTGTAAAAAATCCCCCTGAAAACTTCATCAAACTTTATTAAATCACAGGCAAGTCCAATAAATCCATCTTCTTTAGAATTTATATTAACTTTATTTCCAGAAACTCTATCTAAAGGAAGAAAAGTTGCCCTTCCCATCTTATTT
>NZ_HE978593.1:302812-317111 GCF_000312025.1 Peptoniphilus timonensis JC401 | reverse complement strand
GAAAAGTTGCCCTTCCCATCTTATTTTTTTCTAGAATTTTAAGCATTTCTGAAGATCTTTAGTCGAAGAAACAATGATATTTTGCGACATTGAACCAAGAGCAACAGAAATTGCCTTTTCAAAATCTTTTTCTACATAAAACTTTTCTGCAACAGGTCCATAAAGAGAATCTTTAAAAATATTATTTCTAGAAGAAAAATTCATAAAAGATTTAACTGTTCTATTATATCCTTCATAGTTTGATTCCATATTTTCAAGAATTTTTAACTTAGCTTTTATTTCATTAGCATCATTTTTTCTAGCAAGCAATTTATTTTCTTGATTTTTGTTTTCTTCTTCTAATTTTAAGAGATTTGATTTGGTCTTTTCAAAATCTTCATCTTCTTTTTTTAATTTTTCTTTTAAAAGATCTAGTTCTCTTGTTTCTTTATCAATAATTTCTAAAAATTGAAGCTGATTTTCCTTTAAGCTCTCTATACTTTTATCTAGACTATCTTTTCTATTATTTTTTTCTTTAATTATGTCTTTTAAAGTTTCATTTTTAAAATTTAAATTTTCAATTTCATTTCTTATCTTATTTTTATTTTCAAAATTTAAATTTCCAATTTCTTCAAGATTTCTAAAATCTTCTTCTAATTTTTTTATTAATTCTTCCTTAGATCTTAATTTTTCAAGAATTTCTACCTTTTTAGAATTTAAAACATCTTCATCTTCTTCAATTTTTTCTAGAGAATTCTCACTATTAATTAGATTTTTATTTAGTTCTTCATTTTCAAAAGTAATCCTCTCAGAATCTTTTTTTAATGAATTTATTTTTTCTTCGTCTAAATTTATCGCTAAGTTTAATTTATCATAAGCCTCTTTCTTAATGTTTAAATTTTCAGCAGATAACTTTTCTTCTTCTTTTAAATTGGATATCTCACTTTCAAGTTCTTGCAATAAATTTGACAAATTATTTCTTTTTTCTAAAATACTTTCAGAATTTTTATTTAATTCTTCTAATTTTTCTTCTTGACTTAAAACTTCCTCTTCACGATTTTTCATATCCTTCAAAGAAAAATTTATGTCATATACTTTTAATTTTTGATAATCTTCTAAGTATGCCTCAGCTTTTTGTGCTTGAATTCTCAAATTCTTTTCTTGCACTTCTATTTCAGATAAAATATCTTCAATTCTAATTAAATTTTCTTCTGTCTTTAAAAGTTTATTGTTAGATTGAACTTTTTTATACTTGTATTTTGAAATCCCCGCAGCTTCCTCAAAAATATTTCTTCTATCTTCAGGTTTTGAACTTAGAACTGATTCAATTTTTCCTTGTCCAATTACAGAATATCCATCTTTTCCTATTCCAGTGTCCATGAATAGTTCTTTTATATCCTTGAGCCTACATTTTTTATTGTTTATTAAAAACTCACTTTCAAGAGATCTGTACATTCTTCTAGTAACTGACACTTCATTATAGGGAAGTTTCAAAGCCTTATCTGAATTATCAAAAACTATTGTAACTTCAGCCATTCCCAGTGGTTTTTTTGAATCAGTTCCAGAAAAAATAACATCTTCCATTTTACTTCCACGAAGATTTTTCACAGATGTTTCTCCCAGTACCCAGGTGATTGCATCAGTTATATTACTTTTACCACTGCCATTTGGACCAACTATAGCCGTTGTGGTTTTATCTAATTCAATTTTTGTTCTATTAGCAAAGGATTTAAAACCTTGCATAGTAACATTTTTTAAAAACATGAACTCACCTATAATACTTCCTAACATCTATAATTTCATCTCTATTAGCTATGATTTCTACTTCAAAATCTGACAAATCTTTTTGTCTAAGACTTAATTTTTTTATTTTAAGTTCTTTAATCAATTCTTCCTTATTTTTTGAAGCCTGTCCACTAATATTTGAAATATTTTTTCCCTTGGCACGAAGAACAAGTTCATCAGCTAAATTATTTGATTCTTTAAAATAATTTATAAGTGCATTTTTAAAATAATAAGATTCAACTAATTGTCTATAAGCTGGATGAAAAGCTCCTGCCACTACATCTCCATTAAAATTAATATTCTCTGTTGGCTGAAGACCAACTCTAATTACATTTATATTGTTTTTATAATAAACATTTAAAATATCTGCAACATACTTTAGGGACTCTTCTAATTCAAGAGCCTTATAATTTCCATTTTTTAAATTCTTATATAAAGCAGTTTCTTTTATTACAAGAGTCGGATAAATTCTCACACAATATGGCTTGAGTTTTACAAATTCTCTGGCTGTATAAAGTGATTTTTCTAAATTATCTCCAGGAAGTCCAACCATTTGTTGCAGTCCAAGACTTAATCCATAATCTTTAATTAGTTTAGCAGATTCATAAACACACAAAGCATCGTGACCTCTATTTGATAATCTCAAAACTTCAGGATCAAGACTTTGTACTCCCAATTCAATTATATCAACATCATATTTTTTTAAATTGTCCAAAATGTCTTTATCTATTGCATCTGGTCTTGTTGATAGACGTATATATTGTACAAGCCCTTTTTTCTTAAAACTGTAAGCAACTTTTAAAAATTCAGTTTGCTCTTCTATTGGTATAGCAGTAAAACTTCCTCCATAAAAGGCAACTTCAATATTATCTTTCCTCTTAAAATAAGAAAGATATTCCAAAATAGTTTTCTCAACATCACTATTTGAAATATCTGTAGACATTCCCGTTATTTTTCTTTGATTGCAAAAAACACAATCATTAGGACAGCCATAGTGAGGAATGAAAATTGGTATAATATTTCTCTTAGACATTCCCTCTCCTTTCAAAGGCATCCCTTGCAGCTTCTTGTTGGGACTCTTTTTTAGTCCTACCTTTTCCTTTTCCAACCAAGATATCATCTAAATACAATTCTGTGAAAAAAGTCTTGTCGTTATCTGGACCTTCTTCTCTCACTAAAATATACTCAGATTTTTTCCCAGACTTCTGTACTTCTTCTTGAAACTTTGTCTTAAAATCTATATTAAAAAGTTTATATGCATCTTCTTTTAAAAAATCATCAAATAAATTTAAAACAATTCTTTTAGCAGTATCAAAATCCGAGTCTAAATAAATAGACCCAATCAAGGCTTCCAGAGCATCAGCAGAAGTAGACTCTCTCTTGCTTCCGCCATTTTTCTTTTCACCCTTGCCAAAGCTTATATAATCTCCAAGCCCTAAGGTCTTTGAAATAAAAAACAAAACTTTTTCATTTACAGATTCTGCCCTCATTTTACTAAGAGAACCTTCATTATCCTTTGGAAAGCTCTTATAAAAATATTCTCCTATAACCAGTCCAAGTACAGCATCTCCAAGAAATTCAAGTCTTTCATTGCATTCATACTGTTTCATCTTATTTTCATTTACATAAGAACTGTGAGTCAGGGCCTTTTCTAAAAGATCTTTGTTTTTAAAATTATAATTTAATTTTTTTTCAAGATTTTCTAAATTGGAAAAGGTCATGGGTTTATTGATCCAAGTCTTCTACATAATCTATTACATCACCAATAGTCTTTAATCTTTCCAAATCTTCTTCAGAAACTTCTGTCTCAAATTCTTCTTCTATTGTCATGACAAGTTCTACAAGTTCAATAGAATCAGCATTTAAATCATCTTGAAAATTCATATCTTCTTTAAGTTCGTCTTTATCAATATTAAACTGTTCAGCAATAATTTGTAAAATTCTATCTTTCATTATTTTTCCACCTTATCTTTTATTTTATCTACAATATTAGATTCTACTATATCTATGGCATATTTTGCAGCATTTTTTATAGCCCTTCTATCAGAATTTCCATGAGCTTTAATAATATTTCCATCTATTCCAAGAAGAAGTGTGCCTCCAACTTCTTTTGCATCTAAATTTTTAAATTTTTTCATTAAAAATTCTGTAAAAGCAGCTTTTGTTTTATCATCAAGATCAGTATTAGCTATTCCATAAAATACGTTTTTTGTCGCAAAATCAACAACACCTTCAATTGATTTTAATAATATATTTCCATCAAAACCATCACAAACAAGAAGGTCCATATCATTATCCATTATATCCCTTGCTTCAATATTTCCAACAAAATTTAAGTCTGATTCTTTTAATTTTTGGTAAGCTTCTTTATAAAGAGAATTACCCTTACCTTCTTCAGAACCAACATTTAAAAGTCCTATTTTAGGATTATCTATTTTATAATATTCCCTCAAAAATACATGACCAAGAGTTGCAAATTCAAGTAAAAGATCTGGACTAGTATCCATATTCGCACCTGAATCTATAATCAAAGTATTTGATTTCATCCCTGGTATCAAAGTTGGAAGAACTCCTCTTTTTATTCCTTCAATTCTACCAACAATAAAGATTCCTCCACCTAAAAGAGCTCCAGTGCTTCCCGCAGAAATAAGAGCATCTGCTTTTTTTTCTTTTAAAAGAGTCATAGCCTTTACAATAGATGCATCTTTTTTCCTTCTCAAAGCAAGAACAGGTTCTTCATTGTTTTCTATGTTTTCTTTTGCATCTACTATTTCAATCTTATTTTCATTATAATCTAGGTCACTGAGATTTTTTTTTATAAAATCTTCTCTTCCCACTAATATAATTTCTTTGTCAAATTCATTAGAGGCATCAACCGCTCCCTTGATGATTTCTTCTTTATTGTCGCCACCATTTATATCAAATATTAATTTCATCTCGACCTCCATTAATAAATTTAATATTATATTAAAAATTTAAAAAATCAACGTTTTGACTAGATAAAAAAACAATTCTTAATCTATAAAAAATAACTTATTTAATAAAATATCTTGTTAAAAATTCTAAAATAAAATATATGTAAAAACTCGCTCAAGTTTCCTCAAGCGAGTTTAATTAGCAATTAAAATTTATTTAAAATTATTTTTCGTCTTCTGCAAGAGTTAAATAACTTTCATATCTTTCTTTTGCATTTTCTTCAGCAACTTCGTAAAGTTTTTCCGCTCTTTCAGGGAATAACTTTTTAAGAGATGTATATCTTACTTCTCCGTCAAGGAAGTCTCTGAATGGCTTTGTAGGTTCTTTTGAATCTAAGATGAATGGATTCTTTCCTTCTTCTTTAAGTTCTGGGTTAAATCTGTATAGGTGCCAGTAACCTGTTTCTACAGCTTTCTTTTCTTCTTCGACTGAGAAGCCCATACCTACTCTAATACCATGGTTAATACATGGAGCATAAGCAATAATTAGTGATGGTCCATTGTAAGCTTCTGCTTCTTTAATTGCTTTGTAAGCTTGGTTTTTATCAGCACCAAGAGCAATTTGTGCAACATATACATATCCGTAAGTTGTAGCCATTAGACCTAGGTCTTTCTTCTTAGTTAACTTACCTGCTGCTGCGAATTGTGCAATTGCTGCAGTTGGAGTTGCCTTAGAAGATTGTCCACCTGTATTTGAATAAACTTCAGTATCAAGTACTAGTACGTTTATATTTTCACCTGATGCAAGAACATGGTCAAGTCCACCGTATCCGATATCATATGCCCAGCCGTCTCCACCAATTATCCATTGACTCTTCTTAATTAGGAATCTTTCTAATCCTTGAAGGTCATCTATAATTGTATCAGCTTCTTCGTTTCCGAATTTTTTATCAAGAACTTTTAATACATTTGCACTTGCAGCCTTAGATGTTTTGTAATCGTCCATGCCGTCAATCCAAGCTTTAAATGCATCATTTGCTTCAGAATCAACATTAAGTTCTATGAAATCATTCATTAGATTCTTAATTCTATTTCTTGTTTGTTCTTGAGAAACAGCCATACCATAGCCATATTCAGCATTATCTTCGAATAGTGAGTTTGCCCATGATGGTCCATTTCCACAATCATCTGTGCAATATGGCATAGATGGAGCTGATCCACCCCAGATTGATGTACAACCTGTAGCGTTAGCAATACTCATTCTATCTCCAAATAATTGTGTAACTAGTTTTACATATGGAGTTTCTCCACAACCAGCACATGCTCCTGAGAATTCAAGATATGGTGTTTGGAATTGAGTGTTCTTGAAGTTGTTAGGTTCAATATTTTCTTCTTTAGATTTAATATGTTGAGATGCGTATTCCCAATTAGCAGCTTGAACTTCAATTTCATTTTCAAATGGTGACATTACAAGAGCTTTTTCTTTAGCTGGACAAACTTGAGCACAGTTTCCACATCCAGTACAATCTAGAGGAGAAATTTGCATTCTGTATTCGTAATCTTCAAGCCCTTTGCCTCTAGCTTTAATTGTTTCAAAGCCTTCAGGTGCATTAGCCTTTTCTTCTTCATCAGGCAAGAAAGGTCTAATTACTGCGTGAGGACAAACTAAAGAACATTGATTACATTGGATACAGTTTTCACTCTTCCAGTGAGGTACATTTACAGCAATACCTCTCTTTTCGTAACGGCTTGTTCCAGATGGGAATGTACCATCAACCATGTCTACGAAAGTTGAAACAGGAAGGTCATTACCTTCTTGTCTATTCATCGGAATTAGGATGTTGTTGATAAAATCAGGTGCTCCCTTGATTTTGAAGTCCTTAGTTGTATCAGCGTTTTTCCAAGAATCTTTAACTTCTACTTTGTTAAGTGCATCAATACCTTGATCTACTGCAGCGTAGTTCATATTAACAATATCGTCGCCCTTAGCGCCGTAATCTTTTACAATTGCTTCTTTAAGAAGTTTTACAGCTTGATCAATTGGAAGTACTTGGGAAAGTTTAAAGAATGCAGCTTGCATTACCATGTTTGTTCTTCCACCAAGTCCAACTTCTGCAGCTATTTTTGTTGCATTAATTGTGTAGAATTCAATTTCATTATCAGCAATATATTTTTTCATATATCCTGGTAGGTGTTCGTCAAGTTCTTCTTCATTCCAAATTGTATTTAGAAGGAACTTTCCACCTTTTTTAAGTCCTCTCAAAAGGTCATAAGAATATACATAAGATTGTTTAGAACATGAAATAAAATCTGTTTCTGTCAATAGGTAAGTTGATGTAATCTTGTTGTTACCAAATCTTAAGTGAGACATTGTAACCCCACCAGATTTTTTGGAGTCGTAATCAAAATAACCTTGTGCATACATATCAGTGTTATCACCAATAATCTTTATTGCAGATTTGTTTGCACCAACAGTACCATCTGATCCGAATCCCCAGAACTTACATCTAATAGTTCCTTCAGGTTCTGTTGTGATTTCTTCTTTGATTTCAAGAGATTTATGTGTTACATCATCAAGGATACCAATTGTAAAGTCGTTCTTTGGTTGATCTTCTTTAAGATTATTAAATACAGCAAGGATATCTGTTGGGTTAGTGTCTTTTGAACCTAAACCATAGATTCCACCAACAATAAGTGGCTTCTTGTCTGATTCATAGAATGCATCTCTAACGTCAAGATATAGAGGTTGACCTGCAGCACCTTTTTCTTTAGTTCTATCAAGAACTGCAATTCTTTCAACAGTTTCTGGAATAGCTTCCATTAAGTGTTTAACTGAGAAAGGTCTGTAAAGGTGAACTTTAATAAGTCCAGTTTTTTCTCCCTTGGCATTTAAGTAGTCAACAACTTCTTCAATTGTTTCTGTTGAAGAACCCATTGCTACGATTATGTCAGTTGCATCTTCTGCACCGTAGTAGTTGAATAAGTGATATTCTCTTCCTGTTAATTTAGAAATTTCCTTCATATATTCTTCAGTAATATCAATGATATTAGTGTAGTAGTTATTTGAAGCTTCAATTTCTTGGAAGTATATATCAGGATTTTGTGCAGTACCTCTAATTTGTGGTCCATTAGGGTTAAGAGCTCTTTGTTTAAAAGCTTTTACTGCTTCTTTGTCTACTAATTTTTCAAGGTCTTCGTAGTTAAGTACTTCAATTTTTTGAATTTCGTGTGATGTTCTGAATCCGTCAAAGAAGTGAACAAAAGGTACTCTTCCTTTAATTGCTGATAAGTGAGCAACACCAGCTAAATCCATGGATTCTTGAACTGAACCTGATGCTAACATAGCAAATCCAGATGCTCTAGATGCCATTACGTCTTGGTGATCTCCAAAAATTGAAAGTGCGTGTGAAGCTAATGCTCTAGCTGCAACGTGGAATACACCAGGAAGTAATTCTCCTGCTATCTTATACATGTTAGGTAACATAAGTAATAAACCTTGAGATGCTGTATATGTTGAAGTTAATGATCCAGCTTGAAGTGAACCGTGAACAGCTCCAGCAGCTCCTCCTTCTGATTGTAATTCCTTAACCAAAACTTCTTGACCGAAGATGTTTTTTCTTCCGTGAGAAGCCCAAGCATCAATGTGTTCAGCCATTGGTGAAGAAGGTGTTATTGGGTAAATACAAGCAACGTCTGAAAAGGCATAAGCCACGTGAGCAGCTGCTTCATTACCATCCATTGTTTTAAATGTTTTAGACATATTTGCCTCCTAAATTATTATTAATAATATAAATATTAACTAACCATACTGTTTATATTATAGAACTTAATTTAATAAATTTCAATAATATTGTTAATAAAAGTCCTAAGAAGATTTGAATCAAGCGAATCGTGAAAGACCTTCCATAATATGGAATTTGTTTTTTCTCCTTTAATTCTAAAATACTATTTATAAAAATAAATAAACAAAATTTAAATAATAAATTATTTTTTATTATCTTATTTTCTATTCCTCATTAATCTATTGTTTAGTGCTTCTGCAGGATTGTAACCTAATTCTTTTTGTTTGTAATTTTTTGTTGCCACTTCAATAATAAGTGCTGTATGCCTTCCTGGTTTAACTGGAATATCAAACCTAACTACATCAATGCCCAAAATGTTTTGGTAATTGTTGTCTAGACCTAATCTCTCGTATTCCTTTGATTCATCCCAGTCTTCTAAATTAATTACAACTTCAATTTCCTTTTCTTCCATGACAAAGCCAACTCCAAACATTTTTTGGACATCTATTATGCCAACTCCCCTAATTTCCATAAAATACTTTGTAATTTCTGGAGATTTTCCTATTAATCTCTTGTCTATATTTTTTATAATTACTGAGTCATCTGAAATTAATCTTGCCCCATTAGAAATAAGATCTAGGGCAGTTTCACTTTTTCCAATTCCACTTCTTCCAGTTATTAAAACTCCAATACCCGAAATATCTAAAAGAACTCCATGCATTCTCATAGTAGGAGCAAGTTCTTCTTCCACGAGAGAAATTATTTTGCTAAAAACTTTGGATGTAGTATCGGGACTTCTAAGAATTGTCACATTATATTTTTCTGCAAGATTAATTGCCTCTGGAAAAATTTCACTATTTCTCGAAAAAATCACTGCAGGTATATCATACATAAATAATTTTTCTAATTTTTCATATCTCTCATTTTCGTCTAGTGAGTTTATAAAATGCCATTCTTGAGTGCCAATTAATTGTATTCTATCTTTTACAAATTTTGAATAATATCCATTTAATTGCAAGCCAGGTCTATTTATGTCACTGCTTTCTATTTCAATTTCATTGTAATTTTTTGCTGCATGGACAAGTTCAAAATTAAGCTCGTCCACAATATATTTTATTTTAACGCCCATTTTTTCCTCCCCTAAAGTGCTCATAAAGTGAATTAGCACTTGCTTCATTCATGGATTCAACTTCCATGAGTTCTTCGACACTGGCATTTTTTATCTTCTCTATGGATTTAAAATGTTTTAATAGATTTTCCTTTCTCTTAGGGCCAATTAATTTAATATCATCAAGTTCCGATTTAAACATAGTTTTAGTTCTCAATGACCTGTGATAATTTATGGCAAATCTGTGAGCTTCTTCTTGAATTTTATAAATCATCTTGTAGGCTCTTGAATTTAAATCTACTTTATATTCTTCATTGTCATAAATTATTCCACGTGTTCTGTGAAAATCATCCTTTACTAATCCACAAATTTCTATATTTAAATTTAATTTATGAAGAATTTCCTTGGCTGCGTTGACTTGTCCCTTGCCACCATCCATCATGATTAAGTCAGGAAAATTTGAAAAAGAAGTATTCTTATCAGATTCTTTTTCTTCTACTCCTCTTTTAAATCTTCTCTCAATAACTTCTTTTAAACTAGAATAGTCATCAGGTCCAAGAACACTTTTTATCCTAAATTTTCTGTAATCGCTTTTTTTTGAATCACCATTTTCAAAAACCACCATTGATCCTACAGATTCAACTCCAGAAATATTTGAAATATCATAAGCTTCAATTCTTCTTGGAATATCATCAAGTCCAATTAAATCTTTTATGTCTTCAAGAGCTTTCATATTTGACTCGGCACGTTTTTTGAACTTGTCACCATATTTTTCTATCATATCTAAAGCATTTCTTTTTACCATTTTGACAAGCTCTTTTTTATTTCCCTTTATTGGAACAATAATACTTACCTTATTTCCTCTTTTTTCAGAAAGCCAATCTTCCAAAACCTTAAGATCCATTGGTTTTTCTTCCACAATAATTTCCTTAGGAATATAAGATGCCCCTATATAAAATTGTTTTATAAAAGATGAAAAAATTTCTTCATAACTTTCGTTGTAATAGTCTCTAATCATGTAGTGCTCACGACCAATTATTTTTCCATTTCTGAAAAAGAAAATTTGAATAAGAACTTCATCAATTCCCTTGGCAAGAGCAATAATATCTTTATCATCACTAGCTTCTGGATCAGAAATTAGTTGTCTTTCCTTTAGATATTCCAAATTTTTTATCCTGTCCCTAATGTCTGCTGCATTTTCATAGTCAAGATTTCTCGAATAATCCATCATCTTTTTATTAAGCTTTTCAAGCAAATCACTATTTGAACTTGATAAAAAATTCAAAATCTCATCAACCATTACATTGTAGTCTTCATCTTTTACATTTCCTATGCAGGGACCCATACACTTACCTATATAATAATTTAAGCAAGGTCTATAGGGTTTTTCTTCTACATTTTCTAAATTTAAATTACAAGTTCTAAGTGGATAGACCCTCTCAAAGGTCTCTATAGAACCATTGACAGCAAAGACATCAGGATAGGGTCCAAAATATTTTGCCCCATCTTTTGCAATCCTTCTTGTCTTCATAACTCTTGGAAATCTCTCATTTAGCTTAACTTTAATGTAAGGGTACTGCTTGTCATCACGAAGGAGAATATTATATTTTGGATGATTGTCTTTAATTAAATTCGATTCTAAAACTAGGGACTCAACTTCATTTTCTACTATTATATACTCGAAATCATGAATCTTTGACACCATGCTGGCGACTTTTTTGGAAGATTTACCATAAGATCCAAAATATTGTCTTACTCTTTTCCTAAGAGATTTAGCTTTTCCAACATAGATTATCTCGTCTAATTCATTTTTCATTATATAAACTCCTGGTTTATCAGGAAGCTTATCAAGCCTTTCTCTTAAATCTAACAATTTAAACCTCTCTTGTCGCTTCTTTCAAATAATTTAAAATATCTCCATCTAAGTGTGGGCTTAATTTTTCAAAAACTTCTTTGTGATAAGAATTTAAAACTTCTCTTTGTCTATCTGTAAGCAATCTTACATCAATTGCTTCTATTTCAAAGGGACAAAAAGAAATTGTCTTAAATTTATTAAAAATTGAATCTTCTGTTTCGCTGTCAAAGACAACTCTCATAATATTTTCAAGTCTTATGCCGTGCTTGTCTTCCTTATAAACTCCAGGTTCGTTGGAAACAATCATGCCCTCTTCCATCCTAACTGCAGGATCCCTTGGTGAAATTCTTTGCGGACCTTCGTGAACGGATAAGACAAAACCAATTCCATGTCCTGTTCCACATTTATAATCTAGTCTTTCTTGCCACAAGGCATATCTTGCAATGCCATCAAGAGCCAAATCATAAGTTCCCTTTAAAAATACAGCGTCCATTAAATCAATGTGACTCTTTAAAGTTAAAGTATAATCTCGAATTTCTTCCTCTGTTAGTTCTCCCATGGCAATGGTTCTAGTTATATCAGTTGTTCCAGAATAATATTGTCCGCCAGAATCCACTAAGTAAAATCCTTTTGGCTCAATTATGCTTTGATTATCCTCTCTTGCGTGATAATGCATCATGGCTGCGTTTTTACCATAGGCAGAAATCGTATCAAAGGAATTTGAAATATAAAGAGGATCTTCTGCACGCATACTATCAAGTTTCATGGCAGCTTCGTATTCTCCAATTTTATTTTTAGCATTTTCCTTTAACCAGCAGATAAACTTAAATAAAATTGCTCCGTCCCTCACATAAGTTTCTTCAAGATTTTTTATCTCAACTTCATTTTTTATTGTCTTTAGATCTTCTGAGATATTTCTTCCAAAAATAATATTATTATTTTCACAAAGTCCCCTATAAATTCTTTCATTTATTGATGAAGAATCAAGATATATTTTTTCATCTTTATAAGTTTTTAAATAAGAATAAAATTCTTTATAATCTTTTAATTCAACAATCTTTAGAAGTCCTTTTTCAATCTTTTTTGTCTTTTCCCTATCTGTAAATAAAATTACCTTGTCGCTTTCAATTATCATAAAAGAAATCAAAACTGGTGTGTCCTTTATGTCCATGCCACGAATATTTAAGGTCCATGCAATATCCACAAGAGATGAAAGAACAGTCATATTAGCATTTTTCTTTTTTAGAATTTCTCTAATTTCAATAATTTTTTCTTTAGCTGATTTCCCTGCATATTTTATATCTAACAAGAAAGCATCATCAGATGGATAGTCATACCTATCTTTCCAAAGGTCTTTTATCAAATCTATATCAATAATTTTAATATTTTTATTTTCTAATTTTTTTGAAATAGATTTAAATTCTTGGTGAGAAAAATATTCCGCATTAAGACCGAGAGTCATTCCATCTTCTATATTTTCAGCTATCCATTCATCATAATTTAAAACTCCAGCTTGTCCTTGTTTTTTGAGTTCAAAGCCAAAATCCTTAATTTCTTTTTCAGCTTGGATAAAATACCTGCCGTCTGTCCAGAGATAAGCATCTTGATTTGTTATAACAGCAGTCCCCTGTGAACCAGTAAAGCCAGTTACAAATTCCCTTTCCTTATAATAGTCTGGAAGATATTCTGACCCGTGAGGATCCTTTGATGGCACAAGATAAAAATCTATTTTATTTTCTTTCATTATATTTCTAATTTTATTTAAAATCACAATATCACATCCTAAGTCATATATTATCACAAGAGGAAATTAGGGCAAAGAAAAAAGTCCGGTCTCCCGAACTTTCTTGTCTTTATAATTTTTTTATTTACTAAATTTTTTCATCAATTAAATTAATAAATTTTTCATTGCCCTTAATTGGCAAATAAATATCATCTTTTTGAAATTTTAATTGAGCATATTGATTAGTAAAAATAGTTTTATTTTTTAAATCCACAATATCATTTATTTGATAAACTCTATTGTTAAAAATAATTTCATCATCCTTTATTACAATTCTGTTTATCATTAAATCAAGGAAAACAAAAGTAATTATTAATAAAAGACAACTTTTCAAAAAACTTTCATATGACATAAGTAGTTGCAATAATTCATGAGGAATATTTTCATTATTATTTTCTGCAAATTTTAGAACTATAGCTCTAATTTGTGGAAATAAAAATTTAAAAAACTTATTTTATAGCCATCCCTTAAAACATCAAATAGACAGCCCATAAATTTCATAGCAAAGTAAATCCATATTAAAAAGAATGACAATGAAAAAACCAAATAAAGCGGATTTAGATTGTTGTAAATTTTTTCTTGATTAAATTTTTTACTTCTCTTCTTTGCTCTGTAATATAAAAGTAAAATCATAAAGCAAATAAAAATAACAAATTCCATTACTTTTTACCTCTTCGCTTAAAAATGCAGAATTACTAAAAATTGTATAATCTCTTCATGATTCCCTTACGTCATTAAATATGTAAAATCAAATTTGCTTAATACCTAATTTTTAATAATAGCTCATAAAAATTTTCAGTTTTAGTATATAAAAATATTTTCTGATTGTAAAGTGTTAAAAAGTCCGGTGAAATAATTTTCAACCGAACTTTTTTGTAATTTAAGTTGTCTTACTTATCTGATTCAGTATAAATTTGTGTAGGTCCATCAGATCCACCAATCATTTCTACTTCACCATCTTGAGTCATTTTTCTCCACTCATCATTGGAAATTTTCCTATTTATTAATTTTTCCATTTGAGTTTTTGTCAAACCCTGATTCTCTTTTGCAATAGTTTTATTTAGAAAGAATCCTGTAAAAAATGACAAACAT
>NZ_HE978593.1:280535-302531 GCF_000312025.1 Peptoniphilus timonensis JC401 | reverse complement strand
TAAACCTTTCTTCAAAATTTACCTCCTTTTATAAATTTCTAGCATTTGTTGTTATAATAAATTGACTGCTTTCTCTCATAATATTTTTAAAATAAGAAGCAATATACAATTTCCCACCATGTATAAATAATATATACTAAAAGTAGTAGTACTATTATTAAAATACTTTTAATTATTAAAGCTTGATTTTCCTTAGTAATTTTCTTATTAACATAAAAATTTATAGTTTTATACCCTCCATATAATATAGGAATGTTCATTATAATACACATTAAATTTAAGTAAGAGTTTATAAATTTATCAGAACCTAAAAAGTAAATATTATATTTCCTGCCAAAAAATTTAAGACTAACAAATAATATTAAACTTAGTAATGAAATTCCATACATAGTTCTTTTTTTATTAGTACGCTTATTTAATAAATAAACTAAAATTAAGTATATTATTATACTTATAATGTATATTAAAAGTTGTTTTGCCCTCAACTTGTATCTCCTTTCAATGATTAATAAGTAAGTTTATACTTTCTTACCTATTAACTTTAAAATATAATTATTACTTTGTTTTTTATTATTTATAAGTTTTTTACTCCTCTCGCCATAAACTTATATTTATTTTATAAGTTACAGGATTTACAGACTGATTAATTATAATAACTTTATACCTACTTACACTATTGGCTTTTATTTTTAAATTTGTACTTTTATTAAATCTTGATTCATATAGTAATCTTCCATTTTCTTGTATGATAACTGTATAATCGACTCCGCCTCTACAATACATATCACTCATTCTCACAGTAAACCCATTATGGTGTTTTCCAAAAATTGAATTCATGTTAAATGTATAGGTCTCATGATCTAATCCTTCAATTGTGATTTTTTCATCTATATTTGCTGATCTTAAACCATTAATTGGAATTTCATCTAAATCTAAATTTTCATACTCCTCATCTCTTATTTCTTCCACTCTATTGTCCACATTTACATAAACTTCCTTTATTCCCTCTGTATCTGATATAACTTCATTTTCGTCTACCTCTATGGCATTAGTAAACACTGGTATGTACAAGAATAATAAAAATATTAAAGTAAAGGTTCCTGACAGCGTTTTTTTCCAATTCTTCATAGTCAACATCCTTTCCTTAGTTAGGCTTAAATTTAAGACAAATTTATCATTTTCCCTTTGTCTTTCTATTAATTTAAACATTGACTGGCAATAATTTTTCCTATTTTCTAAGCTATCTCCTATTTTCTCTATAACTATTTTGTCGCAGTTTATCTCTATATTTTCTTCAAAATATTTTAAGCTCAGTATTAATAAGGGATTGTACCAATAAAGACATATTATTAAATTTTTTAAGTGACTTAGTAAAATGTGAAATCTTTCTATATGAACTAACTCATGAATTAATACATGTTCTAATAGATCCCAATCCTTTAAAATACTTTTTTGTAAAATTATTTTGGGTCTAAATATCCCATAAGTTATAGGCGTGTCTAATTCATCATTTATATAAACTTTTACTTCTCTTCCTATATTGAATTTTTTTAGAAAATTATTTAAGTGAGTTCTATCTTTTAATTCAAAAGAATTACTTATAACTCTTTTAAATTTTATAAATTGATATAGTGTATAAATAACAAGTAAACTTGTACCAACTATCCTATTAATCCATGATAGCGATGGAAATTTATATGTAATATTTATTACTGCTTGATTTATCAAAATTGATGGTGCGAAAATTGTCTTTATAAATTTTGAGCTACCATAAGTTTTTAAACTAAATAGTATATCTTTTGGAAATATTAAATATATTAAAAGAAGAGTCCATAATATAATATTTGCACCTTTAATGCTTTTTAAATTTAATCTCTTTCTAAAAATAAAAATTATAATTATTATTAAAATAGACTTTAAACTTTTATATAGAAATGCTGAACTTACTAAACCTATTCTCATTTTTCTAAATTTTCAAAATCTTTAAGAAGATTTTTCATCTCTTGAACTTCTTCTTTACTTATTTTTTTATCCTTTAAAAATGTCCTACAAAAACTTATAAAAGAACCTTGAAATAATTTGTCTATGGCTTCTTCCCTTTGTTTTTGCAAGGCCTCTTCTCTTGTAACAATTGGCTTTATTGTGTATTTAGGATACCTTCTTGTTATTGCTCCCTTTTCTAAGAGCCTGCCAAAAAATGTGTAGCAAGATGTCTTGCCTAAGTCATGTTTTTCCTTTAATACTTTGGATAATTCTAGGGCTTGTATTTCTCCATTTTCATCTAGACATTCACCTTCCCATAAAACTTCCATTACCATTAGCTCTCCATTTGATAGTTCCATTTTTATCACCTCTAAATAACTTTATTTTTGTCGACATTTATATTTTCATCTTGAGTATACGTTATTAATTTACCCTTGTCAAGTCTTAATAAAAGAAAAAAGTCCGGTGAAATAATTTTCAACCGAACTTTCTTGTCTTTATTAAATTATATTTTAAAATTCTATTTTTACTTTAAATAAGTCTCCGTCGATGTCAATGTCAAAGCTTGCACCGTGTGCTCTCACAAAGGATGAAGCTATTGATAGTCCTAGACCTGATCCTGATGTTGTCCTTGATTTTTCTCCACGAGTAAATCTTTCCATGAGTTCCTCCGCAGAAATATTAAGTGGATACTTAGAAATATTTTTTATTGTAAGCTTAACTCTGCCGTCATCTCTTAGGTCAACATATACTCTCGAGTTCTCTAAGGCGTACTTAGAAATATTTGAGAATAAGTTGTCTAAAACTCTTGAGAATTTTTGTCCGTCAATCTTAAGCATAACTTTTTCTTCAGGAAGATTTGAGATTATCTCAATATTGTTTTCTGAAATTTTATCTTCCCACTCGCCTATTGACTGTTGAACAAGAGAATTAAAATCAAGCTCTTGCCTGTCAAGTTCAATGTTGTTAGATGTTGCCTTTGAAACTTCAAATAAATCTTCTATTAATACTTTTAACTTGTTAGACTTTTCATTTATTATTTTTGAATATTCCTTTACTTGTTCTTCAGAATTATTATCCTTAGATAAGAGGTCTGAATAATTAATTATAGATGTCAGTGGAGTCTTTAAGTCGTGGCTTACATTTGTAATGAGTTCTGTCTTTAATCTTTCAGACTTTACTGCATCTTCAATGGCAAGGTCTAAATTCTCTCCAATATTGTTAAAGTTGTCGACTATGCCATCATAAAGTCCACCCTTTTTTTCAATGTTCTTTTTATAATTTCCCTTAACAATTTCACTGGACTCTCTGGAAATTCTTGCAACTTCATTTATATTTTTAAGGATGATTATATAAATGAAAATTCCAAATAATATCATTGGGAAAATTATACCTTCAAGAGTAGAGGAAAATAGTGATGCAAAGAAAAGAAATGCTATAAAAAGCACAAAACAAATTCCAAAATATACTATAGTGAATTTAATTTTTGCATTGTTAATATTTTTATTTTCTTCATTTATATTTGAAAATTCTGAAATTGCTCCAGTAAAAATTCTATAAATGAGTGAATTTTTGACAAGATAATTTTCTGTATTCTTGTTAAATATACTCTTTAAAAGAATTATAAAATAATTTACTGTTAGTGAAACAATTACAAGGCCTGTCAAGTACAATAAATAGAAAATATATAAGTTTCTATAAATTTCATTTATACTTGATATTCCTGCACTGGAAGCTACAAATATTACAAATAAAATTAAGACAATTTCTATTGGAAACTTAAAAACTTTTCTCAAGCTTTCGCTGTCGTCAACTTTTTCCATATTCATAAATAATCCAAGAAGAAGAGATAGTATTGCAGCTATTAATACGCTAACTCCAATTTGTACTATAACTTGATCTCTAAAGACATCTCTTTCAATATCTTTAAAGACTTCATCCTCTAATGATGCGTAATAAGCAAACTTTAAATTTTTGACATCGTTTTTGCTATTTATTTCATTAAAATAGTCATTCATTTTAGACTTAAAAGATTTATCAATAAAACTATAATCACTATCCACAAGTCTTTGAGTCTTTTGAACTCTGTCTATAATAATTCTATTGTCTTGGACTGAACCCGTGATTAAGAAATCATTATTTCTCAATTCAATATCTAGTGGATCAAATTCATTTTTTTCATACTCATTAGTTAAGTAAAAAGTTTTGTATTCAGATTTTATTTCTGGTTGCTCTATCATCCACTCTTCTAAATAATCTTTTGGATTAAGACCCTTTTCTTTTAATTCATCCTTCTTCTTTTGAGCATCGATCATTCCTAAATCTGTAACTGGATTTCCATTTTGGTCAAAAAATTTTAATTTGTAAGACTTTATAGCATAATTAAAAGAAGCATAACCACTATAATAATTGTCGTTAACTGACTGAGCTAAGGTGTCATAAATTCTTTGCTCTGTCATACGTTTTCTAAAATCAGAATTAGGATTCTTTGTGTATAAAAATGATCCTGCCAACATGGAAATAATTGAAATTGCTAAAACTATTAAAGCATAATAGGATAATTTGTAAGAATTTTTTTTCATTATTTTCGCCTCAAATCTTCAAACTTATATCCAAGTCCCCATTGCACCTTTAAGTACATTGGCTTCTTTGGATTTACTTCGATTTTCTCTCTAATTCGTCTAATGTGAACTGTCACAGTCTTCGCCTCCATGGCTGGTTCATTCCAGACACTTTCATAAATTTCTTCAATGGAAAAAACCCTGTTGGGATTCTTCATCAAGAGTTCCAAAATTTTAAATTCTATGGAAGTAAGGCTAACTGGCTCATCTTCGACATATACAATTTTTTCTGATAAATCTAACTTGATGCTGCCTATTTCAATAAAATTCCTGTCATTTTTTAAATCATAGGCATAAAATCTTCTCAAGTTGCTTTTCACTCGAGCAATGAGTTCCATTGGATTGAAGGGCTTTTGAACATAATCATCAGCACCAATATTGAGTCCAAAAATTTTGTCTGTGTCCTCTGATTTTGCAGATAGGATAATTATTGGGACAAAGGAAATTTCTCTTAATTTTATTATTGCTTCTTCTCCAGAAAGTTTTGGCATCATTAGATCCATAATTATTAAATCAATTTTTTCATTTTTAAAAATTTCCAGAGCTTCAAGTCCATCTTCTGCATAAAAAATATCAAAATTTTCATTTTTAAGATAAATTCCAATGGACCTTGCGATTTCCTTGTCATCTTCGGCAATTAAAATACTGTATTTATCCATTACATCCCTCCTTCTGTAATTATATTAACAAATAATAATTACAAAAATTCCTCTTAATTCTTACAAATTTCTTAAATTATAATTTTAAAATTTTTCTAGTATTAAAAACCTTGCAAAGTAAATTGCTATAAGCGATAAAATTATGCTAATTAAGGCGTAAAAAATTGAAAGTGTTAAATTCCCATTCTTTTCTAAATTAAATATTTCAAAGGCAAAAGTTGAAAAAGTTGTAAAGCCTCCGCAGAATCCAACCTTTAAAAATAAGACAAGTCTAGGATCCAATTTATTTTTCTCAGCGTAAAAGGCAATTAAAGCTATTAAAAAAGCTCCCACTACATTAATTATAAGTGTGGCAAGGGGAAAATCTCCACCACTATTTATCTTGTTACTTAAAAAATATCTGAGACCAGAACCCAAGGCCCCACCTAGGGCTACAAATAAATACATTTTTTGCTCCTTTCTTTTATTGTATGACAAATGCTTATGTGCTAAAATCATTTTGTTATAATTATATTAAAAAAGGAGTTTATTGTGAAGGAATACAAAAGAAAGAAACTTGAATACGAAGTCGACGACAAGCCTGGATTTTTGAAATCATCTCTTCTTGGTTTTCAAAATATTCTAACTGCTTTTAGTGGAATTATTGCAGTGCCACTTAGTATTGCTGCAATTGCAGGCACAAATGTAGCCGAAACTTCTGTACTTATATCTGCTGCTCTTCTTGCTTCTGGTATATGTTCTTTTATCCAAACAAGAGGAATTTTTAAAGGAAATGCTAAAGTTGGGATTGGTCTACCAACTATAATGGGAACAGATTTTGGATTTGTTCCACCAGCCAATGCAGTTATTAACACTATGGGTGGAGGTCTTGCTGCTTACTTTGGAGCAACAATATTAGGTGCACTTTTAGAATTAATTTTAAGCTTTTTTATTAAGCCACTACTTAAATTTTTCCCAGAAGTTGTTACAGGAACTGTCATAAGCTTAATAGGTATTACTATGATGCCAGTTGCCTTTGACTGGGTTGGCGGTGGTTATGGTGCAGAAAATTATGGAGATCCACTCTATATTGGCATTGCCGTCTTTACTTTCCTACTTATAATTTTTATAAATCATTATGCTAGAGGATTTGCAACAACTGCTTCCGTTTTTATTGCCATGATTATATCCTATATAATCTGTATCCCTTTACATCTTGTTGATTTTTCACAAGTTGCTGCTGCTCCTTGGATTAAGATTCCAGAAATTTTTCCTTTTGGAATTAGATTTGATTTTAAATTTGTAATTCCTTTTATAGCAGGCTATTTAGTTACTATTATAGAAACTGTTGGAGTTATGAAAACACTGGGAGAAGTTTGTGAAGTTGATTTAAGTGATGGCGATATTGCCTCTGGTGTAAGAGCTGATGCAATTGGTTCAATGCTTTCTCCAATTTTTGGTTCAGGTGCAGCCCAAACTTTTAGTCAAAATGTTGGACTAATTCCACTTACAAAATGTGCATCAAAAAAAGTTGCAATTTATTCATCTTTTATCTTAATAATAATGAGCCTTTGTCCCAAGTTTGCAACTCTTGTTTCCATTATGCCTACTCCAATACTTGGTGGAGCTGGGATTTTAATGTTCGGAACAATTTTAGGTTCAGGTATGCAAGCTCTTTCTAGGGCAAAGTTTTCATCAAAGAACCTAATGATAATTGCTGGTGGGATTGGTGTTGGTATTGGAATAACTATGCGACCAGATATAGTTTCTAAACTTCCAAGTGTACTTGCTGCCTTATTTTCATCAGGTATTTCTGGTGGAACTATTGTAGCTGTTATTTTAAATATTTTACTTGTAGAAAAAGAATATTAATTTTAAACTGCCTTTGGGCAGTTTTTTATTTTATCAAATAGTACTCTATATTTATTTCCTGTGATATAATTAGAAAAGCAATTTTAAATAATATTCTTACTTAACTGAAAGGAAGATAAGATGAAAGATTTTTTGACAAGACCTGCTTGGATAGAAATAGATCTTGATAAATTTGAAAACAATATGAAAGAAATAACAAAAATGATAGGAGAAAATACAGAACTCATGAGTGTTGTTAAAAGCGACTCTTATAGACTTGGTGCCATACCCCTATCTAAAATTTCTGTTGATTTAGGCATAAAATATTTTGCAGTAGCAACTTTAAGTGAAGCCTTAATTCTAAGAAAAGAATTCCCAGAAATTAAAATTTTAGTCTTAGGTTACACTCCAGAAAATTTATTTGAAGATGCAATTAAAAATCATATAATTCTTACAATTTATTCTCTAGATGATTCAAAAGTTTTAAACGAAAAAGCGAAAGAATTGAGCGAAAAAGCTGTAATACATATTGCCATTGATTCTGGTATGTCAAGAATTGGTTTCACGACCTCTGAAGAATCAAAAAAGCAAATAAAAGAAATTTCTAATCTTAAAAAATATTTATGTAGAAGGAATTTTTTCTCACTTTGCTGCTTGTGAATCCGATCCAGAATTTACAAAAAGACAGTTTGAAGTCTTTACTTCTTTTATAGATGAATTGAAGGATCTTGATTGCAATTTTAAATATAGACATATTGCAAATTCACTTTCTGTCTTATTTCATCCTGAATATAATCTGGACATGGTAAGACCAGGTATAATTCAGTATGGCTACACAGATAGTGACAACCATTTTCCAGAAGAGTATTCTTTAGAAGAAATTGTTTCAATAAAAGCACAAATTGCATCAATAAGAGAAGTTAAAAAAGGAGAGACAGTAGGTTACGAAAGATATCATAAGTGTGAGAAAGATACAAAAGTAGTGACTCTTCCCCTTGGTTATGCAGATGCCTTTCCAAGAATTCTATCAGAAAAAATAGAAGTTTTAATTAATGGTCAAAAGATGCAAACAAATTGGTCTAATTTGCATGGACCAAATGATGGTTGACGCCACAGGTGTCGATTGTGAAGTTGGAGATGAAGTTGTTTTAATTGGAAAACAAGCTGATGAGGAAATAAAAATTCGTGATATTTGTTCCTACTCTTCAGACTGCGAAACATCTTTTATCACTCACTTCCATGGCAGACTTCCAAAATATTATTTTAAAGATAAAAAATTAGTCTACTCTAACGAGATGGACTAAACTGGCTATGATTTTCATAGCCTTTTTTATTATAAAAATTCATAAAAAAAGAGAGCCTAACGCCCTCTTAGAATTTTAATTTTATAATTCAGTTATTTCTTCTGCTTCAACTTCTATTATTTCTTCATTTTCTTCTGCTTCTTGGTCTAATTTTTCTTTTACTGAATAATATTCTTTAAAAACTACATCTTCAATTTGTTTTCTTGCTTCTGCGCTAATAGGATGAGCAATATCTCTGTATTCACCATTTGGAAGTCTTCTGCTAGGCATTGCTAAAAATAATGATTCCTTTCCTTCTATTATTTTTATATCATGAAGAACAAATTCATTATCAAAAGTTACAGATACTATTGCTTTAAGTTTTCCCTCAGTTGGTAATTTACGAAGTCTTACATCAGTTATGTTCATAGAAGTATCATCCTCTCTTTCTTTACCATATTATAACATAACTAAACTATATATTAAATATATTAATTAAATATTTTATCTGAATTTACTTAATTATGATCCTAAAAAATTTTCTCAACTTAGAAAATATGTTATAATTAAAAAGAATTGGAGGAAGTAAATTGTTTGAAATTAATATAGATAAAAGTAATTATAAAAATATATTTTTTATAGGAATTGGCGGCATCAGTATGTCTGCCCTAGCTGAGTTAATGCTTTCAAAGGGCTATAATGTTTTTGGTAGCGACAGAAGTCCTTCTATTAATACAGAAAAACTAGAAAAAAATGGTGCAAAAATCTACTATGAACACAAAAAAGAACACATAGATGGAATGGACCTTGTTATTTTTACTGATGCAATTTCCTTTGACAACGAAGAATATGTAGAAGCAGTAAAGCAAAAAATTGACTTAGTTGATAGAGCTACTTTTCTTGGTGCAGTGATGAAAAATTATAAAAAATCCATTGCTGTTTCAGGTACTCACGGAAAGACATCAACAACATCAATGCTTACAGAAATTATAAAGGACTTAGATATTAACCCAACTATTATGCTTGGTGGACAATTAAAAGATATTGACGGCAATATAAGGATTGGCGATAATAAATTATTCTTGACAGAAGCTTGTGAATATAAGGCAAATATTTTAAAATATTTCCCTACAACTGAAATTATTTTAAATATTGATGAAGACCATTTAGATTATTTTGACAATATTGATCACATAATAAGAACTTTTAAATCATATATAGATAATCTTGACGAAAGCGACTATGTTATCTTAAATGTAGATGATGACAATGTAAAAACTCTTTTACCTATTGAAAATTGCAATATCTTTAGTTTTGGAATAAAAAATCACGCAGATATTATGGCAAAGAATATTGAATTTAGTATGAACGGTTTTCCCACTTATGATCTTTATTTAAAGGGAGAAAAAGTTGCTCATGTTGAACTATCTGTCCTTGGTAAACACAATATTCTAAATTCTCTTGCAGCAATTGCAGCTTCTTATGTAAATGGTATTTCTATTGAGGACTCCATTAAGGGATTAAAATGCTACAAGGGAGTTGAAAGAAGGCTTGAAGAAAAGGGATTTTATAAGGGAGCAAAAGTTATGGATGATTATGCTCATCACCCTACTGAAATAAAATCTTCTATTCACGCTATTAAAAAAGCCTGCAAGGGAAAACTTTACACAGTTTTTCAACCTCATACTTTTACGAGAACTAAACTTCTTTTAGATGCTTTTGCAAATTCTTTTGACGAATCTGATGTAATTATAATTACTGATATTTATGCAGCTCGTGAAAAAGACTATGGAGATATTCGTTCAAAAACTCTTAGAAATGCCATAGCTGAACACAGAGACAATGCTTTTTACATTTCAGGTTTCGAAGATATAGTAAAATTTGTCAAAGAAAATATTGGAAAAGACGATATTCTTGTTACTATGGGTGCAGGAGATGTTTATAAAATTGGTGAAATGCTTCTAAATGAAGATGTAAAATAATTTTTAATTTAATAATTCAAATACAATTGGAACTCTTAGGGGTTCCTTTTTTAATCATTAAAAAAGACCTCACTTAGGAGGTCTTTTACTTTACAAATCAATTTTTATTGTTAACTTCATTATTTTGTTTTTCTTGATTTTGATTTATTTGATTTGAATTTATTGTTTCTGACTTATTATTGTTAGAATTTTTATTCTCTTCAACGTTATTTTTGTTTTCATTGTTATTTTGATTTGTAAGCTTATTAGATTTTGCATTTTCAACATTATTTTCTTGTAAATTATTTTCTGAATTTACATTTAGATTTTTTTCTTCCTTATTTTCTTTATTTTCAAAATAAGAAATTTCTATTTCCCTACTTTCATTTATATAATTTACATTCATATTTAAGTTTTCAGCAATAAATCTAATTGGAACATAAGTCCTATCGCCCTTAATGATAGCAGCTTGGTCTATAGCTACATCTTTTCCATCAACATTTATTTTTTTAGAATCAATAGGAAGAACAATAGTCTTTCCAAAACTATTTACGGTTACAATTCTATTATCCCCGTCCCAAGCTACATCTCCACCTATGGCTTCCACAATAAATCTTAATGGCACAAGAGTTCTAGAATTACTAATAAATGGTTTTGCATCCATCTTTTTAGCTTGTCCATTGATCGTGTAATTCAAATCATTTATTTTCATCTTTATGAGTTTTGTATTTTCATCATAAAGTGACAAAGTTGAAGTTTTATCTCCAATTTTTGCAACAATTTTTGGACTTTTTCCATAATCATTTACTTTAATATTAAAAGTATTGGGATCCACACTAGCATTTAAATCTTCAAAGGAATAGTTAATAGCTCTTGGAGAAATTTTAATTTTTCTGCCATTATATTCCCCATTTGCTTCAACTTTTAAGTCCATTCCTTTTTTTATAAATTTATTATTTGTAGATATTTTGAAATTCTTATAGTTAGAAGGATCTGCCACATTTATTTCTTTTGTAAAACTTTCGCCCTTATCTGTCTTTAGGTTAATATTAAACTTTCCAGATTTTAGTGAAAGATATGTTTGTCCATTTAAAATATTAGACCCATTAGAAAGATCTGTTAAAGTATATGTTCTATTTTTAATATCAATTGGATTTAAAAATTCATCCCAAGCTGATTTTAATTTTAATGTTATTTGTTCTCCGACAACTGTGTTTAATTCACTTTCAAATTTGCCGTCAACAATTATACCAGTGTTTTTTGTAGTATTAAAAACTCCCAGACCATTTACTACTCGTCTTTCGCCTGCATTCCTTTCAGGATTTGTTGCTCTAGTTCTTTTTATATCACCAAGATTTCTTATTGCCATGGCAGTAGATCCACCACCATCAAGATTCATAGCTTTATAAGAACCTAAATCAAACATAAATTGTGAAAGTTCATTTATTGTAAGACCTGCTGATCTATTAGTTCTTCCTTCAGATGTTACAATGTAGACAGTTTTTCCGTCTTGACTTATTCCCACAGCAGTTCTTGCTCTAACTCCACCAATTGAAGAAATATCTTTAGTGTAATTTTTCTTAGCTCCATTTTCTACTAGAAGAGCATGTCCACCAATCATCATCTTCCAATTTCTATTTGGTTCAATATTAGTTGTTATATTTAACTTGTCGCCAACTTTTACATTGTCACGCATAAATCTTTCTGAGCCACCACTGACTTGAAGAATTTTTTTACCCTTTGGAATTGCCTTATCAATGTTTTTTCTGTAGACAATTTCTTCTACAACATTATTTTCAGAAAGTAAGACTTCTCCTGCAGTTTTATCTCCTCTAGACTTAGAAGTCCAAAAAGAATCATACATTTGAATTTTTGACTCATGAGAATATTCTTTTGATGGTTGATACCAATAGAAAGTTTTATTCAAACCATCAATTGGATAAGACTTTCCATTTGGAGCAGTCACTTTACCAACAAACTTTGTCATATCAATAAAAGCAGTGTTATTATTATCGATTCCAAAAGACCAAATGTCAGTTAAAACTGCTGGGGATGATTTCATATCTCCATCAATAATTGATGCACCTAGTGGAACCCCTTGTAGCTGCATTGTAAAAAAATCACCATTTACTAGAGCAACTGCATTTGTTCTATCTGCCATTTGTGAAACTGTTGCCTTATTTGTATAAGTACCTCCACCAGCAACTGTATTTATTTTTATGTGGGGGTTATTTAAATCAACTTTAACAACATTTGCCTGTGCATTTTTTTTATTTCTTTTAACTTCGTACTTGTACCTCACAACTCCTGGAGCAATGGGTTCTGAAAATAATAATTTATTTTCCGCAAATACATTAGAAGTTATAAAAATAAAAAATATAATCAAGGCAAGACTTATTTTTTCTTTTTCATTTCATCAACCTCACTTATTAAAAAGTATAAATCATAATAATTTTTTTCTCAAAGCAATTCGCAATTTGTAACAAAAACTTAATTATATAGGGCATAAAAAAATATCCTGTAATCCAGGATATTTCTCATCTTATTTTCTTAAAATTTCTTCAAAAGTTTTTGTAAATTCTTTCATGTCTTCCATACTTGTGTCACCCATATGACCAACTCTAAAAGTTTTACCAGCAAGTTCTCCATAACCATTTGAGATTAAAAATCCCTTTTCGACAAAATTTTTACTTAATTCATCAAAATCTAGTCCTCTTGTATTTTTTACACAAGTAATTGTTGGTGACAAATAATTTTCATTTCCAAAAACTTCAAAATTTTCATTAGCCCAAGCTTTAAAATAGTCTGACATTTCTTTATGTCTTTTAAATCTATTATCAAGACCTTCTTCATTAATAATATAATCAAGTTGGTAGGCAGCTGATACCATATTTGAAATTGCTGGAGTTGAAGGGTATTGATAGTTGTGTTCTTTTATAAAATTGTATAAAAGTAACAAATCTAAATAGTGACCCCTATTTTCAACTGTCTTTGCCTTTTCAACAGCTTTTTGTGAAAAAGAAGCAAAGCTAAGACCTGGCACAAGTCCAAGACATTTTTGTGATGATGTAATTGCAATATCAATTCCATATTTGTCTTGATCTATGGGAGTGCCACCAGCAGAACTAACTGTATCAATAGCCCAAACTATATTAGGATATTTTTTTATAACTCCTTCTAATTCAGATAAATTATTTAAAATTCCAGAAGATGTTTCGTTGTGAGTTATTCCCACAAAATCATATTCCTTTTTCTTTAAAGCTTCTTCTAACTTATTTGGGTCAGTAGCTTCTCCAGGATCTGACCTTAAAATATCTGTTTCGATTCCATTTTCAAGTCCAAGCCTTTGCCAAAGATCTCCAAAAGTACCTATTGAACAAATTAAAGCCCTATTCTTTGTGCAAGATCTAATGGCACCCTCCATAAGTCCAGTACCAGATGATGTCGAAAGAAGAATTTCTTCTTTTGTTCCAAATACTTTTTGCATATTTATTGTAATTGATTTTTGAATTTCTGATGCTTCCTTAGTTCTATGTCCTATGACTGGTTTTTCAAATTGTTTTAAAACTTCCTCACGCACGGACACAGGACCGGGTAAAAATAGTTTCATTTTCCTTCCCCCTATCTATTAACAAATAATAATACAAATAAAAAATGTCCGTCAAATAAATAAATTTGTGGCAACACTTATAATAATTTTGTTTGCTATTATTTAGGTTATATTGATACCACTTTGATATTATATTTAATCAAATAAATATAAAAAACTCTGTCCTAAGACAGAGCTTCTAAAATTTAATTTTTTAATTTTGCAAAAATCATTTTACCTGCAGAAGTTTGAAGAGCCGATGTAACAACTACATTGACTTTTTCCCCGATTAGGTCTTTTCCATTTTCAACAACGATCATTGTGCCATCATCGAGATAAGCAAGTCCTTGATTGTGTTCCTTTCCTTCTCTTACAATTAATATATCCATCTCTTCCCCAGGAAGGTAAAGTGGTTTAACTGCATTGGCAAGTTCGTTGATATTTAATACGTCTAAATTTTGTACCCTTGCCACCTTATTTAAATTAAAATCATTTGTCACAATTTTTCCATTTAAATCAATAGCAAGTTTTAAAAGTTTTGAATCTACTTCAGGAATTTCTTCTATTTTACCCTTGTAAATAATGACTTCTACATTTTTTAGTTCTTGAATTTCTGCAACTGTATCAAGTCCTCTTCTGCCACGATTTCTTTTCAAAGCATCTGCAGAATCAGCTATGTGTTGTAATTCTTCAAGAACAAAAACAGGAACAACAAGAGGGCCTTCAATAAACCCTGCCTTAACTATATCAAGTATTCTTCCATCAATAATGACAGAAGTATCTAATACTTTAGGAATGCCAGCATAATCAACTTTTACTTCTTTTGACTTTATACTTTTCTTTGTAGCCACAGAAGTAAGATCTCTAAATTTTTTCTGAAATTGTATCCTTATTTGACATTCCAATACTAAGACCTAAGTAACCAAGCATTCCATATAGTAATATTGAAATTACAGAACCAACATAGGGGATTGGAATCTTGTAAATAGGTTGAGAAATTAAGAATGCTATTATAAGACCAAGTATAAGTCCCACAGCACCAAGTATTATTTCTGTAAAAGATTTTGTTTGGATTTGTTTTTCCCAAAAAGCCAATAAATCTTCTAAAGCTTTAAAAGCCTTGGGTGAAAATATAAAAAATATAAGTGCAAATAATAAAATAACTATAACAGAAATAACTGTTATAAATTTTTGACTTCCAATAGCTTTTACATATTCGATATCTGATAATACAGATACAAGAAAAATACCGACTAGTGCACCTATTAAGGTAAATAGCAACTTAAAAATTATGGATACAATTTTTCGGCTTTTACTAATAAAAATCCCTCCTTATCCAAAAATGGCATCATCAATTAATTTTGTCACTTCTTCTACTTTTTTGTCAAAGACAAGAACCATCTCTGAAACTATAATTTGCTTTGCTTCAGTTAAAATCTTCCTTTCACCTGTCGACAAAGATTTTTCTCTATCTAGGTTTTCAAGACATCTAACAACATCCGCAATTTCTTTTAAGTCTCCAGATTTAATCTTGTCAAGATTGTATCTATACCTCCTATTCCAATTTTTGGGCATAGAAATTTCCACTTCAGAAGATAGGGTTTCCAAAACTTTTTTCATAGTTTCACCATCAGAAATGTTTCTAACACCTATCTCTTCTGCATTTTTAACAGGAACCATTACCTTTAAATCATTAATGGGTAATCTCATTATGTAGTATTTATGAACATTTCCAAGAATTTCTCTTTCTTCAATTGCCACAATTTCGCCTGCTCCATGCATAGGATATACAATCTTATCGCCAATATTAAACATATTTTACCTCCTATTGTCCCTATTATTAGTATAGCAGAGCTTTTTAGAAAAGTAAATATTTTAATATATCATAATTTTTTGCAATATGCAAAGACTTTTTTAAATTTTTATTAAATTTATTATAATTATAAATTTCCTATGTGAAAATTAAAAATACTGTATGTGAAATTTTATTGAAGTAAATTATAAAATTATTAAATTATTTTAATTTTTATAACCAAAAATATTAACTTTAAAAAATTTTACTTCAAAAATAAAAAATGCCTCCTGAAAAAATCAGAAGACATTTTATATTATAATTATCTTTTGTTAGTTCTTCTCCAAATATTCATCTTTTCTGCTTCTTTAATTAAATCATCCCTAAATTCTGGTGCAGCAAGATTTATAATACCTTCTGCTCTTTGCCAAGTTGATTGACCCTTGCAGTTGTATTTACCATATTCTGTTACAATCCAGTGAGTGTTTGGTCTTGCAGCTGTTATTGCAGAGAAAGTTTCAAAGTTTGGAACAATTCTTGATTCTTCTTTACCTGTTTTCTTGTTCATAAACTTAGAAGATAAGCAGATAAATGATTTACCACCCTTAGATAAATAAGCTCCAAGAACAAAGTCAAGTTGTCCACCTGCTCCAGAGATGTGTTTTGCTCCAGAAGATTCTGAACTTACTTGTCCAAATAAGTCTACGTTAACTGCATTGTTAATAGATACGAAGTTGTCTATTTGAGCAATAACTCTTGCATCATTTGTGTATGAAACTGGTGCAGCCATTGCATCTGCATTGAAGTTTAAATATTCATACATTTCTTTTGAACCTGCAGCAAATCCATAAGCTTGTCTAAATCTATCAATATTCTTTTTAGCTCCTGTAATTTTTCCTTTTTTAGCCATGTCAACAAAGGCATCAACATACATTTCTGTATGAACACCAAGGTCTTTTAAATCAGAATCTGCAATTAAAGATCCAACTGCATTTGGCATTCCACCAATTCCAAGTTGAAGTGTTGCACCGTTAGGAATTTCTTCAACAATTAATTCTGCAACCTTTTTATCAACATCACCAAAACTTCCCTTTGGAAGTGTTGCAATTTCAGGATTATCTCCTTCAATTATATAATCAACATCTTTGATATTTATTTCATGTTCAAATCCACCAAGACAAGTTGGCATATTTTCATTTATTTCTATAATAACTTTGTCAGCAACTTCAGTAACTGCTCTTAAATGAGATGCATTAAGTCCAAAATTGAAGTTACCATGCTTATCCATTGGAGGAGTAACAATAACTGCTATATCAACTTTACAGTTTTCTCTGTACCATCTTGGTAATTCAGAGTATCTTAGTGGTGCATAAAATCCACCTGGAGTTTTATTAATTCTTCCCCTGTCAGGTCCACCAGAGTGCCATGAATTCCAAACAACTTTTTGACCTTCAGGATCTTTTTTAAATACTTCTGGTTCCCAAAGAAGTACTCCGCCTCTCAAATAAATTTCATTTAATTCATCAAGTCTTTCAGCAAGTGCTTTGTCAAAAGCAACAGGTGTACTGCCAGCCCAAGCGTAGTCTATCCACATATTGTCTTTTACCATTTGTGCAGCTTCTTTTACTGAAATAAGTTTTTCCTTATATTCCTTAGAATAATCCATATTTCCTCCTTAAAATTATAAATAATCCTTTAATAGCCTGTGAGACCTTAAAAATTTAATGTAATTTAAAAATTCTTCCATTATTTTTTTATACTTTTCATTATTTGTCTCTAAAACTATTTTATTTTTACCCCTTAAATCAAAAATATATGCAGCTTTTACTTTAACTTTGTATAAATTTTCATAAATTGCTGAATAAAGTATTAATTGATTTTCATAAGTTTCTCTTAGTTCTTCTATATTCATATCACTTGTCTTTAAATCAACAAGATAATATTCTCCATTTTTTTCAATAACTTGATCAATGTAACCCTTTACAAGAAAACCCTCTAAATCATAATAAAATAAAAGCTCTTTATCTATTATAACCTTTTCTTCCATTTCTAGGTAGTTTAAAGCTAGTTTTCTTGCTATATTTAATTTTTCTAAATTAATTTCTTCTTCATAATATGAAAAAATATCTTTTAAAATCTCATCAATATTTCTTTCACTTACATCATCTTTACTATATTTATAGGCAAATAAATGAATTATATTTCCAAGAGTTTTTGGATCAATAACTTGATTTTTTCCCTTACCTTTTGTGTAATTATCAACTCCTAGAAAATATTTATAATAGAAATCTTTTGGACTTCTCTTGTAATTTATAAAATCTGTTACTGTATAGTATTCTCTAATCCTATTATCAAATTTAAAGTCTAAGTCAAGTGTCTTAAAGTTTTTATTTTTTGTAGATAATTTTTTTCTACTATTAGATAATTCATATTCTTTTAACTTTATTTCATCATTTAATAGTGAAAAATAAGATGAAGAATTTGCTTTTTCATAATTTCCAAATAAAATTAATTCTTTTTTTGCCCTAGTCATGGCAACATAAAGGACTCTTTTTTCCTCTTCTTCATCAATTTCTCTTGTTTTTTTTGAAATTTCCTTGTAGGAATAATTTGATAAATCTGAATTAATTCCAAGTCCAAAATCCTTATCAACAATAATTCTCTTGTTTGAAGTTAATTTTTTTGCCTTATCCATATGAGAAATTATAAGAGCATCAAATTCTAAGCCTTTTGATTTATGAATAGTAAGTAAATTCACTCCATCACCAAGATCTTCAAAGATCAAAGACTCAAGAAATTTTTCATAGCTTCTATAATCATTTGAAAATTTTTCTATAAATTCCTTTGATTTTTCTTTAAAAATATAGAGGTATTCCCAATCTTTTTCTTCCAAAGTTCCAAGATTATAAAAGTAATTCATTATCTCTTCTATAACTTCATCAAGCATAAGATATTTGGACTTATCTCTTAAATCAGATAAAAATCTTAAAAATTTATTTATATTTTTATTTGAGGACTCATAATTAAATAAGTCATTAGAGTTGTCAATTCCTGAGTTTAAAATTCCAATTAAATCCTCAAATTTAAATTTTAATAACTTTGAATTAAATAGAGATAAAGTTTCCACAAATTCCTTGGGACTGAAAAGTGCAACTAAAATATTTTTTGTTACTCTTAAAACTTCAATCTCCTCTAACTTTCTATCTCCTTTGTTAAAATTAATATTTCTAGCAGATAAAATTTCTCCAATTTCCTCTATTTGTGCATTGGATCTAGATAAGATTGCGATATCTTTTGAATCATATTTATTTTGAAGGTCCTTTACTAAGTCTGCTATTTCAGAATTTTCAGCTGAATTATATAAATAAACTCCTCCACCATTTTCTAAATTAAATTCCATTTCGTCATAGGTCTTAATTAAATTTTCAAAAGTTTTATTTATAAATTTAACAATTTCTCCATCGCTTCTATAATTTTTATTCATTACAAGAGATAGACCTCTATTTTCAACTCCACTAGCAAAGGAAAAATAAGAAGCCAAGTCTGTTCCTCTAAAAGCATAAATCGATTGTTTTGGATCTCCAACAATAAAAAGATTTGATGAGGAAAAAGCACTTATAATTTCATTTTGAATCTCATTTGTATCTTGATATTCATCAACTAAAATATAAGAGTATCTCTCCTGAAGTTCCTTTTGCACAAAAGGATTTTTTAATATTTTCTCTGAATAAGAAATTATGTCATCGTAGTCCAGACTTTTGTTTCTGCTTTTAAAATTTCTATAATTTTTATCAATTTCTTTTAATATTGTAATAATTACATTATAATAGTCCTTGTTTTCACATTCTAAATCTTTTTTTAGTTCTTGAATAATTTCTTTTATTTCATTGATTTTGTCAGTGTATTTTTTAGAAGTTCCAAGATTTTTTTCTATTTCATCTAGGGTTTCTAAATCGTAAACTTCGATTTTTTTAAGATTTTCAATATTTTCATCATAAAAAGCAGAAAATTTCTTTCCATTGGCCGATCTATAATCTTCTAAAAGTAACAATAAATCCTTAAAAGTCCCGTTAGACTTAGAAAAATTTATACTTTTTGAAAAAATATCTTGAAAATCTAAATTGTTATTTTTAAAATCACAATAAAGATCAAAAAAATTATCCTCTTCTTCAAAGGGGCTAGACTTAAAATTAAGTAAATAAGTCTTATAACTTTCATCTTCTAATGTATTTAAAGCATCATGAACAGACCTCTCTAAAAGAATTTTAGAATCTCTTTCTTCTAAAATTTTAAAGCTTGGATTTATCCCCAGTAAAAAAGAATAATTTTTAACAATTTCAAGAGCAAAGGAGTGGATAGTCATAATATTTAAATCTCTATCATCAAAATCAATATTATTATCTACTAATTCTTTTGAAATTCTAGCAAGCATTTCTTGAGCAGCTTTTTTTGTAAAAGTAATTGCTAAAATTTCTTTTGGATTTATATTGTTTTTTACAATATTAATAAATCTACTTGTAAGAACTCTGGTCTTTCCAGTCCCTGCCCCTGCCATTAGAGTGACATCTTTATCAATGGAATAAACTGCTCTTTTTTGAACCTCACTTAATTCCATAAATTCTCCAAAATTTACTTATTGAAAAGTGTTTTTGCTAAGTTCAAAATAAATTCATTTTCAACTTTATAAAAGATTTCTGTCCCATTTCTATCGCTATTTAATATTCCTGCACGTCTAAGTTTTCCCAAATGCGAGGACACTGTAGGTTGAGGAATGTGAAATTTTTCTTGAAGTGATCCAACATTTGAAGGACCATTTTCAATTAAATTTTTAATAATGCTAAGTCTTACTGGATGAGCCATCACTTTAAGAATTTCGGCTGTGTTTTCTAAATTATTGATTTTCTTTTTCAATTTAAGCCTCCAAATATTTATAAATTTAAATTGATTATTAACATATATTATATACTTAGAATATTTAATATTTACACTTTTGTCAATACTTTTTGTATAATATTATTCATTAATATATTGTCATCATCATAAAAACCTTTAATTTAAATTGTATCTATATTTCAAAGTCCTTTTAAAAAAGAAAAAATAAGGTCTTGGACCTTATTTGAAAATTTCTATATATTTTTTCTATAAATCTAATGATTTTTTTAAATTTTTAATTTGGATTTCCACAGCTTCTTCTGCAGGTCCACCATAAACTTTTCTATTTTTTAAAGAATTTTCAATCTCAATAAAATCAAAAAGATCTTCTCCAAAAATCTCACTAAAATCTTTGTATTTTTCTAATGAAATATCTTCTAATTTTAAATTATTTTTCAAAGCATAATTTACAATTTGACCCACAAGGTCATAGGCTTCCCTGAAGGCAAGACCCTTAACAACTAGATAGTCTGCAAGGTCTGTAGCATTTAAATAACCTAGTTCTGCCGACTCTCTCATCTTCTTTTTATTAAGTTCTAGACTTTCTATTATTCCACTCATAATTTTTAGACAAGATGAAGTTGTTTTTACTGAGTCAAAAAGCGCCTCCTTATCTTCTTGAAAGTCCTTGTTGTATGCAAGAGGTGTCCCTTTTAAAATTGTAAAAACTGTAAAGAGATCTCCAAAAGCTCTGCCACTTTTTCCCCTAACTAACTCTGCCATGTCTGGATTTTTCTTTTGAGGCATTATACTTGATCCTGTAGAAAATTTTCCTGAAAATTTAATAAAATTATACTCGCTGCTGGAAAAGTAAATTAACTCTTCACATAGTCTTGACAAGTGAGTCATAATTAAGGAATTGTTAAATAAAATTTCAAGTACATAATCTCTATCAGAAACTGAATCCATAGAATTTTCTGTTGGCTTTTTAAATCCAAGTTTTTCACTAGTCATAAACCTATCTATATTAAAACTTGTCGTTGCAAGAGCACAAGAACCCAAAGGATTTTCATCAAGCCTTTCATTTGTTTCATAAAGTCTTTCTAAATCTCTTTTTAACATCTGAGCATAGGATAAGATATAATGAGCAAAACTTGTAACTTGTGCATGTTGCATGTGAGTAAAAGCTGGCATAATTGTTTTTTTATTTTCTTCAGCAAGTTCAATTATTACTTTAATGAGATTTAAAATATCATCTTTAATTTCACCTAAAACTTTTTTGGAATAAAGCCTTAAATCCACAGCACACTGATCATTTCTAGATCTTGCAGTGTGAAGTTATTTCCCCACATTTCCAACTCTTTTTGTAAGTTCATTTTCAACAAAAGAGTGTATATCTTCTTCAT
>NZ_HE978593.1:248894-280055 GCF_000312025.1 Peptoniphilus timonensis JC401 | reverse complement strand
GTATATCTTCTTCATTTAAATTTATTTCTAACTCTTTATTTTTAATTTCTTGTAAAATATTTTTTAACTCATTAGAAATTATTTTACAATCCTCTTTACTTATAATTTCTTGTTTAGAGAGCATCTCAACATGTGCAAGAGAGCCTCTAATATTTTCTTCAAATAAAATTTTGTCAAAATCTATGGACTTGTTAAATTCATGAGTAAAATCCTCTAGCCCTTCTAAGTGAGATCCCCATAAATACATATTAAACTCCTTTATTTATCTTAGCATCAACTAGCGTTTGAAGAGAATAAAGATTGATAAAACCAGCTGCGTCACTGTGAGAATATAAATCTTCTCCTCCATCTCCAAAGGAAGCTAAATCTTCACTGTAAAGAGAATACTTTGACTCTACCCCTGCTGGAATAATATTTCCCTTATAAAGTTTTAACTTAACCTTTCCACTTACATTTTTTGTAATTTCATCTGCGAAAGCTAAAAGTCCTTTAATAGAATTTGAATACCACTTGCCATCGTAGACAAGATCTGCAAATTTTATAGAAAGATAATTCTTTAAGTGTGATGAATCTTTATCAAGAGTAATTGATTCTAAAATTTCTAATGCTTTATAAAGTATCGCTCCTGCTGGATTTTCATAAACTCCACGACTTTTCATTCCAACAAGACGATTTTCAACAATATCATCAATACCAATTCCATTTTCACCGCCAACTTTATTTAAATAGCTTAAAATTTCTGCGGGACTCATTGTTTTTCCATTAACAGCAATAGCTTCTGCTGCTTTAAATTCTATTTCAATGTCACAAACCTCATCTTTTGCCTTCATTGGAGAAACTGAAAGTTCCAAAATTTTATCAAAATCAGGATAATTTTTTGGATCTTCTAAATCTAATCCTTCATGAGATAAGTGCATAATATTTAAATCTTTTGAATAATTTGTTTCTCTTGAAATCTTTAGTGGAATTTTGTGTTCTTCTGCATAATCTATTTCTTCTTCACGAGATTTAATGTCCCAAATCCTCCAAGGTGCAATAATTGGCATATCAGGAGCAAAATGCTTTATTCCCATTTCAAAACGAATTTGATCATTTCCCTTTCCAGTACATCCATGACAAATTGCATCACAATTTTCTTTCTTTGCAATTTCCACTAAGGATTTTGCTATAAGAGGTCTTGCAGTGGCTGTTCCCAAGAGATAATTTTTTTCATATTTTGCTCCCATTTTAAGTGTTGGGAATACAAAATCTTTTACATATTCTTCTACAAGATCAACTATATAAATTTTCGAAGCTCCTGTTTTAATAGCTTTTTCTTCTAGACCTTCAAGTTCCTTTTCTTGGCCGACATTTCCAACTACTGCGATAACTTCACAATTGTAGTTTTCTTTTAACCATGGGATGATAATAGAAGTATCAAGACCACCTGAATATGCTAGAGCAATTTTTTTATAATTTGTATTTTTCATTTTTTTCCTCCAAATAAAATCTTATGTTAGGACAGCTTACTTTGAGACTCAAAAAAAAGTATAAAAAAATCGCCCCTATCAAGGGACGAAGAACGTGGTACCACCCAAATTTGTATATTTCTATACCTCAAAAACTATAACGCGTAACCGGGCAAATCTAAATATCGAGATGCCAGTTCCAAGCTCCTATTTCAAATTATCCTCCCTATTTTCTCCCAGCAAACGAAAACTCTCTTCAAGTCTTGGATAATTTTACTTCGCTTTTCAAAACTTTTATTGTTTGATATCCTAACAAGTTAAATTTATTTTGTCAAGTAAAATTTTTAAAAATTCTTTATAAAATCTTTTTTACAAAATTCTATCTATATAATGTCAAAAATAAAAAATTTTTAAAAAATTTAATTTAATCTTTATCTAAAATAATTTTTAAAATATTTATAAAAAAGACTTGACAAAAATAATTTATCATAGTAATGTATTGTGAAATCAATGAAGTGGACAAAAAGTATTCTCATAAACTTTTTAGAGAGCAGGATTAGGTGAAAGCCTGTAAGTGGAAAGAATATAATAGAACCACAGAGATTCTGTAAGGAATTTAGTATTTACAGAGGTTAACTGCCTTAAAGTTTTGAGATATCTAAAAGATAATTAGAGTGGTACCGCGGACTTCGCCTCTTTCATAGAGGCGATTTTTTTTATTTTATGGAGGAAAAATTATAGAAAAAAATAATAAGTATATCAAGTATAATTTTGGCTGTTCTTATAATTGGTCTTATAATATTTTTTAATAAGTCCAAGGAAAATTCTAATTCAAGAATTGATGAAATCAAAGAGTCTGGAAAAATTGTCATGGGTTGCAATGCAAATTATCCACCTTTTGAATTTCACAAAAATATAAATGGAAAAGATGAAATTCTTGGCTTTGATGTCTTTATAGGCAAAGAAATAGCAAAAGATCTTGGTGTTGAACTTGAAATTTCTGATATGGAATTTTCTTCAGTCCTCGCAAGTTTAGACACTGGTGTAATTGATTTAGCATTATCTGGAGTTTCTAAAACTCCTGAAAGGGAAAAATCCATGGCATTTTCTAAAGTTTATTACGAACCTAAAAATTATTTATTAGTTAATAAAAAAGACTTTGGGAAGTACACTCAAAAAGATTCATTAAAGGATCTTACAATTGGTGTTCAAACTGCAACTAGTCAGGAAGATATTGGAAAAAACTTGCAAATTAAAAAGCTTGTTTCACTTCCTAAAACTCCTGATTTAGTAGCTCAATTAGATGGTGGTCTTATTGATGGAATCATTGTAGAAAAATGTGTTGGAGACAATTATGAACTTTCTAACGAAAATTTAAAAATCGAAGATTCATTCTTCTTTGATGCTGACTTAGATGGCACAGCAATTGGGCTAAATAAAAATGATACAGAATTATTAGAAGCAGTTAACAAAACTTTAGATAGACTAGAAAAGGAAGGTAAGTTAGATAAATATTATGAAAAAGCCCTAGAACTTTCTACTAAGTAGGTGACTTTATGGAAAATATTTATAAAATTGAAAATAAAAAATTTTCTAAAAATAATCTTATAAATGGCTTAGTCATTCTAGCCTTTTTAATATTTTTATTAATTTCTGGAAAATTGTTAGTTGGCTTTTTTGGAACAAGTGTAGAAATTTTTGCAAAGTATAGTTCTTATTATTTTAAGGGGCTTTTGGTCACTTTATCACTTTCACTAATTTCCGTTGTCTTAGGTTCTATTTTTGGTTTATTTTTGTACCTTATGAAATCTTCTGAAATAAAAAGTCTAAAAGTTTTTTCAAGTGCCTATCTAGAAATTGTGAGAGGAACTCCAATGCTTACCCAAGTATTTTTTATTTTCTTTGGTCTCGCAAGTATAATAGATTTTAAAAGTTTTGGACTCTCAATTTCATCTTTTGCCTATATTACAGGAGTCATAGCTGTTAGTTTAAATTCTGCTGCCTATGTTGCGGAAATTATAAGATCTGGTATAAATGCCATTGACAAGGGACAAATGGAAGCTGCAAGATCTCTTGGAATGAAAAAATCTTTGGCAATGGAAGAAGTGATTCTTCCCCAAGCCACAAAAAATATTTTGCCAGCTCTTGCCAACGAATTTATAGCAGTTATAAAAGAAACTTCAATTATTTCAACTATTGGAGTAACTGACATAATGTATAATGTAAATTTAGTGAGGGGTTCATCTTATAAAGCTCTAGAACCTCTTATAATAGGTTCTCTACTTTATTTTGCTATAACTTTTACTTTATCTAGGCTCTTAAAATTTGTGGAGGGAAAATATGATAAAAATTAAAAATTTGCAAAAGTCTTTTGGCGATAAAGAAGTTTTAAAGGGAATAAATTTAGATATAGATGATTTAACTGTAACATCTATAATTGGTGCAAGTGGATCTGGAAAGTCAACCTTATTGAGGTCAATAAATTTACTAGAAAAAATAAATGGAGGAAATATTTATTTAGATGGTTATGAAATAAGCGGTGACAATCCAAATTTGGAAAAAATAAGATTGGAAATTGGAATGGTCTTTCAAAATTTTAATTTATTTCCAAATAAAACTGTTTTAGAAAATATAACTCTTGCACCTATTAAAGTAAAAGGTGAAGACGAAAAATCTGCAAAAGATTATGCTATATATCTTTTAAAGAGTATGGGACTTGAAGATAAAAAAGATTTTTATCCTTCTTCATTATCTGGTGGTCAAAAACAAAGAGTCGCAATAGCAAGAGCTCTTGCCAATAAACCTAATGTTCTCCTTTTTGATGAACCAACTTCAGCACTTGATCCTGAAATGGTAAAAGAAGTTTTAAATGTAATTAAATCTTTAAAGGACAAATTAACTATGATTATAGTTACTCACGAAATGGGTTTTGCTCGTGAAATTTCTGATACAATTGTCTTTATGAAAGACGGAATTGTAGAAGACTTGGGAAGTCCCGATTACGTTTTTAATAAGACTAAAAATTTAAATACAAAGAAATTTTTAGAAGCAGTTCTTTAATAAAATAATTTATTATATTTTTATTAAAGAAAATATTATAAAAGTTTGCATAAAAATAAGGCTCTAGTTTCCTAGAACCTTATTTTTTATTTTCACATTTTTTCTATATTTATTTTTATATCGTGACCATTTAGATTTTCAAGTTCTGCATCATTTTCTGTATTTACAATTTCAAGAGCAAGAGTTTCTGATTTAATAAATTCCTTATCTGATTCAATAGCTTTTTCCACTTCTTCATCAGACTTGTAACTTATCTTAATATTATCTAAAATATCTAAATCTTTTTTCTTTCTCAATTGTTGAATTTTTGATACAAATTCTCTTACATAACCTTCATTTAAAAGTTCTTCATTAAGTTCTGTGTCAAGAATTACAAATAAGTTGTTTTCCATTATTACATCAGAACCTTCTTTTGCAGAAATTTTAACTTCTACAAAATCTCTTTCAATTTCTGTTTCTTCACCAGATATTTCAAGATTAACTTTGCCTTCATCAAGTTTTGCTAGTAATTCTTTTGCATCAACTTCTCTTAATAATTTACCAAAGTCCTTAACTTTTGAACCTAGAATACTTCCGCAAACTCTAAAGTTTGGCTTTAGTTCAAATTCCATATATTCTGAAAGGTCATTTTCAAATTGAACCTCTTTGACATTAAGTTCTTCTTTTATTAAGTCTGTTAGTTCTCCAATTATTTCCTTATATTTTCCGTCAATGATAACTTTTGAAAGAGGTTGTCTTACTTTAATCTTAGCTTCTTCTCTTGAAGCTCTTCCCAAAGTTACAAGATCTCTTACAAGATCCATTTTTTCTTCAACTTTATCATTAATCATATTTTCATCATAAGTTGGATAATCAACTAAGTGAACAGATTCTTCATCAGTTAATGACTTAAATAATTCTTCTGCAGTAAATGGAACTATTGGAGCAATTAATTTTGTAACTCCAAGTAAAACTTCGTAAGTTGTCTTGTATACTGCAATTTTTGTGTTGTCTTTGTCTGTTTTCCAGAATCTTCTTCTGTTTCTTCTTATATACCAGTTGGAAATATCTTCTATGACAAAATCTTGGATTTCCCTTACAACTTTTGTAAGTTCAAAAGCATCCATATCTTCCCTTACATTTTTTACAAGTCTATTGTATTTAGATAGTAACCATTTATCTATTTCTTCTAAATCGTCATAAGAAACTTTTCCTTCTCTTGGATCAATTTCGTCAGTATTGGCATAAAGACTGAAGAAATTATAAGTGTTTCTAAGTGATCTAAAGAATTTTGATTCAATTTCACGAAGACCATCTTCATCAAATTTTGTAGGTGTCCATGGTGGTGAAACATATAGTAAATACCATCTAACAACATCTGCACCATATCTATCAAATAATTCAAATGGAGCAACAGTGTTTCCACGTGATTTTGACATCTTCTTACCTTCCTTATCAAGGATCAAATCATTGACAAGTACATTCTTATATGGACTCTTGCCAGTCATATAAGTTGAAATTGCAAGAAGTGAATAAAACCAACCTCTAGTTTGATCTATACCTTCAGAAATAAAATCTGCTGGGAACAATTCATCAAAGTTATCTTTATTTTCAAATGGATAGTGCCATTGAGCAAAAGGCATAGCTCCTGAATCAAACCAAACATCAATTACATCTGATTCTCTAGTCATTTCCTTACCACATTTTGGACATTTTAGATGAATATCATCAACATAAGGTCTGTGAAGTTCAACATCTTCACTTACATCTTCTACTGCTTTATTTCTAAGATCTTCAATTGAACCAACAGATTCTGTATGACCACATTCACATCTCCAAATTGGTAGAGGTGTGCCCCAATATCTTGATCTTGAAATTGCCCAGTCATTTAAATTTTCTAGCCAATTTCCAAATCTTTTTTCTCCTACGAAATCTGGGAACCAGTTTACACCTTCGTTATTTTTAATTAATTTATCTTTAAACTTAGTCACTTCAATATACCATGATGGATGAGCATAATAAATTAGTGGAGTGTGACATCTCCAGCAGTGTGGATAATTGTGAAGCATCTTTTGTTTAGAGAATAAAAGATTATTATCAATTAGATAATGAAGAACATCGTGGTCAGCATCAATTACAAATTGACCCTTCCAAGGTGTATCTGTAAATTTTCCTTCTTCATCAACTGGTTTTAACATTGGAAGGTCATATCCCCTTGCTGTTTGATAGTCATCTTCACCAAAAGCTGGAGCAATGTGAACAATACCAGTACCGTCTTCTGTTGTTACATAGTCTGCACAAATTACAAAGAAAGCTTTTTTATCTGGTGTAAGGAATTTAAGAAGTTGTTCATATTCAGTGTATTCAAGATCTTTACCAAGCATTTCTTCTAAAACTTCGTATTCATCATCTTTAAATACTTGTTTTGCAAGAGATTTTGCAAGGTAATAAATATTTCCATCTGAATGCTTAACTTTTATATATTCAACTTTAGGATTAACAGCTAATGCAACATTTGATGGAAGAGTCCATGGAGTTGTTGTCCATGCCAAGAAATATTCATCATCCTTGTCCTTTAACTTAAACTTACATGTTGCAGTTGTAGTTTTAATTTCTTCGTAACCTTGAGCTACTTCATGAGATGCAAGTCCAGTTCCGCATCTTGGACAATAAGGTACAATCTTGTGTCCTTCATAAATAAGGCCCTCTTTAAACATCTTGTCAAGAATATGCCAAACAGATTCAATATAAGAATTTTCAAGAGTAATATAAGGATGATCTAAGTCAATTAGATAACCCATTCTTCTTGTAAGACTTCTCCATTCTTTTTCATATTCAAAAACAGATTCCCTACATTTTTTGTTAAAGGCCTCAACACCATAAGATTCAATGTCTTGTTTGTTGTGAAGGTCTAATTTCTTTTCAACTTCTATTTCTACTGGAAGACCATGTGTGTCCCAACCTGCTTTTCTCTTTACCTTATATCCCAACATTGTATGATATCTACAAGTTAAGTCCTTTAAGGTTCTAGCCATAACATGGTGTATGCCTGGCTTTCCATTTGCAGTTGGAGGTCCTTCATAGAATATATAATTTTCTCCATCTTCTCTTGTTTCAACAGATTTGTGAAGAAGATCTATTTCATCCCAAAATTTTGAGATTTTCTCTTCTCTTTCACTTACACTGTCTTTAGATAACTCTTTAAACATTTTCATCTAAAACTCCTTATCCTTCCAATTTCTATATAAAAAAAGTCCCCTCTCAAAAGAGAAGGGACGAACTAACCGCGGTACCACCCTAATTATAGGAAACTATCACTTAAATATTTTAACGCAAAATACGCAAAGGCTTTTGACCTTTGAGCTCCAAGGTGATCTGTAAAATCTAAAAATACAGTTTCGCACCAAACAACTGCTCTCTTACTTTTTTAAAAATTACCGTCCTCTTCACAGCTTATATGAAGTTGTCGATTGTTTGACTCTTAAACATTTTAATAATATTTGATTGCATACCAGCAAGGGCAACGTGGAATTTACAATTTCTCGTATCTCCATCAGAATGCTTACTGCAAAATGAGTCTTCTTCTTGTAGACACCTATTAATTACAATAGGACCATCTACTGCTATAAGTATATCATACAAAGTGATTTCTTCCTTGGGTTTCTTTAAATAATAACCGCCCTTCGATCCTCTTTTCGCATCTGTAATACCAGCTAAATTTAATTTTCTCAAAATTCTAAGAGTAAATCTTTTAGTAACACCTTCGCTTTCAGCAATTTGCGGTGCTCCAACGACTTTGCCCTCATTTTTGGCTAGATAACTAACAATACGAAATGCATAGTCTGTTTCTTGTGTTATTCTCATTTTATCACCTATTTCACATATTATATCATCTTTGTTTACTTTTTAAAATAGTCATCTTGTTTTTTTCTTAATTTAACAATTTCTGAATCTTCATTTAAAGATATGTCATCATAAGTAAGTAAAGATCCCTTCTTGATATCTCTTTTTGCAAAAGAACCTTCAGTTACAATTCCAATTGGCAGATGGTTTCCCTTTAATTGATCTTCTTTCTTTTCAAGACTTCCAAAAATCATTTCTCCACCAATAGAATCAAACTTTTCTCCCTTTTTTATGTCTCTTTTTGCAATAGATACTGTTTCTGCAAAGGGTTCTCCTATTGGAGCAATTGATTCATCTCTTAGGACAACTGCCTTAATAATAGAAATGACAGTTTCAATACTTGTCAAATGATAGGGTCTATAAATTGCATAATTTGGACCCTCTCCCATTGAAAGATATTTCATTTCCTTATCTATTATTTCTGATTTTGGTCTAACTACTGCAAAAACACCTGGAGCAATTCCTGTCGCAAAATCAACAACTCCATAAGAATTTAAAATTCCGCCATCTTCTTTTAATTTATAATCCTCTGCTATCTTTTTTGCTTCAGTATCAATAAAATGACATCCTCTTATGTCAGGTACAAATCCAAGAGCGTTGCAAACAGCATTTAGTTCAATCATAGTATTAGTTCCATCAACAAAAGAAGTTAACATTCTAGGATTTATGCCTTTTTTCTCAGCACTCTCTTTTAAACTTTCTGGATTTGCATAATTATTTAATTCATTATTTTTTCCCTTGCCTAATACTAAGACTTCAAAACCACAATTTTTTGCAAATTCATAAATTTCTACAATAGCACCTGGCTCGTCTCCCTTAGTTCCAGAGTAAATAACTCCCTTTTCATCAGCCAAATGTTTTAGATAAGGTCCTACTGTTGCATCCATTTCTACATTTAGACTTACAATATCAACTTTATTATCAATGGCACAAAGAGAAAGTGCAGTTCCAGTTTCTGTATCTCCAGTACAATCAACTAGGCAGTCTACAAGTGATGCAGCAATTAAATTGTTAGTAGTAGCTATATACTTTTTTTCTTTTAATAAATTTTTAGCCTCTTCAATATCATCAGTAAAGGCAAGATCTTTTTTATTAATCTTAGCAGAATCAATAGCAGCCTCTAGTGTCTTTCTATTTCTTGAAGAAAATACTAGGGGATAAAAATTTTCATTTTGACTTAGTAAGGTGAAAAGTGAACTTCCCATAATTCCTGAGCCCACAATTCCAACGGAAATATTTCCATATTCCTTTAATTTTTTCTCTAAATAAAACATTCTTCCTCCAAATCTATTGCAATAAGTAATTATTAAATTTATTCGCAAAGATTATTTTAATCTGAAATTCTTTCTATTGCAAATTACTTTTTTCCCTAAGTATTTTTCCAAGCCTATAGGCACATGCAAAGGCAAAGTGTAAATTATATCCACCACAGTCTCCGTCAATATTTAGAGCTTCTCCAATAATGTAGAGATTTTTATATTTCTTGGACTGATAATCAGAACTATTTACTTCACTTAAATCAACTCCGCCTCTAGTGACCTGTGCATTTTTAAAACCAGTATTACCTGTCACTCTAAAACGCGACTTTAACAATAAACCTATAATTTTTTCAAAATCACTCATAGAAATCATATTCATAGCTGTGTTTTTATCTAAATTTAAAAAGTCGACTATATAATGAATGAATTTTTTGTCCACAATCCCCAATAAATATTCTTCGAGAGAAAAATCTGCAAACATATAGTATCTTCTGTAAAGCATTTCTATGCTTTCATCATTTAAATTATTTATAAGAGGAACTTCTATTACATTATCATGGCTAATATTTACTGATAAATCTAAAATCGGCGGACCACTTATTCCATAATTTGTAAATAAAATTTCACCTTCTCTCTCATCTACAACTTTGTTATTCTTTAAAAGTCTTGCCTTGCCAATAACTTTTGTACCACTTAGATGCTTTAAATATTTTGAATCAAGCTTTAACTGAGTGAGTGCAGCTCTTAAATCTGTGACTTTTATTCCCATTTTCTTTAAAATTTCAAAACTTACTCCATCAGATCCACTTGCTGGCATTGCTTTTCCTCCAAAAGCAATTATTACTACATCAGCTTCGTAATTTCCATTGTTTGTAAATAAAGTATAGGAGTTTTTATTCTTTTTGATCTCCTTAACTTCAGTATTTGTTCTAATGTCGATTCCCTTTTTTTCTAACCAATACATTAAAATATTTAATACTGAATTGGCTTTTAAGGTAATTGGATAAATTCTATTCCCATCACTTGTGGATTCAAGACCCAAAAGTTTAAAGTAATTAATTAAATCTTCATTATTAAAATCTTTTATAGTTTCTCTTACAAATTCAGGAGAAGAATAATTATTTTCTGACAAATTTAAATTAGTGTAGTTACACCTACCATTGCCAGTTGCCAACAATTTTTTCCCAATCCTATCATTTTTTTCAAGAAGTATAACCTCGTTGTTTTCATTTTTTGCATTTATAGCAGTGCTTATTCCACTAGCACCTGCTCCAATTATTATTATTTTCATATTATCACACATAAATTATATCCTAAGTTCATACATTTTTACAAGATTTTGACGAATTTGTGTGTTATAATATCAAGGAAATTTGGAGGGTATATGAAAAATAAAATTTATATAACTGGTCACAAAAATCCAGATACAGATAGTATATGTTCTGCCATTGCCCTTGCGGAACTAAAAAATAAAATGGGCGAAGACGCTGAAGCAATTAGGCTTGGAAATTTAAACAGAGAAACAGAATTTGTCTTAGATTATTTTAAAGTTCCAAAGCCAAGAATTAAAAATTCTATAAAACCTCAAGTTCGTGATATTGAAATTGATGCAGCTTATTGTGTAAATCCTAGCCTTTCTATGGCATCAGCAATGGATTTAATCCAAAAAAATAATATCAATTCACTCCCTGTAGTTGACGATGACGACAACTTAATTGGAATAGTTAGTCTTTCAAATATTGCATCTACTTATATGGAAATTTGGGACGACTCAATTATTGGAAGAAGTAAAACAAGTTTTGAAAATATTTTAGATGTACTTAAAGGAAAAGTTCTACACCTACCAGAAAATCCAAGACCTCTTTCAGGAAAAATGGCTGTAAAAGCTATAAAAAATCAAGACCTAATAAAGGAAGGCGACATAGTTATTGTTGGTGATGATATTAAAGACCAAGAGTCTGTCATTAAAAAAGGAATTTCTCTTTTAATTCTTACTATATCAAGTAAACTTGATGATGATTTAATGGAACTTGCAAGAGAAAATAATGTTGCTGTAATATCTACTGGTCTTTCAACTTTTATGGTCGCAAGAATTTTGCCACAAGCTGTTCCTGTAGAATATGTCATGACAAGAGATGACCTTGTAGTATTTCACAAGGACGATTTAATTGACGATGTCAGAGAAAAAATGGCACAATCAAGATTTAGATCCTATCCAGTGTTGGACAATAAAAATAAAGTAATTGGAAATATTTCAAGATATCATTTGATTTCAAATTTAAAGAAAAAAATAATATTAGTTGATCACAATGAAAGAAACCAATCCATTGACGACATAGAATGTGCAGAAATAATTCAAATTGTAGATCACCACAGAGTTGCAAATATATCAACATCTTCGCCAATATATTTTAGAAACGAACCTGTTGGATCTACTGCTACAATTATATCAAAAATGTTTTTTGAAAATGGGATAAAACCATCAAGAGAAATAGCAGGACTTCTTTGTGCAGCAATTATTTCTGATACACTTTTATTTAGATCTCCTACATCAACTGAAACTGATAAATATGTTTTAAATAAAATGAAAAAAATTGCAGCAATTGATGTTGATGATTTTGCAATGAAGATGTTTAGAGCAGGAACAAGTCTTGAAGGCAGAAAACCTGACGAGTTATTAAAATCTGATGTCAAAAACTTTTCCATTGAAGGTGTAAATGTGAGAGTTTGTCAAATTTTTACAATGGATCTTGAAAGCACAGTTTCTGTGGAAAAAGATTTAAAAGAAGCTATGGAAAATTTCGTGGCAACATCAGATGCTGAAACTTTTGTATTAATGATTACAGATATATTTAAGGAAGTTTCCGAAGTCATCTTAGCTGGTTCCTTTAAAGAATCAATTGCAAGGAAGTTTGGAAAAGATCTTGTTTCTGATAAGTTTCTATCAGAAGGCTTGCTTTCTAGAAAAAAACAACTTCTTCCAAAAATTTCTGCCGCTATATCTGAAGAACTTTCTTAAAAAAAATAAGAGCCTATCCCATTAACTGAGATAGACTCTTTTTTATTATCTAATGGCAACAATCTCCACCACATCCACAGGAATCATCTTTGTCATGTGAATGACAGTCGCAATTATTTTCGTGTTCATGGTCATGATTGTGATGGTGCTCTTCATCTTCTTCACTATCTTTTTCTATATATACATTTACTTCTTTGATTCCATAAACTTTTTCAAGTTCTTCTGAAAATTTTACAACAGTTTTTTCATCAAAACCGTAAATATAAACTTCACTGCCATAATTTAATATCTCTAATTTTAAAATGCCATCATCATAAAGGCTTATACCCATAAAGTTTAGTGCCCTTTCTCCAAGGAGATTTTCTAAAATTGTTTTCTTAAAGTCTTCATCAATAATTCCTTGAAAAATATATTCATAAGCATTTTCATCAGAATAGACGGCAAATTCGTCAACTATCTTTTTTGATTTCTCATCATCTTTTAATAAAGTGATTTGATAAGAATCACACCTATTTAGGTAAATTCTCAAAATATCTTTTATGTGACTTAGGTCTATGTTTTCATCTATAAAAACATCATTTTCAAAATTTATATAATACAAATTATCACTCCTATTTTGTTAAGAGATAAAATTCCACATAAGCATTTTCTATGTTCTCATCATTTCCAAAATAAAGATTTGTGAAATAAATTTTCATGTTAGAATCTTCGATTGCAAGGTCTTCTAAGTTGATTTCATTTTTTGTTTTCTTTAGAGTTTTTAATTTATCTCTTAGACCAATTAAATCAATAGTTTTTTGCAATCTATATTCTTCATTAATTTTCTTATAAATATTTATTTCTTTTTTCTCTCTTTCAAATTTGTAATTTCCAGAAGTGGAAATATCGTCTAGAGAATAGACAAAAATTATATTTTTATAACCCTCTATGTCCATATTAAATCCTAGTTCCCCTTCTTTATTGACATTATCTGTATAAGAGTAACCAAGATAAGTTTTATCTTCAATTTTATTGGAGAAACCAAATACTCTAGTGAAATTTTCTTCACTTAATTTAAAATCTTTTGGAAGATATTTTAGTTCTTCTATTCTATTTCTTTTGTCCATGTAAGAAACAATATCTATTATTTGATTTTTTACAGAACTGTCAACATTGACATCTGAATTAATATATTGTCCTGCAATCATGTTATTTTCTTTTAAAAGCCTTTCAAACCTAGCATTTTGTGATCTCGTGCTAAGTCTTATTGCAGATGCAGGTCCAATTCCAGTAATCAAAATTATTATTGCCAAGAAAATTGGAATAGTAATGTTTGAATTATTTCTGTAAAAGATATAATAAATCAAAGATAAAAATACCCAAAGTCCTGCAGCAATTACAATGTACCTATTTTCAGTTAGACCATACTCACTTATTCTCAAGTAAATTGCAAAAAACATCATCGCAAGTATAGGAAATAAACTTATTGGAAAAATAACTTTAAATTTATTAATAAAAGCTATTGAATCCACTCTAGACAAGAAAAATAAGTAAATTACAGCAAAACTTGAAAACCAAATCACTAAATTTACAATGAGATTATTAGGAATTTGCCAAAGAACTAATATCTTTATGAAATAAACCAAAAGTATTAGTGTATAAATAATCACAAGTGGTGTAATTATATAAACTAATAGAATTTTAAAAGCTTTTGGATACTTGTAGTCTGTAAAAGAATCTCTAACTTTTGGAAAATCTTGGAAAAAAGTTATCACGTTAAATAGGATAAAAGAAATAATTCCTATTCTAAGATAAACTATAGATCCAAAATTAAAGTTAAATAGAGAATTTATAGCAAAAACTATACTAGACATTCCCACAAAAACTATAAAACTATATATGTTTGAAATTATAAAAGCTTTCAAAATTTTTGCCACATAGGCAACATAATCCTCATGATAATTAAACTTTGCAATAAAAGATGATGCTACAACTAAAGCTGCAATCAATGTAAAATAAATAAATCTATCATTGTAATTATTTAGTGGAGCTTTTCGTCAAAAACAAGTTCATAAATGCCATATAGCATTGGCAAAGTAATTACATAAGAAATTATTTTTAATAAATTATTGTTCTTTAAATTTTTTAAGTCATAAAAATTTCTGAGTCCTTCATTAAAAAGTTTTATAAAAGCGTAGAGAAATATTGCGAATACAAAAACCAAACCATAAGAAATTAATCTATTGTTAAAAGCTTCGGAATAGCTATCGTGTGTCGCAAGAACCAAAAATATGCTTCCTAGTATTGCAGAAATTATTGTAAAGGGAAATCTTTTAAAAGTATCTTTTATACTTTTAAAATTAAGTATTTTTAAATTAACTTTTTTCATAACTACCTCCCTTTTTTAATAATATACTAATAACAAAGATTTTTAAAGATTTTGGTCAAAACCTTTGTCATTGTTTCCACTTTGACATATTTATTTTTTGTATACTATCTTTCCATCAGAAATTGTATATATGACTTCTCCCTTTAAATTTTTATCTTTAAAAGGTGTATTAGATGATTTTGATTTAAATTTATCTATTTTATAAATGCTATCAAGATCAATTATAGCAAGATCTGCAACTTCTCCTTCTTCTATTTTTCCTCCATCAAGACCATAAATTCTTGCAGGATTATAAGACATAAGCTCAATTAATTTCATAAGACTTATTTCCCCTGTCAATACTAAATTTTCATAACAAACTGAGAATGAAGTTTCGAGACCAATTATTCCTGAAGGCGCCTTAGTTATTTCTTTTTCTTTTTCTTCTTTTGTGTGGGGAGCGTGATCTGTTGCAATTATTTCTATTGTTCCTTCTTTTAAACCCTTTGTAATTCTAAGCCTATCTTTTTCACTTCTAAGAGGCGGATTCATCTTTGCAAGACTGCCATATTTTAAGACTGCAGAATCATTTAGTGCAATGTGATGAGGAGTAACTTCTGCATAAATATTTGCACCCATGGATTTTCCAAATTTAACTAAATCAACTCCAAGACCTGTGGAAATATGTTGAATAGAAACTTTTGCTCCAGTATAAATTGCTATTGCAACATCTCTTGCTATGAAGGATGTTTCTGCAATATTTGGTGATCCAAAAATCCCTAAACTTTCTGAAACTTCTGAATGATTTATTCCATTTTGAGATATTAATTCTGGATCTTCTTCGTGAAAAGAAATTAGGGCACCTAGCTTTTTTGCCCTTTCCATAGCTTCAAGGATTAATTTTGAATTTCTGTTGGGAATACCGTCATCTGTAAAAGCCACAGCACCTCTTTTGAAATTTTCTTCCATATCTACAAGTTCTAAATCTCCAAAATTCTTTGTTAGAGCTGAAACTGTAAATACTTTTAGTGGTAAATTTCTTGCTTTTTTATAATGTTCTAAGATTTTTTCTTTTGAATCTATTTTTGGACTAGTGTTAGCCATTTGAATTACACTTGTAAAACCACCTGCTACTGCAGCTTGACTACCTGTCTCTAAATCTTCTTTTTGAGTTTGGCCTGGATCTCTAAAGTGTACGTGAACATCAATAAGTCCAGGGACTACAATTTTTCCCTTGGTATCGATTATTTCTTCTTCTGATTCTGAGCTTTCTAAGTTTTTTCCTATTGCAAGAATTTTTCCATCTTTAATCTTTATATCTAAAACTTCATCTCTATTTGATTTTGGATCAATTAATCTTCCAGATTTTATTATCATAAATACTCCTAATAATACAAGTAAAATTTTATATCTTAAAAAAGACGAGGATTACCCTCGCCTTTAAAAATATTTTATTCTTCTTCTGCCTCTTCTTCATCTTCATCATAGATGTCTAAATCGTCAAAGTCGAAGTCGTCATCATATAAGTCGAAGTCAATGTCGTCATTTTCGTAAACATAATCTTCAAGATCAGCAAGATCTTCTTCGATAATGTCTACATAATCTTCAATTTCTTCGCGAGATTCTCTCATTTCATCGATAACGTCACTTAGAATATCTACAAGTTCTGAAATAATTTTTCCTTCGTTTGTAGTAGTGTCTAAGTCATAACCATCACAAAGGCCTTGTAGGTAAGATATTCTTTTTAATAAGTATTCCATATTTCCTCCAAATTAAACTCTAGACATATATTCGCCATCTCTAGTGTCAATTCTTATCATATCTCCTGTGTTAATAAAAAGTGGCACATTGAGAGTAAAGCCTGTTTCTACAGTAGCAGGTTTTGATCCACCGCTAGATGTATCACCCTTAACTCCTGGTTCAGTTTCTGTTACTTCTAATTCAACAAAGTTAGGAGGAGTTACCCTAAATGCCTTTCCCTTGTAAAAATTAATAGTTGCCATATCATTTTCTTTTATAAAGTTAAGAGCTTCTTCAACCATATCTTTTTCTAATGGAATTTGTTCATAAGATTCTTGGTCCATAAAATAATAAAGTTCACCATCAGAATATAGGTATTGCATTTCTTTATTTTCAATTACAACTTTTTCAAATTTTTCAGATGGGTTAAAAGTTGTGTCCTTGATTCCACCTGTAAGTACTGATTTAATTTTACTTCTTACAAATGCTGCTCCCTTTCCAGGTTTAACGTGTTGGAAATCAATAACTTCCCAAACATCTCCGTCCCATTCAAATGTAAGTCCTTTTCTTAGTTCTCCTGCGTTGATCATATTTTCCTCCATTTTAAGTATTATCTTCTATTTCATTATAGTTAATTGCCATTGGCTGAAATTTTATGTATTCAGGCAACAAATAACCGTAGATCTCGAAGACTCGCTTAGAATATTCTACACTTATATTTAATTCTTTATCATATAAGTTTATTAAATATCCATCTACTCCTAAATTATTTGAAATTTGTGCATTCTCTTTTAAAATAATTATACCAGATATTACATTATCATTAAACAAAACTTTATCATTTAATATGAAAATTTGATAATTACTTCCAGACTCAAAGCTAAGTGATCCTGAATTTTGAACAATTATTTCTGTGGATTTTATTTTATAAACTTTATTTCGCTTTTTAATAAATGAATCTGTTTCTTCATCATATTCTTCAACTTCCTCAAGAATATAGGGATAAGCATATATAAAATCACCATCAAGTACAATAACTTTTGAACTTTTATTTATCCATGACTCATCTTCATAAGCTTGTCTTATTTTTTCAAGATAATTTGTAGAAACTTTTCCAGAATTTAAAATCCCATCTTTTTCTTCATAAATTTTATTAATGTATTTTGCTCTCATATTTGAGCTTGCAAGTGTGTTTTTATATTTAACATTTGCCTTTAAATCAACATAATTGATTTCTTTTTTATCCTTATCCAAGTAATCTGATTTAGATAAGCTCATACTCAAAACTTCTGTGTCCTTTGGAGAAGAATTTACGCTTAAATTTCTCTTTCTTGTATCGCTAAAAATAAAATTAGATAGTTCTTCTTCAAAGTCTTCTTCAGAGATTTTCATATTTAAAACTGATTCAGCGGCATAATTCGCTTGGATTCCATCTAATCTATTTTTGCTAATATTAGTTGAATTAGAAAGATAAGAATAGATAAAGTAAAAAAGATTGCCAGAAGACTAATAAGAATAATTGTAAAAATGTATATATAACCCTTTTCTCTCTTATTCATAAAGCTTAATCCTCTTTGCAATCTTTGTAGAAATTTCATCTTCGTCCTTGTACTTTATTTTGATTCTAAAAAAATACTCCTTCATCACTTACAGAAAAATCATCTACCTTGTCTATAATTGCATTTGCTCCCTTGTTCTTTATTTCTCCACTTGTAACAATAGAATCTTCTAATCTTGAAAATCTGTATATTTCTTTATCTTTTAAAGCAAAACTTATGTAATTATAATTTTTTCCCAATCTCTCTACAAAGTATAAATTTCCATTTAAATTTACATAAAACTCACTAGAAGCAATTTCATCTTTTATGTATTCAAGAGCATAGGATACATCAGAATTTACATTTTCATTTAAGTAAGTTTTACTAAGAGTTTTTTGTGAAACTCCTAGAATTGATGTCAAAACCATTCCAATTATTAAAAGCATGCCCATGGAAACCACTAATTCAATAAGTGAATAGCCCTTTTTTCGGCAAGTAAATTTCCATTTTAACTTCTTCATCTGAATTTCGCCTCTTTCCACTTACAATTAAATGATTTAAATTCCCTTGCTCCTCATTTTGAATATTAATTTTAAATTTATCATTTATATTATCATTTGAACTAAAATCAATTGACAGGTCCTCATTGTTATAAGACTCTCCAATAATTTCTTCCATTCTCGAGCTTACAACATTTATAAGTTCTTCTCTTTCTCTAATATAGTTTTGGTTTTCCAAAAGACTTATAATATTTGGCAAAATAGTTGAAGCTACTAGGGCGATAAGTGCTATTGAAAATAGTGCTTCCAACATGAGATGCCCCTTATTTTTATTTTTCATACTCACTTATATTCACCTTACCTGTAACTGGCTGGATGCTTATTCTAAATTTCTTCTTTCCCACAGAATATATAAGAGTTCCAGCTGAAGATTTGTCCCTTATATATGATGGCTTTCCCTTGCTAGTAAAGGTTATATTATTTAGATTTGATTCTTCTAATTTTACAAGTTGGTTAAATTTTACTTCCTTACTTTTTTCTCCAAATTTCATTGTATAAGAATTATCACTTATATCCATAGAAGTTCTAGTATTATTTATTTGAGCATAGTTTTTTAAAAATTTTATATCAAGCGCCATTGTCTTAATTTGTTCTCTTGCTTCAATTTTATCCTTGATATTAAAATTAATAGTAACAGTACTGAGAAGAATTAAAATTATAGCAATACTTAAAATCATCTCAATTAAGCTAAATCCCTTAAATCTCTTCATGAAAATCAACTTCCTTTATGAATAAAAATAAATCTTTATCATTTTCAGGAATAAAATAAATATAACTTGTATCGTATTGAAATAAATTAACTCTAAACCATTGACCTTCAAAAATATCTCCAGTGAAGGGCACTTTTTCTCCATAGCTATTTATTGTTCCAAATTCTTTGCATGCTTTGTATGGAAAATAAAGAGACAAAGAAATTCCATCACAAGACCTATCGAGACCAAGTTTTATCATATCAGTGAGATTCTTTTCATGGACAAAAACTGAAGCCAAAGCTGAGTCCTTGTAATATTTTATATCTACTCCATCTTCTGTTATAAAACTATAATCTTCAAGATAATTGTTCGAATTTTCATATCTTTCTTCGTCTAAATTTTTATAATCAAAATTATCTTTATCTTCACTTTCTTTTAATAATAAATTCTTATTAGGTTTTGAAAGAATTTCTTCGTGTCCCTTAATTAGGTCTGAATCTTTATTTTTAGACAGGGACTTAGTTTTACTTTTATTAGAACTAATTCTTTTAATTTCTGTATTATTTCTAGTTCCCTTGCTATTTTTTGTGACTTTTGTATTTTCAATTTTTACTATATTTTTCTTTTCTTCTTCCTTATTTTTATTTATATCTTTATTATTTTGATTTTCTACTTCAGCTTCTTCAAAATATGCCTTTTTTAAGTCGCTATAAAAAATAGCCCTTGATGGTTTTTCCGCCTTAAAATTATAAGTGTAAGTAGATTCATCCTTTCTTGTGAGATTAATATTTGAGTAGCCGTAATATTCTGTAAAGTTTTTTATATTATTTAAGTCCTTAGAATTTACTTTTCCTCTTATGTATAGACTTTCAAGATCAGATTGGGATTCTTTTGAAAAATTATTATCATCTAAATTATTTTCTTTAGATATCTTTTCTAGTTTCTCTGGAGAAAAATCTTCAAAACCCCTAAATTCATAGTCTTCTACTTCTTTCTGAATACTATTATTTGAATCTAATTCTGAAATCTTTTGTAAGTCTCTTTTTATCAAGAAATTGTAAAATAAAAATTCAGTTAAAAGCAAAATTAAAATACAAGATAAAATTTTTTCTCTCTTTGAAAATTTTCTATATCCAATTTTTTTGCAAAAAATATCAAATATATCCATTTAATTCTTCCTCAAGATAGACTGCAAGTTTTTTGTGAAGATTTGAATTTGGATGAATTCCATCAATTAAATCTTCTTCAATTGAATTTTCTTTGGCAAAATCGAAAAATGATATTAATTTATAATCGCCTTCATTTTCCTTTAAAAGCCTATCAAATTCTTCGATTTTATTATTTACTGAGCTAAAATTTATAAAAGTTTTATAAGCATCATCTAAATTGTAAATTGAAGTTTGGTAAGGTGAAATCACAAAAATTTTCCCTTTACTTTCTTTTAATTTTTGGACAATTTTAAAAATATTATTCAAAACATATTGAAGAGATTTTCCATTGAAAAAATCATTTAAGCCAATACAAATAATATTTATATCATATGCCATTAAATTATCTAAAGAATACAATAATTCATCGCTTGTAAGCCCATTAACTCCATAATTGTCAATATCATAACCTTTTCCCGATAAATAATAAATTAAGGATTTTCCACCAACTAAATAACCTTCAAAAATAGAATCTCCTAATGCACAAATTCTCATAAGTCCTCCTACAAAATTCCTTCTTCTAAGAAACTAAAGTACCTATTGTCTCCAATAATAATGTGGTCTAAAATATCTATGCCAATAATTTTTGAAGCTTCTAAAAGATCTTTAGTAAGTTTTATATCTTCTCTCGATGGACTAGGATCTCCAGTTGGATGATTATGTAATAAAATTATGCTGTGAGCATTATCAGAAATAGCTGCTCTAAAAACTTCCCTAGTGTGAACTAAAGTCATATCAAGGGTTCCCTTAGAAATTTCTCTTATAAAATTTATTTCTTTTTTTGTGTTTAAGGTCATTATTCTAAAATGTTCTTCTTCCAATACACTCATTTGACTTAAAACATAATTTGCAGCTATAGATGGCGATGTGACTCTTATCTTTGATCCCGTACTTGAAACTGAAAGGCGAATCCCAAGTTGTACAGCTGCAATAATCATGGCAGCTTTCGCTTCTCCGATTCCCTCGACTTTCATCAAATCAGAAAAATTTGCATTTTTTAGAGAACTTAATCCATCAAGATCATTTTCTGACCTAAGACTTCTAAGAACTTTGGTAGCTGTGTCAATAGATGAATCTCCCTTTTTATTCCCTGTTCTAATTATTAATGCCAAAAGTTCTGCATTCGATAAATAATTCGGACCAAATTTTATGAGTTTTTCTTGAGGTCTCTCATCTTCTGGCATTTCCTTAATAGTGTATCTTTCAAAATCTCTTTCTTTCATAGCAAATCACCATTAAAAATAATAAAATTACCACAAATTAAAATTAAATAATCTAATTAAATCCCTATTTATTTTTCCAATTGGAAGTCCAACAATATTAAAGTAATCTCCCCTAATTTCTTCGACTAATAAAGATCCCTTGCCTTGAATCCCGTAAGCACCAGCCTTATCTTTATATTCTAAAGTATCTAAATAGTTTTCAATTTCTAAATCACTTAATTTATAAAATTTTACTGAAGACTTTTCATAATTCACATATTTTATTTTTTCAGATAGTTTGAAAATAGCATATCCTGTGTATACATTGTGACTTCTACCACTTAGAGACTCTATCATTATTTTTGCTTCTTCACGATTTTTAGGTTTCCCCAAAAGTTTTCCATCTAATTCAACTAGAGTATCAGCAGACAAGACAATTAAATTTTCATTATCTTTTGCAACTTCGATCCCCTTTTCAAAAGCAAGACCCATAACAGTTGTCCATGGTGAAAAAGAATCGTCTTTAATTTCATTTATTTCTTTAGTTATTATATCTAAGTCAATAAATTCTCCCAGAATTTCTCTCCTTCTAGGAGAATTTGATGCCAAAATTATTTTTTCCATTTAATCCCTCGCTTTAGAAATATTCGTGTTGTCAACTACATATATGGAAGTAAGCCCTACAAAAAAGCCTGTAAAAATCCCTAAAATAACTAAAATTGGTAAATAGGCTAAAATTGCAGTGGTCTTCATGATAAAAGATGCGACTAAAACCTGACCCAAATTGTGGAAAAAAGATCCAATTTCACTAATTCCTATTAGCGACAAATACTTTTTCAAAAATTTGTGAGCAAGTATCATAGAAATAGAACTTAAAATTGCTCCTCCCATAGAAAAAAATAAACTTGAAATGGATCCCGTCACAAGTCCCAGTAAAATAATTTTAAAAATTGCTACAAAAAATCCTTCCTTGTAACCAATTGAAACTATGCTAACTAGAACAACAATATTTGAGAGTCCTAGCCTTGCTCCAGGAATCGCTACTGGCAAAGGAATCATAGACTCAAATAATCCTAAAACTATGCCCATGGCACTCAAGAGGGATAAATAAATTAATTTTCTATTATTTCTCATTTTATAATCATATCCAAACTCTCATCATCAGGTGCATCGTCAACAATTTTTAGCATTAGTCTATTTGGCAGACAGATAATTGAATCACCATTTAGGCTAATCTTCCCCATCTTCATGCAAATTTTATCTTTGCAGTCGGATTCAAACATCTGAACTTCACCATTTTCTATATGAACTACATTATTTCCATATTGACTATTAATTCTTATATCAGTATCTTTATTTAAACTTACTTCCTTAAAAATTTTTCCATCAACAGTTATGACAACTTTTTTAGAAGAATTTTCATGATCTTTTGGCAATTTATTGGTGAAAAAATAAATAAAAAAAGAAGTAAGAACAATTATAAAAATTACTAAAATATCAGCTTTTTTTATCTTATTCATAAATTCATTATAGCATACTTTTATTTACTAATTACTCAATTAAATAAATATTAAGATTAAATTCTCAATTTAAAAATTTCTAAAAATTATTAATCGCTTTTAAAAAAATATTTAGCTTGAAATAAGTGGTGTAAAATTGGTGTAAAAATTTTAGGAAAACATTGAATTTTTAATTTTTTTACAAAAACTCATTAATTTCTATATTTTTACAAATAAAAAAACTCTTGAAAAGCTCTAAATTATCACAAATCTGTGAAAATAAAACTTTACAAGAGTATTTAAAAAATCTTGGTGCTAAAGATGGGACTTGAACCCATACGACCTCGCGGCCGCCAGATTTTGAGTCTGGTGCGTCTGCCAATTCCGCCACTCTAGCATTTTAAATTAAAAAAGAAGTGCCAGGCACTTCTAAAATATTGTGGGGTGGATAGTGGGAATCGAACCCACGATCTTCAGGACCACAATCTGACGCCTTAACCAGCTAGGCCATACCCACCACGAACAATACATATATAATAGCAAATTAAAAATGTATTGTCAATATAATTTTACAATTTAGAAATTTTTTCCCTTAAATTTTTTAAGGCTCTAGCTCTGTGACTAATTTCATTTTTTTCTTCATGAGTCATTTCTGCAAAAGTTTTGTCAAATCCATCTGCAATAAAAATGCTGTCATATCCAAAACCATTGTCGCCCTTTTCAACTTCAGAAATTTTCCCAGGACAAAGTCCTTCTATGGGGATTATATTTTTATCCTCATCTATTAAAATAATTTGAGTTTTAAAATAAGCTGATCTGTCTTTTTTTCCACTTAAATTTTTTAATAATTTTTCTCTATTTTTTTTATCATCATGCTCTTTGGCATATCTCGCAGAATGAACTCCTGGTTCACCATTAAGGGCATTTACAAATAAGCCTGTATCATCTGCTAAAACAGCAAAATCTACTCTTTGTGCCATAGCCTCTGCTTTTTTAGAGCATTATCATATAGAGTTTCCCCATCTTCTACAACTTCAAAATCAAGTCCATCTATGTCAGATTTACCGTAAATTTCTACATCTAAATCTTCTAAAATTTCTCTGATTTCCCTAAGCTTATTTTTATTATCTGTAGATAAAACAATTTTTCTCATAAATTTTGCTCCAAAATTTCAAAATAATCAAATATCTCTCCAATGCCAGTTTTTGCACCTTCTAAAAATCCATTTAGTTCATCAATTGAAAAAGTTCCCTTTTCTCCAGTACCTTGGATTTCTATTAATTCAAATTTGTCGTTCATGACAACATTTAAATCTACATCTGCATTGGAATCTTCTTTAAAATCTAAGTCAACAAGACTTATTCCATTAACTTTACCAACACTAATTGCTGCTACCTTAGAAATAATTGGATCTTCCTCGAATTTTCCATTTTCCAAAGCTTTTTTTACTGCCAGTTTAAGTGCAATGTAAGCTCCCGTTATAGATGCTGTCCTCGTTCCACCATCTGCTGAAATAACGTCGCAATCAATCCAAATTGTTCTTTCTCCGATTTTGTCTAAATCAATTGAGGATCTAAGTGCTCTTCCTATTAATCTAGAAATTTCGCTGCTTCTTCCGTCAAGCTTTCCCTTAGAAATATCTCTAATTTTTCTTGTTGGTGTTGAACCAGGAAGCATTGAATATTCACTTGAAAGCCATCCTTTATTTTTACCTCTAAGAAATCCTGGAACTTTATTTTCAATCATGGCAGAACAAATTACTCTTGTCCTTCCACATTCAATTAAAACTGATCCATCAGGATGATCAAGATAATTTGTTGTTATTTTAATCGGTCTTGCTTCGTCATTTTGTCTATCTTCTCTCATAATTTCCCTTCTATTTTTCAACATAGCTTCCCATATAGTCTTCTATACCATTATAGAGTCCTTGGGCTAATTTATCAATGTAATCAGGGTCTTTAATCTTTTCCAAATCATCTTCATTTGATAAAAATCCTAGTTCAGCTAAAGCTGCAACATTTTTTGTTTTATTTAAAACTATTATAGCTGGTCTATTTTTTATGCCACGATTAACTGCTCCAGTTTCTTTAATAAGAGCTTTTTGTAGACAAGATGCAAAATCTTTTTGAACTGTGTCTTTTATTTTTACATTTTTTTCTGAAGCATATAAAACTTCTATTCCCTTTGCTTCGGAATTGTCTGAAGAATTAAAGTGTATAGATAAAAATAAATGAGCATTGCCATCGTTTGAAACTGATGCCCTATCTAAAAGTTTTATATATTCATCTCTTGATCTAGTGATTACTGGATTAATTTCTGGGTTGTTATAAAGTTTATCCATTAATCTTTCAGCTACCATTAAATTTAAAGTTTTTTCATAAGTTTCACCATCAAGTGCTACTGCACCTGAATCTTTTCCACCGTGACCTGGGTCAATAATAATGTTCAATTTTCCATTCACTTCAATTTTATCTTTAATAACTCTTTTTTTCTTTTCATCTGACTTGTCAAGATCTGCTTCTTCAAAAATTTTATCCTTATTTCCACCTTTTATTTCATTTTTTATATTAGATGTTTCTTTTTTTTCATCATTTGATTGGAAATAATTGCTATCAAAAATTGAATTTGAGCTTAGGCTTGTCTTTTTATTATTAGTTTTACTATTATTTTTATTATTTGTCTTCTTATTCTTTGAGTTTTTACTATCTTTTTCCTTATCTTCAATTATAGATTTACTCTTATTTGTGCTTATTTCTGCCCTAACTTTGTCATTATTCCAATCGACATTGTAGCCAAAAGTTTCAGATATAAATCTCAAAGGAACCATAGTTTTTACTTCTTTTTTTGGACTTTTGTAAAGTGCAAGTTGTGGGGCTTGAGCATTGTCCAAATTAATTTTTTTGTCCATTTACACTTACAACAGGACTGTTTATCTTCATATTTATAACGTCCCCGTTTAATGTAATTTTTATAGACTTATCCTTAGCTTTCCACTTTACATCTGCTCCAAGCTTTTCTGTAATTTCACGAATTGGCACAAAAGTCCTACCTTGTTTTATGTAGGGAGAAAATTCTGTTTTTAGAGTTTTGTTATTTACAAGAACGCCAGCTTCCTTTACTTTAAACTTAGTATTACCTATGCTTACATTAAATTCTTTAGCTGCAAATACTGGTGTAATCAGCAAAGACATAATTAATATCGAAATTTTAAAAAATTTTTTCATTTAATTCACCTAGATAAAGTTTATATATCTTTGTAACTATTGTCAATAATGTAACCAAATTGTAATAAAATCTACAATATCTTATAAAGCTCATCAGCTCCTGGATCAGATAAGATTATTTCAATGTCAGAAGATAAAACTGCAGCTTCATTTTTAGAATTAACTTCACCTATTTTTGTAACTTTTATTGATTTTTCTTCTGCTTCTTTTTGAAATTTCAAAAAATCTTCTTCATCAAAAATCATGAGCATACTGCCACTGGAAATTAATCTTCTTGGATCAATTTCATAAAAATTTGTAATTTTCTTTGTCACATCTAAAATTGGGATTAAATCTTCATAAATCCTGATTCCATAATTAATTGCACGAGAGGTTTCCCAAACTGCCCCCAAAAGTCCTCCCTCTGTTATGTCGTGCATGTGTTTTACAGAATATTTTGAAGCTAATCTTGATTCTTTTAAAACAGAAATCTCCTTTGATAAGGACTTTGCAAAGTCAAATTCTTCTTTAGTTAAAATTTCTGCAACTTCATCTTTTTCATTGGCTATTATGCTAGTTCCTTCAATTCCAATATATTTTGATATAGCTATAATATCTCCATTTTTTATGCTATCTATATTAGGTCTTTTATCTTTTTTAACTCTTCCTAAAACTGTTGTTGAAAGTAAAATTTTATTAACTGCATCAGTGACTTCAGTGTGACCTCCAACAATATCTACATTTAATTCCCTTGCAGTCCTACTTGCATCTTCTACAATTGTTTTTAAATCCTCAATATTAGCTGTAGGTGGAATTAAAAGTGTCATTAGAACTCCAACAGGATCAGCACATTGACAGCTCACATCATTTACAGAAATATTTATAGCAAGAGACCCTAAATTTTTAGATGCACCTGTTATGGGATCAGTTGATGCAACTATTAAATCTGAACCAAAGTCCATGACAGCATTGTCAAGACCAGTTCCTCCACTAACAAGAACTTCCTCTCTATTAAATTTTAAATTGTCAAAAATATATTTTTCAAGCACTTCTGTCTTTAATTTACCAATTTCCAAAATTAACACCTCTTGAGAATTTTACACTTATTTTATTTGCATTTCAAACTTGTTAAATCCATTTTCTTTGTAAAAATTTTTGCTAACTATATTAAAATCTTTAAAAACCTTGTTAAAATAAGCTTCATCTTTTACTATTCCTCTAACTGTCATTCTTCCCTTGTCAAAGTTATAAGAAGTAAGTACTAAATTTTCATCCTCAAGTTTTTGAATTTCTGAAATTTTATCTATAAATTTTTTATTTTTTTCTTGAAACTTGTCACTGGCAAGGTCCTTATTATCACTTTCCCCAACATCAATCATCTTTACATTTTCACTTTTTTCTTCATACTCTCTTTTTAAATTATTGGAATAAATGAGATTAAAGGCAATTATTGCTAAGAGAGCAAAGGGCAATAATATATTTATATAATTTTTATTCTTAACCTTTTTTGCAGCTTTATCTTCCTTTTTTAGCCCATCTATACTAAGGATATTCTCATCTAAAATCTCAAAATCCAAATTGCTATAGGCCTTAAAAGTATCCTTTATTGTCTTTGAATCACAGATATTCCCGAAAAGTTTTACACTTTCTCCTTTTGAAAATTTTTCCATTTGGCTAATATGTTTTATAAAATAATTTTTGTACTTAAATAAAAAATCTTCTTCGACCTTTTGATCTTCTGGATCATATCTCAAATTTATGATATTTGAAGCATTTTGTTCTTCTAAATTATTATCTTCAATTAATTTTTCTATATTTTCATCATAAATTTTTTCATAAGAATTGACTAAGTTATCTTTTACAAAAATTTCTTTTATGTAGGAAGGTGCTATCTCAATAAATTTTCCATTTAAACTAAAACTCTGAGTTTCCGGATAAATTTCAAAATTATTTATATTTAATTTTTCAAATAAGTCCTTCAATTTTGAAATCATATTTTTGGGAACTAAATCTATAGAAAGGTTAATTGATTCATTAGCTCTTTTGTCTTTATAAAAGATTTCGTAATTATTTATATCAAAATCCCCATAATCCTCAAGTTCAAGTTCTAGAAAATTATTTATATCAGATTCTTCAATTTCTGGAATTTTATAGTTAATGTGGATAAATTCACTAGAATCAAAAAGAATATACACCTTGTCCCTTTTATTTATTTCAGCTTTCTCAACAATTTTGCTGCATTTATAGAAAAAATGGTGGTAATCTAAAATCTTCCCATCCTTATAAATCCTATAAGCTATGGGAACAGTCTTAATTTCTTTTTCATTTCTTGTTTTTTCAATTAAATTTATAAAACCGTCATTAATTTTAATTATTATAATTTTTTCAAACATAAGTCAAGTCACCTGCAAATTAAAAAATAATTATAGCTAAACTCATAAAAGGTCCAAAAGCAATAGAATCTTTAAAACTTTTTTTCTTGGATAAAATTAAAAATATGGAAATCACTGCTGCACTTATAAAAGAATCTCTAAATAAAATAAATGCTTCATACAAGTTTTCTAGAAAAAAAACCATTATAAAAGAATAATAGACATCTCCAAGTCCCATCATAGATGTGAAATAATAAATTGCGAAAAATATTAGACCCATACCAAGGGAATATTTTAGAGAATTAAAAAATCCCAAATGTAAAAAATATTTATAAGCCAAACTTAAAATAAAAATTATAAGAAGATCAACATTATAAATATAAGAAGTTTTGTAGTCAATAATTCCTATAAATACAGCAACAACAATTATCCCTATAATTATAAAAGTTTCAAAGGATACTTTATATTTCATAAAAATTATAAGGGATAATGTTGAAATAAAAAGCTCTATAAAAAATTTATCTTTTCCAATTTTTTCACCACAACTAGCACACTTTCCACCCAAAAAAATATAGGAAAAAACTGGTATTAATTCATAAAAAGATAAAGTCCTCTTACAAGAATCACAATGACTTCTAGAAAATATAAAATCCTCTTTCTTCTCTCGCCTAGTGACAAAAACTTGGTAAAATGATCCAAGTGATCCAGCAAAAATAAATATGAGAAGAGAGAGGAATATTTTATAAAAATTAATCTTCATTTTCTAAAACTAACTTTTTATCAGAAACTTTTACTGGACCTGGTGTAACTGTTACATCGCCATCATCACTTGCTTCTACAGTAAAAGAATCATATCCTTCTAGATGTTTAGCAGGTTTTGGAATCTTTCCACCTTCTATGTAATCTTTTAGATTTTCAAGGCTAATTCCACTTTCTGGATTTGGATTATCTATTAGATACAAAATTCCCGCACTTTTTAAAACTTTAACATTGGCATTGTGAGCAGCAGCTTCTGCAGCTAGATTTGTTGAACTGTACTTCATAGCGGCAATCGAAATTAAAATTGCTATAATGGCTATGACGATTACTAATTCAATTAGGGTGAAGCCCTTTTTCTTCTTCATTTTTTTCATAATTACCTCCTAAAATTGATTTACCATATCAAAAATTGGAAGTGCAATAGATAGCACTATAAATCCAATTATCAATGCCATAATGATTATTAAAACTGGTCCAAGTATTCCAAGTAACTTTTTATTTCTGCTATTTAATTCTTCTTCATAAAAATTGGACATTATTGAAAAAATTTCTTTTAAATTTGAAGAATCTTCTCCAACCCTAATCATAGAAATTATAACTTTTGAAAATACTTTTGTTTCATTAGCACTTTTATAAAAATATTCTCCAGACTTTATTTCCTTTAAAATGTTTCTATATTTTTCTCTTAAAACTGTATTATTTTCCATTCTAGAAATTATCTCAAGACTTCTATCCACAGTTAGTCCAGATCCTAGAAGTAAATCCATATTAAAAGAAAAATTTAAATCCTTAGTCATCCTATAATACTTTGATTTAAGAAGCATAGAATGAAATTTCTTTGGATGCTTTTTGTTATAAAAATATGCAATCGCTATCACAAATATTATTCCCATAATTATGTAAAAATAATTATTATAAATAAAATTTGAAAATCCTATTAGCATTCTCGTTGGAGCTGGGAGTAAATTATCATTGTAACTAAAAATTTGGCTAAAATTTGGAATTACATTTATAATCAAAAATTTATTATAAAAATGGAACTTATAAGTAAAATCAAAGGATATGCCATAGCTTCAGTTATTTTTGAATTGGTTTCTCTCTTTTTTATGTAATAATCTGACAACTTGTGAAAAATTTTCCCTAGACTAGAAGTATTTTCTCCAACATAGATCATATTCGTCACAAGACTTGGAAAAGCTCTTGTAACTTCCATAGAATCAGACAAGGAATTTCCTGTCCTTAGACTTTCTCTTACTTCACTTAATATTTTACCCTTTTCTTTTGAAAATTGTGATGACAAAATTTCAAAGGCATTTTCTATATTTATGCCAGAACTTATAAAGAGAGAAAGCTGTCTAAATAAAATGTAGAGA
>NZ_HE978593.1:243535-248531 GCF_000312025.1 Peptoniphilus timonensis JC401 | reverse complement strand
TTCTTAAATTCAAAAGAATTAGATGACTCAATATTTTCTTCGATTTTTATTGGCCTAAGTCCTTTTCTTTTTAGTTTTTCCTTAGCTTCACTAAAATTTTCAGCTTCAATGTTTCCAACTAATTTGCCACTGCCCTTAAAGGCCTTATACTTGTAAATCATAATTCACCAACAGTATGGATATTTCTATAGTATTCTTCAAAAGTCGTCTCTCCTTTTTGAATTAAAGACAAGATTTCTTTTGATAAAGTTCTCATTCCCTTTTCAACAGCACGTTCTTTAATACTTTTAATAGACTCTCTTCTAGTGATCATATCTCTGATTTCACTATCGACTATCATAATTTCAAAAACTGCCATTCTTCCAGAATATCCTGAATTACATCGCTTGCAAGACTTTGCCCTATAAACATATTCACTCTTTATAAGTGGATTTGTATTTTTTACTTTAACTTTACAGTGTGGACACAACTTTCTTATTAATCTTTGTGAAATTACTCCAATAAGTCCAGCAGAAATTAAGTAAGGTTCAATCCCCATATCCACTAGTCTTCCAATTGATGCAGGAGAACTTTCTGTATGAAGTGTCGATAAAACTAAATGACCAGTTATAGAAGATGAAATAGCAATATGTGCGGTGTCTTCATTTCTAATTTCACCAATCATAATTTTATCTGGGTCCATTCTCAAAATTGCCTTTAAACCTTTTTCGAAAGTTAATCCTGTATTTTGATTTACTTCAATTTGATTAATACCATCAATTTTATATTCTATTGGATCTTCTATAGTCATAATATTTATGTCTTCATCTTGAATTTTCCTAAGAAGTGTATAAAGTGTAGATGTCTTTCCTGAAGAAGTAGGACCACAAGTTAAAATAAGTCCCGATGGTTGGGATATTAATTTCATAACCTTATCATAATTTTCTCCAATGAGTCCTATGCCCTCTGGTGTATAAGAAATCCTTTGGATATCTAAAATTCTCAATACGATTTTTTCGCCATTACCAGTTGGTGTTGTGGCAACTCTTATGTCGATTTTCTCACCCAAAAAATCAAAGGAAAATCTTCCATCTTGAGGTAATCTTTTTTCAGAAATATCAAGTTCAGATAAAATTTTTATCCTAGTTACAAGATGAGGATAAATTTTTTTAGGTAAATCTATGAGTTTATTGAGAGCACCATCGACTCTTATCCTAACTATTATATTTTCAAATCTCGGTTCAATGTGGATATCGCTGGCATTTTTCTCAATGCTTTCTTTTAAAATAAAATCTAGGACTCTCACAGCAGGAGAATCTTCCTTTTCATCTTCTTCTAAAATAAGGATGTCTTCATATTTGTTATTTATCGAATCTATTAAAAAATCAGTATCCCTATTTTTATAAACTTCATCTAAGAGAGTTTTTATTTTTTCTTCACTTGCTTTTTCAAATAAAACATCTCTTCCTAGCTTTTCTTGGAGATTATATTTCAAAATCTCATCATCAATATGTAAAGAGTAGAAGACCACTAGGTCGCCTTCTTCTCTATAAGGAGCTATAAAATTCTTTCGGCAATAATTTTCTGCTAATTTATTTTTAATATCAAAAGAAAAATTATTCACTTTCCTCTCTCCTGTAGTCACAAGTAGAATTACTACATTTTATTGTCTTTTTATTTCTTGACTTCATCTCTGTCAAAATGCTGCCACATTTTGGACATTTTTCATCAATTGGCTTATTCCATGATACAAATTCACATTTAGGATATTGGTCGCAGCCGTAAAAAATTCTTCCTTTTTTACTTCTCTTTACAACAATTTCTCCTTCGCCACACTCTGGACACTTAACTCCAATTTTTTCCACGAGAGCTTTTGTGTTTCTACACTCTGGAAAACCTGGACACGCCAAGAATTTTCCATATCTGCCCATTTTTATAACCATGTTTCTTCCACATTTTTCACAAATTTCATCAGTTACTGGATCTTCTATTTGAACTTTTTCTATATTTTCATAAGCCTTGTCTAGATCTTCTTTCAAATCACTATAAAAGGCTCTAACAAGTTCCTTCCAGGCTTTTTTCCCAGCAGCAATTTCATCTAATTCAAATTCCATTTGAGCAGTGAATTTTTTATCTACTAAGTTGTCAAAATTATCAACTAAAATTTCGTTGACAGTTTGTCCAAGTTCCGTTGGCACAAATTTTTTCTCTTCAAGTACAACATAATATCTACTTTGAAGAGTAGAAATAGTTGGTGCATAAGTTGACGGTCTTCCCACACCTAGAGCTTCAAGTTCTTTTATAAGAGAAGCTTCATTGTATCTTGGAGGTGGATTTGTAAAGTGCTGTTCTTTTTTTATGTCTTTTAATTTTAAAACTTGTCCCTCTTCAAGAGGTGGAAGTTCCTTGGCTTTTTCAAGACTGTAATCATAAACTCTTAAAAAACCATCAAAATCTAAAGTTGATCCACTTACTCTAAAAACTTCTGCATTAGAAACAATATCAGCAGAAATTGTGTTGAAAATTGCATCTGCCATTAGTGAAGCAACAAATCTATTCCAAATCAAAGAATATAATTTAAATTGATCCTTTGAAAGAGAATCTTTAATAGAATAAGGAGTTTTATTTACATCCGTTGGTCTAATACATTCGTGAGCGTCTTGTATATTTTCAGTTTTTTTCTTTACAGCTACTTTTTTCTTTCCAAGATAATTTTCGCCATAAGACTTTTCTATAAAATTAAGGCAGGCATTTTGTGCTTCTTGAGAAATTCTAGTTGAGTCAGTTCTCATATAAGTTATAAGACCAACAGAACCTTCCTTTGGAAGTTTTACCCCTTCATATAAACTTTGAGCTACCATCATAGTTTTTTTAGTAGAAAAGTTAATTCTCCTAGAACTTTCTTGTTGCATTGTAGAAGTCGTAAAAGGATTTGGTGATTTTCTAGATCTCTTTCCTTTTTTTACAGAGTCTACAGTAAAATTATCCTTATCTACTTTATTTATAACCTTATCAGCATCTTTTTCAGTCTTTAGTTCAACTTTTTTTGCCTTATTTTTTTCCTTTACACCATAATAATCTGCCAAGAGCTTTCTTCTCCCAGCTCTCAAATCAGCTTCTATTGTCCAATATTCTTCAGCGATAAAATTATTAATTTCATCTTCTCTGTCACAAATTAATTTTAAGACAGCTGACTGAACACGACCTGCTGAAAGACCAGACTTTACTTTTTTCCATAATAGCGGGGAAATTTTATAACCTGCAAGTCTATCAAGTTCACGTCTTGCTTGTTGTGCGTCAACAAGGTTCATGTCAATTGTCCTTGGATTTTTAATTTCTCTTTTAACTGTATCCTTAGTTATCTCATTAAAGGTAACCCTATTTTTTTCATCTTCCTTCATTCCCAAAATATATGAAAGATGCCATGAAATAGCCTCTCCCTCTCTATCAGGGTCAGTAGCGAGAAAAATCTTTTTTGCTTTTTTCGCTTCAGACTTAATTTCTTTTATAAGTGGCCCCTTGCCATATATATTCATATATTGTGGTTCAAAATCTTTTTCTATATCTATGCCAAGCTTTGACTTAGGTAGATCTCTTACATGACCTACAGAAGCAATTACATTGTAATTATTTCCAAGCATTTTTTTTATTGTCTTTGCCTTAGTGGGCGACTCCACTATTACAAGATTTTTTGCCAAAATATCATCTCCTTCTTCCCATAATTTATTTTAAAATTTGAAATTCATTCATAGAAATTTTTTCGATAATTCCCTTTAATTCCAACTTAGTCAATATCTTATTTATATAAAATACCTCATTATTTAAATTTATGCAAATATCATTAGTGTTATTTATTCCCTTTTCTATGAGATTATAGACTGCCATTTCTTCAAGATCTAGCTCAATTTTTTCTTCTTTATCCTTTTTGGATAAAATCCCTGGATAAAAATCTAAAATATCCTTTATTTCAACTAAAGGTATTGCTCCGTCACGAATTAATTTATTGGTCCCAACAGAATAAATTGATGTAATATTTCCTGGAACTGCAAAAACTTCTCGACCCTGTTCTGCAGCAAGTCTTGCAGTTATTAAACTTCCACTCTTATCCTTTGCTTCCACAACTACAACAGTATCAGAAATCCCAGAAATAATTCTATTTCTCATGGGAAAAGTAAATTTGTTGGCACCTGTCCCAAGAGGAAACTCGCTTATAATAGCACCTTTTTGTGAAATTTCTTCATAAAGGGACTTGTTTTGCTTAGGATAAATAACATCAATTCCTGTACCTAAAACTGCTATGGTATTTAAATTATTTAAAAGTGCTCTTCTGTGAGATAAGGTATCTATCCCATAAGCCATGCCACTTACAATGGTAAAATCATAAAATCGCAAATCATCAATTATTTTATTTACCGCCATATTCCCATAAGATGAATGACTTCTTGCTCCAACAAAGGCAATTGGGTTATATATTTTTAAATCTCCCTTTATGTATAAAACTGAGGGTGGATCTTCAATATATCTAAGCCTATCTGGATAAGTATCATCTAAAATTGTAACTATACTTACATCAAGAATTTCTATTCTCTCATTTATTTTTTCAATTATATTCTTATAATCTCTTGCCTTTTCCTGCAATCTAGAATTGCTTCTATTAGATAGGACTTTTTCTTCAAAATAATTAACTTTATAAAAATCTTCAATAGGGATTTCTTTGTCCAATAAGTAATTTAAAACCTTTAAAGAGTTTTCACTAGAAAAATTTATTCCATTTAGAAAAATAAGTAATTCTCTTTCTGTCATCTAATCACTCCTAGTTGCCCCAAAACTTTTTATCCATTGTCCTGTATTGAATACTTTCTAAAATGTGATCTTCTTTTATATTTTCACTCTTATCCATATCAGCGACTGTCCTAGCAATTTTTAAAATTTTGTTATAAGTTCTGGCACTCATTCCATATTTTTTAAAGGCAAGTTCCAATATTTTTTCAGAATTTTTATCCAGATAACAATATTT
>NZ_HE978593.1:227679-243245 GCF_000312025.1 Peptoniphilus timonensis JC401 | reverse complement strand
CAAGTTCCAATATTTTTTCAGAATTTTTATCCAGATAACAATATTTTTTTAATTTATTTTCTGGAATTTCAGAATTATACTTGAAACTTTCATCTTTAAATCTATCTTTTTGTATTTCCCTCACATACTTAACCCTATTTCTTATAGTTTCAGAAGATTCACCTGATCTTTTCGAAGAAATATCTTTATAGTTAACTTCAGGAACTTCAAGATGAATGTCAATTCTATCTAATAGAGGATGTGAAATTTTTGAAAGATACCTTTGAATTTCATAAGGCGAGCAATTGCACTCGTGAGTTTTGGAATTGTGAAATCCACATGGACAGGGGTTTAATGCCACAAGCAGTTGAAAATCTGCTGGATACTTGACACTAGCATTTGCACGTGAAATTATTATGTCCTTTGATTCCATAGGTTGACGCAAGACTTCTAAAACAGACTTTGAAAATTCAGGAAGTTCATCTAAAAAAAGTACTCCCTTGTGTGCAAGAGAAATTTCACCAGGTTTTGGAATTTTTCCTCCTCCTATTAAAGAAACTGCTGAAGCTGTGTGATGAGGCGATCTAAAGGGTGGCTTTGTAATTAATGAATTGTCTTCTAACAATCCAGAAATGGAATAAATTTTTGTAACTTCTATAGCTTCTTCAAAAATCAAGTTCCGGCAAGATAGTTGGAAATCTTTTTGCTGCCATAGTTTTTCCAGATCCAGGTGATCCTAAGATTAAAATATTTGACTTTGCTGATGCCGAAATTTCTAAAGCTCTTTTTAAATTTTCTTGTCCCTTTATATCTGAAAAATCAACTTCATAAGAAACCTTTTCCCTAATTAAACTTCCCATGCATCTTTCAATTTGAATTTCTCCTTTTATAAAAAAATAACTTCTTCCAAGGTCTTCACTGGATAAATTTCCACATCAGAAACTATGGCACATTCTTTTCTATTTTCATAAGGGACAATAAATTTTCTGTAGCCCTTCTCCCTCATGGATATGACCATGGGAAGTGCCCCTTGAATTTTATTTACCTTACCATCTAGAGCAAGTTCTCCCATGTAGACATAAGATCCATAGTCCATATCAAGACTTTCATCACAACTAAGAAGACTAACTGCTATGGCAAGATCTAATTGAGTCCCATCTTTTCTCAAATTTGCAGGAGCTAAATTTATTGTAATTCTCTTTTTTGGGAAGTCGAATCCAGAATTTTTTATGGCAGATTTTACTCTTTCAGTTGATTCTTTTACAGCTGTATCTGCTAGTCCAACTAAAATAATTTTTGGCATTCCATTTGATAAATCTACTTCAACATCTACTGGATATCCATTTAAACCAGTTAAGGTGCAGGTCTTGGTGCAAGAGTACATAATTCCTCCTTATCTATCTAAAGTTTATAATTTTATTCTTATTTATATTCCTATTTATATTCTATCAGAAAACCTTTACAAATTCTAAAGTAATTAAAAAAATAAAAAACCTCTTCACTAGTTTACTAGCAAAGAGGCTTAAATTTCATCTTACTTTTATAAATTGATTAAATTACAAAATTTCCTTCTTTAAATATTTGAACTTCTTCTCCATTTTCTTTTACTCCAACTATTTCAGTTGTAGCATCTCCTATCATAAAGTCCACATGAGTAAGAGAATCATTCATTCCACGATCTTTTAATTCTTCAAGTGAAAGTTTTTCTCCACCTTCAATACAAGTTGGATAGGATTTTCCCAATGCTAAGTGACAAGATGCATTTTCATCATAAAGTGTGTTATAGAAAAGAACCTTTCTCATAGAAATTGGAGTATTATAAGAAACTAAGGCAACTTCACCTAATCTCTTTGAACCTTCATCTGTTTCTAAAATATTTTTTAAATATTCTTTTCCTGATTTTGCATCATAATCGACAACAAGACCATCTTTAAAAACTAAATAAAAATCTTCAATTAAATTTCCATTGTAATTTAGTGGCATTGTAGAATAAACTTTTCCATTTACTCCATCAAGTCTTGGAGCAGAAAAAACTTCTTCACTTGGCATATTTGCAATGAATTCTTCTCCATCACTATTTAAATCTCCTGCTCCTGCAAAGATATATCCCTTTGGGAGTCCAACTTCCAAGTCAGTTCCCTTAGCTGATTTATAAACTAACTTTTCAAATTTATTTTCATTTAAAAATTTGCTGTATCTGTTTAAATTATTTACATGGTTTTCAAGAGCTTTTTCTGGATCTTCTTCAAAAAGTCTAACAGAGTTAAAAATTTCAAACCATAATTTTCTCACTGCCTCATCTTCTTCCAATGAAGGAAATACTTTTTTTGCCCATGAAGGGATACTTGCTCCCACAACTATCCATGAAACATAATTTGCCATCATTTTAGCAGAAAAATCTCTAAGCGCCTTTGAAGATGCGAGATTAGATTTAAATAATTTTTCTGAATCAAGTCCCTTAAATACATCTGGATCTGATCCTGTAACTGAAAGGTATTTTGCCTTTTTTTCCATATAATAATTTTCTTTATCTACTTTATGCTTAGGAATATCAGTAAGTACTTCTACACTTTCATTTTCGTATTTAAGTTTTTGAATTAGTGGGTCCCTATAATCTACAACAACTTCACTTGCCCCTAGTTCATAAGCTTTTTTTGTACAAGTTATAGCAAAATCTCTCGCTTCAATTGGACATCTCACAACTAACTTATCGTCTTTTTTTATTTTTAGACCAATTTTTAAAATCAGTTCAGCGTATTTTTCTATATAATCTTCAACTTTAAAATCTTTAAAATCCATCTAATCATCCCTTCTATTTTAAAAAATATTTATTACTTTAATAAAATTAATATACAACAAAAAATTGGCAAATGCAAAAAGATACTACCCTATCTAGTAGTATCTTTTAATAAAATTTATAATTTATTTTGCATATTTTTTTGTCAAAAATTCTTTTGCAACTTGTGGGAATAAGGCGTAAGTCAATACATCTTCTTCTGTCTTTGCAAGATTTCCTATTTCTTTCTTGTAATTTTCAAGAGCTGGTGCTAAATGATTTGCTGGCCTATCAGTGATAACTTCTGCATCACCAATAATAGATTTTCTAAAGGCGTCATCTATTTCCACTGGACTCTTGCCGTATAATCCCTTTAAATAATCCTTGATCTCATTTGGAACCATCTTGTATCTCTTTCCAGTCATCACGTTAAAGGAAGCTTGAGTACCAACCATTTGGCTCATAGGAGTTACTAGTGGTGGATAACCCATGTCTTTTCTAACATTTGGAACTTCAGCAAGAACCTTGTCAAATAAATGATCTTGTTTAGCGGCAGAAAGTTGCGAACTTAAATTTGAAAGCATGCCACCAGGCACTTGGTATATTAATCCTTTTGGATCTACTGTTAGCATTTTAACTCTCATTGTTTTATCATTAAGATATTTATTTTTTACTTCTTGGAAGTATGGTGCAAGTTCACTTAAAATATCAAGATCTAAGTCTACATCATAACCTGCTTCTTTTAAAATTATTGCAAGAGTTTCAGTTGGTGGCTGACTAGTTCCTCCTGAAAATGGAGAAAGTGCTGTATCAATAATATCTGCTCCCTCTTCTATTCCCTTCAAATAGGTCATAGATCCACAACCTGTAGTTTCATGAGTGTGAAGTTCTATTGGAATATCAATTGCCTTTCTAAGAGATCTTACTAAATCTCTTGATACAGGAGGAGTTAAAATTCCTGCCATGTCCTTTATAGCAATAGAGTCTGCACCCATTTCTTGAACTTTTTTAGCAAGGTCTGTGAAATAATCAATTGTATGAACTTCAGAAGTAGTATAACAAATTGCAACTTGTGCTTCTGCTCCTGCTTTTTTTGTCGCCTTTAGTGAAGTTTCAATATTTCTAATGTCGTTTAAAGCATCAAAAATTCTAATAATATCAATTCCATTTTTTACAGAAAGTTCCACAAATTTTTCCACAACATCATCAGGATAGTTTTTATATCCCAATAAATTTTGACCTCTCAAAAGCATTTGAGTTTTTGTGTTTTTAAAATGTAATTTTATATTTCTAAGTCTTTCCCATGGATCTTCATCAAGATATCTTATGCAGGAATCAAAAGTGGCTCCACCCCAGCATTCTATAGCTTTATATCCAACCTTATCTAGTTTATCTAAGGCAGGTTCCATATCCTTATATGTCATTCGTGTTGCCATAAGTGATTGATGAGCATCACGAAGAATTGTATCAACGAATTCTATTTTTTTCATAAATCCTCCTAGGTAAATTTTACTTTCAGATTAATTCTATTTAAATTAAGTATAACATATATACCCATAATATTTTCATAGATAAAGTGGTTTTTCGACAAATTATATTTGTTAGTATATAAAATTTTTCTTGCCAATATTTTGCTATCTCCTTTACAAATCAATCTTAATTTAGTATAATGCAATCGGCTTATAAATTATCGCGGCGAAAATTTATAGGAGTTTGATAAAAATGGCAAAAATGATGGATCCAAAGTTCAAGCAATCAAGAAGACTTGGACTAAATGTATGCGGTCACCCAAAGGCAATGAAAAAAGCTACAAGAGGTACTGCAAGAAGTGATAAAAAACTTACTGAATATGGTAAGCAACTTTTAGAAAAACAAAGATTAAGAGCATATTATGGTGTTCTTGAAAAACAATTTGTTAATCTATTCAAAGAAGCTCAAAGAGCTCAAGGACAAACAGGTCCTAACCTTGTAATATTCCTTGAAACAAGACTTGATTCTTTATGTTACAGAATGGGCTTCGCTTCTTCAATTAGACAAGCAAGACAAATGGTTACTCACGGTCACTTAACTGTAAATGGAAATAAAGTAAATATTCCTTCTTACAGATGTGAAGCTGGTGATGTAATTGCATTATCTGCTAAAGGAAAAAAAGTTGATTTATTCAAAGAAAACTACAACACTAATATCGTAGCTAACTTCCCTTACATTTCTAAGGATGAAGACTTTAAAGCAACTTTAGTAACTCTTCCAAATAGAGAAGATGTTCCAATAGAAATTGAAGACCAATTAATCGTTGAATTCTATTCAAAGAATATGTAATGAAAATGAAAAAGACCCTGCTTGGGTCTTTTTTCATGTCCAAAATTCTTAAAAATATACTTCTCTTCTCACTATCTTATATTTTAATTTTATAAAAATCTAGAAGATAATATGGCACAAAAAAAATCGCATGACAAGATGCGACTTTTTTTAATTTACTTATTTTATAAATTGACTAAAGAATATTATCACAATCACGATTGGTGATATATATTTTATACTTACATTCATCCAAGTTCTAATAAAAGGACTTTTAATATTTGCTGCTTCTAAGACATTTTCCATTTTCCAAGCTCTTGCAGAGAATAGTGCTATTAATAGACATCCTATTACTAAGATATAATTACTTTCAATATTATCTAAAAATGCAAAGGCTGGATCATAGAAAATAGAAACTGCAGCAATGGCAATTATTATTACACTTGCAAGAATAAGAGCCTTAATTCTTTCTAGTTTAAATCTTTCCATAAATTGTCCAACAATTGCTTCTAATACTCCTACTGATGAAGTGAAAGCAGCAATGTAAAATCCAAAGTAAAATAATACTGAAAGCACTCTTCCAAAAGGAACAACATTAAAGGCAAGTGGAAGTGTTAAAAATGTAAGTCCCACTCCTTCTCCTGGTGTTAGTCCTGTTGCAAATACAATAGGAAGAATCATAAGTCCTGATAAAATACCTGCAAAAACAAGTGCAAGACAAATTACAGAAGAGTCTTTAAAAATATTTTCATCCTTTTCTTTGATATAAGAACCAAAAACCATGGAACCTAGCATTGCAAGACCCAAGGCAAAGAAAGCCTGACCAAGACATGTTATAACTGAATTTAGAGAAAATTTTGAAAGATCTGGTTTAAATAAGAAAGTAATACCTTCTTTTGCACCAGGTAGTCTAAGTCCAAATATAATTATTACAATCATAATAACAAATAAAATTGGTATTAGAACTTTTGAAACTCTCTCAATTCCCTTTTGCACTCCAAGAATTATAACTGCATTGTTAAGTAAAAAGTTAACAAGGAAAAATAAAAATACAGTTCCTTTATTTGCATTAAAGGCATCAAAATAATTTTGAATTCCTTGACTATCTAGACCAACGAAATCGCCCATAAAGGCTCCTGCAATGTATTTTATTATCCAGGCATAAATAACTGAAGTGTAACCAACAATAATAAGGGCTGCAATTGTGTGTAGGTAACCTGCTAGATACCATTTTGTATTTGGTTTTAAATTTTTATAGGCATCTATAGCTGCGTTACCCGTTGCATAACCTATGGTAACTTCACAAGTCATAAGAGGTATTCCTATAACTAAAATAATTAAAATGTATAAGAATATAAATATTGCTCCACCGTTTTCGCCAACTACGTAAGGAAATCTCCAAAGAGTTCCTATTCCAAGGGCAAGGCCAATGGCAACCATAATGAATCCTAGGATTGATGAAAATCCTTCATTTTGTTTTGACATACGCTCTCTCCTTTTTTATATACTAGAAATACTACCATAAAAATAAATTTTTTTAAATAGATAAAGGAAATTTTCCCCTTTAAAGCGAAAAATTTTTTGTTTTTGGCAAAAATTTATAAAATTTATTCTTTTTTGCTTTCGTGGTATAATCATTTTAGGTGATAATATGAAAAAAGATATCGAATATGTAAAACTAGTGACTTCAACAAATAAACTTATCTTTGATGAAATTTGTGCCTTCTTAGAAGACAATTCAATCCCTTATTTTGTAAAAGATGAAGGTGACTACATGCGTCTCATATCAGGTTTTTCTCTATATGAAAAGGGAATTTATGTGTCTGAAAGTGATTTTGAAGAAGCAAATGAACTTCTAATTTATTTTATGAATGACAATGACACAAGTGGCGACTTATCCTTTGATTAATTTTTAAAAATAAATAATTTAAAAAGCTGAGAAATTTTCCTCAGCTTATTTTTTTTGTAAACATTTTATTAAATTTTTAATTAATGAATATGATTTAATTTACTTATCCAAAAAGTTAACTAAGTCCTTAAAGACTTCTTCTCTATTATCTTCTCTAAAAATTTCGTGTTTCATGTTCTTATAAAGTTTTGAATCAATATTTTTGTATCCAACTTTTTTCAAAATATCAATGGAACTTTCAAAACCTTTTTCTCCACCAATAACCACATCGTCTTCTCCGGCGATGAATAAAATCTCAAGTTCTGGATTTCTAAATTTAAAATTTTTTACCTTGTTTAGTTCATTAACTCCTTCAAAGACAGATAGATATCCCCTATTTTTAAAAACTGCTGGCATAGAAGGATCTTTTTTTGCATCTTCAATATTTTCCTTGCTATAACTTATCCAATCAAAATGTTTTTTCTCTCCATTGTAGAGATTTTTTAATATGACTAGAGTCCTTCTCTCTCCAAAGTAAAAATTTACAAAATTTCCAACAAAAATTGCAAGCTTAACTTCAGAAATATAATTTGGAGGACCTGATAGGGCAACTTTTTTTATTAAATTATCTCCTTTTTCAAGATAAATTCTTCCAAATACAGTACCAAGAGAATGCCCAATTAAATAAATATCTTTTTCTGGAAACTTACTTTTTAGAGCCTTCGTAATTGCTAGATTATCATCGACAACTTTTTCTACACCATCAATATATCCAAGTGGGTATTTTTCACTCAAAGACCTTCCATGACCCCTATTATCAGATATAAAACAGGAATATCCATTTTTATTTAGATAATCAATTAAATAGAAATATCTCTCCTTATGTTCAAGAGCTCCGTGAATAATTTGAACAATTGCTTTAGAATTTTCTACAGGAAAATATACTCCATCAAGAATAAAATCATCATAGGATTTTATTTTTACCCTTTGAAAATTTGGCAAAGTATGAAAATCTTTTTCATTTCCAAATTCACCATAATTTTCTTTTCCTTCACTATTTATAGGCAAAAATTCTAAATCACAATTTATCTCAACATTTTCATTTTGAAGAAGCTTATTAGATTTCCTATAATGAATTTGTGGAATTAATAAAATAATTATAATGAGTAATATAATAAAATATAACATAATTCACCTCAAAATCATTATAGCAAAGTCTTATCTTAATTTGTTGATTTAATATTATAAAAACAATATATTTTCATAAAAAAGGAAGGGTCTTGCCCTTCCAAATCACTTAACTTCAATTGTTATGATTTTATTTTCATCGTCCCACTCAATATCTTTTTTTTCACCATCCCTTACATTTCCGCAGCTCATACCAAAAACTTCCGCTATACTCCTCAGTGGAAGATATATCCTCCCATCAATAATTAAAGGTTTTTCCTCCATAAAAAAGATTTTTCCATTTGAAAGAATTATTTGATTATGGTCTATTTGAAGAATTGCAGTGAGATTTTCCCTTGTAAAAGATGCTGTCCTAGTATTTTCATTCCAAATAACTTTTGCATCTAAAATTTCTGCCATTGACCTTGCTGGGATAAAGGTTCTATCATTTTTTATAAATACCTTTGTTGTCATAAATTTATTTTCTATTTTTTCATCATCTATTATTGTGTAACTTCCATTTTTTGTGTCAATTATGTATTTTTTCTTCTTTAACTTATTGCTCTTATCTTCAAAATCATTTACAAGATTCACAAAATAAATAGGTCTATTTTCTCTTCTATAACTATGTCTTGTAAAATTATTCCAATAATAATCTAACTTATCAATGTTTTTTTCTTCCATGTCCTTAATATGATTATCTTTATTTTCCTTTTCTTCTTTATTTTTATCTTCTTCCTCTATCTTATCTATTTCCTCAACAAGTTCTACTAGAGAGATAATATTTTTGGATCCATCTTCATAAGTTAAAATCACATTTTTCATATTGTCCATAGAAGCTGACTTTGCTTTGGGATTGGCTTCTGAAACTTTTTTGATAATCTCACTTTTTTCAGTATCAGATAAGGCATTTTTATCTTCTACTTTTGTTTTTTCCGGCTTAATTATAGGAAACATTTCTGCCAAACTTATCTTTGGTTTTTCTTTTTCTCTGACATTAATAATAAGTTCAAGTTCTCTTATTGACTCATCTTTAAAAATCAAATCGAGATTTAATTTATATTCTCCTGCTTCCAAAGTATTTATCTCATTTTTTATAACAATTTCAACAATTTTATTATCTTCATTTCCTATATAATTTTTTATTAAATCAGAATCTACAACTTGTCCCTTAATAACTTCTATATTGTCAACTTTTGGAGTAAACTCATCTGCAAGGGATTTAAAAATTACAATTGGAATTTCTATTATTCTTGAAGAGGAATTTTTAAATGTCACCTTCACTTTTCCAGTGTAAGTCCCCGGAACTTTTGTATCTATTGAAGGACTTGTAATATCTTCTATTTTTGTAGCTTCTGGCAGATTATTTATATTGTCCAATAAATTAATTTCTCCGTTGTAGGGAACTTCTTCTTTCACAATATCCTTTTCTTCAATTTTTGGAATTGGACTTATTATTGATCCTTCAATTTTTTCAATTACTTTTACTGGAATTTCAACTTCTTTATTTGAAGAATCTGAGAATGTCAAAATTAAAACTGCCTTACTTTTTCCGACTTTACTAGTATCTGCTTTTTCCTTTATTTCTACTTTCTTGACGTCTTCTTTTAGATTTGTTATCCCTTCTTTTAACCTTTCTACTGTCACTTCTTCATTTAAATTTATCTCTATTTCTTTCGTCTGAGGAATAAATTTATCGGATTCTCTTTCAAATCTTGCAACAAAAACTTTATCAGAATCTACTTTAATATTTTTAATATCTTCTATCTTTTTGTCGTCTTGGAACCAATAAACAGAATCACTGTAATCCTTCCAATTTTTGTCATGAAGAACAGGTTTCTCAGGTAAATTTTTTATTATATTCAGGCTGGAACCACTTTTTATTGCAAAATTCTTATACTTATTATTAAATCTATTTTTAAAGTTTGAAAATTCAAATCCATCTTCTGTTTCAAATCTAATCTTATAAAATCCTTCAAGTAAGGGTTTATTCTCTGACCCTTCTCCTGAATCTAATAACATCCCATCGTATAAAAATCTGCCAGCTATATTATTAATATAATGTTCTGTTGGAATGGGACTGTTTTCGTCAAGTTTATGATCAAAATTTCCAATTTCATACCAATACCAAAATTTGTGATTTTCATCTTCTTGAATTAATGGTTGTAACTTTGATAGTTTTTCATTTTTAAAATCTTTCCTTAAGATTAAATTTATTTCATTTAAGTCATTAATCTCATCAATGGCATATTTTTTTTGCCAGTCTGATAAATATAATTTCCCATATCCAGGAGCTTGATCCTGCTTGTTATAAACAAATCTAATTTTATAACAATCTTTATAATCTATCATATAATTATCACTATCTCTAGAGGGACCAAAACTAATGGAATAAATATAGGGATTATTATAAAAAACAGAATGAAATACTACAGCCTTCTCTGTGTCACATTTATTTTTTTTAACCCTTTTTTCTATAGTCTTTGGATTTTCAAAATCTACATTAATCCCATTAATAGCCCAACTTTTAAATTTATGTATTTCCTTTTTTTCAGGATCACTTTCAGTATTAGCTGCTGATATATCAAAAAGACATGTTCCATCTTTTAATTTATAAGTTAAAATTTCTGACCAGTCAGCATTTTTAAGAGCGTAAAATATCTTTCCTTTGAACTTAATGGTTCCAGAAGGTGTTAAAGTCGAACCATCTATTAATTCTATTTCTTCTCCATATTTATTTATAAGTTTGCCGTAATATTTTAAGTCCGTCCCCTTCTTGTAAGCAATTTCAGGAGAAAATATAATTTTAAAATATTGATCTTTAACTTCTTCTTTTGGCATTTCTTCTGTTACCAGTGGAAGATCATTTTCATCTTCTTTATAAACATTTTCATTCTCACTCACATTTAGAGCTTTATTTTTTCCTAATTCCTTACTTTTATTTTCATTGGAAATTGCCCATACAGGGTTTAAGATATTAAAAATTACAGCTATCGCAATTAATAAAGACAAAATTTTTCTTTTCATTTAGCTTCTCCTTAATGTTTTAATAAAAATCCAAGAGTTTATAAATACGTTTTCTTTTATTATATCACCTAATAATTGAAAACACTAAAAAAAACCTGAGTAAAAAACCCAGGTCCAAAATTCTAATTTATCCTCTTAATTCTTGTCTATTTTCGTTAAGCATCTTAATTATTTCTGAAAGATTAACTTGAGTATTTTCAAGTAATTCATCTGCATAATCTCTTGCGCCTTCTCTAATTTGAGTTGACTCTTCTTTTGCAGATTTCAAAATTTCAGATGCTCTTTCATTTGCTTGTCTTACAAGTTCATTTTCATCAATTAATTTTTTCTAGAATGAGCTCTTGCTGCAGAAATAATTTTATCTGCTTCATCATGTGCTCCATTGATGATATCGTCCTTATCTTGTGCAATTCTTTGAGCTTCAGAAATCTCTCCAGGAATTTGTGCTTTTACTTCATTTACAATTTCCAAAAATTCATCTCTATCTACCATTACCTTGTTTGTAAGTGGTATTTGTGATGATGTTTCTACAAGATCTTCTAATTCTTCAACTAAATCAATTAAATTCATATCTTCCTCCTAAGTAATTTTTTCTTCATAGCTTCTCCTACAATAGGAGGCACGAATAAATCTGTATCTCCGTCAAAGGTTGCTACCTCTTTTGCAAGTGTTGAACTTACAAATAAATTTTCATTGGATGACAACAAAAATACAGTTTCAACACCGTACTTGTAATTTTTGTTTGCCATGGCAAGTGTATATTCACTGAAATAATCAGAAGCTGATCTAAGGCCCCTAACTATAACCTTGCAGTTTTTCTTTTTTGCATAGTCTACTAGAAGTCCATCAAAGGAATCAATTTCAATTCCTTCCATGCCATCTAAAACTTCATGGAGCAGTCTTTTCCTTTCTTCCACTGTGAAAAGTCCCTTTTTGGAAGTGTTGTCTAAAACAGCAACAACTATTTCCCCAAAAATATCTCTTGCTCTTTTTATAATGTCTAAATGACCATTGGTCACAGGGTCGAAGCTACCCGCATATATTGCTTTCATTTTCATCCCATCCACATATAGAAATTGAAGTATTTCCATATTTTTTATTTTTTAATTCTACAAAGCCTTCTCCAATTAAAAGTGGTTTATCAGTATTATACTCCACAATTAATTTTCCATCATCTTTTAGAATTTTATATTCTTTTATTAGCTTAAAGGCTTTCTTATATAAATCACGTCTTTCAAAGGGTGGATCCATATAAATATAATCAAATTTTACATCCAAATTTTTCAAAGCTTGATTCAAGTGATTTTCTATGACAAAAGCCTGATCAGAGAATTTTGCTTTATCAAGATTTTTTTTGACACAAACTATGGCTTCCTTGGACTTATCAACAAAGTATGCTTTTTCAGCACCTCTAGATATAAATTCAATTCCATTGGCACCACTGCCACAAAATAAATCCAAAACTATATCTCCAAAAAAATTTTGACCAAGGATATTAAAAACCGATTCCTTAACCCTATCTTCTGTGGGTCTTGTGTCTAGTCCTTTAGGAGCTATTAATTTGAGCCCTCTTCTGTTTCCTGCAATTATTCTCATAAAGCCTCCAAATTAGTTTTATTTTACCATAAGAAAGGATATATTGAAAGATGTTAGTTCAAATCAGAGTAAAATTCAGCGATTTCTTTATTTAGATAAGAATATTTCTCCCCTTCTAAGTTTGGATCTTCTTCTAAAATATTTCTAACATCATCTGCTGCATATTTTAAAATAGTTTCATCTCTAAAAGGATCTGCAAGTCTTAAATTCGGCATTCCTGATTGTCTTGTTCCAAGAATATCTCCAAAACCTCTAAGTTCTAAATCCTTATTTGCAATATAAAAACCATCATTTGAATCTGTCATTATTTTCATTCTTTCCCATGAAATTTCACTTTTAGAAAGATTATACAAGATGCAATAGGATTGTTGATCTCCTCTTCCTACTCTTCCACGAAGTTGATGTAGAGTTGATAAACCAAACCTCTCTGCATTATAAATCATAATTACACTGGCATTTGGAACATTTACCCCAACTTCAACAACAGTTGTAGAAACTAAAAGATTTATTTTATTCTCTGCAAAATCTTCCATGATCTTATTTTTTTCATCAGCCTTCATTTTTCCATGAAGAAGTCCAATATTAAATCCACTAAAATACTCACTTAATTCTTCAAATACTTTTTCAACTGCCTGCAAGTTTTCATAATCTTGATTTTCTTCAATTAGTGAGCAGATTACATAGGCTTGTCTTCCTTCTTTTAGTTCCTTTTTTATAAAATCAAGGGCCTTATTAAGCATATTTTCATTTATGGCAACTGTCTTAATTGCTTTTCTCCCCTTAGGCATTGTCTTTATTACAGAAATATCTAAATCTGCATAAAGGACTAAACTCAAACTCCTTGGGATAGGTGTAGCTGACATAACAATTGTAGCTGCATCTTTATTTTTATTTTGAAGCATATTTCTTTGGACAACTCCAAAACGATGCTGCTCATCAATAACATTTAATGCTAATTTTTTAAAAACCACATTTTCTTCTATTAGAGCATGAGTTCCAATTAAAATATCAATAGAACCCATTTCCAAATTATCTAAAATGTCTCTCTTTGCAGCCTTTGTAGTTGAACCAATTAAAAGTCCTATCTTTACTCCAAGAGGTTCTAAAAGTTCCACAAAGGATTCAAAATGTTGTTTGGCGAGGATTTCTGTTGGTGCCATTATAGATGATTGATATCCATTTAAATATGAAAGATACATAACAATAATTGCAATAATTGTCTTTCCACTTCCAACATCACCTTGAATAAGTCTATTTATAGCCTTTCCCTTTTTCATGTCTTCAAAAATTTCTTCTAAAACAGAATTTTGACCAAGAGTAAGTTTAAAGGGAAGATTTTCTATAAAATCATAAATTTCATCTTTTATTTCAAATTTTATGGCATCTCGCCTTTCATTTTGTATTTTATTTTTTAAAATGGAAAGTTCAAATAAAAATAATTCTTCATAAATTAATCTCTGTCTTGCCTGTATGTAATTTTTTCTGCTACTTGGATAGTGAATACTTTTAATAGCTTCATTTTTACCAATTAAAGAGTATTTTTCTAAAATATCCTTTGGCAAATTTTCTCTAAACAAGTTTTTGTCAATAACTTGATTTATCACTTTTTCAAAGACAAAATTATTCAAGCCTTCTGTTAATCCATAAATAGGAGAAATTTTGCCCAGTTTCTTTAATTTATCTATTCTTTCAATTTCAGGACTTGATAAGCTCACCCTGCCCCTAAAGTAATCAACTTTTCCATAAACTAGATAGCTATTTCCAATAATAATTTGAGAATTTAAATAAAAGGCATTAAAAAAGGATAACTCTACCTGACCAGTTTCATCTTCAGCAAGAAAACTAGTTAAGCTAAGCCCCTTTCTTATCCTCCTATTTTGAAGTTTAGAAATAATTCTAACTTTAAATGTACTTTTTTCTCCAATTTTTGCTTCTGAAAGTTTTATTATCTTTGAGGAATCTTCATATCTTCTTGGATAAAAATGTAAAAGATCATAGACAGTATAAATTCCAAGTTTGTGAAATAATTCTGCCCTCTTAGGTCCAATTTGTTTTAAAGTTTTTATAGAATCACTTAACTTCATATTTCTCTCCTATTAGAAAAGCCCAAAGCAAAACTTCGGGCTCCTTTAATGATTTAAAATTTATTCTAGCGAAATGATGTAATAATAAATAGGTTGATCTCCCTTAATTACATCAATATCAATGTCTGGATATTTCTCTTCTATTGTTTCACGAACTTTTTCTGCATCTTCTTCTTTTACATCTTCTCCATAGAAAAGTGTTACAAGAGAAATGTCATCATTCATTAATTTATCGACAGTTTCAGTTACAACATCAAAAATAGTATTTCCACTTGAAATAATATCTTTAGAAGCAATACCTATTATATCGTCTTTGTGAATTTCTTTTCCACCAATCTTTGTATCTCTAACTGCATAAGTTACTGATGCATCAGTGACACTTTCTAAGGCTTCTATCATATTTTCCTTATTTTCTTCTTTTGTAGCTTCTTCGTTAAAAGCAAGCATAGCAGCTATACCTTGTGGAACGGATTTTGATGGAATTACAATTATTTCTCTATCAGAAATATCTCTTGCTTGTTCTGCAGATAGAATTATATTGCTGTTATTTGGGATAAGATAAATTACCTTTCCGCCAACTTTTTCTACACCCTTTAGAAGATCTTCTGTAGATGGATTCATAGTTTGTCCACCAGCAACAACATAATCAACACCTAGAGATTTAAAAGTTTCTGTCATTCCATCTCCCATGGAAACAGTAATAAAGGAATAATCTTTTTCTTCAATAGTTTCTTCCTCTTCTTCTCTTTTT
>NZ_HE978593.1:205752-227452 GCF_000312025.1 Peptoniphilus timonensis JC401 | reverse complement strand
TGGAAACAGTAATAAAGGAATAATCTTTTTCTTCAATAGTTTCTTCCTCTTCTTCTCTTTTTTTAGCTTCAGCGACTTCGCTGTCATCGAAAAGAACTTCTCTGTGTTGGTATCTCATATTGTCAATTTTAATATCTTGAAGAAGACCAAGTTCACAAGCGTGTTGAAGAACAATTCCTGGATCGTTAGTGTGAACGTGAACCTTTATTAAATGACTTCCGCCACCACCAACAACTAAAAGGCAATCGCCTAGTGGTGCAATTTTTTCTCTAAAAGAGTCAATATCTTCATAGTCAGTATTTATAATAAATTCAGTACAATAACCAAATTTTAATGATGTGTCAGCTTCTGTAAATTGTACTTCTTTTTGAGCTTTTTTCTTTAAAGTTTCGTCTTCACTTTGATCAGCAATATCTTCGCCCTTTAATACTTTAAGAGAACCTTCAAGTAAAACCACAAGACCCTTACCACCAGCATCAACTACACCAGCTTCTTTTAAAACTTTAAGTTGATTTGGAGTATTATCAAGAGATTTATTTGCCTCAAGAATTACATCTTCCAAGAATTCAATAGGTTTTTCACTTTTTTTATAATGTCTAATGGCAAAATCAGCTGTTTCTCTACCAACTGTAAGAATAGTACCTTCAATTGGTTTCATAACAGCTTTATAAGTTGTTTCACTTGCCTTTTTAAAAGCATGAGCAATGTCAGCTGTATCTGCTTCGTCAATTCCTTCAAGCCCTTCAGAAAATCCTCTTAAAAGTTGTGAAAGAATAACTCCACTGTTTCCCCTTGCTCCCATTAGGGCACCACGAGCAGCAGCCTCAGATACATCAGCTACAGTAAAATCTCCTTCTAAACTATCTATTTGTTTTAAGGCAGATTTTGATGTAAGGCTCATATTAGTTCCTGTATCTCCATCTGGAACAGGAAACACATTAAGGGCGTTGACCTCCTCCTTCATGGATATTAGATAATTTACAGCCCCCTTAAAAATATCTTTTAATAAGGGACCATTAATTTTATTTATTTCCAAAATCTTACCTCCACTATTTAAGTCTAATACCTTCTACCAAGACTTCAATATTATCAACTTCAAGTCCTGTCAAATTCTCAACATTAAACTTAACTCTTTCTATAATATTTTCACCAACAGTAGAAATTTTTACTCCATATTCTAAAATAACATGAAGTTCAATATTAATTTCATTTTCATTAGTGTTTACAACAATTCCCTTTGATAGATTTTCAAATCTTAAAAGTTCAAAAATTCCATCTGCGGCATTTTTTGATGCCATTCCAACAATTCCGTAGCTTTCCATGGCTGAAATACCAGCTATGTTTGCAAGTACGCTATCTTCTATTACAATATTTCCAAGTTCTCTATTTATAATTGCCGGCATGAGGGCACCTCCTTATCTAGTCCATTATAACAGAATTTACAATATATTAACAGAATTTCAAAATATCCTTTGTAAAAAATTAGAATTTAGTGTAAAATAAGTACATATTGAAAAAATTATTTGCACTTAGCAGCATTTTTTGATAAAATATTGTCTGCTTAATAACTAAAGGAGGTGCGTTATGGCTAAAAGATGTGATATATGTGGAAAAGAAAAATCATTCGGAAATAAAATTTCTTTCTCTCACTCTCGTTCTAACAGAAGCTGGTCTCCTAACATTAGAAGAGTTAAGGCTGTAGTTAATGGATCAACAAAAAGAATCAACGTATGTACTAGATGTTTAAGATCTGGTAAAGTCGAAAGAGCTATATAATTAAGGGTCTTAGATAAGATCCTTTTTTTATGTAGATTTTTACATAATAAAACAAATTGTGTCTAAAAAAGAAAACCCCTGAAAATTGTGCTGACTTCCAAAAGTTACTTTCTAAGTTCAACTTTATGGAGTCACATCAAATTTTTAGGGGTAATTTTTTAGCTTAATTTTTCTAATAAAATTTTTCTTATATCCTTTATAAGATATAAGGATCCACACCAAAGAACCATGTCGCCTTCTTCTGCAAGGGCTAAAGTTTTTTCCACTGCTTCTTGTCTGTTCTTTATTGCATAAATTTCCTTATTTGAAAAACTTTTAAATTCCCTTTCAAGAGAATCTAAATCTGTAAATCTTTCATTATCTATTTCTGTCAAAACAATTTTATCAGCAATTTTTTCTATTTTTTTCAAAATATTTGAGTGATCCTTATCTTTTAAAAGACTAAATCCCAAAATTAAATTCTTATATTTAAATTTCTTTACACTTTTTTCTATTTTTTCTATTGAATCTAAATTGTGAGAACCATCTACAAGAACAAGTGGATTTCTTGATAGACATTCAGTCCTTCCAATATTTACTGCCTTTTTAAATCCAAGTTTTATCTTTTCTTCATCTAATTTATATTCTTCTTTTAATGAATCTAAAACCATAAGAGCTAGAGAAGCATTTAGGGCTTGATGTTCTCCAATAAGAGAAATTTCTACATTTTTATGACTTCTAAAATCAAACTTATTGCCAAATTCATCTGAACTTATTAATCTAACTTCATCTAGGAAAAATTCATTAAAGCTTGAAGATTTTTCTTTAGATATTTTTTTAAGTTCTTGTCTTGCTTCTTCATTTTGAGGATAAGAAAATACAGTAGAATTTTCTTTTATAATTCCTCCCTTTTCGCGAGCAATTTTTTCTAAAGTATCTCCCAAAATATTTGCATGATCTAGGGCAATATGGCAGAATACTGGAATAGATTTTTCCATTACATTTGTAGCATCAACTCTTCCACCCATTCCAACTTCCATTACTGCAAAATCTAATTTTTTTCTAGAAAAATAAATATAGGATATAGCTGTCAAAATTTCAAAACCACTGACAAAAATCTTCTTCTCGTCTAGTTCTTCTACCTTAGATCTAACTTCACTCGCTATATTGGCAAAATCTTCTTCAGAAATTTCTTTTCTATTTACTTCTATTTCTTCACGAATATTTGTTATATAGGGAGATGTAAATTTGCCAACAGAATAATTATTTTCAATAAGGGCATTTGCAATAAAACTTGCAACTGAACCCTTCCCATTAGTTCCTGTAATGTGAATTATTTTTAATTTATCTTGAGGTCTATCAAAAATATCTAATAGAGCCTTAATATTATCTGTAGTAAATTCTCCCAGAGGTATGTTTCTATTTTCAAGCCAAGAGACTGCGTTTTTGTAATTCATATAAAACTTCCTTTCAATATAAGTGATATTATCAAAATTTTTATCCTTAATCAATATTTTATGTACCAAATTCTCTTCCAATGTGATAGAATAAGAAAAATATATTTATGGAGGTAGAAAAGATGAACAAAGAAATTCGGATGAAAGATTTATTTATTATCGGCTTCGCACTATTTGCAATGTTTTTTGGAGCTGGAAACCTAATCTTTCCCCCTTACTTAGGTTTATTGTCGGGGCACCAATGGTGGATTGGATTTTTAGGCTTTACAATTACAGATGCAGGTTTAGGCCTACTGGCAATTATTGCCCTATCCAAATACGATGGTAACTTAAATGTACTAGCAAGTAGGATCAATAAGACTTTTTCAATTATAATTTCTACAGCAATCATTTTATGTATTGGACCTTTCTTAGCTACACCAAGAACTGCAGCTACTACTTATGAAATAGCTATATTGCCAATTTTTGGTGAATCATTTAACAGATACTTATTTTCAGTAATTTTCTTCGTAATTGCTTGTTTATTGAGTATTAGACCAAGTAAGGTAGTCGATATTGTCGGCAAGTTCCTTACTCCATCACTTTTAATCTGTATGACAGTTTTAATTATCAAGGGTATTATTAGTCCTATTGGAGAAATAGCAGACACAACTATGATTGACAATGTTCTAAAAAAAGGTATTACAGATGGATACCAAACAATGGATGCTATTGCAGGATGTATGTTCGCACTTGTTGTTATTAATGCAGTTAAAACTAGAAATTATTCTTCAAAGACACTTGAAATAAAGGCTACTATTATGTCAAGTGTCATAGCAGTAATTTTTTTAGCTTTAATTTATGGTGGTTTATTATATCTAGGAGCCCAAACTTCTGGACTAGGAGTTTATAATCAAGATACTGATTCCACTCTTCTTCTCGTTGACATAACAAATAGAGTTTTAGGTGGAGTAGGTGTTTATATCTTAGGTATTATAACTGCTCTTGCTTGTCTTACAACAGCAATTGGATTAATTTCTGCTACAGGTAACTTCTTTAACGACTTAACTTTCAACAAAATTTCCTACGAAAGAGTTGTTGTTATATGTTCAATAGTTTCATGTTTAATATCAATGCTTGGTGTTACACAAATCATAAAAATTTCTGCACCAATCCTTGAAATTATCTATCCATGTGCAATGACAATTGTCATTTTAGGACTATTTAACGAAAAAATTAAGGACGACTTAGTTTTTAAAGTTCCTCCAATTGTTTCACTTATATTTGGATTTTTATTTGTATTGCAAGGCAAAAATCTACTTGGTGGATTTGGAGATATTTTGACAAAACTTCCACTTACTGAATTTGGACTTGGATGGGTTGTTCCAATGCTTCTTAGTCTTGTTATTGCTATGATAATTTCAAGCACAAAAAATAAAAAAGTAGCTTAAAATAATTATTTTAAATTTTAAAAAACTCTTCTTACTACAATTAGTAAAAAGAGTTTTTTTATTGTCTTTTTTTGTTAAATTTTAAATATCAAATAATTTATTAAGAACTTCAGAAATATTTGACATTTTTATAACTTGAAGTTCCTTATAATTTTCTTCTTTTACACTAGAATATTTTGACACATAGGCTTTTTTAAAACCCATTCTTTCAGCTTCTCTTAGTCTTGTATCTAAACTTGGAACATTTTTTAATTCTCCTGTTAGACCAACATCAGCAATAAAAACTGAATTTGCTTCAACTGCTTGATTTAAAGTTGAAGAAACAATTGAAACCATAACTGATAAGTTTGATGCTTGTTCCTTAACCTTAATACCTCCAGTAGATTTTACAACAATATTTTTATCCAAAAAAGTTATTCCTGCTCGCTCTTCCAAAATTGAAACTAAGGTATTTAAATGTTCTCTTCTCACAGATTCAGAAATCCTTGATGGATATGGCAAAAATGATTTTGATGCAAGAGCTTCTGTTTCAAGAATTATTGGTCTTGTTCCTTCTCTTATAACTGAAAGAGAAGATCCTGCAACTTGTTCTGAAATAGATCTTTTTGTCATAAAATATTCAGAAGGATTATCTATGGAAATCATTCCTCTTTCTGTCATTGAGAAAAAACCAATTTCTCCTGTTGAACCATACCTATTTTTTGTTGTCATAAGAGATCTCAAATCTTCTGAAGAATCTCCTTCGATTAATAAGACTGTGTCAACTAAATGTTCAAGGCTTCTCACACCAGCAAGTTCATCTTGCTTAGTCATTTGACCTACTAAGAAAACCATACGAGGTTTTTCCAAATCCTTTGCAACTTCAGTCATCTTGTAAGCACACTCCATGGTTTGAGTTGGCGTTCCAGGTCTTTGAGAAAATTCATCAAGAGTAAAAGTTTGGATGGAATCAATAATTATAAGTTGAGGATCGATTTTTTCTATCTGATCCAAAACCGAATTAAGGGAAGTGACTGAGTAGACCCAAATATTTTCTGATAATTTATCTAAAATTCTTTCTGCTCTCATCTTAATTTGAGTTTCAGATTCTTCTCCAGATGCGTAAAGAACTCTCATGCCCTTATTTGCAATATCATTGGCAACTTGCATAAGAAGAGTTGATTTACCTGAACCAGGTTTTGCAGTTAAAATGCTAACAGAATCGCGAACGATTCCTCCGCCCATGACCCTGTTAAATTCTTCTATGCTTGTCTTAATTCTTTCATCAGAAGAAACTGCAACAGCTTTTAATTTTTGAGCATCTTTTTTTATTTTTTACTTTTTGAATGAGAACTACTAGATGTATCCTCTTCTTTTTCTTCTAAAGTATTCCAAGAATTACAGTTTGGACATTTTCCAAAATATCCATGGGAAATGTATCCGCACTTATTACATTGATAGACTATTTTCTTTTTCATCTTTCGCCTTTTTTGTTTTCTTTACTTTTTTTATCTGAATCTTCTTGTACTTAACATCTACAGATATTTCGTCGCCTTCTTTTATTTTACCATCTAAAAATTCGTCAGCAATCTTGTCTTCAATTAATTTTGTAATGGTTCTTTGAAGAGGTCTAGCACCAAATACCTTGTCATATCCCTCATCAACTAGGAAATTAATAAGTTTATCAGTATAAGTTGCCTTTATTCCCATATCTAAAAGTCTAAGGCTTAAAATATCAAGCATATTTTTAACAATATCTTTAATTTCAGTTTTTTCAAGAGCCTTAAATATTACAACATCATCAACTCTATTCAAAAATTCTGGTCTAAATTTTTCTTTTAAAGAATCATTAATAATGCCCTTCATTTTTTCAAATTCACTTTTCTTTTCAGATTCTTCTGATGTTGAAAATCCAAGAACTGAATTTTTTGCAAGAAGATTTGCCCCTGCATTTGAAGTCATAATTATAACTGTGTCCTTGAAATTTACTGTCCTTCCCTTGGAATCAGTGAGTCTTCCTTCATCAAGAATTTGTAATAAAATATTAAAAATATCAGGATGAGCTTTTTCTATTTCATCTAATAGAATTACTGAATAGGGATGAGTCCTAACTGCTTCAGTTAGTTCGCCACCTTCATCATATCCAACATATCCTGGAGGAGAACCCACAAGTCTTGAGACAGTGAACTTTTCCATATATTCAGACATGTCAAACCTAATCATATTTTCTTCTTTACCAAATAAGTTTTTAGCAAGACTCTTTGCAAGATAAGTCTTACCAACACCAGTTGGACCTACAAAAATAAAGGAACCTATTGGTTTATTTGGATCCTTTAATCCAATTCTAGACCTCTTTATTGCCTTTGAAAGTGATTTAACAGCTTCGTCTTGTCCCTTGACATCTTCTTTTAATTTTTCATCTAAATCTCTTAACTTTTCAGTTTCTTCTTCTGTCATTTCAGTCACAGGAACTTTTGACCATTCAGAAACTATATGAGCAATAAGTTCTGGGCTTACTTCTTTTTTTGATTCCTTTTTCTTAAAGTCATCCCAGCTTTTTTTATATTCATCTTCAAGTTTCTTTTGTTCATCTCTTAAATTTGCTGCAAGTTCATAATCTTGGTCCTTAACAGCTTGATTTTTCTTTTCTTCAATTTCTTCAAGCTCTAATTTATATTTTTCTTCGAAATCAGGAGTCTTGTAAGATTCAATTTTTAATTTTGAACTTGCTTCATCAATTAAATCTATTGCTTTATCCGGCAAGAACCTGTCATTTAAATACCTATCAGAATATTTGACTGCAGCTTCAATACTCTCATCTGGAATAAGGACATTGTGATGGTCTTCATAAATATTTTTAAGACCCTTTAAAATTTCTATTGAATCTTCAGTACTTGGTTCATCTACCATAATTGGCATTAGTCTTCTTTCAAAAGCAGAATCTTTTTCAATTTTTTGTCTATATTCAGATATTGTTGTAGCTCCAATAATTTGAAGGACTGACTTTGTTAACATTGGCTTTAAAATATTTGAAGCATCAAGAGAACCTTCAGCTGAACCTGCACCAATTATCACGTGCATTTCATCTATAAATAAAATAATATTTTTATTTTTGCTTGCTTCATTAGTTACATTTTTAAGCCTTTCTTCAAAGTCTCCTCTATACTTTGCTCCAGCTATAAGCTGTGAAATATCTAGAGTTAAAATGATTTTATCCTTCATAAGTTCTGGCACATTTCCTGCTACAATCTCTGCTGCAAGTCCTTCAGCAATTGCAGTCTTACCAACTCCAGGTTCTCCAATTAGGACAGGATTATTTTTTGTCCTACGAGATAGAACTTGAATTACTCTTTTTATTTCTTTTTCTCTTCCTATAACTGGATCAATTTTTCCTTCTTCTGCTTTTTTATTTAAATTAGTTGTATATTTGTCCAAGGCTTCAGAAGGGACTTCTCTTCCATCTTCATAATCTTCCATATTATTTAAAATATCATTTTCAAGACTCATAATATCTATTCCAAGTCTTTTTAAAACTAAGATTGCAACACCTTGACCTTCTCTTAAAATTCCAAGTAAAAGATGTTCTGTAGAAACTGTGTTTTCTCCCATTTCTCTTGAAATCTCAAAGGCAAGTTCAAAAATTCTTTTTGTCCTTGGAGTGTAAGCAATGCTTGAAACAACAGGACCTTGTCCTTGACTTACAATATCAAGTGTAGTTTCCTTTGCTTTTTTATAATCTATACCGAGTTTTGAAAGGATATGAGCACCTGTATCTGTACCTTCTCTTAAAATTCCAAGAAGTATGTGTTCTGATCCTATATATGAATGTTTTTGTTCCCTTGCTTCTTGTTGAGCAAAGAGAATAGCTTTTTGTGATTTTTCACTAAATCTTCCAAACATACTCATTTGAAAACCTCCTTCATGAGAGCTCTCGATTTATTTGCCCTTAAAATATCTCTAGATTTAAGATCAAGAATTGATCCTCTCTCAATTTGTAAATGTCCATTTCTAAGTTTCATAATCTCTTTATAAAAGTCAAAATCCCTATTGGCTTTTAAAATTGAAAGTTCGATTCCAAGATTAATCATGCTCATGGACTGCATCATCTCTTCTTCCGACAACAATCTTGCATTTGCAAGAAGTCCATAGGACCTATTAACCATATCTTCCAGGCTAATAATATTATCTAAATAAAGTTTTTTTCTATTTTCCAATTCAACATCAGCAATTTCATCAGTGATGAGTTTTAATTTTTCCACATAAGATTTTTCATCTTCAGTTAAAGTTGATTCAAAGGATAGGGTGTAAATACTTGCAAGAGCTTTTTTTGACTTGTCCCTATAAGAACCAAGAGTGTAACCAAGTCGAGATAGACCTCTTGCTATTTCATTTATGCCAAAATAATTTAAAGCTGGAAGATACATAAATGTTATTGGCTTAAATCCAGTTCCCGCATTAAAAACTCTTGAAGTTAAATAACCATAGTCTGGATTAAAGGCAAAATCTATTTTGTCTTCCAATTTTCCCTCTAAATCATAAATTTCTTCATAAATTTCATCAAGCGACTTTGTTCTGGAAAATTTCGAAAGTTCTATGTGCTCACTTGAATTTAACAAAATATCTGGTTCATCTACTTTTTGATAGTAGCCAATGTTTTTCCTTTCAACAAATCTTTTGCCAAGTCTTCCTTCTTCTACAAATTTTAACTTTCTGAGGGAAGACATATTTTCAATATCAATTTTTTCATATCCAAGTTGTCTTATTATTGGATGAAGAAATTCCAAATTTTCCTTTAGCTCTTCATCTGTCATTGATTGGACAAATTTTTTGCTGTCAATATTTCTATATAATTTAATCTTATTTCCCAAAATTATATTAGACATGGGCATCTTCCTTTAAAATTTTTATCTCATCTCTAATTTCTGCTGCCTTCTCATACTCTTCTAAGCTGACAGCAAGATCTAATTTTTCTTGTAAATCTTCAAGTTTTCTATTATAAACAATATAAGTTTCTGCATTTTTTGGAATTTTTCCCCTATATTTTAAATTTATATTTAAAGCTTTTAAATAAGACTTAATTTCACTGCCAAAAGAATCATAACATTTTGGACATCCTAAAATACCAGTGTTTTTTAGTTCTCTAAAACTTCTACCACAATATTCACATTTAATATCATCTTCGTCATCTTTATAAGAATTTGCAGTAAATTTAAAAATATTTTTTAGAGCATTTTCAAGTTGAGGAATTATATTTTGATAACCCTGAAACTCCTTTTTAAATTTTTCTTCTGCACAAACTTGGCATAAGTGAACTTCCTCTACCTCATCATTTTTTATCCTTGTATATGAAATTATAGATTCTCTTTCCTTACAATTGTCACACAACATATTCTTCCCTCCTAGCTGAAAATAACGAGAAGCATATTTTTTAATAAATCTGCCCTTATTTTATCTCTATTTTCGCATTGGCTAAGTGACCTGTCAGACAAACTCACTTTAATGAGTTCCATTTCCCTCTTAGTAACTTTTTTACGTCTTACAAGTTCTTTCAAAACATCGTCACAATTATTTTTTGTAATAGAATCACCTATAAAATTTAAAAAAGTATTGAGTGTATCTTCATCATCCTCCAACTTAACTTTGACTATTCTTATATAGCCTCCTCCGCCACGTCTTGACTCAACATAATAACCCTTAAAGGGTGTAAATCTAGTTGTCAAGACGTAATTAATTTGTGAAGGAGCACAATTAAATTGGTCTGAAATTTTTGATCTTTGTATCTCAAGAGCTCCACCAGATTCATAAATAAGTTCATTTAAAAATTCTTCGATGGAATTGGATAATTTTGCCATAGTATCATTCCTTTGACTATCTTTGTCTTTTAAATTAGAGTAAGTCTGACTATCTTTTACTATCTCTAGTTTAATATAAAATATGTCTTTTGTAAAGTATTTCATTTATCACTAAAAATCTCACATTTAAAATAAATTTAATAAAAATTTCTCTTAGAGATTTACTCCCAAAAAGATATTTTAAAGTCTAAAATTTCTATGAAATATAAAAAGACCTGGGCATAGCCCAAGTCTAATATCTTTTTATATTAATTTTCTTATTTATCAGTTTTTCTTTCTTCTATAATTTTTTCAGCAATATTTTGTGGAACTTCTTCGTATCTAACAAATTCCATGTTGAAAGTTCCCCTACCTTGAGTAAGTGATCTAAGATCAATTAGGTAAGTGAAAAGTTCTGCTTGAGGTGCTTCTGCAATTAGAACTTGAGTACCATCATTTTGTTGGTCCATACCAAGGATTCTTCCACGTCTTTTGTTCATATCGCCCATTACATCTCCAAGATAAGATTCTGGAATTGTAACTTCAACCTTCATGATAGGTTCTAGAAGAACTGGACTTGCTTCTTGCATGCCCTTCTTGAAAGCAAGGTTAGCAGCAAGTTTAAAACTCATTTCATTAGAGTCAACATCATGGTAAGATCCATCATATAAAACTGCCTTAAAGTTTGTAACAGGGTATCCTGCCAAAACTCCCTTTTCCTTAGATTCGATAATTCCCTTTTCAACTGCTGGGAAATAATTCTTAGGAACAGCTCCACCAAATACTTCTTCGTCGAATACAAAGTCTTCTTCAGATGGTTCGAATCTAATCCAAACATCACCATATTGACCTGCTCCACCAGATTGTTTCTTGTGTTTACCTTGAACGCTTGAAGTCTTTCTAATTGTTTCTCTATAAGGAATTATGAAAGGAACTATTTCAACTTCAACACCGTAAGTATTCTTTAACTTTTCAAGAATTACATCTAGTTGAACCTTTCCTTGACCTCCAATAGTAAGTTGTTTAGTTTCAGCATTTCTTTCAATAGTAAATGTAGGATCTTCATCCCTAATTTTCTTTAAAGATTGAGAAAGTTTTTCTTCATCTCCCTTAGTCTTTGGTTCTATTGCATAATATAGGACTGGAGTTGGGTGTTTTAATTTTTTGTATTCAACTACATGATCTTTGTCACAAAGAGTATCACCAGTAAGTGTATCCATTAATTTTGTAGTTGCACCAATATCTCCTGCATAAATTTCTTCAACTTCTATTTGTTCTTTACCTCTCATCACGTAAAGACCGCCAAGTTTTTCACTTTTTTCTTTATTTACATTATATATAGGAGTGTTTTTATTTAATACGCCAGATATAACTTTAAAAATTGAAATTTTTCCTAAGAATGGGTCAGAAATTGTCTTAAATACAACAGCAGCAAAAGGATCTTTTGCAGAAACTTTTCTGTCTTCTCCATCTTTATATCTAAAACCTAAGTGTGCACGTTCGTCATCTGGTGCTGGCATATAATTTACAATTGTGTTAAGTAAAATATCTATACCAATTCCCTTTTCGCCAGATCCAACAAGTAGTGGAACAGCGTCACCTTCAAGAAGAGCTGTTGTAACTCCTCTTAATAAATCTTCTCTTGTAAATTTTTCTCCAGAAAAATATTTTTCCATTAAAACTTCATCAGAACCTGCAACAACTTCTGCAATTTCTTCATACATTCTTTCAGTTGCCTTAACTTGATCGTGATTAAGTTCAGTTTCTTGTGGTGCAGAATTTACATACTTATATCCCTTTTGGAAGATAACATCTGTTACACCAACAAAACTTTCACCTTCTCCAATAGGAACTGAGAATGGTATAACTTTTTTACCAAAAGCAGCTTCAAGTTCATCCATTAATTTTCTGAAATTTACATTCTCACCATCTATTTTATTTATAAAGATAATTCTTGGAAGACCAATTTTTTCAGTGTATTTCCAAGTTCTTTCTGTTCCAACTTCTATACCCTTTGTAGCATCTATAACCATTATTGCAGCTTCACTTGCTCTTAGTGCACTGTGAGCTTCTCCAACAAAATCAAGAAATCCAGGAGTATCTATTATGTTTACTTTATAATTTCTCCATTCAACAGGAATGATTGATGTTGCAATTGATGTTCCTCTTTCTCTTTCTTCTTTTGAAAAGTCAGAGATAGTATTCTTGCTAGAAACATTTCCAAGTTTTTTTGTAGCTCCACTTTGGAATAACATAGCCTCTGTTAGGTTAGTTTTTCCGGAGCCAGAATGTCCCACGAGAGCAAGATTTCTTACCTTATCTGTTGTATAAACTTTCATTGTTTTCCTCCTAAATATATAAATTTTTTTGAAATCGTTTCGATGAATAAATTATAACACAAATTTTAGCATTTGAAAACTGTGTAAAATTATCTATTTAGGGTACTAAATTATTGAAAATATAATTTTATTAATAAATGAGTGATTTATATGAACTTTAATTTTTTAAAAAAAGAAAATATTCCTTATATTATAATTTTTTGTTTGCTCCTAGTTATTGGTTACCAATATTATGATTCCAATAATTATGACGATGATGAAACAAGAGAACTATTAAAAATAAATACTTCTAATCCAAATGATAATAAAATAAGTTCCTTAAAATCTAATGAAATTGAAATAGAAAAAACAAATGATGAGATTAAAGAAACAGAAGAAATAATGGTACATATTTCAGGTGCAGTAAATAAACCTGGCATCCTAAAATTAGACTCTTCCAAAAGAATAGTTGATGCTCTAGAACTTGCAGGTGGACCAAGAGATGACGCAGACCTTGATAGAATCAATCTTGCAGCAAAACTTCACGATGAAGAGAAAATTTACATTCCAAAAATTGGCGAAGAAAATATTAATGGAATCTCCTCCCTAGTTTCTAGTCCATCAGAAATGGGTAACTCCTCTGGGAAAATAAATATTAACTCAGCTGATACAAGTGACTTGCAAAAAATTCCTGGTGTTGGAGAAAAAACTGCTGAAAAGATTATCAATTATAGAAATAATAATTCTTTCTCTTCTATTGAAGATATAAAAAATGTCCCAGGCATTGGTGAAAAAAATTTGAATCCATGAAAGATTATATTTCAACTTATTAAATTTAAAAATTTTTAATGGCTCCACTAAAAATTTTCTATAAATAAATTTATAAAATAATAGGTCACAAAATATTTTTCATATTCTCCTAAAAAAACTCAAGAAAAAAGAAGCACCTAAGTGCCTCTTATCTTGAGTTTTTATCTTCTTCTTGTGTTTTTTCTGTAATGGCTTTTATCTGATGATGCAATTCCTATAATAAGTGCAAAAATAAGTGACACTAAACCAGATGATACTCCAACTACAAAAATAATTAAATTGTCTAAACTACTTGGATCAAATAGTTTATTGATAACAATAAAAAGAGATATTATACCAACAAAGACTAAGGCAAGTCCTGGTAAATATTTTATAAATTTTAAATCTCTTGCAGCAAAATTTACTATAAAGGTAAGTACAACTCCAATTAATATTGCACCTAGAGTAAGGAGCAAATAAGTGGAATTTTCCATTACCAATTCCATAACTTTATTCATTTTACACCTCATTTATTTAGATGACAGTTCTTCTTGCCATATATTTGCATAACGACCAGTTGCCCACTCTGTCATAATTGTGGAAGCATCATCGCCTATTTCTCTTTCAAAAATTGGAGACGGGACAATTCTTCCTTCACTTATATTATATATTTTTAGAAAATTATTTTCCAATGTTATTAAAAAATTATTATCAGGAGATACAAATCCATCTGTTATATTGGATTTAAAATTTTTTATTCTTGACATAGGAACATTTATCTTATTGTAATTATTAACTTCATAAGGAAGAACCAAATTCAAATCAAAATCAGAAAAAGTATTAGTCCTCTTCATTTAATCTAACCCTTTAATTTCCAAAATCCATTATCTACTATAAATTCCAATATTATAAGGATCTTCTTTTAGAGCTTCAATCCTTTTACCTACATTTTCCAAGGATTCTTCTGACAAAAAATCTTTATATGTCAAAGCTTTTTTGTCTTCAAGATTATCTAATTTATAAATTCTAAGACTTCTCTCATTAGTGTTCCTGTCTAAACTTTCAACATTTATATAATTATTTGTTATAAAATTAACTGTCTTTAATGAATTATTTTCTCTTAATTCTTCTACCTCAATTTTTGGAATTTCTGGATCCTTATTTCTTGGCTTAACTCTCTTATATTCCTTTGCTATTATTTTGTCAGTAGTTTCATCAGATTTTGATTCTCTTTGAACGCTTACTTCATAGAAGCTATCATCTCTAGGTAAAATTATATTATTCATTTCATAAACATTTTCCAACTTTAAATCAGAAAATTTAAGATAGAGAGTTTTATAATTCCAATTTGGAGGATTGGAATCAATTCTTGTTTTTAGACCAATTAAAAATCCCTTGTCGCCAGTATAATCAAAAAGATTTCTTCTGTTTAAAACTTCATCTTTTTTTGCAAGAATGGAAGAATTTAAATCTTCATTCTTCATCTTGTCATCAAGAAGCTTTATCTCCAAAATAATACCATTGTCAAAAACTAGAGCAGTGTTTTCGCTAGTTTTTATAACCTCATAATAGGTAGTGCTATTGGAGTTTGAATCAAAAATATAAGTAGTGTAGACATCAGAATCTTCTAATCCCAAGGTCTTGTAATCAATGTTAAATTTTTGATATAGATAATTTGAAAGCCTAGTGTACTTAGTTTTATACTCTGCATCTTTTATATAATCATTGGCAAGGATAACTGAATCATTGCTAAAATAAAGTTCTTCTCCAATTAATTCCTTAAACTTAAAATTATCCTGATTAATTCTCTTATTGGAAATAAATTTTGTAATTGTCCACCTTCCATAAATAGGTGACTGACCCATTTCAGGCCTTTCTACATTTGTCCCTTGGCTAGTAAAAAAGGAGCAGCCTGTTAACAAAATTAATGAAAAGAAAAAAAGTATTTTTTTAATCATCTTTCTCACCTGCTTCTTTATTTAGCTCTATTGGCAAACTTACCTTGACTGTAGTTCCAATATTTTCTTCAGAAAAAATTTCCAAATTTCCATTGTGAAGTTTTGTTATTTCATCACTAATTGATAGACCAATTCCGCTGTGGCTCTTGGAGTGCTTGCCTTTATAAAATTTTTCTTTTACATGGATAAGTTCTTCCTTTGTCATGCCCATTCCATTGTCAGACACCATAATTTGAACAAAATTATCTTCTTCAAGCATTTGGAATTTAACCCAACCCTTGACTGATGTAAACTTAATAGCATTGTCCAAAAGATTTATTAAAAGTTGTTTTATCCTATTTTCATCAGCATTAATTAAAATTGATTCCTGTGGCACTTCTGTAATTAATTCAATATTATTTGACTTGGCACGAGGTTTCATTTGCTTAGAAATATCTAGACAAGTTTGTGTAATGTCAAATACTTCTTTATCGAGAGTTATTCTTCCAGAGATATATCTTGAAAAATCTAAAAGCTCTTCAACCATTTTTGCAAGCCTATCAGCTTCATTTTCTATTATATTTAAACCATCTTCGATGAGATCTTTCTCATCTTCTTTTGCATCTTTTAATACAACTGCCCAACCTTTTATAGAAGTAAGAGGAGTCCTAAGTTCATGAGAAATTGAAGAAATAAAATCATTTTTAATTCTATCCTTATTGATTATCTCATCACTCATGGCATTAAGAGTCTTAGCAAGTTCTCCTATTTCGTCATCCTCAAAGACCTTTGCCTTCTCTTCATAATTTCCCTTTAACATTGTATTTGCAACTTCTGTTAATTCAAGAATTGGCCTTACAATTGATTTTGCAATAAGTAGAGAAAACATTGTGGTAACTAGAGCAACAAAAAGGGTGAAAATAAGTAAAGATATTACAGCTTTTAAAATTGCTGAGTTAGCTTCTTCTAAGGAAGAAATAAATCTCAAGTATCCCATAGTTTCTCCGCTATTATTTTTTATTGGACCTGAAACTGACATTATAGATTCACCTGTCTGCGAATCTTCACCTCTCCAGCTTTTGATTTCTCCCTTTTCAGCAGCTAAAACATCAGAGGTTCTTATGGGATTTGATGCGAGTCTTCCAATAGAATCTAATAAAAGATTTCCTTCTTTATCAAGAATTTGCACTTCTGCATTTGTATTTGAAAAGAGTATGTCGTTGTCCTCATATATCAAATCTTCCAAAGATTTATCAGAATAATCTCTTTTATAAATTTCAAGAGACAATTCCATTCTAGAAACTAGTTCTTTGGAAATATTATTGTAATAATAAAAACTAAAAGCAAATAAAAGGAAAATATCTATAATTGAAATTGTAATTAAAATAATTATTAGAAAACTTTTTACAAGTCTCTTTCCAATTTTATTTTTCAATTATAAACCTACTTCCATCTATAACCAGTTCCCCAGACAGTTTCTATGTAGTCTGGTTTTGCAGGATTAGTTTCAATTTTTGATCTTAATCTTCTTATATTGACATCAACAATTTTTGAATCACCCAAGAAGTCATCTCCCCAAACTAATTTTAAAATTTCATTTCTAGTCATAGCTTTGCCAGGATTAGTCATAAATATTTTTATTATCTGATATTCTGTTGGAGTGAGCTCAAGTTCAACATCGTCCTTGTAAAATTTTCTTGAATAAGAATCTATTTTAAAAGGTGGATCTGTTATTAAGTTGCTTTCATTTTCTTCCCCAATTTCAAGTCTTCTCTCTATGGATTTTATCCTTAGAGTTAGCTCAGTTGGATTAAAGGGCTTAGTTAAATAATCATCAGTTCCATATTGAAGCCCCATGATTTTATCATAGTCTTCTGCCTTTGCAGTTAGCATGATTATACCAAGATTTGGGAACTGCCCCCTCAAGGTCTTGCAGACTTCAAAACCATCTATACCAGGTAACATAATATCTAGAACCACAATATCAGGAAGTTCGCGTCTAGCTATTTCTATTCCATCTTCTCCACTGCCTGCTTCAAAAATTATGTAGCCTTCTCTTTCAAGATTTATTTTTACAAATTTTCTTATTGATTCTTCGTCTTCAACGAGCAAGACTTTTGTTTTCAAAATATCACCTCTACCTTGTAATTATAAGGAAAATCCACTCCAAATTCAATTGAAGTGGACTTGTTAAAAATTTTAATAATAATTAGGAGCTTCTCTTGTAATAGTGATGTTGTGTGGATGAGATTCTGTAAGTGAAGCTTGTGTAATTTTTACATATTTAGCTGTGGCTCTTAGAGTTTCAAGATCCTTAGCACCAAGATATCCCATGGCAGACTTAACTCCACCTACTAATTGGAATACAATATCTCCTACAAATCCCTTAAATGGAACTCTACCTTCTACTCCTTCTGGAACATATTTAGTTGTACCACTTTGGAAGTATCTATCAGATGAACCAGCACTCATAGCACCTAGAGAACCCATTCCTCTATAAGCCTTAAATCTTCTTCCTTCAACAAAGATTTCTTCTCCTGGAGATTCATCAGTTCCTGCAAATAAAGAACCCATCATAACAACATTACCACCAGCTGCTAAAGCTTTGGCAACATCACCAGAGAATTTAATACCACCATCAGCAATTATAGGAATTCCATATTTTTTAGCTGCTCTATAAGCTTCCATAATAGCAGTAATTTGTGGAACACCAATACCTGTTACAACTCTAGTTGTACAAATTGAACCAGGTCCAATACCAATCTTAACACAATCAGCACCAGCCTTAATTAAATCTTCAGTTCCTTCATAAGTTGCAACATTACCTGCAATCAGTTGTAGGTCTGGGAAGGCATCTTTAATCTTTTTAATAGTATTCAAAACATTTTTAGATTGACCATGTGCAGTGTCTATTACAACAACATCGGCCTTTGCTTTTACAAGAGCTTCTATTCTATCTAAGACGTCGTTAGTTGCACCAACTGCTGCACCAGCTAAAAGTCTTCCTGATTTATCTCTTGCAGAGTTTGGATATTGTTCATGTTTTTCTATATCTTTTATAGTAATAAGACCCTTTAAAACATTGTCCTTGTCAACTAAAGGAAGTTTTTCAATTTTGTATTTCTTTAAAATCTTTAAAGCTTCATCTAAATCAATATCAGGATTTCCTGTAATAAGTTTTTCTGAAGTCATTACATCGCTAATTCTCTTAGAAAGATCTGTTTCAAATCTTATATCTCTATTTGTAATAATACCTTCTAAAACTCCCTTTTCTGTAACAACTGGCACACCAGAAATTCTGTATCTGTCCATAAGTTCAGAAGCATCTTTTATTGAATGGTCCTTAGTTAGTGAAAAAGGATCAGTTATAACCCCATGCTCAGATCTTTTTACCTTGTCAACTTCAAGAGCTTGTTCTTCAATTGACATATTCTTATGAATAATACCAATACCACCTTCTCTTGCCATGGCAATTGACATTCTATGTTCAGTAACAGTGTCCATTCCCGCAGACATTAGGGGTATATTTAACTTAATCTTTTCTGTTAAATTTGTAGATAAATCAACTTCATTAGGCAAAATTTCTGATTTTGCTGGCACAAGTAAAATATCATCAAATGTTAGTCCTTCTCCAAATAATTCCATATTCCCTCCTGATTATTAATACAACTTAACCTTCATTACTAACTGACTTCAATCTGAAATCAATATTCTCATCTACTAATGTAACCTTATCTGGCAAATTCAATTTAACTAAATCATTTCCATTTTTAAAATTATAAAAATTAACTTCTTTAGTTTCTATGAAATCTATAGAATCAATTACATCAGAATTTCCTCTAATTGTAACAGAAGATGGCTCAATTGAAAAGTCACTTGTCACAATATTTTGACTAGTATTTTCATTAAATTTTAATTTTATTGGAACAGTTTTACTCTTTAAAATTGGAAGATCGACTTTTACTGTTGAAGGTGTTATTTCCACTTCCTTAATTAGCTTTCCCGTGTCATCATAAGCGTGAATTTCGCTTTCCACACTTGTACTTTCGCTTATATCTTTTAAATCTATGTGAGATTCAATTTTATTTATTTTTCCAACATAGATGCTTGCTCCCTTAACTTTTACTTCAATTTTTCTTTCAAGATCTCCCAAAGACAAACCCTTTTCTAATTTATTATCAAAAACTAAATTTGCAGTAGAATTTTCTTCTATAACCTTATCTATTTTAAAAGGGATTTTTCTTGGAGTCGTATTTGTAACAGAAATTCCAAGATCAATATAAGAAACATTTATTGGCACAGAATGCTCCCCTTCAGTTAATTTACTTAAATCAACCTTGGCGACAATCCCATCTCTTGTAACATTTCTCATATATGAATTGTAACCTTGTAATTTAACATCTACACTTGCTTCCTTAGGAGAAATTATTGTCAAATTTTTTTCCTTTAAATGATTTAAACCATCATAGGTAACTTCAATATTTTTAAAATTTGATGAAGTGATAAAATTCGCTTCGCCTTTTACATAGGACCAGAGAATAATGGCAAAAATCAAGGACATAATTTTTAGCATTAAACTCCTATTTTCCTTAAAATTTATCTTCTTCATTCTTTTCACCACGCTTTGAGAAAATAGTTTTTTTTCTGTAATCTGGATTATAAATTTCAAGAAGCTTTGCTTCAAGGGTTTCTATATCCAAATATCTTGAGATAACTCCATTTTCTGCAGTAGATATAGTTCCATTTTCTTCTGAAACCATAATAGAAAGACAATCTGACTTTTCTGAAATACCAATTCCTGCCCTATGTCTTGTTCCCAATTCTTTGGATATTTTTTCATTGTCACTTAAAGGAAGAAAACAAGCTGCGGCTTTTACTTTTGAACCCTTAATAATAACTGCTCCATCGTGAAGTGGTGTGTTTGGTATAAAAAATGTTAATTAAAAGTCCACTGCTTACTCTACCGTTTATTTCAGTTCCAGTTTCAATTACTTCAGTCAAGCCTACTTCATTTTCTATGATAATTAAAGCACCAATTTTTTGTCTTGCAAGAGATCCCACAGCAGAAATAATTTCTTCCACTGTTTCTGGAACATTGTCTTTATTCTGGCTAAAATTATTTTTAATATTAGAAGTAAGACCAAGATATTGAAGACCTCTTCTGATTTCTGGTTGAAATAAAATAATTATTGCAACAATACCGTCATTAATAAACCTAGTGAAAATCCAGTTGACAGTATATAATTGGAAAAATTGCGAAATTTTAATAAAAAGTAAAATCAAAAGAATTCCCTTAAAAACTTGCTCTGCTCTTGTGTTTCTAATTAATTTTAATACATAATAAATAAGGATAGTTACAATTAAAATATCCACAACATCTCTTAAATTAATTACATTTAAAAAATTATTTATTTTATCCATTAAGCACCTCTCTTTCTCACATTAATTATAAGTGCAAAATATAAACCAATTGCTATTAAAATGTCCCCTATGCTTATAACCTTTGATGGTCCAAGTAATCTATTTAAAGGAATAATATCTGATAAAAATAAAGTTTAGGATTATCAAAAACCCCATGACTTAGACTGCCACCCATATAAATAATTTTTATAATTCTCTCATTTTCTATTTTCATAAGGGCAGATGGAGAAACTGGCATCTTTCCATTAAAAATTACTGGAAGAGCATTTAAAAAAGTTCCTATCCCACAAATTAAAAGACCCTTGTTTTCATAATTTGAAAAAAATGAAAGACTAATGAGTAAAAGAGATAGGACATGAAAAATTGTAAAATTTTTTACAAAAAATTCAGCAAAACTTCCAAAATATCTTCCCGTTATAAAATTAATAAAAATCATTATAAAAATACCTAAAAAGGCTAGATAAACTCTTTTAAATTCAAAATTTATTAAATTATTTAAATTTTTATCTCTAATAAAAATTAAACTTATAAGAGCAATAATAAGTGCTTCTAAAATCATTTTACCACCATAAAATTATAATATCACAAATTATTCATTTTGGCATATTTTCCAGAGATTTTATGGGCTTATCTTTAAAATAATTTAGTATTTTTTATATTGAAATTTTCTATAAATTTCTTGTCATTAATTATAGGAGAAAATTAAAATGCAAGAAATTCTCTAAAACTAAAAAATTTTACAATATAAAAAAGGAGCCTGTGCTCCCTTTTTCAAAGATCTTT
>NZ_HE978593.1:196020-205211 GCF_000312025.1 Peptoniphilus timonensis JC401 | reverse complement strand
TATTCGTTATTTCATTTCCCCTTGCATTAACAAGTTCAGAAATTTCATTTTTCTTTGGAGCTGTATTGACGAAATTAAGATAAATTACTTTATAGGCATCATTTTGTCCATTTCTTTCACAAGTTATAAAAGGAATTAAAATATTATTTTTCATCCACTTATTTATATAATTTTGGCTTATATTATAATCATTTCCATCAATGCAAATCGTCTTATTTTTTAAAGCATCAAAATCCATATAAAGAAGTCCTGTACTTTTTGGAATATTAACTGTATTATTTATCTTTCTAAAATTTGTAATTCTTGAATTTTTAATTTCTGCAGCATACCCTAAGCTCAAATTTATTTTCCTATCTTTATTTTTAGGCGGAAAATAAATAAAGTCCTTATCTTTTCCAATAATTTCTCCTGAAGCAATATTTTTAACCTCAGGGTCAAGAGAATTTTCTAAATTCATGCTCACTTTCAATTTTTCATTTAAATCATTTAAATTTTTTCATCATTGGAAAGATTTGGGTTTATAATTACACATTTTTTTACTTCATCATAATTAATTTCTATATTCAGTGCTTCAGCCAAATCTCTCAGTTTAAAATAATTATTTCCTTCGATGTTATATCCAGAAATTTGAACTTCTCTGCCATCAATAAAAATTTTTTGAGGACTTGGAATAGCTTTTTTAGATGCAGAAATATTTTCCTTTGGAAGTCCTGAAAAATCCCTATAAGATGATTCCGTAAATATTTCAATTGCGTTTCTTTCACTGTCAAATTTTATATCAAATTTTTTCGCAGTCTTATTCATATAGGATGCAAAATTCCTAAGTTTAAAATAATTATAGTCATCAATAATATATGTAGAAAAAGTGTAATTAGAAATACTTCCATCCTGACTAAGAATTTCCATTTTAGATGAATTATTTGGCAAGGCTTATTCTGCAAAAATATTTGTTGGACATAATAAAATTAAAAATAAGCAAAATAAAATTAAGGTTTTTTTCATAAATTTCTCCTTTCACACTCTATTTTATTAAAATTATTTTATCAAATAAAAATAAACCCTGCTATAAAGAATTCCCAAAAATTTATAAATTAATTCTTTTTTATTTTATAAATCCTTGCCTCTAACTTGATTACTTACTTCTTATGACTTAAAATAATCTAGAGGTGTAAAATGAAATTATTAGAAGAAAGAATTATAAATGACGGAAGAATTTTAGATGGAAATATTGTAAAGGTAGACTCATTTTTAAATCACCAACTTGATATAAAATTTTTGGATAAACTAGCTGAAGAAATGGCAGTTTATTTTAAGGATAAAAATATAAATAAAATACTTACAATAGAAGCCAGTGGTATAGCTCTTGCCAGTGTAGCTTCAAAACACTTTGACGATGCCATGGTGGTCTTTTGCAAAAAGCAAAAAACTTTAAATATTGGCGACGACGTCTATGAGTCTAGAGTTGAATCTTTTACAACAAAGAAAAACTACACTATAACTGTCTCAAAAAGATTTTTGTCAGCTGATGACAATTTACTTATTATTGACGACTTTTTGGCTGAAGGAAATGCTCTAAAGGGTCTAATCGACGTATCAAAACAAGCTGGTGCAAATATTTCTGGCATTTCTGTTGCCATTGAAAAGGGCTTCCAAGATGGCGGTAAAATTATAAGAGGCATGGGCTATGATTTACTTTCTCTTGCCATAATTGATTCTATAGAAGACGGAAAAATTTCCTTTAGATAAAAATTATATAAATTTCACATAATCTTCCATTTTTTTATTAATGGGAGATTTTTTTTACCCAAAAATTTTATAAGATTAAGTAAAAATATGATAATTAATACAATAAATATTTAAATTCTTGGCAAAAGAAAAACCGAGAAAAATCTCGGTCTTAATTTCGTAATTTTATATAATTATTTATTTGCAATCTCAACTAAGGAAGATTTTAAATTTTCTTCTATCTTTCTTAGTTCAGCTGAAGCTTCTTCTCTTCTTCTGTGTCCTTGAATTTGAATTTCACGAACTTCATTTAAAGCTGATATAAGCTGTTCATTGGTGTGTCTTATAGTTTCCATATCTACAATTCCTCTTTCAGAAAGTCTTGCAGTTTCAACAGTAGTTTGTTTTAAAGTTTCTGCATTTTTCTTTAAGAGCTTATTTGTAAGATCAGTCACTTCTTTCGTTGCCTTAGCTGCTTCTTTTGAATGATTTGCACCTAGAGCAATTACCATTTGAGATTTCCAAAGTGGAATTGTATTTACAATAGTCGATTGAATTTTTTCAACCATAACTGTATTTGATGATTGTACCATTCTAATTTGCGGCGCCATTTGAATTGAAACCATTCTAGTTAAATCTAGATCGTGAAGTTTTTTCTCAAACCTGCTTATCATATTTACATAATCATTTGCACGTTGAGCATCTACTGGAAGATTACTTTGTGCTGCTTTTTCTCTCAATTTTTGGCAGTTCAACATTTGTCGCCTCATCAATTTTTTTCTTTCCAGCAAGTATATACATACTAAGTTCTTTGTAGTAGGACTCGTTTAGTTCATACATTTGATCTAACATTGCTATGTCCTTCATCAATGTAACTTGATGATCTTCAAGAGTTCTTATAATATTATTTACATTTTTCTCTGCAGAATCATATTTTGTCTTTAATGAAGTCATATTGTTTACTTGTTTTTTGAAAAAACCAATCAATTTATTGTCTTCTTCATCTAAATCAAAGGTTTTTAATTCGTTTACAACTCCAGAGAGCAAGTCACCCACTTCTCCAAGGTCCTTTGTTTTTACAGATTCTAGTGTTTTTTCAGAAAAATTTGAAATCTTTCTTTGAGCTCCAACTCCATATTGTAGAACAATATTTGAGTTTGTAATATCAATTTGTTTTGCAAATTCTTCAACTTGTCTTTCTTCTTCTGGGCTCAATTTCACTTCATTCTCATCTGTGATTTCTTTTAAAACCCTTTTATCTTCATCTTGAATTTCCTCAAAATCATCTGATAATGATAGTTTGATTTCTCTATCCACTTTTACCTCCCGACTTTAAATTCGTCTTTATCTAAAAGTCCCTCTTGCTTCAACATAGATTTTAAAACACTCATATCACTTGATAAGTCCATAATCTTTTCCTGATATATATTGTCTAATATTTTCGTAAAGGCATGGACAACAATGTCCATAGTATTTTCAATATCACTTAAAGATTCTGAAACTGATTCTGTTGGCTTTTCTTTCATTTCCATGTAGGATTTAGAAAGTTTCACAGTAATTGGCAAATAATAATTTATTGCTTTACTTAAATCATCTGCTGTTGATGGATTTTCTCTTAAAAGTTCAAAAATTTTACTTATTATTTTTAAGAGTTCTCTAATTTTTTCATCCATTGGAGTAGAAATTTGACTTTCAATTTTTGTCAACTCAGTGACATAAGATTTTACCCTTAAAAGCAAATCTTCGACTTTGGCATTTTTTTCATTATCTTCAAGTTCTTCCATTCTTTCCTTAGGATCTCTTAAAGCTTCTTCCTTGTAAAGTTTATAAGTTTTTGAATCTAGGATAAAGAGTTCTCCATTTTCAACCATACGAGCTTGCCTATAATAATCTTTCTCTATCATATTTATAAGGTCATTTATTGTAAAATCAAGAGGCTTAGCTGTTATGGCAGCAAGGTCAGCAGTTGGAATCACTGTATTATTTCCAATTTCACGATTGTATTTTCTAAATCTAATAATTTGGTCTTTGGTTTTTTTATTCTATAATTTGCATAAAAAGAAATAACAAGGGCAGGAATAACCCAAAAAATTAAGGCTGGTAAATCTTCTCTTATTGAACCATAAGTATCAAACATATCCATTAGAAAACCAAACAAAGCAAAAAGATGACCCACAATTGAAACTTTTGCAACAAAGCCCCAAGTCTTTACCCTATTTACAGTCTTTGGATTTTGATTTATTATTCTGTCATCATTTTGAATACTATAAGGTAGATTTTTCTTGTTTTTATTTACAAAACTAGTGATAGATCTCTTTGTAACATCAATAGCTGTGTCTATTCCCTCTCCAATTATTTCTCCGATTTCCTTAAAATTTTCATTTTTAAAGGCATAATTAATTTGATCTTGAAAATTATCTCTTCTATCTCTCTTATTCATCTTTCACCTCAAAAAGCTATTACAATTCCTCCTATATCTGCATACCCAGAGGATAAACCATTGGTGTGCCTAACATGAACTTTTACACCTTGGTAGAGCTTTTCTATTTTTTCTTTTAACTTTTCTGCTCTTTCCTTGTTGGCAACATAGGAAATAGTAATAAGATCTGGCGTATCAATTTTACACTTATTTTCTATTGCTTTTATCATTTTATCAAGAGATTTTTTCATTCCACGGTTTATTTCAAATAACTCAATTTCTCCATCATTTGAAATCATAACTGGTCTAATATTTAATACATTGGCAATTAAACCTGCTGTTTTTTTGATTCTTCCATTTTTAATAAGATTTTTCATAGATTCAAGGACAAACATAGTTGTTTCAAGATTTGTTTCCTTTTCTATCTCTTTTACAACTTCATCGAATTCCTTTTCTTTTACTAAATCAAGAAGTTTTAAGGCTATTCTTGTTGTACCTGCAGATGCTGCTTTTGAATCTATTACGTGAATCTTAATTCCCTCAAACTTTTCTTTAGCTTCAGCTTCAGCAACTTTTGCAGAATTGTAAGAACCTGAAAGTTTTGAGGAAATTGTCAATATATAAATATCCTTGTCCTTATTTTCTTCTATAACTTTTAAAAAGTCATAAGGAGCTGGGCAAGCTGTTTTAATTGCATTTTCAGTTTTTTCCATAGCTTTTAAAAATTCATCTATATTTAAATTTTCATTGTCGGTATAATCTTTGCCATCAATGGAGATTTTAAAAGGAACATATTCAATCCCCAAATCTTTTATTTCCTCTTTTGTTAAATCACAACTTGTGTCTGATATAATCTTATACATTACATGCTCCTAATTCAATTTATCTTCTATAAGTTTTACTAATTTGTCAGCATCTTGAGACAGTTTATCTTGGTCTTCTCCTTCGATCATGACACGCACAAGAGCTTCTGTACCTGATGGTCTAATCACAACCCTTCCACTTCCATTATAATTTTTTTCCACAGCCTTTATTGCATCCATGATTTCAGGGAATTCTTCATATTTATTTTTTAAATCTTCACGAACCTTTGCATTTTTAAGGACTTGTGGATAATCTTTCATAAGTTTATTTAGTTCAGATAATTTTTTTCCAGATTTTTTCATGATTTCTAGAAGGTGAATGCCTGTTGCTAGTCCATCCCCTGTCGTATTGTAATCAAGGAAAATCACATGACCTGATTGTTCAGCTCCAATTACATAATCGTCACTCAACATTTTTTCTAAAATGTATCTATCCCCAACCTTAGTCTCAATAAAATCTACATCAATTTTTTCAAGATATTTCTTTAGACCCATGTTGGACATAATTGTTCCAACTGCAGCATTATTTTTAAGTTTTCCATTTTCCTTTAAATATGTTGCAGCAATTGCTAAAATATGGTCACCATCGACTATATTTCCCTCTTCATCAACAGCAATAATTCTATCGGCATCTCCGTCAAAACTCATGCCAATATCTGCTCCATCTTTTTTTACTAAATCTTCTATAAGTTCTGGATTAGTAGAACCACAAGAATCATTTATGTTCATGCCATTTGGTTCATTGTTAATAATTTTAACCTTAGCACCATAGGATTTTAGAACTTCTTCTGCTATAAAAGATTGAGCCCCATTTCCTGCATCCACAGCAACTTCAAATTCAGAAAAATCAAGATCAACTAAGTTTTTTAGATAATCTACATATTTTTTTGTAAATTCATCAGACCTATTTAATCTCCCAATTTCATCTCCACTTACATCTTTATAAATTTTTGTAGTTGATAAAATTTTTTCTTCTATTTCATCTTCAATTTTATCATCAAGCTTTAATCCTTGGCTTGAAAAAAACTTAATTCCATTGTGTTCAAAAGGATTGTGAGAAGCTGATATGGAAACACCACATAGATAATCTCCTGTCCTTGTAAGATAAGCAACACCTGGTGTTGGAATAACTCCTGCAAGGTCAACATCAAGGCCAATACTCATAAATCCTGCCACAAGAGAAGATTCAACTAAATCTCCAGAAAGTCTTGTATCTCTTCCAACTAAAACTTTTCCCTTTTTTCCCTTTGCAAGCACAAAAGCAGCCGCTCTTCCTATATCATAACAAAGTTTTGGAGTCAGTTTCTTATTTGCAATTCCACGAACTCCATCTGTTCCAAATAATCTTGTCATTTTTATCTCCTGTAATTTTTTTCAATATATTCTATTAAATAAGACCTATTATTTTTCTCTGGATCTTCTAAAACCAAATTTTCAAGTTCTTTTAAAATTTCTCCAATTAATTTTCCCTCAGAAAAACCTAAGGACTTAATATCATTTCCATTTATTTCTAAAAACTTTTCAGTTTTCATCTCTTTTTCATCTAATAATTCTTTTACCCTATTTTTCCTATTTATAATAAAACTTGCATCTCTATCTATTCTTGTGGCTTTACAGTCAGCTATAAGTAAATCATATAGGTCAAGAACATTTTCTCTTCCCACTCTTTTTATTTGTCTTCTTAGAGCTTTATCAGACATTTCAGCATGAACCTTCATGTGGTCTAATATTAAGATTTTAACTTTTTCTATAGTTTTATTGGGAAGTCTATACTTTTTTAAAATTTTTTCTACCAAGTCAGCCCCAAGAATTTCATGACCATAAAAGTGACCTCTTCCATCTTCACCAATAGAAAGAGTGTCCACCTTTGAAATATCATGAAAAAGCGCTGCAAGTCTAAGACTTAAATCTGGCTTCACATAATCCATAACACATATAAGGTGGTCAAAAAGAGTCTTGTCATGATAGGGCGAAAATTGTACAAAGCCCACAGTTCTCTTTAGTTCAGGAAAAATAACATCTAATATTCCACTTTCTTCTAACAAAAGTAAATAATAAGATGGCTTTTCACTAGTGATCATTTTTGAAAATTCATCAAATATTCTTTCTGGAGCAATTTTTTTTAGTAGATGTGCATTTAGACCTATTGCGTCAAAAAGATTTTCTTCTATATAAAAATTAAATCTTCCAGCAAATCTTATTGCCCTCATCATGCGAAGAGCGTCCTCTTTGATCCTTTCATTTGGATCTCCAACTGCCCTAATTATTTTTTCTTGAAGATCTTTTTTTCCATCAAAAGGGTCATAAAGTTTTCCATCAATGTCCATAGCCATAGCATTAATAGTAAAATCTCGTCTTTTAAGATCTTCTTTTAGATTGTCTGAAAAAATTACTTTTTCCGGTTTTCTGTTGTTAATGTAATTTCCATCAATTCTAAAAGTAGTTACTTCATATAGTACTTTATTTAGCAAAATGCCAACAGTGCCAAATTCTTCTCCAACTAAAATAGTTTTGCAGTCACTAAATACTTCTTTTATCTCCTTTGGTTTAGCTGAAGTTGTTATATCATAATCATGAGGCTCAATGGAAAGCAATTTATCTCTTACACAACCACCAACTATATAAGCTTCAAATCCATTTTCTAATAATTTATTTAAAATAAATAGGACATCTTTTGGCATTTTATCACCCTTTTTATTATATCATTCTTATACTTAATTTAAAATTATATAATTACTTAGCTCTCTTGTGATATAATGAACTAAAATTGGAGGTATAGTATGAAAAAGATTTTTATTATTTCAATGTCATTGCTTCTAAGCCTAAGTCTTTCTGCTTGTGGCAAAAAAGATAAGGTCGATACAAAGACAAATGACAAGCAAGTTTCATCAGAAACTACTGCTAAAAAAACTGATGAGGAACAAGTTGCAACTTCAAATTTTGACAAGGAAGCTGTTAACGAACTAATCAAAAACTCTGATTATATTTCAAGAATTAGAATTTCAACATCTACTGCAGAAGGTATGTCTATTTCCTTCTTAAAGGATTATAAGGGAGATCTTTCACAAATTGAAATTGACGTGCCAAAAAATTTAAGTCCAAATAAGGAATATATTATTTTTTACAGAGATGATGAAAATGGACAAGTTTCACCTACTTCAAGAGATGGCTCTTTTATTGAGCTTCAGGGAGATAAGGACAGTAATTTAATTTATATTGAAAAAAACTTTGATTCAAACTCTTACACATCATCAATGAGTAAGAACAAATAAGGAGGAAGTGTAGTTTATGAAAAAATTTAAATCTATTTTATTTTCATTGTTACTTATGATTTTTGTGACTTCAAATGTTTTTGCAGGCAGAAGTCCTCTTATCGAATACAATGGAAAAATTGTAAAATCAGACGTTGCACCCTATATTCAAAATGAAAGGACCATGGTTCCCATAAGATTTATTTCTGAAACTCTTGGATACAAAGTAACTTGGGATAATGACAAAAGAGAAGTCGGTGTTAAGGGAAAGGATACTGAAATTCTTCTTAAAGTTGATTCTAAAAATGCTCTAGTTAATGGCAATGAAGTGAAACTTGATTCCCCTGCTTCTATAAAAAAAGAACGCACTTTTGTTCCCCTAAGATTTGTTGCTGAAAATCTAAAGGCTGAAGTTAAGTGGGACAAAGAAAACTTTAAAGTCATTATAAATGACAAAAATTCTTCATCACTTTCTTTAAATTTATCAGCTGATGAAGAAAATTATGTAAAAGAAATTAAATCACTACAAAGTGATTTAAATAAATCAATTGGAAAATTAAAATTAAGTTTCTTCGACAATGCTGCAAATTTAAGCAGTGATGAATTAAATTCTGCTTACGAAAATGCAAATTCTGAAATTACAAATATTGTTAGTAGAATTAAATCCCTTAATGTTCCAGAAAAATTTAAGGAATCTAATGAATATACTCTTAGAGCAAGTGAAAAAGCTCTAGAAATTTTACCAGGCTTAAAAAATTCTATTATGTCAGAAAATGAAGAATCAGCAAAAGTGTTTATAAGAGAACTAACAGATTTTCAAGTTAAAATGCAAGAAGCTACAGATTCCTTTAATGCTGCACTAAAGGGCGAAGATTACAAGGCACAAAAAGATATAGATGTTTATAAAGACCAGTTGACAAAAAACAAGATTAC
>NZ_HE978593.1:186391-195823 GCF_000312025.1 Peptoniphilus timonensis JC401 | reverse complement strand
AAAACAAGATTCAAAAAATAATTTATTACAGGATCAAACCTTAAAAAATATCTTTAACAGAATTTAATTTATAATTTAATAAATTTAAAATCAATAGCAAAAACCCCTCAAATTAATCTGAGGGGTTTTACTTTTATATAATCTATAAAATTTATTTTTAATTTTTCAAGCTTGCCTTTTTCTTTAGATAACCTCTATTGTACTTGTCTTCTCCTTCTTCCATATTTTTCTTTGCTTGGGAAAGCATTAATTTAATCCTATTGAATTGGTTTACTTCTGATGCAGATGCATCATAGTCAATTGGAATAATATTTGCTTTTTCGTAAGAGGATCTAATTGCCTTTATTACACCCTTGCCTGTAATGTGATTTGGAAGACAACCAAAAGGTTGAACACATATAATATTTTCGACGCCTGATTCTATTAATTCAACCATTTCTCCAGTTAAAAGCCAGCCTTCTCCATATTGATTTCCAAGGTCCACATATTTTTCTGCATATTTTATAATTTCTTCAATTTTTTCGGGAATAATAAATCTAGTTCCTTCTAGCGCTTCTCTTACATATTTTCTATAGGATTCTATATAAGAAATTCCAACTTCGCAAGCAAAGGCAGTAAATCTTGATTTTGAAAGTTTTTCTGCTTTAGCTCTTGCATTTTTAAAGGAATACATCATAAAGTCAGTTAGATCAGGAATTACAACTTCTGCACCTTCTTTTTCTAGAAGATCGGCAACGTGATTATCGGCAGCTGGATGATATTTTACTAAAATTTCTCCTACTATACCAACCTTTGGTTTCTTTTCTTTTGTGATTTCAAGTCTATTAAATTCGTTAACCATTTGATTTACATTAGTCATAAAAGATTTCTTATTGTAAATTAAATCTTCTGAACTTGTTATGTCAATCCATCTGTCACGCAAAATATTTGTGGAACCCTTTATAACTTCGTAAGGTCTTGTTGCTTGAGTAAGTCGCATAATTAAATCAGCATAGAGCATTCCCTGTATTAATTTTCTTCCCATTCTTACAATTTGTCTTTTATCAAATTCAAATCCAGGATGTTGTTCTATTTGTTGGAAAGAAAGCCCAATTACAGGAACATGACCATAACCTGCATCTTTTAAAGCTTTTCTAATAAAGCCAACATAGTTTGATGCCCTGCAAGCTCCACCAGTTTGACTCATTAAAAGTGCCAATCTATCTGTGTCATATTCTCCAGATTTTACTGCATCTATAAATTGTCCTACTACGAAAATTGATGGATAACAAGCATCGTTATTTACATATTTCAGTCCTTCATTTACTACCTTATTGTCAGAGTCGTGAAGAACTTTTATATTAATTCCTTCTTGTCTTAATATTGGTTCAAAGATACTAAAGTGAAGTGGTGCCATTTGTGGCATTAAAATCGTGTAGTCCTTCTTCATCTCTTTTGTGAATAAAACAGGGTCATCATCAATTAGTCCTTCAAGTTCTGCATCAATTTTTTCAAAATCTCTTTTTTCAGCAGCTTCAATTAAGGATCTAATTCTAATTTTTACAGCACCAAGATTTGAAACTTCATCTATTTTTAAGGCAGTATAAATTTTGTTATAAGATTCGAGAATATGTTGAACTTGATCAGTTGTTACTGCATCAATACCGCATCCAAAAGAATTTAATTGGACAAGTTCTAAGTTTTCATGTTCTCCAACAAATTTTGCGGCTCTATAAAGTCTTGAGTGATAGTTCCATTGGTCTAGAACTCTTAACCTAGAATCAATTTCTACATTTCTTGCTATTCCATCTTCTGATATAACTGCAAGTCCAAGACTTGTGATGAGTTCTGGAATTCCGTGATTAATTTCTGGATCAATGTGATATGGTCTACCTGATAAAACTATTGCTCTTTGATTTTTTCTATTTACTTCTTCTAAAATTCTGTTTCCTTCATTTAAAACATCAAGTCTATACCTATCTTGTTCTTCATAAGCAGCACGAACAGCTTTTTTTACTTCATTTTTTGGAATAAAATCAAAAACATCTGCCAATCTTTTTTCCAACTTTTTCCTATCATCAAAGGAAATAAATGGATTCATGAATTTAACTTTTCCATCAATAATATCGTCAACATTATTTTTTATAACTTCAGAATATCCTGCAACAACTGGGCAGTTTAGTGTGTTATCTGCATTTTTAAACTGTCTTTCTTCATAAAAAACTGCTGGATAAAAGATAAATTTAATTCCCTTTTCTATTAAATCTTCTATGTGTCCATGAGAAATTTTTGCTGGATAGCAAGCAGTTTCACTAGTTATAGTCTCTATTCCCTTTTCATAAATTTCTCTAGATGACTTTGAAGATAAAACTACAGAATAACCAAGTTCAGTAAAGAAAGTATGCCAGAAAGGATAATTTTCATAAATATTTAAAACTCTAGGAATTCCTACAAGTCCTCTAGGTGCTTCTTTTTCTGGTAGAGATTTGTAGTCAAAGACTCTTTCATATTTATAACGGAACATGTTTGGAAGTTCATCTTCCTTATTTTTAACATGACCAGCACCCTTTTCGCATCTATTACCTGTAATATATCTCTTTCCATTAGGAAATATATTTACAGATAAGGCACAGTTATTAGTACATTGTCTACAATTTGTTGAAATTGACTTGTATTCAAATTTTTCTAATTCTTCCTCAGAAATTATTTTTGATTTTCCTGTTGATTTTTCTTTTGAAATTAAAGCCATGCCAAGGGCACCCATAAGTCCTGCTATTTCTGGTCTCGTCACTTCAACACCAGTCAAATTTTCAAATGCCCTTAAAACTGCATCTGATAAGAAAGTTCCACCTTGAACTACTATGTGTTGTCCCAAATCTTTTGGGTCCCTTACTTTTATTACTTTTTGGATTGCATTTCTAATAACAGAATAAGCAAGACCTGCAGAAATATCTGGTACTGATGCTCCTTCTTTTTGAGCTTGTTTTACATTTGAGTTCATAAAAACTGTACAACGAGATCCTAAATCAACTGGTTCCCTTGATTTAGTCGCTTCAATAGAAAATTCTTCAGCACTCATATTTACTGAATGGGCAAAAGTTTCTAAGAAAGAACCGCAACCTGCAGAACAAGCTTCATTTAAGAGAATGGATTCAATAACTCCATCTCTTATTTTCATAGACTTCATGTCCTGACCACCAATGTCCAAAATAAAGTCAACATCTGGGTCAAAATATCTAGCAGCTGTGAAATGGGCAATTGTTTCAACTTCTCCAAAATCTAAATTTAGAGCTGCCTTTAAAAATTCCTCTCCATATCCAGTTGTTCCACAAGCTGCAAAATAAGCCTTGTCATTTTTTTCTCTATAAATTTCTTTTAAATTTTCTATGGCAATATCAAGTGGATTTCCCTTATTAGATCCATAAAAAGTATATAAAAGTTCATTGTTTTCTGAAATTGCAACTAATTTTGAGGTAGTAGAACCTGAATCTATACCAAGATAAATTGGTCCTTCATAAGATTTTAAATCAATCTTTTTAAGTGATTTTGTTTTATGTCTTTCCCTAAATTCTCTTACTTCTTCGTCGCTAGTAAATAGTGCGGGCATAACATCACTTTCTTTAATTGTAATATCGGCACTGTTATTTACCTTGTTGTAAAGGTCAACAAAAGACATTGTCTTTGAATCAAAACTAGAAAGAGCTGCTCCAAGAGCAACAAAAATTTGTGAATTTTCTGGTGAAATTATTTCATCTTCTTCAAGATCCAAAGTCTCAACAAATCTTTCTTTTAACATAGGAAGAAAATGAAGAGGACCACCTAAAAAGGCAACATTTCCTCTTATTGGTCTACCACATGCCAAGTTTGAAATAGTTTGGTTTACTACAGATTGAAAAACAGAAATAGCAATATCTGCCTTGCTTGCACCTTGATTTATTAAAGCTTGGACATCTGTCTTTGCAAAAACTCCACATCTAGAAGCAATTGGATATAATTTCTTATAATCCTTTGCCATCTCATTTAAACCTGATGCATCTGTTTGAAGAAGTGAAGCCATTTGATCTATAAAAGCTCCAGTACCACCGGCACAAATAGAATTCATCCTTTGTTCTACTGATCCTCTAAGATAAGTTATTTTTGAATCTTCGCCGCCAAGTTCAATTGCTACATCAGTCTTTGGTATAAAACATGAGATAGCTTCTCTTCCTGCCACAACTTCTTGAACAAAATCAATTCCCAAAAATTCGTGAACAGATAATCCACCAGATCCTGTTACATTAACAGTTACAGTGTCGTATTTAAACTGAGGATATACTTCATTTATTACATCTTTGACAGTTTTTCTAACATCAGAAAAATGTCTTCTATAAGTTTTATATAAGATATTTAATTTTTCATCTAATATTACAAGTTTTACAGTAGTTGAACCAACATCTAATCCCATATGAATTAGCATAGTCACTTTCTCCTTTCAAAATAAAAGCCACATAAAATTTATGAATAAAGTCTTTTAACTTCAAAATTTATTTTAAATAAATATTCTAAGATAAATAATTATTGCACTTTAATTTTATAAATTCAACAATTATTTTTAAGAAATTTGATTTTTATTATTTAAATGTTAGACATTTCTTAACATTTGCTTCTCATATATTATAAACTACTTTAGTGATTTTTATAATGGGTAAAATAAAATTTTACAAATAAAAAAAGATAGGCCATAGCCTACCTTTTCTTTAAGTAAATTAGTCTTCTGGATTTGGAGCACCAACTGGGCAAACAGCTGCACAGCTACCGCAATCGATACATTGATTTTCGTCGATTGTATAAATGTCTCCTTCAGAAATACATGATACTGGACATTCTGGTTGACAAGCACCACAAGCGATGCAAGAATCATTAATTACATATGCCATTTTTATTTACCTCCATAAAATTATACCAAAATTTATGAATCTTTATATTCATATCTTCTGTCATTATATTAACATAATACTTTTATTTTTTCAATCAATATTATCATTTTTTTATGGTGAAAATATATAGCCCTTATAAATATTTATTTTGGTCTAGTGTTTTCAAGACTTCTAGACAAATTAACATTCTAAAATAAGAGAAATATTGTTTTTCAAAATACTAAACTATTCATTAAAGCTAATAAATCATAGCATTTTACTATGATTTATTATTCTTTAAAAACCCTAAGTGAATTGACAATACAAAGTAAGGCAACACCTACATCAGCAAAAACTGCCAGAGGCATTGATACATATCCTACTGCTCCAAGTCCTAATACTACAACTTTTAAGAACAAGGCAATGAAAATATTTTGGTAGGCAATTTTCTTTACCCTCTTGGCTATATCAATTCCTCTTACAATAGAAGAAATATCATTTTTTAAAAGAACAATGTCAGAAGTTTCTATGGCAATATCTGATCCAGAACCCATACTTATACCTAAATATGCTGATGCAAGTGAAGGTGCATCGTTAGTTCCGTCACCAACAAAGGCAATTCTTTTGTCTTTTTCAATTTTTTTAATTTCACTTACCTTGTCCTCTGGAAGAAGAGATCCCTTATAATAATCAATTCCAACTTCTTTTGCAATTTCTTCGACAACAGAGTCCTTGTCTCCAGAAAACATATAAGTTTTTACTCCTCTTTGGTGAAGGTCACTTACACTTTCCTTAACTCCATCTTTAATTTGGTCTTTTAGCTTAATAATTCCAAGAACTTTTTCTTTGTCAGCTACAAAAACATCGACATAATTTGAAGTGTAATCTTTATCAATTTTTATATTAAAATCATCAATTAATTTTCTGTTGCCAACAATATAGGACTTCCCTTCAATTTCAAACTCTATTCCCTTTCCACCAATGTTCTTTAAATTTTCAGGAACTTTCTTAGTTTCAAAAGCTTTTACAATAGCCTTGGCTATTGGGTGAGTGGAATAAGCTTCGCCAACTGAAGCAATCTCTAAAATTTCATCTTTTTTAGCAGAAATCTCTTCAACTTCTGCAATTTCAAATTCTCCCTTTGTCACTGTGCCAGTCTTGTCAAAGGCAATTCCATCAATATCTGTTAGAGCTTCAATGGAGTTACCTCCCTTTACAAAAATTGACCTTTTAGATAGAGAGCCAATTCCTGCAAAAATTGTAAGTGGAACAGAAATTGCAAGAGCACATGGACAGGAAATAACCAAAAATATGGCTGCTCTGTAAAGTGCTTCCTTGGCAGTATGGTCTGTTGCAAAATTTAAGAATAAGAATAAAATTACTGCAAGACCAATTACTATTGGGGTATAAATTTTTGCAAAGCGAGTGATAAATTTCTCCACTTTAGCCTTATTGACGCTGGCATTTTTTACCATATCAATAATTTTTGCAATAGTTCCTTCCTTATAAGTCTTTGTTACTTCAACTTCAAGGGAAGAATCTAAATTTACAAATCCGGAAATAATTTCATCTCCTACTTCAAGAGAAACTGGTGCAAATTCTCCAGATATATTTGAAGTATCAAGATTAGAAGACCCCTTTATTATTTTTCCATCAAGAGGAACTTTTTCTCCAGGCTTAATCAAAATCTTTTGTCCTATTGAAACTTCACTGGGATCAACTTTTTTAATCTCGCCTTGGCTAATTAAATTTGCAAATTCTGGTTTTAATTTTAAAGCTTCTTTGATAGAATCCTTTGATGAATCCACAGCCTTATCTTGGATTATTTCGCCAAGACTATAAAATAACATAACAGCAACAGCTTCAGCGTATTCGCCAGATATAATGGCAGCTATAGATGCAATTGTCATTAAGAATTTTTCATCCATAAAGTTTCCTGAAGAAATTTTTGTAATAGAAGCTTTTATTACATCAAATCCAATCACGAGGTATAAAACTAAATAAGAAATAAGACTAGCTTTTTCATTTAAGTCAACAAAATGTAAAACAATAAGTCCTACAAAAGCAAAAATACACTTATATATGGAAAAGTTTTCTTCCTCTTCCTCCTCTTCAAATTCTTCTTCAAAATCCTCTGTAACTACAACTCCCTCTTCGATAGAATCCACAATCTCTTGTGTTTTAGTTTTTAAATAATTTTCATCTTTATCGGACTTAAATACAAGCTCATCATTTAAAAAATCGTAGTGAAGATCCTTAAATTCATCTCTTTTTTTAAGGTCTTCTTCAATCTTATTTGCACAATTCTGGCAAGTAAGTCCTTTTAAGTGGAAAATATATTTATTCATAACTTAATCACCTCTTTTATATTAACCAATTTCATTTCGATACTTGTTCATATATTCATTATATAACTTTCATTTTTTATGTCAATGGATTTAAATTAAGTCTTTATTTTTTTACATTATGTGAGATAATACTAAAGCAAGTGAAGCCGAAGAAAACCGTTTTTTAAATTTCTTGTAAAAACTTTTAAAAACAGTTGACAAAAATAACATATTCCTTTAGAATAGTTAAAGTAAGTTGCTAAAGAGTGACCTTCAATTTGGAGAAATACTCAAGTGGCTGAAGAGGCTCCCCTGCTAAGGGAGTAGGTCCCGATTAGGGTCGCGAGGGTTCAAATCCCTCTTTCTCCGCCAATGGTGAGGGCCTTTAGCTCAGTTGGTTAGAGCGCCCGGCTCATAACCGGTAGGTCCCGGGTTCAAGTCCCTGAAGGCCCACCATTTACTTGCCCAGATAGCTCAGTCGGTAGAGCAGAGGACTGAAAATCCTCGTGTCGCTGGTTCGATTCCGGCTCTGGGCACCACAAATAGTACCAAGCATTTGGTACTATTTTTTTATTTATAAGTTTAATATTTATGTAAGGATATTGTTATGAACTTGTAAAGATTAAATAAATTTTTACATAATTATAAATTCTTATAAAAATAAAGTCCTATCCCTAAATTATTTAAGGATAGGATTTTTTATTTTTTATATTGCTTTTACTTGACATGAATCTAAAACATCTATTGCCGATGCTTTTTTAGCATCACTTAAACCCTCTGTAAGATTTTTATAGATATAAATATTTTTCTCTGGCAAAAATCCCTTAACTAATAAAATATTTGATATTACACAAATATCTGCAACAAGACCTAGAAAATAAATATCTTCTATTCCCTCTTTTTCGTCTTGCTCTTTTAAATACTCTCCAAGTTCTACTGAAGCAAAAGTATTTTTTTCGAACTTCTTTGCACTTTCAAAAGATTTTGTTTTCTTTAATTCATCTGGAATTTCATGACCCCAAGTTCCCTTTATACAATGTTCAATAGGGAGATTTTTTTCCCTCATTTGTTAAAAGATAATCATCATAATGAGTATCAAGTGTGTAAACCACTTCCCCATCAAACTCATTTACTTTTTTTACAATCTTTTTTAAAAAATTTTCCCCATCTTTTGTCTTTAGAGATCCTGTTACAAAGTCATTTTGCATATCAATAACAACTAAAAACGTCCATTAGCTACCTCCTTTTCAATATCTTACTCTATATTTTACATAAATAGAAGTTACTTGTATAATATTTTGGGGTGAATTATGAAATACAAGAGCGTTTTAAAAGCAGAATTTTTATACAGAAAGAATAGATTTATCTCCTATTGCAAAAAAGGTTCAAAGATTTTAGAAGTCTATGTGCCAAACACTGGCAGATGCAAGGAACTTCTCTTAGAAGGCACTAAAGTTTTTGTAACTTACAATGACAATAAAAAGAGAAAAACTTCTTATACCTTAATAGCAGTTGTAAAAGGCGAAAAAATTATAAATATAGACTCTCAAGCTCCCAACCAAGTCGTAGAAGAAGCTCTTCTTCAAAATAAAATTAATCTTGGCTTTAAATACAGTAAAATAAAAAGAGAATACACTCACGGTGATTCTCGCTTTGATTTTTATCTTGAAGGCCAGGGAAAAAAGGCTCTTATGGAAGTAAAAGGTGTTACTCTAGAAAATAATGGAATAGTTGCATTTCCCGATGCTCCAACAAAAAGAGGCTTAAAACACATAAAAGGTCTTATTGATTCTAGTGAAGATTACTTAACTTATATCTTATTTGTAATTCAAATGAAGGATGTAGAGTTTTTCACACCAAATTATGTTACTGACAAAAACTTTTCTAAAGAACTTTTAAGGGCTAGTAAAACTGGAGTAAAAGTCCTCGCTTATGATTCTTATGTAGAAAGAAATAAAATTGAAATTGCAGACAGTGTGCCAGTTGTCTTGGAGGAAAAATGGAATTTAGACTTGCAAGAGAGATAGATAGAATAGAAATTGAAAAAATTTATGAAGATGGCTCTCTTAAATTAAAATCTCTTGGCATAAACCAATGGCAGGGTCAAGATAAACCAAACTTGGACAATTTTAAAAATACTAATAGCAAACAAAAATATTTTTGTCCTTGAAGATAATAAAAGAGTAGTTTCCACAGTGATTATTTATGATTATGATCTTGATTATGAAAAG
>NZ_HE978593.1:182470-186001 GCF_000312025.1 Peptoniphilus timonensis JC401 | reverse complement strand
CTTAGATGGAAAATGGAATAGTCCTAAAGCCTATGTGGCACTTCACAGAATTGGGACCCTTGAGAGCGAAATAAATAAGGGTTACGGAAGAAAAATTATTGAATTTGCAGAATCCTATGCAAGAGAAAATAACTTTAAATCTGTGAGGATTGACACACACAGAGAAAATAAATCCATGCAAAATCTTCTGAATTCTATGAATTACATTTATGTTGGACTTGTATATCTTGATGGCAAAAATGAAAGACTTGCCTTTGAAAAAGTATTGTGAGGTTAAAAATGTTTAAAGATAAGGACGATAAAAGGTTTATAAAAGTTTTTAGAGAAGGATCTCTTACGGAATCCATAGAAGTTCTCTTGGACACAGAAACTGGAGTTAATTATCTCTACATAAGCGCCGGTTACGGAATGGGAATCACTCCCCTCTTAGACGAAGAAGGCAAAGTTGTCGTTTCAAGTAAGAGAGAAATAGCAAATTATAAAGAGAGAATGTAAATGTTTGAGCAAAAAATAACCACAGTCAAAAAAGATTTAATCTTAAAAGACTGTGGTTTTATTTTTATATTAATTTTGGTAAAAAAACTGTTGCTAAACCTAGGAAGATAAAGAATCCAAATACATCTGTAAAAGTTGTCAAGAAAATTGATGATGCTATTGCAGGGTCGACTTTTAATTTATCCAATATCAAAGGAATTAAAAATCCCATAGAGCAAGCAATTATCATATTTAAAATCATCGCCAAAAATAAAATTAGACCAAGGTAAAGATTGTGGTGCCAGAAGACAAAAACTCCTGCAGCCAAGAGACCGATAATGGCTCCTTCAGTAAGTCCCAAGAAAATTTCCTTAAAAATAAGCTTAAAATCTTCCTTTAGGGATAATTCTCCCCTCGCAAGGGAGGTGATAATAATAGAAAGAGTTTGTGAACCTGCGTTACCACCCATTCCAGTAACTATTGGCATTGCAGCTGATAAGACAACTACTTGAGAAATTGTAGATTCAAATCCCTTTACAACTGATGATGCCAAAAAGGCTGTCACTAAATTCACTATTAGCCAAGGAATTCTTGATTTAAAAGAATCAAAAATGCTAGAGTCATATTCTTCATCTGCATTAACACCGTGCATCTGCAACATATCTTCATTATGCTCTTGATCAATTACTGCTATGATGTCATCTGATGTAATTACGCCGAGAACTGCTAAATTGCTATTTACAACTGGCAAAATATCTAGTTCATATTTACTAAATAAATTTGCTGCCACTTCTTGGTCATCGGTTCCATAAACATAAAAATCGCTCTCTTCCATTATGTCTTGCAAAAGTGTGTCTGCATGACAAACTAAGAGGTCTCTCATAGTTACAATTCCCTTTAGTCTGTGATAATTATCTGTAACAAAAATTTTATCAATTATCTCAGTCTTTGGTGAAATTGAAATTATTTTTTTTACAGCTTGTTCTGCTGTCAAATTTTCTCTTAAAGCAATAAAATTTGTCGTCATTATAGAACCAGCCGATTCTTCGTCAAAGGACAAAATCATCTTTAAGACATATTTATCTTCACTTTTTATTAAAGACATAATAGATTTTCTTCTAGCAGTTGGAAGAAATCCTAAAAGGTCAGCAACTATAGAATTTTCTATTAAGGTAAAAATTTCAATAAGTTCTTCGTTGCTGAAAAATCCCATAGTCATTTCTGCTAGTTCATCTTCTGCAGACTCAAGTAAAAGACCAATATTTTCTCTATTTAAAAGTTTTACAAAAGTTCCCAAGTCATCTTCTTCTAAATCTTCAAGCTCAAGACAAATATCAACTGGATGATATTCCTCAAAAAGATTGTTAGCAGCTGCCTGGTCCCTTTTTAATATAATATTATTAATTTCATCAATTATGTTCATTTTTCGCTCCTGCCAAAGTTTCCAAATCTGTTACAAAAGAAGAAATTTCATTTTTCCTTCCATTTGTATAGTGGGAGTACATCAGATAAAGCTCTTTTTTTGCCCTTGTCATGGCTACATAAAAAAGCCTTCTCTCTTCTTCATAAAGTTCGGGATCTTCTCGCAAATCCTCTATGCTTGAAGTTGACGGCAAAGTTCCCTCATATAAGTCTACAACAAAAACCCGCGAAAATTCAAGACCCTTGGCAGAATGCACTGTTGAAAAAGTGAGCTTTGCTCCAGCATCTTTTGCCTTTAAAAGGTCATACTCTAATTCTTTTAGCCTTCCAATAAATAAATCCAAAGACTTGGTTGACTTGGCAATCAATTTTAAATAGTAGAGATATTCATTTAAAGTAGATTCTGTTTCCATAAATCTCTTGGCATTTTCTTTTAAATAATCGCCATAACCCATTTCCTTGTCAATATAATCAATAGCTTCATAGACATCAACTCTTGCAATTTTCTTAAATCCAACTAAAAGACCATTAATATTTTTGTGATAATAAGAAGGAAGATCTGGATAATTTTTTAAAATATTAAAAACATTTTTCCCCCTATTTCTCTTTAAGTACTCAATGTGTCTTTTTGAAATATATCCCTTTAGCTTGAAATAAAATTTTTCATACAAATCAATATCTGATAAATCTCTTGAAAAATTTAAAATATCCAAGATATCTCTAGTTATAAAATGAGAAAAAAACTTTGTCTTTTTATCCTTAATATTAAAACTATAATTTTTTCTCTCAAAATATTCCACAAGTCCAATGCTAGAGAGATTATTTCTATAAAGAACTGCAATATCCCCTTTGTCCTTTTCCAATTCCTTTTCTATAAAATCATACTGATCCTTTGGCTCTTTTAACTTAATGATATTTACAGGCTTGTCAAAGGGATTATTTGTTATGACAGTTTTTTCGAATCTTTTTTCATTTTGACTAATAAAAATATTTGCAATATTTACAATATTTTTTGTTGAACGAAAATTTTCTTCCATATAAAAAGTCGCTATATCATCATATTCTTTTTGAAGCTTAAAAAGTTCTTCAGTATTTGCTCCTCTAAAAGCATAAATAGACTGATCGTCATCTGCTACAACAAATAAATTATTATTAGGCTTAGCTAGGAGTTTTAAAACTTGAAACTGACTCCTAGACGTGTCTTGACCTTCATCAAGTTGTATGAACTTAAATCTGTCCCTGTATTTCTTTAAAATTGCAGAATCATTTTTTAAAACTTCATAAGAAAGATTTATCATGTCATCAAAATCAATTAAACCCTTATCCTTCTTAAACTTCTCATAAGTCTCAAAAAATTTTACAAAATTATCAGTTTCACATCTCTTGGACTTGGCAAAAGACTTAGGCGAAAGCATCATATTCTTACAATAACCCACTTCTGAAATCGCCGTTTCCACCCTTTCCTCTGTGGGATAAGTATTATTTACACTCTTATAAATATCTCTTAAAATTTCATATTTCTTTTTTAAATTAGAATCAATTAAACTAAGAGATTTACCATACTTTTTTGCATAATCTCTCACAATAGAATAGCAAAAAGCATGAATTGTGGAAAAGTGAACAAATTTATCTCCG
>NZ_HE978593.1:152184-182230 GCF_000312025.1 Peptoniphilus timonensis JC401 | reverse complement strand
GTGAACAAATTTATCTCCGTCCATCTCAATAAAACGCATCTTAATATCCACAGCTTGAGCCTTTGAAAAAGTAATTGTGAGAATACTCTTGGGGTCCACTCCCTTTTCTATTAACTTTTTTGTCCTGTGTAATATCATTGTAGTCTTGCCTGCACCAGGAACTGCCAAAACAAGAGCTGGTCCCTCAAAATGGTCTACCGCTTTTAATTGACTTGCTGTTAAATTCACTTTATCCCTCCTCTTATAGTTTAAACTATAGGCGGATTATTTTAAATCTATTTTTAAAGGCTTTATTATGATATAATCTTAATATAAACTGGTTTAGGGGGTATTACTATGTTAATGACAAATTTTTTACAAAAAAGAAAATCAGTGAGAAATTTTAAGAAAGATACAGTGCCAAGAGATTCTTTAGAAAATATAAAATTACTTATGGATGAAATGGACACAGAAGAAAAAGACATTGACTTTTCTCTTTACGAAAACGGAAAAATCGTGGCTGAAGGTCTTAGAGGCAAGGCAGGATACTCTGGAGTTATGATTGAAGCTCCACACTATATTGCTCTTGATATTAAAGACGACAAACCACTTAACATATTAAAAGGTGGCTACTGCCTAGAAAAATTAAACACAAAAATAGTAGACCTAGATATTGACACTTGTTGGATAACAGTAGACAATGTTGACATTGATACTAAAAAAGCAATCTTTGGAGAAAATGGAACAGGAATAGACTATCTAATAGCAATTGGATATGGACAAAAGAAAAAACTATTTGACCCAGAAGTAACAAGTTCAAGACTTACTGTAGATGAAATCGTCTTCGCAGACATGATAGGCAATCCAATTTCCATTGAAACTTTAGAAAATTATGGAATTTTCGATGTATTTTCATCAGTTAGATATGCACCAAGTCACAAAAATTTCCAACCTTGGAGATTTGTAGTTAAAGGTTCAGATGTTGAAGCTTATATGGTAAAATCTGATGAGGACACAAGATCACTTATTGATATGGGAGTAATCTTATTCTACATGGAAGAAATGTTAAAAACTAAGGGCATAGAAAAGAAATGGACAATTGACTTAAAGGATGCAGGCAAATATTACTACATTGGCTCCTTTACACTATAATTATAAGGACAGAGAAGAAGGGTTTATCACCCTTCTTTTTTATTGTCTTTTACATGAAAAAATCTCCACAAAATTGGGGAGATTTTTCAAGTTTCTTACAAATAATTAATGATTCTAAATATTTTCTGTCAGTGAATCTATTTTTTCTTTAACAGCATCTTCATCTAAGCCCAAGCCCTTGGCAAAGAAGTTGAGACCATTTTTTGTGTCCTCTAGACTTTCAAAAGAAGCTGAAGCGTAAGCCATGCCCTCAACTTTTTGTCCTAAAGGCTTATCATAAGTTACACTTTTATCTGTAAGTAAAAGTTCTGGATTTAGATTTTTTACTAATTTAAAATCAGGATCCATTTCATCACCTATGAGGCTGGCATCAGGATAAATGAATTCTGCTCCACTGGGAACTCCCACTACATTTTCATAATCCAAAACTCTTAAAGCTTTTGCAGCTTTTATTGACATAGCAACAATTCTTGGATTTTCTTTTTCCACAAAAAGTTCACTGTCTCTCTTATTTTTCTTAATTTCATTTTTTTCTTTGTTCACATTTTCTTGGCTTACTTCCTTTCCATTGGAAGTATTTTCAACTGCTGCCTTCTCCTGAGATTTGCAAGAAGTTAGTAATATCACTATAAATAAGGCAAAGCCTAACTTGATATAAAATTTTCTTTTCATAGGACACACTCCTTTTAAATTTTTCTTTATGTTTAGTTCATCCTATTACTAGGATATCACATTATTCAAAAAAAAAATAGAAGAGCAAAATTTTGTGAAGCTTTTATAAATTTAAAGGAGTTAAAAAAATGTATTTAAAATTTTTTTAATATTTTGCAAGAAAAAACTGCCGCTTGCACGGCAGTTCCTTAATTTAGATTTTAAAGATCAAGCATTAACTTTATCTTTTTCCGCTTGAGCTTTTTTAAGCTTTGCTTCTTCGATTTTTGCTTGTCTTTCTTTTTCTTTCTTTTCTTTTTCCTTTTGTTTCATTTTTTCAACTCTTTCAGGATATTCACGATAAATTGCTCCTGTTGGACATTTTGAAACACAAATTCCACAGTTGATACACTTGTCATAATCAATGGATGCTAAGTTGTTTTCTACATGGATTGCATCTTTTGGACAGTTCTTTTCACAAATGCCACATCCAATACATCCAATTGAGCAGTTATTTCTAACTACTTTTCCTGGATCAAGTGACTTACATTCAACAACTGTTTTTGATTTGTAAGGTCTAAGTGAAATAATTTTCTTAGGACAAATGTTGATACACTTCATACATGCAACACATTTTTCCTTGTCAACTACTGCTACGCCGTTTACCAAGTGGATTGCGTCAAATTCACAAACGCTAACGCAAGTTCCTCCACCACAGCAACCATAGTTACAAGCTTTTGCTCCTTGTTGGTAGTCAGCTATAAGTCTACAGTCAACTAGGTCATTGTAGTCGTATTTATTTTTTGCCTTGTTGCAGTCACCTTGACAGTGAACTACTGCAACATTTCTATCAACATTTTCTGCATTTACGCCCATTACTTGGCTGACTTTTTCTGCAGTTTCTGCGCCCCCAATAACACAACCATTAACTGGTGATGTACCATTGGCAATTGCTTCTGCAAGTCCATCACAACCTGGAAAACCACAAGCTCCACAGTTTGCTCCTGGAAGGGCATCTCTTACTTCAGCTACCTTTGGATCAACTTCTACATAAAAAACCTTTGATGCAATGGAAAGTATTATTCCGAAAAAAGCTCCCGCTATTCCCAAAAACACCATTGGGGTAAGTATTGTACTAATTTCCATAATTACCTCCTATACTAATCCGCCGAAACCTGAGAATGCTATGGCCATAAGACCAGCACTGACAAGTGCAATAGGAACACCTTGAAGTGCCTTAGGTACATCTGCAAGCATAAGTTTTTCTCTTAGGGCTGCGATTAATACTAAAGCTAGTGTAAATCCAATTGAAGCTCCAAAACCACTAAATATTGTTTCTATTAAGTTATATCCATTTTGAACATTTAAAACTGTAACACCAAGTACAACACAGTTTGTAGTTATAAGTGGAAGATACACACCCATTGCTTGATAAAGTGAAGGTGATGATTTCTTTATAAACATTTCTACAAATTGTACTAGTGATGCAATTACAAGAATAAATGCTATTGTTTGTAAATACTCAAGTCCAAATTTATTTAATACGAAATTTTGAATTAGCCATGTTATTGCAGATGCAAGTACAACTACAAAGGTAACGGCAACTCCCATTCCAAGGGCAGTTTCTGTTTTGGAAGATACACCTAAGAAGGGACAAATTCCTAAGAACTGAGCAAATATATAGTTATTTACAAGTATTGTTGAAATTAAAATTGTTAAAATACTCTCTAACATTAGTCTGCCCTCCTATTAAGTAGTAATTTAAATCCTGCTATTAAGAATCCTAGAAGTATGAAGGCACCTGCTGGAGCTCCCATAAGTCCAATTCCTGGATAGGATTCTGGTAAGATTTGTTTTTCAAATAATGTTCCGTAACCGAAAAATTCACGAACAAGACCCATGGAAAGAACTGCTATTGTATAGCCAACTCCTGTTCCAAATCCATCAACTATTGATGGAACAAGTTTGTTCTTGTATGCGAAACCTTCTGCTTCTCCAAGAATACAGCAGTTAACTACGATTAATGGTAAGAAAATACCAAGTGCTGCATAAATTGATTGGAAATATGCTTGAAGGATCATTTGTACCAAAGTTACGAAAGTTGCAATTACTACTATAAAACAAGGAATTCTTATTTTATCAGGAATTACATTTCTAAGGGCAGATACTACTGTGTTACTCATTATAAGTACAAAAGTAACTGCCATACCCATTGCTAGTGAGTTAGTTAAGCTGTTTGTAATAGCCAGTACTGAACAAAGACCTATAAGTTGCATGAATACAGGATTGTTTTTGAAAGCACCGTCTAAAAATACTTTAGATAATTTCATTTTAAACCTCCTTATTCATTCTTTAGAACTTCGTTATAAATCTTTATGGCATCATTTGAACCTGCAAGAGCACCCTTAGAAGAAATTGTTGCTGATGTAAGCCACATAACTTCATTTTCTGCCTTAGGTTCTTTAGAAAGTTCTAGTGGACCTGCAGCTGATTTACCTTCATAAGATGGATAATATTCGTCAGTTGTTATTCTAGAACCAAAGCCACTTGTTTCTCCGTTAGATATATTTCTAAATCCAGCTATTTTATCTCCATCAAGTAGGAAACCAAGGGCATTTGTCATAGCGCCACCATAACCATTTGATTTTACATTTACACCATATCCAACTAAGTCTTCACCTTTTTTAGCTATGAAGATCTTTTCAATATTTGGATATTTTTCTTTTAATGAATTTAATCTATCTTGATCATACTCTTCAAAACTATCAGCAGAATCGCCAAAAATTTCTTCATATGATGCAAGTGTATTTTTAAGTTCTGTTTCTGCAATTACTGGAGCTGTAGCATTATTTACTGCAGCAAGTAGTCCTGCTGATAATGCACAGAATACTAAAAGTATAATCCCAAATTTTACTGGTTCTTTCATTTACTTCGCCTCCCCATATGCACTTGATATTGTTAGTTTGTCAATTAATGGTGTTGCGAGGTTCATAAGACATATTGCGTATGAAACACCTTCAGGAAGAGATGCTTTAACTCTTATAACTGCAGTTAAAATACCACATCCAAGAGCAAATATTATTCTTCCCTTTCTATTTATTGGGTTTGTTGTGTAATCAGTTGCCATAAAGATAGCACCAAGTAACAAACCACCTGCAAGTAATTCATAAGGAATAAGTTCCATAGGAATTCCTAAAATAAATAGGCAAATTGCAGTTGATGCAACATAAATTACAGGAATTTCCCAAGAAATTACCTTTCTTGCCACTAAGTAAACAAAACCAATTAGTAGTGCAATGGCAGAAGTTTCTCCTATTACACCGCCAATATTTCCAATAAACATATCTCCCATTGATGGAAGATTTGCAATTTCACCAGAAGAAATAACTTGAAGTGGTGTCGCATAAGACATACCATCAACAGTTGCAGCTGTTGTTAAACCTTGTTTCAATAATTCTGGTGATATATAATCTGTAATTTGTTTTGGCCAAGAAGTCATAAGTACAAGTCTTGCTGCAAGTGCTGGGTTCATAAAGTTAAATCCAATACCACCAAAACATTCTTTTACTACTAATATTGCGAAAACTGATCCGAAAGCAGCCATCCAAAGTGGAAAAGACTGAGGCATATTAAGTGCAATCAAAATACCTGTTACAACAGCAGATAAATCAGCAATTTGCACAGTTTTCTTTAAACATTTTTGTGTAATTAATTCTGTAAATACACAAGCACCAATACATACTGCTAAAAGTGCTATAGCTCTTGAGCCAAAGAAATAAACAGAAGTAATCATAGCAGGAACAAGTGCAATAATTACATCAAGCATAATCTTTCTAACAGTATCATTTGACCTAATGTGAGGAGCTAATGAAACAAAACGTGCTTCATTTACTGTCATCGGATCTTTATTTAATTTATTATTTTCCAAATTGATCCCTCCTATTTCTTTTGATTAGCTTTGATTTCTCGTTTAGCTAATTTTACAGATGCACTTAGATGTCTCTTAGCTGGACAAACAAAGGAACATATTCCACATTCCATACATTGATCAGCGTGTAAGCTGCTGCATAAATCAACATCGCCCTTTAAAATCGCATGATTAATATCAGTTGGATTTATGTTAGCTGGACAGTGATCAACACATCTTGAACATCTAATACATGGAGATTCAATTCTTTCTGTAACTTCTTCTTCAGTAAATACTAAAATACCAGAAGTTGTCTTTGTAACAGGTGAGTCAAGATTAAACACTGACTTACCAGTCATAGGACCACCACAAATGATTTCTTTGAAGTTATCTTTTACTCCACCACAGAAATCAAGAATATTTCCAACAGGAGTACCTATTTTAACGAGAATGTTCTTAGGTTCTTTTATACCAGAACCAGAAACAGTTATTACTCTTTCATAAGAAGGCTTTCCTTCGATCATAGCTTCGTAAAATGCTAAAGTAGTTCCAACATTTGTAAGGAATACTCCAACATCATTTGTTACACCATTTTGTGGAACAATTCTTCCAACTACTGCCTCAGAAAGTCTTTTTGAATCACCTTGTGGATATTTAGTTTGACATCCAACAACTTTTAAATGATTCCAATTAGGATTTTTTCCTATAACTTCTTCCATTTTTGCAATTGCATCAGGTTTATTTTCTTCAATTGCCATGTAAGAAGCTTCCTTGTTATAAAAATATGAGAAGATATCTAAACCCTCTAATATTTCCTCAGTTTTTTCTAGCATAATTCTATGGTCGCATGTAAGGAAAGGCTCACATTCTGCACCATTTATTATACATTCATCTAGAACTGGATCTTCACCCTTTAATTTAGCATGAAGAGGGAAACCAGCTCCCCCCATTCCTACGACTCCCTTTTCTTTAATAAAAGGAATTAAATCGTCAATGGGATGATCCTTATAATCTTTAAAAGATTTAAGGTCATCAGTCATTTCATCTTTGCCATCGTTTTCTATAACGACACAATCACAATACCTTCCATCAGCTGTATACATCTTTTTAATTTCTTTAACTGTACCTGATACAGAAGAGTGTATAGCTGCTGAAATAAAAGCATCAGAATTCCCAACAATTTGACCAACTTTTACAGAATCTCCCTTAGAAACAACAGGTGAGCATGGCGCTCCTATATGTTGTGACATTGGTATGTAGGCAATCTTTGGACTTGGCATCCTTTCAATTGCAATTTTTTCTGTCAAAGTTTTGTGTTCGTCTATATGAACTCCACCTACGGAAAAAGTGAGATTTCTTGAACTCATAAAACTTCACCCCTTATTCGGCTTAAGCCTATATTTTTACCATTTGTTATAATTATAACACTAAATTTTATTAAAGTACATTATTCTACTAAAAAAATTGATTTTGGGAAATCTTTATCATCATTAAAATATAGTCATTTCTAAAATCTAATTTCTGATATTTGCTATCAAAAATAAGATTAAAACAACTTAATATTTCGATGAATTAAAAAATATTTTTTCATTTTTAATTTATTGTGTTTTTTGAAATTTTCAATCTAAGCTGTAATTAAATACAAAATTAAACTTAATTATAAAAAATTTTTATCTTAATTTTCTTTAATTTTAAAATAAAAGTCTTTTAATTTTATCAATCAAAAAAGTGATGCTACTTTTGTAACATCACCTTATATCTTTATATTTTATTTTTTTGGAGCCAAAACTAAGGCCCTACCCTCAATAACTGTATCACCATGTTGATTAGTGCAAACTGTATCCATTATAACTCGATTCTTTTCTGGAAATATTTCTTCAACAGTACAAGTTGCTGTTATTGTATCACCAAAATGAACTGGATGAGTAAATTTAAGATCTTGTGATAAATAAATTGTACCAGGACCAGGAAGTTGAGTTCCCAATACAGAAGATATAAAACCTGCACTAATCATACCGTGAGCAATACGAGTTTTAAATCTTGTGTTTTTAGCAAATTCTTCATTTATATGGGCTGGGTTAAAGTCACCAGAAACCCCAATGTAGTTGTAAACATCTGCTTCCGAAACAGTCTTAGTAAAACAAGCACTTTGTCCAACTTTTAATTCATCAATAGTTTTTCCTTTGGTGTTATCCATAATCTCACAATCCTTTCTGTGATTATTTAGAGTGGTTCTTTATCCAATCTACAACAGTAGGTGCAACCTCTTCTTGACTTCTTCTACTTACAAACATTCCAATGTGACCTGTTGGGAATGATTTAGCTGTGTAATCTTTACTTCCCACAATTTCTTTAATAGGAATAGTTGCTGCATTTGGAACTTGATTATCTCTTTCTGCATAAAGATTTAGAAGTGGTTGAGTTATTTTTTTAAGATCAACTTTTTTGCCACCAACTTGCATTTCACCTTTCATGAGAAGATTTTCTCTATACATTGAATTTAAAAATTCTTTATAAGCCATACCAGCTTGTCCTGGACTGTCAAAAATCCATTTTTCCATAGTCATAAAATTTGAAAGTGAGTCTGGATCATCTAAATCATTTATCACATCCACATATTTATTGACCATAAGTGAAAGTGGTTTTAAAGTTAAAAATCCAGTATTCATAAATTCACCTGGAACAACTCCATAAGCTTCTACCATTCTATTTGGATTTAAATATTTTCCCCATTTAAATAGAAGACCATCATCAGTAGAAAAATCAACTGGAGTTACCATAGTAACAACATTCTTAATTTTTTCTGGGTGAAGAGATGTGTACATTAAAGTAAAAGTACCACCTTGACATACACCAAGGATGTTTATTTTATCAACTTTATTTTCTTTTCTTATGTGGTCAACACAATCGTCAATGTAAATATTAATATAATCATCTAAAGTTAAATATTTATCATCAGCAGTTGGAAAACCCCATTCTATTAGATATAAGTCTAGACCACTATCTACAAGTTTTTTTATAAAAGACTTGTCTTGTCCTATATCCATCATTGATGGAGTATTTACAAGTGCATAAACTATAAGTGTTGGTACTTTGTTAACAGTCCTAGTACTTTTTTTATAGTGGTAAAGTTTTAATTTATCTTCTTCAAAAACAACTTCTCTTGGAGTTTGATTTGCATGATCACTAGTTACTTCCATCATGCTTTCATAACTCTTGAGAAACTTCTCTTGTGCCTTTATGCTTTCTTCCATAGTTGTCTTTATATCAAAAAAATCACTATACATATTTTGAACCTCCATGAGTCAAATCAATAGTTAAAATTATTTATCTGCTCTATTTCTATTTATTTATATTATTTTTCGTCTTTTTGAGCTCGCAATTCTTCCAATTCTTTTTTTAGTTCTCTAACTTCACGTCTTAAGCTGTATACATTTTTATATACATTATCTACTTCGGATTTAGTAACTATTGGAAAATCAGCAAGAGCCTTTTCAATTACCTTGTCGTATTCAATTTTAAAAATCATAGCAGAATCAGCAGTTTTTGCTATAAGTTTAGAAAATTCATCAGTATAGAAATATGTTTCAATAGCATTTTCAACGTGTTTAGACCACATTTTATAAAATTCATTGAAAGTTTTTGGATCTTCTCCATTATCTACTGAATCAAAATATTGTTCAAAAGCTTCTTGAGAATATTTGTATCCAACAGAAAGTGCTTTTGTCATAAATTCTGATACAGATATAAGCATTTCAATCATGGCATCAACTGCTCTGTTATTTTGTTCCAACATTTCTCTAGAACTTCCAACAACAGGAGATTTAACTAAAACACCAAATGTTTGATTATATGCTTCTTTCCATTCTTTTAAGGAATCTGCTAACTTCATGGGATCTTTGTAGAAAGTTTCCATAAAGATATCTGCAATATTTTGATATGCAAAAGACCATGGTCCAATAAAGTTTTCAACAGTCCTTAGATAAGTGTTGAAATAACTTTGAGAATTCATCATCAAAGCTTGGATTTCCTTTGGTAAAAGAGGAATCAAATTGTTAACAAAAATATAGTTAAATTGATCCACAAGTTGAGTCATGTTTTTCTTGTATTCTTCAGTTCCAGGTTTTAAAAATTCATCACTAAATTTTTTCCATTGTTCATAAACACCTAGATAAAGTTTGTTTGAATTTAAAATTTTTTCAAAAACTTCACGTGTGCCTGCACCCATCATCTTGCTGGCATCAAAAGGATTATAGGCTTCCATCATTTTTGTCCATGATGCGTAAGGTCCCTTAAACCATGCATTTTCTGGACTAGCATTTTTCATCATATCTTGCCAATTGTTTATCCATGATTGTTGAAACTTAACCCAGTCTTGATACTTACTAAAATCAAAAGCACCAGTTTCTTCTTTTTCACTCTCAGATTCTCTTTTTGGTAAAGCATCAACCCAAGCATTCATCATATCTTGACTTGCCTTGAACATCTCATTCCAAGCATTATAATTCATTGCCATTTTTATCCTCCCCTATTTCTTTACATAAGTAATTTCTTAATTTAAATAATTTCTTAATTTCCTTCTTATAAATAGATTACCCACTTTTGTCTAGTAATAACACTAACAAGTTAATAAAGTAAAATATTATGGATATATAATATAAAAAATTTAGCATAATGTCAAAAGGTTTTTGTATTTTTTAGTAAAAATTTTTAAAATATTTTTTTACATTAAATATACAATATAACTTTACTAAGAGCTTGTGAATAAAATAAAAAAATTTAAGTTTTATTTTTAGTTAATTTTTAGAAAAATAGATATATTATCATAATATATACAAATTACATGCACATATTATATTCAAACAAAAAAAGTAGGCTCATTTCTAAGCCTACTCTATATATCAAATATTTAATTTAAAATTATTCTTCTTCTACAGTTTCAAGATCAAGTTTTACATCATCACTTGTAATTACTTGTGAATCTTCTAGGATATCATAATCTTCCTTCAAGCTTTCATCAATTCCAATTTGAACTTTAGAATTAATTCTAGCACCAGTACCTGCTGGTATAAGTTGTCCAATTATTATATTTTCCTTTAGACCTTCAAGCATATCTTGTTTACCCTTTATAGCTGCATCTGTAAGAACTCTAGTAGTTTCTTGGAAAGATGCTGCTGATAAGAAGGATTCTGTTGCAAGTGATGCCTTAGTGATACCAAGTAAGTTAACCTTACCAACTGCTGGTTCCTTACCTGCATCAATTGCTTCTTTATTTGCTTTTTTGTAATCAACAACATTTACAAGAGAACCTGGAAGTAAATCTGTATCTCCTGCATCTTCTATCTTGCACTTTGATAGCATTTGTCTAACAATGATTTCAATGTGCTTGTCGTTGATATCTACCCCTTGAAGCCTGTAAACTCTTTGAACTTCTTTTACAATGTATTCTTGTACACCTTTTTCGCCTTTAACACGAAGTAAGTCTTGTGGATATACAGAACCTTGTGTAAGTTCGTCCCCTGCTTCTACTTCATCGCCTTGTTTTACTTTTAACCTTGAACCATAGACAATGTTGTAAGAATCAACTGTTCCATCTTCAGCTGTAATAAGAACTTCTCTCTTCTTGTTAGATTCTTTAATATCAACAATACCTGCACGTTCTGCAATTACTGCAAGACCCTTAGGTTTTCTTGCTTCGAAAAGTTCTTCAACTCTTGGAAGACCTTGAGTGATGTCGGCTGCTGCAGCTACACCACCAGTGTGGAAAGTTCTCATTGTAAGTTGTGTACCTGGTTCACCAATTGATTGAGCAGCAATTACACCAACTGCTTCCCCAATTCCAACGCTTGATCCTGTTGCAAGGTTTCTACCATAGCAATGTGCACAAACTCCATTTTTACTCTTACATCCAAGAATTGATCTTACTTTAACTTCTTTAATGCCAAGTGATTCTATTAACACTGCGTCATCGTCTGAAATTGTTTCATTGGCAGCAACAATTATTTCTCCAGTTTCTGGATTAACAATATCTTCGAAAGAATATCTTCCTTCGATTCTATCAGCTAAAGATTCAATTAATTCTTTTCCATCTTTAAAGGCTTTAGCTACAAGATATTCATCTGTGCCACAATCTTCTTCAGAAATAATTACTTGTTGTGATACATCTACAAGTCTTCTAGTTAAATAACCAGAGTCGGCAGTTCTTAGAGCTGTATCGGCAAGACCCTTTCTAGAACCATGGGCTGACATATAAAATTCAAGTACTGAAAGACCTTCTCTAAAGTTTGAAGTGATTGGGACTTCTATTGTTCTACCTGAAGGTGATGCCATAAGTCCACGCATACCTGCAAGTTGTCTGATTTGGTTCTTAGAACCTCTGGCTCCAGAATCTGCCATGATATAAATATTATTAAGGGCGTCAAATCCGTCCATTACATCGTCAGTCAAATCATCTGTTGCCTTATTCCAAATTTCAATTACCTTTTCATATCTTTCTTCATCAGATATAAGTCCTCTTCTAAAGGCTTTTTCATACTTAGCTACTTCTTTTTCAGCTGCTGCTAAAAGTTCCGGCTTACTATCAGGAATCTGAACATCCCCCATTGAAATAGATACTGCTCCAATAGTTGAGTAGTGGTAGCCTGTTGCCTTAATATTATCAAGAAGTTCCGCTGTTTTTATATTTCCATGTTTTTTATAAGTTTTTTCAATTATTTTTCCAAGAAGTTTTTTGTCTACAACTTGGTCAATTTCAAGAGAATATTTGTCTTCATCTCTATTAACAAAACCTAAGTCTTGTGGGATAAATTCATTCATAATAAATCTACCAACAGTTGAAGGGACAATTTTACCTCTCTTGTCATTTTCATCTGCATATCTTCTAACAGATACATGTGATTGTAGGTGTAAAAATCCTGATTCATAAGCGTGGAACATTTCATCAAAGTTTCTATATATTGATCCGTCGCCCTTTAATTTATCTTTTCTATCTAAAGTTAAATAATATGAACCAAGAACCATATCTTGTGTAGGAGTAGTAATTGGCTTACCATCCTTTAGTGCCAAGATATTGTTTGTTGAAAGCATTAATAGTCTTGCTTCAGCTTGTGCTTCAGTTGATAGTGGAAGATGGACAGCCATTTGGTCACCATCAAAGTCGGCATTATATGCTGTACAAGAAAGTGGGTGAAGCTTAATAGCCTTACCTTCTACTAGAACTGGTTCAAAAGCTTGAATACCAAGTCTGTGTAGTGTCGGAGCACGGTTAAGAAGAACTGGGTGATCCTTAATAACTTCTTCAAGTACATCCCATACTTCATCTTTTCCTCTTTCAACCATTCTCTTTGCAGATTTGATGTTGTAAGTTAATCCTCTAGATACAAGTTCTTTCATTACGAAAGGTTTGAATAATTCTAGAGCCATATTTTTTGGAAGACCACATTGATAAAATTTAAGATCTGGTCCAACTACGATTACTGAACGACCAGAATAGTCAACTCTCTTACCAAGTAAGTTTTGACGGAAACGACCTTGTTTTCCCTTTAACATTTCTGAAAGAGATTTTAAAGGTCTATTTCCTGGTCCAGTAACAGGTCTTCCACGTCTACCGTTGTCAATAAGAGCATCTACAGATTCTTGTAGCATTCTCTTTTCATTTCTAACGATAATATCTGGAGCATTGATGTCCATTAACTTTTTAAGTCTATTATTTCTATTTACAATTCTTCTATATAAATCATTTAAATCACTTGTTGCAAATCTACCACCATCAAGTTGTACCATTGGTCTTAAATCTGGTGGAATTACAGGGATTGCATCAAGGATCATCCATTCAGGTTTGTTATCTGATTGGATAAAGGCATCAATAACTTCAAGTCTTCTTGTTATTCTAATTTTCTTTTGTCCAGTTGCATCTTGGAGTTCTTCTGTAAGTTCATCATTTTCCTTTTGAAGATCAACTTTTTCTAAAAGATCTCTAATAGCTTCTGCGCCCATCTTTGCAGTAAATTTGTCACCATATTCTCTTTTGAATTCTCTGTATTCAATTTCAGATAATAGTTGTTTTTCATAAAGAGTTGTTTCGCCTGGTTCAACATAAGTTACTACATAAGATGCAAAATAAAGTACCTTTTCAAGGGCCCTAGGGCTCATATCTAGGACAAGACCCATTCTTGAAGGGATTCCCTTGAAGTACCAAATGTGTGATACTGGAGCAGCAAGTTCAATATGACCCATTCTTTCACGACGAACCTTAGCCTTAGTGACTTCAACGCCACATTTTTCGCAGACTACTCCCTTGTATCTTACTCTTTTATATTTTCCACAGGAACATTCCCAATCCTTAGTTGGTCCAAATATTTTTTCACAAAATAGACCTTCTTTTTCAGGTTTTAATGTTCTGTAATTTATAGTTTCCGGTTTTTTAACTTCTCCATAAGACCAAGATCTGATCTTTTGTGGTGAAGCTAGTCCAATTTTTATTGAATGGAATAATTCATGTTCGCTCAAGGAGCACTTCTCCTTTCCTATTAATTAAAACAATAATTAATCTTCAGATTCATCGGATTCTTCGTCGTCTTCTTCCTCGCCATCTTCATCTTCGTAGATGTGACTATTTTCAAAAGACTCAACTTCATCATTTGAAATTGTTCTGATTCCAATATTTGCAGTTCCAGTTTGTTCTATAAGTTCCTTTAATTCATCTTCATCTGATTTTGAATTCTTATCATCTATATTATCAATCTTAGTTAATTCATCTTCATCAACTTCAAGGTCAACTTCATTTCCATTTTCATCAAGAACTTGAATTTCAAGAGCTAATGCTTGAAGTTCTTTTATTAGAACCTTAAAGGATTCAGGAACTCCTGGTTGTGGAATGTTTTCGCCCTTAACAATTGCTTCGTAAGTTTTAACACGACCAACAATATCGTCGGACTTAACTGTAAGCATTTCTTGTAGAGTATGGCTGGCACCATAAGCTTCAAGAGCCCAAACTTCCATTTCTCCAAATCTTTGTCCACCAAATTGTGCCTTACCTCCAAGAGGTTGTTGTGTAACAAGTGAGTAAGGTCCAGTAGAACGAGCGTGGATCTTTTCATCAACTAAGTGGTGAAGTTTTAACATATACATGTAACCTACAGTTACAGGGTGATCAAATTCTTCTCCAGTTCTACCATCTCTTAGTTGAATCTTTCCATCTCTTGAATATCCAGCTTCTTCTAGTGTATCGAAAATGTCATTTTCATTTGCACCATCAAATACTGGTGTAGCAACATGCCATCCAAGTTTTTTAGCAGCAAGTCCTAAGTGAACTTCAAGTACTTGTCCAAGATTCATACGAGAAGGAACCCCTAGTGGGTTAAGAACAATTTGAATTGGTGTTCCATCTGGCATATAAGGCATGTCTTCCTTAGGCATTACCCTAGAAATAACCCCTTTGTTACCGTGACGACCACACATCTTATCTCCTACTTGAATCTTTCTTTTTGTAGCAACAAAGACTCTTACCATTTCATTTACACCTGGTTGAAGTTCATCTCCATCAGCTCTATTAAATGTCTTTACATCAACTACAATCCCATGTTCACCATGAGGAAGTCTAAGAGATGTATCTCTAACTTCTCTTGCTTTTTCTCCGAAGATTGAACGAAGAAGTCTTTCTTCTGCAGAAAGTTCAGTTTCTCCCTTAGGAGTTACCTTACCAACTAGAATATCTCCTGGTTTTACTTCTGCACCAATTCTAATAATTCCTCTTGAGTCAAGATCCTTTAACATATCTTCGCCCACATTAGGAATATCTCTTGTGATTTCTTCAGGTCCAAGTTTTGTATCTCTTGCTTCAGATTCATATTCTTCAATGTGAAGTGAAGTCAATACATCGTCAATTACAAGTTCTTGACTTACAAGCATAGCATCTTCGTAGTTGTATCCTTCCCAGTTCATAAAGGCTATTAGGATATTTTTACCAAGAGCCATTTCACCTTGATCTGTTGATGGACCATCGGCAATAATTTCACCAGCTTCTACAAGGTCACCTTCATTTACTATTGGTCTTTGATTAATAGTTGTACCTTGGTTTCCGCCCATGAATTTGTGTAGTTTATATGAGTCAATTCCCTTGTCAGATTCTCTTTCAACTTCAATGTGAACAGAATCTACTTTTTTAATTTTTCCCTTGTTCTTAGAAACTACTACAACACCTGAGTCCTTTGCTGCCCTATATTCAATACCAGTTCCAACAACAGGAGCTTCAGTTTTTAATAGAGGCACTGCTTGACGTTGCATGTTAGCACCCATTAGGGCTCTGTTAGCGTCGTCATTTTCTAGGAAAGGAATCATGGAAGTACCAACAGCAACAATTTGTTGAGGTGAAACGTCCATGTAGTTTACATCTTTAATGTCAAAGATATCAGCATTACCGCCATGACCTCTGGCTGCAATTCTATCTTCAACGAATTTATTATTTTCATCAAGTCTTTCGTCAGCTTGAGCAATGATTTGTTCGTACTCAACATCGGCAGTTAGATAATCAATTTGATCAGTTACAACCCCGTCAACGACTTTTCTATATGGAGTTTCAATAAAACCATAATCATTAATTCTCGCATAAGTTGTAAGGGATGTGATAAGTCCAATGTTTGGACCTTCTGGTGTCTCAATAGGACACATTCTTCCGTAATGTGAGTTATGGACGTCACGCACTTCAAATCCAGCTCTATCTCTACTCAACCCACCAGGTCCAAGTGCAGATAACCTTCTCTTGTGAGTTAATTCTGATAGAGGATTGTTTTGGTCCATAAATTGTGAAAGTTGTGAAGAACCAAAGAATTCTTTTATCGCAGCTGTCACAGGTCTAATATTTATAAGTGATTGTGGAGTTGTTGCATCAACATCTTGAACTGTCATCCTTTCACGGATAACTCTTTCCATTCTTGAAATACCAATTCTAAATTGATTTTGAAGAAGTTCTCCAACTGATCTTATTCTTCTGTTTCCAAGATGGTCGATGTCATCAACTGTGCCCACATTATTCATAAGTCCAAATTGATAATTTATGCCAGCGATAATATCGTCGACTAAAATATTTTTTGGAGATAATTCTCTATGAGCTTTTACTAGCTCATCCTTAAACTTTTCTGTATCTTCAGAATATTCATCATAAAGTTCATCGAAAAGTGGTCTATAAACTTTTTCTTTAAAGCCAAGTTCTTCCATGTCGAAGTCAAGATCATATGCGTCGACAAAAGAAAAATTATTTCCTATAACAATAGTATTTTCTGTTGCGTGTTCATAATTTTCATCAGTTTTTACAAGAACTTGGTTTACTCCAGCTGCTTCAATTTTTTCAGCCTTTGCCCTATTTAAAAGTTCGCCAGCTTCTGCCAAAATTTCCCCAGTCATTGGGTCTATTATATCTTCAGCAGGAATATTATTTTCTAATCTTGCAGAAATTCCAAGCTTTTTGTTGAATTTATATCTACCAACTTTTGCAAGGTCATATCTTCTATCATCGAAAAACATATTTTCAAAAAGAGATTGAGCTGAATCAATAGTTGGTGGTTCGCCTGGTCTTAATTTCTTATAAATTTCAAGCAAAGCTTCATTCTTATTAGTAGTAATATCTTTTTCAAGTGTCTTTAGAACAGCTTCGCTTTCTCCAATTACATCCATGATTTCTTGGTTAGATTCAACACCAAGAGCTCTTAATAAGATTGTAATAGGAATTTTTCTTGTTCTGTCAATTCTTACATTAATTACGCCTTGAGCATCAGTTTCAAATTCAAGCCAAGCTCCTCTATTTGGAATAAGTGTAGCCGAATAGATTTTTTTTACCTGTCTTGTCTCTTTCTTCCTTATAATATGCTCCAGGACTCCTTACAAGTTGTGAAACTACAACACGTTCTGCCCCATTTATTACAAATGTGCCAGTTGGTGTCATAAGCGGAAGGTCGCCCATAAAGACTTCTTGTTCCTTAACTTCTCCCGTTTCACTGTTGATAAGTCTTACCTTTGCCTTTAATGGCGCAGAATAATTTGTGTCTCTCTGTTTGGATTCGTCTATATCATATTTGATTTCATCAGATAAATGATAATCTACGAATTCCAAAATTAAATTTCCAGAGTAATCCTCGATAGGAGATACGTCATCAAAAACTTCTTTTAACCCTTCTTCAATCAACCATTTGTATGAAGAAGTCTGCACGTCAAGAAGATTTGGAAGTGACATAACTTCATCTACACGAGAAAAACTCATTCTCTCACGTTTCCCATATTTAACAGGATGTACCATTAATTTTCTCACCCTAGCCTTTCAAATGAGTGTATCCAATTAGAGTACAAATCACCACTCTAATTATTATTATGCAAATAGGTATTTTATCATTTTTACTGACACTTTTCAAGCGTTTAAATAAAAAAATCCTGCCAAATGGCAGAATTCTTTTTTTAAAGTCTAATATAAGCGTAACCTTCGTTTTGAAGCTTTACGATTTTTGTAATAACTAAATCTTCAACTTTGATTTCTGAAGGAATTAGTTCTGGTGAAAGTCTATTTTCTTCTAATGCTTTTTTACCAATTGTAATATTAACTTTAGGATTTCCTAAGATTCCTTGGAAGTCTATTCCAGAGTATCTGTTAAATAATGCAGCAGCTTTTGACATAGCAATTATTTCTACTTGGATATCTTCGAAGTTATTTAATAAGTCCTTTACGTTTGATATTACAGATGACCATTTGTCTTGTTCTACTACGTGAAAAATTACCTTCATATCTATCACTCCTTATTAGTTAACATTTTACACTAATAAAGAGAAAAAGAAAAGGTCAATGGAGAAATTCCTATCTTTTTAAAAGTAGCCTAAAAATTTCTTTTATTTCATCAACTCTAAATACAATTAAAAGAAATAAGTAAATTATACCGGCAACAATTATTGAAATTAGTAGAGATAAATTAATCCCTAGGCTCTTTGTCAAAATATCATAAACAATTTTTGACACAAGGGCCATAAGAACAGAAGAAACTGTTATTTTTATAATATTGGTCAAAAGTGTTTTATCAAAAACATTTCCAATTAATTTTATTGAAGAAAAATAAATTGTTAAAGCTCCAACTATAAAAGAAATTGATGTAGCAAGAGCTATACCTCTTATTCCCATAATCTTTGAAAGTAAAAAGGCAAGTACAATATTTATTCCAACAATTACAACAGAATTAATAACTGGAGTCCTATTGTCACCAAGAGAATAAAAAACTCTTGAAATTATTTCACGAACCCCAATACCTATTACACCAAAGGCAAAAAAGGAAAGTACTATTGCGGTAATCTTAGCATCTTCAACAGAAAATTCTCCACCAACAAATAATAAATTCACAATTGGAAAAGAAAATATATAAAGGCCAAAGGCAGCTGGCACAACAAGTATTAGCATGTTGGAAAGGCCTTCTGATAGGGCAGTTTTTAAGTTTTTAAATCCTTTTTTGATCCAAAACTTGCAAGTTTTGGATAAGTTGCAGTGATAATTGAAGTTACAACAATTCCTGTAACAAAACTTTGCAGTTTATATGAATAATTTAAGATTGAAATTCCACCAGCGTAGGCTCCCGATGCAAGGGAACGTGAAATCATAAAGTTTATCTCAATTGCAGAAGTTGAAATCAAAATTGGAAGAATAGACTTAAATAACTTCTTAATATCTTCATTAAAATCAATTTTTAAAGAATGCTTGTAGCCAAGTTTCTTTATTGGTCTAATAAAGATCCCATATTGAAGAACAAAAGCCAATAAAATTCCAACAGCTAGATAATTTATTCCCATCTTGTAGGCAAGCCCCATGGAAATAATTATTATGATGTTCATGATAATTGAGTGAAGGACTGAAATTACAAATTTTTCATGAATTTGTAAGTAGGCTTTATAAATAGAACTTACTGCTGTCACGGCAATTGATAGCATGGCAACTCTTGATACAAAAATTGCCAGTTCAAGTTTTTCTCCAGAAAAACCTTCAGCCATTAATTTCACAAGCGGTCTTGCAAATATAATGGAAAGAATAGTTACAAGGGCAAATACAATAAAAATTATATTTGATAGATTTGCAGTGAACTTGTCTGCAAGATTTTTGTCCTCCCTCTCTCTTATTGAGTCGTACATAGGAATGTAGCCATTGGCAACTGCGCCACTAATGACATTGGTAAAGGTCATGGGAAGTTGAAAGGCTACTAAAAATATGTCTGCCACCATGCCAACTCCAAAAAAGTAAGCAAGGGCCTTCTCCCTCAAGAGTCCAAAGACCTTTGAGAGTATTGTAATAATCATAAGTATATATGAAGTCTTCATTTTTTCTCCTTTAATTATAAAACTTGGTTTTAACCCCAAAGTATTATATATTTATTTAAATTTATTTACAAGTTCACTTCTATATTATAAATAAAAGTTATTTCTCATCCTCTAGTAAGAAATCAATTATATTTTTGTGAATGATGCCCCTTTGTGAAAAATCAAGTTTATCCATGGAAAGAACATACTTTGGATAATTGTCTTTTATTAAATCATAAACTCCAAACTCCCTTTCCCTAGTTTTTTCATTTTCCATTAGGTATGAAATTTGAAAATAAGAAATGATCTCGCCTCTTTTTGCCACAAAATCTATTTCTCTATCTTTTACTTTTCCAATTTTCACATCATAACCTCGTGATAAAAGCTCAATGTAGACGATATTTTCCAAAGTTTTTTCAATATCTTTTAGGTTGGAAAATCCCATGGACTGTCTAAAGCCATGGTCTGTCAAATAATATTTTTCATCTACCTTTAAGAGTTTTTTGCCTTCTAGATCAAATCTTGGAACTTTTTTTAAGACAAAGGCTCTACTGCAATATTCCAAATAATTTAAAACAGTATCTACAGAAATATTTCGATTTTCGTTCTTTAAATAATTTTTTATGGCACTAGCAGAAAAAGTCGCGCCAATATTTTGCATTGCGAAGCTGAGAATCCTATTAAATATATCAACATCTCTTATATTGTTGTAGTTCAAAACATCTTTCACGAGGACAGTGTTATAAATATCATTTAAATATTTTTGAGAAACCTCTTCCTCGAGCTTGAAATATTTTAAACCTGGCATGCCACCAATTTTTATAAATTTTTGAAATAAATCTTCTTCATTTAAGTTTGAATCTTTGTAAAGTTCTGAAAATTCATAGAAGCTTAAAGGCTGGATTTCAAATTCAACATATCTACCAGCAAGAAGTGTTGCCAAGTCACCAGAAATTAGTTTTGAATTAGACCCAGTAATGTAAATATCTGAATCAAAGCTAACCCTCAGGGCATTTATTACTTTCTCCCAATCCTTGACTAACTGAATTTCATCAAAGAAAAAATAAACTTTTCCCTTTTGGTCTTTCAATTTTTTATTTAAATATTCTTTTAACGAACTCGCATTGTTAATTTCAAAATATTCAAAGGATTCAAAATTCATATAAATTTTATTTTCTTCAGGAATATCCTTTAAAAGGTCGTTCTTAATAATATTTAAAATTGTAGATTTTCCAACACGTCTCATTCCAGTTAAAATTTTTATAATTGGTTTATCAATAAAATTTTTAATTTTTTCTATATACCTATCTCTAAAAATATAATTCATTTGAATCCCTCCATATATTTCGAGTATAATCGAAATTAAATTATTTTTCAACTTTCTTTCGATTATACTCGAAACTCTTTGAGATTTTTTATTTATTTCTATTATAATCGAAAGTCTGAATTGTTTTATTATAACTTATGGGATCAATTGGCACACAAATAAAAAAGCCTTGAGTCAATACTCAAAGCTTGTGATTTTATATTAAAGAGTTAATGAACATAACTAGTGGAAAAATTATAATTAATAAAAATTTAATATACCAAACAAAACTGACTTCTCTTTAATTGCAAAGATAAGACCAATAAGTCCAATAATCCTACAGATAAACAAACTTGTGAGACCAGTTGGCCTTAGGTTTGTAAAATTTTCAAAAATATCTACAGGCAACAAATAAGAAATTATAAAAACTCCTACGCCAGTAAAAAATAAGATTTTACTAATATTTTTTCTCATAAGTCCTCCTAATCAATTTCTCTTATCAAATCAATGGGATCAATCTTTAGTATATTTTTTAAAGATAATTTGTAGATTAATATATTTATACCATAAATCAAAATTCCAAAAACAAGGAAATATTTATATTCAAAATAAGACAACAAAATTTTCATATCCATTGTTGGTGAAATTTTTGCAATTATAAATAAAGCAGCAAAACTTACTGTTAAAACTATTGCTAGAGATTTTATTTCCTCGAATATAAAATCCTTTATAAATTTATTTTTTAGTTCTTCCTCATCTATTCCACAAGACATTAAAGAACCAATTTCTTTTTTTCTTGCCATTAAACTTAAATTAATAGAAGAATATCCATTAGTTATATTTAAAATGAAAATTATGCCTGCAATAAAAACTATCATAAGTCCAAAAGTTTTTACGTCTTTCATGCGACTTGCCTCTACATCTTTACTCGTAGTTAAATTATAAGTTTCATTGTAGGCAATGGAAGAATCTAATCTGTCTTTAACTTCATTCTTTATATCGTCTAACTTATTTTCATCAACTTGCATTGAGAGTTCATAGGTGTTTCTTCTCAATTCATTGTTGTTTTTTAAATAATATTTATTCCATTCATCTAAGAGTTTAAAGTATGTGTCAAAGTCAAGGTATAAATACACATAAAAAGGTAGCCTTCTCTGCCTAAAGTGCTTTGTGTCATCGATTAATTTATCTACTTTGATTGAATAATTGTAATCTTTTTTCTCTGTTATAGAGTAATTTAAACTATTTATGTTTTTAAAATATTTTGTTGTTTCTGATCCATCAATAGGTGCATTTGGATTGACTTGGACCCTATTTAATAGCAAAGCCTCTCCCTTTTTGCCACCTATTTTTTCAAAAGTTTGATCATCTAAGGCCGTAATAATTCCATCGAGATAAAAATCTTCGCCATTATCATAATATTTGCGGATTGTTTCATGTAAATCAAGAGACCTAAACTCATCTGAATAATTTTGATCCTTACTAAGGGAAATATATTTTTCAGTTGAAAGGAAGGCTCTGTGATTTTCTGTAGTCTTCATTATATCCTTTAAGACATTTGGAACTTCAGCTTCATTTGAATGAATTAGTATATTAATATTCGTATTGTAAGTGTAAGTATTCTTCACCCTATTGTACTTTGCCATAGAGAAAACTATCAAAAAAATTGATACAATTATCATTCCAATTGCAGAAATATATCTCTGAGAAGAAATAGTTTTTTAAATTATTTATCTTTAATTCCTTCCAAATATCTTTATTCCTTTTTAGTTTTATATTTTTGTCACTAAAGTTGCCCTTTATACCATCAATTATATTTATCTTTGCGATTTTTTTAGCTGGAGCAAATATTGATATGAAAATTATAAAAAAGCAAATTAATAGAACTACAAGTGAAAGGCTTGGCGAAAATTCTATATACTTGTACTTTTCCTCTTCCTCTACAATCCTTTGAATTCCAAAATTGAGGAGGTTGATTCCTCCATATCCGAAAATATGTCCCAAAACTATTGGTAGAAGTGAAATCTTTAATCCATCTTTTAAAAGCAATTTATAAATTTGATAATCTGTTGAACCAATGGACTTGTACATTGAAATTTCTCTTATCTTTCTTAGACCCCAAACTGTAAAAATATTTTTTACAAAAAATATAAAAATAAGGATTGTAGCAAATATTAAAATAGAGTCTACAATCACCTGCCTATTTTGTTGTAAAAGACTTCCATCAACATTATAGTAATCTTTCATTATTTCGCTAAATTCTAGTTCCACTTTATCTTTATTCAAGACAGATGCAATTTCATTTTCTAAATTAGCTTTATCACTATAGGCTTTTCTAAAATTATTAAATCTTACAAAGCTATTAGTCTTTGCATTTTTTGGTATGACAGTAGAAACATAAAAAATCTTCATATTCTCATTGTAAAGATTTCTTGTTAGACCACTTATTACATATTCTTTGCTATTTTTTCTTGCAAATTCTTCATCCTTAGTAACACTTGAAACTGGCTTTATAAGTTTTCCATCAACTAGTCTATTCCCAAATTTAAGCTCAACCTTATCACCAATCTTTAAATTTTCTTTTTCTGCTAGATTTTTGGGAATAGTAATTTCATTTTCCTTAGTGGCAAACTTTCCCTCTTTTAAGAGATTATCCTCTAACATTTTATTAAAACCCTGATTTGTATAATTTACCGCTAAGACGTTTTTAAATAACTTGGCAGAATTATTTTCTACTGCAACTTCTCCCACTTCTCCAATATTTTTTATTTCTTTTAATTTTCTTGAGTCACCAGAAACTGTATCAGGCATAATTTTAGCATCATAAATTGATCTGTTCCTAAAATATTCATAATCGAATTTATTATTTACATATCCAAAGTAAACACAAAATGTAAAGAAAATTGCAGTAATGAAAAGTGAGAGTGAAATTGAGATATTTTTCTTATTCATTCTTATCATCTCCCACTACCTTGCCATCAACAATTGTTATTACCCTTTCTGCCTCTAGGGCTATAGACTCATCATGGGTTATAACTATAATTGTCTGTTTTAAAGTCTTGTTAAAATATTTTAAAATTTCAATTATTTCTCTTGAATTTTCTCTGTCTAGGTTCCCTGTTGGCTCATCTGCAAGTATAAGAGAGGGAGAATATATAAGGCTTCGTGCAATTGCCACTCTTTGTTGCTGACCACCTGATAAAGTCGATGGAAAATTATTTAGCTTATCACGAATTCCAAGTTTTTCACAAATGTCTAATAAATCTTTTTCATTTACTTTTCTCTTATCCAATTTCAATGGCAATTCAATATTGTGCCTTACTGTCAAATTAGGAATTAAATTGTAAAATTGATAAATTAGACCAACTTTTCTTCTTCTAAAGAGAGCTAATTCTTTAGAAGAATATTTTGAAATATCATAGCCGTCTATAAATATTTTTCCAGAACTTGGGTTATCGACTCCGCCCAATAAATGAAGTAGAGTAGACTTTCCCGATCCACTTGGTCCAACAACGGCAATAAATTCTCCCTTTTCTATTTTTAAAGTAACACCATCAATTGCCTTTACAAGATTTTCTCCATTTCCATAAGTTCTTGATAAATTTTCAGTTCTAACAATTTCCATATGTACCTCCCTCTATTTGTCTTAATAATAAAGGGTTAAAATGACTTTTAAGTGACATTGTAAAATTTAATTTTAAAAATCGCACCATCTTTTCCATTTTTTACAGAGATATCTCCATTGTTTGCTTCAATTATAGATTTTGCCATGGCAAGTCCTATGCCAAATCCCTTAGAGTCTGGAGTTTTATAAAATCTTTCAAATATTTTTTTGAAATTCTCCTTCTTAATTCCTCCACCATCATCCTCAATAGTTATCTCTGTATAAATTGGATTCTTATTTGTAGAAATTTTAATTTCCGTGGTTTCTTCACGATTTAAAGCGTTCTTTATAATATTTATTAAAGCTTCAGAAACCCAGTAATAGTCAACCTCTATCTCATAGTCTTCGTAATTGCAAATAAGTTTAATATTTTTTTCGTCAACTGAATTTCTTAAAATATCTAAGGCGTATTCAATTATTTCTGAAATTAAAACTTTACTCTTTTCCATTTTATCCACATTTGCATCAAGACTCGAGAGTTTTAACAGAATATCAGCAAGAGAATTAAGTCTTTCAAGTTGAAACTCAAGACCTTCAATTTCTTTTTATTGCTCTCATTTTTATCAATCATCTCCAAATCAAAAAACATTGAAGTAATTGGAGTTTTTATTTGGTGTGCAATGTCCTCTAAGTTTTGAATTTGTTTTTTTGAATTTTCCTCAATACTTTCTCTTGTCTCAACAAGTTCTATGAAAATTTTATAAATCTTATCTTCAAGGATTGAAAACTCATCTTGCACCATAGGAATCGAATAATTTCTTTCTTCAAGTCTATCTATTAAATTTTCTAGTTCTGTTATTCTCTTTTTTTCTCTTACTTTCAAAAAATAATATAGAGCAAATAAACTCATAAAGTAAAATAAATAAATCATCAGTCCATCCTATAGCCTATTCCGCGAATTGTCTTAATAATATCTCTGTCACTTTTGTCTCTAATTCTTTTTATAGTTGCAGTTAGTGTATTGTCATTGACAAACTTTTCTCTTCTATCCCAAAATCTCTCAAGCAAAAAATCTCGAGTAAAGATTCTATTGGGATTATTTATAAATAAATTCATTACTTCAAATTCTAGTGCTGTTAAATCAAGTTTTTCATTTTTATAATAAAAACTTCCTTCATTTTTATTTAAAGTTATATCTTTAAAGCTAACAAGATCATCTTCTACAAGAGCAGTCCTTAGAGTCTTGTCAATTCTTGCTCTTAAAACAGCTAGTTTAAAAGGCTTAGTAATATAATCATCTGCTCCATTATCAAGAGCTCTTACTATAAATTTTTCATCATTTTTCACTGTTGTGATGATGACACGAATACTATTGTTTCTCAAAATATTCAATAAGTTAATTCCGTCATTGTCTGGTAAATTTATATCAAGTATCGCCAAGTCAAAATAATTATTTATTTTATTTATCGCCTCTTTATAAGATTTACAAATTTCCACATAAAAATTATTTTTAGACAAATATGTATAAATTTGATTTGATAAAATTTCATCATCTTCTATCAAAATTATTTTTTTCATTTAATCACCTATCTATATCTTGTAAACAAATTTTATCATACTTTATAAATTTAAAAAATTTCTAATTACTCCAATAGAGTTTAAACTTTAGTCAACAAAAATGCCCTTATAAATAATATTTCATTATAAGGGCAAATAAACTATTAAATTATTTTTCATTAACTGCAATCCAAGTCTCACACTCGAAATTTGGATTTAAAATATCATCTGAATAATAAACCTCAAACTCTACATTAGAAGCATATTCATATTGTGTGCTTTGTGGGAAAAATTCTGTGACAATTCTTTTGTAAGTATCTACAAAAGCATCTGGCATCTTACCCTTAGTTGTAAAAACTGCATAAGTATTTTTTGGTATAGTGACAATTTCTAAACTGTCATCAACTTTTCTCCCATCATATTCAACACCTATTCCATAAGAAAAATTATCTGATACTAATTCAGATGTAAAACAAATTCCAAGTAAACCATTCATAGCAGAATTTTGTGGAATATATGAAACTAATTTATTTAGAGTTCCATCTTGTGAACACTCCTTCCACATTTCATGAATTTCTTCACTTCCACTCCCCGACATAGGCTTTTCAACTTTTTTTCTTTTGCAAACAATTTGAAAAGAATCTCTTTTTTCAATTCTGTAATTCATTTTGCTACCTCCTGTTAAAATTAATTTTACAGATAAGGGAGTAAAAATTTTTACATTTCCACTTTTCTTAGCTTCCTTTGGAGAAATTCCATGAAATTTTGTGAATGCACGAGAAAAACTTTCTGGTGACTCATATCCGTATTTTAAGGCAATATCTATGATTTTTGCATTTCCCTTTGAAAGTTCTTCTCCTGCAAGAGAAAGCCTCCTCATTCGAATATAATCTCCAAGAGAATAGCCACATAGAATACTAAACACTCTTTGAAAATGGAAGGACGAAGAATATGCTTTTTTTGCAACTTTCTCAAAATCAATATCATCTTTTATATTTTCTTCAACATAATCAATTGCACTTTGTATTCCTTGTATCCAATTCATTCTCTCACTCCCTTTCTGAAATAAAGTTTAACAAAAACAAAATTACATTTCTTGATTGTTACTGCTATGATATGTTATGAAATAAAAAGCACTAGCGTCTGCCAGTGCTTATGGTTTTAAAATCTTTTAATAAAAATTATTTTGCTTGGTTGATTGCGTCATTTGCTGCTTCTACGAATTGGTTGTAAGATTGTGTTGCACCTGTTACTGCTTCAACTTCTTCTACTGAACCTTTTTCTGTAAGTTCTTTTCCGTAGCCTTGTGATGCTTCAAGTGTCATTTGTGCAGTCTTATATCTTTCTTCGCCTGCTTCTTTACCGTATTCTTCTCCCTTTTCACTTCCATCCTTTTGAAGATTTTTAACTACAGTATCAGAAATTTTTCCATCAGCTACTGTAATTGTAACTTCAATGTATCCACCGTAATCGTCATCTGATGATTTACCTGTGTAAGTTCCGTCCTTTAATGCCATAGCTTCTTCAGTAGTTTTTGCATTATTTGTTGTTTCTACCTTTGTATTATTTTCTTTTGCTGCATTTTCTTTTGCATCATTTTTTGCTCCACATCCAACAAGTGTCAGTGATAAAAGTGCAACTGATGCTAGTGTAATTTTTTATTCATTTTATCCTCCTAAATATTTTTATCCTATCCCATAAATAACAACAAAATAGGATTATTATTGTAATTATTTATTTTTATCTTTCAAATTCCTTAGGATCAATTTCTACAAAATTTATGCTACCTCTTGATACTATTTTCATCTCGCCAGTGAGTTGGTAAATCCAATTTGATATAAAAGGTTCGTGAGAAACCAAGATATAATTTCCATCTGGTTCAAGAGTTTTTAAGATATCTCTTATTCTTCCACCTGCAAGATAGTCTTTTACTTCAAAATTTGAGTCCAAATGTTTTGACAAAATTTCTGCAGTTTCCTTTGCTCTCTCAAGTGGTGAGCAATATATTTTGTAGGATCTTTTATCCTCTAAGTTATTGGCAAAAGCTGTAAAGGAATTTTCTAATTTAATTCTTCCAATTCTTGTAAGTTTTCTCTTGAAGTCATCATCTGCGTAGATTTCAGCTTCTCCGTGTCTTATAAAATAAATTTTCATTTTAAATTATAGAAAGCTTCAAAGCCTGGATAGTTTGAAAGATCACCCAATTCATCTTCAATGCGAAGAAGTTCATTATATTTTGCAATTCTTTCACTTCTTGCTGGTGCACCAGTTTTTATAAAACCTGCGTTAGTTGCAACTGCAAGGTCTGCAATTGTTGAGTCCTCACTTTCTCCAGATCTGTGAGAAATTATTGCAGTGTAATTGTGTCTTTTTGCAAGTTCTATTGAATCAAGAGTTTCAGTTATTGTTCCAATTTGATTTAGTTTTATTAGTATTGAATTTGCAGATTCTTTTTCGATTCCTTCTTGAAGTCTCTTAGTATTTGTTACAAAGAAGTCATCTCCAACTAGTTGAACTTTTTCTCCTAGTAAATCAGTTAAATATTTCCAGCCTTCCCAATCATCTTCTGCAAGTCCATCTTCTATTGAATAAATTGGATATTCATTTACTAATTCTTCATAGAATTTTGCAAGTTCTTCTGCAGTAAATTCACGACCTTCTCCTGCAAGAATGTATTTTTTCTTGTCAACATCATAAAATTCTGAAGCTGCTGCATCAATGGCAAGCACAATATCTTTACCTGCTTCATAACCTGCAGCTTTAACTGCTTCAAGAATACAATCAAAGGCTTTTTTGTTGGATTCAAGATTTGGTGCAAATCCACCTTCGTCACCTACACCAGTTGAAAGTCCCTTATCTTTTAAAACTTTTTTGAGAGCGTGATAAACTTCTGCACCCATTCTTAGTGCTTCTTTAAAAGTTTCTGCTCCAATTGGCATAATCATAAATTCTTGAATATCTACATTGTTATCAGCGTGTTCTCCACCATTGATTATATTCATCATTGGAATTGGCATAGTTTTTGCATTTACTCCACCAAGATATTGATAAAGTGGAAGTCCAGCATCATTTGCTGCTGCTCTTGCAACTGCAATAGATACTCCAAGTATTGCGTTAGCTCCAAGATTTCCCTTGTTTTCAGTTCCGTCAAGGGCTATTAACATTTTGTCAACGCCAAGTTGGTCATAGGCATCAAAATAAACTAATTCATTTGCAATTTTTTCATTAACATTTTTAACTGCTTCTTCAACACCTTTTCCATTATATCTTTCTTCTCCGTCACGAAGTTCTACAGCTTCGTGAATACCAGTTGAAGCACCACTAGGTACAATTGCTGAACCAAAACCACCATCAACTGTTCCAACTTCTACTTCAACAGTTGGATTCCCCCTTGAATCTAGGACTTCTCTCGCATAAACATAATCAATTAAACTCATAATTCCTCCTAAGTTAAAATAATTTTAATTAAATTTTCTAAAATAAACTCTTGCCAGTCATAAGTTCTGGCTTTTCAATTCCCATAATTTTTAAAATTGTTGGTGATAAGTCACAAAGAGCTCCACCTTTTCTTAGT
>NZ_HE978593.1:148981-151770 GCF_000312025.1 Peptoniphilus timonensis JC401 | reverse complement strand
AATAAGAATAATGGAACCAAATTTGTGCTATGACTAGTGACAACATTACCCTCATCATCAATCATATATTCACAATTTCCGTGGTCTGCAGTAATTATTGCTGCCCCATCTTTTTCTTTTAAAACTTTTAAAATTCTGCCAAGATCATAATCTACAGTTTCAACTGCTTTTATAGCTGCTTTTAAATCTCCTGTATGTCCAACCATATCTGGATTTGCAAAGTTTAAAATTATTAAGCCGTATTTATCTTTTTCTAAACTTTCAAGGACCTTATCTGTTACTTCATTGGCAGACATTTCTGGTTTCAAGTCATAAGTCGCAACTTTTGGTGAAGGTATAAGGATTCTATCTTCTCCTTCGAAAGGTTTTTCACGACCACCGTTAAAGAAAAATGTTACATGGGCATATTTTTCTGTTTCAGCAATTCTAAGTTGCTTTATTTTATTTTTTTCAAGAACTTCTCCAAGAGTATCCTTTGGTATTTCATCCTTAAAGGCAACAAATTTATTTTTTATATCCTTATCATACTCTGTCATTGTAACAAGGGTAGTATTTATTTTTTCTCTTTCAAAACCACTAAAGTCATCATCTACTAAAGCTCTTGTGATTTGTCTAACTCTATCAGGTCTAAAATTAAAAATTATTATTGAATCATTTTCTATTATTTCAGAATCTTTTACAAATTTTGCTGGTTCCAAAAATTCATCTGTAACATCTTTATCATAAGAAGATTTTATATAAGACAAAATATCTTCTTCACAAAAATCTACATCACTAGTTAAATCATCATAATATTTTTTTGTTCTTTCCCATCTCTTGTCACGATCCATAGCATAATATCTGCCAGAAATTGTGGCAATTTTTACAGAAGGAATTTCTTTTATTTCATCTTGAAGTTCTTTTATATCATCAATAGCTGCGTGGGGAGAAACATCACGTCCATCTGTAATTGCATGAATAAAAGTGTTTTCGATTCCTTGCTCTTCCATTAATTTTATTAGAGCTCTCAAGTGGTCAAAGTGTGAGTGAACTCCTCCCTTTGACACAAGTCCAATTAAGTGAACTCTAGACTTATTTTTCTTTGCATTTTCTATAGCCCTTATAAATTCAGGATTTTTAAAAAATTCTCCAGATTTAATGGACTCACTTATTTTAGTCAAGTTTTGATAAATAACTCTGCCTGCTCCAATATTTAAATGACCTACTTCAGAGTTTCCCATTTGTCCCTTTGGTAGACCAACATATTCTTCGCTGGCATAAATTTCTGTGTGAGCTGAATTTTTATACAAATCATCTAATATTGGAGTCTTAGCAAGTTTTACAGCGTTTCCAACTTCACTATTATTTATTCCAAATCCATCTAAGATTATTAACATTGTTGGTTTCATAAATTTTCACCAACCTTAATTATTTCTATAAAATCTTCTGCTTTTAAACTTGCTCCACCAACAAGAAGACCGTCAATATTTTCCTTGGATAAAATTTCTCCTGCATTTGCTGGCTTCACAGATCCACCATATAAAATTCTAATTTGTTGAGAAATTTCTCCATATTTTTCCTTTATTATATTTCTAATTTCCCTGCACATATTTTCTGCATCTTCTGATGAACAAGTTTTTTCCAGTCCCAATTGCCCAAATAGGTTCATAAGCAATAGTAACTTTATCTAAATTTTTAACCCCATCAAGAGATTTTAAAAGTTCTTCTCTTACAAATTCTACTGCCTTGTTTTCTTCTTTTTTTTCAAGAGATTCTCCTAGACAAAGAATTACAGATAAACCATCTTCCAAAGCTTTTTTTACCTTAGAATTTACAATTTCATCACTTTCAAAAAACTTTTCACGTCTTTCAGAATGACCAATAATTACATCATTTACAGAAATATCCTTTAGCATAGAAGTTGAAACTTCACCTGTATAAGCCCCATCATCAAATTCTGATACATTTTGTCCTCCTACTTTTATTTCATCTTTTAAATTTTTTCTAAAACTTTCAAGAGAAACAAAAGATGGAGCAATTAAAACATCAACTTTATCAAAGTCAAAATCATTTATTTTTTTTGCAAATTCAAGGACCTCAGAAGAAGTTTTATTCATCTTCCAATTTCCACAAATATATTTTTTTCTCATGCTTCTTCAACTGCCTCAATGCCAGGAAGTTTTTTACCTTCAAGCATTTCAAGACTTGCTCCTCCACCAGTTGAAATGTGAGTTAACTTATCAGCTACTCCTGCTTTTTTCAACAGCCGCAACAGAATCGCCTCCACCAACAATTACTGTAGCATCTAGTTTTGCCAAAATCTTTGCAAGTTCAATAGTTCCATGAGAAAATTCTTCAATTTCAAAAACTCCACAAGGACCATTTAAGACAATAGTTTTTGCTTTTTCAAGAGAACCTTCAATATCTTTCAGACTTTCACTTCCAATATCAAGAATCATGTCGTCTTCATCCACATCTTCTACATCTTTTAAAGTGCCCTTGGCATCTTCAGATACTTCTGGAGCAACAATAACGTCCTTTGGAAGAATTAGTTCAACATGATTTTCTGCTGCTTTTGCCATCATTTCTCTAGCAAGATCTAATTTATCATCTTCAACAAGAGATTTACCAACTTCAAGTCCCTTGGACTTTAAAAAAGTATTTGCCATGGCACCAACAATTACTAATGTGTCAACTTTTTCTAACAAGTTTTCGATTACTCCAATTTTATCAGAAACTTTTGAACCACCAAGAATTGCTGCAAAAGGTTTTTCTGGATTTTTAAGTGCATCTTCAAAATATTTTATTTC
>NZ_HE978593.1:113306-148678 GCF_000312025.1 Peptoniphilus timonensis JC401 | reverse complement strand
GATTTTTAAGTGCATCTTCAAAATATTTTATTTCTTTTTCAACTAATAAACCTGCACAAGATGGTAGAAATTCTGTCACTCCAACATTTGATGCGTGAGCTCTGTGAGCTGTTCCAAAGGCATCATTTACAAAAATATCTCCTAGACTTGCTAATTTTTTTGCAAAATCAGGATCATTTTTTCTTCGCCCTTTACAAATCTTAAATTTTCAAGAAGAGCAATTTCTCCCTTTTTAAGATTTTTAACTTCTTCAATAACTTTTTCATCTACAACTTCTTTTGAAGGTATAAATTTAACATCCTTATTTAAAAGTTCAGCAGCTCTTTTCGCAACTGGTTCAAGAGATAATTCTTCCTTGTATTCTCCCTTAGGTCTTCCAAGGTGACTCATAAGAACAACTTTTGCACCATTTTCTATTAAATACTCAATAGTAGGAATAGCCTTTATAATTCTATCATCGCCTGTAACTTTTCCATCCTTTAGAGGAACGTTAAAGTCAACCCTAACTAGGGCAGTTTTATCATCAAAATCAAAATCTCTAATAGTTTTTTTCACATTACACCTCTTATTTTCGATTCATAAATAAATTTCATCAACATAAATTATACCACAAAATATAGCTTGTTGAAGTTAGTAGAATAGCTTTATAAATATTTATACTTGCTAATTAGCTTAAAATTCATAATAAAAGATTTATTGCCTTTATTTTCTTTTTTTTGTGATATAATGTGATAAATCATTAAACCATATATGTCATGAATTTATTTAAAAATAAAGCTAAAAACTAAAAAATAATGAACTTTAACTTACATATATTTAAAAATGGAGGAGCTTACTTATGAAAATGCAAATAATAAAATTCCTTACAATAATTCAGCCTCATTATCTTCTTAACATAATTGAGATTATCCTTTTAATTTTAATATTAAATAAATTAAAAGAAATATTTAAGGAGATGTGATTTTATGGAAAAATATGAAGCAACGATGGAAATCTTAACTGGTCTAATTCCCTATACGATTTTGCATGTGATTAAAATTGTTTTATTAGTTAAAATATTAAATCTTCTAAAACAATTTAAAAAATAAAATAAGCAAAAAAAGGCGATAGAGTTTTTAAATTCTATCGCCTACTTTGTATTTTCTTTATTTTTCCGAGAAATCTACTTTCCAAACTTTTTCTGCTGCTTCAAACATATTATCTATTAACTCTTTATTTTTTTCATAAACTTCTTTTAAGTTTTCATCTTCGCCTATAATATTCATATCTTCATCAAGTTCTATTTGATAAGTGGAATCCCCATCTTTTATCCTTGCACCATACTCATAATTTTTACCAAAAAATCCCGGCCATATTATAAGTCCAGACCCTTCATTATTTGAAACTCCTAGATTACCTGTGAAAGATGAGAATCCAGGTGACTTAACATTGAAAGTATAATTTGTCTTTTCATCATGAAGAACATATAAGCCTGATTCATGTTTTGGAACTTCTTTTGTATAGGGTGCGTAAACATATTTTGAATTTGCAAACCATAGCAAAGAATAAGCCAAGGCTAGTCCTACTATCCCTATTATTATTTTTTTCAAATTCTTTTTCATAAATTAACCACCCTATCTCCTAAAGTCTTTATATAATCATCATGAGTTACCAAGCAAACTGTCTTTCCCATTTTTTGATATTCTTTTAAAATAGAAATAACCATATTTGCATTTTCCCTATCAAGTGATCCTGTCGGTTCATCTGCTAATATTAACTTGCACTTTTTTATTAAAAGTCTTGCTAAGGCAACTCTTTGCTGTTCTCCTCCAGAAAGTGTATAGACTTTTTGATTCTTCTTGTCAGAAAGTCCCACCATTTCCAGAGCTTCTTCTATACTTATGTCTGTTCTGCATCTTTTTTTGACAAGTTTTAGGTTTTCATAAACTGTCTCTCTTTCAATTAGGGCAAAGTTTTGAAATAGAAATCCCACAGTATATCTAAAATAATCAAGTAGATTTTTCTCTTTTGTTATATCTTGATTGCCAACAAGGACTTCTCCAGAGTCTACTTTTTCAATTCCCCCTATTATATTTAAAAGCGTCGTTTTACCACTACCACTCTTGCCCGATAATACTACAAATTCTTGATCTTTAATTTCTAGGTTAAAATCTTTAAAAATCACCTTGTCTCCAAAGGATTTATTCATATTTTTTATTTCAATCATCGAAATTCTCCTTTTAGTACCAGTTCTATATTATGATTTTCTATTCTTTTTATTTCTCTATGGATAATAAGCTGTTCGATAACAAAAACAAGACCTATTATTACTATTCCATAAGCAAATGGAATTAATCTATACTTTAGGTTTATTAAGATAAAGATAATCATAGCTAAGAGAGATCCTATAATAGAAAATATAATTAATTTTTTGTATCTTTCCCAGAAATTATATCCAAGTATCTTCATCAGAGAAATTTTGTAAGCATTTATCCTAAATTCAAGCTTTGTTAGGGTAAGTAGAATAATAATTTCTAAGCTTATTAATATCAAAGATATAACGACTTCCATTTTTAAAAGTCTTCTCATCTTTAATTTACCATCTAAATAGTTTTCATAAACATTGGTCTTTCCATGAATTTCTGACTCAAGTTTATACTCTTTAATAAAGTCATTAAATTTATCTTCTTTTATTTTGTACATGATATCCCTATCGTAAGTAGTTCTAAAAGCATTGCCTACAATATTTTCTTCTACGAATTCTGGCACTCTATTATCAAAAATAACTATAGGATTTTTACTAATTTTACTATTAAGTGGCAATAAATCATCAACATTAATTATCTTAGCCTTATCTTCATAATAGATTATTTCTTTATTTTTTACAGCTTTTTCATCAAGATGATCCTCAACCCTTAAATCTAGTAACTCAATCTTTTGATTTTTTTCTTTGGTTGATTCAGGAATAAAATAGTATAATTTTTCTTTAAATTCTTTATCCTTTATTGAACTTATCTCAGATTTTAAATAATCTAAGCTATTTCTATTAGTTAAGACCATGTCTTTATCGCCTATATTATCAAAATTTACAAGCACTAAAGGATCAAATTCTTTGAAGTATTTTTTGTAGAAAATTTCTTTTACTCTAGAACTATCTTCTATTACATTTTTACTTCCTCCCGGATAATTTTCTCTAGGTATATATCCTAAATTTGTATAGTAGTAGTCTTTGTGTGCTTTAAAGAAATCTTCTTCAGAAATAAAGTCTAAGGACTCTTTGATCATAAGGAAATTTATAGCAAGGGCAAGAGAAACAAGACTTACGCTTATGACTTTTAATAAATATAGGGCTGAAATAGTCACAAAAGAATTATCTTTATAGACTTTTCCTACATCAAATCTATAAAAAGAAAAATAGGTCAAAGAATTTATAAGAGCAAATAGACCAAGCATTAAATAAAAGGCATTTTTATAAAAATCTGTATAGGTATAAGCTTTTAAAAGCTGTAGAAATAGGATTCCAATGCCTACAATAGAAATAAGGTCTATTATTATTTCTTTAAATATTAAATAAAGCCTATTTTCTCCATAAATTATTTTTATAAAGGCATCTTCTTTACGAGTTTTTACGTAAATTGCTGTAAATATTAGACACATGGCAAAAATTATTGTCCAAAGTCCATAAACAGTGTAGTCAAATTTTCTGGATTTTTCTGGAAATCTTGGATGATTGCCAGCATACTTATTGATTAGTGATATCTTGAAATTTTTAATATCATCTTTATTTCCAAACAGATAATAATTATTGTTGACTTCTAGGTCTGAGGAAGAAATATTTTTATAATCGTCATAGGAAAGATTCACTTTTCCAAAAAATAAGCTAGTATATTCCCTTTCGTAAATACCCTTCTCTTCTGATAAATATTTTTCTACCTTTGGGCTAGAGCTATAAACAATTAAGTTATTCTCGTTTGTACTTATGACATCTTGTTTAACCACAAAGAATTCTACATCAAATTTACGAGCTGCTTCCTCTACTTCCTCTTTCATCTTTTCATGATCCATTCCAGGCTGATAAATAATTGTAGTATTGGGCATATCATTGGAAAAATTATCAAGGTATGTTATACCGTATTCTCCAACAAGTATTATTCCTATAAATATTAAAATTAATGAAATTATTATTTTTATTCTCTTCATCAAAGACCCCTCAATCAATACAAAATGTTGAAATCAAAATCAGATTTATTAAGATTGGTTTAAAGTATAAAACGATTTCCATCTTTAATAATTATAACATTAATAGGTTGATTATAAAAATTAAACTGGGATTCATAACAAACCCCAGTTTAATTTTTATCGTGTTCTTTAATATAATTTTGCTCCTGCTGGAATTTTGTCTTCTAGCATCACTAAGTTTAATAGTTCTTCCCCATCATAGTCGCTTCATATTTTCTCTCCTTGTTGATGACCATTACCATAAAAAAAGTTATACAATAAATTTTTACAAACATAATTTATATCACCTTTTTTACCATTTTCTTTAACTCAGGCAAGACCTCCTCTTTAAAAAAAGGATTTTTTGCTATCCACCTGTTGTTTAGAGGACTTGGGTGGACTATTGGGAAATATTCTGGCAAAAATTCTTTGTAAGATTTTACTGTTTCAGTTAAATTTTTCTTAAATTTATCCTTCAAATAAAACTTTTGAGCATAGGCTCCTATCAAAATGGTTAACCTTATATCCTTCAATTCATTTAATAAAAGTGGATGGTATTCTTTTGCAATAAAAGATCTAGGAGCCTTGTCACCCGATTTTCCCTTTCCAGGATAATAAAAATCCATTGGAATTATAGAAAAATCTTCACTATGGAGGACGTCTTCAGATATACCCAACCATTTGACAAGATTTTCCCCACTCTTATCATTAAATAAAATACCAGTTTCTTCAACCTTTTCCCCAGGAGCTTGCCCAATTATCAAAATTTTTGATTTTGGATTTAGCTGGAATATTGGATTAATTCCTCTATTTGTGTAGATTTCATTTCTGCGATCTTCTCTTAATTTTTTAATAATGAGTTTTTCTTTCATACTGTTGCCATCACTTTCACTAGAATTAGAACCTTACCAAGCTTTAGGACAAGTAACAATTTTCGTAAAAAATTTATTCTTAGCCTAGTAAAACTTTCAACTTATATAAGATTACTACCCATTTTTGTCTAGACTCTCATCATGAATTGCATAATCTACTATCATTCCTTGTGATGTTAAGTTTTCTTTTATAAATCTTTCGACTAGTTTTTTATTTTCACTTAAAGATAATTCTTTTGCTAGTCCTATTATGAATTGTCTTGCTAGTTGTGCATTAAAATTTTTCCAACATTTATACTTTATTCCATAGGGTCGACCTATCATTAATTTCTTTTGTCCTTGTTGCTTCTTCTATTAGGATTTTATTTCTTTTGACTCTTGTCTTAATTGCTCTAATTTTTTCATACTAATCTCCTTTTTTGAAATAAAAAAAGAACTGAGAATTTTTTTATCTCAGTTCTTTTCCTTTTATTAATATAATTTTGCCCCTGCTGGAATATTGTCATCTAACATTATAAGATTTAATAATTCTTCTCCATCATAGTCGCACACTGCAGATAGTAGCATACCACATGATTCTACTCCCATCATCTTTCTTGGTGGAAGGTTTGTAATCGCTACAAGTGTTTTTCCTATTAAATCTTCTGCATCATAAACATTTTTAATTCCAGAAAGGATTGTTCTCTCATTTTCTGTTCCATCATCAAGTGTGAATCTAAGAAGTTTTTTAGATTTTGGAACTTCTTCACAGTTCTTAACTTTTACAACTCTAAAGTCAGATTTTGAGAAAGTATCAAAATCAACCATATCTTCAAATAATGGTTCAACTTTTACTTTTGACATGTCAATTTTTGAAACTGCCACATCATCAGCTACCTTGTTAGCTTTCATTTCTGCAACTTCTTGACCAATTGGTTTCATTGTTGGGAATAATAGTACGTCTCTAATGCTTGGTTGATCAGTTAATAGTACAATCATTCTATCAACACCAATTCCAAGTCCGCCTGTTGGAGGAAGACCAACTTCAATGGCATTTATGAAGTCTGAATCCATTGGATGAGCTTCGTCGTCGCCTGCTTCTTTTTCTGCAACTTGAGCTTCAAATCTTTCTCTTTGGTCAATTGGATCGTTAAGTTCTGAGAAGGCATTTGCAAATTCCCAAGTATTTATAAAGGCTTCAAATCTTTGTGTAAGTCTTGGATCCTTTGGATTTCTCTTTGCTAGTGGAGAAACTTCTACTGGGTGACCAATTACAAAAGTTGGTTCAACAAGATGTTCTTCACAGAATTCTTCAAACATTTCTGAAAGAAGCTTGCCCCATGTGTCATTGTCATTTACTTCTAGTCCCTTTTCTCTTGCAATTTCTCTTGCCTTTTCATCAGAATCAATTTCGTTAAAGTCTACGTCAGCATATTTTTTAACTGCATCAATCATAGTAATTCTCTTCCAAGGAGCCTTTAGGCATATTTCTGTTCCTTGATAGTTAATTGTGTCAGTTCCAAGAACTTCAAGTGCCACATATTCGAAAAGATTTTCAGTAATTCTCATCATTTCTTCATAGTCAGCATAGGCTTGGTAAAGTTCAATGTTTGTAAATTCAGGATTGTGTTTTGGATCCATTCCTTCATTTCTAAACATCTTGCCCATTTCATAAACTTTGTCAAATCCACCTACGATTAATCTCTTTAAGAATAATTCATTGGCAATTCTAAGTTGCATGTCAATATCAAGAGTGTTGTGATGAGTGTAGAAAGGTCTTGCATTTGCACCACCTGCTACTGTACCAAGGATTGGTGTTTCAACTTCTAGAAAATCTTTATTATCTAAAAATTCTCTAATTTTTTTGATAATTTTATTTCTCTTAATAAATACGTCTTTTACTTCAGGATTTACAATTAAATCAACATATCTTTGTCTGTATCTTAGGTCTGGATCCTTTAGTCCGTGGAATTTTTCTGGAAGAATTTGTAGTGATTTAGAAAGTAGAGTTAAGTCAGTTGCACGAACTGTGATTTCCCCTGCTTCTGTTTTAAATACAATTCCCTTTACACCAATAATATCTCCAATGTCAAGTCCCTTAACTTCTTCATATTTATCTTCAAGGACATCTTTTCTTGCAAATACTTGGATTGTTCCCACAGAATCTCTCACATCTAAGAAACAAATTTTACCGTGACGTCTTTTGCTCATTACACGACCAGCTATAGAAACTTCTCTTTCTTCAGCTTCATTAAATTCTTCTTTAATATCAACTGAATGAGCAGTTACATCGTATGTTTCATTGACAAAGGGATCTTTTCCTTCTTTTTTTAATTCATCGAGCTTTTGTCTTTTTAACAAAAGCATTTCATTTAGTTTTGCATCTTCTGTCTTCTTCACAAACTGCCTCCTAAATAGTTATTCCACAAATTTCGTACTTGATAATTCCGTCTGGAACTTCAACTTCTACAACATCGCCTACACGATTGCCTAAAAGTTTTGAACCAACTGGTGATTCATTTGAAATTTTTCCTTCAAGAGGATCTGCTTCCGCTGAACCAACAATTGTGTATTCGTCCTCTTCCATTGTGTCAAGTTCTCTAACTTTTACACTAGAACCTACATTAACAACATCTGTATTTAAATCTTTTTCATCTATAATCTTTGCATTACGAACCATCATTTCAAGCTTTGCAATTCTCTCTTCAACTTGTGCTTGTTCGTTTTTCGCTTCATCATACTCAGAGTTTTCTGAAAGGTCACCATAACCTAGAGCTACCTTAATTCTTTCAGAAACTTCTTTTCTTCTAACAGTTTTTAAATACTCAATTTCATTTTCGATTTTTTCTAGACCTTCCGGTGTAAAAAATATATCTTTTTCCAAAATTCTCTCTCCTCAATATATAAAAAATAAGGCGTCAGCCGCCTTTCACAAAACCTTTTAATCTAAGCTATTATAGTTTATACTTCTCTAAATGTCAAGATTTTAAAGTATTTGAGTGAATTTTTAAAAATTTTTACAATAAAATAAACTCTGCAAATTCATTCACAGAGTTTGAAATCTATTTAACTTTATTTTCTTTTTCTTTATTTTTATTTTGATAAATAAAAATTAAATTGTCAAACATACAAGCCAACTCCAAAAATGCACAGAAATCCTCAACAGTATAAGCACGAAAAATATTAAATAATTTTAAAAAAAATGTGAAAATTAAAGATGTTGCTAAAGTTAAAGCGGCAAGAAGGGGCAATCTTTCTATAGATTTTTCATCATGATTGAGTAAATAGACAAGAAACCACAATATACTTCCTATAAAATGCATAATAAACTCCCTTCTTACTAACTCCACTTATATTTTAAATTTTAAAATCAATCTAAATTATCTATATAATCTCTTATAAGTTTTATTATCTCTTCTTTATCCTTTAAAATATTTAACTTATTCCTTACTTCTTTTGAATTCTTCATACCCTTAAAGTAATTTGCGTAAACTTTTCTCATCTCTAGGATTCCAAGTTTTTCTCCCCTATACTTTATTTTTCTTTCCAGCTCATCAATCATAAGAAGAAGTTTTTCCCTATCACTTGGTCTATAATAATCACCTATTTTTATAAGTTCTTCTATCTGATTAAATATATAGGGATTACCAACAGCGCCTCTTCCTATTGCAAGGCCGTCAACTTTTGAATAATTTATTTTTTCTATGGCATCTTCTGGACTTTCAATGTCTCCATTTCCAATTACTGGGATTTTTACATTTTCTTTTACTTCTTTTATATAGTCCCAATCGGCTTTACCAGTGTAGTATTCTTCTCTCGTTCTGCCGTGAACTGTGACAAAGCTTGCTCCTGCTGCCTCAATGTTTTTTATGGCTTTCATAGAAGACACCCCGCCAATTCCCTTTCTCACTTTTACAGAGACTGGTTTATTTGAACTCCTAACAACAGATTTTACAATATCATAGACAAGAGATGGATCACTTAATAGATATGATCCAGCTTTATTTTTTACAATTTTTGGTGCAGGACATCCCATATTTATGTCCACATAGGAAAAGTCATAGTCATTTAAAATACTTGCAGCTTCACCCATGACATCAGGGTCGCTGCCAAAAATTTGAACAGAAACTTTTTTCTCCTTGGGAGAAATTTCTAAAAGATCAAGGGTCTTTTTATTTTCATAGACAAGTGCCATGGCAGAAACCATTTCTGTTACAGTAATATCTGCACCCTTTTCTGTTGCCACTTCTCTAAAGGCTATGTCAGTATAGCCTGCCATTGGTGCTAAAATCTTTAACAAAAAATCACTCTCAATCTATTTGGTTATTTTTTTCAAAAATAATTTTAAGTCCTTCAAGTGTTAAAAACTTATTGATTATAAAATTATATTTTGAATCTTTAGTAAGCATTGTGGAAAAACCACCAGTTGAAATAATATTAGTATCTTCTTCCTTCCAATTTAATTCTTTTAGAAGTTTTGTAACAATACCATCTATCATTTCAGTGTATCCATAATATAGACCTGCTTGCATTGCTCCAACAGTATTTGCTTGGATTACTTTATCTGGTGCAATTATTTCTATTTTCGGAAGTTTTGAAGTCATCATGAAAAGAGCCTCTGCAGAAATCCCTATCCCTGGCATAATAAGTCCACCAAGATAATTTTTGTCCTTGTCAACAACACAAAAAGTCATAGCAGTTCCAATATCAACTATAATTGATTGTTCTCCATAAAGTTCAAGAGCACCAACTGCGTTTACAATTCTATCTGCCCCAACTTCTTTTGGATTATCATATTTTATATTTAAACCTAGATCTAGGTCTGTATTTACAACCATAGGACTCTTATTAAAATACTTTATAATCATAGAAGGAAGAGTGTGCATTAGGTTTGGCACAACTGAAGAAATAATTACATCTTCAATATCTTGTGGATCAATATTTGCATGAAGAAGAGTTTCTATAAAAATAAGTCCATATTCATCAGATGTCCTAGTTTTTACAGTAGAAGTCCTAAAATCATTGACAAGTTCTCCTCCCTTGTAAACGCCCCAAGTTATGGAAGTATTTCCTACATCTATTACTAATAACATTTTTACACCCCTATTTAACAAATTGTTTTTATTATATATTTTATAATCATCACTTTCAACTAAATCTTTCTATTTTAAATCCTTAAATTTATTGCTTAAAAAATTTTATAGTAACAAAAACAAATAATAAATTTTATTTGGTTAACCTTATTGACATACAGGTAAACATTGTGTAATATGTCCATGGAGGTTAGAAATGAAATTTAAAACAAAAGACATAACAAAAATCGCACTTTTAGTTGCACTTATAGCTGTGGGAGCTTTTATATCAATACCCATTGGACCAGTTCCCTTTACACTCCAAAACTTTTTTGTATTTATGGCAGGACTTTTACTTACACCTTTTTATGCTGGTCTTGCAGTTTTTATCTATGTACTACTTGGCTTGATTGGTATTCCAATTTTTGCAGGTTTCACTGGAGGATTTCAATCTGTACTAAAGCCAAGCTTTGGATTTTTAATAGCCTTTATTATAGGTGCTATTTTTATATCTAAATTTGCTCACGGCGAAAAGAAATTTGGAAAAATTATGATAGTTTTAGTTATTGCAGAAGTAATATTTTATGCAATTGGACTTCCTTATATGTATTACATTTTAAATGTAGTAATGGGAAATTCTATGGACGTATCAAAAATATTGTCCTTGGGAATGATTCCTTTTATTATACCTGATATGGCAAAGGCTGCTGTAGCTGCTATTATTGCCCCAAGAATTCAAAAGGCAATAAAATAATTTTAGTTCATAATAAATAGAATAATTTATAAAGGATCTCGCTTAATAGGTGAGATTTTTTCATTTAAATTTATAGTTATATGCTTAAGATTCTGATATAATAACAAGATAGGAGGTTATTATGAAAGATAATAAAGACAATAAACCTCGTGGAATGATAAAACTTTCAAGCATAATAAAAATACTTTTACTTATAGTTTTGGCAGCAATTATTATTTTAGGAACGCTTGTCACTTCTATTGTACTTGGTATTTTTAAAAAAGCCCCTGTAATAGATCCATCAGAATATAGATCTCAATTATCTGAAACTTCTAGGATTTATTCAAGTGACGGAAAGCTAGTTGAATCACTTATATCTGATCAATTTAGTGAGTTCGTTCCCTACGAGGACATACCAAAGAATTTAGTAAATGCCATTGTGGCAATAGAAGACGAAAGATTTTTCGAACACAGTGGAGTTGACTATAAAAGAGTTGCTGGAGCAATAGTCCACGACATCAAGACGAAGTCCTTTGAGCAAGGTGCTTCAACTATTACTATGCAGCTTGCCAAGAACTTGTACACGTCCTTTTCAAAAAGTGTTGTTAGAAAAATAACTGACGTGTATTATTCATATCAAATTGAAGAAAAACTTTCCAAGGAACAAATATTGGAAGCTTACTTAAACTCTGCTGGCTTCTCTAAGGGAACTGTGGGAGTACAAGCAGCAGCAAAAACTTTTTTCAACAAGGACGTATCCGAACTTGATTTAGCTGAATGCGCCTTAATAGCTGGAGTTACAAACCTTCCAGAAAAGTACACACCTTACAACACTCAAGCTATAGAAGATTCCGATGATTTAGGTAATATAGAAATTGTTTTACTTCCTAAAAATGAAAATGCAGAGCCCAACTCCGATAGGATTATAGAAATTGCTCAAAATTTAAATGAATTAGGTCAAATAGATAACTTTGAACTTATTCAAATAAAAAATGATTTAATTGTACCTGTTAAAGCAGTCTTTAATGAAACTTCTCAAGAAAGACAAAGACTTGTTTTAAAGAGAATGCTTAACCAAAACTTAATAAGTCAAGATGATTATGACAAGGCCCTTAACGAAAAAATCCAAATTAGCATAGGATCTCGTAAAGAAAGTGGAATTTCATCTTTTTACACAGACGTAGTTCAAAAAAGTACACTTAAAATCTTAATGGATTCTGGTTATTCAAAAGAAGAAGCCACAAATAAACTCTTCAACGGAGGATTAAAAATTTATACTCCAATGGATATAAATATGCAAAGAACTCTAGAAGAAGTTGTGTCAAATCCAAAATATTATTATGGTGGCTTTACTGACAAAAATGGAATTATACAACCACAAGTTGCATCAGTAATTATTGACCAAAAAACTCACGAAGTTAAGGCTCTTGTTGGTGGTAGAAATGTAAGTGGTGGAAGACTTTTAAATAGAGCTCTTGTGCCAAGACAACCTGGATCATCAATAAAACCAATTTCCGTTTATCTTACAGCCTTAAACAATGGAGCAACTGCTGGCGATGTCTACCTAGACCAAAAGATGCCAGAAAGACTTTTTGGTCACTCACCTAGAAATGCAGGTAACTATTATCAAGGTTGGACAACTATAAGAAATCTTCTTCGTCAATCATCAAATGTTGGTGCCTACCAAGTTGCCAGAGATATATCTGCCGATAAAGACGCAAAGGCAAATAAAAATTCAACTTATTCTAAAGTCTATAACGACGAAGAATCAATTAATAAAATGATTGAAACCTTAAAATCTATTGGAATCACTACTATAGTAGAAAAAGATGAAAACCCAACATGGAACGACATGGATTATTCACCACTTACTCTTGGTGGCATGAGTTACGGAATCAGTCCCTTTGAAATGGCTGGTGCCTTCACAACTCTTGCCAACGAAGGTAAATATGCAAATCCTTATGTAGTTTCAAAAATTGAATCCAACACTGGTGAAACAATTTATGAATACAAGGTTAATGAGAAAGAAATAACTAGTCCACAAAATGCTTACATCTTAACTGATATGTTAAAAGATGTTGTTAGACGCGGTACTGGTAGAAATGCTTCCTTCCCTGGTCAAGAAATTGCTGGTAAGACTGGTACATCAACTGACGAGCATAATGGCAGGAAGGACGTTTGGTTTATTGGTTACACTCCTTACTACACTTGTTCAGTTTGGATTGGTAACGATAAAAACCAAAAGCTTGCCTTTGGATCAACTCAATCAGCTTATTTGTGGAAACAAATTATGAAGTCAGTTCACCAAGATCTTGATAGAAAAGAATTCGAAGAACCTGAAGGCATTTACACAAAATATGTAAATGGAAGACGTGAAATCTTCGCCGATGGAACTAGTCCACACTACACAAATAAAATTGGTTGGTACAGAGCTTCTCAAGCAAAGAAGAGAGCAAAGAAAAATGATAATAACAATAACAACGACAACAAAAAGAAGAAAAAAATCTTCAAACAACAACAATGACAATGGTAACAGCAAGAAAAAATCTCGTTCCAAATCATTAATTAATGACGAAGATTAAAATAAGCTAATGAATAAGACCCTCTTTATTAGAAATAAATAAGGAGGGTCTTTTATTATTCTATAAATTTTTAAAACTATCATAAATTAAGTTAAAGTAAAATCTTTTAATAATTTAAAAATATAATATTTACTATAAACTTCTTATTCTATCTACAAGACTATTTTTGCTATGCTTTTCATAGAATCTACCAGTAAATATTATCCCAATAATTATATTTACAAAATTTACAATGATAAGTGGTATAATTACAAATTTATATGAAGTCCAATTAGTCTCTTCCATAAAATCCATCAAGATAAATTTATCTACAAGAAGCATAATGATGAAAGAAAATACCAAGCCACATAAAGAATAAATTAAATTCTTTTTCACCAAATATTTTCTGATGTTTTTCTTTGTCATTCCAATTGCTTCAAGGATTGATAAGTTCACCATGTTTCTTAATATTTCAGTAGCAATAACGTTAATAAAGTTAAGCACAGATATTAAGAATAATACTATAGATAGACTGTAACCAGCAAATTCTATTAGGTTTTTGGATTCCATTGTAGATTTGATCTGAAGGTCTCTTGAATCATAGGAAAAGTCTGGCTCATTTTCAAAAGTTTTTAATAACTTATCAAAATTTTCATTTTCGCTATCTTCCACATCAAATCCATAGGACATTATACTCTTATCTCCTGTGAGCTCTTTATACTCATTCGGCTTCATATAAATGTATTCCAAACCTAAAGTAGGACTAGATTCGTCATTTATATCTTCCTTAATTACAGGAAAATATCTAAGACCATTTGAAAAATTATACTCAATCTTTCCCATAACTTGGACTTCTTTGACTTTATTTTTGACATTAATCTTTATTTTATCGCCAGATTTAAATGCAGATTTTTTATTTCCATATTCTCCTATGATTATATAATTTCCTGTTTGCCATTTGTCTTTATCAAATTCTCCATCTATAAATTTTTGTTTGTTTATTAAATAATCATCTATTCCTAATAATATTGGAGCAACTTTATTATCTTCTATTTTTATATCTGGATAATCGTATTCATAACCATAGTAGTATAAAGCTCCCCCACTTTTAAAGCCCTTATAGTTTTCTATCTCATCAATAAAATTTTTATCAATTCCTTCTTCACTACCTAAATACATATACCTAAAGTATTTTGGGTTTGCTATATTATAGTCTGTTGTAATGACATCAGAAATTCCCTTTTCTAGATCAATATTACCAGTATAAGTTAAAACACTGTTTAAAATAACAGCGGATAGACTCATAGATAGAATAATTGAAATAAATCTAAATTTATTGGAAAAGACTTGTCTTCTAGCAAGCTTACCTAGAGAAACATCCTCGCTTTTATATTTCTTTTTTATCGTGGTTTCATTGTATCTGCTGGCATCTATTGGAGAAACTTTTGCTGCATATCTTGCAGGTCTCATAACCGATAGAAATACTGTAAGCAAAGTAAAGGCTGTCGAAAATAAGATAATTAAGACCATTACCGTTAGTGATAATTTTACATCCGTTAACATCTCATTATTTGCAAATATTTTATTTAAAATAATTTTTCCAATAGAAATTCCTACTAAATCTCCAACTACTATTGACGGAAGTGCTACTGCTAAAGACTCAAAATGAATAAGCCTTTTGATTTGCGGCTTTGTCATTCCAATTGTTTTTAAAAGTCCCAGTAGTTTAATGTCTTCATTTACGGATATCTTGAAAATATTATTTATTATCAAATATCCCGCAACCATTACCAAAATCAAAAAAGCTAAGAAGGGTAGAAATGTTTTAAAATCAAAACTAGAATCACCAGATAAAAGATATGCAAAGTTAAGGCCAATCCTTATTTCCTTTTCGGATAAATTCCCAGGATTATCTACCACTTTATAAGAATTTCTCTCTGCAATTTTTAAAAGTTTATCCCTTATCATAAAGGAATTCTTTAGCATTACTTCCAAATCTTTATTATTTTCTGGAAGGGATAATTTATCTACATAAGCTTTTGATAAATAGATTTGTCCTACACCAACATTGGAGTCAATTGGATTTTGAAAAGTTCCAGATATAATAAATTTCTCACTTTTCTTTTCAATAATCTCTCCTGTGTAAGCTTTTTCTATTTTAAAAGAAACTTCTATCTCTTCTCCAATTTCACCCTCATAACCTAATTTTTTAGCAGTAGCTATATCTATAAATACTTGGTTTTCTTTTTCAGGAAATTTCCCTTTAACTTTTTCTATTAGCGACCATTCAAATCCATTGTTATCTATATAGGATAGTTCTGCACTTATTTTTTCATCATCAAGAATACCAACTTTCTCTCTTATTGAAAATTCCTTTATGTCTTTATCCTTGGATAAAATACTTATGTCTTTGTCAGAAAGTTCTTTAAAAGAGCCATGGCTGATTGTTCCAATAGTTTTCATAGTTTGGGTTTCCATGCTTTTCCCTAAACCTAAGGCTACGGAAAACAGACTTGTAAATAGTATAGAAGTCAAAGCAATTGCTAATAAGAGAATATTTCTCCTGCTTTTATTCGCATTTAAAATATTTTTTGCTAGACGCCTTATATAAGCTTTATTTTTGACTTTCATTATTTTCCACCAGCCTTCCATCTTCTATCCTTAAAGTTTTTTCTGCAGCTTGAGCGACGGCATCATCGTGAGTAATCATAAGAATAGTATTTCCAAGCTCTTTATTAATCTTTTTTAGTAAGTAAACAACTTGGGAAGAAGATTTTGAATCTAAATTTCCTGTAGGTTCGTCAGCTAGAATTAAAGATGGTTTGGTAACCAAGGCTCTTGCTATAGCAACCCTTTGTTGCTGTCCACCTGATAATTCATTTGGCATTTTATTTTTTTGTATCACTTATTTCAAGTATATCTATTACATAATCAACATATTTCTTATCTACTTTGTCCCCATCAAGACCAAAGGGAATAATTATATTCTCATACACATTTAGCATGGGCAAAAGATTATATGCTTGAAAGACAAAACCGATATTTCTTCTTCTAAAAATTGTTCTCTCATCATCTTTTAATGCATAAATGTCTGTACTATCAATCAAAACTTTTCCACTTGTAGGATAATCAAGTCCCCCTAATAAATGTAATAAGGTTGATTTACCAGATCCTGATGCTCCGATTATAGAAATAAATTCTCCTTTTTCTACATCGAAAGATACTCCGTCAAGAGCTCTTACTTCAACGTCATTTGTTTTATAATATCTTTTTAAGTTTTCCACTTTTAACATTTCTATCACCTCTTTACATTTAATATAACATTCATATCTTACAAAGTACTTACAAGACTTCTTACAGTTTTGTAAGAAAAAAGACTTCTCACAAGGGGAAGTCTACTGAAAATTTTATTCTGTTATTATCCAAAGACGCTCTTATATTTCCACCATGTTTTTCTATAATTTCTCTGGCTATAAAAAGACCTAAACCCAAACCGTCCTTTGAAACTGAATTTTTTCCTCTATAAAATCTTTCAAATATTTTCGGCAAAGTTTCTTCTGATAAGTCTTTGCACTCATTTTCTATGTCTAAATTATAGTTTAGGTAAGATTTATAAACTGAAATATTAATTGTAGAACCATTTGGCGAGTATTTTATAGCATTATCTACTAGATTGTGGATAGCTTCTTTAAGCCATCTTTCGTCCAAATTGAAAATTAAATCTTCATTTTTTAAATTTATGCTTATACATTTTTCATCTAATATTACTTTAAATTCTCTCAAAACATCCTCTACTATGTCTTTTAAATTTGCTTGATGTTTTTGTAAGGAAATAATATCGGATTCAAGCCTAGAGGATTTTACCAGGTTTTGAATTAAAAATTCTAGTTTATTAAGTTCATACTTTATAATTTCAAGATACTCATCTTTCGGATCATCTTCTAAAAGACTAATGTATAAAGAAAGGTTTGTAATGGGTGTCTTGGTTTGGTGTGATATATCTGCTATTAAATCTTTTGTTTTACTTTTTTCTGTATTTATTTTCGCTTCTTTTACTTGGCTGGCATACAAAAACTTAATGAGCTTTGATTTTATTTTAGATAATTCCTTTTCATCAAATTCTGTAATTTCTAAATTTCCATCTAAAGCCTTGTCAATATAATCTGAGAGTTCACGCATTTCACCTCTCAAGACAATATATTTATATAAAAGAATTCCGATTACAATTACTAGAATGCCTACTAAAAATTCCATTTATATCCAACTCCAAAGACTGTTTCTATTGGGTCATAGGGCTTTAATTTATTTCTTATTCTAGAAATGTTGACGCTCAATGTATTTTGATCAATAAATTCATCATCTATTCCCCAAACAAAATCAAATAGTAATTCCTTAGTAATAACTTGAGACTTGTTTTTTATCATGTAGTATAAAATTTTTGTCTCTGTTCTTGTGAGATCTATATTTTTATTATCTACATAGAAAGTATTTTCATTGAAATTAAAGTCTAGACCATCTTTCTTATAAAGATTTAAATCACTAGACACTATTTTTTCAAAAGCTCTTTTTATCTTTGCCTCTAATATTCCCAAAGAAAAAAGGTTTTGTTAGATAGTCGTCTGCCCCTAAATTTATAGCTGAAATGATATATGCTTCTAGATCTATGGCCGATAAAACTATAATAGGAATTGATGAAGTTTCTCTAGTATATTTTATTATTTCAAGCCCATCTCCATCTGGTAAGTTCATATCAAGTAAAATCAAATCCGCATCATCAATAAAATTTTTAGCTTCACTAATTGTGTTTACAGAGAAAACCTCATAATCTTTATTTAAGGCTATAGAAAGTCCTTTATTTAAATTTTTGTCATCTTCAATTATCAGTATTTTTTTCATACCTTTTTCCACCATCAATAAAAATCATAATTATAAAAATTATCTTTAGCTTTTATATTATCTATTATATATTTTATAGTCAAAAGAAAAAGCCCCTAAAGGAGCTTTTATTCATATATTCTTAATTATCCAAAGATTCTTTTGTGTCATTTTTTTCTTCTTTATCCTTAGCATGGATAAGTTCTTTTGCTTCTTCTGAAAGATCTTCTTCATTTATTGAGTCATTTGTATCTATTGATTCTTCATCAAGTTTCTCACCATTAAAGATTTTTTCGAAGTCCTTAGAATAGATTGTTTCTTTTTCTAAAAGAGCATCTGATAGAGCAAGCAACTTGTCTAAGTTTTCACTCAAAAGCTTTTTACATTTAGCATAGGCTTCGCTTATTATTCTTGTAACTTCGTCATCAATTTCAGCTGCAGTTCTTTCAGAATAATCTCTTGAACGACCTAAGTCACGACCAATGAAAACTTCATTTTCAGATGAGTCATAATTTATTGTTCCCAATTTTTCACTCATACCATAGTGAGTCACCATAGCTCTTGCAATTTTCGTTGCCCTTTCTATGTCATTTGATGCACCAGTTGAAATGTCATCTAACACTAGGGACTCAGCAACTCTTCCTCCAAGAAGTGAAATTATTGATGCTTCCATCTTTTTTCTTTGTCATAAAGGAAATTTCATCATCAGGAAGATAAGCTGTAAATCCTCCAGCCATTCCTCTTGGGATAATTGTAATCATGTGAACTGGATCTTCTTCTGGGAGAAGTCTTGATACAATTGCGTGACCTGATTCGTGTACTGCTGTAAGTTTTCTTTCTTTTTCTGAAACTACACGAGATTTTTTTGCAGGACCTGCTTGAACTTTTATAGATGCCTCATCAACATCTTCCATTGTTATTGCACTTTCGCCACGTCTTGCTGCAAGTAAGGCTGATTCATTCATTAGATTTTCAAGATCTGCCGGAGTAAAACCTGGAGTTCTTTTTGCAATTACTTCAAGATTTACATCATCAGCAAGTTTTTTGCCTCTTGAATGAATTTCTAGAATTGCCTTTCTAGCACGAACATCTGGCTTTCCAACATAAACAGTTCTGTCAAATCTGCCTGGTCTTAATATAGCTGGGTCAAGTATGTCTGCTCTATTTGTTGCAGCCATTACTATTACGCCTTCGTTAGTTCCAAAACCATCCATTTCTACAAGAAGTTGGTTAAGCGTTTGTTCTCTTTCATCGTGGCCACCACCAAGTCCAGCTCCTCTTTTTCTTCCCACTGCGTCAATTTCGTCAATGAAAATTATACAAGGTGCGTTCTTCTTAGCTGATTCAAATAAATCTCTTACTCTTGATGCGCCGACACCAACAAACATTTCAACAAAATCAGACCCACTCATTATAAAGAAAGGTACTCCAGCTTCTCCAGCAACTGCCTTTGAAAGGTAAGTCTTACCAGTTCCTGGAGGGCCTACTAAAAGAACACCCTTTGGTATTCTTGCTCCCATGTTAATAAACTTTTTAGGATTTTTTAAGAAATCTACAATTTCTCCCAATTCTTCTTTTTCTTCTTCAAGACCTGCAACATCATTAAATTTAACAAGATTTTTGCCATCTTCTTTGTTTATTAATTTTGCCTTGCTCTTGCCAAAGGAGTTCATTTTTCCTCCTCCACCAGCTTGTTGCATCATCTTATACCAGAAGAAAATCAAAAATCCAAACATAAGTAGTGTTGGTATCCATTCAACTAAAAACGAAGTTTGTTTTGTTGGACTTGAAACTACATTTATCTTTCCAGCATCAGACTTTTCTTTTAAGTAATCTTTATAAAAACTATCAGAAGCTTCTTGTGGAATTACTGTTCTAAAAGAATCATCATTTTTTAATTTAACACTTGCAACGGAGTCAACTCCATTTTGCAAACTTACACTTTTTACATTATCTTTTTCAAGTTCTGATACAAACTCAGTGAAAGATTTTTCTTCCACAACATTTGCAGGCGGACCAAAAAATCTAATTGATAAAATTAGCACTAAAATCAGTACTATATAAAATCCCGCTCCTCCAAATTTTTTATTCAATAATATCACTCCTCACTATTAGAATAGACTGATTCATCTAGAATTCCAATGTAAGGAAGACCTCTAAATCTTTCGTCATAGTCCATTCCATAACCAATTACAAAATGGTCATCAATTTCATATCCGTTGTATTTTACTGGAAGCTCAACCTTTCTTCTGCTTGGTTTAGAAAGCATAGTAACAATTTCTATAGAATTTGCTCCTCTTGATTTCAAAACTTTAGTTAAATAAGAAAGAGTTATTCCAGTGTCAATAATATCTTCGACAATTAAAATATCTTTTCCCACTATAGAAGTAGATATGTCCTTTAGAATTCTAACTTCTCCCATGGATCTTGTGCCTTGGTAGCTTGAAACATCCATAAAGTCATATTCAAGGTCTAAGTCAATACTTCTCATTATATCTGCCATAAAGGGAACACAACCCTTTAAGATTCCAAGTAAAAATAAGTTTTTGTCCTTATAATCATGAGTTATTCTTTCACCAAGTTCTTTAACCTTACTTTTTAATTCCTCTTCAGAATAAAGAACTTCTTTAATTTCTGACATTCTTAACCTCCAAAACGAGTTTATTTAAAGTATTTTTATCTATCTTTACATCTTCTGAAATATCCATACCCATTACATAGATAATTTTCTCATCATCACATATAAGACCTATCTCATCTCTTAAAAGTCTGTCCACTTTTCTATCTATAAAATAGTCCTTTAATTTTTTATTATTTTTCATTCCAAGAGCCTTAAACCTGTCTCCTGGAAGTCTTTTTCTTACGTAAAGATTACCTTTAATTTTATCACAGTCTATGACTTTTATAAAGGAGTCATGTGGACTTTCTAAGTCATCTTTTCTTAGAATAATTTCTCCAAAATCTGTTATATTTTCTCCCAGATTTAGATCCTTATTTTTCATAACTTTTTTGTCTTTAGCTTTTTCAAGAAAAATCTTGTCATAGGACCTCCTGGCAGTGATATTCTTTCCTAAATGAATTTCTCTTCCACTTTCTCCAAGACACAAATCATAGATCCCCAAAATATTTGTCCTTGATAAAATATTTTCCTTGTAAAAATTTTCTTCAAGGTATTTTTTTATCAACTCACAGGCTAAGAATTTGTCGAGACTTTTAATTTCACTAACTATTAAAAAATTATCTTCCTGACATTTATAGTAATTTTCTTTTATAATTTTCCCAATAAAATTATCTGCTTCTTCCACATTTTTCAGACAATCTTAAAATAGAATTTATTATATCTGGATTAAATTTTTCTAAATAAGGAATTAGACCAAGTCTGATTTTATTTCTAGTATAAATTTCTTCAAAGTTTGTTTCATCGTCGAAATATTTTAAATTATTTTCATGAAGATAAGCTTCAATTTCACTTCTCTTTATATTTATAAGAGGTCTATAAATATCTTCATTTACCCCAGAAATTCCAGAAAGTCCTCTCAAGCCTGTCCCTCTAATTATATTAAAAAGAACAGTTTCAACTCTATCATTGGCATTGTGGGCAGTTAAAATTTTTCTATCTTTAGAATTTTCCCTAAAAAATTCATATCTCAAAATTCTTCCAGCTTCTTCAGATGATAATTTGTTTTCTCTTGCATAATCATTCATATTAACAGTTTTAGTAAAACACTTAACTTTATAATCGCTGCAAACTTTTTTGACAAAGTCCTCATCTCTTTTTGCCGTTTCTCTTATGCCATGATTTAGATGACAAACTACAATATCAAGATTCCAATCCTCTCTTAGGTCCATAAAATTATAAAAGAGATACATTGAATCAGCCCCACCAGATACAGCAAGAGTGAGTTTATCAGACTTTTTTATTATATTTAATTTTTTTAAATTTTCGTAAAATAACTTATCCATAACTAAATAAAAAAAGTGGTAGAACTATCAAAAGATAGTCACCACTTACTAATTTCTAGAATTTTTCTTCTTTGTCTTTTGATTATATCTTGCTCTAGCTTCATCAAGCTTTGTATTGCTTTCCTTTAGGAACTTGCTCAATAAATCTTCAAATCTCTCATCAACTTTTTCATCTTGAGGCTCTTCTTTTTTCTCAACTGCATCCTTCATAGATAGAGCAATTTTACCTTTTTCATCTATGCTAAGAACCTTGACCTTAACCTCGTCACCTTCTTTAACGTGGTTATTAATGTCTTTTACAAAAGTATCTGCAATTTCAGAAATATGTACTAGACCACTTTTGCCATCTTCTAAGTCAACAAAGGCACCAAATTTTGCAACCTTAGTAACTACACCTTCAACTATATCGCCTGGCGATAAATCCATAACTTCCTCCTAAATTTTATTTAAATACCCTTATCAGTATTTATATCAGTATTTACAGTCTTATCTTTATTCTTATCAACATAGATAACCTCTCTAGGTTTCACCATGCCTAACTCTTCTCTTGCTACCTTTTCAATAAAATCAGTAGATGAAGAATTTTCAAGTTCTGAATTTAAATTATCAATCTCAAGTTTTAAATTAGAAATTTCTCTATTATTAGCAGAAATAATCTCAAGTTTTTGATTTCTAAGTGATATGGACTTGCCTATTTTAACTGATCCAAAAAGAACAGTTCCTATAATAATTAGGGCAAGTGCCAAAGGAAATCTTCTTTGTTTTACTTTCATAAAAACTCTCCCATTAAATTCAAAATCTATCTAAAACTAATTTATTCGCTCATAAAGAGTCTCTGCATCCTTTTTGCTATTTACATCAGATATGTCCTTAACCTTGACACTGACTTCTCTTTCTCCAAGTTTCAAAGTCAAAATATCATCAACATTTACAGAGTCTGATGGTTTTGCAATCTTGTCATTAATTTTGACAAGTCCTTTTTCACAGGCTTCTTTGGCAACAGTTCTTCTTTTTATAAGTCTTGAATTTTTTAAAAATTTATCTAATCTCATAATTCTCTCCACTAAAGAATATATCAAATAAATAAGAAAATTTCAATACTTTGAAGAAATTTGAGCATAAAAAAAGAAGGCCTTGCCTTCTCTTTTCTTACTTATTAACAGCTTCTTTAAGAGCTTTACCTGATCTGAAAACTGGTGCTTTAGATGCAGGAATCTTAATAACTTCTTCTGGATTTCTAGGGTTTCTTCCTTCTCTAGCTTTTCTTTGTCTAACTTCGAAAGTTCCGAATCCAACTAATTGAACTTTTTCTCCATCTGCAAGAGCTTCTTGAACTGAAGAAATAAATCCGTTTAAAGCTTGTTCAGCGTCTTTTTTAGTAAGACCTGATTTTTCAGCAATACTTGCTACTAATTCTGATTTGTTCATTTTATATCCTCCTTGAAGAATTTTCTTTATTCTTTTTTCTTGGTTTAAAAACTAATTTGCCCTTGTGATTTCACTAGGAAAACTTAGCTATAACCTAAGACTGTTACAATTATAACCTATGTCAGCTTTATTTTCTACATTTATTTTAAAAAAATCGCTATTTTATCCAATTTTTTGTATATTTCCTCATAGATTTGACGAAAATCAACTAAACCATCTCTATCTTTTAAGAATAGCAAGATAAAAGATAAAATCAAAAGATCATTTTCGCTTTCATAGTCCATAGATAAGTCTTGTGATTTTTCTATAATTAAATCTTTTATCTTTACAAAATTTTCCTCATCTAGATAAATATCTTTTTCATCCAAAATATTTGAAAGTTTATCAAAAATAAGTGGCATATTTTTTCCATCTGTTCTTGGAATGTAAATACAAGATTGATGGTTGTAGTCATCAAATCTTGGCAATTTATAAATTTCAACTTTTCTTACTTTTTCATCATCAAGACCAGCATTGGTTATGACATATGCCAAATCCTCTTCTTTATAAACTTCTTGAAGGGATAAAGATAAATCTGATGCTATTCTCTTGTTATAAACTTGAGTAATTAAAGTGTCACGTCTTGTGTCAAAATCAAAAATATTTGCATCTGAATCTAAAAATAATAGACCATCTACTGCATCTCGTCCAACAGCTGCAAGAACTGGTTCTATAAAAGAAATTCCATTAACTATATTTATTTCACTCTTACTTTCAAGCAAGAGTTTTACAGTTTTTTCAGCAACTAAGGGAGTTCCTGGCACAAAATAATTTATATCTTCACTTTTTGACTTTTCTAATAATATTTCTACAATCTTCTTGTAAACTTCGTCAAAGCTTTCCATTTTATCGTATAAATAGTCGAAAGATTCATAGGATATATTATTTTCTTTAAAAAATGAAAGGGACTCATGCCTATCAGTTCTTAAAAAATTTTTATTTCCATTTTTCATAATTTTTACTGCTTCCAGAGTTAAATCTCTAGAAGAAGTGGAACCAAGTCCAACAACATTTATCATTTTCGATCACCTTCTAACATTATACACATAAATTCTAAAATTTTTTTATTTTATTTTAAAAACAAAAAAGAGGGGTTGCCCCCTCAATTTTAATAATCATTTAATTAATCAAATCCAAATTTTTCTCTCATTATTTTAAGCTCTTCGTCAGTTAATTCACTTTCATCAACTGGCTTTTCAGCTTCTTCTTTAGCCATTTCTTTTTTTCTTTCTTCAACGATTTTGTCGTGTTCAGCAATGACTTCTAAGGCAACTTCCTTAGGAATTTCTATGGATTTCTTTTCAACTTCAGAAAGTTCAACTTTTCCACCAACACAGAATTTTTTGCCGTCTTCAAATTCATAAACAAAAACTTCAAGTTCTCCTGCTGGGTTTTTTATAGAAATCTTGTAATCTTCATCTAACTTTTCAATGTCGTCTTCAAGATAATCGACAACTGCAACAGTTCCTGATCCACAAGATCCTTCTCTAAATAAAGTTTCTGAACCTTCTACATAAACATAAGGAATCATTTCTAATTTTTCTTTATCAAAGAAAATTACACCGTAAGCTTCATCCTTATAGTCTTTTTTAAGAATTTCAAGTGCCTTATCTACGAATTCTTTGTCTTCTTTCGCTTCAACAATTAAGTGGCTAATTCCATGTAATTTAATAAGAGTGTAATCTTTGCCGTCAATTTCTACACTTTTTTTATCAAGTGGAGCATCTAGAGCAACGTAAGCTTTTTGATTTTTCACATCTGCAATTACATCTGTAGTTCCTTCGTGACCACTTACATAAACTTCTATATCAACAAGTCCATCTGTGTCATAAAATCCTGCAGAATAAAGTCCATAAGCTCTTGTTGCGTTGGCACAAAATTCTCCACCCATCATGTCCATTCTTAGTGGTGCACCTTCATATGCAGGAGAAATAAATCCAACTTGCTCAACGTCTTTATCTATTTGTTCCATTATACAGTCTGTGTAGGCTTTTCTATATCCTGGATAAACTGGCGCTACTACAAAACCTGTTATATTTCCACAAGGGTTTGCTCTAAAATAATTAAAACTTTTCTTCATAATCATCCTCTTCTCGACTCTAAAATAAATCTACCATATAAGTATACCATACTAAGTTAGTATTTTTTAGCACTATTTATTTGTTACCCTAAATTTATTTTTTAACACAAGAAAATCTATTAATTTTTATTTTAAATATTTTTTAAGTTCTTCTGCCCTATCTGTTTTTTCCCAAGGAAGGTCCAAGTCATTTCTACCAAAGTGACCGTAAGAAGCAGTTTGTCTATAAATTGGTCTTAATAAATCAAGATCCCTAATAATAGCAGCTGGTCTCATGTCGAAGTTTTCCATAATAATTTTTTCGATTTCTTCATCAGATAGTTTTCCAGTGCCAAAAGTTTCTACGTAAACTGAAGTTGGTCTAGCAATACCAATTGCATAGGCAAGTCCAATTTCTACCTTGTCAGCAAGCCCTGCTGCAACAAGATTTTTTGCAATGTATCTTGCATAATATGCTCCAGATCTATCAACCTTAGTTGGATCTTTTCCTGAAAAAGCTCCTCCTCCATGTCTTCCAAATCCGCCGTAAGTGTCAACTATAATTTTTCTACCAGTAAGTCCTGCATCTGCCATTGGTCCACCAATTACAAATCTTCCAGTTGGATTTATGAAAAATTCTGTATCGGCATCAATTAAATCTTCTGGCACAACTTTTTCAACAACTTCTCTAATGATGTCTTCTCTGATTTTTTCCATGGAAACATCTGGAGCATGTTGTGATGAAACTACAACATTTTTAAGTCTTACAGGTTTATCTTCTTCATATTCTACTGTAACTTGAGTTTTTCCATCTGGTCTTAAATAATCAAGAGTTCCATCTTTTCTCACTTGAGTAAGTCGTCTTGAAAGTTTGTGAGCAAGTGAAATAGGAAGTGGCATTAATTCTTCTGTTTCATTGCAGGCAAAACCAAACATAATTCCTTGGTCTCCTGCTCCAAAGGAGTCAAGTTCATCTACTCCTTCTTCCTTAAATCTGTCAACGCCCATAGCTATATCAGAAGATTGTTCTTTTATTGCAGATAAAACTGCACAAGTTCTTCCGTCAAAACCAAATTTTGCTCTGTTGTATCCAATATCCTCTAATACTTCTCTTGCTGTTTTTTCAAAATCAACATAAGTTTCTGTTGATATTTCTCCAGTTATAACTATCATTCCAGTGGATGCCATAGTTTCGCAAGCCACTCTTGCATTTTTATCTTCTGCCAAAATCTTATCTAAGATTGCATCAGATATTTGGTCGCAAACTTTGTCAGGATGTCCTTCTGTAACGGACTCTGAACTAAATTGCCATTTTTTCATTTTTCTTTCCTTCCTCCATTTTAAATACCTAGATTTAATGTATGAATTTATTATTTTTTTATTTATAAAGTTTATTAAATTTTCAATCCATAAAAAAATCCTCACGCAAAAAGTGAGGACCATTAAACCTCATCTTCCAGATAAAAATCTGTGGGATTTAGCACCAACTAGGTTGCCGGGTTTCACAGTGCCCATTCACTCCACCACTCTCAATAAGGTATTATAATTTTTATTTGTAATTTTGATTATAACACTTAAATAATATTAGTGCAATAAGTTAAAATAATTCATAAGAGATATGCCCACTGGATAAGTAATTACACTCATAATAAAACTTAGGGTTATTACTTTTGAGGCAAATTCATAATCAGACTTCATTTGCTTTGTAAATATAAAACAACTTGCGGCACAAGGTGTTGCCCAAAATACATAAGCTATTCCCAATTCCATATTTGTAAAACCAAGCTTTACGCCAATTGGTATCAATATAAGTGGTGCTAAAACAGTTTTTATAAAAGCTGATATAAACATAAGCTTGAAGTCGCTCTTAGAACTCTCAAAGTTAAGGCTTGCTCCAATTAAAATAAGTGACATAGGATTTAAAATTTTTGCTACCATTTCTATAGCCTCGTCCACTCCTTGGTATACTGGAATATTAAGGAAGTTAAAAATCGCTCCAAAAACTACACCCACAATCATTGGATTTTTTATTATTTTTATAAATATGTCTTTTACAGAAATACTTTTATCTTCTGCCTCACTATAATAAGTGAGAAGTACAATTGCAGAAATATTATAAAGTGTAAGACCAAAGGCAATTATTACTATCATATGCTCCATTGAAGATGTACCATTGTAAATTATATCTAAGATTGGAAATCCAACACATACAAAATTTGACCTATAAGCACAGTGGACAAAGGCCGATAACTTTTTCTTGTCCTCAATCCTCAAGGCTTTTGCAATTAATAGTGCAATTATTATTATAAAAATAACTCCTAATACAATGTAGAGAACGTACTTTGGATGCAGAGACTCTATCCTTGCATTTTTTATGTCATAAAATAATTTAAAGGGCAATGCCATGTAAAAGACTATCCAAGTGCCCTTATCAACAAAGTTGCTATCTATGTATCCTTTTTGTTTTGCAAAATAACCAAGGAGCAAAACTATAAAAACGGGAGATACAATATTAAAACCCATAAGTAAGTTTTCCATAAAATCACCATATTAAATTATAGGTTAAATATTTGGGCTTGTCGAGGGCTATATTTTTAAATACAATATAGTCATAGGAGGTCATATTATGAAAAAAATAATAGGTATTGCACTTTCATCACTTGTTTTATTTACAAGTGTAAATGTTTTTGCAAATGCAAAAGTTTCTAGCCAAAGTGTAGTTTTAGATGGAAATGACACTGGAGTTAAGGGATATAACATTAATGACAACAACTATTTTAAGTTAAGAGATATTGCAGCACTTTTAGATGGAAAAGATGCAGAATTTAATGTTTCTTATGACAATGACAGATCTGCTGTAATGATAACAAGTAAGTCTGATTATAAAAAGACTGATGAAGATTTAGTGCCACTAAAAGATAGTAAGAGTGAAGTGAAAAAATCATCTCACAATGTTTTTGTAAATGGTGTTAGACATTCTTTTAAAGTTTACACAATTGATGGTTACAATTATTTTCAACTTAGAGAACTAGGAAGAACAATTGGTTTTGATGTTAATTTTGATGAAGAAAATAATTCAGTTTTATTGTCTTCCAAATCAATACCAGGTCTTTCTCTTGTAAAAAATCAAGTAGACGTAAAAATTGTGGACTACGCAGCAGATTATGAAAACAAGGAACTCTACATTTTAAAGAATCCTATTCTTGACATTTCACAATTTCTTGATAATATTAAAAACGACGTACTTGCAACAACAAATGAAGGACAACTTATTGCAGAATCAACTTATGTCAAATCAGAAAATATTGTTGAAGTATTGCCAAAATCTACTAAATATAATGGAAAATTCACTTACAAACCCTATATACAAATAAAACAAGCTGAAAAAACTGAAGTCTTTCCTTATGAAGGAAAATTTGAAGTTGCAAAAACTTTGACTTCAAAGGGCTTTGATTCTACAGAAGAATTTGAAATTAGTTTAGGAACAAATAATAAAGATAATTTTATTAAATACTCATCTTTTAAATATAAATAATTTTGGGTATATAAATTACGGAGGTGTTAAAAATGGAAATTACAAAAGATATGTTAATAGGAGAAGTTCTTTCAAAAAAACCTGAATCAATTGGCACTCTTATGAGTTTTGGAATGGGATGTATAATGTGTCCTTCTTCTCAAATGGAATCTCTAGAAGAAGCTGCAATGGTTCATGGTATAGATCCAAATATGCTTGTAGCTGCACTAAATAAAGATAGCAAGGAAGAAGCAGAAGCTTAATTTAAGCTAATTTTGAAGGGGTAGCAATGCCTCTTCTTTTTTTACATAAATTTAATTTAAAGGAGCTTATTATGAAATATAAAAATTTAATTATTGCCACTTCGGCTTTATTGCTTTTATCTCCTGCTTTTGCAAGTGAAAAAAGTAATAATATTATGAATGATGATGCTACTTCTGTGGAAGTTACTGCAAAGGAAAAGGAAAAAGTTGAAAAAATTAAAAAAATATTTAATATCACAGGAGATTATAAATCTTTTACCATTTCAAAAGAACCAATTAGTAGCGACACTGGAATTAAATATTTAAATAAGCTTGTCAAAGGAAAATATGTTGAAATGTATAGTTGGCATGATGATGAGCTTGGTGGAATTGATATTTCTTTTAACAGTGACGGAGAATTTCTTTCATATTCAAAATGGACAAATGAAGAAGAAAGAGATAAAAAAACTATATCCAAAGATGAAGCACAAAAAACCGCTGAAAAACTATTAAAACAAGTGATAGAAGATTTTGACAAAAAATATGTCTTATCTGATTATTCTGTTTTAAAAGGAAGTAAGGACATAAATATAAGTTATCAAAGAGTTATAAATGAAATTCCTCTTGCCGATACTCTTATAATTGTAAGTATTGATTCGCGATCTGGTGAAGTCCGAGATATAAATTCTCTAGCTGCAAATCCCTATGCCTATTCTTTTTTAAAGGATACTGATTTTAAAAAGGATAATAAATTAAGTTTGGAAGAAGCAGAAAAAATATTTTTGGGAAAATCTCCCCTAATTCTCTCTTATAAAGTCAACGAAAGAGATGAAAGTGTCAAAAAAGTTTATCACACAAAAGTAGCTGATATTGACGCAAAAACTGGCGAAATTGTTAAAGAAAAGACAGATTTAAACTTTATGCCTTATGCAAAAGCTGAAGAAGCAAAGGCAATGGATACTGCAAGTCTAACTGAAACAGAAATTAAAAAAATTGATGGACTTAAAGATCTTGCATCAAAAAAAGATGCCAAGAAGAAGGCTTATGAAATTGTCGGAAAAGATTATAAAATAGAAAATATTTCACTTTACTCTGATGACGATAATTATTACTATAGGATGGCTCTTGAAAAGTCAAAAAATTCTGGTCAAATTGTTTTAAATGCAAAAGATTTAAACTTAATAAATCTAGACATTTGGTCTGATAAAAAAGATTATAAGAATAAGCTAAGTGAAGATGAAGCTATAAAAATAGCAAAGAACTTTCTTGAAAAATATGGCGACAAAAGTGAATTGAATTTTGAAAAAATCGAAGTTGAAAAATCAGAACTAGGTACAAATATTTTCTTCCCTAGATATGTAAATAATATTCCTGTAATAGATGAAGGTCTTAGAATTTTTGTAAATGATGAAAAAGTCGTGACATCTTATGACAGACAATTTTCTGAAGAGGATTTTTCAAAAGCTGAAGATCTTAAAATGACAAAGGAAGAAGCAAATAAAATTTATCTAAATTCTAAAAACTTTGGCTTGAAATATGAAATTTCTGAAAATGGTCCAAGGCTTTTATATGGAACAATTAAAAATATTGAACCTATAATTGGAAAAGATAAAATTTTGAGAGACTCCTTTGGTGAAATAGTTAATTTCAAAGAACAAATTAATTACAAAGACTTTGATCAAGCAAAAAATAAGGAAGCTTTAAATTCTCTAAAGGAAATGGGAATTGGATTAATTGGAAAAAATTTATCCGACAAAGTAACTTACAAAGATTTCTATTCTCTAATTGCAGAGGATTATGGAAAAGATCCTTATTATAAATCAAGATTTGGCATTGATTATGCAAATTTAAAAAATAAAAATATTACAGAAAAAGATGTCATAAAATCCTTAGTTATTAATAATGATCTTGAAAAATTTACACAAGCAAAAAATATTTTTAAAGAAGATTTATTTAAAAACCAAAAAGATTTAAAAGATTATGAAAAATATTACATCATTGCAAAGGGCTTTTCTTATATAGATGATGAAGTAAATCCTGATAAAGAACCAAGTCTTGAAGACGTTTTATACATTATATACAACTCAATAAAGTAATTGTAATTCTTTTGTAATTGCATCTTACCTCCCACTGATGTATATTGTCAGTGGGAGGTTTTTTATGACCCAATCAGACTATGAAAGAAGAAAAAAATAAGAAGACAAAGAGCCAGAAGGAAAAAGAGAAAAAGACAAATAATATCTATTACAATTTTTGCAATAATAATAATTTTTATATTTTCTAAGATCTTTTCTGCAATAAAGAAACCAAAAGACGAGGTTTCCCCTGCTCTTATGTGGTACTACACAAATGAAATTTATAAAGATAGACCAAAAACTATTTTCTACGACAAAGAATACATTTCCAATGTTGCCCTAGACAAAATCACTAAAATGGAAGATGAATTCATTGTAAAAGGTTCAAACCACTTGAAAAAAGTTGACAAATACGCCTATGATGCAAAAAAAATAAGAGAATACACTCGCCACAACAACTACAAGGGCGAGAAAAAAATTGTATTCTTAACTTTTGATGATGGACCAAATAATCTCATTACTCCACAAATTTTGGATACCCTAAAAAAAGAAAATGCTCGTGCCACTTTCTTTTTAGTTGGCAAATCTATTGGAGATAAGACTGCGGGTCGTGTTAGAGAAATTCTTGCAAATGGAAATTCAATTGCAACTCACTCTTTCTCCCACGATTACGAATATATTTACCCAGGTAGATATGTAAACGCAGAAAGAGTTTATGGAGAAATAGAAAAGACCAACGAAAGACTTCAAAACATTTTAGGCGAAGATTTTCACTCTAAAGTTTTTAGATATCCTGGTGGAGAAATGTCTTGGAACAACACAGAAGCTTCCAATTCCTTCCTAGAATCAAGAGATATTAATTGGATTGACTGGAACTGTCTTGTTGGAGATGCTGAGAAAAAAATCTGTAAGACCAACTACTACTGAAGGACAAATTGCATATCTTGATCACAGTCTTAACAAAAATAAAAACACAAAGATTGCCGTTGTCCTAGCCCACGACGCAAGAAACAAACAATTAACAGCTGACTCCCTTTCAGAAGTTATAAAATACTTTAGGGACAGAGGCTATGAGTTTGGAATTTTAAAATAATTCAAATTTTCTCAAGAAATCAATAAAAATAAGAGGTGTGATTTCAAATGATTAAAAAAAACAAAATAATTAAAATCGGATTTTTATTTTTCTATTACTTGTTATTTGTAAATAGTTTTGGATTAATCTATAAAAAGTTTTCAATTTTTCCTGATTGGTATATATTAATAAATTATCTTGGTATTAGTGCAAAAGAATTAAGTATATTTTACAATTTTAGATTTTCTATTTTTAGCTTATTCCATATTATAATTTTAACCACACAAATAATTTCCATAATTATTGGAATACTTATTATTGTTGAAGTTTCTAAATTGTGTAGTTCTTTTAAAGAATAGTTTTAGTTTTGTTTTTATGGCAAATTTAAAGAGGGAAGATTTACTTATCTCCCCTCTTATTTTTATACATTATTTATTTAATTTTATACCATTTAAATTAAAGTGAATTTTTAATTTTTTCTGCTCTTTCAATTAATTTATCTTTTCCTAAAAGATAAAGAATGTTTTGCATTTCTGGTCCGTGAACATTTCCTGAGATTGCTGCCCTCACTGGCATGTAAAGTTTTTTTCCTTTTACTCCAGAATCTTTTTGAACTTCTTTCATTAGTCCCTTGGCAGTTTCCATATCTATTTCATCATGAGATTCTACAATTTTAATAAAGGATTCAAGTAGCCCCTTTACATGTTCTTGCCCTAATTCTTCTTTTGCGGCATCTTCTGTGATTTCAATATCGCCAAATAAGAAGTCAATGTGCTTAGGAATGTCTTCTAACTTGTCGCAAGCTTCTCTTACTGTGTCAATTAAAATCTTGTACCATTCAAAGTTATCCTTAATTTCTTCTTCACTCAATAGTCCTGATTCAGTCACAAATGGTATTGAAAGTTCTGAAAGTTTTTCTAAGTCATAAGATTTCATGTAGTGAGAGTTAACCCAGTTTAATTTATCTGTGTCAAATATTCCACCAGATTTTCCAACTCTATCAAAGGAGAATTTTTCCACTAATTCATCTAAATTCATAATTTCTTCTCCATCTTCTGGTGACCAACCCACAAGAGCAAGATAATTTACAATTCCTTCAGGTAGATATCCTCTTTTTCTAAAGTCTTCTACTGAGACATCTCCTTGTCTTTTTGAAAGTTTTTTCCTGTCCTTATTTAAAACTGTTGGAAGGTGAACAAATTCTGGAGCTTCCCAACCAAGACATTCGTAAAGATAAACGTGTTTTGGAGTTGATGGAAGCCATTCTTCTCCCCTTACAATGTGAGTTATGCCCATTAAGTGGTCATCGACAATTACAGCCATGTGATAAGTTGGGAATCCATCTGATTTCATTAATACTTGATCGTCAATTTCATCTGTATTTATTGTAACTTTGCCACGAACTGCGTCGTTAAAAGTGATGTCCTTGTTCTTAGGAAGCTTTAGTCTTACAACATAATCTTCTCCTGCTGCAACTCTCTTCTTTGCTTCTTCAAGAGGAATTCCACGGCAAAGTCCGTCGTATTTAGGAACTTTCCCCTTAATTCTTTGTTCTTCACGAAGATTATCTAATCTTTCCTTGGAACAGAAGCAGTAATAAGCGTGACCATCTCCGATTAATTGGTCTACATATTTTTTGTATATGTCTAGTCTTTCTGATTGGATATATGGTCCACATTCGCCTACTTCAGTTAGCTTTCCATCTTTTACAACGACACCTTCGTCATGAGTTATTCCTGCCCATTCAAGGGATTCAATTAAGTTTTCTATGGCACCTTCAACATATCTAGTTCTATCTGTATCTTCAATTCTCAAAACAAATTTGCCATCATTTTTCTTTGCAAACAAGTAATTGTATAGAGCTGTTCTCAAACCTCCAATGTGTAGGTATCCTGTTGGTGATGGTGCAAATCTTACTTTAATATCTGACATTTCTTCTTCCTTTCTATTTACTTAGCAGTAATTTCTATAACTTGATAATAAGCCCAGTGATTTCTCTTTAAATCTTTAAATGGGTTCTTTGAATATTTATCTAAGAAAGATTTATTTATCTTTCTATCTAACACTTTATTAAATATTGTGGCAGCTTCTGCCCTTGTTATATTTTCATTTGGTTTAAATTCATTTTTAGATTTTCCAACCATAATTCCATGGCTAGAAAGAGTATTTATTGCATCTTTTGCCCAATAATTTTCTTTTACATCCTTAAAATCTATTGGATTGTTGCCTTCATTGAGCTTTAGATAATTTGCCATCATGCTGGCAAATTGTGCCCTAGTCATTGGATTGTTTGGTTTAAAAGTTCCATCTTTATAACCAGAAATTAATCCTTCTTTTTCAATAAATACAATATTGTCGTAAAACCATTGACCTTCTTTTAAATCTCTAAAAGAGGACTTGTCATTGGCAATGGCCTTGTCGTCGATTATTCTTTTTAAAACAGAAGCAGCTTCTGCCCTTGTTATTTTTTGATTTGGAGCGAATTTATCCTTTGATATGCCTGCCATATATGGAAGTCTTATGACTTCAATAGACTTTTGCAATTCTTCAAGAGAATCATTTATTTCATCAGTTGAAACTTCACTTTTAACAACGACATATTCTGCTGATGCAATGGCAGCACGAATTCTTCTTTCATTTTGAAGACCTGCTTTGGCAGTAGAAAGATTCTTTGCAAAATCTACATAATCT
>NZ_HE978593.1:107612-113067 GCF_000312025.1 Peptoniphilus timonensis JC401 | reverse complement strand
TAGAAAGATTCTTTGCAAAATCTACATAATCTGTTAATTTTTCAAGAGTCTTTACTGTACTATAAAGTTCAAGTTCATCATTATTTTCATTTACAAGTTCTGTAGATTTCTTTTCTTCGACTTTTGCCTTTACAATATAATCAAGCTCAGCTTCCTTATCCTTTGTCTTGGCAGCTATTCTAAGATAGGCCCCTTCTTTTAAATCTAGCCCTTCAAATTTAAAATTGCCATCCTTATCTGCTTTAGTGCTTGCAATTAATTTTTTATCAATTGCAAGATTTAGATCAGCATTTTTTTCTGTATTACCTTCAATTTCACTTGATCCTTCATAAACATCTTTAATTGTCAAAACTCCATTTTGAGTTTTTGTTGAGGATTCAAGATTTTTTTGGTCGCTCTTTGTGTCGCCTTCTCTGTCAACATAGGATAATACAAAGGAATTTTTTAAGTTGGAACTTGATCCAACATCATTTTTTACCCTTGTTGTTATCTCTAGATTTAACTTGTTATCTCCTATTACAGAAAGATCATTGGCATTAATAGTTACTATGTTTTGATCTTTTCCCTTTATGGAAGTTTCTCTCACGTCTAACTTGCCCGCAACTTCTTTGTCGTCAATTAGTTTAGTTTGTTTTAAATCAAGAGATTTGTCAAGTAAAAGAGTTACAGAAAAAGAAGAATACTTTTCCTTATAATCCTTTGGCAAATTTACTATTAAATTATATTTTAGCGTGTCACCACTTTTTACCTGAGAAATGCCTGGCTGTTCCAAAACAACTTGTATGTCCTCAGCAGCAAAAACATTTACAAAAAATGTAAAAGCCATAACTATGTATAAAAACATTTTTTTCATAAAAACGCCCCCTTAATATAAATATAATTATACTAAAGGGGTCAAAACAATTCAATAAACGAGTATTTTAAAATTAATCCAAGTAGATTTAAAATATATTTAATAATCAAAAAATTTTATACATTCCTTCAATTATTTTAAAAATAAAAAAGACCTTAGCAATTTATAAATCACTAAGGTCCTAAAAAATACTTTTTGTTAAAATGGCAAAAGTGGTCTTAAATATCTAAGTGTAAAGATAATAGCTAAGATGTACATTACAGGGCTAACTTCTTTTGCACGTCCAGTTGCCACTTTTAAAATAACATAAGAGATCATTCCAACAGAAATACCTTCTGCAATAGAATAAGCAAAGGGCATTGTTACCATTGTCAAAAATGCTGGCACAGATTCTGTATAATCATCTAATTTTATTTGATTAATTGGACTAATCATAAAAAGTCCTACCATTACAAGAGCAGCTGATGTTGCTTGTGCTGGCACAATTGAAAAAATTGGGAATAAAAATAGTGATAAAAAGAAAAAGAAAGCACATGATAGTGATGTAAGTCCAGTTCTTCCTCCATCTGCTACACCTGAAGCTGATTCAACAAAAGTTGTTACAGTTGATGTACCAAGTAGAGCTCCCACTACTGTACCAACGGCATCAGATAAAAGGGCACGACCAACTCCTGGCAAGTTTCCATCTTCGTCAATTAAATCTGCCTTTGTTGCAACACCTGTTAAAGTTCCCACTGTGTCAAATAAGTCTACAAATAAAAATGTAAACATAACAGAAAACATGTCAAAGGTAAATAGATCTCCCCAGTGAAGTTTAAAGGCAACAGGTGCAAGTGATGGTGGAAGAGAGAAAAGCATTCCTCCAGGTAAGTTACTAACTCCAAAAATAAGTGCAAGAACAGTTCCTGTTATAATTCCATATAAAAGAGCTCCTTTGACATTTTTTGCTGTAAGAAGTGCCATAACCATAAGTGACACAATAAATACAAGAGATGGTCTTGATGCAATATCTCCAAGAGCAATAAGAGTTGCGTCATTATCAACAATAACTCCTGCTGAAATAAGTCCCACTAGGGTTATAAAAAGTCCAATCCCAACTGAAACTGCATTTTTTAGTGACATTGGTATTGACGTAAATATTGCCTCACGAATGTTGAAAAAGCTCATCACTATAAAGATAAGACCTTCTAAAAATACTGCAGTAAGTGCATAGGACCAATCGTGACCCATGGAGAGTACTACTGTGTAAGTGAAAAAAGCATTAAGTCCCATTCCTGCTGAAAGTGCGAAGGGCAAGTTTGCAAATAATCCCATAAAGAGCATTGCAATGATTGACGATAAAATAGTCGCAGTGAAAACTCCACCCTTGTCCATTCCAGTTTCAGATAACATATTTGGATTTACAACTAAAATATATGACATTGTCATAAAAGTTGTAAGTCCTGCCAAAAATTCTGTCTTGGCGTTTGTCTTTCTCTCATTGAGAGAAAAAGTTTTTTCTAAAAAACTTGAATTTGTTTCCATTTTTTTCCTCCTAATATAATATAAATTCATTTTTTATTCTATCACATTGGGAGGCAAATGGCAGGAAGATGATGAATTTTTCCTTTAAAATATAATTTTAAATCAAAAGAGACTCTTGAAGTTCGGCTTCAAAAGTCTTTCTCTCTTAATAATCTTTTCTCTCTCCTATTATTCTTGAGATAACATAAATTGTTATAAGAAAGGCAAGTAAAAATAAAATTAATTTAAGAGAACTTGTCTTCTTTATTATGCCTAGGAAAAAGCCAGAGGGATTCTTTCCAAGTTTATCTAAAAATGGAAGCAAGGCAGGCGAACTTGTAAATATTGTTCCCACACCACTATTTTGTCCAAAGTAAAGATATATTGGAATGTTTATAATGTAGTAGGACATCATAAATAGTGAAATGAAGAGTCCAAATTCAAATTCCTCGCCACGCAATTTAAAATTTTGCAAGATGTAAGCCATTAAAAGCCCATCTATAATAAATATTATTGCAATCTTCAAGAACTTTACATTTATTATGTCACGCCTTGATACACCAAGAGTTAGAAAGTATGGTTTGCTCTTGTCAATCATCATACCTTCACTAGTTATTACATATAATACAAAGTGAATTAGGATAGCTGATAGGTAAACTAGGACGAAGGGTTTGTTTGTGAAAAAGCTATATTCCTCTGACATAAGTCCTATGGTCTTTAAGGAAAATATCATTAATATAAATATGAAATAAGCGATGATAAATTTTTTCTAATTTTAAAATCATTTTTTAAAAGTAATTTCATAATATCCCCCTCTCCCTCAAATATTTTGTGGAAAACTTGTAGTCTAACTTAAAGGACAATATGCAAATTATTATTGAGCCTACTATAAATATTGGTCTGTAGTTAATTAAAATTTCATATTTGGTCATGTAGATCAAACCAAAAATTAAACCCAAACCTACAATCATTAAGCCGTATAATAGTGCCGCTAATCCCTTTTTATATTTTGTAAAAACAATGTGACTTAGGCTAAAGGCGAAAAAGTCCAAGGCTATTAGTAGGTTAACATACATATTTAAAATAAGTCTGTCTTCGTCACCACTAGTAATTAGCCCTATTAAAAAAATAATTGTAGTAAGAATAAATATTATTAGATTTTTTATTATCTTGGAAAGAGAGTAGTCTTCCACAGAGCTTGGCATAGTCATAAACTTTTGAAAATCTTTAAAGTTATCTCCAAAGATAACTTGTGTCCTCAAGGTAAAAATCATAATGAATATCCATTGTATAAAAAATTGCTCAGATTTTTCCCCTGTAATCACAACACTTAAAAGAAGAATTGCCCCAATAAAAATTACAAAGGGAAGGGCAAGCTTTTTTATAAATTTAAAGTCATTATATAAAACTGCTTTCATACTATCTCATCCTCCTTTAAAAGTTTTGATGAGAATTTATAATCTACAAAAACTGAAATTACTGGTAAGGCTATGGAAAGAATTATGAAAATTATTTTGTAATTCAAAAGATACTTTGTGTATTTAAGCAATGGCATCCCAACTAATAAAACAGATAGTGTATAAATTATAGAAATATAAGATTTTTTATATTTTGAAAAAAATATATGGAAAATGCTCATTAAGCTAGAATCAATTGCTAAAAAATAAAATATATATCTTTTTATAATTTCCATTGTAATTTTTTCTTTAAAAATTACTACAGAAATTAAAAATGCTGTCGATGTTATTACATAAACAATTATATTTCTTAAGATTTTCCCAAGTGAATAGTCATTAATAGAAACTGGCATTGTTAAGAACTTACCCATATCACTATACTTATCTCCAAATATAATTTGACCTCTCAATGTATAAGTAACGATTGCTATGCAGTAGTTAAGAAGTCTGTTGTCTCCTCCCCTATTATTAATAAAAAATTAAGAGTATTAATACCAATCCTACTATTGAAGCTAAAAAATAATACTTAAATATTTTCCACTCATTTATTAATACTGCTTTCATTGTCCACCTCTTGATAAAAATATCATTATGTCCTCCACATTTGCCCTGTCCACAACTTCATTTGGATAAAATTCTTTGAAAACCCCAATATTTTTTACGAGAGCTTCTGTTGAGTATTTATTTTTTCTTGTCTTTAATATAAAATCTCCATATTTTTCTAAGTTTTCTTCTGATGTCTTTAAAATTCCATATTTTTCTATTAGAGAGTCCTTTTCGTCGTACAAAATAACTTTTCCATCGTGGATATAAACAATGTAATCGGCGATTTTTTCTATGTCGGACAAGATGTGTGATGAAAATAAAATTGTCCTTTCCCCATCTCTCATATAGTCAAAGAGAAAGCCTATGATTTCATCACGAATAACAGGGTCAAGACCTGAAGTTGGCTCATCAAAGATCAAGAGATCTGGATTGTGACAAATTGCAGAGATAATTTTTAACTTCATCAAATTCCCTGTAGAGAGTTCATTTAATTTTTTGTCCCTTGGCATTTTAAATTTATCCGCGCAGTCATAAAACATTTCTTCATCAAAATTTTTGTAAGCAACTTTTAAAATGTCAACGACATCTTTAATCTTAAAAGTATCATTGAAGAAAGAGTCAGTTATCACTGCCCCAATTTTTTTCAAAAGATTCCTTGTGGATCTCTTCTCCAAAAACTTTAATGTCCCCCTCATATTTATATAAATCCAAAATACATTTTAAGAGAGTTGTCTTTCCTGCACCATTCTCGCCAATTAGTCCAATGACTGCACCCTCAGGAATTTCTAAATTTTCTATATTAAGTTCAAAGTCCTTAAATTCTTTTTTCAAATTTTTTATTTCTATCACTTTCATAAGTCACCCACTTCATCTAATGTCTTTAAAATTTCTTGCAATTCTTCTATTTCAATGCCACTAGCCTTGGCAACAGTAATTGCGTCAGTAAAATACTTTTCTATTTTTGCCAGGGCATTTTCTCTTACAACTTCTTCATTTAATTTTTTTACAAAGGATCCCTTGCCTGGCATGGAATAAATATATCCCTCTTGCTCCAAGTCATTGTAGGCACGTTTTGTCGTTATGACAGAGACCTTTA
>NZ_HE978593.1:88630-107397 GCF_000312025.1 Peptoniphilus timonensis JC401 | reverse complement strand
CTCCAAGTCATTGTAGGCACGTTTTGTCGTTATGACAGAGACCTTTAGGTCGCTGGCAAGAGTCCTCATGCCAGGAAGTCCTTCATCTGCCTCTAGGTCTCCTGCAACAATCTGAGCCTTGATTTGATTTTTTATCTGCTCATAAATTGGAAGACCAGAATCATTGGAAATAATAATTTTCATATCACACCGCCTTTAAGTGTATATACTATTGTTTTTACACAATGTTTATTTTGTTTAATTTATACTTTTATAAAATCCATAAAAATCAAAGCTCTTTTATTTTCTCATAAACAGATTTTTCCCAAAGATTTTCATCTTTAATGTATTTTGAAAACATAAAAATCCCAAAGAGTATTATTGAACTTATTATCGAAAACAAAGTTTCCTTTAAATCATAATGTTGTCCAGAAAATAGATCTTTAGAAAGATCTGTGACAAATAATAGGGCAAGATTGTTGTTTAAGTAGTGAATCATAACTGGAGCCCAAATTGACTTTGTCTTATTGTATGCATAAGTTAAAAATATTCCCAAAAATGTGCAAAATACAAGTTGTACAAGTATGGAATAAATTTGTGATGTCATAAGTCCATCTGAATAATAAAATAGATTAAGAGGCAAGTGCCATATTCCCCAAATAAAACCTGTGAGAAAAATAGATTTTTTATATCCATATATTTCTTTTAATCTTGGTGCTAAATATGCCCTCCAACCATATTCTTCTCCAATGAATGGCATAATATTTAAAAATGAGAAAATAACAATAGAAATAAAGACTTTTAAACTATTAAGATTAAATATTTTTATAAATTCTCTTGTTTCTCCTTCTATTATGCATCCAATAAAAAATCTTAAAAAATATATAAGTATAAAAATTAAACACACTAGAAGTGTAATCTTTTTATTTGGTTTATCTAAAGATAATTTCTTTTTAAGATCTTCATCCATAGTGAAAATGGCTATAATCATTGCTATAGCTGATAATAAAATTATAATGCTAGAAAAACTATCAAAATTTGGATAAAAAATATTTACTATAGCAAACAAAAACACAACAATACTTGTAAAGATATAAATTTTAAATGGAAAAACTTTTAAAATGCTTTTGTCTTCTTTGTATAACAAGGCTACTACAGCTAAAAATGGAATAAACATTTGAAATAAGGGATAAATACTTGTGCTTATGTCGTGTAATTTGCAGTAATAAATGGCAAATCCCATTATGTATGGAATAATAAATGATATGCCAATAAAAATTTTTAAATCTTTTTTCATAATATCTCTCAAACTCCTTTTCTTGAATTTTAAGTGTATATACTTTATATTTACACTATAATCCCATTGAATAGATTTGTCAATAATTTTATAAAATTTTCCAATAAAAAAAGTGTCCTTAAACTATAAGAGTCTAGGGACACTTTTGATTTTATAATTTTAAATTTATTTTTTCTTGAATCTTACTTTCTTTTGGATTTCTCCAGCTACTAGTGGGATAAGAGCTGATCCAAGTACAACGCCAATTTCTTTTGGCCCTAAGTCCATCAGTCCAAAGGCATCGTTTAAGATTGGAACATAAATTACTACTAGCATCAGTAAGAAAGAAAAAGCTGTTGCAAGAACTAATTTTTTATTTGTGAAAACTCCAATTTCAAATACAGTCTTGTCAATTGATCTTGCTGTATAAGACCTTAAAAGTTCACAAATAATTAGTGTTGCAAATGCCATTGTCCTTGCATGATTTATTCCAGATTCAAGTCCATACCATTTTAGTCCAACAAAATATGCAAGAAGTGTTGCAACTGTTATTGCTATAGATTGAATAGCAACTGTAATTTTTATTTCTTTATCTAGAATTGGTTCATCTGGATCACGAGGTTTTTCTTCCATTATGTCAGCTTCTCCTCTTTCAACTCCCAGTGCAAGTGCAGGGAAAGAGTCAGTTACAAGGTTAAGCCAAAGTAGTTGAATTGGAATTAGAGGTACTGGCAAGTCCATTAGGATTGAAATTAAAACTATTAGGACTTCTCCAAGGTTACATGAAAGAAGGTAAGCAACAAACTTTTTGATGTTTGAATAAATAATTCTTCCTTCTTCAACTGCATTTACTATTGTAGCAAAGTTGTCGTCTGTCAAAATTACTTCAGCAGTATTTTTTGCTACGTCAGTTCCAGTTATACCCATTGCTATACCAATGTCTGCCTTTTTAATTGCTGGAGCGTCGTTAACTCCGTCACCAGTCATGGCAGTAATGTGACCATTTTGTTTAAGAGCAGTTACAATTTGAACCTTGTTTTCTGGAGAAACTCTAGTGAAGACAGATTTTTCTTTTACAATTTCTCTTAGTTCTGCTTCAGACATTTCGTTTAGTTCTCTACCCATAATTGCTTCATCATCAGATGTTGCAATTCCAAGATCTTTTGCAATAGCAAGTCCTGTTTCAAGATAGTCACCTGTAATCATTATTGGTCTTATGCCGGCACTTCTACATTCTTTTATTGCTGCCTTAACTTCTGGTCTTGAAGGGTCAATCATACCAGTAAGTCCAACGAAAACCATGTCTTTTTCGATATTTTCAGATGTGATTTCAGTTGGCATATCGCTGTGCTTTCTATAAGCATAACCCAAGCATCTAAGGGCAGATCTTGCAAATTCACTATTTTTATCTAGAACTTCTTTTCTTAACTTATCATCAAGTTCTACTTCTTTTCCATCTATTAATATTTTGCTACATCTGTCAAGGACAACATCTGGTGCTCCCTTTGTAAAAGATGCAATATTATCAAAAATCTTATCGTGGAAAGTTGTCATCATTTTTCTGTCAGAATCAAAAGGAATTTCTTCTATTCTGTCAAAATTATTGTAAAGTTCTTTTAGTCCATTTCCTGCTTTTTCTGCAAAAGTAAGAAGTGCTCCTTCTGTTGGATCACCAATGATTGAGGCTTCTTGACCTTTAACTTGTAATTTTGCATCATTTGTTAGGGCTGCAATAGATGAAAGAATTTTTAAGTTTTCATCTTCTTCGATAGTAACTTTTTCTTCTTTTTTAGTTACGTCACCTTCAGGTGAATAACCAGTTCCAGAAACATCGTAAACTTGTCCGTCTGTAAATACTTTTACAACAGTCATTTCATTTTGAGTTAGTGTACCAGTCTTATCTGAACAAATTACTGTAGTTGTTCCTAGAGTTTCAACTGCCAAAAGTTTTTTAACAATGGCATTTTTTTCTGCCATCTTGCCCATTCCAATAGAAAGTACAATTGTAACTATAGCAGGAAGTCCTTCTGGAACTGCTGCTACTGCAAGTGAAATTGCTGTCATAAACATTTCTAGTGGGTCATTTTTATATAAAACGCCTACTCCAAGAACCACTGCACAAATTACAATAACTAAAATTCCAAGAGTCTTAGAAAGTTTTGCAAGCTTTCTTTGTAAAGGTGTTTGTTCATCTCCTACTGTTGCAATTGAAGTTGCAATTTTTCCAATTTCTGTTTCGTGACCAGTTTCTACAACAAGACCCATTCCTCTACCATAAGTTATAATAGTTGAAGAATATGCTAAGTTTTCTCTATCTCCAATTTCCATCTTCCATCGTAAACTTTTGAGAAGTTTTTTTCTACTGGAACTGATTCTCCAGTTAGAGATGATTCGTCAATTTTTAAGTTAGATGAATCAATAAGTCTTAAATCCGCTGGCACAATGTCGCCTGTTTCAAGAATTACAATATCTCCTGGCACAAGAGTATTGGAATCAACTTCTATGTGATCACCATCTCTTATTACCTTTGCCTTTGGTGATGACATTTTTTGTAAGGCTTCTATAGCTTCTTCAGCTTTTCCTTCTTGATAAATTGAAAGAAAAGCATTAACAATTACAATTGCAATAATAATTCCAGCATCGAGTGCTTCTCCAACGAAAGCAGATACAATGGCTGCTATCATAAGAATAATTATCATTGGATCAAGGATTTGTTCCTTTAATTTTTCTCCAAAGGATTTTTTCTTTTCTGCAGCAAGTGCATTTTCCCCATATTTTTCTAGCCTAGTTTTGGCTTCTTCTTGACTAAGACCCTTTTCTCTTGTAGTAGAGAGGTCTTTTAGGGCTTCATCTGGGGATTTGTTATACCAATTTTTCTCCATAATTCCTCCTTATAAATAAAAAAGAGACCGACTGTTACATCGGTCTCACATACTTAATAATAAGCTTTCCAGCCGGGCTGTGCCGTAATGACGACTGAAAATTTAAAAGTTACTCCCCTAAGTGAATAAATTATATCAAAATATTTTACCTAAAACAATCTATAATTTTTTTGAAAATATATTTAATTATTATTTTTTTGGAACTAACTTGTCCTTGCCACCCATGTACATTTGTAGTGGTTCAGGAATTTTAATTGTGCCATCTTCTTGTAGTAAGTTTTCTAAAAAGGCAATCAACATTCTTGGTGGTGCAACTACAGTGTTATTTAATGTATGTGCTAGATATGTGCCATCTTTGCCACGAAGTTTAATATTAAGTCTTCTTGCTTGTGCATCTCCAAGATTTGAACATGATCCAACTTCAAAATATTTATTTTGTCTTGGAGAAAAGGCTTCGACATCAAGAGATTTAACCTTTAAATCTGCCAAATCTCCAGAGCAACATTCAAGAGTCCTTACAGGAATTTCTAGTGAACGGAAAAAGTCCACTGTATTTTGCCACAATTTTACAAACCAATCTTTTGAATCTTCTGGTTTACAAATTACAACCATTTCTTGCTTTTCAAATTGATGGATTCTGTAAACCCCTCTTTCTTCAATTCCGTGAGCTCCAACTTCTTTTCTAAAACATGGAGAATAAGAAGTAAGTGCAAGTGGCATTTCTTCTTCTGGACTTATAGTGTTTATATATTTACCAATCATTGAGTGTTCAGATGTACCAATTAAATAAAGATCTTCACCTTCGATTTTATACATCATGTCTTCCATTTCTGCAAAACTCATTACACCAGTAACTACATTTGATCTAATCATAAATGGTGGAATGTGATATTCAAAACCACGATCAATCATAAAATCTCTGGCATAAGATAAAATTGCTGAGTGAAGTCTTGCAATATCTCCCTTTAGATAATAGAAACCTGCACCAGATGTATTTCTAGCAGAATCTAAATCAATTCCATTAAACTTTTCCATAATATCAACGTGATATGGGATTTCGTAATCTGGTATAACTGGTTCTCCAAATCTTTCGATTTCTACATTTTCGCTGTCATCTTTTCCTATTGGAACAGAGTCGTCGATCATTTGTGGTATAACTTGCATTCTCTTTTTAAGTTCTTCAGCAAGTTCTTTTTCAGAAGTTTCTAGTCTTGTTATCTCTTCATTTATTTCAGCAACTTTTTTCTTTGCTTCTTCTGCCTTATCTTTTTCGCCCTTTTGCATAAAGCCGCCAATTTGTTTTGAAGTTTGATTTTTTTCTGCACGAAGATTATCGCCCTTAGTCTTAGCATCTCTAAGTTCTTCGTCAATCTTTATAACTTCGTCAACTAGTGGAAGCTTGTCTTCTTGGAATTTCTTTTTAATATTTTCCTTAACTGCTTCTGGGTTTTCTCTTACAAATTTAATGTCTAACATATATCCTCCCTTAAATTAAAAGAAGCCTCTTCATCCCTAAAGGGACGAGAGACCCGCGTTGCCACCCTAATTAACCTAATGGTTCACTTAAAAAATCATAGACTATGAGTCGGATTCACTTTATTAGTTTACAGATTTTCACCAGCCATCTGCTCTCTTAAAAACTTTTTAAAATTACTATTCTCAATTATCGCCTTTTTTAGTTTTTTTATTATAACATAAGTAAAAATAAGTTCAAGCTTTTTGGATAATAAAGTATTTGATGAGAATTTATAAAATATGTATAATATATTTGAGGACATCGAATAGACGATACAGGCAGATGGTTTTCCCTAATCTAGAGTAGATTGGGGGTGATAGTGTGACTGATTATGAAATTTTATCTATAATTTTTAAAATTTTTATGTTAGTTATAGCTATTGTTACCCTATTTCAAAATAAGAAATAGAACATAAAAAAACCTACCTGTATTTTCGCTGATAGGTAGGTTTTTATAATTTGCCTCAGGGAAAACCGTCGCTTGTGCCCATATGGGTATAAACGGTGTCCTCTTTATCTACATTATAACATATATTTTCTATTTTTGAAGCCTATAAAGCTTCTTATTTTTTTAAGTATTGCTGATAATAAACTATTTGATGAGAATTTATAAAATATGTATAATATATTTGAGGACATACAGTTGGTTGCTCTTTACTTTTAACAGTAAAGGGGGTGATAGCAATGTCAGATTTTGAAATTCTTAGCATTATGCTAAAAATAATTAGTTTGATTATTGCCCTAATTGCCCTGTTTCTTAATAAGAAATAGCATAAAATAAAATACCACCTGTATTGCACTACAAGTGGTATCAAAAAAATATCAACTTAGAGCAACCATCTACATGGTGTCCTCTTTATCTACATTATAACATAAATTTTCTATTTTTGAAGCCTATAAAGCTTCTTATTTTTTTAAGTATTTTATTAGAGCAAGTATTGCCAAGATAATAAGTACAAAAATTCCTATATAAATCCCAAAGCCAAGAATTAATGAAATAAGTGATTTAGAAGTAAATGCCATAGTATCCCTCCTCTTTACTTTATTAGATTATAACACAAAAACTTTTTAAGACCCATTCTCTATACATATAATTTATATAATTTTTTCTTTTTGCTATAATAAGCTAGAGGTGATGAAATGAGAGAGTTTTTACTTTCACAAGGCGTTTCAAAAGATCTACTTGACGGAGTAGATGAATTTATAGAAAAACACGATTTAAATAAAAATTTTGAATATAGAATTCCAAATATAAAATATAAATATTATGGCAAAGAAACTTGGGAGAAGGCAATTGCAGCAATTTTATCTGGCGACAACATCCTCCTCTCTGGACCTAAAGCTACTGGTAAAAATGTCTTGGCAGAAAATTTAGCCTATCTCTTTAAAAGACCACTTTGGACAATTTCCCTTAATATCGCATCAGATCCATCTAGCTTGATTGGTTCTGACACTTTTAAAAATAATGAAGTAACTTTAAAAAAAGGACCAGTTTATGAGGCTGCAGAAGAAGGTGGCTTTGCAGTTTTTGACGAAATAAATATGGCAAAAAACGAAGCCTTATCTGTTGTTCACTCCACTCTTGACTACAGAAGAGTTCTCGATATATCTGGCTATGACAGGCTAAATCTTCACGATGCTACAAGATTTATTGCAACTATGAATTACGGTTACATTGGCACTCGTGACCTTAACGAAGCCTTAGTTTCAAGATTTTTGGTAATTGATATGCCTACTATCTCTGAATCTGACTTAGAAAAATTATTTAAAGAAAATACAAATTTAAATAATAATTCCATAAAACTATTTACAAGATTATTTTTAGACCTTCAAGAAAAATCACTAAATTCAGAAATTTCTTCAAAGGCAATTGATCTTCGTGGACTCTTATCAAGTATTGAACTCATGAATCGTGGACTTGGAATAAGAGAATCTTTGGACCTTGGTTTAGTGGATAAGACTTTTGATTCCTACGAAAAAGAAATTGTCACTGATGTCATCGACACCCTTTTTGTAAAAAACATTGAAAGAGCTGATCTTTTTGAAGGATGAAAATAGGCTGAAGAATATTTTTTGGACCTTGTCTTGCTTTTATGATTTTGACATTTCTAAGTTTTCTTTAAGTGCAGAAGATCCCTACGAGGCAGCAATTCTTGGTTATGCTTCAAAATTTTTTGATTTTTATATTCTCGATGATTTTTTTAAAAAATATGTAAATTCTTTAAACAACAAAAAGGATCTGTGGGAAATTTCAAAATTAGTATTAGAAAATATTTTTTCCAAGGAAATGATTCTAGAAAGACCAGGTACTCTTGATTTTAAAAATATACACGATGAAGAAATCTTAAAAAATCTAAGAAGAAGAAAAATCATAATGACTACGGAACTTAAAATTGGATATATAAGAAAAGAAAGAGGAGAATATCCAAAAGTTCAAAGAGTTTTGGAAGAAATGCTTAAAGAAATTTGTGACTTTAAAGAAAAAGATACTTTTCTCTATCTTGATTTTTTAAGAGGACTCTTTAAGAAATATTTTCACATCAATAAAGATCTCCCAAAGGATACAGAAGAATCTTATGAAGAATTTAAAAAAGAAGCAAAATCAAGTTCATCTTCTAAAAAGAATATACCCTACGAAAGAAAGAATATATTGGACAACAGTTTCTTAGAAAGATATAACATTGAATCTGCAGAATTTACTTTTTTTAACGATGACTTTCGAGATATCAACGTAAAAGAAGATACTTTAGTTAATAATTTTTCTGACAAAAATATTTATAAGGCTTTAGTAAAACGCTATGGACTTGAAAAAGTAAAGAGAAATACTGCTGATAAAATTGCTAAGGAAATTTCAACAGGAATCCATAGTGACATAAAATTTTTCTTTCCATCTGGAGAGTTTGAAAATAAATCTTCCTATTATGCAAGTGAGGAAAGAAATAATTATTCTGACAACTTAAATTTTTATGAAAAAAATAAACTCCAAAATTCTCGTGCTATAAGAGAGTTAGCTGGAGTTATTAAAAATTCTCTATTAAAGGAATCTGAAGATGAAATAGTAAAATCAACTTCTGGAAAAATTATTCCATCAGAAATTTGGAAAACAAGAGAATTAAATGAAGATAGGATTTTCAAAAAAATAAATAGGAAGGATTCCAACGAAATATTTGTAGATATTCTTCTAGACTCTTCTGCTTCACAAAATGAAAGAAAAGAAATTTTGGCAACAGAAACTTATATTATTGCAGAGGCTCTCACATCTTTAAATATAAAAACTAGAATTTTTTCCTACAACAATTTTTATAATTACACTGTTATAAAAAAATATAGGGACTACAATGACCCTAGAGTAAAAAATAAAGACATCTTCAAATACTCCCCTTCGGGATCAAATAGAGATGGACACGCAATTAAATTTATGCGACACTTGATTTCCAAAAATCACGACTCAAGAAGATTTTTAATTATTTTGACAGATGGTCTTCCCTTTGACGAAATCGACATTGGAGTAGTTGGTGCATCCAAAACTCCTGGGGAAAATTATAAAGACGAAGAAGCTGTCATGGATACATCAAAGGAAGTTCTTTTGACAAGATTAAAGGGAATAAATACTTTTGGTGTTTTTACTGGAGAAGAATCTGAAAGCACAAATATTAAAAAAATTTACGGAAGTGACTATGCTTATATAAGTGACCTTGCAAGATTTCACAAACTTGTTGGTATATTTTTAAAAACTTATGCAAATAAAATAGAGTAGGATCTATTGAACCTACTCTTTTTTTAATGCCTTTGTTATATTAAATCCTGCTTTTACTAGGGCTACTGAATAAATTATTCTTAAAAATCAAATCGCCACTTTTTTGACCTCTTGAAAGTAATGTTGAAGCTATGGCAAAAACAAGGACATTTAATATAATTATTAAAACTTTTTTCATTCTTTCACCTGATTATAAAATCACGATTACTTACTTATTTAAAAAATGCTTACAAGCCTTCTCCATTCTGTTTAGACCTTCGACTATATCGTCATAAGAAGATGCATAAGAAAATCTAATAAAGCCTTCCCCTGCACTTCCAAAAACAGTTCCTGGAACTACTGCCACACATTCTTCGTCAAGAAGGTAATTACAAAATTCTTCTGAAGAAACTCCCACATCTTTAATATTTATAAAAGCATAGAAGGCTCCATCTGGATTATTTAGGCTAAGTCCATCAATGGAATTGACTTTTTCCACAATATAGTCACGTCTTCTCTTGTATTCTCTTACCATTTTATCTGTGCCTTCTTTTCCATCTTTTAAAGCAGTGATTCCTGCGTATTGAACAAAAGAAGTTGCACAAGAAGTATTGTGTTGGTGAATAATATTTAAAACTCTAATAAATTCTTCTGGAGCAGCAATATATGCAAGGCGAAATCCTGTCATAGAATAAGTTTTTGAGAATCCATTAATAGTTATAGTTCTCTCTTTCATTCCATCAAGAGATGCCATAGAAATATGTTTCTTATTTCCATAGACAATTTTTTCATAAATTTCATCTGAAATTACTAAAATATCTTTTTTCTTTGCAAAATCAGCAAGTTTTTCCAAAGTTTCTTGAGAAAACATAGAACCTATTGGATTTGATGGAGTAATAATTACAATAGCCTTAGTTTTTTCTGTAACAAGCTCTTCTAATTCATCAAAGTCAATTTGAAAATCATTTTCTTCAGCAAGACTATATCTCACTGGTTTTGCTCCCATAATGTGAGCTGCGTTGACATAGTTTGGCCAACAAGGGTTTGGAAGAAGAATTTCGTCGCCTTCTTCTAAAATTAGTGAATAAGAATCAAAAATTGATTCAGTTGCACCAGCTGTTATCAAGACTTCCTTTGCAGTATAGTCTAAATTATTTTCTTCTCTAAGTTTTTCAGCAACAGCTTCCCTTAGAGGCATTATTCCATAATTTGAAGTATAAAAAACATCTCCATTTTCAATACTTTTTATTGTGGCATCCTTAATTACCTTTGGAGTGTCAAAATCAGGTCTGCCCACTTCAAAGTGGTAGATTCTCTTGCCATCTCTTTCCATTTCAATTGTCTTTTCATTTATCTTTCTAATACCAGAAGGACCTATATTACTATACTTGCTACAAATAAAATCTCTCATGATTTCCTCCCTAAGAATTTATTATTTCTTCAATTGCTCTTCCTTCAACATTACCACCAGTGATTATAAGGACAAGTTTATCCCTATCATCAAATTTTATTTTTCCTTCTAAAATTGCACCAAGACCTATGGCAGAAGATGGCTCCACAATTAATTTTTCTTTATTATACAATAAATCTAGCGCTTTTTTAAGATATTTATCTTGACAAGTTACAATGTCGTCAACAAGATCTCTTACAATAGGAAATACATTTTCTCCTGGCTTTACAGAAAGAAGTCCATCGGCAAGAGTTTCTCCTCTTTTTACTTCTCTTGGCTCGCCTTCTTCTAAAGATAAGGTGTATCTATTTACATTTTCTGGTTCAACACCAATGACTTCAGACCATCTTGTCACGCCCTTGGTGTACATGGCAATACCAGAAATAAGACCGCCACCACCAATGGGCACAATCATTTTTAAATGATCCATTTTATTTAAAATTTCAACAGCTATAGTTCCCTGTCCTTCAGAAACATCTAAATCATCAAAGGGATGGATAAAAGTCATTCCTTCTTTTTCAGCAATTTCTTTTGCAACATTAAACCTCTCTTCCACACTTGAAATAACAATTTCTGCTCCAAGATCTTTTATCATCTGTCTTTTTGTATCAGTAGAAGTATCTGGCAAGACAATTTTTGCAGGAATGCCAAGCATTTTTGCACAAGTCGCAATTCCCTTTCCGTGATTTCCAGAAGATGCAGTTACAACACCTTTTTTCAATTCCTCATCAGAAAGTTTCCTAATTTTATTTAAGGCACCTCTTATCTTAAAAGAATTTGTCTTTTGCATATTTTCAAGTTTTGCATAGACAGAAGTGCCAAGCATCTCAGATATATAATTAAGTCTAATTAGGGGCGTTTCATAAATATAATCCCTAATCCTCTCTCTCGCCTTTATAGTTTCCTTGTATCCATTTCTATAATCCATTATTTCTCCTTTATTTAAACTATTTCATACTATACCTTTTTCTGATATTATAATATGCTAAAGTAAATTTGTAAAATAATTTTATAATTTAAAACTTACAAAAAGAACTCCTCTTCACAAGGAGTTCAAAGTTAAATTTTTTATACTAGTTTTTTTACATAATCATTTATATTTTTATTTTTTTCTTCAAGATAATTTTCAAGATCTTTTATAATTTCCTCACCAGCAAAAGGATTCATGAAGTTATAAGTCCCAATTTCAACTGCACTTGCTCCAGCCATTAAAAATTCTAGAACATCTCTATAATTTGAAATTCCTCCCATACCAATTATTGGAATATCAACATTTTTTGCAACTTGATGAAGGATTCTTAAAGCAATTGGTTTTACTGCTGGTCCAGACATGCCTGCATAAGTGTTGTTAAAGACAATATCTTCTCTATCTAAATCAATTGCCATTCCAAGAATTGTATTTATAAGAGAAAGTCCCGTTGCTCCTTCAGCTTCCACTGCCTTGGCTATTCCCACAATGTCTCCTGCATTTGGTGAAAGTTTAACAAAAACTTTTTTGTTAGTTACTTTCATAACTTCTCTTACAACTTTTGCTGCAGAGTCTTTATCCATGCCAAAGGCCATGCCACCTTCTTTTACATTGGGACAGGATATATTTAGTTCAATAGCTGCAAAATTATAATCATTTAGCATTTTTGCTGATTCAACATATTCTTCTATTGTATTGCCACCTAAATTTACAAATATTTCTGTGCCCAATTTATTCATGTCATGGATTTTTGTCTTAACAAATTCTTCTACTCCTGGATTTTCAAGTCCAATAGAATTTAAAATCCCTGATGGAGTTTCCCAAATTCTTATACCTTCATTTCCTTTTTTTGGGTATCTTGTTATTCCCTTTGAAGAAATTCCTCCTAGAATTTTTGGGTCGTAGAAGTTTTTAAATTCTTCTCCATATCCATAAGTTCCACTTGCCATTATTATTGGATTTTTTAATTTTATACCAGCTAAATTTATTTCAGTTCTAGAAGTCAAGTAAATCACTCCCCTTAAATATTGGTCCTTCTTTGCAAGACCTTCTTCTTCCTTTTTTGGTATCACAAGAACAAGATAAACAAGCTCCCACGCCACAGCCCATTCTTTTTTCAAGGGATACATAAGTTTTTGTATCATGTTGTCTTGCAAGTTCAACTACTTTTTTCATCATAATTTCTGGCCCACAAGTATAGATTAATTTGTGCTTTTCAAAGTCAATTGCATCTGTGATAAATCCACCTTTTTTTACTATTATGTCGCAATTTATATCTTTAAAGGATTTTTCAAGTTCAAGTTCTTCTCTTTCTCCAATGTAAAGAGTAATTTTTGACTCAGGTTTAATTTTTTGAATTTCTTTTATTAAATAGTGAAAAGGTGCCACGCCAACTCCACCGCCAACTAGGGCTACTTCATCTACATTTGCATAAAAGCTATTTCCAAAAGGACCAAATAATTTTATTTCATCACATTTTTCAAGTTTTTCTAAGATTTTTGTTCCCTCTCCTCTTTTTTCTATTAAGAAGTCAACTCCATCTGTGACATCGTAAACTGAAATTGGTCTTGAAAGTGTTGGATAGGATTCCCAAGCTCTCAACATAAAAAATTGTCCGGGATAAACTTTTACGTCTAAATCTGTCCTAAGTATAAAATAATCTTTACAAACTTCTATATTTTCTATAATCTTTGCCATATCATTCTCCATATTTGGTAACTGTATCGCAATACTCGCACTTGTATTCTTTTTTTGCCCTGTCATAGAGGTAAAATTTGTGACCAGGTATTTCTCTTTCGCTATTTGTTATGCATCTTGGATTTTTACAAATCAATACATCTTCCACAAGATCTGGCAGTTCCATGCGTATTTTTTTACTCTCTCGCCATCTTCAATAAAATTTACAGTTGTGTGAGGGGCAATGAGTCCCAAAACTGTAAAATCTAGATCATAGTCTGTTTCAATTTTTATTAAATCTTTTTTTCCCATTGAAGTTGAGTAAATATTTTGCATAAGCACAACGGCATCTGTGACTTTATCTAATTCTAGAGCCCTATAAAGCACATGAGCCTTTCCACTTTCTATGTGATCTAGTACAATTCCCTTTTTTATTTTTGAAACATTTATCATTTGTTAGCCTCCAAAAGTTTCATGATTAACGCCATTCTACCATACATGCCAAATTTTGTTTGCTCAAAGTAAACTGCCCTAGGGTCTTTATCCACTTCTGGTGCAATTTCATTTACTCTTGGTAGTGGGTGTAAAATTATCATATCTTCTTTTGCATTTTTTAATTTTTCTTCAGTTAAGATGTAGTAATCCTTTAATCTTTCGTATTCATCTGAAGACACAAATCTTTCTTTTTGAACTCTGGACATATAGAGTACATCCACTTTATCAATTACACTTGCAAGATCTCTTGTTTCAGAATAATTCTTTTCGTCAATAAAGTTTTTAAAAGGATCTGGCATCTTTAATTCTTCTGGTGAAATAAATATAAATTTCACATTTTCATAACGATTTAAAGCTCTAACTAGTGAGTGAATTGTCCTTCCAAATTTTAAATCTCCACAAAGTCCCACAGTTAAGTTATCAAAGGATTTTTTATAATGTCTTATAGTTATTAAATCTGCAAGAGTTTGTGTTGGGTGAAAGTGTCCCCCATCTCCTGCATTTATAATTGGCATTGTCTTAACTACCTTTGATGCCATTAGTGCTGCTCCTTCTTTTGGATGACGCATGGCACAAATATCTGCATAATTTTCTATAACTCTTATGGTATCAAGTAAAGTTTCTCCCTTTGTAGATGAACTTACTCCTGCATCAGAAAAACCAATTACACGTCCTCCAAGTCTTAGCATTGCAGTTTCAAAAGATAGTCTTGTTCTCGTTGAAGGTTCAAAAAAAAGACTAGCTAATAACTTATTGTCGCAAACATGAGAATATTCAAGGGGATTGGCAATAATGTCATCAACTAGTCTAAAAATTTCTTCGTATTCTTCAGTTGTAAAATCTAGTGGCTCTATTAAATGTTTCATCTTTACCTCCATCTAATATTTTATCTTTTCTATATTACTTCAAATTTTTATAATTGTAAAGTATAATAGAAAAAATATGTTATACTTTATCTAATAAAATTAAAGGAGTAGCTATGATTTATTTAATACTAGGACATTCAGGCTCTGGCAAGTCCACTATAAGAGATGCACTTACTAGCCACGGCCTCGAAAAAATAATCACTTATACAACTAGAAAGCCAAGGGCATCTGAAATTAATGGCATTGATTATAATTTTATTGATCAAGAAAATTTTAAAAAAATGGACGATGACAATCTTTTTATTGGAACAACTTGCTATGTTGGAAATTATTACTCAACTTTAAAAGAAGATCTGGAAAAAAACAACAACAAGGACAAAGACTGCATAATTGTCGTTGACAAGGAAGGCGTCCTTGCAATAAAAAAAGAATTTAAAAATACAATTTCTATATATCTAAAGTGCTCCAAAGATACTTTAAGAGATAGGATGAAAAAAAGAAAAGACAATGAAAATGATATAGAAAAAAGGTTAAAAGTCTTAGAAGATTTAGACTCCTATTCTGACTACATCATAGATTCTGACAGGGATATAGACTCTGTCTTTGAAGATGTGATGAGTCTTATAAAAAATATTAAAGAAGGAAAATGATTTTCTTTTTCCTTGACAATTTAATTTCTAGTGTTATCATAAATTTATAAGTTAATAAAACTCTTCAGGGCGAGGTGCAATTCCTCACCGGCGGTAAAAGTCCGCGAGCGAAAGCTGAATTGGTGTAATTCCAATACCGACAGTATAGTCTGGATGAAAGAAGATAATTTTGAATTTTTTGAGCCCTGCATGGGCTCTTTTTTTATAGGTGATTTAATGTATATAGAAGATTTTAACGATGTCTTTTACATGGAACGTGCCCTTGAACTGGCAAAAGAAGGAATTGGAAAAACAAAAACCAATCCCCTAGTTGGCTGTGTAATTGTAAAAGATGAAAAAATAATTGGAGAGGGTGCTCACCTAAAATTTGGTGATAATCATGCAGAAGTAAATGCAATTTTAGATGCAAAAAATAAGGGAGAAGATATAAAAGGTGCTACACTTTATGTGAACTTGGAGCCTTGCTCTCATACTGGCAAAACTCCTCCCTGTGCCAATAGGATAGTTGAAGAAGGTATAAAAAGAGTTGTAATTGGAACTCTAGATCCCTTCCCAAAAGTTTCTGGCAAAGGAATAAAAATCTTAGAAGATGCAGGAATTTCTGTAACAGAAGGTCTTTTAGAAGAAGAGTGTTTAAATCTAAACGAAAGATTTTTTACTTACTTAAAAAATAATAGACCCTTTGTAGTCTTAAAATCTGGCATGTCTCTTGATGGAAAAATTGCAACAGAAAGTGGAGAGTCAAAATGGATTACATCAGAATTTTCAAGAGCTCACTCCCACGAACTAAGAGGACAGCTAGATGCAATAATGGTTGGAATTGGAACAGTCCTAGCTGATAATCCAAGTCTTAATGTTCGCCATGGAAAATATAAAAATAATCCCATTAGAATAATAACAGATTCAAAACTTAGAATTCCTCTTGACGCCAAAGTTTTAAATGGTGATTTCGATTCTATTGCTATTCTTGCAACTACAGAAAATTGTGACAAGAATAAGTTAGAAAAAATCAAAGAAATGAAAAATGTTGAAGTTTTAATCTGTAAGGACAAAGACAGTAGAGTCGACTTAATAGATCTCATGGAAAAGTTAAAAGACTACGACATATCTTCTATTCTTCTTGAAGGCGGAAGAACTTTAAATGCAGAAATGTTAAAAAATAATTTAGTTGATAAGTTTTATTTTTTCATTGCTCCAATCCTACTTGGATCTAAGGGATTTTCTGCAATAGGAGATCTTGAAATAAAAGATTTAAAAGATTCAATAAAAATAAAAGATATGACCTGCGAAAAATTATTTGATGACATAATAGTCACTGGAAGGTGTGATTAAAATTTTCACTGGAATAATCGAAGAAATTGGACATTTAATAGACATAAAAAAAGATAGTGACCTCTATTCGCTTAAAGTTTCATGCAAAAAAGTTTTGGAAGGGACAAAAATTGGCGACTCAATTGCAACAAATGGAGTTTGTTTAACTGTTACAGAACTTGGAGAAGATTTTTATAAAGCTGATGTCATGGTGGAAACTATTAATTCTACTACTTTTAAAAATTTAAAAATAGGAGAAAAATTAAATCTAGAAAGAGCTCTAAGTCCCCTAAAAAGACTTGATGGTCATATAGTTCAGGGTCACGTTGATGGGCTTGGCGAAATTATTTCCATCTTAAATCATGGAAACGAAATTGTCTACAGGATAAAATTTGACTCTGATAATTTTAAGTACATTGCTCCAAAGGGTTCCATTGCCCTTGACGGCATAAGTCTTACTGTATCAAAACTTGGAACAAATTATCTTGAAGTTTCAATAATTCCAACTACTATAAGAGATACAAATCTTATAAACAAAAAAGTCGGAGATAAGATAAATATTGAAACAGATATTATTGGTCGTTATGTTTACAATTTTATAAACGCAAAGGAAGAAAGTAAAATAAGCAAAAGTTTTTTATTAGAAAATGGTTTTTAATGTATAGGAGAAGAAAATGAAAGTAAATTCAATTGAAGAAGTTGTTGACGCTCTTAAAAAGGGAGAAATTGTTATAGTAACTGACGAGCCTGACAGAGAAAATGAAGGCGATATGATTCAAGCTGCAGAATTTGCCACAGGAGAAAGTTTAAATACTATGGCTTCTCTTGCAAAAGGACTCATTTGTATGCCAATGTCAAAGGAATATGCAGAAAAATTAAAATTAAATCAAATGGTAGCAGATAACACTGATAACCACGAAACTGCCTTTACAGTTTCTGTTGACCACATAGAAACTACTACTGGTATTTCAGCTTGGGAAAGAGCTTTAACTGCAAATAAGCTTACAGAAGATGATGCAAGGCCAGAAGATTTTAGAAGACCTGGTCACATGTTTCCCCTTGTTGCAAAAAAAGATGGAATTTTTGTGAGAAGAGGACACACTGAAGCAACTGTTGACCTTTTAAAAATTGCTGGTTTAAAAGAAGTTGGACTATGTTGTGAAATTATGCAAGATGATGGACACATGATGCGTGGAGAAGATCTTTTTAAACTTGCAAAAAAATTGGACATGAAAATAACAACAACTGAAGAACTTTTACTTTACAGAAAAAGACATGAAAAATTATAGAAAAAGTTGCAGAAGCAAAACTTCCAACGAAGTTTGGAGATTTTAGAGCTCATGCTTATATTGATAAAGTTACTGGCGAACACCACATTGCCCTTGTAAAAGGTGATATTGGAGATGGAATGGATGTCTTAACAAGAGTTCACTCTGAATGTTTAACTGGTGATTGTTTTGGTTCATCAAGATGCGATTGTGGAAATCAACTTCACCTTGCCATGAGTCAAATTGACAAAGAAGGAAGAGGAATTTTACTCTATATGCGTCAAGAAGGTCGTGGCATTGGTCTTGTAAATAAAATCAAGGCTTATGCTCTACAAGATCAAGGCATGGATACAGTGGAAGCAAATTTAGCTTTGGGATTCCCAGAAGATGCCAGAGATTATTCAACTGGAGCGCAAATCTTGCAAGACCTTGGAGTTAAAGAATTGAGACTTCTAACAAATAACCCTGACAAAGTTTATTCTTTGCAAGAATTTGGAATGATTATAAAAGAAAGAGTTCCAATAGAAATTCACTCAACTAAACATGACGAATTTTATTTGAGAACTAAAGCAGAAAAGATGAACCACATCTTATCAGAATTTACAAAGTAAAATAAAAAATAATAAATAATTGGAGGAAATATGAAAATTTACAGTGCAAATTTACAATCTCAAGAAAAAAATATGCAATAGTTT
>NZ_HE978593.1:77536-88332 GCF_000312025.1 Peptoniphilus timonensis JC401 | reverse complement strand
ATTTAATGAATTTATTGTTTCAAAACTATTAGACGGATGTCTAGATGGACTTAAAAGACATGGCGTAAAAGAAGATGAAATCGAAGTAATTTGGGTTCCAGGATCTTTTGAAATTCCACTAGCTGCAAAATCTCTTGCCTTGACAAAAAAATACGACGCAGTAATTGCTCTTGGAGCAGTTATAAGAGGAGCAACAAGTCACTATGAACTTGTATCAGCAGAAGTTGCAAAGGGAATAGCTTCATCTTCACTTGAAACTGGTGTACCAATTATCTTTGGTGTTATTACAACAGAAAATATTGAACAAGCTATTGAAAGAGCAGGAACAAAGGCTGGTAACAAGGGCTTTGATGCTGCCACAGCTGCTATTGAAATGGCAAATCTTCTAGGTGAAATTCGTGGATAAAAATTCTATAAAAGAAGAATTTAAAAATGTCAAAAGCATAATTTTTGATTTTGACGGAACTCTTCACAACACATTAAAAATTTACTACCCAGCTTTTTCTGAGGGAGTAAAAATTTTAAGAGAACATGGTTTTGCAAAAGACTTTGAATTATCTGAAGAAAATGTATCAAAATTTTTAGGTGAAAAACCAAACTTCGCCTATGACCTTTTGACAAAAGACGCTGATGAAAAATTAAAAAAAGATGTAATGACTCATGTTGGAAAAAAGATGGATGAAAACATTGCAAGTGGCATTGGAGAACTTTATAAAGGCACAGTAAAAGTTTTAGAAGAACTTTATCAAAACTATGATTTGTATATACTCTCCAACTGCCGTGAATCCTATCTTGAAAATGCTCTTGATGTCTACAAGATAAAAAAATATTTTAAAAATTATTATGCGGCAGAAACTTTTGATTACATTCCTAAAGACGAAATCATAAAAAAAGAAAGAAAAAATCTAAGAGAAGAAATTATCTTTATTGGCGACAGACACCACGACATACTTGCTGCCAAAAATAATGACTTAAAAAGCATTTTCTGCTCCTATGGATTTGGAGATGAAAGTGAAGGAAAGGACGCAAATTACAAGATTTCTTCCATAGAAGAACTTTTAGAAATCTTATAAAATAATTTATTAAAAATAAAAATAAGTTAAAAATATTCGCAAAATTATATTTAATCTCTACAAAAATAATTTATCAAAACCCTAACAAAAAAGGAGGACTTCACCGTCCTCCAAATTTTTTTATCCTAATTTATATTTAAAACTTATTTTATATTTTATTTAAAAGATTTTGCCTTTTCCCTTGATGCCTTCCAAAGTTCATTTGCCTTTTTGTTCCAATTCATTGCATAAGGAGTTGTCTTTTCTTGCAAATCTTCTGCACTTTCTGGTTCAATCATGTCAGTATTTTTTGCTCCAGAGTCATTTACTATTTTAGTAAGTCGTCCTGGATTTTCAAGCATTGGACATGGTTTTAAAAGGTTCTTGTTAAAAGGTTGATTGTCATGGAAGCCCATAAATAGCGGACTCATTAGACATTCCTTAATTGTCTTTTCCCTAATATTTGAATCAGAATAATGGATAAATACGCAAGGTTCCATATCTCCAAGAGAGTTTATGTGGAAATAATTCTTTCCACCAGCTATACAACCATTTATAAATTCTCCATCATTTTGAAAATCTATTGTGAAAATATTTTGAGGATATGCAGCTGATCTTATTTCTCTAACCTTGTGGTATACATATTCCCTTTGATCTGGGTCAAGAAGAAGACTTGTGTCTGCTCCCTTTCCAACTGGCATGTAGTGGAAATACCAAGCAAGTTTACATCCATGATCCACAAGCATCTTTATAAAATCATCATCAGTTACATATTTATAGTTCTTGCTTGTGTAGCAAATGGAAGCACCATAAAGAAGTTTATTTTCCTTCATTAGGTCCATGCCTTCATAACCTTTTGGAAAACTCCCTCTCCTCTTCTAAAGTCCGTTGATTCTTCTGTACCTTCTATACTTAGGGCGAAAGAAATATTTCCAGCTTCTTTTACTTCTTTACAAAATTCTTCATCAATTAAAGTTCCATTTGTAAAAACGTGAAAGGCGGAATCATTAAATTCCTTTGCAAGTTTAATAACATCATCTTTTCTAACAAGAGGTTCCCCACCTGTTAAAATAAAGAAATAAGTTCCTAGTTCATTTCCTTGTCTTACTATGCTTGCCATTTCATCATAAGTTAAATTATTTTTGTGACCATATTCAGCAGCCCAGCATCCAGTACATTTTAAGTTGCAGGCAGAAGTTGGGTCAAATAAAATAGTCCAAGGAATATTGCAGTTGTACTCTTTTTGCAATCTATTTCTCATTGCATTTCCAGTATAAGCAGCATTGTAGCCAATATTTTTTACAGACGTCTTGACAATATTTTCATCAATTTCATTTACTATATCACTTCCAAAGGAAACCCACTTGGAATTTTCATCCTTTAATTCATTTCTAACTCTTTCAAGAGCTACCTTAGCACTGTTTTCATCACTAGATTTAGGCATTAAGAATTGATCAAAAACATTAACTACCTCAAGCATTCCCTTTTGAGGGTCTTTTTTTATTCTCTTGTAGGCTAAGTTGAGAGCTCCAGAAAAAAGTTTTTCTTTATTCTTTTCTACAAATGTTTTTTCTTTAGAAGTATCATTTTCCTTACTTAAAACATCTTCTTTATATTTAGTATTCATCAATTAACCTCCCGTTTGTCTAAAGTAAAATATTTTCTGAACAACGTTCAATTTAATTCTATTTTACTATAAATAATGAGATTTTTAAAGCTTTTACGACAAATTCTTTGAAGAAATTAATTATTTCTTTGAATTATTCATATTTTTTAATATTCTAAAGTGATTTTATTAAAAAATTATAATAAAATAGTTAACTTTTCCCTTTCCTACGAAATTTTTATCACATTTAAATTCAAAATAATATGGATAATTTGCAAAAAGATATAAAGATGATTGTAAATAATTATTATAAATTTATTACATTTAAAAATCCCTAGCAAAACTGCTAGGGAAATAATCTAAAATTTTTTATTAAATTATTTTAAAATAATGTTTATTCCCAATATTAATTGAAGAAAATACATAAATATAACAACTTTATCACATTTCTAGAATTCCAATAATCTAAATTTTTATGAAGAAATACTCATATTATTTACATGACTTATTCTAGATAAAAAATTTTTATAAGAATCTAAAAAGGATCAATTATTCCAAGGTCGATAGATTTTTTCATAAGCTCTTGATAGTTATTAATATTAAGCTTTTGATAAATTCGATTTAACATGACTGCAAGAGACCTCTCAGAAATAAAAAGCTCCTTTGCAACATCCCCTCTCTTTAATCCTGAGCAATAAAGTTTTATAATTTCTATTTCTTTTTCTGTCAAGCTTTCCACAATTTTTCTTTCTTTAAAAAATTTTTTATCATGAAGATAAACTTCTTTTAATTTAGTTTTAAGTTTATCCATATCTTCTTCTTTTGAAATAAAGGCATAAGCACCAATGTTTTTTGCTCTTTCGGCATAAAAAAGTAGATCATAACCAGACAAAATTACTATTTTTATAAACTCATCTTCTTTTAAAATCCTTTCTGCTAAATCCAGTCCATTTAAATTAACTTCGAAACCATTTAAATTAATATCAATAATTAAAATGTCATAATTTCTTAAAAATTTAATATCCTCTATTTTTTGTAAATCTTTTAATAAATCAATTTGAAAAAAATCGTCTTTCTCTAAAAAATCCTTTAAGGATATTGCCATCATTTTATGATCTTCTATTAATAAAATTTTCATTCACAATCTCCTCTTGAATTGGCAAGTTAATAATAAATTCAACATAAGCCTCATCTTTTATTTCTTTTTCAAAATTGTTTTTAATTACAAGTTTTCCACCATAAATATTTAAGCTCTCTTCTATAAATTTAATTCCAGATCGATTTATCTTCTTAAAATCTCTATCCAGGTAGTCATCAAAATTTCTAATTGTCAATAGTATATTTTTATCTTTTATTTCTAAGCTCAACTCCGAAAAATAGCCCTTAGAATGCTTGTAAAAATTAGTAACTATTTCGTGAATAAACTTATAAATTATCTTGTCATAAGGATCTGGCATGAAAATATTTTGGTCGCAATAAAATTCAATATGTTTATCACTTGCATACATATTTTTTAAAGAGTTTATAAGTTCACTATAAATCTCATATTGATTAATCCCATCTATAAAAATTGGATCTATCAAACTTATTTTGAGTCTAATTTTTTTAATCAAGTTATGGTGAATTTCTAGTGATTTCTTAATATTTTTTGTGTCCTCTTCTAAAAATTTTTTTGATAAAATAATGTCTTGTAAAATATCATCGTGCAAAAATCTCAGGTTTCTTTTTTCAAAATTTTCCGAAAAATCTTTAGCCATTTTGTTATTATATAAAAACTTTTCATAAGAAGACTTATTATTTTCAATTTTTCTTATCTTTATTATCATTTCAATATTTATCATATTTAAGAAAAAAATTAGGGCAAAAAGTATTGCTAAGCTATAATTTTTTATAAAATTCTCAAAAATTATAGTAGAGCTTACAATGAATATAAAATATAAGGGATTAGAATAAAAATTCAAAATTACTTTTTTTAAATTACTTTCCATAGAAATTATAAAAATTAAAATTGAAAGTTCAGCCACAAACAAGATTATAAATTCTCTAAGATAAATGTAATCAAAAACTGGTATGAAATAAGTTATCACGAAAAACATCAAATAAATAAAACTTATAAGAAATACATTTAATAACAATTTACGGCTATATTTTTTTATTTGCCTTCTATATGTAAAAACAATAATAATAGGAAATAAAGCTATTGAAATTCTTAAAAATTTTAATATATTTATGTGAAGTAGATTATTAAAATAATTTAAAATAAAAGAAAATAGGAAGATACTACAAACAAGATAGTTTATATATCTCCATTTAATCTCTTTTACACAATCTAGAAATATATATAAATTAGAAAAAATCAAAAGATAAGTAAATCCTAGGCTAACTTCATAAGTATATTTAAAATTTATTTTGTATTTGTAAAAGAAGATATAATCAAGCAAAATCCATAATGAAAATAAAACTACTAAAGAGCTGTGGTCGAAGATAATTTTTTTGTTATCAGCTAATAAAAAAGTTAAAAGAGAAATATTATTTAAAAAGCTTAGGGAGAATAAAAAATACATTCCACTAAAATCTCTAAGCTTATAAATTTTTGCAGAATAAAATAATATGTAAAGCCCTATAAAAACATAGGCTATTAAAATACTTGCCCTCAAAAATTTTTTGTCCCTAGTCATATTCCCCTCCTTCAAATTTTTCTTTACAAGCTTATTATACATTAAAAATTAAAAGGTCCTAAATTAATAGAACCTTTTAAAAGTCAATTATTTTAAAAAAGTATATCCATCTTTTTCTATTACACCTGAATATTCACCATAATAAATATTTTTGTCCATTTTAACTGAGTCTGGATTGAATTTTAAATCTCCCCTGTATTTTACCAAACCCTTGTTAGTCTTATAAGTAATATATTCAGGAAAGCTGTAGGCATCATATCTTCTCTTTACACTTGTAATTTCCATTTCACTTTTAAAGCCGTTAAATAAAAACAATATACCCATCATAATAAATATTACAAAAATTATTGTTTTTTTATTTTTAGTAAACCAACGCATAGCTTGCATACCCAACATCATATAATGTTCCTTCATAAATTGCACGATATGTATTATCGCTTTCTTTTTGAATAGAATTCCTATCGATTTTTAAATTACCTCTAAATTTTTTTCCTGCTCTAAAATCTGTATATAAAATAAAAGAAGGGAAATTTCTATCATATCTATATTTAACTATCTGCACAAAAATTGTATCATCGTCGAACCCTAATTTTTCATCATTTGCAGATACTGTAGAAATAAAACTTAAAAATAATACAAAAAAACTTAAGAAAATAACAAAATATTTTTTCATAATTTACCCCTTTTAAAATAACTCATTAATCTTAATTTTTATACTTTCATCTATTGGCTATTTTTTGTTAATCTTATTTAAAAGTAAATCCTTCTGGTTTTATTGTGCCACTATATTCTGCATAATATTTTTCAGAATTCGGATCTTTTTTTATTTTATTTTCATTTAATTTTAACTCAATTTTAAATTCCATCAAACCTTTTTTTCTTTATATATAATCTTTTTTGGAAAGTTCATTGAATAGCTTGCCTCAATTTTTACAAATTCTTTTTCTTCTTTAGAATCAAAAAATAAAAGTAAAAAAATACTTAAAAAAATCAAAATTGATAATAAAATATTTTTATTTTTTTTCCTATTATTAGTATGATACATATTATTAAGACCTATATACTAAGTATACTTTTAATAATTTCCGCAGTAATATCTTTTACATTACCATATTTATCAATATTTACTACAGTAGGAACAGTGGAAATGTTATATTTTTTAATTATTTTATTTTTGTTTTTTAAATCACTATTAGTATTATACATTAAAATTTTCTCTTCTCTTTTTTTATTATATACTTTTATTTTTTCTGTAAGATTTTTACAAGCAGGGCAATCATCTCTGTAAAAATATATTTTTCCTACATAGCTTTTGTTTAATCTTATAAGCTTAAGTGAATTTATCGTACCATATTCGTATTCTATAATCTCTTTTTTTGCTTGATTAAATATAGATAAGTTTAGAAAAAATAGAAATACAAATAATAAACAAAGTATCAATTTTAATTTTTTATAATTATACTTTAAAAATAAATATAAGAGAATAATAGAAGGAAATATTAATAAATTTAATCTATAAAATAATTTTAAATTATAAATTGAATAATCCCTCAAATAACCATTTAAATAGATATTATAAGCAATTAATATTATTAGTATTCCATAAGCATATGATAAAAATATTTTACTCTTATTAATTCTATTCATATTAACCTCGATATAATGTCAATGTTAAGGATTGCAACCTGCTAATATAGTTTGACTCATAGAAACACTTGGTCTCCATGGTTCTAAATTCCACGGTCTTTTGTCCGCAGCATACATATTATGACACTTAAATTGTTTATACATACCTCTTTCGTTACTCCAATTCGGACTAGAACGATGCATATATACAACTTCCGTCCAAGCATCTTCTAAAGTTGAATCTAAATAAAATGTTTTTCTTGGATATAGTGACAATGAAACTCCTTCAGTCCTATGTTGCCAATATCCATCGCTAAAATAGTTATAGTAATTTCCTGCAACAACTTGACTTATTCCCACTGTAATTTTTACTGGATATATAACTTCCCCTTCATTAATAAAACTATGTTGTATCCTTTTTCCAATTTTCCTAGTTACTATTTTTAATTTTTGTCCATTTGAATCTATGGCACTCAGATTAGTAATAAGCCCAACATTTCTATTATCTGATTTAATAATATAGGAACCATCATTATTTAATTTACCATCCTCCTTTACACTTTCAGGAAAAATAATTTTGCATTCTGACTTAAAATCCATATCATATTCTAGGGATTTTTCTTCATCACTATTTAAATTCTTTTCTATAGTTAATTCATTACTAAAAGAATCATCATTTGACAAGATTGTTGAATTATCTAATAAATGACCATCTATATTCTTTATAATAAAATCAGAAAATTCTACTTTATTTACATAGCTAAAATTTTTGTGATAACATTCCCTAAAAGTATCCTCACTTTTTTCTGTCTCAGCAAAAGTTGGTATAATAAACCCAGTTGAAATAGCAATTAAAGTTAAACATAAAATAATCTTTTTCACAATTTACCTCCTAATTCTCAAAAAAATAACTAAAACCTTCTCTATTTTGTATACAAAATAATTTATATTAAATCATAAATTTATCAGCCATTTATATTTAAATCTTTTGTTAAAAATTATGTGATTTTTTAAATCTAAAATAAATTATTAATGAAGCTATTTGAATGAAAATTTATAGTTTCTTTAATTATATTATAACTGCTTATAAATTATTGTCAGTTAACTTTTGTGCAAACTTATTTAAAAGTAAAAGATTCTGGTCTTATTGTACCGCTGTATTCTGCGTAATACTTATCTGAATTTGGATCTTTTTTTATACTATTTTCCTTTAATTTTAAATCTATTTTATATTCTATTAAAGCTTTTTTCTCCTTATATGTAATTTTTTCTGGGAAAATTCTTCCATATCCACTTTTAATTTTTGTGATAGGCTCTTCTTTTGGAATTCCAAAAAATTAAAAATAATGTTAAAGTGGATAAAATTAAAATTGAAATAATGAAATTTTTATTTTTATATTTTTCATCTCATCACCTTATAAAAAAAGAGAAGGCTCTCGCCTTCCCCTAATTTTTCTCAAATAATTAATATTTGTAGAATCCTTCGCCAGTTTTTCTTCCAAGTAGACCTGCTCTAACCATTTTCTTTAGAAGTGGGTGTGGTCTGTACTTAGGATCTCCAAATTCTGTGTAAAGAACTTCCATAATTGCAAGTACAACATCAAGTCCTACTAAATCTCCTAGTGCAAGAGGTCCCATTGGGTGGTTTGCACCAAGTTGCATTGCTGTGTTAATATCTTCAACAGATGCAATGCCTTCTGCGTAAATTCCAATTGCTTCGTTAATCATAGGAATTAAAATTCTATTTACAACGAAACCAGGAGCTTCGTCAACTTCTACTGGAGTTTTTCCAATTTCTTTAGAAAGTTCAATTATCATATCCTTAACTTTTGGATCTGTTTTCTTTCCAGAAATTACTTCAACAAGTTTCATTGCTGGAACTGGGTTGAAGAAGTGCATACCAATTACTTTTTCAGGTCTTTTTGTAGCTGCACCAATGTCAGTTATTGAAAGAGATGAAGTGTTTGATGCGAGAACAGTTTTTGCATCGCATTTTTCACATAATTCTGTAAATATAGCTTTTTTAATTTTTGGATTTTCAGTTGCTGCTTCAATGATAAGGTCGCAATCAACTACATCTTCGATGTCGCTTGAGTATTTTAGGTTGCCAAGAGCCTTATCCATTTCTTCTTTTGTCATTCTTTCTTTAGAAACATTTTTTTCATAACCTTTTTCGATTTTTTTCTTAGCATTTTCTAATGCTTCTGGTGCAATGTCTCTAACAATTACTTCGTGATGAGTTGCAAGTACTTGAGCAATACCTGCTCCCATAGTACCTGATCCAATTACTGCTATTTTCATAATTATCTCCCTTTTATTCCCCTTTAAATTCAGTTTTTCTCTTATTTAAAAATGCACTCATACCTTCTTTTTGGTCATTAGTTGCAAAACATAGGCCAAAGTGAGTTTTTTCAATTTGCATAGCTGTATCAATATCAGTTTGTGATCCATTGATAATAGATTGCTTAGCATATTCAACAGCTTTAGGAGCGTGTGATGCAATTTTATTTGCCATTTCAACAGCTTTGTCTAGTAATTCTTCTGGTTCGTAAACATGATTTACTAGTCCAATTTGGTAAGCCTTGTCAGCATCAATCATTTCTGTTGTGTAAATAAGCTCTTTTGCATAACCTGGACCAACTAATCTTGATAGTCTTTGAGTTCCACCAAATCCTGGTGTAATTCCTAGACCAACTTCTGGTTGACCAAATTTTGCTTTATTTGATGCAAGTCTAATATCACAAGCGATAGAGATTTCGCATCCACCACCTAGGGCAAAGCCATTTACAGCTGCAATTACTGGAACTCTACATTTTTCAATTTCCATAAATGTATCCATTCCAAGTTTTGCAAAGTCATAGGCTTCACTTGCTGTGAAGTTTGCCATTTCTGCAATATCGGCACCTGCAACAAAGGATTTTCCTGCTCCTGTTATTATGATGCATCTTACTTCATCACACACATTTGAAAAGAAGTGGTGAAGTTCTTTTAACATAGCAGAGTTAAGAGCATTTAAGCTCTTTTCTCTACTAAGTGTTATAAGAATTACTCCATTAGCTTTTTCTTCTATTTTTAGAAATTTGTAATCCATTCTAGATTAGTCCCTTCCTACGATAAGAGCAGTTCCCATTCCTCCACCTATACAAAGTGTAGCAAGACCTTTCTTAGAATCTCTCTTTTGCATTTCAAATAATAAAGTAGTTAAGATTCTAGCTCCACTTGCTCCAATAGGGTGACCAATAGCAATTGCTCCACCATTTACGTTAACTTTTTCTATGTCAAATCCCATTTCTTTATTAACTGCACATGCTTGAGCTGCGAAAGCTTCGTTAGCTTCAATTAGGTCAAGATCTTCTGCCTTAAGTCCTGCGATTTCAAGTGCTTTTGTTGAAGAAGGGATAGGTCCAGTACCCATAATCTTAGGATCAACACCTGCTGTTGCATAAGAAATAATATATGCAAGAGGTTCTACTCCAAGTTCTTTAGCTTTTGATTCTTTCATTAGTACAAGCATAGCTGCACCGTCGTTAATTCCAGATGCATTACCTGCTGTTACTGTACCACCATCTTTTTTGAAAGCTGGTTTAAGTTTAGCAAGACCTTCTGCAGTTACACCTTCTCTAATGTGTTCGTCTGTGTCAACTACTGTAACATTACCTTTTCTGTCTTTAACTTCTACAGGTACGATTTCGTCTTTAAATCTTCCTTCGTTTCTTGCTTTTTCAGCGTTATTTTGAGATCTAGCTGCAAGTTCATCTTGCATTTCTCTTGTAATTCCGTATTTTTCAGCTACATTTTCAGCTGTAATACCCATGTGGTAGTCGTTGAAAGCGT
>NZ_HE978593.1:71892-77299 GCF_000312025.1 Peptoniphilus timonensis JC401 | reverse complement strand
GTATTTTTCAGCTACATTTTCAGCTGTAATACCCATGTGGTAGTCGTTGAAAGCGTCCCAAAGACCGTCTTTAATCATTGTGTCAACAACTTTTTTGTCGCCCATTCTTGCTCCCCATCTTTCGTTAGTAAGAGCGTATGGTGCCATTGACATTGATTCAGTACCACCAGCAAGTACGATTTCAGCATCTCCTGCTTTAATAACTTGAGCTGCTAAACTTACTGCACGAAGACCTGATCCACATACAACGTTAATAGTAACAGCTGGAGTTTTTATATCAATTCCTGCTCCAAGAACAACTTGTCTTGCAACGTTTTGTCCTTGAGCTGCTTGAAGAACATTACCAATGTAAGCTTCGTCTACCATATCTGGTTTTACATTTGCTCTTTTAAGAGCTTCTTTAACTGCTACTACTCCAAGTTCTACTGCTGGAACAGTTTTAAATTGACCACCGAAGTCACCTACAGCTGTTCTTGCAGCTGATGCTATAACAATTCTATCTTCCATTTTTTCCTCCTTAATAGTGCCTTGTGGCATAAAACCACTAGTTTAACACAATTTCTCCCTTTGATTTGTACAAGTTGTTTGAGTCAAAATATTATTTTTAAATATTTTCAACTTTTGCTTAAAAAGACTTGCTAATTTATTTTTACCCAAGTTAAACAGATTTAATATCCTAAAATTAAATCATTTCTTCGAGTACGTCCACAATTTTTTCAGCTGCATGTCCATCTCCATAAGGATTTACAGCCTTTGCCATTTTATCATATAGGTCCTTATTATCTAATAAGCTAACTATACTTTCATAAACATCTTGTGAATTGGTGCCCACAAGTTTTGCTGTATTTGCCTCTACTCCTTCCATTCTTTCTGTTTCATTTCTAAGAACAAGAACAGGTTTACCAAGAGCAGGTGCTTCTTCCTGAACTCCTCCTGAGTCTGTAACGACAAATTTTACTCTTGCCATTAGATTTGAAAAAGGAAGGTAAGAAAGAGGCTCAATTAAATGAACTCTGTCTAAATCAGCGAAATACTTTTCAGCAGCTTCCCTTACTATAGGATTTAAATGTCTTGGGAAGACAATTTCAAGATTTTCCCTTTCCATAACTACTCGTCTTATGGCACTGAAAATATCTTCCATTGGCTTGCCCCAATTTTCTCTCCTATGTGCAGTAAGTAACACTACATCTCTATTATAATCTAAATTGTTCAAAATTTCATCGTCAAATACAAAATCTTCTTTAACTGAATACTTCAGTGCATCAATTACAGTATTTCCAGTTATGAAAATATTTTTTTCATCATAACCTTCTTCTAAGAGATTTTTTTTATTTGACTCTGTTGGTGCGAAATGATAGTTGGAAATTACACCAGTGAGCTTTCTATTTGCCTCTTCTGGATAAGGCGAATACAAGTTTCCTGATCTAAGTCCTGCTTCTACATGTCCAATTTTTATTTTTTTATAAAAAGCAGCTAAGGCTGCAGCAAATACTGTTGTTGTATCTCCTTGAACTAGTAGTATGTCTGGTTTTAATTCATCTAAAATTTCTTCAAGACCAAGAAGGGTCTTTGTAGTTACATCTGTTAAAGATTGTCCTTTTTTAAAAATATTTAAATCATAGTCTGGTTTTATATCAAAAATTTCTAGCACTTGGTCCAACATTTCTCTATGTTGACCTGTGACACAAGTATAGCATTCAAATTTATCTCTTTTTTGAACTTCTTTTATAATAGGTGCCATTTTTATGCCCTCAGGTCTTGTACCAAATACAAATAATACCTTCAATTTATTCCTCCTTATTTTTTAACATACCTGCTGCCACTCCTGTTGCCAATATAAGGACTATTACTCCAATAGAAATTACTAGGGCAATAGATGAGTGGAATTTTGAAATTAAATTTGCAAGTAAGCCAAATATTGCAGATATAGAGTAAAGAATTACAACTGTCTGCCTTTGATTTAAGCCCATTTTTAATAATCTGTGGTGAAGATGACCCTTGTCTGCTTCAACCATGGACTTTCCTGATAATTTTCTTCTCACCATAGCAAAGGCTGTGTCAAATACTGGCACTCCAAGAATTAATACTGGCACAAATATCATAAGTATGGCAGCTTGTTTTAAAAAGCCAGATATGCTTATATATGAAAGCATAAAACCAAGGTAAAGAGCTCCAGTATCTCCCATAAAGATTTTTGCTGGATTAAAGTTAAAGGGCAAAAACCCAAGGCAAGCTCCAGCTACTAAAGCACACACAAGACTGACGTCATATCTTCCCATATTATAAGTTATAAAAAACATTGAAATTGCACATATCATAGAAACTCCTGATGCCAATCCATCAAGACCATCAATTAAATTTATTGTGTTTGTTATACCGCACACCCAAAATATAGTTACTGGTATTGATAGCATGTTTAAAATAAGTAGGGCATCATTTGAGTCAAAAGGATTTGTGACAAATTCAATTTTCATTCCACCAATTATTAAAATCACTGCTGCTAAAATTTGAAAAATAAATTTTAGTTTAGGACTTAAACCCTTTTTGTCATCATAAAGTCCAGATATGGCAATGATTAGGGACGCTATAATTGTCATTACAAGTCCCTTATTAATTGGTAAAAAGAAAAGCATAAGTATAGACACAGATATTACCATGGCAATGCCACCGCCCACTGGTATAGGCTTTTTGTGGACACGCCTGTTGTCCTTTGGCACATCTAAAAAACCCTTCTTTTTAGCAAACTTTATAGTAAAGGGCATTTGCAAAAATGTAATCACAAAAGCTGCCAAAAAGGGTACTAAATATTTATACATATTAACCTCTTACTTCGTTCCAAATAATCTGTCTCCTGCATCACCTAGTCCAGGTACAATATATTTGTCATCATTTAATTTTTCATCAAGAGCTGCAAGATAAATTTCTACATCCGGGTGAGCTTCCTCAACTGCCTTAACTCCTTCTGGTGCTGCTAAAAGATTTATTGATTTTATATTTGTTGCACCGTTTCTCTTTAATTCATCTATAGCTTCAATAAGTGATCCACCAGTTGCAAGCATTGGATCTACTATTATCATTTGTCTTGATGCTACATCTTTTGGTAATTTTGAATAATAAGTAACTGGCTTATGAGTTTCTGGATCACGATACATGCCTATATGTCCAACTCTTGCTGCAGGAACAATTGTAAGTAAACCTTCTACCATGCCAAGGCCTGCTCTTAAAATTGGAACAATTCCTATTTTCTTTCCAGAAATTACTCTTCCAGTAGTCTTTCCAATAGGTGTTTCTATTTCGATTTCTTCAGTTTCCAAATCTCTTGTAACTTCATAACCCATCAAAGTTGCAATTTCAGTGACAATTTGTCTAAATTCCATGGAGCTAGTTTCTTTTCTTCTTAATATTGTCATCTTGTGATCAATTAGGGGGTGTTTTATTATAGTTAGTCCCATATTAGTCCTCCTCGATTTTATTTACTCTATTAATATGTCTTCCACCTTCAAATTCTTCATCTAAGAAGGCTTCTACTATTTCTATTGCCATATCATGACCTATAAGTCTTGCACCCATTGCCAAAACATTGGCATCATTGTGGCGTCTTGCAAGTCTTGCAGAATAAGGTTCAGAGCAAAGAGCTGCTCTTATTCCTTTAACTTTATTTGCAGAAATAGAAATACCTATTCCAGAACCGCAAATAACAATTCCAAAATCTAAATCATCATCTATTACTGCATGACCAACTGCGTGACCAAAGTCAGGATAATCTACTCTAGAATCATCAAAGGGTCCCATATCCTTTACTTCTATATTTTTTCTTCTAAGTATTCTATTAAATCTTTTTTTAAATAAAAACCTGCGTGGTCAGATCCTATTGCTATTTTCATATTTCCTCCTAAATTCTCATGACGACTTTGCCACCGCAAGCCTTCAAGAGTCTGTTCATAATACTAAGACCTATTCCCCTTAGTTCAAAACCTTCTGCAAAGATTATGTCCACTTCTTCTTCATCACATCTTCTAATAGCGTCAAATAAATTTGTTGCAACTTCCTCAAGATGTTCTCTTGATCCAAGATTAATAAGCAATTTGATGTCTTTATCCTTATATTCATCAAAAGTTTCTTCAGTTGCAAGAACTGCAATTTTTTTGCCCTTATTTTCATCAATATTTTTCTTGATTTCATTTACAAGTTTATCAAGGCTTCCTCCAAAACAAATTGCATCTGCCTTGGGAGCATAGTGTCTATACTTTTGTCCTGGGGATTTAGGCACTTTTTCACTTTTTGAATCAATTGTTGCTGTATCAATAGTTATATTTTCATCAACTTCTTTAAGATCTTCAAGAGTTATCTTGCCTGGTCTTAAAATCATTGGTGGATCTACCGTAACATCTAAAACTGTGGATTCAATTCCAACTACAGAGTGACCACCATCTACTATTATATCAACTCTCCCATCAAGGTCTTCTATTACATGTTCAACCTTTGTTGGAGAAGGTCTGCCAGATAAATTAGCTGAAGGAGCTGCCACAGGAAAGTCCACAGCTTTTAAAATATCGTGGGCAATTTTATTGTTTGGCTCTCTTATAGCAACTGTATCAAGTCCGCCTGTAGCTTCATCTGGTATTATGTTTGATCTCTTGAAAATAATTGTAAGTGGTCCTGGCCAAAACTTTTCAATACATTTTTTTGCAACTTCAGGAATTTCTGCAACCAAGTTATCAAGTTGAGAATTTTCTGCAATGTGAAGAATTAAGGGATTGTCACTAGGTCTTCCCTTGGCTTCATATATTTTTTTACAAGTCCTCTTATTTAGTCCATTGCCACCAAGTCCATAAACTGTTTCTGTGGGTAGGACAACAAGACCTCCATCTTTTAAAGTCTCGCTTATTTTTTTAAGATAGATCTTATCTTTTCCATTACCTTTAAATTTAATTATGTCTGTTTTCAAAAAAAACACCTCTATCTTTAACATTATACCAAGAAGAGAGGCGTTTTTTAATAGCTAATCCTTATTTAATTATTTGTGGGGTATAATTTTACCACTTTTTACACTTTCTTTAAATTCTTTACATATTTTTTCATATGCTTCGTCATTTTCCAAAATTTCTATTCCAACTTCAACTATTGCCGCAATAGTCTTTTTCATTTGATTAAAGGCATAGTCCGTCATAGTCGCATCTCTAAATTCCACTGTATGAGATGGAGTTCCTTCTTCTGCTATTTTAAAGTAACCATGAAGAGTTGGCACTTCATGAGAAATATCCCCTGCATCAGTTGAACCAGAATTTAATTCAATGTCTTTAATCTCTTCATCAAAATATTTTTCCATTTTTTCTTTTAAAACTTCGTTGAAAGCAATATTTCTAACAGTATTGTCATTTCCCTTTTCATATTCAGAAATTTTTAC
>NZ_HE978593.1:56173-71572 GCF_000312025.1 Peptoniphilus timonensis JC401 | reverse complement strand
TTTTTACTTGGCATCCTGTTGCAAGGGCGGCTCCCCTTGCACAGTTTTCGATTTTTTCTAAAATTTCCAAAAGGTATTTCTTTTCAGGACTTCTTGCATAAAATCTTGAATCTGTGTAATCAGGAATTACATTTGCAGCTTTTCCGCCATCTTTTATTATCCCATGAATTCTTGAGCCATCTTTTGTTTCTTGTCTTAGGGCATTTATGGCAGAAAATAAAATTATTTGAGCATCAAGTGCATTTATACCTTCGTGAGGTGAATCTGATGCGTGAGCTGTCTTTCCAAAAAATTCAAATCTTCTAGTTGCAAGGGCAAGAGAATTTGGAGTTAAAGCATTTTTATCCCCTGGATGCATTTCAATAGCAACATCTACATCTTGGAGTTCCTTTGATCTTGCAAGTTCAATCTTTGTTCCACCAACTTCTTCTGCAGCAGTTCCAAAGACAATTACTTTTCCACCTATTTCATCAATTATTTTTGACAAAACAATCCCAGCACCACTTGCAGTGGCTCCTAATACATTGTGTCCACAACCGTGTCCAATTCCTGGAAGAGCATCATATTCTGCAAGATAAGAAATAGTCCTTCCTTCTTTTTTTGAATCATAAACTGCCTTAAAAGAAGTTTCACATCCAAGATAAGGACACTCTATTTCAAATCCATATTTTTTTAATAAGTCTATGTGAGCTTTTGAGGATTTATATTCTTCAAAGCCAATTTCTGGATTGTCATAAATAAATTTTCTAAGTTCATCCAAATCCTCTGAAATTTCTTCAACAATTTTTAAAATATTTTCCATAATTCACCTACTTGTTAATCCTGTAGTATTCATATCTCCTATAATCATCATAATAAGCCTTAGTATTACCCTTGGCATCATTTCTTGGATAAGTGTTTACTCCATCAAAGATAAAGTTCCTCGATGTAATTGGAAGTCTTTTTCTCACTTCCGAATTGTATATAAAGAAATTATCCACTTTATTGTAGTTTAACATATCCAATACCATAGATGAAAGATAGTTAGCAGAAACAGCATTTCCATCTCTCACTTCAACATTGTCCCTGTTCATAAGTGCCCTGCCCTTTTCATTGGCAAGAATCACATAAGGAGTTGAATAAAACTCTATTTCCTTTTCAAGATTTTCATGAGAAAGCTTAATTCCAATTTCATCAAAGGCAGAAGGATCACTGCCAAGTCCTGGCAAATGGTCTCCATAAAATACCATAATAGTTGGCTCGTCAATTTCATTCATCATCTTGTAGACTTCGCCCAACATATTGTCCATATCCTTAACTCCCAAGAAATAAGAACCAAAATTATTTGCAGCTTCTTCCGATAAATTTACGCTACATTCATAGGGAAGATTTTCTCCATATTTATCATAAAAATATGGTCCGTGATTTTGAATATCAACAGCATAAGAAAAAACTGGATCATCAGAATTTTTTATTGCTTCCAAAAATCTATTAATATAAATTTCTGTAAATTGTTCTTCTGACAAATAATCACCCTTGTTAATTGGATTTTCAATATCTTCTAAAAAGAAATTATCGTCAAGTCCAAGTTTTGGATAAACATTTTGTCTTCCATAAAACCAAGCATAACCAGGGTGAAAAGCCATAGTTTTATAGCCAATTGATTTTAGAAGATTTGGCATTGAACCAACATCTCTTTTTATGGCATTAAAGGCAAAACTTTCATCTGGAGCACAGTTAATTGTAAGAGTTCCTGTCAAGACATCAAATTCAGTATCTCCAGTTCCTCCACCAAAAGAAGGAGTCACAATTCTTCCATGCATAATAGAATTTTTTTGAAGCATTTTTAAATTTTTGTTGGGGTCATTTTCTGGCGCAAATGTAAAGTGCAGATCTTGGGATAGATCTGTAAAAGCTTCTCCCATTATCCAAATTATATTTGGTCTTTCCATTTTTTTAATAGCTTCAATATTTTCACTTTGATCCAAAACATCTCTTTCTTTTATTTCCTTTTCACTGTAGCCTTCTGGTGCCTTCACAAAAGACTTTTCTAAGTAAAATAAAAAAGTGTAATTAAATCCCTTAGAGTTAAACTGGTCAATTAAATTAAAAGAGTTTCCCATTAAAGGAAGCTTGTAGTAAAGAGAATCTTTTGTGTAGACAAAATTAAATAAAAGAAGAGATGATAAAATAACTGTTACAATAGCTATTAATCTGTCCTTTATCCTTAATTTTTTACTTTTAAAAATTAGGGCAAGTAAAATTAAAAATATAAGCCCTATTATACAAACTACAAGGCCATACACATCTGGCGCAAAAGAATTTTTTGACATATTTAATGCCTCAAGAGCAAGCCTTAAATCTGAAATCCTAAGAGGTGCATTCCTATAAATAACTTTTGTCCTATTAACTATGAAAATCACAAGATAAAAAATCGAATTAATGATAAGACTGACACTTCTTCTTCCAAAAATACCTTGAAGCAAAATTCCCAATAAAAAAATTGGTATAAAATTTAAAAGTATAACTAGAGGACTTCTTATAATTTTATCTAGAATTTCAGCATCTCCTGGAGCAAGTAATAACATAGCAAAAGTTATTAAAAGACCATAAAGAGCGTGAATCAATATATCTGAAAAATCAAAAGATCTTACTTCCTTATATTTATCTTTATTAAACATAACATCACCTTCTAATTTTCAATTATATAATATTCTATAAATTTTGGGGAGTTTTTGTAAACTTTATGTAAATATTTTTTTAAGTATTTTCTTTCACTAATTTATCTCTTTTTAATTTTTTGTGAAAATCTCTTTTAAATTTACAAAAATGGTTCATATAAATTCTAAAAAAATTTTTTATTTGAATTTCCATAAAAATAAGCAACAAAAAAGACTGCCTGAGCAGCCTTAATTTCTCTTTTCAGAGTGAAGATTGGTATAATTTTATTATTAATCTTAGGAGTTATGGGATTCCCAAAATCAAATGTATTTTTGTTAAATGACATTTACTATCATTAACTGTTTTTATTATAGTATATGATTTTATATTTGTAAGGGGTTTTTGATAAAAATTATCACTTTTATTTCAAAATTTTTATTTCCTTAAAAAAGTGGAATTAAAAAAAATGGACGATAGAAATTATTTTCTTTCCACACAATTTATTGCATAAAAAATGCACCCAAGGAGGTGGGTGCAAGGGGATTCCGGTAATTGTGATATTAAGGAAAAAGCTGGTAAACTATAAGGGATTCTTAATATTTATTTCACAATTAGCTTGCATATAGTATATAATAAAATAATGACAAAATAAATTAATAAAAATTTGTACGAATAACAAAATATTTTTGATAGGAGGAAATATGAATTTCGAAAGCATTTACTATTTTACAGAACTTGCAAAGACACTTAATATGAATGAAACTGGAGAAAAATTATATATTTCACAACAAACTCTTTCAAACCATATAAAAAGGTTGGAAGAATACTATGGGACAAAATTCTTCTTCAGAAAACCTAAGTTGATGCTCACTCCCATTGGAGAAGAATACCTCTCCTATGCTGAAAAGCTCCTTACTAATGAGTCTGATATGATAAATAAAATTCGTGATCTTGAAAGTGAAGAAAGAGGAAAACTTGTCATAGGGGCTTCCTCTCCTCGTGCTGATATGTTTATTCCATCAATAATAGAAAAATTTACAGAAGAATTTCCTAAGGTTAGTCTAGTTCTTCACGAAAAGCAATCTCAAGAACTTGAGGAAATGTGTCTGGAAAATAAGTTAGATGTGGCAATAAGTATTGATGAAAATTACCAAAATGAAAATCTTAAATCTCGCTTACTCTTAGATGAAAAACTCTATCTCTGTGTTAGTGATAGATTACTTTTAAAGTATGTTGAAGATTTGGATGCTCTAAAAGAAAAATCTATAAATAAATTAGACCTTAAAGATTTTTCAGAAATTCCCTTCCTTCTTTATACTCAAGATAACAGAATTAGAAGTCTAATTAATCAAAGTTTTAAAGAAGCTGGAGTAAGACCTAACGACTATATAGAAACAGGCTATTCAAGGATTGCCCTATCAATTTGCAACAAGGCTCTGGCAGCAGTTTTTATTTCTCAAATGAACATAAAAAGATGGCTAGAAGAACTTGATGATGATATAAATATTTTTCCTCTTTATTCAAAAAACAAGCCAGTAACTCTTGGAATCTACGCCATAAAAAATAAAAATAAGTATATCACTAAATATGCCAAGAGATTTGTGGAACTTTTAGAAGAATATTTTAACTCCTTTCACGCAGAAAAACTTGAAAGAATTGCAAAAAAATAAAGTAAAAGTGGCACTATTAAGTGTCACTTTTACTTTATAAAAACTCTTTTATTTTAAACTTTACTTAAAAATTAGATTCAAATTCTTGTCTAAATCTATTAAATAATTCTTCTTGTCTTCTTGCTCTTTCCTGTTCTTGTGCAGCTCTTTCTTGATTTTGTGATTTCAAATCCTTTTGAGCTTCTTTGTCATTTTCTATAGAGTAGTCAGTGAAGGTAACTTCTGTTGTCATTTCTTTTCCATTTCTAATGTAGTTTACTTCAGCCTTATCTCCCACTTGATACTTGTATAAAATTGATTTAAGAGCATTGTTATCAGTTACTTCATTTTTTCCAATTTTTGTTACTATATCTCCAGCTTCAAGACCGGCAACTGATGCAGGTGATCCGTCATAAACCTTGTAGACAAAAATCCCCTTGTCAACACTTGTCTTTTGATTTAAAACTTGAGAAGCTACATTTAAATTCATAGTCAACATTCCCATGGACATTTCCTTATAATTTCCTGTTTCAATAACTTGTTTTATTATTGGTTTAATAAAATTAATTGGAATTGAAAATCCAAGTCCTTCTGCTGATTGAACTTTTACTGTATTTATTCCAACTACTTCTCCTTCAGAATTTAGAAGAGCTCCACCTGAGTTTCCTCCATTGATTGAGGCATCAGTTTGAATAAGACCAGTCATATAGCCTCCACCACTTACTGCTCCAACATATCTATCAAGACCTGAAATTATACCTTGAGTTACAGTTTGAGAAAATTGTAATGAAATTGGGTTTCCTATAGCAATTGCAGGATCTCCTATTGAAAGATCATCAGAATCACCTAAACTTGCAACATTTAATTTGTCTTTTGTATTTATTTTTACAATGGCAAGATCAATCATATCATCTGCCCAAATTGTCTTTCCTTGCAAATCTTTTTCATTATTTAGTCTTACTGTGACATCTTTTACAACTTGATTATTTAATTTTACAACGTGGGCATTTGTAAGAATATATCCATCAGAGTCAACTATTACACCAGATCCAACACCTTGAACTTCAACTTGTCCGAAGAAAGATTGTTGAACTCCCTTAGTTGTAATACCAACAACAGAGGACATAGCCTTTTTTGCGACAGCAGATGCTACTGTTACATTGTCTTTGGCAGAAATTGTTATATTAGAATCATTATTTTTAACTTCAGTATTTCCAGCTTGTGGCAATATTTTATAAGTTGTAATTGCTGAACCAATTATCCCACCAATTAGTGAAAAAACAAGGGCAATAATTATTATAATTTTTCCCATACCTTGATTTTTACTGTATTTATCATTTTTATCCATATTCTTCCTCCTAACATATTTTATGACTTTATCTTAGTATTATTTTGTGAAAGATTAATGAATTTATTATCAAAGCTTTTTGAAAAGAATGTAAATCTTTTTTCTTTTACTCTCATAAAAAAAGCACCTACAAATAGTAAGTGCTGTAAACATTATTCAATATTAGTTTAAAATCAATTTTTATTTAATCGTTTCTTTTTAAAAATAGATACAGAGTTAACAGATATAGACAATATAACTAGAACCCATAATGCTTTGCTCATTGTAGGCATAATGTCCATAAGACCACCCCAGTCTTCTTTAATTACACGGCTAGCTCCATCAAAATAGAATGCACATACTGTTAAAGCTGTTAAAGATAAACTCAAAAATCTATATCGTTCTGCATTTTTATTTTTTATCGTTGTCATCACATTTAATAGTGCAAATATTATGGCACCTATTCCAAAAATTAACCACATAACTTCCTCCTTAGCTTTCTATTTTTTTCTCATTGACGTATTTACTACCACACCCTATACCAAAAAGCATAGAACCAATTATCCATGCATATTCTGTTTTTCCTGTTTTATATGACATGTATATTGATACTATAAGTGTGATGAATGCAATTATTGCTAGTATCAACAATAATTTCTTTTTTACAATTTAATTCCAGCCCTATCTTTTTAAATTCATCGTTATTACTTAAATAATTCAGAGTGTGAGCCAGTCCTTACTAGAGATAATACTAAAACCTCTTCTATTTTTTCATATATTAATAAAAAATCTGGCTCTATATGACATTCTCGAGTCCCCTTGTAATTTCCCGTTAATGAATGGTCTCTATATCTTTCATCAAGAGTTTCATTTGCTGCTAATTTCTCGATAATATCAAAGAGCTTTTCAATATCTTTTCCTTGTTTTTTAGCTTGCTTTAGGTCTTTTTTAAATCTTTTAGTAAACTTTATTTTATACTTCAAGGGCTTTCCTCAAGTCATCCATATTATCGTAAGCTCTGACGCTCTTATCTTTTGCTATCATTCTTCCTTCTTCTATAGCTTGTATGGTTTCATCATTTGGAACATCCAGTTTTAACTCAAAGGGAATGCCACTTTCTCTAATACTCGCTCTTAAAAACATGTTAATGGCAGTAGTCATATTTAATCCTAAACTGGAATAGATTTTTTCTGCTGCTTCTTTTATTTCTTTATCTGTTCTTATATTCAAATTTGTTGTAGCCATTTCATCATCTCCTTTGAGATTATTATATGACTAAATTAGTGCGTAGTCAACACATTGTCATTATAATATATAGTGAATAGGTTATTACTCTTCGTTATAAACGTACTCCAATAAATCACCTGGTTGACAATCAAGCTCTTTACAAATGCTAGCTAAAGTATTAAATCTAATACCTTTGGCCTTTCCTGTTTTTAATATTGATAAATTTGCTTCGGTTATTCCTATCCTTCCTGCGAGCTCTTTTGATGTCATATTTTTCTTTTTTAACACTTGATCCAGATTTATAATTATTTGATCCTTCATTTTCAAATTATACTTTCCGAATCTTCTTTTAAGGATTTTCCCGAATTAAATATCATCATTGATGAAAATGCTATAACCATCAAAATTATATTCGTTAAATAATCCTTAATAGTTAAATTAAAAACACTGCTAATATTGTCCACTTTAAGATAATTGAAAACTAGCATAGAAATAATTTGACAAATCGTCAGAACTATAAGTGCTATTAATATATCTCTCGAATATTTTGAATTTAAGTCTGAAAAATAATCTTTCTTCTCTAAATTCACTAAAATCTTCTCAAATTTATCCAATGAGAAACCAGCAACAATGAATATCATAAGAGCACTCAAGCATGAATAAATAATAAAAGGAAGTGAAACTTCTTGTAGATTAAATTGATGAGATTCAACTACTTGTATTACATCATCTTTAAAAATCAGAGTTAATACACTTCCAAGTAAGGTAAAAAACTGCTCCCAAATATGAAATATATCTTAAAACCTTAGATAATATAATCGCTATTTTAAAAATAAAACTCTTCATAACTTCTCCTCAACACTTTCGTTTATCTATTATCATCTACATCTTTCCATTCTTGTACTCTATCCTTCAAATAATTTAAATCTTCTTTAGAAAGTTCCCAGGTTAATGAAGATGGCATCAAGGGCATTCCCTCCATTGTAATATATGGATAATTTTCATAAATATAAAAATCTATCTTTGTAGCTTTTTTATCCTCTCTCTTGCTGGTTAATAAGAAGTGGTAAGACTCTATTGCATCATCTGGTATTTCTTTAAAATAATCGTCGAAATTTTTATCATTAATATTTTCTGCACTCATTCCTGTCAAATTACTAAAGTAGTCTAGAACTTCTTGTTCTTCTGTTTCTACAATTTTTTTACTGTTAGAATCAAATATTTCAACTTTTTCTTCTTTTTTACTACTTGTTTGTTCTGTTGTAGTATTTGGACTACAAGAAGTTAAAACTATAGAAAAAACAAGAAAAATAGCCATTATTAAAAATCTTTTTCTCATGATAATCCTCCCCATTGAATTATTGTAAAACGATAATTATCTTTGATTATTATTGTAAAACAATAATTATAGTTTGTCAATATCATTCGTAATGACTTAAAACTTATCAAAGTCTTCTTGTGTAGCCACTTCCTTATATTTGTATTCATTGTTATTCTTTTCTGTGAACATATCATTTACAAGTCCAATTGTTAGTAGGGATAAATCGGATGTTTTAACCATAAAAGCGCCTCGTCACACTACTTCTTCATTATACAAAATAGTGTAAGATAGGAATTACTTCCTTTCTTACACTATTTTTGATACTAAAAAAGAGATCCCAAAGGATCTCACAAATTCTTATTTATTTTTCAAAAGCTGGTATTACAGCTCCTTCAAATTTTTCTTCTATTAATTTCTTTGCTACATCAGAATTAATTACCTTTAATAATTTTTGGAATTTTTCTTTTTCTGCATCTTCTTTTCTAATTGCAACTAAGTTTGCATAAGGTGAATCAGTTGATTCTAAGAAAATTGAATCCTTAGTTGGGTCAAGACCTTGTCCAATTGCAAAGTTTGAATTTATAACTGCAGCTCCTGCATCCTTATACACTTGTGCAATTGAAGGTGCATCCATTGCTGTGAATTTTAAATTCTTTGGATTTTCTGCAATATCTTTTTCTGTTGAATTAAGGTTTGTCTTGTCCTTTAATTTTATAAGACCTGCATCTTCAAGAAGAATTAAGGCTCTGGCACCATTACTTGGATCATTTGGAATAATAATTTCTGCACCATCTTCGATTTCTTCAACTGACTTATATTTTTCAGAATATAAAGCCATTGGTTCAATGTGAACATAACCAAGAACATCAAGGTTTTCAATGTTTCTTTCTTCTACAAAACTGTCAAGATATGGTTTGTGTTGGAAGTAGTTTGCATCAAGATCTCCTGCTTCAAGTTGAAGATTTGGTTGAATGTAATCGTCAAAATTTACAACTTCAACATCAAGTCCTTCTTTTTCAAATTCTGGCTTTAAACCTTCGATGATTTCGCCATGAGGTGTAGGTGAAACACCAATTACAATTTTGTTGTCCCCATCTGCTGGAGCTTCTGCTTCTTCTTTCTTTGCACCGCCACATCCTGTTAGGGCAAGTGATAGGACCACTGATCCTAATAAAAATAATTTTTAAAATTTTTCATATATATCCTCCTCAAAAAAATTATTAACTAAATTATAAATAAAATTTTTAAATAAATTTATCACAAATTTCCTTTGCCTATTTTTACTTTCTCTTATCTATTTTTTTTGTAAGTAAATTACCAACAAATTGTACTATTTGTACTAAAATAATAATAACAATAACTGCTGACCAAAGTATTAGTGGTTCATTTCTTTGGTAACCATATCTATTTGCCACATCCCCTAGGCCGCCTCCACCCATGACACCAGCCATGGCAGAATAACCAATTACATTTATAATTGTCATAGTTATTCCTGTAACTATCATTGGCATTGCTTCAGGTATCAAGACCTTAAAAATTATTTCTCTTTTAGAAGATCCCATAGACTTAGCTGCCTCAATTATTCCTGAATCAACTTGGATAAAATATCCTTCCATTAACCTTGCAACAAAGGGTGCTGCTGAAACTGAAAGGGGAATTATCATTGCCGCTGTTCCATAAGATTTTCCAACTATTAATCTTGATAGTGGAAAAACAACAATCATCAAGATCACAAAGGGAAAAGACCTCAAAACATTTATTATTCCATCTAAAATTGAATACACTTTTGTAGATTCAGTAAGTCCTCCTGGTCTTGTGGTTGTGAGTATTATTCCAAGGGGAAGACCTATTAAAAGAGAAATTATTGTTGATGCAATTACCATTATTAAAGTCTGTGGAATTGCTGGTAAAACTATATCAATTACTCTATCCATCAAAGCACCTCCACATTTACATTATTTTCTTTTAAAAACTCAATGGCTCTTTTTCTCTCTTCATCTTGTCCAAGGATTTGAACTGTAAGATAACCAACGCTAGCTGCATTTAATTTATTAATATTTCCTGACAAAATTGAAAAGTCAATTTCAAATTTTTTTACACATTGGGAGAGAATCGGTTTGTCGTAGTTTTCATCCGCATAGGATAATCTCAAGACATCTCCCTTGTAATCATCGCCATTTACATAGCCTTCTTCCACTTCATCTTCTAGATTTTTTATAAAAGATCTTGTCACTGCAGTCTTTGGATTTGTAAATAGTTCCTTAGTAGTATTTTCTTCTATTATTTTGCCTGCCTGCATAACTGCAATTCTATCACAAATTTCCTTTGCCACTTCCATTTGATGAGTGATCATTATTACTGTCATGTCAAATTCATCAACTATTTTCTTCAAAAGATTTAGGATTGATTTTGTGTTTGCAGGATCAAGAGCTGATGTCCCTTCATCTGAAAGTAAAATTGATGGATTTGTAGCAATGGATCTTGCAATAGCAACTCTTTGTTTTTGTCCACCAGATAATTCTGCTGGATAAGAATTTTTCTTATCTTCTAAGTCAATAAATTTTAAAAGTTCATCGACTCTTTTATTTATATCTTCCCTACTCACTCCTGAAATTTCGAGAGGATAAGCAATATTTTCTGCCACAGTTTTTTGCATAAATAAATTGAAATACTGAAAAATCATTCCAATATCTTTTCTTGCAGCTCTAAGTTCCTTTTCATCTAATCCAATAATGGATTTACCATCGACAAGAATTTCCCCTGAGCTTGGCTCTTCCAACCTGTTTATACATCTAACAAGAGTAGACTTTCCGGCACCAGATAAACCAATGACACCATAAATCTCTCCTCTATTTACTTTGAAAGAAACATTATCTAAAGCTCTAAAACTTTCTCCATCAGTTTTAAATTCTTTAACTAAGTTTTTTACTTCAATCATTTTTCCTCCACAAGAATAAAAAAAGAGCTTCCATCCATAAGGACGAAAGCTCGTGTTACCACCTTAATTTATCACTTTCTCGCGAAAGCAACCTCTTCAAGTACTATCATACTCTACTTCTGTAACGGGAAGTCCCGTAAATATCTAATATCGATATCTCCTAGAGAAGGCCATGTTCACAAAAAATCTATCTACTTCTTTCACCAAAACGAAGCTCTCTTTAATCAAAATTTTAGGTTACTCTTCTTCTCAAAAGTTTATTTATAAATTACTTATGATTATATTAGCTTATATTTTAAAAGTCAAGCATAATATTTATTTTATTTTTAAAATTTTCATGTCCTCTTCTACACTACTTATTCCAGCAATTCCAAAGTTTTCAACTAATACATTAACCACATTTTCTGATAAAAATGCTGGAAGAGTTGGACCAAGATGAATATTTTTTACTCCTAAAGATAAAAGTGCAAGTAAAACAATAACTGCCTTTTGTTCGTACCAAGCAATATTATAAGCAATTGGAAGATCATTTACACTATCAACTCCAAAAGCATCAACAAGTGCAAGTGCAATTTGAATTAGAGAATAAGAATCGTTACATTGACCTGCATCTAGAACTCTCGGTATTCCATTGATGTCCCCTAGATTTAATTTGTTGTACCTATATTTTGCACAACCTGCTGTCAAAATCACAGCTGAATCAGGAAGTTCTTTTGCAAATTCTTCATAATAATTTCTATCAGCCATTCTGCCGTCACAACCTGCCATGACAACAAATTTACTTATATCGCCATTTTTTACAGCTTCAATAACTTGGTCGGCAAGTTCCATGACTTGACTGTGAGCAAAACCACCAACAATTTCTCCCTTTTCAATTTCTTCTGGAGCCTTACAAGTTTTTGCAAGTTCAATTATTTTAGAAAAATCCTTCTTGCCATTTTCATCTTCAGAAATATAAGTACATCCAGGATATCCTGCAGCACCAGTTGTAAATAATTTGTCTTTATAAGAATCCTTTGGAGGAACGATACAATTTGTAGTCATTAAAATTGGTCCATTAAAAGATTCAAATTCATCTCTTTGTTTCCACCATGCATTGCCATAATTTCCAACAAAGTTTTCATACTTTTTAAACTTTGGATAATAATTTGCAGGAAGCATTTCTGAGTGAGTGTAGATATCTACACCAGAATCTTTTGCTTGTTCAAGTAGCATTTCAAAATCCTTTAAGTCGTGACCAGATACTAAAATACCAGGCTTATTTCTAGTTCCAATATTTACATTAGAAATTTCTGGATTGCCATAAGAACTTGTGTTGGCTTCATCAAGAGTTGCCATTGCCTTATATCCCATTTCACCAGTTTTTAAAGTTAGATCAATTAATTCATCAAGAGATTTTTCTTTTAAAAGTTCTGCCATAGTTTTTAAAATAAAATCATTTACTTCTTTACTTTCATAACCCAAAACTTTTGCGTGTCTAGTATAAGCTGCCATTCCCTTTAATCCATAAGTTATTAGTTCTTTTAAACTTCTTATGTCTTCATTTTCTTCGCTTAAAACAGAAACTTGACCTGAATTTATTTTTTCCATTATTTCATCAAAATCAACTGAAGACCAACTAGCAGCTTGGCTGTAATCTTTGTCATCTCTTAAAAGATTCATAAGTTCAACAGTTTTTACAATTCTATCTCTAATTTGTTCATCATCAAAATTTGCATTAGTTATTGTTGTAAATAAATTTAAAATAACTCTATCTATGACTTCTTTATTTTCCTTTTCACTTTTTGTTGCAATTTCAGAAAGTCCTTTGGATATCCAAATTAAAAAATCTTGAAGATTTGCAACTTGGTGAGTCTTTCCACAAACTCCATTTTTTGTACATCCACTATTTTTAAAAGTTTCTTGGCATTGATAACAAAACATATTCATATCTTTCATCCTTTCTATTTTTATATATCTAAAAATTATTCCTTCATCTCAAAATCTAATTCTATTTTAATGGAAGTTTCTCAAAATTTCCGTTGCATATGCAACACTTATATTTTTATAAAAAAATGAGACCCATGCTTAGCACGAGTCTCAAATAGGTGTATATTAATGAGGAATCACTAAAAGTGATTAATAATCTAAATAAATTAGATTATTTTCCGTCATTAGCAATTATTTCGTCAATTTTTTTCATTAGTTCAGCTTTTTTATCCTTATCATCAACTGAACCAACACTTACATCTCCCACAACTTTTCCTTCTCTATTAATTAAAAGATTAGTTGGAAAAGCTGTTAGATTTTTTAGATAGGCATCAATTTCTTCAGAAGGTTTAACAGCTAAATTAGTGTAATTTACACCCTTAGCTTGGAGGATTTTTTCTGCCTCTTCTTTTATTTTTTTATCTTCGTAAGTGTCAAGGCAAATTGACATAACCTTTACATTTTTATCTTTTAACTCTTCACTAATTTGTTGAAGAGCGGGCATTTCATCGATACAACCCTGACAACCTGTAAACCAAATATTAAGTAGAGTCACAGGATGATCTTTAAAAACATCATTATTTACAGGATTTCCCTTAAAGTCAACAGCATCAAATTTTGGAAAAGTCTCACCACTTGAAAGTTCAGTTTCTTGAGGAGCCTTGCTTGTGCAGGCAGTTAAAGATACTAATAAGACTAAAAGGACAAATAATTTAGCTGATTTATTATATATTTTTTTCATAACTAACTCCTTCATCAATACTATTTTTATTAATAGAGGTAGAAATTGCAGAAGTAGGACAAGCTCTCATGCAGTCACCACATCTTATGCATTCAAGAGCATTTTGATTTTTCGACATATCAACATCCATCTTACAAACTCTCTTGCACTTTCCACATGAAATACATTTATCATCAACATGATATTTATAAAATGAAAACTTGTTGCTTATTGCATAAAAGGCTCCTAGAGGGCACAAGTATTTGCAGAAAGGTCTGTAGAAAAATATTGAAAGTAAAATTACAAGTAAAAGAATAGTGAATTTTAACTTAAACAAATTTCCAAGAGCAGCCCTAATACTTTTATTGGCAAGCGATAGAGGTATTCCTCCCTCTAGTATCCCCTGTGGACAAATATACTGACAAAAATACGGAGAAGCTCCTCCCAACTCGTCAGTCAAAAATATTCCAAAAAGCCACACCACGAAAATTAGAACTAAGTACTTAAAGTACTTTAAAAAAGCAAATTTCCTTGTTGAGAATTTTTTGTGGGAATCTTATATAAAAGATCTTGAAAAAAACCAAAGGGGCACATAAAACCACAAATAAGTCTGCCAAATAAAGTTCCAAACAAAAGCATAAGTCCCGTCACATAATAGGCAAAATTAAATTTTGACGAGCCAACTATTGCTTGAAAGGATCCTATGGGACAAGAAAAGGCTGCACCAGGACAAGAATAACAATTTAAACCTGGCACACAAAGGCTCTTTGTCTTACCTGTGTAAATAGTTCCCTTAAAAAAATTTGGAATATGTAAATTTGTAAGAAAGGCAAAAGAAGCTTGAAAGATGTTTCGTCTTTTACCAATGTTTTTTAGAAGATTTATTAAATTAACCAATTCCAACGCACTCCAAGCAAATTCTTATCGCCTTGGAAAGGACAGTATCCACTTCCTGTCTGTAAGCTCCATAAATAATAAAGGCAACAGATAAAAGTAGCATAAGATAAGATAATTTCTTTTCTGCAAAATCCTTCATGTTTTCACCTCACATCTAGTATAGCATTTAGGATGTAAAGATAATGTTAAGAAATCTTTATTTTCTTAATTTTTATAAAAATAATTTTTAATTTTGTGTAAATTTTCATATTTTCTTTAATCTAGCTATAAACTTTTAAATAAAAAAATTCCAGAGAAAATATATCATCTCTGAAATCTTTTTATAAGTTTATATAACAAACAAATCTTTAATAATTTATTTTATCAAGTATTCCCTTAAAATGAGCAATTACTATTCCATAATTTGTTATTGGAATATTTTTTCTTTTGCCTTTTTTATTCTGCTTCTTATATTTTTTGCATTTAACATGCAGCCACCACACTGAATTATTAAATCATAATCACAAATATTCTCTGGAAAAACTGAACCACTACTCACATCAACTTGAATATTTTCTCCATATTTTTTTCTTATCATATTTGGTATTTTTATTCTGCCAATATCTTCTTCTGCTGGAGCATGAGTGCAAGCTTCTGCAATTAAAATTTTTGAATTTTCATTTAATTTTTCTAAAGCTTCCACTCCTTTTAGGTATTCGTCAATATCACCCT
>NZ_HE978593.1:39329-55940 GCF_000312025.1 Peptoniphilus timonensis JC401 | reverse complement strand
GCAAATAAAACTGAAAAAGAAGTTAATCTTACATCTCTTGGTATTTTTTCATAAACTTCTAAAAACACAGAGGAGTCAGCTATAATTAAGTCTGGCTTTTTATTTAAGATTTGTAAAATATCACTTAGTTCTTCGAGTTTTACCATAGATACAAGGGCATTTCTATCTAAAAGCTCACGAATTGCTTGGACCTGAGGAAGGATCAATCGATTTTTTGGGGCGGCAATATCTTGTGGAATTACAAGTAAAACAAGATTTTTCTCTTCAACCATTCCGTCAAAAAGTTTCTCTTCTTTATTTGGCTTAAATTTTAAAAGTTCTTCCAAGAGCTTGTCTAAACCAATTTTTTCAAAAGCAGATACTTCCACAATATTGTAGCTTGAAAAATCCTCTCTTATTTTTTTTATTTCATCTTTAGATAAGATATCAATTTTATTTATTACAATAAGAATTGGTGTATCCTTAAATTTTTTTAAAAGTTCTCTTTCAGATTTTGTATCAGTATTTGATACAACTAAGATTCCTATATCAGTTTTTGAAATAACTTCTTCAGTCCTTTTCATTCTCTTTTCTCCGAGAATGGTTTTATCAGCAATACCTGGAGTGTCCATCAATAGACAAGCTCCCAAATCTTTTATCTCCATGGACTTATAAACGGGATCTGTTGTAGTTCCCTCTTCTTTTGAGACAATAGAAATTTCACGATTTGCAAAGGCATTTATTATAGAGCTCTTTCCTGAATTTACCTTTCCAAAAAAACCAATGTGAATCCTAGATCCTGAATTAGTTTTATTTAATTCCATTAAAATCTAAAATCTCTCTTTCCAACTTTTTCCATTTCATCAATATATTCTTTCGCCTTATTTTTTACAGTTTCATCAGGAATTTTTTTCAAGTTCTTTTGCAATTAATTCATCACTTAATTCCTTTGTCTTTTCATTGCCATAATCTAACATGTATTCTTTTAAAGTCATTAATGCATTCGGTTGACAACAATTTAAAATTTGTCCTGACTTACAAAGTTGCATAAATCTGTCACCAGTTCTTCCTGCCCTATAACAAGCTGTGCAAAAACTTGGAATATAACCGAGTTCCATTAACCAGTCCACAACTTCTTCTAGAGTTCTGTTGTCAGCAACATCAAATTGAGCAGAATTATCTTCTCTCTTTTCTTCCTCAACATAACCGCCAACAGAAGTTTTTGATCCTCCAGAAATTTGGCTCACACCAAGTTCTAAAGCTTTTTCCCTAACTCTTTTAGACTCTCTTGTAGAAATAATCATTCCTGTATAAGGAACAGAAACCCTAATAAGAGCAATTAATTTTTCAAAAATATCGTCAGCTAGTTCATTTTTAAAATCACTTGGATCAATGTCATCTGCTGGTTGAATTCTTGGAACAGAAATTGTGTGTGGTCCAACCCCAAATCTTGCTTCTAAGTGTTCTGCGTGCATCAAAAGTCCAACAAGTTCATATTTATAAGTTTCAAGTCCAAATAAAACACCAATTCCAACATCATCAATGCCTGCTTCCATTGCCCTATCCATGGCTTCTGTGTGGTAGGCATAATTGTGTTTTGGTCCAGTAGGATGAAGTTCTTCGTAGGACTTTTTGTTATAAGTTTCTTGGAAAAGAATATAAGTGCCAATTTCTGCATCTTTTAACTTTTTATAATTTTCAACACTTGTGGCAGCAATATTTATATTTACTCTTCTTATTTGACCATTTTCATGCTTTATAGAATAAATTGTCTTAATAGATTCCAAGATATATTCCATAGTGTTATTAACAGGATCTTCGCCAAGTTCGATGGCAAGTCTTTTGTGTCCCATATCTTGAAGGGCTATTACTTCATTTTTTATTTCTTCTTGAGATAATTTTTTCCTTCTAATATTCTTATTTTTTGCATGATAAGGACAGTATACACAACCATTTATACAGTAATTCGAAAGATAAAGTGGTGCAAATAAAACAATTCTATTGCCATAGTGGTCTTCCTTAATTTTTTTCGCCAACTTAAAAATTTCTTCTTGATAATATTTGTCATCACTAAAAAGAAGTAAGGCAGCTTCTCTATGGCTCAAACCCTTTTCTTTTTTCGCTTTTTCTAATACTTTATCTAATAAATTTTTATTGTCCTTATTTTTTCTGCATAATCAAGGGTATCTAGAATCTCTTGATGATTTATAAATTCTTCTGCAACATTTGAATCTACTTTGTACATTTTTATTCCTTCTTCCTTACTTATAATCTCCTCTAGATTTTGAAATTTTATATCCAATCTTATTTAGCTTTTCTTCAAGTCCTTTAAAATCATCGGAATTTTGTACTTCTGTTCCAATTTTATTGTCATAAAGTTTATAATTTTTTCTAAGTTTTTCTGCACCAACATTGGGCATTAGAACATTGGCACCTGCCAAAATTCCTTTTTCTCGTCCAAAATCATCTATACTTCCCAAGGCTGTCGTCGACGGGAGGAGAAGCTTCTCATCTGCAATTCTAACAATAGATAAAATTTTTAGAACATCATCTAACTTTCCACACTCGTAATCTCTAAAGGGAGTATCTTTCTGAGCTATAAAGGGTCCAATCCCCACCATTTGAGGTTTTAATTTTAGGATAAAATTTAAATCCTCATATAAATTTTGCCTTTCTTGGAAGGGAGAACCCACCATCATTCCACAACCAGTTTGATAACCCAATTCCTTTAATTTCAAAATAGAATTTATCCTATTCTCAAAACTCATAGAATTTGGATGTAGCCTTTCATAGTGGCACTTTGAATAAGTTTCGTGACGAAGAAGATATCTGTCAGCTCCAATATTTTTTAAGACTTCAAAATCTTTAAAATTCCTCTCTCCCAAAGAAAGAGTTATTGCAATATCAGAAAATCGATTTTTAATTCAGATAAAATTTCTCTTAAATATTCTAAAGTGTAAAAATCATCTTCCCCACCCTGCATCACAATAGTTTTTATTCCCAAGTCAACAGAATGACTGACAAGTTCTAAAATCTCCTCTTTTGAGAGTCTTAATCTTTTAGCAGATTTGTTGGCATTTCTAAGACCACAATAAAAACAATTATTTTTGCAATAAGTGCTAATTTCAATTAGTCCTCTTATGTAAATCTCATTGCCAAAATTTTTTAATGCCAAATTCCTAGCAAAAGAATAAAGATTTTTTGCATCTTCCCCATTTAAATCCATTAAATAAGAAAAATCTTCAAAGGAAATCTTTTTAGTTTTATAAAATTTTTCGCATATTTCTAGTGTTTTATTCATAAAAATCCTATCTTAGTTAAAAAGTTCACAATCTATTATAATACTTACACTTAATTAATCAAGTATAAATACTTATAAAATAGATTCATTAATTATAAAAATCTACTAAATAAGTGATTACAATCAAAACTTTGATAAAATATTTCTTTTCAGAACTTAAATTCTTAAATTCATATTTTAAATTTGCATACTTATCAAAAAATCATAAGTGTACTTTTTCTATCAAACATACCAATTTTTGTAAGATGCTATTTTTATGTGGATTTTTCAATAATACATAAATATACTAAATTTATTTTTTTCACTAGCTGCATGTTCAACTATTTAAAGTCAAAAAACCACAAGCTAACTTTATAAGCTCGTGGTTCTTTACTTTAATAACTCTTTAATTATTATGCTGCCTTTAATTCTGCAAGAGTCATATATTTTGAATAAATTGTGTTTCCATTTTCATCTTTAATAGTAATTAAATGGCTTCCTTCTTTTATTCTGTCTGGAATTTTTAAATCAACTTTTGAAAAACCTGATGCATCTGTTGTTATTTTGCCAATTAGAGTTTGTCCATCAAGATAGATAAAGTATACTGTATATCCTTTGAAGTTTTTGAAAGTCAAGGTAATTTCATTCTTTGATTGAATGTTTTTTCCATCTAATGTAACCACTGGATTTAATAAAATTACATTGGATTCCTTGTCTCTATCATGATTTATTACTGTGAAGTCATCTGAATCAATTTCAACTTCTGGCTTTTCTTCTCCATTGTCAATTTCATTGTCCTTTGGATCTTCATTGTCCTTTGGATCTTCATTATCCTTTGGCTCTTCATTATCCTTTGGATCTTCTTTACTGTATGTGATTTTGCTTTCTAATTCAAATACATTGCCAAATTTATTTGTAAGAGTCATGACAAGAGAAACTTCATCCTTGTTTTTCAAAACTTTTTCAAGATTTTTAATTGCTTCTTCAAGATTATCCTTGTCAATTTCTTTTTCTTCGCCATTAACAAAAACTTTTGCATCCTTTAGCTTGTATTCGTCTGAAATTTCTTTACTTAAATCCAAGTTTTCATCTTGACTTAAATTTATATTTCCAGGAGCTTCTGTATTTACAGTCACTTCAAATTTATGTGTGTTATCTGGATAGAACGGATACTTATATTTTCCATTGTTTTCATTTGTCATTCCGTCAACTGTTCCCACTGCAAGCTCTGTAATATTGTTTGCGCCAAAGGACTTAGCAAGTTTTGATAAAAGATTTTGAACAGGTCCCATTCCATAGACCATATCAACAAGGTCTTTTGCTTCTACTTTCTTCTTATCAGTATCTTCACCGTAAACTTTTTTTGCTAGCATGCCTTGGATAGCACCACCAATGGTTTTATTATCTAAGGTATCTTTTAAATTTGCCCCAAGCATTCCTGCAATTTTTTCTTTTAAAAATTTTCCTGTCTTAGGATTAGCTTCATCTTCAAGTAAATTATTTATAAATTTAAATGTCTCACTGCCATTTCCTTCTAGTCCTTCTTTTTTGTATTCAATTTTTGAAGCTGCATCCATTAATACATCTTCTATATATCCACTTGCATATTCAAGTAAATCCCTTACCAAATCATTTTCTGGCTTAGAATATTTTGCTACAGTGGCTTTAATATATTCTGGTTGAACTTCGTCGCCCTTTAAATAAGCCTTGTAAGAATCATTAGCTATATCAGAAAGAGTTTTAACAACTGTTCCATCTTCACTTGTGTAGATTGGATATTCCATCATCTTTGCAACAAGTTTCTTTGACCAATTGTATAAATTTTCTCTTGTAACTACCTTAGCATCCACTTGGCTTAAAATTGCATCAATAGATTCTTCTAACTTTTCACCACGAATCATAAGTTTTGCTTTTGAGAAAAGTATTTTTGCATCAATTGAAATTTTATTTCCTTCTCCATATTTTTCATGGTTTTCAATAGGTTTTACAGCTACTCCTATTTTTGCCACTTTAAGATCTTTTTCGAAAGCTTCCTTTAGTACAGTATCTCCAACAATATCAATTAACTTATTTCCATAACCTTCTTCAGAAATCTCTATTCCATTTTTCTTTAATAAATCAAAGATAATTTTCTTGCTGTCAACTTTTGAAAAATTATTTGTATCTAGATAATAATTTATAAGTCCTGCAACAAGTTCCGGTGTCAATTGATTTTTGCTCGCATATTTCAAAGCATCATCAACTCTGATTTCTTTTCCTGTAGCTGGATCAGTATAGGTGAAGGAGTCGATTAAGTCTGTCTTCATATCAATTGTGTAGTCTTGTCCCTTTGAAATATTATTTTCAATTGTAATATGTCTAACTGGAAGTGGATAAGTTACCAGAGAACCTGTTTGGATGTCGTAGAACACATTTCCCTTTCCGGCATCATATTTTGCAACATCTTGTGCGTGAAGGTGTCCTGTAAATAAAAACCTAACGCCAAGGTTTGCTAAAATTTCTGATGGAGTCTTTCCATTTATTCTTTCATCTTCGTCTACAAATCTTGTGTCCCATTCCTTAATAATATAAGGGCTCAATAGTTTTTCTTGCTTGTCAAAGTGAGGTAAAAAAGCGTGATGACTCATAACTGTAACTACATCATTTCTACAATTTGCTTCATCAACTTTACTTACAAGCCATTTAATTAGTGGCAGTGTAACTCTTCCCTCTGTTTCTTGAATTTCTGTGTGATCCTTAGTTGATTCAGCTGAGTGAATAGTTGTGTCAAGTCCGATTAAGGTAAGACCATCTTTGTCTTCTCCCTTTTCATTTTTAATTCTTGCTACATAGGATTCATAACCTTGTGCATAACTTAAATTACGATTGTATTCTTTATTTACTTTTTCTAGATATTCTTTGAATAAAGGAGAGTCTTTGTATTTATCAATTACATTTTCATTTGCATAGACAAAATCCTTATAAATCTCCATAAATTCATTAGGGTCTGTCATTTTAGCTTCTTTCTTTTCACTACCATTAAAGTCAAAAGCATGTTTATTGTTTATGTCATGATTTCCTGGGACTATAAATACTTCTCTTCCTGGTTCCTTATTTTTCCATTCACTTAACACTCTTACGAATTCTTTGTGAGCTTCATATTCTCCGTCTTTTGTCAAATCTCCAGGCACAAAAATATATTTTGATCCCTTTTCGTCTATCTTTTTTAAAGCTGCTTTTAAAAGTCCCATTGATTCTGTGAAAAGTTTTCTGTCAGAATTTTTTGCAACTTCATAATCTTCATTTTCGCCGATCATATTTTCTGGAAGAATATGAGTATCTGAAATTATAGATATGTCAAATTTATTTTCTGATTCTTCTTTTTTATTTTCTTTGCTTTCTTCAGTCTTATCTTTATTTTCTTCTGTCTTTTCTTCAGTATTTTCTTTATTTTCTTCTGCCTTTGCTTCTGAATTTTTTGTTTCTTCTGGATTAGAAGTATTTTCTGTCGAATTTTTTTCGTCATCTGATTTTTTGTATCTTCTAACTCTTTTTTATCATCAGATTTGTTTTTATCATCAGATTTATCGCTTTCTCCAGATTTATTTTCATCTTCTGTTTTATTACTTTCTTCTGTCCTATCTGAAGCCTTTTCTTTTTCTTCTCCTGTTGTTGAATCTTTAGCTGTTGAATCTTTAGAATCCTCATTCTTATCAGCGCCTGCATTTTTGTCGTCAGCTGCTTCACTATTTTCTTCAGCCTTTTCATCTTTATCATAGGCTGAATTTTCTGTAGCAGGCTTACCTTCTTCTGCTGATAAAGTTTTATTGCCTTCAGCATCCTTTACAGACTCTGAATTATTATCATCAGCTACAACTTCATTATTAGCATGAGAATCTTTTGAAGACTTTTCTTTTGTGTCTTCACTAGCAGACTTGTCTTCTGAACTTTTTTCCCTTGAATAAGTACTATTTTCCTTGCTAACATCCCTTGTTCCTTCATCTTTTGTTGATGAAATTTCTGTAGAATTTCCACTTACCTCTTTACCTTCAACTTCATCTGCTGCAAATACCCTAAAAGGTAGACAGAAAACTAGAAATAGAATTATAAAAATTCTGGAAATTCTCTTAAAATTTTCTTCCATTAAAAACCTCCTAACAAATTTAAATTTTACCAAAGTTACTTTCCTACCAAAGGGAATTGTAGCATTCAAATATAAAATATAAGCTTACAAATTGTAAAAAAATAATATCTAATCTTTACTATATTATAAAAACTGTAAATAAATTTTTGAATCAACAAATCAAAAATTGTAATTACTAACTTTGTAATTTTTTGTCTTATACTATACAATATTATTTATTCATAATAGGACATATTGTAAATATGATACTTTAAAAAACAGTGAGATGATAAAAATTGAAAGCTAAATCAATATCAAATGTTGAAAAAAATTTAATGACGCAAGGTAGTATTTGGAAGACTATTGTCCTCTTTGCCCTTCCCCTCATTTTTGGAAATCTTCTCCAACAGACCTATAACACTATTGACTCCATGATTGTGGGAAATTATGTGGGAAGTCATGCCTTGGCAGCTGTAGGATCTAGCACTCCTCTTATTAATCTTCTTATATCTTTTAGTCAAGGTATAGCTGTTGGATGTGGAATCTTAGTTTCTCAGTCAATGGGAGGAGAAAATCAAAAGGAAATGAAACTTGCTGTTCACACTTCCATGGCAATCTCTATTATTCTTGGACTTTTAATTTCTATACTTGGATATGTCTTTGCTCCCTGGCTTTTAGAACAAATGGACACTCCAAAAGAAGTAATGACACAATCCATAACTTATTTAAGAATTTTTTCTTTTGGACTTATCTTTAACATAATTTACAATATGGAAGCTGGAATTTTAAATGCAGTGGGCAATTCAAAAAGGTCCCTTCTATATCTTTTTACAGCTTCCTTTACAAATGTAATCCTTGATTTTTTATTTATAAAAAGATTTTCTTTGGGAGTGGAAGGTGCAGCTATTGCAACTAATATTAGTCAAGCACTTTCAGCTATACTTGCCCTCTTATTTTTAATAAGAGTACCAGAAATTTATAAAGTTCATCTTTCAAGGATAAAAATTCACAAGGATATGGCTCTTAGAATAATAAAAGTTGGAATACCAACTGCAATACAAAACACTGTAATTTCCCTTTCAAATGTAATTATGCAATCTAGTGTAAATGTTTTTGGTCCTCTTGCTATGGCAGGTTTTGGAGCCTTTATAAAAATTGATGGTTTTAACATCTTGCCAGTAATGAGTCTTAGCATGGCTATAACAACCTTTGCTGGACAAAATTATGGTGCAGGAAAAATTGATAGGGTAAAGAAGGGAATGTGGACTACTTTAATTATGACTATTATTTACACCATAATAAGTGGAAGCTTACTTTATACTTTTGCACCAAATTTAATTGGTCTTTTCACAAAGGAGCCAAATGTAATTGAAGCTGGAGTTTTGGCAACAAAATTTTTCTGTCCTTTTTACTTTCTTCTTGCCATTATGCATTCTCTTGCAGGCACAGTAAGAGGTACAGGAAAAAACTGTTCCACCTATGATAATTCTTTTGTTGTCACTTTGCTTATTTAGAATAATTGCTGCGAAATTTGTCATTCCACATTACAACACTATCGAAAATGTTTATAGACTTTATCCTATTTCATGGGTAATTGGTGTAATTTTAATGGTTGGGTACACAATAAAGGCAGATTGGATAGAAACAAATTAAATTTTTATAATTTTATGTAAAATAAAAAACATTGGTTGATTTTAATTTTCAGCCAATGTTTTTTATTTTTATTTATTTTCTTTGAAACCTTCGTATAGATTTCCTTCTTCTTCATCAATATATTTTTGAGCATTCATAGCTGCAACAGCACCGTCACCAGCTGCATTTACAACTTGGCGAACACTTTTCTTTCTAATATCTCCTGCTGCAAAAACTCCTGGCACATTAGTCCTCATTTCTTCATCAGTTTTAATGTAACCATCTTCAGTAAGTTCCAACTTATCCTTAAACATTTCTGTCATAGGAATATAACCTATGAAAACAAAAATTCCAAAAGGATCATCTGATTTTATTGATCTGTCTTCACCTGTTTTTGTATCGTGTAAAATCATTTCATTTACAATTTTGTCGCCCTTGATTTCTTTTACAGTAGTGTTCCAGATAAAATCAATCTTGTCATTGTTAAAGGCTTTTTCTTGAAGAACTTTAGATGCTCTAAGTTCATCTCTTCTGTGGATTATATAAACTTTTTTTGCAAAATTTGTTATAAAAATTAGCCTCTTGAACAGCAGAATCGCCGCCACCAACTACATAAACAGTTTCATCTTCATAAAAGGCTGCATCACAAGTTGAACAATAACTTACTCCGCGACCCTTATATTCTTTTTCTCCAGGTGCACCAATTTCTCTAGGAGAAGCTCCTGTTGCAACTATAACTGCCTTAGCTTCATAAGATTCAACATGTCCCTTAATTTTTTTTACCTTGCCATCTAATTCCATATCTAGGACTTCGTCCATGACAATTTTTGCACCAAATTTTTTCGCTTGGTCTGCCATTTTTTTACCAAGTTCAACTCCATCTATTGTATCAATACCTGGATAGTTTTCTACTTGAGTAGTTTCAGAGATTTGCCCACCTTCGATTCCCTTTTCAATAATTAGGGTTTTCTTTTTACTTCTAGCTGCATATAGACCTGCAGTTAAACCAGCTGGACCTCCGCCAATTATAATAATATCGTACATTCTATCCCTCCATTTCTTATTATACCCAAAAATATTTTTTTGTATATAATAGATATAGGTGATTAAATGGATTTTAAAATGAATTTTTCAACAACTTATTTTTTTGTAATAAACTTACTATTATTTTCTCTTTCTTTTTATATGAACTATCTATTAAAAAAGAAGAAAAAGATTATTAAAGATATAGACTCAAACTTAAACTATTATGAAAAGTCCTATCTCTACAAGGGACCAAATTTTATTTACAACACAATTATAGCAATGATTTTAAAAGTCTATGGAGATGGACATCTTTTTATAGAAAAAAATATCTATAAAACAAAAAGAGGTGAAGAAAAAGTTGAATTTATCTTAAAAAATTTAGATTCTTCAAATCTAGATGACGGAGAAAAAAGACTTTTTAAAACTCTTTTCTCTCTTGGAGATAATCAAATCTCAACAAGACAAATGGATAAGTTAAGAAGAACAGAAGCCGACAATTACAACAAAAAATTTAACGATTTTATATATTATTTAGAAGATAAAATGATTAGAAAAAAAATTGTTCACCAAAGAAAAAAATAGCTTAAAAATCTTTATATCTTTTGTAATTTTTTCACTTTTATTTTTTGTGGGAATAATTTCAGTTTACAATGAAAAATTTTTTGGTATTGTAAGTATTGTCTTTTCTCTTTACTTTTATGCTTCTCTAATATCATCTTTTTCTAAGATGACTGAAGCTGGCAATGAAAAATTTAGAGAACTTCAAAAGAAAGAAGAAGATTTGAAATCTTACAAGGGTATGGATGAAGAAGATTTTCTGCTAGCTATAGGATTTGGACTAAAAGAAGAAATAACTTCAAATATATATGAAAATTTAGATAATAAAAAATACGAAATATTTTTTGATCCTGACTTCTACTCTAGCTTTAAGACAGCTCTAGTTGGCGATCATCTTCTAGTAAGAAATTAATTTAAATATTACAAAATAAAAAAGCTGTGATAATAATGCCTAAAATTTTCTAGACATCATTATTCACAGCTTTTTTTATAATCTTATATTAAAACTCGCAAATTATAAGTTTGCCCTTACCTTCTATTTTTATTTCTTCATTTTCAAGATAAATAGCTGAGAACTTTTCAAAATCTTTGCCTTCAACTCTTAAGTCAGAATCATAATTAAAAATTACTGCCTTTTTTTCTGCTTTAAATACAAAATTATTTATATTTAAGGCATACATTTTTGCATCAAGACCCTTTTTATAAATGAGATTAAAATCTCTAACATCTCCCGAAGATTTTGTAGAATCATCTCCATCAAAGAAAAGCACTTCAAAGGGATTTAACTTAAATTTATTTTCACCACTTTCGATATTCATAACATTGTCAATTGGTGTAATGTATCTGAAAAATCCTTTATATGGTGTGTAAACTGATTCTTTGTCATTGCAAGTCGCAGTAGAAATTCTAAAGTCAAAATTTTTTTCACCAACACTCGCATCTTCTGGATAGATGAAAACTTCTGTTGTAACTCCTGCAGACCAGTTTGAATCTTTAAATTCTTCTTTTTTAATAAATTTCATTTAGTCCTCCAATAATTCTCTTAACTTTCCAGTTACTTTATAATCAACTTTTTGAAGTTCAGAAATATTTTTTGCACCATTTAACATCATGAGCATCTTAGTTTTTTCCATAAGACCATCAATATATTTTAGGGTGTATTCATATCCACCACGAACAATATATGATAAAATTTCGCCACTAATTGCAGTCATATCAGCTCCAAGACTTATACTCTTAACTATATCCATAGAAGTTTTAATTCCACCTGATGCTATTAAATAAAGATCATCGTAAGCCAATTTTTTTGCTTCTATGATAGATAGGGCAGTGGGAATCCCCCATGAAAATAAATCTGATATATCTGCATTTGGATCTCTCAAATTTTCTATTTCAAAGAAGTTTGAACCACCGTAACCAGAAATATCTACATACTTAACTCCAATATCGTGGAGCTTTTTCACAGTCTTTTGTGACATACCAAAGCCAACTTCTTTTACTATAACTGGCACCTCAGATTTTTTAACTATATTTTCAATATTTCTTAAAATTCCACAAAAATTTCTTTCCCCCTTCAGCTTGCACAAGTTCTTGAGCTGGATTTAAATGTATTTGAATTGCATCGGCCCTTAATAGATCCACTGCAAGTTTTGCATCTTCAACACTAGAAAATCCACTTAGGTTTGAAATAACTATTCCATCCTTAATAACTTCTCTTACAATTTCAAAGGATTTTCTTGAGTCCTCATCTTCAAGAGCTATAGTTTGTGAACCAACAGCCATGGGAAGATCATATTCAACTGCCACACTGGCAAGATTTCTATTTATTTCCTCTGATAAATTTGATCCACCTGTCATGGCATTTATCATTAAGGGAAATTTTATTTTTTTATCTAAAAAATTAATGCTTGTATCAATTTCATCATAATTTATCTCTGGAATAGAGTCATTATACAAAAAGATATCAGAAAAAAGTGGGTCGCCAACATAAGTCGAGCGAAGGAAATTTTCTATATGTTCAGTCTTTCTATATTTCCTCATTACATCCTCCTTTATAACAAGTAAATAATATCATCTTTAAAAATTTTTTACAAGAAAGGAGTGTTAAAAAATGCTGGCTCCAATTTTGTCACCATCATGTCTTATGAGTCCATTCTTTATTTCAATAAATTCGCCTTCTGTAATTTTTACATTTTTTTCTCTAAAATATTTTCTATCATCATCAGTGGCAAATATTGGCATTGATTCATCTTTGTTGTAATAATATTTATAAACTTCTTCTGATGCCCTAAGATTATTCACTATAACTTCATCAATAAAGTCATACTCTGCATGTTTTAGAATTGCATCAAAATGATCTCTTAAAGAATATTCAAGAGTTTCTCCCCTTTGGGTCATGGCATTGGCAATGTAAATAACTTTCGCCTCTGTATCTCTTAGGGCTTCATTTATTCCTGCTACTAAAAAATTTGGAATAATAGATGTATAAAGTGATCCTGGCCCAATAATGACAATATCAGAAGATAAAATTGCCTTCACTGCCTCATCATTTGCCTTTGGATAATGAGGAATCATACTCATCTTCTCAATTTTTGTATTTAACCTATAACACATCTTTGGTATGTAGGACTCGCCTACTACCTTGTCCTTAGATTCAAATTCAGCAACAAGATGAGTTTCATCTAAAGTAACTGGAATAATTTTGCCTGTAACATTAAATACACTGGACATTTCCAAAAGAGCCTTGTCAAAAGATCCAAAAATATCTGTCAAGGCAGCAATCAAAATATTTCCGACATTTTGATTTTTTAAACTTCCAGAATTAAATCTATAATTCAAGAGTCTTTTCATAGTGTTATCTGTGTTTGAAAGAGCAATAAGACATCTTCTCACATCTCCTGGTGGGAGCATATTTAATTCTTCTCTTAAAATTCCACTTCCTCCACCATCATCAGACATGGAAACAACAGCAGAAATATTTTTGCTGTAATCTTTTAAACCACGCAAAATGGTGGAGATACCTGTCCCTCCTCCAAGGACTGCTATCTTTTTTTCCATAAATATTTCTCCATATCCCTGTGTGTAACATAGGTGGATTTATATTCTTCTTTTAAAAGTCTGCCAATTTCTTCAGCTATAGTTACTGATCTGTGAAATCCACCAGTACAACCAATTCCAATTGTCAAAACCCTCTTTTGTTCTGACATATAATTTGGTATCAAAAACTTCAATAAATCAATGGTCTTTTCTATAAACTCACTAGTGACGTCCCACTTGAGGACATAAGACTTCACTTCTTCAGACTTTCCATTTAAATCTTTGAGTTCCTTTATATAAAAAGGATTTGGCAAAAACCTAACATCAAAAACAAGATCGGCATCTCTTAAAATACCATTTTTAAAACCAAAACTTGAAACCTCAATGGCAAAGTTATCCTTTTCGTCGTATGAAACAAAAGCCATAAGTTGTTTTCTCAAATTTTTAGTAGACAGACCAGTGGTATCTATTACAAAATCTGCACTTTCTTTTATTCTTGAAAGAGTTTCTGCTTCAAAATTATAACCCTCAACAATAGACCTATTCATTGGATGAGGCCTTCTAAGCTCCTTGTATCTTGCAATAATAGTTTCCATATCTGCATAAAGAAATAAGAGCCTTATTTTCACATTCATTCCCTTTAACTCTTCATAAGCAGAATAAAAATCATTAAATAGCTCGCCACTTCTCATGTCAACAACAGCAGCTACCTTCTCAAAACTTTTGCTCTTTGCATCTAGAGCTATACTACAAAATTTTGGCAAGAGAGCTGGAGCAAGATTATCCATTGCATAATAACCAAGATCTTCAAAAACATCTAGAGCATAGGATTTGCCAGATCCACTCATTCCCGTAATAATTATAAGTTCCATTTAATCACCAAACAAAAGAAAATCAGTCACCAATAATTTTAACTTCTCTCTCCATATTAACACCGAATTTATCGTGAACAACCTTTTGAACAATTTCAATAGTTTCAAGAATATCTTCAGCAGTGGCATTATTTTTATTTACAACAAAACCACAGTGTTTCTCACTAATTCCTGCTCCCTTATGAGTAAATCCCCTAAGACCAGAATCATCAATTAACTTTCCAGCAAAATATCCAGTAGGTCTTTTAAAAGTAGAACCAGCAGAAGGCATATCCAAAGGTTGTTTTTCTGCCCTTCTCCTGTCAAATTCTTCATACTTTTCTCTAATCTCATCCTTATTTCCATCTTCAAGTTCAAAAGTTGCTCCAAGAACAACTAAATCTCTTTCTTGCACAAGAGAATGTCTGTAAGAAAAATTCATTTCATTGCAAGGAATTTCTATAACATCTAAATTTTCATCAAGAAGTCTAACACTTTTCACAACATTTTTTATTTCACCATCGTAAGCACCAGCATTCATGACAATGGCACCACCTAAAGATCCAGGAATTCCATGAGCAAACTCAAGACCAGTTAAAGAATTTTCCATTGCAAATTCGCTTACCTTTTTCATGCTGGCACCTGTTCTCGCATAAATTTCTCTATCAGATATTTTCTTAACATCATTCAATTTGTTTTTTAATTTAATTATGATGCCATCAAAACCTCTATCTTTTACAATAATATTTGTACAATTTCCAAGTATATAATAATTATAATTATTTTTTCTTATTTCTTTTAAAATTTCTATAAGAGCTTCTTCGTCCTTTGGCTTTATTAAAAGTTTTGCAGGCCCACCCACACAAAAGGAAGTGTGACGAGTCATGGGCTCATCATAAAAAAAATCTCCTAAATTTTCATTTATATCAAAATTCATAATACACCTCAATTAATTACTAAAACAATTATATCATTAAAGAGAGTAAATATTAACTTTAGGATTTTTCTTAATTTTATAAAAATTATTTTTAAAATTTCACAAAATTCTTCTGGAAATTTTTTCTCCAAAAGATTTTACAAATAAAAAAAAGATACCCCTAAGGGTATCTTTTTTTCAAAATTATTTATCTTATCTTCTTCCAAGTTCTGCGTCATAGATATAAAGTCCAGCCCAAGCTTCATTGATTCTTTCAAGTTTTTCAATGATTGTTCTGAAGTTATCTTCTTCTTCAACTTGTTCATCAACATACCATTGAAGAAGTGATGTTACTCTGTGGTCATTTTCTTCTACAGAAAGATCAACTAACTTGTTAATTCTCTTTGTAACTTCTTTTTCGTGTTCAAGAGCAGTTTTAAATGTTTCTGTAAAGTTTCCAAAATCTTCTTGTGGTTTTTTAATTCCTTCAAGAACTGGTTTTTCATCTATTTCAAATAAGAAGTTTCTTAATTTTTCTGCATGTTCAAATTCTTCATCTGCTTGTTTGTAAAAGAAGTGAGCAAAACCGTCCATTCCCTTTTCTTTTACATGGTGTGCCATTGATATATAAATGTATCCTGATTCAATTTCAAAATTATATTGTTCATTAAGTCCTTTTAATAATTTACTTTCCATTATAAAAACCTCCAAGTTTTTTTATTTTCTTTATAAGCTCATCGCTCTTAATTTTAAATTACCCTCTTTATTTCTTTTTAAACAATTTATTTCACAATCCCTATATTATCTATAGAAATTTTAATATTATTTTTAAATTTAAATTCAAGCTTATTTATTTCTTCTAAATTTAGATTGCTATTAGATTTTTTAAAATCCTCTATTGGAATTATGAGAGTTTGCGGCACAAACCTTTCATAATAATCATCATTTAGATAATCAATTTTATAAAGATAAGTCTTTGTAACAGGTATTATCTTTTTATAATCACTTAAATTGATTCTAGCTACATTGCCCCAAGTATCTTGCATTTCTAAATCTATATTATCTGCAATTTCTTCAAATCTCAGATTTTCTATATCAAACTGCAAAAATCTTCCGCTTGGAATTTTTTCTGTAAATCTAAGACTATAATTTGAATTTTTATTTGATTCAATAAAAACTCCACTTGTCTTAGAAGATTTTTCTCCATATTCGTGACTGTTCTCATAAATTT
>NZ_HE978593.1:33924-38903 GCF_000312025.1 Peptoniphilus timonensis JC401 | reverse complement strand
ATCTTCTTCAAAGTCAGCAAGCTTTACAAAATCTGAATCCATGTATCTAGTGTAATAATTTGTTTCTGGCAAGTCGCTGTACTTATATGGTCCTTCTTTAAATATTTCTCTGTTGTAGGTTTTTCCAAAGGAATTTTCTAGAAAGTTTAAAGTGTAAGCAGATAAAATTTCTCTTTGATCATCAGCATCAAGTAGCTCTTTTCTATTTAGGAATAGTCCCTCTCCTGGGTCACAATCAAAATCTCCCCAAAGTTTGTTAAAGTTTCCATGATTAGCATATCCAAGATAAAGAGCTGTTTTAAAGTTATCCTTTACTCCAGAAAAAATTACATTGTCATACATAAGCATTCCTTCAAAACCATCTACATCAGCATCGTTAGTACCAGCAATAGTAAAATAATTTACATCTCTTAAAATTATATTTTTGTCTGAAGGCTTGTACTGATTATAAGTCGGAGCAACTGTAATTATTCCCTTTATATTAAAATCATATTTGTGAGGAATTTTTCCATTGTCAGGATTAAATTTAAGCTCATTAAAGTTATAGGCAATAGCTGCAGCTTCTCCTCCTCTTGAGTGTCCCATTATAGCAATATTATTTCTATCAAATCTATTGTAAAGTGGACTATTTTCTATCTTATTTCTTTTAAAAATATTTTCCATATTTTCAAGAAGAAGAATAGCTCTTGCATCATTTTCATTTCCAACTCCAAATTTCATAAATCCATTTAACATATTCATGTCAACTGATACCATGACAATTCCTCTTTTTGCAAGATAATGGCCAAGATAATCATAACCTAGATAATTTTTTGTCGTGAATCTGTGATTTCCATGGACTACAAATAAAACTGGCGCCTTTTCTAAACCCTTTGGAGCATAAATTCTTCCTCTCACATCTGTCTTATTAAGTCCCTTTCCAAAAAATTTGTCTCTAATTTTTTTTGTATTTCCTGAATAATTCACAAAATCTGTGAGATCTACTGGATTTGCTTGATAATCAATTACTTCTACCTTATATTTTTCAGTTTTTCCAGCAACTTTATCTTTTTCTAAATCCATTTTATAAATTTCTTTAGATTGAAAACCTGGAAATACCATAAAATAAACTGACCCTGCAATAATTGCCGTAGCTGGAATTAAAAATAAAAGTGCTAATTTTTTCTTGTTTTTCACAAAGGAAACCAAAGACTTGGAAAAAGTTACAAGCACAAGAAAGGCTAAAGCAATAAAAATTATTTCAAAATAATCTATATTTACATAATATAAACATTCGTCATAAAAGTACTTTAATCCCCAGATAAGAATTGCGTAGATGGCAAGATTTCTTGCCCTAACTCTCTTTAAAAGTAAAAATCCTATTTTTAGTAGCTGCCAAAGTATAAAATATAAGGCATAAAATAGCAAAGCTATAAGTAAAAATGCCAGTGGCTTTGGCAAAGCAAAATCTGCTAGATAATAATAAAAAAAGGTGGCAGAAAATAAGGATATAATTGCCACCATTATAAGGGCAAAACCACTGGTTCTGCCAAAATGTTTCTTAAAAAAATTATTTATTTTGTTGGAAATTTTAACTAAAAAATTATTTATTTTCATAACAAGGGGATAAGACCTCTCTTATCCCTAATCCCTCTCCAATTCTACTAATTCACTTTCGTCATATTCTTCCATATTAAGTGATCTCGATTGATTTATAAAAGTTTTATTAAACTCTCTTGTCCTCTTGATCTCAGATAGTTCAAGATATACAGTTTCCTTTTCGTCATCAACTTCATACATAACTTTTACAAGCTCTTGTATTGTGTACGTGGAAACAACTGTACCCTTTCCCCTTTCAGTTTTTACAATCTCTCCTGGTCTTGGCATTTTTTTATTTATACATTCGTATCCATCTTGCTCGTACTTTAAGCAACACATAAGTCTGCCACATATACCAGAAATTTTTGAAGGGTTTAGGCTTAGGTTTTGATCCTTTGCCATCTTAATTGAAACTGGTGAAAACTCACTTAAAAAAGTTGAGCAACAAGTTGGTCTGCCACAACATCCAAGTCCACCAACATACTTCGCCTCATCACGAACACCAATTTGTCTAAGTTCAATTCTCGTTTTAAAAATTGACGCCAAATCTCTTACGAGTTCTCTAAAGTCAACTCTTCCATCTGCTGTAAAGTAAAACAAAAGTTTTGAGCGATCAAAAGTGTATTCACAAGAAATCAACTTCATATCAAGTCCATGTTCTTCAACCTTTTGCTCGCATATTATTATTGCTTCCTTGGCTTTATTTCTGTTTTCCACATTGATATTTTTATCTTCGTCAGTCGCCAAGCGTATAACAGGTTTTAACTCACCCTTAATACTTTCTTCGTCTACTTCTTTTAAAAGCTCAACTGCTCCAAACTCAAGGCCTCTCACAGTTTCAACAATTACATAATCTCCAATATTTAAATCTATATCAATGGGATCAAAATAATAGATTTTTCCAGTTCGCTTGAACCTTACTCCTGCGATTTCTATCATCTAATTCCCCCTAAATCCATTAACAATTTCTCTATATTTAAATCGAAATTTACATTTTTTTCTTTGCGTCCCAAAGCATTTATAATAGCATCATAGGAATCTATTGCTCTATCAATAGAAACATCTTGTAACTTCAAAAGGTCAATTTTATCTATATTTACAATAAAATCTTCTCTAGCACTTTTTAAATACACTAGATCAAGATACCAAATTATCATAAGATTTAAAATTTCTTTGAAATCATCTTTATTGTCCTTAAAAAATTTCATTTCATCAAATAAAAATCCAGTATTTCTTATAATTCTGTCAGTCATATTTATTACATCTTCTCTTTTTGACAAGAGTTCTGGATCTTCTGAATATCTAAGAGCTAGACTTACATCTCCATTTGAAAGTCTAGAAAAAAGCCTGGCATTTCTCTCTGAAACTTTTCTTGACAACAAAAATTCCTCAATTCTATCTTGAGTTAAATCAGCAAATTTTAAAATTCTGCACCTTGAAATAATAGTTGGAAGAATATTTCTCATATTGCTTGATATTAAAATCAAAATTAAATAATCCATGGGTTCTTCCAAGGTTTTTAAGAGTGCATTTTGTCCTTCGGGCGTAACCTTATCAAAATCGTCTATAATAACAATTTTGTGGCTAGCAGCAAAGGGTTTTGAAAAAGAATTTTCGATTATTTCTTCTATATCTTGTTTTTTTATAGTGTCCTTTTTTTTCACCACAAAGAGGTCTGCATCTTCATATTCATCTATTCCACTAAAAAATCTCACAGACTCAGCATCATCACTTAGAATTGCCCTTGCAAAATTTTTGGCATGAGAAAATTTACCTATACCCTTACTTCCAGAAAAAAGATAGGCATGACTGTATGACTTATTTTCGAGGTCCCCCTCAAGGCTATTTATTACGGACGTATTTTCTAAAAACATTAGATTCTCTTTGATTCTTCTAAATCAACTACAAAAATTGTAGCCCCAGAAACTTTGAAGTCTCCTTCATCTAAATGTATATCTTCTGGTTCAGTTTCTTCTTTAAAGATTTCATAAATCCTATCAAGCTCTTCTTCCTTACAACCCAATAGAAGAGTAGTGTTTCCTGATTTAAAAAATCCACCAGTAGAAGAAAGTCTAGTTACATATATATCTTCATCTAAAAATCTATCAATTAGTGCATCTGTGTACTTTTCTTGCACTATTGCAATCATCATTTTCGTATTCATATTATCACCTAAAACCTTTTAAAATCAAATACATCAGTTACAAAAATTGTGGCTCCCCCAACCTTTACTGTTATGGGAACAGGTATCATAGCTTGACCTGGAATATTTACAGGTTGAATAGTCCTTTTAACTTCTCTTGTCTTAGAATTTTCTTCTAGAATTTCCATAAACTTGTCAAGGTCTTCATTTTCTATACCTGAAAGGATTGTCACATTCCCTGATTTTAGAAATCCACCAGTAGAACTTATTGTAGTGACCTTAAAATTATTTTCATTTAAGGTTTTTATTAAAACTTCGCTGTCCTCATCTTGGACTATTGCGATTACAAGTTTCACAAAATCTTCCTTTCTTTAAGAACATTTATACAGTCATTAAAAACTTCTTCGATGCTCTTATTTACATCTATAAAATAATAATTTTCTTCTTTGTCTAAATTATTGTAATAATCTCTTACCAACTTGTGAAATTCGTCATCTTCACATTCAAGCCTGTCATAACACTTCTTGTCTTTTCTAATTAGAGTTGAGTTTTTAGTTCTAAATATAAAAACTATGTCTGGCTTAATTCCTCCAGTTGCAAAATCATTTATTGCTTTTATGTCTTCCAGATTTTGCCCTCTTGCATGTCCTTGATATGCAAGTGAAGATAATACATATCTCTCACATAAAACTGTCACACCTTCATCTAAACTTGGAAGGATTTTTTCGTAAGTATGTTGTGCCCTAGATGCAGAATAAAGAAGTGCTTCAGTCCTCATATCCATTTCCTTTAAGTCCTTATCTAGGATTAAATCTCTAATCTTTTCTGAAATTCTAGTTCCACCAGGTTCTCTAGTCTTAATTGTCTTTATATTATTTTTTAAAAGTTCGTCATAAACTAAGTTGCAAATTGTTGACTTTCCAGAACCATCTGGACCCTCAAATGTTATAAAAGCACTCATTTAACTACCTCAATCTCGTCTTCTAAAAGTCCAATGACTTCTATTCCTTTATTTGTAAATTCATCTATTTTTTTATTATATCCTCACTTATTACTTCGCCAAAACTCACCAAAGGAACTCCAGGTGGGTAGGCTGCAATAATTTCTTTTGATATTCTATCTGAAGCATCTTTATAAGAAATTCTTTCGCCATCACATAAAAAAGCTTCTCTTGGAAGCATCTTTTTCTCTGGAATAGGTATTTCCTGTGGAAAAATCTTCTTATAATTTTTATTTTTGTAGGATAAAATTGCATCTT
>NZ_HE978593.1:3561-33660 GCF_000312025.1 Peptoniphilus timonensis JC401 | reverse complement strand
TTTTTGTAGGATAAAATTGCATCTTGTAATTTTTCAATTTCAAAACTTTCGTTAATTGGAGAAATTATCCCAAGAGCGTAATATAAATCCCCCATTTCAAGTCTTATATCTTTATTTATGAGAAAATCTTCCACAATCTCTTCACCAGTCATATCTCCAATTCTAAATAAAAATTTCATTGGGTCGTTACAAGCAATAGATTCATGGGTCAAATCCAAATCATAATTTATAGCTCTTTTAAGTTTTTCTATCTCAAAACTTCTTTTTTTTAGTTCTTCCCTTCCCTTTTCGTCCATATATTTTAAACCAGACTCAATGGAAAGCATAAAAAGATAGGATGGAGAAGTCGTGTTATAAATATTTACATACTTCAAAAGCTCTTCGTGAGAAAACCTATCTGTTCCCCTGTGAATTAAAGCTGACTGTGTTAGTGATGGAATCATCTTGTGTGTAGAATTAATAACAAGGTCCGCTCCACATTCTATTGCAGAATATTTTTTTAACTCAGAAAAATACAAGTGGGCGCCATGAGCTTCATCAACTATAACTGCTATATCCTTTTCATGTAAAATCTCGATTATTTCTTTTAATTTTAAAATTCCACCAAAATAATTGGGTGAAACTAAGACACAAGCAGAAATCTTATTTTTTTCTATTTTTTCTCTCAGTTCATCTTCATCAATTCCAAAATACATCCCACGATTTTTATCATAAATTGTATTTAAATAAATTGGGTCTAAATCATTTAATACTAGACCGTTGTAGATGGATTTATGAGCATTTCTCTGTATCAAAACCTTATCAGTGGGTCTAGTTGCCATAGCTATGGAAATGTGAAGAGCCCCAGTTGAACCATTCGTAACTATAAAAGACTCCTTTGATCCAAAAAGATTTTTTATCTCCTTGTGAAGTTCATCTATTGCTCCCTTGGGATTTAACAAATTGTCAGTATCACAAATTTCTGTCAAATCTCTTTTTATGTCTAGGTCAAAAAAATCTTTGCCCTTATGACCTGGCATCCCAAAAGATATTTTATTTTCTACTTTATCGATTTCACTTTTTAAAGGGGTCTTCATCTTTTCTCCTAACTTCTTCTCATTATACTATACTTTTTTGTCATTTAAAAGTTAGTGGCTACTTATAAAAGTTTCCCTTAACTGAAACTTCTCCACTGGAAAGAGTGATTTTTTCATCTCCCGTATCCACAATTAAGTTGCCCTTTTCATTTATATCATAGCCTTTGCCAGAATATTTTTTTCCATTTAATTCAAAGGTCAAATCTTTTCCAATAACTAGAGAATGAGTCTTGTAATAGTCTATGATTTCCGCATCTGTTTTCTTATAATTATTTTCATAAAAAGCATTTAAGATGCTGGACAGAATTTCATTTCTTATTACATCTGTTCCAATATAACCTGCTATATTTTTTAAATCTTTAAAGCTGTCATCTTTTGGCTCATTTACATTTATTCCAATTCCAACTATTACTGATTTAACTTTCCTAGATTCAAAGTCTGCATCGAGTTCTGATAGAATTCCACAAACTTTTTTTCCTTTCATAAATAAATCATTTACCCATTTGATTTGAGTATCCTTTCCTGTAGCTTCCTTTATACCTTCTGCTACAGAAACAGCTGCTTTTACTGTAATTAAATCAAAATATGAAAAATCAAAAAAGTCTTTTGGATGAAGAATTATACTAAAATAAACTCCACTTCCCTTTGGAGATTCAAAGGACTTTCCAGTTCTTCCTCGTCCTGTCTTTTGCATATCAGACACAATGACTGTAAAGTCACTCACATCACTGGTATAGAGTCTTCTTTTTGCCTCAGTATTTGTTGAATCAATTTCATCAAAAACAATTATATCAATATCTTTTAATTCTTCTCTTAATCCTTTTCTTATGCCTTCATCAGAAAGTTTGTCATCACTTTCAATTAACTTATATCCCAACTTTGTTTGAGATTCAATTTGAAATCCAGCTTCCTTTAAATTATTAATTGCTTTCCAAATGGCAGTCCTTGAAATATTTAATTTTTCTGCCAATTCTTGACCAGAAATATAGGAAGCCCTATTTTTTTCTAATTCTCTTAGTACTATATCCTTAGTTTTCAATTTATCACCTTATTCTTGACATTATATATAATCTACTGTAAAATATGTTTCTAGGCTATGGAGAGATGTCCGAGAGGCTGAAGGAGCCCGCCTGGAAAGCGAGTATACATGAAAGTGTATCGGGGGTTCGAATCCCCCTCTCTCCGCCATCGCCATGCTAAGCGGGAAATTAGCGATGTCCTGTACCTGCGATTCGCTACAGCAGGGCTGAATTCCCATTAGAGGATTTTAATTTTGCAGTCTGCCCCTTATAAGTGGTGTTGAAGATTGGGTCCTGCGCAACAGAAACTTATGAACCGTGTCAGATCCTGATCGAAGCAGCACTAAGTAAGATCTTTTGTGTGCCGCAAGGGTCGCCTAATCTGAGCTAACTGTAAGGGTAACGTGTGAGATTAACTTACGACTTTGGGTGCATGGCTACATATGAGTCCCAGTGATGGGACTTTTTTTATTGTTATTTTTTAAATAGTCTAGAGACATTTAAAAGTTCTCTTTCTTTTAAAACATCTTTTTCTCTTAGATACTTTTCAGCCCTTGAATAAAATCCTCTCTTTGATCCTGTCACATAAAAATAATCCCTAATATAATTTTCTTTTTTATAAGAATAATCTTCTAAAATTCCGTCGACATTTGAAAAAACTTCTATCTCTTGGTTTTTACTAGAAAAATATTTTATAAAAAAATCTTTTTTCAAGTGAAGACCACTTGAAGCTAGAAAAATCATTTCATACTTACTTAAATCAAAATTACAAAAATATTCATCGCAAATTAATTTAACAATTTCATCTGCCACTCCATCATTTGCTGCATTTATAAGAAGAGGAGCATTAAAATAATCGACAAAAGAATCTGTGAAATTATTTAAAGTTTTCTCATCACAAGTTAATTTTGATGCCAAACACAAAATTTTTTTATTTTTTAGATTTTTCATAAGAGAATCTTTTCCATAAAGTGCTTTTGGAGAATCCATAAAATAATTTATGGCATCAAAATCCATTACAATAATTTTTTTTGCTTTTTTAAAAGATTTTTCCAAAAAAGCTATTCTATCATTTACGGCATCTCTCTTGTATAAACCATAATATTCAAATTTATTGTCTACATAATAATTTAAATAATCCCTTTTAAATTCATATAAAGCGACAATACCTGGACCAGTATCAGAAACTGCCAAATTCTTCACCTACTTTCAGCTTAAAGGTCTTTTCATAAAAATTTTTAAAATATTTATAGGCTTCTTCAAGTTCCTCTTTATTTTCAAAGATAGCAAAAATTGTGGCTCCACTTCCACTCATAAGAGAAGCCGAATTAAATTCTCTCAACTTGTTTTTAATTTCGAGTAAATCTGGATGATCTTTAAAAACTACATCTTCCATTTTATTTTCCAAAAATAAATTTAACTTTTCCACATTTAAATCATAAATATTGGAAATAACTTTATCAAAATCAATTCTATCTGAATCAATTTCTATTCTTTCATAGACATCCTTTGTGGAAATCCCATGTCCTGGATTAACTATTAGAACATTTTCAAGATAAATGGGCTTTACTTCTTCTAAGATATCTCCAATTCCTGAAGCAATTTTGGTTCCCGAAGTCATCATATATGTAAAATCTGCCCCAAGTTTAGAGGCCAATTTTATTAATTCATCTCTTGGAATTTTTAAATCGTATAGTTCATTTAAGACGTAAAAAGTCGCTGCTCCGTTTGAAGTTCCTCCAGCTAAGCCAGCTGCTATTGGTATATTTTTTTAATCTTAACTCTAAAAGGCAAATCACATCCCACATAATCTTTTAAAACTTCATAAGATTTGTAAATAAAATTTTCTTTAAAATCAAAGGAAAACTCTCCATCAATTTCTACTTTGTCACTTTTAGAAAATTCCATTTCATCATATAGGTCTGTCATAACCATTAAAGTTTTTATATCGTGGTAGCCATTTTCTCTCTTGCCTATAATGTCAAGAGATAGGTTTAACTTTGCATAGGCTTTTTTCTTAATCATAAAACACCTCTAAATAATTATAATTCATTGTAGCTTTTTTTTCATCTATGGCCTTAATTTTATAATTTTAAAACTTCATTCTTAAATTAAATTATATTTTTATCGCAATATTTATAAAAAACCTTAAATTTCTTTGATAAAACATTTTCCTTGTATTACAATAAAGTAAGAGGTGATATTTATGGATCTTAATACGCTCGGTTTAGATACTGGTCTTTTAAATAGTTTAAAGGATTACATAGATACTTTTGACGACAAGGAAAACAATATTATAAGTATACTTCACTATGCTCAAGATATTTTCGGTTATCTTCCAAAGGAACTACAAATTTATATTGCAAGATTAACTGATTTACCTGCAAGTAGAATCAATGGAATTGTAACTTTTTACTCCTTTTTCAGTGAAAAAAAAGTTGGTCAATTTAAAGTTGATGTCTGTCTTGGAACTGCCTGCTTTGTAGATGACAGTCAAGAACTTTTAACTGCTTTTAAAGAACAATTAAAAGTTGATCCAGATGGTCTTAGTGAAGATGGCAACTTCAACGTAAATTCTATAAGGTGCTTAGGTGCTTGTGGTATTGGACCCGTAGTAAGAGTTAACGATAAAATTTATGGTCATGTCGAAGTTGACGATGTAAAGGAAATTATAAAAACTCATAGACAAGAATTAGAAGAAGCAAAAATTTAATATTTTTAATAATATTAAGGAGGTTATTATGACAAAAATAGATTCCCTAGAAAAACTTCTCTCCATAAAAGAATCTAGACATCACAAGACTATTTTGCGAGATATTGGCAATATGGCAGATGAAGATGTTATAGAAATTTTTATAAGAGGAAATGAAAAAGCAAAATATGCAGAAATTGAAAATCTTTTTGACGAATTAAAAAGCTTTGTAAGAAATAAGGGAATGAGAAATTGTAAATTTTTATTCCAAGATGATCCAAATCAAGATGAAAATTTTAATATAGAAATTTCCTTTAATGTGAGATCAAAAATTAAGGCAGACTCCATTGATATAGAGAAAATTGAGGATTTCATAGACCACATAGCTTCAATTAAGAATGAAGCACAAGATTATGAAAAAGAGGTGGAAAATGAATAACTTGAGATTACAAATATTAATTTGCAAGGGAACTGGATGTGTATCTGCAAAAAGTGACCTTATAAAAGAAAATTTTGATAAGGCTTTGGAGGATTATAAAATCCACGACGTCGAAGCAATTATAACAGGTTGCTTTGGTTTTTGTGGACAAGGTCCTATTGTCAAAGTAGAACCAGACAATGTATTCTACACTCATGTTAGTCCAGAAGATGTTAATGAAATTGTTGCTGAACATATTATTCATGGTCGTCCAGTGAAAAGACTTCTATACAGAAATCCTAAAAATAAAGAAGCCATTTACAATCAACGTGACATGAACTTTTATGGAAAGCAAACTCGTCTTGCCCTAAAAAATTGTGGCAAGATTGATCCAGAAAATATTTACGATTACATATCCTACGATGGTTACCAAGCCCTTTTAAAGGTTTTAACAGAGATGAGCCCTCAAGATGTTATAGATGTCATAAAGGCATCTGGTCTTCGTGGACGTGGTGGTGGAGGCTTCCCTACTGGTATAAAATGGCAAAATACTGCAATGAGTCCTGGAGATGAAAAATATATTTTCTGTAATGCCGATGAAGGTGACCCAGGTGCATTTATGGATAGATCTATACTTGAAGGAGATCCAAATTCAATAGTTGAAGCTATGACTATTGGTGGCTATGCAACTGGTGCAAATCATGGTGTTATTTATATAAGAGCGGAATATCCTCTTGCAATTCATAGACTTAAAACAGCTATTGGTCAAGCAAGAGATTGCGGTTTTTTAGGAAAAAATATTTTTAATTCAGGTTTTGATTTTGATATTGAAATAAGATACGGTGCAGGTGCCTTTGTATGTGGCGAAGAAACAGCTCTAATTCACTCAGTTGAGGGAAAAAGAGGAGAGCCAACTAGAAAACCACCTTTCCCATCTGTCAAAGGCTATAAAGGAAAACCAACAACTGTTAATAATGTTGAAACTTATGCAAATATACCACAAATTATTTTAAAAGGTTCAGATTGGTTTGCTTCTAGAGGTACAGAGAAATCCAAGGGTACAAAAGTTTTTGCCCTAGCTGGAAAGGTAAATAATGTTGGACTTGTGGAAGTTCCCATGGGAATTACTATGAGAGAGATAGTCTACGACATTGGCGGTGGAATTCCAAACGGCAAAAAATTTAAGGCTGTTCAAATTGGTGGACCATCTGGCGGAATGATTACCAAAGAAAATATAGACACACCAATTGATTACGAAAATTTAAAAGAAATTGGAGCCATGATGGGTTCTGGTGGTCTTATTGTAATGGATGAAGATAATGACATGGTAGATATAGCAAAATTCTACTTAGAGTTTACTCAAGACGAATCTTGTGGCAAGTGTACACCTTGTAGACTTGGAACTAAAAGACTTCTTGAAATGCTGGAAAAACTTTTGGACAACAGAGGCTCCCTTGAAGATTTACAAAAAATTGAGGACCTTTGTCATAACATAATTAATTCGGCAGCTTGTGGTCTTGGTCAAACTGCTCCAAATCCAATTTTATCTACTATGAGATATTTTCCAGATGAATACTTAAAATACGCAAAAAGAGAAATGAAAAAGTATTATAAAATTGACAAAGATAAGTGCGTCGGCTGTCATAAATGTGCTAAAGAATGTCCTGTTAAGTGCATAAGTGGCGAGCCTAAAGAAAAACACGAAATAGATAAGGACAAGTGCATAGCCTGTGGTACTTGTGCCAAGACTTGTCCAGTGGGCGCAATTGCAAAAGCAAAGTAGAGGTGAACTATGATAAATTGTGTAATAAATGACAAAAAATTACAAGTTAAAGAAGGAACCACAATCCTAGAAGCAGCAAAGGAAGTTGGAATTGAAATACCTACACTTTGTCATATGAAACTCCCCAACTTTAATTATGAAAATAAACCATCAAGTTGTAGGATTTGTATGGTAGAAGTTGTTGGCAGACCTAAACTCTGCACAGCTTGTTCTGAAGAAATAAGTGAAGGCATGGTAATAAAAACTGACACAGTAAAAGCAGTTGAAGCAAGAAAAATTAATTTAGAGCTTCTTCTCTCAAATCACCCAAAAGATTGTTTAGTTTGCCCAAAAAATTTAAATTGCGAACTCCAATATCTTGCTGAAAAAATGGGAATAAGAGAAATTGCTTACAAGGGTGAAAAAGCTCTTCACAAGGTGGATTCATCATCAGATTCTATTTTTAGAAATCCAAATAAATGTGTAATGTGTAGAAGATGCGAAACTATGTGTAATGAAGTTCAAACAGTGGGAACTCTAGGAGGACTCAATCGTGGTTTTGAAGCCATAGTTGCTCCTGCCTTTAATCTTCCATTAAATGAATCTTCTTGTACCTTCTGCGGTCAATGTGTGGCAGTCTGCCCAACTGGTGCAATAGTAGAAGTTGATGCAACTACAAAAGTTTTTAATGAAATCAGAAATCCAAAGAAACACGTTGTGGTACAAGTAGCTCCGTCAATTAGAGTTGCCATAGGAGAACTCTTAGGCATGGAAGCTGGAGAAGTTACAACAGGAAAACTAGTAACAGCACTTAGAAAGATTGGCTTTGATGTAGTTTTTGATACAGATTTTTCTGCAGATTTAACAATTATGGAAGAAGCTAGCGAATTAGTTGATAGGATCAAAAATGACAAGACAATGCCAATACTTACATCCTGCTGTCCTGCTTGGGTTAGATTTATAGAAATGAATTATCCAGATATGTTAGACATACCTTCATCATGTAAGTCTCCACAAATGATGATGGGATCCATGGTCAAATCTTATTATGCAGAAAAAACTGGCATATCCCCAAAAGATATTGTTATGGTTTCTGTAATGCCTTGCACTGCTAAAAAAGCTGAAGCTAATAGAGAAGAGCTTGAAAGTGACGGCATAGAAGATGTAGATTATGTTTTATCAACTAGAGAACTTGGAAGAATGATAAATCTTTATGGCATTGACTTTGAAGGCTTAGAAGAAGGTGAATTTGACCAAATAATGGGTGAATCATCAGGTGCAGGTACTATTTTTGGAACTACTGGTGGAGTTATAGAGGCAGCAATAAGATCAGCTTCTGAATGGTTAACTGGTGAAGAATTAGAAAAAATCGAATTTCAAGAATTAAGAGGTCTAAAGGGGATTAGATCAGCTGAAGTAGAAATTGGCGATATGACTTTAAGGATTGGAATTGCCCATGGCCTTGGCAATGCAAGAAAACTTTTAGATGGAATTAGAGATAAAACTTATGAATTTGATGCTATTGAAATTATGGCTTGTCCTGGTGGATGCATTGGCGGAGGAGGTCAACCTTATCACCACGGCAAAGAAGAAATCTTGCTAAAAAGACAAAAGGCACTTTATGATATTGATGAAAACAAAAAAATAAGAAAAGCTCACGAAAATCCAATGATAAAGAAAATTTATGAAGAATACTTGGGAGAACCTTATGGAGAAAGAGCTCATAAGTTACTTCACACAAGTTATACAGCAAGAGAAAAATTTTAGTCTAAATAAAAGGCTGGAACTTTTAAAATTAATAAAAGCTCCGGCTTTTTTTTAATCTAAATTGCAACAAAATCTCTTATTCCCTAATTATTAATTATAATAAAATATTTAACTTATAAAATCATTATTTAAAATCTAAAAAATAATACATCAAAAAAACAGCCCACTTGGAGCTGTGTTTTTATAATCCTTAATTTTCTTTTAAAACTTCTAAAGCTTTTTTAAGTTGTGAATCTGTCTTTAAATAATCTACGCCTATTCCCTTTGCATCTTCTGGTATATCCACTTCAATATCAGGTTCTATGCCGAGCTTATTTATAGAATCTCCACTAGGTGTAAAGTATTCTGATGTTGTAAGTTTTAATCCATCGCCTTCTGGAAGTCCAATTACATTTTGGACTACTCCCTTGCCATAAGTTTTCTTACCAATAATTTTTGCCCTATCAAGATCATTTATAGCTCCCGCAAGTATTTCTGAGGCTGAAGCTGATCCTTCATTTACCAAGACAACCATTTTTATGTCATTGTACTTATCGTCTGTCTTATAGTCTTCTATAACTTCTCCCTTGTTATTTTTTAAGGTAACAAAGCTAGTTTTTGGAAGTATGGCATCTCCAATTTCATAAGCAGCATCTACGACACCGCCAGGATTTCCTCTCATGTCAAGGACGATTCCCTTGACTCCTTCTTTTGTTAATTCATTTAAAACTTTTTTAAAGTCTTTTCCTGTTTCTTCATCAAACATAGTTATTCCAATGTAACCAATGTCTCCAATTTTATTTTTTATAACAGAATCAATTTTTATTTCTTCCCTTTTTATATCAACTTCTTCTGTTTTTAGGTTTCTTTTTTAAAAGAAGAATTTTCACGCTAGTTCCAGATTCACCTCTCATCTCCTTTGATGCCTCATCAATTTTTTCTGCACTAAAATCTTTTCCATTTATTTTTAAGATTTTATCCCCAGACTCAAGTCCTGCCCTGTCTGCAGGTGAACCCTTTATTGGCGAAACAACTGTTACTGTGCCATCTTCTGCAGGAGAAATTATAACTCCAATACCTTGAAACTTTCCTGTAGTTTGTTCAGATAATTTTTTCATTTCTTCTTTTGTAAGGTATTGTGAATAAGGATCTTCTAAACCTGATACAAGCCCCTTTAGAATTCCTGCTTGAAGATTTTCTTCTTTTATGTCTTTGTTGTAAAGATAATTTTCCTTCATATATTTTTCAAGTAAAATTACCTTTCCAAAATTTTCATTTGAGCCCAAGAGGCTTCTTACAGTGTATATTCTCGTAACAACAGCAGTTGTAAGTATTAATAATACAACTGCTGTTACTTTTAAAAATTTATTTTTTTTCATTATACATATCCCAATGGATTTACAGTAGATCCATTAACTCTAACTTCAAAGTGAAGGTGAGGTCCTGTTGATAAACCAGTTGAACCAACAAAAGCTACAACATCTCCTGCTGAAACTGAGTCACCAATAGACTTATTTAGTGCTGAACAGTGAGCATATACTGTTACAGTTTCTCCATGATCAACCATTATAACATTTCCATAACCACTCATAAGTTGTGACATTATTACTGTACCAGACTTTGCAGCAACTATTGGAGTTCCACTTGGTGCTGGAATATCTATACCGGAATGGAATTTTGCATATCCAAGAATTGGATGTTGTCTATATCCATAAGGCGAAGAAATAGAATAGTGTCCAGGAAGAGGCCAAGTGTATTTTTGTCCATCTCTTGGTCCAGATGCAACACTTATATCACTGTTTACTCTGTTAGTTCTATTCATTGAAGCTCTCTTAGCTCTTTCCTTAGCTGCTTCTTCCTTTTTCTTTTGAACAGCAATTTCTTGTTGAAGTTTTAAGATTTCAAGATCTAAATTTTCCCAGCTTGATTGTGCCTTATCAAATTCTAATTCATAAGCTTCAAGATTTTTTTCAAGAACTTTCATGTAGTCATTTTTTAGCATTTACTGCTTCTTGATAGCCTTGTCTTTCATTTTCAACTGCTGCTTTGCTTGCGGAAAGCTTAGCCTTATCTATTTTTAATCTTTCTTCAGTATCTTTTATGGTATCAATTTGAGTTTTTATATACTCAATAAGCTCTCTGTCAGCTTTTGCTATGGAGGATATGATTTCATTATTTCTAAGTAATTCTTCTATGTCCTTAGAATTTAAAATTACTTCAATGTAATTCACATTTCCTCTTTTATACATTTCCCTTAGTCTTGATCTAAGAGATGCCGTATTAGCTTCAAGATTTGCTTGTGCTTCTTCCAATTTCTTTTGGTTTTCAGCAATATCATTATTTAATTTATTTATTTCTCCTTCAAGAGAAGCAATTTTAGCAGACTTCTCTTGAATTTTAGCATCTAAATTTTGAATTTCATCACTTACAGATTTCTTTTCAGATTCTGTATTTGAAATATTACTTTTTTGCTCTTTTATCTTCGAATTTAATTGTCTTTGTTCTGCTTGTTTTTTATTTTTCTCGATAGTTAGAGTCTTAGAACTCTTGGCAACTGTTCCACTAGGCACTGCCATAATAGCAGCTAGGCAAATTGCAAGAATTTTTTTCTTACTATACATTTTTTCACCTACACATCTAAAAATTTCTTAGTTGAGAATAAACTTCCAAAAAATCCTATTCCCACACCAATACATAAAAATATTATATACAAGTCACTTCTAATAGACAAGGCTGATATCATGTCAACACCAGTTATGTCATTTAACTGAGGATTTAACCTTTCAAAAATTATTCCATATAATTTTAAAGTTAAAAAACCTGATAAGAGTGAACCCAAAACTCCAAAAATAATTCCATTTATAAGAAAAGGTCCTCTAATATAAGTATTTGTAGCACCAATATACTTCATTATATTAATTTCTTTTTCCTTATTAGAAATTGCAATCTTAATTGTATTGTGAATAATTAAAATTGAAATTAAAACTAAAATAAGAACTATGGCTGCTCCAACATATTTTACACCATTTTGCAATCTCATCATTTGAGTTACAAAATCATAATAATAATTGTGATCCTCTACAATTGGAAGATCCTTATAATTATCTTCAATTTCCTTTCCATAGGAAAGTTCTTTCATCTCAACTGTAATAGAAGCTGGTAGAGGATTGCCACCAGGAATATTTTCAAGGATTGTAGAATTTTCTCCAAATCCTTCTTTAAATTCTTCTAATGCCTCTTCTCTTGAAACATAAACAACCTTTTTTACTTTTTTGTTAGCATCTAACTCATCTATAAAATCATTAACTGCAGCTGGAGCTGCATCATCCTTTAAGAAAAATACAACCTTATCAAGTTTTTCTCCTGTTTGATATACAACTCCATTTAAATTTAGAACCATAAGCATTACAACACCAAAAAGTGTAAGCATGGCAGTGATGGAAATTACAGATGTAAAAGACATAGTCTTATTTCTCCACAAACTTGAGAAAGACTCCCTTAGAAGATTAAAGAACTGTCTTATTGCCTTCATAGTAACCTCCTTCACTAATATCAGATATAATGGATCCATGATCAAGAGTTACAACTCTTTTATTAAATTTATCTACTATGTTAACTGCGTGAGTTGCCATAATGACAGTTTTTCCATCATCGTTTATATTTTTTAGAGCCGACATAATATCCCAGGCAGTAGACTCGTCTAGGTTTCCCGTAGGCTCATCACAAACAAGATAATTTGCATCATTTACTATTGCCCTTGCTATTGCAACTCTTTGTGATTCTCCACCAGAAAGTTCTGATGGATAGTCCTTTACCTTATCAGATAAATTTACAAGATCAAGAGCATATTCCACTTTCTTGTTTATTTCTTTTTTGGATTCTCCAAGAATTTCTAGGGCAAATGCCACATTCTCGAATACAGTCTTTTTTTCTAGTAATCTAAAATCTTGGAAGACAACAGAAATATTTCTCCTTAATTTAGGAATCATATACTTTGAAATTTTAGTTATTTCATTGTCTCCTATAAATATTTTTCCACGATTAACCTTCTCCTCTCTTATGAGAAGTTTAATCATAGTGGATTTGCCGGCACCTGAAGGGCCAACCAAGAAAACAAAATCACCACGAGGCACTTCAATATTTATATTTGAAAGTGCAGCAACGCCGTTGTTGTATTCCTTGTATACATTTTCAAACTTTATCATAAAAACACCTTTCTATAATCTTTATTAATTATATTACAAAGTGGTTACAAATGTACAGTTATTTTATTAATTTTATCAATAAATCCCTAAAAACAGTAATATTTTTAAGAAGTAATTGGGAAAATATAAAATTTTTTAAAAATATATTTTACTTTTCACATAAGTTCGTGTATAATTTTGAAGTAAAAAAGTAATTTATTTAAATGTAGGAGGAATTATGCAAAGATACATTGGTACAGTAGTACGTGGAATCCGTACACCTATTGTAAAAAGTGGAGACAATTTAGTAGACATTGTCGTTGATTCCCTAGGAAAAGCTCTTGAATCAGAAAATATTTCTGTTAGAGATAAAGATATTGTTGCAGTAACAGAATCTTTAGTTGCAAGAGCTCAAAATAATTATGCAACTATTGATGATATAGCAGAAGATATTAATAGAAAATACGACAAAGAAATTGGAATAGTATTCCCAATTCTTAGCCGTAACAGATTTTCAACAATCCTAAGAGGAATTGCAAAATCAGGTAAAAAAGTACATTTTCTCTTCTCCTACCCTTCTGATGAAGTTGGAAACTCTCTAATGGATCAAAGCCTTCTTTATGATGCTAAGATCAACCCTTTCACAGATGTTCTAGAAGAAAAAGACTACAGAAGAATTTTCGGTGAAGAAGTTAAACACGAATTTACTGGAATTGATTATGTAAGACTTTACAAAGAAATTTGTGGTGGAAATTGTGAAATCCACTTCTCAAATGATCCTAAGACTATACTAAACTATACAGATGAAGTTCTTATTGGATCAACTCACACAAGATTTTCTATAAAAAGACTCTTAAAAGATGAAGGAGCAAAAGTCGTTCTTGGTCTTGATGATATATTAAATGAATCCATAAATGGAAGTGGTTACAATGAAGAATTTGGTCTACTTGGATCTAACTTCGCATCTGATACAAGATTAAAACTATTCCCAAGAGATGGAGAAACTTTTGTAAATGAAGTTCAAAAGAAATTAATCGACAAATACAATAAAGAAGTTGAAGTAATGATTTACGGAGACGGTGCTTTCAAAGATCCAGTTGGGAAAATTTGGGAACTTGCTGACCCAGTAGTATCTCCTGCACACACTAAGGGACTTGCTGGTACACCAAGTGAAATTAAAATAAAATACATTGCAGATACTGACTTAAAGGATATGGACGCAGAACACGCAACTGCTGCAATGAAAGAAAGAATTTCTCACAAAAATAAGGATTTAGTTGGTAAAGATGAAACTCTTGGCACTACTCCAAGAAGAATTACAGACCTAATTGGAAGTTTATGTGACCTTACAAGTGGTTCTGGAGACAAGGGTACTCCAGTAGTATATATCCAAGGTTACTTTGATAACTTTGCAAATGAATAATAAAATTAAAGTCACCCATTGTGGTGACCCCATTAAGTTGGACTTTATACCAGAGAGAATTTATATTTTCTCTGGTATTTTTTATACTGCATTTTTTCTCTGTATTCTAAAAAATCTTACTTAAATAAATTTATTTTTCCAATAAAAAACAGGTGTCAACAAAACACCTGCCACAAATCTAACTTTATAAGATTTTAAGATATCATTTTTGCATCTTTATAAGTTACATCTTCATCTAAAACTGTAACTTGAACTGTTGATGTCAAAACGTCAGAATAAGTATAACTTGCTGTTACGATTTCTTCTCCGTTAAAAACCTCAAGTACAAAAAGACTTGGGTAAGTCGCTTTAAGAATTCCCTTTCTAGTCACAATCTTTTTTCTGCCTTTGTTGGCTCTTACTATAACTTTCTTTCCTATGTGGTTTTCAAGTTCTTTCTTTATGATTTGCATTTGATTCATTACGTACCCATTCCTTCCAGAGCTTTTAGTATTAATTCATTATACATTATAAAGTCTCTTGTGTCAAATAAATCTATAATTTTACTCCATAAAAAAAACTTTGTCAATAAATTTTCTCCATAAATTTTAATTTTTATTCTAAATTTTTTTATATTTTTATAAAAAGGCTACAATAAAATTTAAAGAATAAAATTTATATTTTTAAAATTTTTATTTTTCTATTAAAAGTCCTCTTAAACTTGTATTTTCTGAAATAAAGGTAGATTTTTTATAGCAAATATTGTATAATAATGAATTGTTATTGAGTGGATTGGAGGTATTGATGCAAAAAAAGAAAAAAGTCATTCTTGGAATGAGTGGCGGTGTGGATTCATCTGTTTCTGCAATTCTTTTAAAAGAAGCTGGTTATGATGTTACAGCAGTTTTTATGAGAAATTGGGCAGAAGATGATGGCATGTGCACAGCTAGAGAAGATTATATTGATGTAGTCTCTGTATGCTCTCAACTTGACATAAAATATTTTACAGTCAACTTTGAAAAAGAATATAGGGATAGAGTCTTTTCCTACTTCCTAAGTGAGTATAAAAAAGGCAGAACTCCAAATCCAGATGTCATGTGCAATACTGAAATAAAATTCAAGGCCTTCCTTGACTATGCAATGGATTTTGATGCTGATTATATTGCTATGGGTCACTATGCCAGGACTAAAAAAGTTGATGGCAAGACTTACCTCTTAAAAGGCTTAGACAATAACAAGGACCAATCCTACTTTTTATCAAGAGTTAAGTCAGAAGCACTTGAAAAAACTATTTTTCCTGTTGGTGATTTGACTAAGGATGAAGTAAGGCACATCGCAGAAAAGTATGAACTCTCTACTGCTTCTAAGAAGGATTCTACTGGAATTTGTTTCATTGGCGAAAGAGATTTCAACGAGTTTTTAGATCAATTCTTGTTTACAAAGCCCGGTAAAATTGTGGACGAAAAGGGCAATGTATTGGGAGAACATTCTGGTCTTATGCACTACACAATTGGTCAAAGACGTGGAATAGGAATTGGTGGCGTTGGAAGTGGAGAACCCTTCTTCGTTGCCGATAAGGATTTAAAAAATAATCTTTTAATTGTGGCACAAGGTATTAATAACCCCGTTCTTTATAAAGATGAGTTTGAAGTTGAAGATATTTTTTGGATTACAGAAAATCCTTCTCTTCCCCTCGATTTATCTGTTAAAATAAGATATAGGGCAAGTGATATGGATGCCACACTAGAAAAACAAAATGATAAATATGTTGTTAAACTGAAAAAACCACTTAAAGGTGTTACACCTGGTCAAGTCTGTGTTTTTTATCAAGGCGATGTTTGTCTTGGTTCAGGTATTATAAAATAATTTTTGGAGGTATATATGAAATTAGTTTTAAACAAAAGAGATGCTAAGGGTAAAAACAAGGTAGATAAACTTAGAGCTAATGGTGAAATTCCTGGAGTTCTTTACTCAAAGGGCAAAGAAGCAAAAATGGTAAGCGGTCTTGAAAAAGATTTATTAAAAGCTTACAGCGAAGAAGGATATTCAAATATTTTTGAAATCGAAGTTGATGGCCAAACAGTATCTGTTCTTTTCAAAGAAGTTCAAATGCACCACATTAAAAATTCAATGGTTCACTTTGACCTTTATGAAATTGATATGAACACTGAAATCACTGTTGAAGTACCAGTTGTTCTTGAAGGTAGAGATGAAATCAGAGTTCAACCTTCTTCATTAATCCAAGTATTAAACGAAATAGAAGTAATCTGTCTTCCAAAATATCTTCCATCAGAAGCTGTTGTAAATGTTGTTGAAATGCAAATTGGCGACGCTAAGACTGTTGCTGACTTAGACATTTATGGCGACGAAAACATCAAGATTGAACTTGATGCTGATGAAACAGTTGCAACTCTTGTTGAACCAACTGAAGAAGAAGAACCAGAAGAAGATGCAGAAGAAGCTTCTGCAGAAGTTCCTACTGTTTCTGAAACTGAAGAAGAAGAAAAAGAAGAAGAATAATTTTAAATATTTTAAGGGCTCAAAGAGCCCTTATTTTTTTGTCCAAGTTTATCCTTGGACTCTTTTCTATTTTTATCAAATGAAACTAATCTAAAAATTGCAAGACCTCGCTGGGATCTTTTATGATTTTATCTGTGTAAACTTCAAGCATTTCTCTTGATCCAGTTCCACAAAGGACTCCAACTTTTAAAATGTCCTTGCCAAATATCATATCTACTTTTGAATCCCCAACTACTATAATTTCCCCATCATCAAGAGAATATTTATTTTTAAATATTTCAAGACTTTCTGTATCAGGTTTCTTTTTATAAATATCAGCTGCAGCATAAAAATCTATATAAGAATCAAGTTTCAAATGCTCCATAGAAAATTTTGCCTGCCTATAATTATCAGATGTAAAAATCCCAATAATTATTCCTCTTTTCTTTAGATTTTCAAAAAGAAAATCGAGATCACAAGTTTCTACAATAAAATTTGGATTTTCTTTTAAATAATTTAAGAGATGATCATCTAATTCACTGTAAATATCCAAAACATCTTCATCTAAAAACTCTGAAAATATTATTGCCAAATCCATTGCCGTTTCCGATGAAAGAATAGAATTTTCCTCTACCCTACCGTCTTCTCTTATGCCAATTTCCTTAAATAGTTTTTTCTTCTTATCTTCATCTATGGTTTTTTCTTCCAAAAATTCTATAATAGAATCTACCCAAGCCCTTGTAAATTTGAGAAGAGTTCCGTCCTTATCAAAAAGTATAGCCTTTATCATTAATATTCTCCTTTTACTTTTATCTAATTAAATTATAACTTAGTTTTAAATAAAGAAAGCTCATGGATTTTCCCCATGAGCTAATTTTTTTCTTATTAATTTTTTAATTTACAGAAATTCTATTTTTATGAATGTAATAAACTCCGAAAAGAAATAAAACCGTTTCAACTATCATTATGAATATAAAAGCTACGCCTTTACTGTTAATAAAGACATCTCCATTATTTAAATAAAGTTCCATATTTGTGAATATATTAAATTGATCCAAGATATAGACTATAAAACTTTCAATAAATCCAAGTAGTATATAGCTAAGGACAGGACCTCCAAATCCAAATCTTCTTAACTTTTTGCCACCACCAAAACTTATGGCGAAAATAATTCTTGCAATATTATTAAATAAGAAAACTAAAATCCAAGATATTCCTATTAAAATATTTTTAGCTCCAACTTGGTTAAGTATATCCATAATATTTTCCCAAGTTATATTTACCACGCCTCCGTCACCAACAGCTGGCAGTGTAGCAAATAAGAAAAATATTATTCCCACGTATAAAGAATATAATATAAACATTACAAAATAATATAAAAGTCTAGAAAAAGTTTTTGCTGAGGGACTAATTGGTACTGACTCATAAAAAAGTGAGCTGTCTCCAAAAAACATGTTATAGTCACCAACTATAACTGTTATAGCTGCTGCAATGTATCCAAAAACCAATGCCATCATACCAATAACAACAGTATTAACACCTATAGAATGGTTAATATTGGAAAAAATTATTCCAAATATAATTAAGGCGACAGGTAAAACTGGAATAAACCAATTATACTTAAAGTGATTTCTTATTTGATGTCCAAGTAATTTTCCCATTAAAATACCTCCGTAAAGTAATCTTCTATACTCATATTTTCTTCGCTTCTTATTTCATCAATTGTTTTATTGACTGTAATTTTTCCATCAGATAGGAATAAAACCCTGTCAAGAAGAGGTTCAATTTGATTTATAAGATGAGTTGATAAAATAATCAAAGAATCTTCTTCAAAATTATTTAAAATAGTTTCTATTATAGCTTTTCTTGCTGAAGGATCAACTCCAGAAATTGGTTCATCTAGAAGAAATATTTCAGCTTTTCTAGAAAGACTTAGGGCAATTTGCATCTTTTCTCTCATACCCTTACTCATCTCCCTAACCTTTGCTTTTTCTGGCAACTTAAATTCTTTATAAATTCTATAAAATTTTTCTTCATCAAAATCTTTAAAGAAAGCTTTATAAGTCCTTACAACTTCTTTTACAGAAAGTTTATTGCTTAGAGCAAATTTGTCTGGTTGATAAGAAATAATATCTGCAGTTTTGTATGAAATTTCTTCGCCGTCTATTATTACGCTTCCAGAATAAGTTTTTTCTAAACCTGCAAGTATTCTAAGTAGTGTTGATTTTCCTGCACCATTAGGTCCAACTAGTCCCACAATTTGTCCCTTCTCAAGTTCCAAATTCAAGTTATCAAGGACCTTATTTTTGTATCCCATATTTAAGTTTTTAATCTCTAATTTGCTCATGATTCCCTCCAATACTCATCTAAAAGTTTAATTGATTTTATTTTTGTTATACTGAGATCTTTTGCAACAGCAATTAAATCGTCACAAGACCTATAAAAGGCATTCTTTGCCATATCCTCAATTAATTTTTCATCATCAGTTATAAATCTTCCACTAGTTCTATTGGATTTGGCTAGACCTTCTCTTTCAAGTTCTTGGAGTGCTCTCTGGACAGTGTTGGGATTTACACCATAAATTTTTGCAAGATTTCTCACTGTATCCATCTTTTCGCCACTTTTCCACTCTCCACTTGAAATTTTTAATTTAAAGTCTTCAAGAAGCTGTATATAGATAGGTCTGTTATTATCAAATTCCATATTAACCTCCCCTTCATATAAAAATTAATTCTATGTAAGAAGAACTATTTTTGTATATTTGTATCAGTTCCTTAATACAATAGTAATTATATACAAGCCATTCGAAATTTGCAAGAATAATTTTTATTTTTTATAAAAAATTTAATAAGCTAGAATTTATTCTTATGAATGAAAAATTGAAATAATCATTTAAATTGATAAAGAACTTTTCTTTACTATGTGTAATTTTGTACTTTAATTATACCGAAACACTTTACATACTATCTTTATAATGTTACTATTAATTACTCTAATGTTAATATTAGTTACTCTAAGGAGGTATTTATGAAGGAATTATTAATAATTTTTTTGATAATGGTCTTGGGATATGCCCTTGGTCATATTAACTTTTTCGGACTAAAGTTTGGTGCATCGGCAATTTTAATTGTCGCCCTCTTCTTTGGTCATTTTGGGTTTGAAGTTCCAAAATTTTTGGCAAAAATTGGTCTAGTGCTTTTCCTTGCGCCTATTGGTCTAATGGCAGGGCCTAGTTTTATAGCAAATATAAAGAAAAATGGAATTTCTTTTTTGGCAATTTCTTTTCTAACAACTGCAGTTGGTGGAGCCTTGATTGTCTTAATTTCCAAGATCTTTAACATTGAGCTATCTCTTTCTATGGGACTTGCAACTGGAGCCATGACTTCAACATCAATGCTAGGAACTGTTAAGAGTCTTACAAGTTCAAACTTGCCAGGAGTTGGCTACGGTATTGCCTATGCTTTTGGAGTTGTAGGTGTTGTTTTAATAGTTCAAGTAGTTCCAAAAATTTTAAAGGTAGATGTTGATGAAGAAAATAATAAATTAATCCTACCAAAAAGTGAAAATGCTTTAGATAAAAAAGATGTAGGTCCACTCATTGATTTAGAAAAAAATGGTTTATTTGCCATTGCTCTTGCATCCACTCTTGGGATTTTACTTGGTTCAATTAAAATTCCTATTGGAAATGTTAATCTTTCTCTTGGTGCCGGTGGAGGATCTCTTATTGCAGGTCTTGTATTAGGTCACTACGGAAGAATTGGAAGAATCAACCTTGAAGTTTCTAAGGAAAGACTTTCCCTTGTTCGTGACCTTGGACTTGCCTTCTTCTTATTGGAATCAGGAGTGAGTGCTGGAACAGGCTTTGTAGAAGTTGTAAGTCAATATGGAATAAAATTATTTTTTGCGGGAGTTATTTTAACACTTGTTCCTGCTCTAATTTCCTTTTTCATTTCCTACAAAGTTTTCAAGCTTCCACTTTTTGCAGCCCTAGGAGCTACAACAGGTTCTATGACTTCAGCACCATCACTGGGAGCATTACTCCAAGTTACTAATGGAGATGATAAGGTTTCATCATTCTATGCAGCTACACAACCAACTGCAACTGTGTTAATGGTATTCTTGCCACAAATAATTAATATTTTCTTCCCAGTAAGTTGATAAAATTTATTGTAAAATTAAATATAATAAAAAATCCCAAGCTGATTTATTTTCAACTTGGGATATTTTTTGTTCAAACAATTATTAAATTATTTAAAATTTATTTATTATTCTTATTATTCTTTTTATTCTTTTTGTTCTTAACTTTTTTAAGTCTAAAGAAGTCTTCTCTTTCCTTTTCAGCCAATATATCTTCAATTTCCCTAATAATGTGTTTATACTTAGGAATTTGAATTTTGTCGAGAGCGTTGGCTCTTTTTGCAGTCTTTTTTATTTCATTTGCAAGTCTAAATACAGAAGTTTCTATCTCTGCAAGTTCATAAATTACAGGAAGTATTTCTGAAATATTAATTTTCGCCCTATCAAAGGCTGCATTTGATTTGTGCAGAGAATAATCAGCTCTTACATCAGGCTTTTCGTATTTTACCTTTGGAAGCTCAAGACCCATTACAGAACGTGAAATAATTTCATATTCCTTTTCATCAGGAGCATCTTCACCCATGTCTTTAAGGGATAGAGACCCCATAGAAATAGTTGCCATTACAAGTTCAGAATAAGATTTATCAAATTTTTCTTCGATTTCATCTTGTAAGACCTTTGCATTTTTATTTAAGTCCATCATTTCTTTTATAAGAACTGTTCTCTTTTTATCGAGAAGATCATAGCCCTTTTCAGCAAGAACTAGTGCATTTTTTGATGCAATTAAATTAGCCTTAGTAGGTGTGACTTTAATCGCCATTCTCATCACCTAAATATTTTTCTTTTAACTTAGGATCAATTCTATCTATCATTTCAGCTGGAAGAATCTTTAATAATTCCCAACCTAAATTTAGGGTTTCCTCTATATCTCTATTTTCATTTTGATCTTGTGTCAAAAATCTATTTTCAAATTCGTTACCAAATTTTAAAATTAATTTTTCATCTTCAGAAATATCATCTTCACCAATAATTTGCGCAAGTGCTCTTGTTTCTTGAACCTTGGAATAAGATGCAAATAATTGTGAGGACAAATCTGGATGATCTTCTCTAGTATAACCTTCACCAATACCGTCCTTCATAAGTCTTGATAGAGATGGCAATACATCAATTGGAGGATAAACTCCCTTTGAGAAAAGATCACGACTTATTACTATTTGACCTTCTGTAATATAACCTGTAAGGTCAGGAATTGGGTGAGTGATATCATCATTAGGCATTGTTAAAATTGGTATAAGTGTAACGGAACCGTCACTGTCTTTAATCATACCTGCTCTTTCATAAAGAGCTGCTAAATCTGAATACAAGTGTCCTGGATAGCCCTTTCTTGAAGGAACTTCTTCTCTTGAAGATGAAACTTCTCTTAGAGCTTCTGCATAAGATGTAATATCAGTCATAATTACAAGAACTTGCATATTTTTTTCGAAGGCAAGATATTCTGCTGCAGTAAGAGCACATTTAGGTGCAATTAATCTTTCCATAATTGGATCATCTGCATAATTTATATACATTACTACCTTGTCAATTACTCCAGAGTTTTTGAAACTTTCTCTAAAGAAGTCAGCTTCATCGTGTTTTACACCAATTGCTGCAAAGACAATGGCAAAATTATTATCTCCGCCTTCTTCTGCAATCTTAGCTTGTCTAACAATTTGAGCAGCAACTTCGTTGTGAGGAAGACCTGACCCAGAAAAAATAGGAAGTTTTTGTCCCCTAATTAAAGTCATAAGTCCATCAATAGATGAGATTCCTGTTTGTATAAAGTTTCTTGGATATTCTCTCGCTGATGGGTTTATTGGCCTACCATTTATGTTATAAACATCCTTAGAGTAAATTGCGCCACCCTTATCTATTGGGACTGCTGTTCCATTAAAAACTCTTCCTAAAATATCTGAAGAAAGAGGTATTTCAAAAGGATGGGCAGAAAATTCTACCTTAGTGTTTTTTGTTGAAACACCTAAGTTGTTGCCAAATACTTGGACAATTGCTCTGTCTTCATCGATTTTTATTACTTGACCAATTTCTGATCTCTTGCCATCCTTAGATATAATTTTTACAACTTCACCATAGCTAACTCTGTGAAGATTTGAAAGTTCTAGAAGAGATCCTTCAATTCTATCAAGTGTTAAATATTCTTTTTTCATTCTACATCACCATAAGTTGAGGCAAGCTCTACATAGAAGTCATTAATTTCATTGTTCAAGCTTACAAATTTCTTTAAGTTTTCGTTTTCTATATCGTACTTCATGTTAATTACTTTTCCATAAAGTTTGTCATTTTTAATTACAGAAATAGGAATTTTAAGTTTTAAAGCTTCCTTTCCCTTTTCATAAAGATTGTCAATTGTCTTTAACATTTCAAATTGTTTTTCAAGGGGCACAAAAGTGTCAATTGGGTTAAAAGCATTTTGTTGCAAGAAGCCAACCTTTACGACACGACAAATTTCAAGAACTAGTCTTTCATCATCTGGAAGAACATCTTCACCAACTAGCATTACAATTTCATTTAACTTGGCTTCCTTGTGAAGTAAGTCCAAATATTTAATTCTAAGATCTGGTAAATCTCCATCAAGTCTCATGTCATAATAATTTTTAAGAAGTGGAATATAACCAGAATATGAATTCATCCAATTGATCGCAGGATAGTGTCTTGAATAAGCTAGTTCCTTATCAAGTGCCAAAAATACATTGACAAACCTCTTTGTATTTTCAGTAACTGGTTCAGAGAAATCTCCACCTGCTGGTGAAACTGCACCAATTAATGTTACAGAACCTTCTTTATCTGAAAGAGTATTTACATAACCAGCCCTTTCATAAAAACCAGCAATTCTTGATGGAAGATAAGCAGGATATCCTTCTTCAGCGGGCATTTCTTCAAGACGACCAGAAATTTCACGAAGAGCTTCTGCCCAACGAGAAGTGGAGTCACCCATTAGGGCAACGTGATATCCCATATCCCTAAAGTATTCTGCCATAGTTACACCAGTATAAATTGATGCTTCACGAGCAGCAACTGGCATGTTTGATGTGTTGGCAATAAGAATTGTCCTATCCATAAGAGCCTTGCCTGTGTTAGGGTCAATTAGCTTTGGAAAATCTTCCAAAACTTCTGTCATTTCATTACCACGTTCGCCACAACCAATATAGATAATAATATCGGCATCACAATATTTTGCAATTTGGTGTTGTGTCATTGTCTTTCCTGTACCAAATCCACCTGGAACTGCAGTGGTACCACCCTTTGCTATTGGGAAAAATACATCAAAAACTCTTTGACCAGTTACAAGAAGTTTATCAATAGGAAGTCTTTCCTTTACAGGTCTAGGAATTCTTACTGGCCAATTTTGATACATCTTTATTTCATTAATTTTTCCAAACTCATCTTTTACCTTTAAAAGTACAGTTTCAATATTGTATTTTCCATTATCTAAAATTTCTACAACCTCACCACTTACTTCAGGTGGTATCATAAGTCTGTGCTTTATGATATCTGTTTCAGGAACTTCTGCAAAAATTTGTCCACCATGGACTTTATCGTGAAGATTTACTTTAAAAGTTACATCCCAAAGTTTTTCTTCATCTAGAGAAATAAGCCCTATACCTTCTGGCATAAAGGAGCCGTGTTCTTTTTTTATAGATTCAAGAGGTCTTTCAATACCATCAAAAATTCCTCTAATCATTCCTGGACCAAGTTTTACAGAAAGAGGTGCTCCAGTAGAAATAATATCTTCATCTCGTCTTAGACCTTCAGTTTCTTCATAAACTTGGACTGTTCCAAGGTCTCCATCAATAGATATAACTTCACCAATTAATTTTTGTTCACCAACTAGTACCATTTCTCTAATTTTGTAATCAGCCATGTTTTTGCCAATTACAACTGGTCCGTCAACTGATTTAATTGTTGCTCTTTCCAATGACTTCACCCCTTTCCTTTAATTTTTCATGTAGCATTGATCCAATTTCATATTTCATATCGTCAAGTTTATTCTTTAAAGAAAGGTTGATGTTATATGTCTTATCAATATCTGAAACTATAAAGCCTCCAATATGATATTCAAATAATTCATCAATTTTAAGCTCTACGCCCTTTTCCTTTGCAATTTCCTTAAACCTTTTAATTAATTCTTTCTTTTCATCATTTTTCACATAAAGATAGATGCTCTTTTCTTCTATCTCATCTAATATATCCCTAAAGCTATCAACTTCTTTTTGTACATATTCCTCTGTCTTTGTAAACTTCAAGAGCTTTTCTGAAAGAGTTTCTAAAAGTTCATTTAAAAGTTTTTCATCTTCTTCTAAGAAGAGAACTCTCTTTTGTTCTTCAACAGAAGCAATAAGTTCATATCCTCTTCTTTTAGCTAGATTAACTCTTCTATCTACAAAGGCTTTCTCATCTTCTTCAAGTGACTTTATCTTGTCAGCTAGAATTTTTTCTGCCTTTTCTTTTTCTTCTGCTATTCTCTTTTCACACTCTTCTTTTTGCTTTAGAAAAACAATTTTGTTGAATATGGCAATTTTGTTTTCAAGTAAAATCATTTAATCACCTACAGCTTTCACACCAACAGATTCTCTTATATATTTTAAAATAAAATCATCTTCCATTTTTCCGTCAAGGTCTGGAATAGTTACAACTAAAGGCAATTTACCAGATAATTTGAAATCTAGTACTTCTTCTTTTATTTCCTTAAAAGAAGAGTAAGTTAGAATAATTATTCCAATATCCTCAGATTTTGTATATAATTTAAAATTTTTTAAAAGTTCAGATCTGTTATTACATTTAACAGACCTTACACCTGCAAGGCGAAGGCCGTTAATAATATCGTCATTTGATGTTAAAAGAATTGATCTCATTATAGTCTTCCAAGAATCATAATTGAAATGATAAGACCATAAATAGCAATACCTTCTGCAAGTCCTAGATAAATCATTGACTTACCAAGAATGTTAGGATCTTCTGATACAGCTCCAATTGCTGCAGAACCTACATTAGAAACGGCAACACCAGCACCAAGTGAAGCAAGACCTGTTGAAAGACCTGCTGCTAAAAATCCAAGACCATTTCCAGATGCTGGAGCAGCTGCTGCAGCTGATGCCATTTGAGGAACTAGTGAAATTAGACCAAATACAAAAACTGGTGCAAAAACAAATAGATTTACTTTCATAAAGGCACGAGCAAACTTTCTGTTTTTGTCTGTTCCCTTATAGATAAAATAAAAACCTGAAACTACCATAGAAAATACTGTCAAAACTGATAAAATAATAATCTTTTCCATTATTAAACTCCTTATTAATAAATTTTGTCGGCTTTAAAAATTACGCCGTCACCACTATAATACTTACTAAACATTTCATAATACTCAAGTCTAAGAGATTGAATAAATACAATAAGACCTTCAAGTGCAAGGATTAAGATATTGCCGAAAATTAAGACCGCAATATTTCCTCCCCTTGATCCTAACATTTCTCCTAAAGTTTTAAATGCCAAGAATAAACCAACGTGGTTTATAGCAAAGGCACCAACCCTTATAAAAGAAATAATGGAACTCATAGTAGATAAAAGAGCTTCCAATAATCCAAAGGAGGACTCTATATAATAATCTGCTGCTGACTCTTCTGGCTCAACTTTAAATAAAAGTTTGAGGATAGGTCTTTTTAGTAGCATAATTATTAGACTTCCAACTAAAATTCCCACAGCAATATTCATAGGAATAGGAGAACTTCCTCCCATTACAGAAATACCAATATTTATCATTGCTACAAAAATTAAGACTCCCAAGACACCTTCTTTATCAAAAAAGGCTTCATCAGGTCTACCACTTTTTAATCTATTATAAATACCAATGCCATAGGCTATGGTAAGTAAAATGATACCGAAGTATATAGCTGTTACTAGTGTGTCATTTATATTTTCAAAAGGTCTAAACCAAATAGCTGGTATAATCTCTTCTATTCCAAACACTGATCCATACATTAGACCGAAAAACATTGAGGATGCTCCCATTCTTAGTAACAGTCCTCCAAAATCCTTATTTTTCTTATTTAGCATTAGTCCGGCAATTGCAAAAACAGCCCCTTGACCCAAATCGCCAAACATCGCACCAAAAAGAATCATGTAGGTAATTCCAAAAATTACAGTTGGATCAAACTCTCCATAATTAGGAGTACCATACATATTTATTAGTAGCTCAAAGGGCTTGAAAAAATTTGCATTTTTAAGCTTTGTAGGTGTTTTCTTGCTTCCACTCTTAGGGTCAGAATATTCAATATCTATATCTTTATATTTTGATAATTTTTCCTCTAATTTCTTAATATCAGAAACCCCTATCCAAGCTGATAGATAAAAATACTTATTTGACCTAAGCATGTATTTCTTTGCTTTTTCAATTTCTTCATAGCTAAGCATATGAGCAAGAGTTGTCTTTAACTCTTCACTTCTACTTTCGAGAAGATTTTTATTATATTCTTCAATTTCAAAAATCTTTCTCTTAACATTTTCTTCTTCTTCTTCAAGATTTCTGAAAATCAAGCTGGCAGTACCCTCTACATTTTCTCCAAGAAGATCAATTTCTGTAAAGTTAAGGCTGTTTAATAACCTATCAATATCCTTTTCTGTTTCTCTTGGATAAATTACAAGGAAAAGTTCCCTATTATCAACAGTACCTGTGTGATAAATCATAGCGAGAATATTGCCGTAGTTTTTCTTTAACCTAGCTCTTGCATCCTTATCCAAGAAACCAAATCTTGTATTAAAATATTTTAAGTCAGCGATATCCTTTAAATCAATATCAACATTTTTAAAAAGTTCATAGTTTTCCTTTAGAGTATCTAAAATTTTTATATTTTCCTTAGTTTTTTCATACTCATCTATTTTTTACTAATATTTTTTACAAAGGAATCAACATTTTCATTTACATCAATTTGTTCAAAATATTTGTCTTCAATCTTATCAATGCCCAAGAATTTCATAATTTCTGTAGCTTTTTTAGCACTGACCTTATGAGACTCATCTTCTTCAATAGGCTCAATATAATTAAGCTCAAGATTTCTTTCCAGATTTTTTTCATCATCTAGACTGAAGACAAATTGATTTTCTGCAACATTTGCTTCAGCCGACATAAATTGCATACATTTCAAATTTAAAATATCCAAAATGATGGAATCCATATCCTGAATATCGCCCATTATATTAGCGACCTTCATTTTTTCAACGGCCAACTTCTTCACTTTCCTTTCTATCAACAATCATATACTTTAATTTTTCTTCTTTACTTAGACCAAACCTAGTAGCCTCTAAAATTCTATCAATATTTGCAAGTTCTGAATCAAGAAGAACTAAAAAGCTCATAAATTTACCAATTCCATCAGTTCTTCTAAAATTTTTATTTGCAATTGAATACATTAATTTTTTAGATGTTCTACCAGTTCTTATTACTCTTCCGTCTGCAAAAAGAACAGAATATTTGGACTTCTTAATTTCTTCTTCAAACTCTTCTTCCTCTAAATAAGAAAGATGAAGAAGTTTTTCTGAAGTATAATTGCCGCCAAAAATAGTAAAATTAAAAATTTCTTCCGGCGAAATATTATAATATTTTTTAGCCCTATAAATCCATATAATATTTAATAAATCTATCCTTACACCAAATATTTTTTTAAACTCATCAATATCTCTTTTGGGAAGAGATTTAATAGAATCCACTAAATTTCTATAATAAAATTTATCAAGATTCATTTCAATAGAAAAGAGGGCATCTTCCTCCCTTGAGGATTTATAATTTTTTAAATACTCATAATAGGAAGTATCCTTTAAATTTTCTATAAAAGATTCAAAGCTTTCTTCCTTAAAAGAAATACTTTTTCCGCCAATTATTAAATTCTCGACTCTTGGCTCCTTGTTCATCCTTAGAGATCTCAAAATTTTGACAATTTTTTCAACATTTTCTCTTTCTAGATATGCCTTCAAAAAATCTGTATATTTCCCTGGCAAAAAACCTTGAAGCTTTTTAATTTGTCCTCTCCTATAATTTTCCAAGAAGGCTTCAATTTCATATATATCAGAAAAAGAATCTATATCTTTAAATTTTTTCTCTTTTAAATAGGAAAGACAATACCTTACGCTGTCACCTTCTGCCATCTTTACAAAATCATCGTAGACCAAGAAGTCAGAATACATTTTTAAAATCTTAGCATTTAAAGCCTTTAGACTTTCAAACATTAGATTCCCTTCCCATCAACATATCAAAGGCATTTTTTATAAGCTCATCAGAATTTTCGTTATAATATTCTTCAATTTCACGAAGATTTTCCTGATTTTCTTTTCTCAAATCATCAGCCTTTTGTTGAAACTCTTCTAAAATCTCATCAGATTTTTCTTTTCCCAATAGCTTTGATTTTTCTATTGATTCATTTTCAAGATCTGTAAGCTTTTCTCGCAAATCTTTTTTATTTTTTCAATTTCTTTATCAGTATCTTCGACAAGTTCTCTAGTCTTCTTATCTATTGCTAAAATACTATCTATGCTTTCTTTCAAAATTATCACCACTCTTTTCATTACCTTGCGCAATACTCATTATATTACTTTTTATTTCTAATTCAAGGGATTTGTAACAGATTTAAAGATTTCACATTTTTTTCACATTCCATATTTTGAAAATTATTTTTGCAATGTGGCAGAAGACTTTTATTAGTTTTTAATAATAATTGACCTTTTAGTCTTTATTTTCTCATTTCTTACAATGTAAAATTGATTTTTAAAAATCCAAAACTTTTCTGTAGCAAATTAAATTTTCTACTTTAAAATACAAAAAAAAGAATACCTCCGAGGAAGTATTCTTCATATTTATTTTTGAAATTCTTTTGCGGAACATGAACTGTGGCATGATTCGCATCCACATCCACATCCGTCTTTTTTACTAAAAACTCTTTTTCCTGCTAGGACAATTGCAATAATTATCACTAAAGCAACTATTAGATTAATTGGATTCATACTTTACCACCTCGTCTTTTCCATGACTTGAAATTTTTCTCTCTTCAAGCTTTGACCTGTCCTTCCTAAATAGGAAGTATCCGTAGATAAATAATACTACTACTGCAAGTCCTGTCATTATATTAAATGATCCACCTTCTATAATTCTTCCAAATTGATAAATCATAAAGGCAACTGTGTAAGAG
>NZ_HE978593.1:0-3111 GCF_000312025.1 Peptoniphilus timonensis JC401 | reverse complement strand
ATAAATCATAAAGGCAACTGTGTAAGAGAAAAGTAATTGGTAACCAATTGCTAGTCCAAACCACTTCTTTGATCCCATTTCTTCTTTTATTGCTCCCACTGCAGCGAAGCAAGGAATTGTTAGCTGATTAAAGAAAACAAAGGCAAAGGCTGATGCCGCAGAGAATTTAGAAGCCACAAGTGCTACCATGCTGGAATCTTCTGCTCCAACTTCTCCTATACCTGCAAGAACTCCATAAGTTCCTACTACAATTTCTTTGGCAACTAGACCAAGGATTGTAGCAACACTAGCCATCCAATCTCCAAATCCAAGAGGAGCAAAGATTGGTGCAATAATTTTTCCAATTCCCGCAAGGATTGAATCTTCAGGATCTGCATTGAAGTCCATAAAGTGTCCATCAAGAGAAATTGATTTTAAAAGGAATATTGCAACTGTTGCAAGTAAAATCACTGTACCTGCCTTAACAACAAAGGCTTTGCACCTAAACCAAGTTGCTTTTAAAATATTTCTAGCACTTGGGGCATGATATTCAGGTAATTCCATTACAAAAGGTGCTGGCTCTCCTGAGAAGTATTTTGTCTTCTTGAGGATAATACCTGAAACAACTACTGCCATTATTCCTCCGAAGTACCAAATAGGTGCATACCACCAGCTACCACCTAAAAAGGCTGCAAACATGGCAATAATATCAAGCTTTGCACCACATGGCATGAAGGAGGCAGTCATTATTGTCATTCTTCTGTCGTTGTCTGATTCAATTGTCCTTGTTCCCATGATGGCAGGAACTGAACAACCTGTTCCCATTAAAATTGGGATAAAAGATTTTCCAGATAAACCAAATTTTCTAAAAATCCTGTCTAAGATGAAGGCAATTCTTGACATGTAACCAATATCTTCTAGTATTGCAATGAATAGGAATAGGACTGCAATTACTGGTAAGAAACCAAGAACAGCTCCAACACCACCGATGATTCCATCAACTAATAGCGATGTTAAAAATTCTGATGTACCAGCATTTTCTAAAAATCCTCTGAAGTTTTCTCCAATTATTTCTGTGAAGAAGACTTCATTTACCCAGTCAGTCACTGGACCGCCTACAAAATTAATTGCAATAATATATACAAGAGTTATAACTCCGACAAAAATTGGAATTGATAGGAATCTATTTGTGACAATTCTGTCGATTTTGTCAGAAGTTGTCATTCCCTTTCTTCCCTTTTTCACAGCGTCCTTTGTAACATTCGAAACAAAGTTGTACCTGCCGTCTGTGATGATTCCCTCTCCATCATCGTCATATTTTTCTTCAGCTTCTTCTATTATTTCTTCAAGCCTTCTGCTTTCATTGCCGTAGAGAGGATATTCTTCTATAATTTTTTCATCTTCTTCAAAGAACTTAACTGCAAGCCATCTCTTTGCTGGACTGTCCTTTATTACAGAAAAATCTTCTATTTCTCTAATATATTTTTCTACATCTTCTTCAAATTCATGAAACAATGTTGCTTTTTTACCAGCCACTGACTTAGCAGTATCAATTAACTTATCAATGTTTTCATTTTTAAGAGCAGAAATCTCAACAATTTTGCAGCCAAGATCTTTTTCTAATTTTTTAATATCAATGAAGTCATTATTTTTCTAACAACATCCATCATATTTAAAGCTATAACTAGTGGAATACCAAGTTCAATAAGCTGAGTTGCTAAAAACAAATTCCTTTCTATATTAGTTGCATCTACAACATCAATAATTACATCTGGTCTTTCATTAACAAGATAATCCCTAGAAACTACCTCTTCAAGTGTGTATGGGGATAAGGAATAAATTCCAGGTAAATCTGTAAAATGAACTTCTTTATCTTTTTTATACTTACCAGTCTTCTGTTCAACAGTTACCCCAGGCCAATTTCCAACATATTGGTTAGAACCTGTCAAGCTGTTGAAAAGCGTGGACTTACCACTGTTGGGATTACCGGCAAGTGCTATAGTAATTGCCAAATTAATCCTCCTTTTCTTTCTCTTCGATTGAAATTAATTCTGCATCTTGACGTCTCAAGCTTAACTCATAATTTCTTATGTTAATTTGTATAGGATCACCAAGAGGTGCAACTTTTCTTATGTAAATTTCTGAATTTTTAGTTATACCCATATCCATAATTCTTCTCTTTAAGGGTCCTTTTCCATTAATTTTTTTTACAATATAATATTTACCTACAACTGCATCTTTTAAAGTTTGCACTCTTACATCTCCTCTACCATAATCTTTTTAGCTATGTCTTTTCCTATTGCCACTCTGGCATCCTTTATTGACACAATTAAATTTCCATCATTTTCATTTACTACTTTTATCACTGCACCTTTGACAAAACCAAGATTTGCAAGGTGAGATTCAGTGATATCACTATTTTTTAAAGTTTTAACTCTCAAAATCTTAAAATTAACATTTAAGGGAGCCATTAACAAACTTATCATTCTATCACTCATTTCTAAATTACTAAAATTATATGTAAATCAATATTTGAATTTGATTATCATTTCTAAAATTATTATAACATAGCTAATTGAAAAATAAAATCAATTCGAGAAATTTTTTGAAGCTATTTATATTTTTAAAAATTAAAATATATTTAAATTTCAATTATAGTTTTGTATTTTATAAATTAAAATAAGTCAAATCATAATATGCTCATAATAAATTAAGATCTATTTTTTATTAATTTCTAAACTTAAAATTCTAAAAGATTACTTATATATTTTTGATTTATTTTAAATTACATTTGAATTTCAATTGATGAAACAAAACATATATATAATCTAATGAAATGCTTATTCTATTTATTTCTTTCTTATAAAACAGCTTTTATTCAAGCTTAGATCATTTTCTATAAATCTAGAAGTAATACTTTATAAATAAATATAATAAAAATAAAAAAGCTGTGAAATAAATTCACAGCAGATTTGGTGACCCATGCGCGATTCGAACGCGCGACACCTTGATTAAAAGTCAAGTGCTCTACCGACTGAGCTAATGGGTCCTATGTAATTTTCAATAAAAAAATCTGTGGTTAACACAGATTAAAAATGGCGGAGAGGAAGGGATTCGAACCCTTGTGGGCTT